>DASTWS010000011.1:0-10928 GCA_035776755.1 Verrucomicrobiia bacterium
GAGCTTTGGCCAGGAAATATCCCAATGCCGATGCGGAGCCGGGCTGGCAATGGCTGTTTCCCTCAAGCCGAATGAGTATTGACCCGTTGGACGGCATCCGCAAACGGCATCATTTATTGGAGACACCCATTCAACGGGCGATGAAGGAAGCGGTGAAGCGGTCTGGCATTTTGAAGAATGCCACGTGCCACACGTTGCGCCATTCCTTTGCCACGCATCTGTTGGAAAATGGTTATGACATCAGAACCGTTCAGGATTTGCTGGGACACAAAGACGTGGCGACGACGCAGATTTACACGCACGTCATGCAAAAGCCGGGCATCGGTGTGCGCAGTCCGCTGGATGTTTAGAAATCAGGGACTCGTGGAACGCCACCCTTCGGCTATTGAAACGACGTTTTCCCGGACCGCAAGACCCGCAAAGGCATTTCCTGTCGAAAATAAGGGATTTTGCCCGATTTACGCCAAATCCTCCTCAATCGGAAGTTCGCCGTCCTCGACCGGATGCCCGCCGTCCTTGAGACGAAGTTGTTCCTCCGCGAGACGAAGCGCGTCATGGACGGCAGGATGGCCGTCCTCTGCGGCAGGAAGTTTATCCTCTGCGGCAGGATGGCTGTCCTTCTTTGCAGGAAATCCATCCTCCTCGACAGGAAGTTTATCCGGCACGGGAGGACAACGAGCTTTTTGACGAGATTCAACCGTCGCTACGCGAGGAAATTTCCATAGCCACGGAGTATCCGCAGCTTGAAAGCCATAAAAGGGTAGCCTCCCTTTTGATTTTCCAATGCATAAGGCACGGTTTATTTTTGCTCGCCCTTTATGTCAACCCCAGGACTGGAAGGGAGAAATTTATTCCGGTTGTTACATTTTCAGCGTCTCCGCCGCCATTTTTCCCGCCGCCGCGCCGGTGGCCAGGCAGCATCCCATCACCCGCGCGCTGGCAATCGCATCGACGTCCGCGCTGATGGTTTTGCCGGCCATGAACAGATTTTTGATTTTCGCCGCACGGAGCGCGCGCGCAGGGATTTCATAATGTTCACCTGACGGCAAATACCGGAATCGAACCGCGCCCTTTTCATTCCATTGCTCGACCGGCCAGGAACAACGCGCGGCCGCATCGGAAAATTTTTTGGCGGCAAGAACATCTGCGCCGGTCAGGAGATATTCCCCAACAATCATCCGCCCTGCCCTTCGGGCGATGGAAAAGTATTTGGTTGGCGCCGAACAATTTTCAAATCCATGCACATTTTTTTGCAAGAATTCGACCAGCGCTGGCGCCTGTTCCGGCGTTCCGGAAAATTTTACCGTGACAGAATTTGGTTTTGGATTCGGCTGGAAATTGGCCGTCGGAAATCCGGCGCGCGCCAGCGGTAATAAAATCTGTGCGGCATCCGCCGGCGTTTGCAAATTGCGCCAGACCTTTTCCAGCGTAAAAACGACCGACGATGCTTGCGTCCGCTCATCCGTCGCCAGCGTTTCCAATCCTGTCTTTTGCGCGATCTCCGCCGTGCCGCTGCAATCAATGACAGCACGCGTTTCAAATCCATTGACCGAAAGAATTTTGTCGTTTTTTACGACGACATTTTCGATTGAAGAATTCCAGCGCGTTTGCAGATTTGGTTCTTTGCTGAAAAAACTCTCTGCGACGGCGCAAAATTTTTCCGGACGATACGGCGAAACCCAAAGTTTTCCCATTTTTACCGGCGCGGTTTCGGAAATGGCTTCGGCAAATTCCCGCGAAAAACCGTCGTTGAGAAAATTTCCGGCATCATCATAAAGCCCGCACAACGTCGTCAATCCGCTCAAACCACCGGTTCCGCCAACGGACGAATTTTTATCGAACAACAACGTTCGCGCTCCGGCGCGCGCGGCGGAAACGGCGGCGGCAATTCCGGCCGCGCCGCTGCCGGCAACGATGATATCGAAACGCTCGCTCATGGATTCAATAATCGGGCGCGGAGATTTTGCCCAAATTCACTTGCTTCGGCGTCGCTTAAAACTGTTTTTGCATGAACGATCGTGACGCGCAGTTGGCCGCGAAAATAATAAAAGATCACGCCCAGTCCCGGCGAAGGCGTCACCGCGGCAACGTGCGTAAAATGGTTCACTGGAACGCCGAGAAAATTTTCAAGCCGCAGATTCACCGCTGCCGTGTCGCCGAAAAAGACGGAGCAAATTTCGCCCTTCAATCCGTGTTTCAAAACCGCCATGTAAACCGGCAGCGGCAAAAAACTGAAAAGCCCGGATAATTTTCTTCCGTAGCTGACAGAATTTTCGCGGAACGACTGCGCCGCCTGCGATTTTATCGCCGCAACGGTTTGTTCCGCCGTTTCCAGTTGTTCCGGAAATAATTGCAGCATGAGCATGTCCACCTGGTTGCTGAACAACGGTTCGAGCCGGCCTTTCGGCCGCAGGCCGACGGGCATCGGCAAAATGTAGCTTTTCGTTGCGGCGCCCAACTTTTGATGCAGCCGGTGCAATTCCAGCGCGACGCAAACCGCGTGAAATTGCGCGTCGCCGAGAACACCGCAAAGCCGTGAGCCATTCGCGCGGATTTGTTTTGTTTCATCCGCGGAAAATTGCATCACGCGATAATCCAATTCGCGAGGCGCATTTACGATCCGCTTTTTCAACGCACGCGGTTGTTGCTCGCAGAATTGATCCAATTGCTCGACGGATTTTTTCATCAAATCCAATCGCTCCGGCCATTTTTGCGGCGCGCCGGGCGGTTGCGGACTTGCTTTCGGCAAACTAATTTTATCGTCACTAACCGCCGCGAGAAAATGTTCGGCGGAAGTCGCGTCCATCAGCAAATGCGTCCAGGAAAAAATTAAATCCATTTTTCCGCCGCGCTCGATAAGATCGAATCGCATCAATTCACCACGTTTAATCGCCAGCGGTTTGTTGAACAGCTTTTTGCGCAAATCCGGTTCGTCGTGATGGAGTTGAATTGAAATCTCTTTTTGTCGCGACGGAATTTTCCATTTTGGCCGCCAGCCTTTTCGCAATTTCGCGGCGAGGACGGGGAATTCTTTTTGCAGCGCGGAAATTCGCTTTCGCAAAACTTCCGGTGAAAGGTTTCCGGCAAGTTCGAGGATGATTTGGCAATGATTTCCCGCGAAGCCATTCCGGCGCAGTTCGTAATCGAAGCCGCGCATCAACTGGTCCGAGCCGTTGAACGGCACGCTATTTTTCATCGAGAATTTTCGTAACCGTCGCTGACAGCGCGCGGATATTGGCAAGCGATTCGCCGGTGATCTCGCCCTCGGGAATCCATTTGCCGAATTTGGTTTCCACGTGCAGCAGCAATTTCACGAGCGACATGGAATCGAATCCGGCGGCGATCAAATCCGTTTCCGGCGTGACGACAATTTCAGGGCCAAAAATATCGCGCCGCAAAAAGGCGATGAGTTCATTTTCGATTTCTGATGGTTGAATCATGGCAAAATGTTAACCGGCGACCAGGCGTTCCTTGCGGTCGATCAAACCGTTGCGGCAACGCGGCGGATTTTGCCAGTCGCCGCCGTGCGCGGCAATGCCGGAACGATATGAAATTGCGTCGGGATTTTATAGGAAGCGAGATGCTGGCGGCAAAACGCGGGCATGTCGTCCAACTTTGCCGTCGCGCCGCGGAGAACAATTTCCGCTTCGACAACTTCGCCGAGATGCGGATGCGCGCGGCCAAAAACGCGCGATTCACTGACGGCCGGATGACGGTTCAAAACGGCTTCAATTTCTTCAGGAAAAACTTTTCGGCCGGCCAGATTGATGACGGCGGTTTTGCGCGAAATTAGAAACAAAAATCCGCCGGCGTCGAATTTTCCGAGGTCGCCGGTGACAAACCAGCCGTCGCGCAAAATGTCGTCGCGCGATTGCCACGGCGCGGCGTAGGCATCGAACATTCCCGGCCCGCGCACGGCAATTTCGCCGATGCCGTTTTCATCGGGCGAAAGGATTTTGACATGAAAACCGGAAACCGGCTTGCCGACGGAATTCCATTTAGTAAGTGCGTCCGCGGAATTGAGCGCGACCAGGCCGAGTTCGATGATTCCCAGCGCCGGCGAAAGCGTTTTGCCGAAGCGTTTATGAAAATCTTCGGCGACATTTTGCGGCAACGCGCAGGTGGTGGAAGCGGCCAGGCGCACGGAATCAATTTGGATCTGCGAATTGTCGCGCGCCAGCAGCGCAAAATGAAATGGCGCGGCATACAGAATTGTTCCCTGCCATTTAACGACGGCTTCAAGAAACGGTTTGGCGGTGACGTGCCGCGCCAGCACAACGGTCGCGCCGGCGTTCAAATACAAAACGATGGTGATGAGAAAATGATGCGCCATCGGCAAACACCAGATCACCGTGTCGGCGTCGGTGATTTGAAATGCTTGATTCGCCGTTCGAACGCGGTCGCGGATGGTTTCGTGCGTGAGCACGACGCCTTTGCGCGCGCTCGTTGTGCCGCTCGTGAAACGGATGAAAGCGATGTTCAGGCCGTGATTATCCGCGGGTTTTGGCAAATGGATCTTTGCAAAATAAAATCCCGGCGTGAGCAATTGGCTCTCGGCAAACGGACGCTGGCTCAAAATGGCGGACAGTTCCATGGTCGCGGCGATTTCGCGCAATTCTTCCGCCGGACATTCGGTTGGAACGGGAACGACAATCGCTTCCATTTTCCAAAGCGCATAGGTAAGCGCGACATATTCGATGCTGTTGGCGAAGCATAAACCGACGCGCGCGCCGGGCGCGATGCCGAGCGGTTTCAACTTTTCCGTCCATGCATTCACTTTTTCCACCAGCTCGCGATAGGAAACGATGGCGGAATCTTCAACAAACGCCGTTTTCGCGGGAAAACGGCGCGCGGTGGATTCAAGCGATTCGATGAGATTCATGCCGATTGCTTCGCCGAGCGTAGAGCAATTTTATGAGGTGTCAACGATGGGGAATTCCGGAAAGATTGTTTTTCGCGCGACTGCGCCGGCGCCTGCGGATCCGCCGGATGAGAAAATGGCTCGCGCCGATAAGCAGCAGCGTGTAGGTGACGAGAAAGACGCCCTTGGCCGTGGTCATTTTGCCGGAAAAATCGCCAAAAAGAAGACCCGGCGACATCGCAAAAAGATGCGCCGGAAGGCCGACCCAAAAAATGACGCGGAACGGCAGGTTGGAAATCGCGAGGAAATAATTTTTAATCGTATATGACGGCCCGGGAACAAGCGCGGTGAGCAGACAAACGCCGATGTATTCGCCTTTTTCGAGCGTCGGGCGTTTGTAATTGGTTTTGCGCAACAATTTTTCCAGCGGCCGGCGCAACCAGCTTCGCGCAATCCACCAGGACGCCGCGAGATTGATCGAGACGGTCGCGGCGGAAATTTCCATTCCTTCCCACGGCCCGAATTTCGCGCCGGCCATGATGGCCAGCAGGCTCATCGGCATTCCGATCAGCGGCAAAAAAGCCATGATCGCGAAAAGCAGCCAGCCGTTGATCTCCGCGCTCCAGGCATGGATCGTTTTGAGACTGATCGAATGCGATAGCGCGCCGAGCACGATGACGCTGGCGATGACGATGCTCCAAAGAATGATTCTGTTCCGTTTTGCAGCCATCCTTGACGGATCAAGATAGCACAAAACGGGAAAAGAAGTTAATGCTTGAAGACCGGATAAATTTCCAGCGAATCCAAAACAAATCTGTCAGCATCATTCGTTTCGCGCCGCCAAATAGCGTTCCGCGTCAATCGCCGCCGCGCAACCCGCGCCCGCCGCGGTGATCGCCTGGCGATAAACATTGTCCGCGCAATCACCGGCCACAAAAACGCCCGGAACGCTGGTCATCGTTCCCTTTTTCGGGACGACAAACCCGTTCGCATCCATTTCGATCTGACCTTTGAAGATTTCGGTGTTGGGACCGTGGCCGATGGCAATGAAAACGCCCGCGCAATCCAAAATGCTTTCCGTGCCGGTTTTTAAATTCTTCAATTTCACGCCGATGACTTTGTCCTGTTTTACGTCCAGAACTTCCGTGACGACGGAATCCCAAACCGGTTTGATGGTTTTGTGCGCGTGAACGCGATCAGCCATGATTTTGGACGCACGCAAGGAATCGCGGCGATGCACCAGAAAAATTTCCGAGCCGAACCGCGTCAGATACAATGCTTCTTCGCAGGCGGAATCGCCGCCACCGACGACGACGAGCGGTTTATTCCGGAAAACCGGCAGCGCTCCGTCGCACGTGGCGCAATAGGTCACGCCTTTGGTCTCCAAAATTTCTTCGCCGGGCACGCCGAGATGTTTGTGGCTTGCGCCGGTGGCGATGATGACCGTTTCGGCCTTCACGAGTTCGCCGTCCACAATCAATTCGAACGGCGTTTTCTTGAAATCAACCTTTTCGACGATGCCGAATTGAGTTTGAGCGCCGAAACGTTCGGCCTGTTTCTGCATGCGCGACATCAATTCAAAACCGTCCACGCCTTCGGGAAAGCCGGGGAAATTTTCGACGATGCTGGTGGTGGTGAGCAAACCGCCGGGCTGTTTGCCCATGAGCACGAGCGGCGCAAGATTGGCGCGCGCCGTGTAAAGCGCCGCCGTCCAACCCGCGCAACCGGAACCGATGATGACAACTTTATGCATGAGCGCGAGAGGATGAAGTTTTTCGGTTCAATTTACAAGAATCAGGTGAGAAAAAGGTGCTCCATCGCCTGAAAATAATTTCGTCCACAAAACCCCCTGCTTGAAATTCCGCGAGCCGGTGCGATTTTGTTGCGGCCAATTTCTGCGGCGTTGGCCGGTTTTAAGGAGGTTGAATGAAGATCGCGCAAGTGGCGCCGCTGCATGAAAGCGTCCCGCCAAAATTTTATGGCGGAACAGAACGGGTGGTTTCCTACCTGACGGAAGCGCTTGTGGAAACGGGGCACGACGTCACGCTTTTTGCGAGCGGCGATTCGGTGACACGAGCGGAATTGCGTCCGTGCTGTCGCGGCGCGCTGCGACTCGACCGCCAAAGCGTTGATCCGATGGCCGACCATGTTTACCTGGCGGAATGTGTTTTTCAGGAAGCCGGCGAATTCGATATCGTTCATTCGCATATCGATTACATCGGTTTCCCGTTATGGCGGCGGATGCACACGCCGCGGGTGACGACCTTGCACGGGCGGCTGGACATTCCGAACCTGCAAAATCTTTACCGCGAATTTTCCGACGAACCATTGGTTTCCATTTCCGATTTTCAACGCCGTCCGCTGCAGCCGGTGAATTGGCTGGCGACGGTTCATCACGGCGTGCCGCGCGACCTTTATTCCTTTCACGAACAGCCGGGCGACTATCTCGCTTTTCTCGGCCGCGTCAGTCCGGAAAAACGTTTGGAAGATGCCATTGAAATCGCAAAGCGCGCGGGAATTCCGCTCAAGATCGCCGCCAAGGTGGACAATGCCGACCGTGAATATTTCGCGTCCGAAATCCGGCCGCAGTTGGATCATGACGGCATTGAATTCATCGGCGAAATCAGTGACGCGGAAAAAGGCGAATTTCTGGGCAACGCGCTGGCGCTGCTGTTCATGATTGATTGGCCGGAGCCGTTTGGACTGGTGATGATCGAATCGCTGGCGTGCGGCACGCCGGTCATCGCCAGGGCGCGCGGATCGGTGCCGGAAATTCTCCAGCACGGCGCGTCGGGATTTATCGTGCGGCGCGGAATTGACGAAGCGGTCCAGGCCGTCAATTCCATTTCCCGGTTGAGCCGGAAACGTTGCCGGGAAATTTTTGACGAGCGCTTTACCGCCGAACGGATGGCGCGGAATTATCTGGCGGTTTACGAAGATTGGATCGAAGCCAAACCGCTGCTGGCAAAACCGTCACGACGACCGGCGCTGCGTGCGGGCAAATTTTTTCGCGCGCCGTCATTTTCACGCGAATTGGGAGTATGAGCGACATCATCGAACTTCAAGGCCAATATTACATCCAGGCAAACGCATCCATCGCCGACTTGAGCACGCGCACGCTCAAGCAGGCGGACACGTTCGCGATCTTTGACCGGCACGGCAACATCCGTCCGCTCGGATTCGAAAACCACGGCGTTTTCCACGAAGGCACGCGCTTCGTCTCGCGCTGGAAATTATTGCTCAACGGAACCAGTCCCCTGCTCCTGAGTTCAAACGTCAAAGAGGACAACGATTTTCTGACCGCGGATCTGACAAATCCAAATCTCACGCTGCAAAACGGCAAGACCATTTCGCACGGCACGATCCATTTCATCCGCACGATTTTTTTGTGGAACGGAAATCTGTTCGAGCGGACGGAAATTTCGAATTTCGCCCTCGAACCGGTTTCGCTCACGCTCGAATTTCAATTTCAATCCGATTTCATCGACCTCTTCGAAATCCGCGGCAACAAACGCAAAGAACGCGGCCAAACGCGCGAGCCGATCATCGCCAAACAGGAAGTCACCTGCGGTTACGAAGGATTGGATTCCGTTTTGCGACAGACCCGATTTCATTTCAGCGTTGCGCCGGATGAAATTTATGATGGACGCGCCGTTTTCAAAATTGAATTGAAGCCGCAGGAACAAAAAGCAATTGAATCATGCGTCCATTTTTCATTGAGCCGGAACTCCAGCACGGCTCGCGAAGACACGAAAGAAAACTTCGACGGCGCATTTCAAAAAGTCCACGAAGCCTACGAGGAATACCGGAAAGAAATCACGCTGGTCAAAACATCCAACCCGCAATTCAACGATTGGATCAATCAATCCCGCGCCGACCTGCATTTGTTGCTCACAAAAACGCCGTCCGGTTATTTCCCTTACGCCGGCATTCCCTGGTTCAGTTGCGTATTCGGGCGCGACAGCATCATCACCGCGCTGGAAACACTTTGGCTTTATCCGGAAATCGCGCGCGGCGTTTTGGGTTACCTCGCGGCGCGACAGGCAACGGAAACCAACGCGGAACGCGATTCCGAACCAGGAAAAATTTTGCATGAGGAACGGCACGGCGAAATGGTGGCGTTGAATGAAGTTCCCTTCGGCTGTTATTACGGCTCGATTGATTCCACGCCCTTGTGGCTCGTGCTCGCGGGAAATTATTTCGAGCGCACCGGCGATGAAAAATTCATCCGCCAGCTTTGGCCGAACATCGAGCGCGCTTTGGAATGGATTGACCGATACGGCGACCGCGATGGCGACGGTTTTGTGGAATATTCCCGCAGCGCGACCGGCGGCTTGAGCAACCAGGGCTGGAAAGATGCCGACGATTCCGTCTTTCACGACAACGGCGAAATCGCCCGGCCGCCCATCGCGCTCTGCGAAGTCCAGGGCTACGTTTATGAAGCGAAATTACATGCGGCCAGATTGGCGGAAACGGTCGGGCATTCAGACAAAGCAAAACAATTGCGGCAGGCAGCCGAAGATTTGAAGAAAAAATTCCACGAAAAATTCTGGTGCAATCAGATCCGGACCTACGCCATTGCGCTCGACAATGAAAAGAAACCGTGCTGCATCCGCAGTTCAAACGCCGCGCAAACGCTGTTCACCGGCATCGCCCAGCCGGAAGCCGCCCGAAAAATCTGCGATGATCTGCTCGCCCGCGAATTTTTCACCGGCTGGGGAATCCGCACCATTTCCTCCAGCGAACCGCGTTACAATCCCATGTCCTATCACAATGGTTCCATCTGGCCGCACGATAACGCGCTCATCGCGCTTGGCCTCGCGCGTTATGGATTCAAGGACGCGACGTTGAAAATTCTCAACGCGCTGTTCGATGCCAGTCAATTCATGGAACTGAATCGCCTGCCCGAATTGTTCTGCGGCTTCACCCGCCGGCGCGGCGAAGGACCGACCCTTTATCCTGTCGCCTGCAATCCGCAAGCGTGGTCATCGGCGGCAGTATTTTGCGCCTTGCAGGCATGTCTGGGATTGCGGGTCGAAACCGCCGCGCGGAAAATCTATTTCAACAATCCGGATCTGCCGGAAAACATCCACGAACTGGAGATCAAAAATTTGAAAGTCGCGGATGCCAACGTGGACATTTTACTCACGCGCCATGAACATGACGTGGGCGTCAATATCCGGCGCCGCTCCGGAATCGTGGATGTGGTGGTGATCCATTGATTGACGGGAGCGATTTGTTTTGGTGATTCGCGTCAACCCGTCCATAAACTCAAGGCGTAACCGGCATTGGCTCCAGCGCTGTGTTAGGCTGCCTTAAGAACAAGGTCTCTATACCGTTGCAAAAGCGATGGATCGTCAATCGAACCATGATGGTGAGCTTGACGCCAGCGTCCCTCAAACTGACGATAGAACCGGCTTGTCCTGATCGCCAACTCAAGCTCAATACCCGTAGCGGTGCGGAGTGTGCCTCGCTCGCGCCCGATCACATAAAAATACTCGTTTCCAGAATGAACTGTGTAATCGTAGAACTCAACTTGCACTCTCGACGATCCTTCAAAAATGCTGCGATAAACAACCTCAATCTCACTCCAGCCGCGTTTGATACCGCCCAATGGATTGTCCATAACAGCCTCGGATGTTGGCAGCCAATTTTCTTGCATCAAAACAATATCCCGCAGATTGAATGCGCGATAAAATTGAGCAACAACAAGTTGCGGACGCGAGAGGTCGGTCAGGTCCTCTTTGCCGGTAATTGGTTCCTGTATGGGTGTCATATTCCAACTTTTGCACAATATCACTCGTGTCAAATTGCATCAGGTAGCCTAACGATCCAAAGCTGAGCCACGCCGACGGGCGAGCGGCTCCGCTGGCTCGATAATCGTTGTATAACTCAAACCGTTCATAAACTCAAGGGGCAGTCAAGACCATCACCGCCGACAACGGGACGGAGTTCCACAACTACCGGGAACTGGAAAACATTTTGGGGACGGAAGTCTATTTTGCGACGCCGCACCATGCGTGGGAACGCGGGACCAACGAGAACACCAACGGCCTCATCCGCCAAT
>DASTWS010000002.1:0-118099 GCA_035776755.1 Verrucomicrobiia bacterium
CGCGGACGCTGCGTGCGCGAACTGGATTACACGGGCCGCTGCGATCCCAATTCGCCGGTGACAGAATCCGTCAACCGCCCGACCGGCAAACTGCGCGCGGAAGATCCGGATTATTTTGAAACTGACTGGACATGGAACGCCGATTCGCTTTGCGCAAATGAAACGCTGCCGGATGGCGAAATCATGGAATACACCTACCAGCGCGCGTTCAATCAAAACGCCAGCCGCAGCAATCATTCGAGCCTGATTGACGGCCATTTGCACAACGGCGATTTGCGCGTCTTGCGTGTTCTGGCATCGCCGGGCAGTGGCGGCGATTTGGATGGCGACGGCGTGCCGGACATCAGCGAATTGTCCTGGCATTTTGATTATGATCCGCGGTTCGGTTCGCCCGTGTCGCTGGGACGCTCCCGTTACCACGGCTGGGATGGAACGATTAAAGGACGGCTGGTAATTCCGGAAGGCAACGGCGTGGCAATCAAGTCCAAAGGCACCGGCGCGGACAAAAACCGAACGGCTGGCGGATTGAATCCTGCGCTTCCTTTGCCGGGACAACCGTGGACTGGCCCAGAGTTGGACAACCCTGCCGATTCCTCCCAGGCGGACATCGCCGTTCCATGGATTGGAAATAGCCCATCGGTTCCCCACAATGGTGCCGTGCCTCATTCTTTCGGGCACGCGATCAATACGAAAGGTGCGGGAACAAACGGCCGGGTCGCCATCAAATCCAAGGGAACCGGCGCAGACAAAAACCGGGCATCCAATTACATGAACAATCCCATGAAAAGTCCGCGTATGAGTATTTCCGACTGCGACGACAACGATCCCAATCGTCATCATCCCACGCTGGCGCTGGCGGATTTGGACGCCGATGGTGCGCTAGATTTTGTCGTGTCCACGACCGATCCGCGTGGCCAAACAACCGAGGCCAATTATGACGCCAGCGGCAATCGGGTTTTACTCCAGCATCAGGGACGCCTGCTCGACGGTAACGATGCGCCAGTTGAAAATTTTGGCTATAACAGCCGCGGCCAGTTGGTGGCGGTTACGAATGCTCCGGATGCGAACGGTTACCGCCGTGTGGACACCATTGAGTATTACTCCAACGGTTCGCAAAGCGGCTGGCCGCAATCCATCGCCATTGACGAAGACGGCGTGCATCTGACGAGCGCTTTTGAATATGATGCGACTGGCAATCTGACCCGCTACGTGGATTCGCGCACGAACGATTGGCTGTTCGCCTATGATTCGCTCGACCAATGTGTCAGCGTCCAGTCGCCGGTCAATGTCGCGTCGCGCCATGCGATCACTTACAGCTACGACGCGTGCGGCAACGTGCAGGACGCCATCGAAGAACTGCGTGATGAAAATGATTCGTTCGTCCGCAATGTGACGACGCATTACAGCTACGATGCCCTCGATCGCCTCACCGGGACGGCGGAGCAGGTTTCTGCCGGCGTGTTCGTGACGAATCGTTTCACCTACGATGCCAACGATCAATTGACTCTAGCCGAATCGCCGTTGGCGGTGAACGGCGAAGACCCCCACAATGTCACGGCGTTTGAATATGACGAGCGCGGATTGCTCTTCCGCCAAATCAGCGCGCCGGGTAGCGGCATGGATTCGACGAACCGATTCAATTACACCCTCAATGGCGCGGTTGCCTCGCGTTGGGACCAGGATCCGTATTCGGAAGATGCGCTCCGCACGTTCAATTGGTCGTATGATGGCTTCAGTCGCCCGGTGAATTTTACCGATCCGATGGGCAATGTGACACGTTATGCCTATGACCGGAATGGTAATCTCACACTCGTTCGCTGCTACGGTGAAACGAACGATGTGGACGGCAGCGCGGGAAACATTGTTCTGGCGCAAACTCAATACGCGTATGATTCGCTCGATCGTTGCACCCAGACGCGCGACATTTTCAACGATCCGGTCACGCAATCGCCATTCGGCAAAGGCGTCGCCGTCACGACCTACGTTTATGCACCCAACGACGAGTGCACTGGCGTTACGGACGACAACGGCCACACGACCAGTTACAGCTACGACACCGCC
This sequence comes from Verrucomicrobiia bacterium, assembly GCA_035776755.1. Classification (GTDB taxonomy): domain Bacteria; phylum Verrucomicrobiota; class Verrucomicrobiia; order Limisphaerales; family UBA11358; genus UBA11358. The sequence goes on from DASTWS010000002.1 coordinate 2,062, forward strand.
GGACGGCTTGCGGCCACAGTCAGCCCGGGACGAAAGGCCATGTTGCAGTGGTATCTGGATTCTGTTGGAAATGTGATCAGCGAGGTCATCAGCAACCAGCCGGACGGCGGCGGCGCCGCGCAACTGTTCGCCCGCGGCTTCAGTTACGATTCGCAAAACCGCTGCGTCGCCGCATGGGACAACGTCGGCAACACCAATCGTTATGAATACGATTCGCTGGGCCGGGTGACGAGCCAGACTGATCCGAACGGTGTGCTCTCGACCATTGAATATGATGATCTCGGGCGCGGGTTGAAATTGTGGGTGGACAAAAACGGTGATGGCATGATGGATCCTGGTGAGTTGGACCGTGCGTCTGCCTTCGATGCGAATTCGCAGCTTGTTTCCGCCACGGACGCCAACACCAACACGACGAGCTACGCCTACGATTCGCTCGGCAATGTCATCCATGTGATGAACGGTGACGGCACGGTGATCAACCTGATTTGGAGTCCACGCAGCAACCTAATTAGCGAGGAAGATGCCAATGGCACGACCGTCACGAACATCTACGACCAATGCGACCGCGTCATTCATCGCGACATCGCGGCGCGCAATGCTGCGGCGTCCACAACCACGTTTGAAGATTTCGGCTATGACGGAATGTCACGGTGTGTATCGGCGGCCAACGATTCTTCCACGAACACATTTTCCTATGATTCGATGGGCGATTGCATCCGCTCGCTTCAAGATGGTTATGCCACCGCTTACACGTATGACGGCGTGGGCAATTATTTGTCCATTACCTATCCATCCACCCGCATTGTCAGTTACACCTATGATGCCGATGATAATGTGTCGTCCATCAGCACTGATATGGGCGGCGGTTCGTCGTCGTTGGCCACGTTTGCTTACGCGGGTCCGGGACGGCTCGCGCAAATTTCTCGCGCTAACGGAATTGATACTTTGTTCCAATGGGACGGCAAGACTGGTCAGGCGAATGCTGCGGGCGATTACGGATGGGGACAAATCAGCAGCATCAGTCATCAATCGAGTGGTGGTGCGGTTGTCCTTGACCGGCGCGCCTGCACTTACGACCGTAACCAGAACAGAACATCCCGCACGCAAACAGTGCCATTCGTTCAAGGTCAGGACGCCACGACGAATGTTTGGAGTTACGATTCGCAGAATCATCTGGTCGCGGGCACCATCTTCCGAGGAAACAGCGTGGCCAGCAAACTCTACAAACTGGACGCGAACGGCAATCGCCTGACGGTCACAAACAACGGCGTGGCGGAGGATTATTTCATGGATGACACGCTGCCTGTGCCGGGCGATTTCCAGATGAACCAATACACCACGACCCCATTCGGTTCGCAGGTCTATGATGAAAATGGAAATCTTACCGCGCGCGGTTCCGGTGCTGCGACGTATCAATACATTTATGACTATGCCGACCGTCTTGTTCAGGTCACCAATCTGTTCTCCGGCACGTTGCTGGCTTCTTACAGTTATGACGCATTGGGACGGCGCATCTGCAAAACCATATTCGCTGACGGTCTGCCGCCGGCTACGACGGAATACATTCTTGGCGAGCCGGGAGAGGTTTGCGACGACGGCGATACGGACGAAATACTTGAAACATACTCAGACGCAGCGCTGATTGATTCGTATGTTCACAAGCTCGACGATGGACTGACTGTTTACCGCGCAAGCAACGGCGGCACGTCGGCTTATTATCTGAACGACGATCTGGGAAGCGCGCTCGCCCTTGCAGACGACAGCGGAAACATTCTTGAACGTTACGATTACGATGACTTCGGCCAGCCGAGTTTCCTGAGCAGTGACGGTTCGGCGGAAGTGGATGGCGGCGGCTTGCCGGCAACGGAATCTTCCGCCGGCAATCCATTCCTGTTCCGCGGAATGGAATGGGACGCCAAGACAAGCTTTTATTTTTCCGGTAATACGACTGGAACATTTGATCCCACTAAATGGCAAAAACTGGCGGGATATTACGCTCCGGAAACCGGGCAAACGATTTCACGCAACCAGCCTGTCCGCTGCCCGGATGGCAGTTGTCGCACGGCATTTGACAGCAATCCGTGGAGTAGCAGCGGCGCGTGTTCGGCAAAAACACGCGACTATCTTTACGAGAAGTTTCAAAACGGCGACATCCCGAACCAGGATCGGGAAATTTGCCCCGGCGGCCTGCGCACCTGGTCCCAGCCCGACGATGCTGTCGCGATGGTTTCAAGAAATGTCTTGAAAACTTACTTTGAAAAAGGCGACGTGCCCGGCGCAGAACAGCGGCGCGTGGAAAAGTTTCACGTTCGACAGGAATTTGGCCCGCAGCAGGCGACCAAAAAGAATTGATCAGCGAGTTGCGATGTGACGGCGTTGGTTTTGATTGATGCAACCTTCGGCGTGACGCAGCGGTGATTTGTGATAAATTGCCGTCCATGTTTGACGACATCAACGACCTTTACCAGCAGGTGATTCTGGATCACTGCAAGAAGCCTCGGAATTTCCATGAAATGCCTCAGGCCACCTGTTCGGCGCAAGGTCACAACCCGCTTTGCGGCGACCAGTTGAAATTATTTCTCACGATGGACGGCGAAAAAATTTCCGACATCAGCTTTGTTGGTTCCGGTTGTTGCATTTCCAAAGCATCGGCGTCCTTGCTCACGGAATTTGCGAAGGGCAAAACGAAAGCCGATGTGGAAGGAATGTTCGCCAAAGTCCACGAAATGGTGACGAGCGGAAAAGTTTTGGGCGATGTCGGAAAGCTTGCCGTATTCGCGGGCGTTCATAAATATCCGTCGCGCGTGAAATGTGCGATCCTGTCGTGGCACGCGGTGATGTCAGCGTTGAAAGGCGATGCCAAACCCGTTTCGACCGAGAACGAGCAGAATTGATCATTTCACCAGCGATTTGTGCCGGTAATGGAGGATGTCGAACTCCGGCGTTTCCCGAATCTTTTCCGCCAGTTCAAATTTATCTTCAAACGGCGGAAAAAAAGCATCGCCGTTTTCAATGTCGCGTTTGACGAGCGTCAAATACAGATCTGAACAACGCGGCAATGCCTGCTCGTAAATCTGCGCGCCGCCGCAGATGAAGATGTCGTTGGGAAATTCCTGGGGGTCCAGTTTGTCGAGCGAATTAAAAATGAAAATTTCCGTCTCCTGTTTTTCGCCGAGTTTGGAGAAATGGAATTGATACGCGCGTTTCAAATGTTGTCCGCCGCGCCATTCATGATATTGGCCGAAAATTTCCGGCATCTTTTTGATGAGCCGTTGCGGATGTTTCGTGAGCACCAGGTTTTTCCGGCTGGGGAGGGGACGACCCAGGCTTTCAAAGGTGATTCGGCCCATCACGATGATGTGGCCCATCGTCGTTTGCTTGAACCATTTGAAATCCTCCGGCAAATGCCAGGGAATTTTCCCTTCCGCGCCGATCACGCGGTTGAGCGACATTGCAGCGATGGCTTTGAAATGTTTCATGGTTGCAAGCTACACTTGAAGGTTGCAGGTTTTGGCATTTGGTTGCCAACAACAAAAAATTGCAACTTGTAAATTCAACCAATTAAACCGCAATCGGCGCCTTGATGGCCGGATGCGGGTCGTAACCAATCAATTCAAAATCTTCAAATTTGAAATCGCGGATGTTTTTGATCGCCGGATTGATTTTCATTTGCGGCAACGAACGCGGCTCGCGCGACAATTGCAATTTCGCCTGCTCCACATGATTCGCGTAAAGATGCAAATCGCCAAACGTGTGAACGAATTCACCCGGCTTCAAATCGCAAACCTGTGCCACCATCATCGTCAGCAGTGCATAGCTGGCGACATTGAACGGCACGCCGAGAAAAATATCCGCGCTGCGCTGATAAAGCTGGCAGCTCAATTCGCCGTCGCTCACGTAAAATTGAAATAACGCGTGGCACGGCGGCAAAGCCATTTGCTCGATCTCGCCCGGGTTCCATGCCGTGACGATGTGACGCCGGCTGTCGGGATTTTTTTTGATTTGCGCGATGACCGAATCAATTTGATTGATGCTGCGTCCGTCCGCCGTGCGCCAATCCGTCCATTGCGCGCCGTAAACGCGACCGAGACTGCCGTCCGGTTTCGCCCATTCATCCCAAATCGTCACTTTATTTTCCTGCAGCCAGCGGACGTTGGTATCGCCGCGCAAAAACCAGAGCAGTTCGTAAATAATGGAACGCAAATGCAATTTTTTGGTGGTGAGAACGGGAAAAGTCCGGCGCAAATCGTAGCGCGTCTGCGCGCCGAACACAGAATAGGTGCCGGTGCCGGTGCGGTCGCTCTTGAACTTGCCGTGCTCCAGCACGTGCCGCAGCAAATCGAGGTATTGAATCATCGCGCGGAAAATTTAGACACGAATTCCACGAATTGCCACGAATTTTAATTCGTGAAAATTAGTGAAATTCGTGTCAAAGCAAGCCGATTCTTATTGCGTAATACTTACCTGTGAATTCGTGCTCGCGATTTTATTCACGCCGTCCGGCATTTCAATTTTGCAATCCACAAGCCGGATGTTTTGCGCATCGTAAATGCCAAACGGTTTGTCCGCTTTGATGGAAACCTTTTCCAGAAGCACATTGCTGACGTTCATTTCCGGCAATCCCCAGATCAAGCCCGCGCGCCGGCCGGCTGATGCCGTCGCCGTGATATTGCTGAACGTGATGTCGCGATAAATCGGCGTGGTCGAAATCACGGCGCGACGCGGATATGTCGCGGCAATTTGCGGCGTCAGATTGTTCAGATTGTGGTATTCGCGATTCGTGGCCATGTAAGCGGCATAAATCAAAATCGGCACATCCACATTGGTCATGCGCAAATTGATATAGTTGAGATTGTGCAGATAACCGCCGCGGTCGCGGTCGGATTTGATGCGGATGCCGGCTTCAGTTTTGTTGAACGTGCAATTGATGACGGTGATGTTGGAAACGCCGCCGCGCGTGGGACTGCCGATGCTCACGCCGTGGCCAAACCCGTAAGTGCAATTGGTTATCAAAACGTCCGAAGTTCCGCCGCCGCAGGTGAAATTATCGTCGCCCACGCTGACATCGCAGCCCTGGATCAAAACATTATTGCCGCTCACATCGCAGGCGTCGGTGTTATGGCCGGGATTGACGGGATCGGTGGAAGGATTCGCGCGAATCGTCACGCCGCGAACGGTGACATTTTGCGAATGTCCCTGGATCGCGATATGAAACATCGGCGAATTGGAAAGCGTCACGCCATCAATCAAAATCCTGTCGCAGGCGGAAAGCGCAATCATGCGCGGCCGGCGGGCGCCGCGCTCGCGGGCGTAAGGCCACCACGGAATTCCCTGGCCGTCGATCAATCCCGCGCCGGTGATGGAAACGTCATGCAACTTTGAGCCGCCGATGAAATTGTCCGGGTTGTCCGTGCCGCCGGGATATTGCGCGAGCGGCAACATCCGTAAAATCGCGCCGCGATCGAGATGCAAATTGATTTGGCTGTTCAATTTGATTGGCCCGCTCAGAAAAGTTCCGGCGGGAATTTCAACCGTTCCGCCGCCGGCCGCGCTCGCGGCATCAATCGCGGATTGAATTGCCGTCGTGTTGGTGGCGATACCATCGCCGACCGCGCCAAATTTCAAAATATTGAAATTGTCGGCGGGAATTGCCGGCAGCACGGGATGAACCTGCGCTCTGGCGGTAATCGCAAACGCCATCAGCAAAGTGAAAAGGCCGGTTGAAACAGGATTTCGATTGATTTGCATTTCGATTTAGGACGCGGATGTTATCGGCAAAGTTTCTGGAAACGGTTTGAAATTCGTGCGGCGAAGCTTGAGAAATCTCCGCGCGACGATTATCCTTTGGCCATGCCGATTTACGAATTTCATTGCGAAAAATGCGAACGCGACAGCGAAATCCTTGTCCGTTCGTCCGGGGCGAAAAGCGTCGAATGTCCGCATTGCGGCTCGAAGAAATTGACGAAGAAGTTTTCAACTTTTGCTTCGGCATCCGGCGGCAGCTCGAATGTTCCGGCTCCGGCGCGCGGTGGCGGCGGGCATTCCTGCGGCGGTGGATGTTGTTGTCATTGAGATTTAGCTTTTTTGCTGTCCCTTTCCTTCTTAATTTGGCTGCGTGAAACATTCAGGCAAAGCAGCAATGGCGGCGTTGCGGATCCTCGGCTGGTCAGCCGGTGGATTGCTCGCGCTGTTCGCCGCGGCGGTCATCGGCAAATACGTCGGCACCTTCATTTTGCAGTATTTGACCGGCGCACTGGTTGTGCTCTGGGCGCTGCTGGCGGGGTTCACGTTTTATTTCTTCCGCGATCCGGATCCGATGGTGCCGACGGCAAAAAATCTTGTCATCGCCCCCGGTCACGGCAAAGTGGACGTGATTGACACGACGAGTGAAAGTGAATTCATGGGCGGCGAATGTCGGCGCATCTCAATTTTTCTTTCCGTGTTCGATGTTCACGTGCAAAACGCGCCGCTTACTGGTCGGATCGCTTTTTTCAAACATACGCCCGGCCAATATCTCAACGCGATGCGTTGCGATTGCGCGCAATTCAACGAAAACGTGCTCATCGGCATCGAAAGCGTCGAACCGCGCGACGAAAAAGTTGGCGTGCGCCTGATCGCCGGGTTGATCGCCCGGCGCATCGTTCCGTGGGTCAAAGAAAATGATCCAATCCAGCGCGGCGAACGCATCAGCCTGATTCAATTCGGTTCGCGCGTGGACATTTATCTGCCGTTGCGCGCGATCGTGAAAGTCGAGCTTGGCCAAAAAGTCATCGGCGGTGAAACGGTGATTGCTTCCTTCGATTAACATGAGCGAGCCAATCCAAAAACCGCTAGCGACGGATAATCATGAGGAAAAGCTCAAGATTTATTTCCTGCCGAATTTGTTGACGGCGGGCAATTTGTTCTGCGGTTTTGTCGCGCTCACCAAAATCGTGGACGCAAATCTCACGCCGGACTTGATTACCGGAAAGGTCAATTGGATGCCGATCCAGCTTTCGCTGGCGTTCATTTTGCTCGCCTGCATTTTTGATCTGTTTGATGGCCGTGTGGCGCGCATGGGCGGCGTGGAAAGTCCGTTCGGACGCGAATTTGATTCGCTGGCGGATTTGATTTCCTTCGGCGTTGCGCCGGCATTTCTCGTGCAACGGGTCGTGCTGGCACATGTTTTCCCGCCGGAATATCACCGGTTGAGCTGGTTTATCGCTTCCATTTATCTGTTGTGCGGCGCGTTCCGGCTGGCGCGGTTCAATTGTCTGGCGGCGATGAATCTGCCGGGTGCGGGAAAAGATTTTCTCGGTTTTCCGATTCCATCGGCGGCCGGCCTGGTTGCCTCCATGACGCTGCTCATCATTCACGTGAATGAGAACGAAAAAAATCTCGGCCTGTGGAATTATTTCATCGCGTTCGTGCTTCTCTTTTTGTCGGCGATGATGGTGAGCACGGTGAAATATCCGAGTTTCAAATCACTTGGCCTGCGCGCGCAAAATACCTTTGTCAAAGCGATCATTGCGGCGCTGTTTGTCGGTTGCATTTTGATTTTGCAGCAGAAAATTCTTTATTATGTTTTGCCGGCGTTTTTCACGCTGTATTTGATTTACGGATTTGTGCGCCCAAGCCTGTCACGCGCGTGGCGCCGGGAAATTGAGGAAGAAGACGACGAATCAGAAGTAGAAAAATGATGGCGGACTGGCCACCCATCCCGCTCGCCGCGCTGGTCGGATTGATTTGCGCGATGATGCTGTCATTTATTCCCGGGCCGCTGAACCTGACCATCCTGAACGAAGGCGCGCAGCGCGGTTTCAAATGGGCGGCGCTCATCGGTTTCGGCGCATCGGTGATGGAAGCGGTTTATTGCGCGATTGCGTTCACCGGATTTTCATCTTTCTTCGACCACGGCATGATCAAGGCCACGATGGAAGTATTGACGTTTGTTTTCCTTTTGTTTCTCGGCTTTAAATTTCTTTCCGCGCAAAGTGTCGAACAATTTCCCAAGATCGGCGCGGCTTCGCAAAAAATTGAAGCGCGGCTCGAAAAGAAATTGCATCCGCATTCGGCTTTTTCCATCGGCTTCGTGCGCGTGATGGGAAACCTAGGCGTGCTGCTGTTCTGGATCGTGCTCGCGGCGAACCTGATGGCGCACGACTGGGTGGCCGATAATCTTTATGCGAAAGCGGCCTGCATCGGCGGCGTCATGCTGGGGATGAATCTATGGTTTTGCGGGTTGAGCTTTGCCATGTCGCGCGGCTACGGGCGCTTCAGCGAAAAGACGCTGCTCAAACTGGAACATTTCTCCGGCCTTTGTTTGATTGGAGCCGGCCTTTTCGACGGCGGCCACATCATCTGGCAACTGGCAAAACATAAAATCTAAAACAAAACTTGGTGTCTTCGCATCTTTGTGGTTAATTTTCCCGTTTTTGCGATAAAAATTTATGCTCAAAGCCGGAATCGTCGGACTGCCCAACGTGGGCAAATCAACTTTATTCAACGCCGTCACCCGCACCCGCAAAGCGGAAGCGGCGAACTATCCCTTTTGCACCATTGACCCGAACGTCGGCATCGTCACCGTGCCCGACGCGCGGCTGAACGTGCTCAAAGACATCGCGAAAACCAGCGTTGTCATTCCGGCAGCGGTCGAATTTGTGGACATTGCCGGCCTCGTCAAAGGCGCCAGTGCCGGCGAAGGTCTCGGCAATAAATTCCTTTCGCACATCCGCGAAGTGGACGCCATCGTTCAGGTCGTCCGCTGTTTCGAAGACGCGGACATCCATCACGTCAGCGGCAGCGTGGATCCCGTCCGCGACATCGAGATTATTAACACCGAGCTTGTCATTGCCGATTTGGACAATATCAAAAAACGCCGCGAAAAATTGGCCAAAGACGTGAAGCGCGGCGAAAAAGCGGCCGTTGCCGAAGATGCGGTGCTGGCGAAATTTGAACCGGTTCTGGACGCGGGCAAATTGGCTTTGACCGTTCAACTTACGCCGGAAGAAAAGCAAACGGCAAAGTCTTTTTTTCTGCTCACCGACAAGCCGACGATTTTCGCCTGCAATGTGAAGGAAACCGATTTGGCGCAGGGCGACAAAAATCCGTTCGTCCAAAAAGTGCAGGAATACGTCAAAACCCATCTCGCCTGCGAGGCCGTCGTCATCAGCGCTCAGATTGAAAGTGATTTGATTGATTTGTCCGCCGACGAAGCAAAGGAATTTTTGAAAGAGCTTGGCGTGAGCGAATCCGGCGTCGGCGCGCTTATCCGCGCGACCTATCATTTGCTTGGTTTGCGCACCTACTTTACGGCGGGCGAAAAGGAAGTCCGCGCCTGGACGATTCACGCCGGCGACACCGCGCCAAAAGCGGCGGGCGTGATTCATTCCGACTTCGAACGCGGTTTCATCAAGGCGGAAACTGTTGCTTACGACGATTTAGTGAAATGCGGCAGCGTCGCCGTGGCGCGGGAAAAAGGGCTTTACCGCATGGAAGGCAAAGAATACGTCGTCAAAGACGGCGACGTGATGCTTTTCAAATTCAACGTTTAAGCAGCGGCAACTCCTGCTGCTTCCATTCCTTTAATTTCGCGTAGGCGGAACGGATTTGCGCCCGGCTGAAACGTTCTTCGGATTCCATTTGCTTGACGATCTTTTCGGCGCCGGAAAAATTATTGCAATGAACGCATTGCGCTTCGGCCAGACGGAGACGCAGATCGAAACTTTCCGGCTGCGCCTGGATTTGCTGTTCCAACAATTCGATGGCCGTGCCGAAATAACGTTTGGCGATCAATTCATCCACTGAATCCGGCAATTTTTCTTCGGCGACCTCTTTGGGCGGCGGATTTTCCCATTCGTAAATGGAACGCGCGATGAATTCCAGATGACCCTCGGAAATGTGCGGCTGCTTTTTCAGGTGCTCTAAAACCGTGCGCGCTTTATCGCTTTGCTTCATGTCCTGCGCATAAAGCCGCGCCAGCATCGCCGCGGCTTCCACATTTGCCGGATTTTTGAACAGGAGCGACTTCAGGATCAATTGCGCTTCCTGAAACTGTCCGTATTTGCGCAATTGATCCGCCTGAAGCAGCGGATTCGCCGGCCGGTCAGAAGTTTGCGGAACGCCGAGCTGCTCCAAAATCGTGTCCATCGCCATCACGCTGGCGTCTCCGGATTTTTTCAGTTCCCGGCAAAGCTGAATGGCCGCGTCTTTTCGGCCTTCCCGGATGAGCTGGGCGATGGCATCCATATCGCGCATTCGTTTGTCCGGATCGAATTCCCGATTATCATTCGAATCAACCAGGTCATGAAATATGCCCGCCAGCAATTCGGTAACGGCTCCGCCCCACATCAGCATCAACGGCAAGACAGCCACGGCCAAAAAGAACAGCAAGCCTATCAGTCCCAAATCGTGACGCAAAATCCATAGGCCCGCCTCCACAAACAGCAAGGTGACGGCGCAACGGATGCCGCGGCGGGCGAGTTCAGTTTTCCGGCTTACGATGAGACTTGAACTTTGTCCGCTCAGAAGCCATGCCACCACCGCGGTAATCACCAAAACGGCAATGTGAGAAAACAGGGTCAATGACTTGAATCATTTCTTCAAAAATCCGCTGAACAATTCAATCGGCAGCGGCAGAAACGTCGTCGTATTGTGTTCGCTCGCCATTTCGCGCATGGTTTGCAGGTAACGCAATTGCAGCGCCATCGGCTCTTTGCTGATGACGGCTGCGGCCTGCGCCATTTTTTCGGCGGCTTGAAATTCGCCTTCCGCGTTCACGATTTTCGCGCGGCGTTCGCGTTCGGCTTCGGCCTGTTTGGCCATCGCGCGTTTCATTTCTTCCGGCAACGAGACATCTTTGATTTCTACCGCCGTGACTTTTACGCCCCACGGATCGGTTTGTCGGTCAATGATTTCCTGCAACGTCGCGTTGATTTTATCGCGGTGCGCGAGCAATTCGTCCAATTCCGATTGGCCGAGCACGCTGCGCAAAGTCGTTTGCGCGACGAGCGAGGTCGCGCGCCAATAATTTTCCACTTTCACCACGGCGGAATTCGGGTCCACGACGCGGAAATACACCACCGCGTCCACGGTGGCCGGCACGTTGTCGCGCGTCATGATTTCCTGCTTGGGCACGTCAATCGTCACCACGCGCAAATCCATCCGCACCATCCGGTCAATGATGGGCCAGAGCAGAATCACGCCGGGACCTTTGGCGACGCCTTCGCGCAGGCGGCCAAGGCGGAAAACGACGCCGCGTTCGTATTCGCGCAGAACTTTGATGGCCGAGGTCAAAACGAACAGCACGACGATGATGAGCGGGATGAACAGCGCCAGCGCGCCGCCGATGAGGTTGTGAATTGACGATTCCATAATTTTAGAGTGTTGCGGGTTATTCGACTGATTACGTCAACGGTTTAACGCGAATTCACAGGAACGCAATGAAAATTTTGACAAATCAGGCCATTGCCGGACAAACCGTTTTGCACCAGCTTTCAATTTTTGCTTTGATGGCATCACGCACTTCGCGGGTCCGGGACAATTTTTCTTCTGGCGTGCCGGCAAATGATGACGGATCGGGAAATCCCCAATGCAATCGCGTCGTCACGCCGGGAAACACCGGACAACGTTCCGCGCTGGTCTCATCGCACACGGTTATGACGTAGGAAAATAAATCGCTGGATTTCAGGAAATCAGAAACGGATTTCGTCTTGTTTCCCGAAATGTCAATCCCGATTTCGTTCATCGCCTGCACGACGATTGGATTTAATTTTCCCGGTTCGATGCCGGCGCTGTGCGCTTCAAAATGGTCGCCGCAGATTTGATTCAGAAACGTCTCGGCCATCTGGCTGCGCGCGCTGTTATGGATGCAGACGAAGAGGATTTTCTTTTTCATAAATGATTTTTTCGTTATACCAGCCGCGGGATTGATTGCAGACCTTGCAGACCGAAAGCATCACCGGCACTTCCACCAGCACGCCAACGACGGTTGCCAATGCTGCCGGTGAATCCGCGCCGAACAGTGTGATGGCGACGGCGACAGCGAGTTCAAAAAAATTGCTCGCGCCGATGAGTGAACCGGGCGAAGCGACATTGTGTTCGACTCGGAATCGGCGCATCAGCCAATACGCCAGCCCGGAATTGAAATAAACCTGGATAACAATCGGCACGGCCAGCAGCAGGACGGCGAACCAGCGCGTCGTCAAATTTTTTGACTGAAAGGCGAAGATCAAAACCAGCGTCAGCAGCAGCGCGCCAATCATCACCGGGTGAAATTTCGGTAGAAAATTCTTGTCGAACCATTCTTTGCCGTGCGATTTCAACAGTATGGTTCTCGTTAAATATCCTGCCGCCAGCGGAATCACGATAAATACGATAACGGACGTGATTAAGACCTTTGCCGGCACGATGACGTGCGCCACGCCGCACAGGAACATCACGATCGGCGCGAACGCCACGAGCATGATCAAATCGTTCACCGCCACTTGCACGAGCGTGTAAGCCGGATCGCCGTCCGTCAAATAGCTCCAGACAAAGACCATTGCCGTGCATGGCGCGGCGGCGAGAATGATCAAACCGGCGGAATAATTTTTTGCCGTTTCGGGATCAATCCACGCTGAGAAAAGATGCTTCATAAAAAGCCACGCCAGAAATGCCATACTGAACGGTTTCACCAGCCAATTGATGAACAACGTCACGGCTAATCCTTTTGGTCTTCGCGCGACGCCACCGATGGCATTGAAATCCACTTTCAACATCATCGGGTAAATCATCAGCCACAGGAGAACGCCGATCGGAATATTCACCTCCGAGCCCCGCCCGAATTGCAGTTGACTCAAATGTTTTGTGACATCGGGAAACAATTTTCCAAACGCAACGCCCGCGACCATGCAAAGAAAAACCCAGAGCGTCAGATAACGCTCAAAAAATGCGAGGCGTTTTGGCTTCGATGAAACGGTTGCTTTATTCATGGTTTGCGCGCTTTAACTTCCATGCTCGTGATGTAATCGGACGGCTTGGCGCCATGCGGCAAATGTTCGATGATTTTTTTATAAAGCGGATCTTCCCAATCGGTCAATGCTTCGATGTAACCGGGTTTGGAAGTCAGCACGATTTCGGTCAATCCGGCCTCCTTCGCCATGCGCGCGGTTTCATGCGCCAGCACCGCGCCGGCGACGCAGCCGATCCGCGCTTCCACCATTTTCAAAACTTCGGGCGGCAACGATTTTAGAAGGGCGATGTCCGAAACGGCAACGCGCCCGCCGGGCCTCAAAACCCGCGCCATTTCGCGCCAGACTTGCGCTTTATCCGGCGACAGATTGATGACGCAATTGGAAATGATGGCATCCACGGAATTATCCGCCACTGGCAGATGCTCGATTTCGCCGAGGCGGAATTCCACATTGTTCAGACCGGTTTCCTTTTGGTAATGCGCCGTGTTTTTGCGCGCTTTGGCAAGCATTTCCGGCGTCATATCCACGCCAATGGCCCGGCCGGCGGCGCCAACTTTTTTGCCCGCGATAAAAATGTCAAATCCGCCACCGCTGCCTAAATCCAGGACCGTTTCACCTTCTTTGAGCGCGGCAAGGGCGGCGGGATTGCCACAGGAAAGCCCCATGTTTGCGCCTTCCGGCAATGCGCGCAGTTCTTCCATCGTGTAACCGAGCTGACGCGCCAGCTTTTCGGCTTCTTCCGGTGTGGAACCGCAACAGGATACGCCGCTGCCGCAGCAGCCGGACGAGGTTTCTTCTGCAATTTTCTTGTAGCCGTGGCGGACCATTTCCCGCACGGCTTCGCTTTGTTCAAAGGTCGCACTCATAAAATCAACATCGTTGTCCCGCGCAAATCACCGCCAGATCCTGGGCCACAATTCTCTTCAATTTTTTCGCGTCCGCCGCCGCTTCATCGCTTTTGCCGAGCGATTTATGGATCCAGTCAATCGCTTCGCGGACGGTTACCGGCGCGGATTTATCGGCCAGGCGGTAATAAACCCAGCGTTCCGTCTTCCGTGAATGAATCAGCCCGGCATGATTCAAAATAGAAAGATGCTTGGAGATCGTGGACGGCGCGAAATCGAACAATTCCGTGATCTGGCAGACGCATAATTCCTGTTTGCGCAACGCCAGAAGAATCCGCACGCGATTCGGGTCGGAGAGCGCCTTCGTGATGGCCATGAATGCAGTCATTTCGTCAAACAACGAAATGATAATCGGTTTTTCCGGCCGTTGGCAAGAGGGGATTGCGGATTTATTTCGGCTTCACGGTCAGGGTCAACCCCTGGACGCCGGTGATTTCCACTTTTTTTCCTTCTTCCACCGGTGTTTCGCTGACGGCGTTCCAGAGTTCGCCTTCGATGAAGACTTTTCCGCCGATGGAATCAATTTTTGATTTTGCGACAACGATCTTTCCGACCATTGTTTCCGTGCCGCCGCGCCGGGGCAGGAATTGGGCGCGAATGCCTTTGCTGACGAAAAAAAGGAAAAACGCAGCGGTGACGAGCGTAGTGGAAATCACCCAGGTCATGGGCAAACGATAAACCTTCGGCTCCTGGTTGAACAGCATCAACGTGCCCAGGAAAAAGGCGATGATGCCTCCGCCGGTCAGCACGCCGTGCGTCGGCGCAAAAATATCAATCACGAACAACGCAATGGCCAGAACGATGAGCGCCACGCCGGCGATGTTCAACGGCAACGTGTTGGACATGTAGAGGAGCAAAATGACCGCCAATACGCCCGCGACGCCGGGAAGAATCGCGCCCGGATGACTCATCTCCGCGATGATTCCGTAAATCGCGATGAGCATCAGGACCATCATCACTTCCGGATGCCAAAACCATTGAAAGAATTTTTCGCCCGGACTGCGTGGAATCTCCACAACATTTGCGTTGGCGGTTTTGAGGACGGCGCCATCAATTTTTTTTCCATTCAGTTTTTGCAGCAAATCCGGAACGTTCGTTGCAATCAAATCAATGACTTTCATCTTCAGCGCTTCTTCGGAAGTGATGGTTTTGCTTTCGGTGACGGATGATTTTGCCCATTCGACGTTGCGTCCGCGTTTCTCTGCAATCGTCTGCATCACGGTCGTGTAAGCGTTGCCGACTTTTTGCATCATGATGCTATTGGTTGTTTCGCCTTCATTGCCCATGTCCACTGGATGCGCTGCGCCGATGGTCGTGTGCGGCGCCATTGCGGCGACGTTTGCGGCCAGGGTGATGTAAACGCCCGCGCTGCCGGCCATTGCGCCTTCGGGCGAAACATAAACGACGACGGGAATTTTAGATGCGTAAAAATCCTGGACGATGTCGTTCATCGAATCGGCCAACCCGCCAGGCGTATTCAACGTGATGACGAGACATTCATCGTTTTGGCTGGCGGCGACGTCGAGCGCGCGGGAAATGTAATTGGCAGTTGCGGGACCGATAGCGCCGTTGATTTTGATCAGTCCCACTTGCGCGGCGTGAAGAGCCGCAGCGCAGAAAACCATGGCGATGAAAACCCAACGCTTCATAACTTCTGATACCAGCAACGTAACAGACGCGGCGGCTTCTGCAAATACTTTGCGGCGCTATTTGCTGATGCCGCGTTCGCTGGCCCGCACGAAGGTGATGAGGTGCTTTACTTCGGCGATGTCCGCAAATTTTTTCTCTATTTTTGCCAGCGCGTTCGGGATGGTCAGCTGTTCGCGAAACAAAATTTTATACGCCTGTCGCAACGCTGTTTGCGCTTCGTCGGAAATGCCGTTTCGTTCCATGCCAACTTTATTGATGATGCGGGTCGTGGCCGGGTTTCCGTCCGCCATCATGAATGGCGGAACGTCTTGCACGACTTTTGAACAGCCGCCAATCATCGCCATTCTGCCGATGCGACAAAATTGATGCACCGCCGCCAATCCGCCGACGACGGCGTGGTCTTCCACTGTTACGTGGCCGGCCAGCGTGGCGACGTTGGACATGATGATGCGATTTCCCAGCGTGCAATTATGCGCGATATGGCAATAAGCCAGGATGTGATTGTTCGAGCCGACGCGGGTGATTTCGCCATCGCTCGTGGCACTGTGAATCGTCACATATTCGCGGAATGTGTTGCCGTCGCCGATATCGGTGCGCGTGATTCCACCTTTCCATTTCAAATCCTGGGTCTTCAGGCCAATGCTGGCGAAAGGAAAAATTTCATTTTCTTTGCCAAGCGTCGTGTGGCCGTCAATGACGACATGCGAATGCAACTTGCTTTTGTCGCCCAAAACGACGTGTTCGCCGATGACGCAATAAGGACCGATTTCGCAATGCTTGCCGATTTGCGCTTTGGGATGAACGATGGCTGAAGGATGAATCATGAATTGTAAGAACTTCCGAAATCACGCATCGCGCAGCATGAAAGTGACTTCCGCTTCGCTCACGGTTTCCGCGCCGACTTTGCAAACGCCTTTGGCCTTGCCGATCTTTCCGCGCGCTTTGGTCAATTCGATTTCGATGATCAATGTGTCTCCCGGCATCACCGGCCGCCGCCATTTCACGTTTTCTGCGGCCATGAAATAAGCGACCTGGCTTTCCTGCGCGATGCGTTTGAGCAATAGAATTCCGGCAACTTGCGCCATCGCTTCGAGTTGCAGCACGCCGGGAAAAATCGGGTGACCGGGAAAATGTCCCGCGAAAAACGCTTCGTTCATCGTCACATTTTTGATGCCGACGATTTTATCGCCGTCAATTTTCAAAATGCGATCCACGAACATGAACGGCGGACGATGCGGCAGGACACGCATCACTTCCTCGATGTTCATCGCGCCATTTTCCGGGACCAGCGGAACCGGATCGGGCTGCTTTGGCGGCGGCGGAGAAAAGGTTTGCGCCGTGCGCAGCGGACGATTCATTTGCGTTTGGATCAATTTCGCAAATTCGCAATTCGCCGAGTGGCTGGGTTTGACGGCGATCAAATGCCCGCGAATCGGTTTTCCGACCAGCGATAAATCGCCGATGATATCGAGCATCTTGTGCCGGACAAATTCTTCGGGATAACGCAGCGGCTCGGTGGTCAAAACCGCGTCGTCGCGGATGACCACGGCATTTTCCAATCCGCCACCTTTGATCAAATTGTTCTTGATGAGCAATTCAATCTCTTCGAAAAAGCAAAATGTCCGCGCGTGCGCCAATTCCGTTTCCCACGTCCGGGGCGTGATTTCCGTGCTGTAAAATTGCGTAAACCGGCTTTTTTTGTCCGCGCTCGTGCAAGTGATCTTGAAACCGTTATCGTCGGGGAAAAGCGTCATCAACGTTTCGCCCGATTCCATTTCAATCGGTTCGGATGGCGTGAACGTCTCGCGTTTTTCCGCCAGCGGCGTGATGCCGGCGTCTTGAATTATTTTGCAAAATTCCCGCGCGCTGCCGTCGGCGATCGGCGGCTCATTTGCATCGAGTTCAATAATCGCATTGTCAATGCCATAACCAGCCAGCGCGGCGAGCACGTGTTCGACGGTGTGGATTTTGACATTTCCCTTGGCGAGCGTCGTGGAGCGGTTCGTTTCGGAAACATTTTCCACGCGCGCTTTGATTTCCGGTTTGCCGTCAAGGTCCACGCGCCGGAACCGCACGCCGGAATTGGCCGGCGCGGGCAGAATCGTCATGTTCACGCGATTGCCGCTGTGCAGGCCGATACCTGAAAAGCTGACGGAATGGTTGAGCGTTTGCTGATTAAGCACGCCAAATTAGACAAAACGCGGATGAAATTGGCAAGCGAACAACAATTCCAAAGTTGCTCAATTTATAGAACTGAAATAAATTTTGCCCCAAGGTCATGCCATGAAAAAATGCACCTACTGCGGAAAAGAATATCCAGTTGAAGAATTCGTCTGTGCTGTTGATGGGCAACCTCTAATGGATACGGCTGTTAAAATTCCACTTCAACTATCGATAACATTTGGCAAAAAACATCCCAACATAAGTATAACAATTAAAATTATGCTTTGTATCGTTTGGGTTTTATTACTGATGTTATCGGCATGGAATTTAATAACTGGACAAGCCGTTAATCCCCTGCATCCGTTAAATCTTTTAACCTGCACAGCTTTGATTCTCGGAACGCTGACGGTTTGGAATTCATCGACAGCCGGAAAATTAATTTCATCAGCTTGTGGAATAATCGTCTCGCTTATTATGCTTTACGATTTTTATATCATTACGCATTTGTTCATTGGTGGTTTTCAATTTCGAACTAATTTTGGACCTTTTACTATTGAAGGTGTTTTTGCAAAAATTGCCTTTCTGTTTCCGCCGCTATTGTTATTAGCGCTTTCCGCGATGCGCATTTTTCTTGAATCTCTAAAAGTATCAGAGAAACAAAACATTATTTAGCAAACATTTCCTCCGCCATTTTCCCTTCGGTAACTTTTGTCACACTGCCGGTCATACGAATCGCAAATTCATCGCCGATCTCGATTTTAATGATGCCGCCGGGCATGTGAACGGAAATGTTTTTGTCCACGAGTCCAAGTTTGTGCGCCACCGCCGCCGCCGCGCTGCTGCTGCTGCCGCTGGCCAGCGTGTAACCCGCGCCGCGTTCCCAAATCTCAATTTGAATGTTCGCACGGTCGAGCACTTTTAGAAATTGCACGTTTGTCCGGTTCGGAAAATTGGAATGCGTTTCCAACAACGGCCCAAATTTATGCGCCAGTTCGGGATTGATTTCCGGCAACGGCAAAACGCAGTGCGGATTGCCGATCGTCGCCGCACAAAACGTGAATTCGCGTCCGCCGACGGAAATTTTTTCGTTCAACACTTCGCGTTTCGGCCCGGCGACCGGAATTTTATCGCTCGTGAAACTGACTTTGCCCATTTCCACGCGCACCATTTTGCCGTTTTCAAAAACCGTCGAGCGCACCAGTCCGCCATCGGTTTGGATCACGAATTCGTCATTGCCGACAAATTTTTTGTCCCACAAATAGCGCGAGAAAATGCGCAGGCCATTGCCGCTTTTTTCCGCGATGCTGCCGTCGGGATTGTAAATCTTCAGCGCGCATTTGGCGTTTTGCGCGGGCAGGGGGCCGAGCAGGATGCCATCCGAACCGACGCCGAAATTGCGATGGCAAATGGTTTTGACCTGTTCGGTGGTCAACGGAGCAGGCAAATCTTTCGGGTCGATGACGATGTAATCGTTGCCCAGCGCGTGATATTTGGAGAAAGCAATCTGCATTGCGGCGAAGGATAGCGAACGCACGCGCGGCTGTAAATCAAACGCGATTTGCCCGGCCGACAGCTTCGGCCAACGATTTCAACCCGGCGGCATTTAATTTTTTGCGCAAACCGCAAACAATTTTTCGTGTCAGTCCGGGGCCTTCGTAAACCAGTCCCGTATAGATCTGGACGAGCGACGCGCCGGCAGAAATTTTTTCCCAGGCATCATCCGCGCTGAAAATCCCGCCGACGCCGATGATGGGCAATTGCCCGCGCGTTTGTCCGTAAATGTGCCGGATGATTTCCGTGCTTCGGGAACGCAGCGGCTTGCCGCTCAAGCCGCCGGTTTCGGAATAAATTTTTTGCAGGTGCGAATCATTTGTCTGCGGGCGTGAAATGGTCGTATTTGTCGCAACGATTCCGGAAATGTTTCGCGTCCGGACCAATTCGAGAATTTCGTCGATCGCTTCGAATGTCAAATCCGGCGCAATCTTGACGAGCAACGGTTGGCGCGTGGAATTCAGTTGCTGAATCGCCGCGAGAATTTCGTCCAGCGCGGATTTGTCCTGTAATTGCCGCAAGCCCGGCGTGTTCGGCGAACTGACGTTGACGACAAAGAAATCGGCGAGGTCGCGCAAAACGCGAAAGGAATTCGAATAATCTTCCGCGGCGCGTTCCAGCGGCGTGATTTTGGATTTGCCCAAATTGATGCCGACGGGATGTTTCGGCCATTGACCAGAATTTTTCCAATCGGCCAATTTTTCCGCGAGCGCTTCGGCGCCGTCATTGTTGAAGCCCATGCGATTGACAATCGCGCCGTCGGAAATCGCGCGGAACATTCGCGGCGGCGGATTTCCCGGTTGCGCGTGCCGGGTCACGCCGCCAAGTTCACAAAAGCCGAAGCCGAGTTTTTCCCAGGCCGGAAGGGCGGCGGCAAATTTATCCATGCCGGCGGCCAGGCCGACCGGATTTGGAAATCTCAAGCCGAACAGTTCAACCGGCAAATCCGGCGCAGAAAAAAATTTACCGGCGGCGGCGCAGAGAAATTGGTCGCGACTCATTTTCGCCAGCCATTTCAGCGTGAAATCGTGCGCGCTTTCGGCTTTTTGCGCGAAGAGAACCGGACGGACAATTTTTTTGTAAATGAAGCTCAATCGTTGAATTGCTGGCTGTTAAATTGTGAGCGTAAAAAGTTGTGCCGGCAAAATCCGGTTTAACGTTTCGCCGTATTGATGGCTCAAACGGATCTTATTTCGCCATCCAATTTTCCATCGCGTTTTAGTGCGGCATGTTCGCAAATTTTTTTGTAAGTGGCCAGCGCGAGCAGCGGCCAGGCGTTGCGATACATGTCGTATTTCAAATAGAAAACTTTCGGGAATCCCGTGCCGGTCGTTTCAAGTTCGGTCCACGAGCCGTCTGCATTTTGGGTGCGAATCAAATATTCAATGCCGCGTTTGAGCGATGGATTTTCCGGATCATCGAAAGCGCACAAGCCCATGACCGCCCACGCGGTTTGCGACGCGGTGCTCGGTCCCTGGCCTTTGAAAACCGGGTCGTCGTAAGTGTTGCAGCGTTCGCCCCAGCCGCCGTCTTCGTGCTGGACGCTTTCGAGCCAGGCGCGTCCGCGCTGAAGCCAGGCTTCATTCATGTCCCAATTCATCGCGCGCATTCCGCGGAGTGTTTGCCAGGTGCCGTAAATATAATTGACGCCCCAGCGGCCATACCATGAGCCATCGGTTTCCTGGCAATTGCGGACAAATTCAATCGCGCGCTGGATTTGCGGATGATCTTTGTTCCAGTTTTCGTAACCGAGCAATTCCAAAATGCGCGCGGTGATGTCGGCGCATTCGGGGTCGAGCATCGCGTTATGGTCAGCGAAGGGAACTTTTTCTAAAATGTTTTTGGTGCAATCTTTGTCGAATGCCGCCCAGCCGCCGTCTTTGCACTGGAAGGTCATCATCCAATTCAATCCGCGCTGGAAACATTCATCGCGGCGTTTCGGATCGTCGGTCGGGATTTGCCGGAGTGCGAGCAGGACCATGGCCGTGTCATCCACGTCCGGATTCCATTTGTTATTATATTCGAAAACCCAACCGCTCGGTTCGACCTTCGCGGGATTTTTATGAACCCAATCGCCGGCGAATCGGATTTCTTTCTCCATGATCCATTCGGCCGCGCGCTTGATTTTGGGATGATCGGCCGGCACGCCGCTTTCGCGCAGGCAGATGGAAACAATTGCCGAGTCCCAAACCGGGGAAAAACACGGTTCGATGCGGAGCGAATCTTTTTCTTCGTGTTGAAGACGCTTCAGTTCGTGGATTTCACGTTGTAAAACCGGATTATCGTCTTTGTAGCCGAGCGCTTTGAGTGCGATGACGGAATTGAGCATCGCCGGGAAAATCGCGGCCAGGCCGTCAGAACCTTCAAAGCGTTCGAGCATCCATTGCTCCGCCTTTTTCAAAGCCATTTTGCGGAATGGATGGATTCCATGCTCGGCAAACCATTCAGCCAATTTATGCAGGCGGTCGAGCCAGAGGAAGAAGTTGCGCCAGGAAACTTTTTCCGGATCCGGTTGAAGCGCGAGGTCGCGTTCGTTGATGCCGTCGGGATAAAGTTCATCGAGCGAGACATTGACCGGGCGCGTCGGTTTGAAATGATTGATGATGGCCAGCGGCACAAGCATTCCGCGAGACCAATTGCTCATCTCCCAGAAATTGACATGGAACCATTTGCCGATGAGCAGCACTTCGACCGGAATGGTAGGCAGATATTCCCACGGAAAAAGTCCGAGAAGCGCGAGGTATAATTTGGAAAAAGTATTCATCCGCGGCACGCCGCCCAGGCTCAAGGCGATCTGCCGGGCGCGCAACATCCGAGGATCGGTGACGGGAACGCCGGCGAGTTTCAAAGCCAGATATGCCTTGATCGTTGCGTTCACTTCAGAAGGGCCGCCGTAATAAATGTTCCAGCCGCCATCGGGCAATTGCATCGAAAAAATGTGATTGACGGCTTTGCGTTGCCATTCGGGATCGACGCTGCCGTCCCAGTGATGGTAGGCGACCATGTCCGAAACAAGCGTGGAATCCACCATCAATTCTCCGACCCAATAGCCTTCCGGCTTTTGTTCGGATAAAAGAAATTGCTGCGACCGCGCGATGGCGGCATCCAGATTGGCGACAAGGCCGGTTCTTGCGCTTTTAGGCGGCGGCTGAACCCTTGTTTCACTTTCAGTCAACACGCGCATACTCTGTAAATTTGCGGCGGCGCTGTAAAGATTTTAGTGGCGCGCCGTCATGAACAGTTGCAAAACCGTTCGGATGATTTTGACTTTTTGGACGTGGCTGATAAATTCTTCGCCCTGCTGGAAGCCAATGTAGCTCAGTGGTAGAGCAACGGTTTCGTAAACCGTCGGTCGCCGGTTCAATCCCGGCCATTGGCTCCATTCAGGTCACTGCCGTTCATATTCTCCCTTGCGAACTTTTTTCAAGACTGTGAAGCCGGCCTTCTTCGCGTCGGAAATCGAAACCGGCTTGAGTTTGTGCGGCGTGCTGAACGCGGAAATGATTTTGCGCACCGGCTTCTTGCAGGCCGGGCATTTTTCCAGCGGCGGCGCCGAAAGCGGCCGGTTCAACGTAAATTTTCCGCCGCATATCGCGCAACTGCCTTCGCATAATTCATATTCGTAAAACGGCATAACAGATTTCAAATTCGTCAGACAATTTTCCTTAACCGAGTTTATACCGGCGCATTTTTGGATCCACTTCCTGTGCCCAGGCGTCAATGCCACCGCGCAGGCAACGGACATTTTCTAAACCATGTCCCATAAAATACGCCGCGGCGTCGAGTCCATTTTTGCCGGCATGGTCGATGACCACAATCGGCTCATCGTTTGTGCCGCTGGCCATGAGTTGTTGCATCACCGGTTGTGATAACAACATGGAACCTTCAATTTTGACCGCTTCAAATTCTTCGCGCGACCGCACATCAATCAATTTTACCGATTTGTTACGTTGCAACAGCCCGGCCAGTTCCTTTGGCGAAATGAGAACTTTCGTATCCTGTTCATGGCTGGATTGAATCTGTGCCAGCACTTCATTTACGTTCAAGCTGCCGTTGCGTGAACAAACCTGCGCGAGTGTTTCGTCCGGGCTGAACCCACAACTGCTGCATCCGCCGATGTGATATTTGCGGAACAATGCCCGTTGCGCGCCGGGAAATTGTTCCAGCACTGCGCGCATCGGCGATTCGCCTGAAATAGTCATCCGCGAAAATTATATCAGCGGCGGCAATTTGTCGAAATTCCGCTTTGAAAAATTGGGGCGGCGATTATCGTGTTGCCATTGGCTCCCGTAGCTCAAATGGATAGAGCAGCGGTTTCCTAAACCGCGGATCCCGGTTCAATTCCGGGTGGGAGCACCATTTTCAGCCGGATCGTTCCTGTCTTGATCGCCTCAAGCCAAATGGTTGCGGATCATTTTCAAAATAGTCAACGATTCGCGTTCGCGCTCCTCCAATGTGCCGGCAATGTAGCCGATCGTTTGTTGGAACGTCGGAATAAAAATTTTCGATAACGCATTGCAACGCCGTTGTGTTTTGCGAAGTTCGCGGGCCAGGCGAAGAACGGCATTTTGAAATTCCGCCAATTCTGCCAGCCTGGGTAATAGCTCCGCAAATCGCAGCATCGCCGCTTCCGCGCTTGCGGAAGCCGCGCTGACACCAAAGGGCGCTCCTGCCGGCGGGATTTGCGCCATAATTTTCGGGATCTTCATTCCCATCAAGTGCTGGCCGGACAAAATGAATTCCGGATTTTGTTTCACGCCCAATGCGGCGCGGTCCAGCCTTTCCGACCCGCTGTCCAGCGTTGCCTCGCGCAACGAGGAATAGGCGCGGCGAAGCAATTGACGCGCGCCCTGTTCCAATTCCTGCGCGCGTTTCAGCCGGCTCATCAATTCAAAAATCAGGATCTGCCGCTTTTGTTCCAGCAAATCGTAGCCTTCCTCGGCGAACGCAAGCTGGCGTTTCAACGAAAGGAAATTCGATTTCGTCGGCGCGATGTTCAGTTTGGCCATAGGCAAATTTTTTGAACAACCAGGAGGCAAAGAAATCTGTCCCGCTCAACTTTGTGTTCTTGCATTTTGATCGTTCAATTCTTTTTCCGCGCGGTAATGTTGCTTCAATAAAGTCTCACTCACGCGATGCAATTCCTCGCGCGGCAGCAGCGAAAGCACGGCCCAGCCGATTTCCAGCGTCGCCTGGATGGAACGGTTTTCATATTCGCCCTGGCTTAAAAATTTGCGTTCCAGTGCATCGCCGAATTTCAGATAAATTTTGTCCAACGCGCTCAATTCCTCTTCGCCGATGACATCCCCCAATCCGCGAACGCGTTTGACATAGGCATAACCCGCAAACAATTGACTCGCCAGCGCCGGATGATCTTCGCGCGTGTAGCCTTTGCCCACGCCGTCTTTCATCAATCGCGACAAGCTCGGCAGTCCGGCGATGGGCGGATAAATGCCACGCTGAAACAAATCCCGATCGAGAACAATTTGTCCTTCCGTGATGTAGCCAGTGAGGTCGGGCACCGGATGGCTGATGTCGTCGGCGGGCATCGTAAGAATTGGAATTTGAGTGATTGAACCTGGTGAACCTTCAATGCGCCCGGCGCGTTCGTAAATGCTCGCGAGGTCGGAATACAAATAGCCGGGATAACCTTTGCGTCCGGGAATTTCGCCGCGAGCGGTTCCGACTTCGCGCAAACTTTCGCAATAATTCGTCATGTCCGTCAGCAATACGAGAACGTGTTGTCCGCAATCGTACGCCAGATGTTCGGCCAGCGTCAACGCCACGCGCGGCGTCAGCAGGCGCTCGACGCTCGGCGCATCCGCCAGCGAAAAAAACATCGCCGCCCGCGCCAGCGCGCCGGACTCGCGAAAATTGCGGATGAAAAATTCCGCGACGTCGTGCTTGATACCCATCGCGGCAAACACGATGGAAAATCCTGCGGTTTCTTCCAGCAAACGCGCCTGCCGGATGATTTGCGCGGAAACCCGGTCATGCGGCAGGCCGTTGCCGGAAAAAACCGGCAATTTCTGGCCGCGCACCAGGGCGTTCATGCCATCAATCGCCGAAATGCCGGTCTGGATGAATTCGCGCGGATAACGCCGCGCAAAAGGATTGATGGGCAAGCCATTCACGTCCCGCCGATCAACGGAAAGCGCCGGAGCACCGCCATCCGCCGGGCGACCGAGTCCATCGAAGACGCGGCCGAGCATTTGTTTTGAAACCGGCAGGCGAAAATTTTCGCCGAGAAATCGTGCGCGCAATGTTTGATTGGAAAGGCCGGTCGTGCTTTCCAAAACCTGCACGACGGCTTGTGTTTCGGAAATGTCCAGGACGCGTCCGAGGCGTGGTTGGCCGTCGGAATCGCGGATTTCCACCATTTCATCAAAGCCGACATCGCGGATGTGCTCGACGAATACCAGCGGTCCTTCAATGCGCGCCGCGCCGCAGTATTGCAGGGCGTGATCTTGAATTTGGAACGCGAATCGGTTCATGTCGGTTTCTCCAATTTCTGCGGAAATTCTTTCGCCAGCGCATCCAGTTCTTCATCCAGCCGCTTTTCCAATTCAGCAAGCCCGTCTATTTCGTCATTGCTGAAAACGGATTTGGCGCGCATCAACTGCGGCACGCTCGGCAGACTGCGGATTTTCGCCAGCGGCACGCCGGCCTGGATCAATTCCTGGCCATGCCGGTGGAGCATCAAAATCATCCGCAGCAAAACGACCTGCCGCTCTGGCGCGCAAAACTGGTCTTTTTCGTCGAAGGCACTTTGCGTGAGAAAACCGTCCTTGAAAATTTCGGCGATGAACAAAATCAATTTCTGCGAATCCGGCAGCACGTCCGGCCCGACGAGCTTGACGATTTGCTGCAAACGATCCTCGCGCTGCAGCAAAGTCAGCGCTTCCATGCGCAGTTCGTTCCAGTCGGCGGCACGCTTTTGCCACCACGTGCCGACATCCTCGACATATTCGGAATAGGAATGCAACCAGTGGATCGAAGGATAATGCCGCGCGTTGGCGAGTTCCGTGTCGAGCGCCCAAAAACAGCGGATGAACCGGCGCGTGTGCTGCGTGACCGGCTCGGAAAAATCGCCGCCGGGCGGACTGACCGCGCCGACGATGCTCACCGAGCCGCGTTCACCCGCCAGCGTCGTCACCGCGCCGCCGCGTTCGTAAAATTGCGCGAGCCGTGTGGGCAGCGTGGCGGGAAAGCCTTCCTCGGCGGGCATTTCTTCCAGCCGCGCCGCGAGTTCGCGCAACGCCTCGGCCCAACGGCTCGTCGAATCCGCGAATACCGCCACGCTTTTGCCCATGTCACGATAATATTCCGCGAGCGTGATGCCGGTATAAATTGAAACTTCGCGCGCGGCGACCGGCATGTTCGAAGTGTTGGCGATGAGAATGGTGCGTTCCATCAGCGGCCGTCCGGTGCGCGGGTCTTTCAATTCGGGAAATTCGCGCAGCACCTCGGTCATTTCGTTGCCGCGTTCGCCGCAGCCGATGAACACGATGATTTCCGCGTCCGACCATTTCGCGAGCTGGTGCTGCGTAATGGTTTTGCCCGTGCCGAAGCCGCCGGGAATTGCCGCCGCGCCGCCTTTGCCGATGGGAAAAAACGTATCAATGATGCGCTGGCCGGTGATGAGCGGTTCGACGATGCGCAGCCGCTCGCGAATCGGACGCGGCTGGCGCACCGGCCATTGTTGGAGCATCGAAATTTCGCGCGGACCGGAATTGGTTTTGACCACGGCCAAAACGTCGCGCAATGAAAATTCGCCGGCGCTGACGATAGAAATAATTTTTCCGCTGACGCCGGGCGGAATCATGACACGATGTTTCACCAATTCCGTTTCCACAATTTCGCCGAGGGATTGTCCAGCTTCCACGTCGTCACCGATTTTCACAATTGGTTTGAACGACCACTTCTTTTGCGGATCCAGCGGCTCGACTTTTTCGCCGCGCCGGATCCATGCGCTGCTGTGTTTTTGGATGCCGGGCAATGGCCGTTGGATGCCGTCGTAAATGTTGCCGATCAATCCCGGTCCCAGCCAAACCGACAATGGCGCGCCGGTGCGGATGACGGGCGCGCCGGGCTTGAGCATCGTGGTGTCTTCATAGACCTGGATGGTGGCGCGGTCGCCGATGAGACGCACGACTTCGCCGACGAGACCCAATTCACCGACGCGGACGACTTCATACATTTGGGCGCCGTCCATCCCGCTGGCGGTCACGGTCGGACCGCTGATGCGGATGACAATGGGATTGGCGGCCGCCGTCATTGGTTGCCTCCGTTTGAATTATTTTGATTGGTGAGTGAAGCATGAATGGCGATCTGCCGGCGCAATTCGGGCCAAAGCCGTTCCAGTCGCGATGGCAATCGGTTATCGCACATTTGCGATCTGTCGGAAGATTCAACAATGCAACCGTCGGCCACGGATGCAACTTCCTGCACCTTAATTTTTAATCCGGAGTCTCCAATGTATTGCGCGATTTCATCCGCCAATGCCGCGCCAAACGCGGCATAATCTGTCGTAGAAATCTTCACAAGATAATTGTTGTTCCGCATTTGGCGGATTGCATCAATGGAGAGCGCGATGACGCTGGCACGGACGTCAAAATTTCGCACCGCCAATCGTCGTCGGATTTCTTCGCGGACCGATTCAAGCAACGATTCAATTCGCGCGGTTCGCAAGCGTCCCGTTTCGAGCGCGACGGTTGCCAGGGTTAATTTTCTGCGCCGCGCTGCTTCTGCCCGCGTTTGTTCGCGTTGTTTGCGGCGAATTGTTTCCGCTTCATTTTTCGCGGTCGCGAGGATTGATTCGGCTTCGGTTTTTGCGCGTCGCAAGATGTCATCGCGCCGGCGATTTGCCTCCGCCCTGATTTCGGCGCACAAAGTCTCGGGAGAATTTTCAGCCATATTCATTTAATCGCTTTTTCGGAATCAAGCTGGATGCCGACGGCTTCCTGCACCAGATCGCGTAAATTTTTGCGTTCGCGTGTTCCGGCATCGGGTCCGGGAATTTCAAGGATCAACGGCCGCTCCCGTTCGAAACGGAATTGTTCGACGACCGGCCGGACGCCATCGGCGACTTTTTCCGTGAGGATGATGATTCCGCAATCCGGACGGGCGGCGGCGGCTTGGATGGCGGCGGCGGTTTCGCGCGGCGAGACGACGACTTCGCCGGACACGCCGGCCAGCCGGAAGCCGCGCACCGTGTCCTCATCGGCGATGCAGTGGAATTTCATGATTCAAATTTTTTGCAACAGCATCATCGCCACGGCAAAACCGAGCACGGCCAGTCCTTCGGCCAGGGCGATGAACAATATTGTGCGCGGCAGCAGTTCCGGTTTTTCGACCAGCGCGCCAACGGCAGCCGAGCCGATGCGCCCGACGGCGTATCCGGCGCCGAGCACGCTGACGGCCACGGCGAACGCCGCGGCGATGCCGAAACCGATCGCGCGATAAGTGGAGTTGGCTTTGTCCTGGAGGACGACGGCCTGGTTGGTGCTCTGCGCCAATGCCGTTGCGCCCAGCAGAAGTGCTCCGGCAACCAAAGCACCTGCGAGCCAGCGGAATGATTTTTGCATTTTCATGTTTTCTCCGATCTCAAGATGGCGAATGCGCCACCGTGGTTGTTTGTAAACGAAAAGGTTGAAAGGGCTTGCCGTTGCCGAAGAAAAATTTTCCGAAAAATTCGTAGTATTCGAGACGCAACGCCTGGACGGAGGCGACGATGCCTTCCAGCACGAGCGCGACGATGTTGCCGAGAATGATGACGAGCACCGCGAGAAATCCGCCGCCGGCCGGAAAATGCTTCACGTTTTCGGAAATCATCAATGCCGCCAGCAACAACGCCGCGTGGCTCATCGCGTAGGCCGCGAGACGGACGAAGCTGATGGTGTTGGCAAAATAGCTCAAGAGACCTTCAAAAACGCTGACGAACGATTCGATGATGATCGTGGATTTTTCATGAGTTTGACTTTCCCGGCCGGCCCGGCGTTTTTGCCAGAGGTGAACCGGTTCTTTGAGCATCCAGGCGACGGCCAGCGCCGCGAGCAGCAGAAGGATCGGGATTAAAAATCCGCGCTCGCGAATCGCGGCATATTTCACGAAGAGCGCAAGCGCCAGCCAATAAAACACCGCGCCGGCCGCGCCGAATTTGTCGAGCAGCGCGCCTGTGAAATCGCCGTGACGAAGCCGGTTGATGATGTTCAGGACCAAACCGAGGCTGATCATCCCGATGCCGATTTTGATTGCCGCAAGCATCAAGCTCATCGGATTGCCGGCGAGCGGATCGTGCCAGAGCGCGAATTTTTTCAACGATTCCAGGCCAAAACAACTTCCATACAGCGCGCCGAAAACCATGCTTGCGCTTCCGGCAAATGTGAGCAACAAGCCGATCTCGCGCAGCGGCGGCGCGGATTTGCGCCGCAATAAAACCAAGCCGATAACCGCCAAAACCAGACCGTGGCCGACATCGCCGAACATCATCCCGAACATCACCAGATAACTGATGGCGACGAACAAGGTCGGTTCCAATTCGCGATATTCCGGCAATCCATACGCCGTCACCAGCAATGCGAATGGCCGCAGCCAGCGGGGCTGGCGCAGGAGGACGGGAATTTCTTCGTCCGGCAATTTTTCCGCGGGAATCATTTTCAGGATGCAACGTCCGCCGGTGATTTTGTGGATGCGAGATTTCAATTCCGCAATTTCGTTTTCGGGACTCCAGCCGGTGATCAGCAGCGAATTTTCGGTGCGCGGAAAATTTTGTTCGGCTTCGAGCAATTGCCGTTCGATGTGAACGGCTGTTTCCATTTGCGCGCAAGCCGGAGCAAATTCCCCGGCAAGCGTCTGCAATTGAGCATTCAATTTTTTCAGGCCGGAAATGCTTTCTATTTCTTCGCGCCGGTTTTGTTCTGCGACGGCGCCGGTGGTTGTGGCGCCGAGCACGGGCAATTTTTGAGGTTGAAAACCGATTTGTTGCAAGGCGCGGTCCAAATCCGGCCGGTCCAAACGCGTGGTCAAGCCAATGATGATTTGTTGTCCGTCCCGTTCCGCGATCGGGATCACGGTGGCATTTTTGATCTCTAATCTGCTGAAATTTTTTGCCGGCAACGAGCCGGTCACAAAATGCAGGAAGGAATTTTCATCCGGCTGGTCCAAAGGCAAATCCAATCCGCGATAATCGGAAATCTGCTCGTCAACGGCCGCGATTTCAGTGAGACGTTGTTGTAATCGTTGACGCTGCTCAAGCAATCCGGCGGATTGCTTTTCAAATTGCTGGATATTCAATTCGATTTGTTCCGAGGAAATTTCCGTCGCGGGCGCGGACGTTTTTGCCGGCAACTCCAGCGAGCGGCGCAAATTTTCCAGGCGCGAAGAAAGGTGTTCCACCCGGGCGAGCTCCGTCGCCGGATTGCGCGGCGGCGATGGAGCGGTGTCCGGCCCGGCCGGCGTGCGCGTCAATTGCAGGACGCCGGCCCGGCCCAAATAACAAAGCACATTCCGCTCGTCCTGTTCCAAAACGACGAGATGAAGTCGCGCCATGCGAACCGGCTTAAACATGTGATGCCTCCCATTCCGAACGCGGCAACATCCGCGCGCGCGCTTCGCGTTCGGCGATATTCAAGCGGATGCTTTCTGATAGCGTGATGAGATTGGCGATTTCGATCCGTCGCACGCCAAAATATGCCGCGACGGCGCCGACGCCCATGTGGCTGCGGCGAAACGTCAGATTCGCCAGCCGCAGATAACGTTGCCACCCCAGGGTTTCGAAAAATGAAATGTCAATCGCCGGCGATTCCGCGCGTTGTCCAATTGAAGACAACTCGTCGAAAACAATTCCAACCGCGCTTTTTGCGGCGGACAAAATATCCGGCGCCGATAAAACGGCGTTCAGCCAATCGCCGTGTTTTCTGGAGATGAACAAAGGCGACAATGTTTCCGTCGGAATTCCAAAATGAAATTTTCCGCGGGCCACAAGCTGGAATTGGAACAGGTTCGCTTCCTGCGAAATCAGCGGCCGGATGATTTCCGATTCGGCGCTGCGGAGCTGATGATTTCGCGCGAACAATTCCTGGAAATAACCGGCGTCGAGCGCGGCTTCGAGGATGAACGCCGTTGGCGTTTCGCGGGAACTGGCGATGATGGTTTGCAATCGGCTTCGTGGATAGCCGGACGGAAGTTGGGCGGCAAATTCCTGGAGCGATTTTGCGGTGAGCAACGCTGTCGCCTCCAAAGCTATGCGCGACGGCAACCGGATGAGATGTGGTTGCAACATTTCCAAAGGCAGTTGATTCAAAAAGCTGCGCAGTAGAATTTTTGCGTTTTCAATCTGGAAACGCGTGAGCAGCCATTCGGTGAAGTCCTGGTCGGCGGCATCCAAATGTTTGAGGCAGTCTGAGATTTCGTCCGCCAACTCCTGCGCGAGCCGTCGTTGAAATTCAATTGTCGTGGGAGATTCGCCGGATGAAAAAATTGCCCGGCCCAACTCCGACAAGCTCCGCGCGCGGCATAATTCATCAAGCCGTTCGTGTTCCGCCATCCGGCTGCGGCGCGCGTGCAATCGCGTGGCGAGATAATCCAGATCGTTGGCGGAGGCGCGAATCATGGCGAATCCTTTTCCGAAGAGATGCCGCAAACGCAATTCAACGCGGCTCCGACCATTTGTTCTTTCACCTTTTCGTCGAGACGAATGATGGAATTGATTTCCGCGGTTGCGCGGCTGAGTTGTTCCGATTTTTCGCGCGAGGTTTCAGTCTCCGCCGTTGCCAAAATCTGTTCCGCTTCAACTTTGGCTTCGCGGTTCGCCTGTTCAATCAATCGGCGCGCTTGTGCTTGCGCGCTGGCAGTCAATTGTTCGGCTTCCGCGCGTGCGGATTGGACCAATTGCTTTGCTTCGGTTTCGCTGGCAATGATTTGTTGAATCACTTCCCGCATAAATTCGACTTCATCCTGCTGACCATCGTTGGCGCGGAGAAGCTATCAGCAACAGTGCCGCAGTTTAAAGCGGCTGACCACAGCGTCGGCGATCAGATGCGCGGCTTTGTCATAAGAGATTCCGTCAGTGTTGATGATCAGGTGATAAAGCAGGGGATCTTCGATATCGCGGCCGAAGAATTCCTTCACATAACGTTTTTTTTCAAGGTCTTGCGCTTTGAGATATTCGTGTGCTGCTGAACGATCGAAGTCGTAAACATTTTCCAGCCGGGCAATCCGTTTTTCCATCGAGCCAACCAGCCGCGCATGAAGAACGTTTTCCATTTTGGCGGTGATGATGTTGGCCGCGCGTCCGACGAGGATGACGAAACCGTTGTTGGCCAGTTTCCAGATGGTTTCAACCGAATGTTTGACGACGGTTGAAACGGAAATGTTATGATGACGCAATCCATCCGGCATTCCGGCTGCTGAAAATCTGGTTGATTCCGGAAGGTATTCGGCCAGTTGTTTCGACAGGTGATGGTCTTCCAACACTTTTTCAATCAGGTTCTTGTCGAAGACCGTCCAGTGATAACCGTATGGCGCATAAGGCTGTAATTCATCGGCCAATCGCGAGGCGACTGTGCGCCCGCCCGCGCCGGCCATCCGTGAAATGGTGACGCTCGGGCGAACGGCCGGCAGCGAACGGTTTTCGGAAGACGAAAGCTGATGGATGCGGAAAATACATTCTTCAAGATTTATATTTTTCCACATGCCCAAATATACCTTTGTTCCAGAATCTGAATAGAATACAAGTTTTGCTGTCCGCAAAGCAAAAGCTGGTGGATGTCCGGGAAGAGCCGGGACCGGAGCAATTGTGTGGTAAAATTTATTTTGCTTTTTCTGACCGCACTCTGGCATTTTCCAAATGTAATCGGCAGTCAACCATCCAATCCTATGAACTGGTATTACGTGGAACAAGGACAGCAGGCCGGGCCGGTCGGCGACGATCAATTTTCTGAACTGGTCCGCTCAGGGAAAATCGATTCCGATACGTTGGTCTGGCGCGAGGGCATGGCTGACTGGATGCCTTACGGCAAAATCCAAAATGGAGAAGCGATTTCACCTCCGGTTGTCGGTGTTCCGGACGAAGCCATCTGCGCCGAATGTGGCGGAGTTTTTCCAGCCGGGGAAATGATCCGCCACGGAAACGCGCGCGTTTGCGCCAATTGCAAACCGATTTTTCTGCAAAAGCTGGCTGAGGGAGTGGAAATCAATACCGGCGAAATGCGTTATGCCCGCATCCTGACCCGGTTTGCCGCCGTTGTTCTGGATGGATTGATTTTAATGGCAATCAATATGGGGCTTGGATTTGTGATCGGATTGGCCGGCGCGGCAGCCTCGCGCAATCACCCGGAAGGTTTTATCGTCTTGCAATTTGTATTGATGGCGATTGAATTGGCCATCGGAATGACCTATGAAGTAGTGATGGTTGCCAAATACGGAGCCACGCTCGGCAAAATGGCATGCAAAATCAAAGTGGTGACGGCCGACGGCGGCAGTATTTCCTACGGACGTTCTTTTGGCCGCTATTTTTCGAAAATGCTGAGCGGCTTTACCTGCGCGATCGGATACATCATCGCCCTTTTTGACAATCCGCAAAAACGCGCGTTGCACGACTACATCTGCAACACCCGCGTCGTTTATCAATAATGTGAATTCTCTCGTCCAGTGTCCGGGATGCCGCGCATGGCTGATGGAAGGTGTTTTTAACCTGCCGGAATTTGCGCCATGTCCATCGTGCGGCGCGCCATTGCAGGTGGAAGTGTTTCCGTCGTTCTTCCGGAAAATCGCGCCGGGCAAAAGTGCCGAAGCCGTCATGCTCGAAGGTGAATCCAGTTGCTTTTATCATCCGCAAAAAAAAGCAGTTTTGCCCTGCGACGGCTGCGGCCGGTTTTTGTGCGCGCTTTGTGACTGCGAAATCAAAGGCCAACACTTCTGCCCGGCGTGCCTCGAAGCCGGAAAAACGAAAGGCAAAATCAAAAACCTCGACAACCAGCGCACTCTTTATGACAGCATCGCGCTGGCGTTGACGATATATCCGTTGCTGATCTTTTATTTCACGATCGTGACCGCGCCGATGGCTTTGTTTATCGCGATCCGATACTGGAAATCGCCGCCAAGCATCGTCCGCCGGACCAAAGCGCGGTTCATCGCGGCCATTACGCTTGCGCTGCTCGAGATCGGGGGGTGGATGACACTTTTGATCGCCGTATTTTCACGACATCATTCCTGAACATGGCTGATACAAAATATAAACGGCTTACCGGCGCGCGTTCCAAAAGCGTTCTCGCCCTTGCGGTAATGACGCGCTCCAGCTTGTGGCTGGGCGATGACCATTTATTGGCCGTGGATTCCACCGGATGGACAGAAACTTACAAGCGATTTTATTTTCGCGATATCCAGGCGATTACCGTGTGGAAAACAAAACGGAGAATGATCTGGAATGCCATTTTGCTGACGCCTCTGGTTTTGTCTTTGACCGGATTGATGGTCAGCGTATTTCCGGCCAGGAGCATGGGCGCGATCATCGCGTGGTCCATTATCGCCTCGGTTTTCATCATTCCATGCCTCATCAACAATCTGCTCGGCGCCACGTGCCGCTGCCAATTGCGAACCGCCGTGCAAATCGAAGAATTGCCCTCGCTCTGCCGTGTCCGGAAAACGCGCAAAGTGATGGAAAAAATTCGCCCGCTGATTATTGAGGCGCAGGGCGGGGAACTGCCGGCGGAAGTGATTTCGAATTGGCTGCGGGAATTTGCCGCGTCCACCACTGCCGCGCCGGCCCGAACGACTTCCCATGAACCGCCGCGCCTGACGACACCGTGAATTTCGAGCTGACACATCAACGCTGTTTCAACCATGCTTCGCGCGAGGCCGTGGCGCGCTGTCCGGAATGCAAACAATTTTTTTGTCGCGAATGTATTTCCGAGCACGATGACCGCGTGCTTTGCTCCGCCTGCCTGAAGAAAATGACGCGTCCGCCGCTCATCCGGCGGTTTTCTTTCACGCAAATCCGGCGGTTTGCGCAATTCATCTTCAGCTTTTTTCTCGCATGGTATTTTTTCTTTCTGATTGGCGAGGCTTTGTTGAGATTGCCCGACTCCTTTCACCAAGGAACCATCTGGCACGTCCATTGGATTGATAACGAATGAAACACGCGCAGCGACAATCCGGAAAACCGGCGTTCGACCTGATCGAAGAATCTGTGCATTTGCTTCGCAGCGCTCCGGTCGCAACGCTTGCCACCTATTACCTGGGAGCAATTCCCTGCGTGCTTGGATTTTTATTCTTCTGGGCGGATATGAGCCGAAATCCGTTCGCGTTTCAGCATCTTGCCGACGCCAGTTTCGTGATGACGCTCCTGTTTTTATGGATGAAATTCTGGCAGGCGATCTTCGCCCGGCAAATCCGCGCACAAATGGCGGCGGAACAATTGCCGGAAATGAATTTCCGTCGCGGCATTCGCATTTTCTTTTCCCAGGCGATGGTTCAATCATCCGGTTTATTTTTGATCCCGTTGTCGATCATTCCGGTGCTTTCGTTTTCGTGGGTCTATACCTTTTACCAAAACGCCACGGTGCTCGCCGGCGTCCGGGAAGAACACCTTTTCAAAAAATCATGGCAACAGACAAAGCTCTGGCCGATGCAAAATCATCTTGTGCTCGGAATCCTGGCGGCCTTCGGATTTTATGTCTTTTTGAATTGGGTGACCGTTTGCTATGCGTTGCCGGGATTGTTGAAAATGCTTTTGGGCGTGGAATCCGTGTTCACCAAAAGCCCGATGAGCCTGTTCAATTCAACTTTCTTCGCCGCCATGTTCGGCCTGACATATTTGTGCGCCGACCCGGTTTTGAAAGTGATTTATGCGCTCCGCTGTTTTTACGGAGAATCGCTCCAGTCCGGCGAAGATTTGAAAGCCGAATTGAAACCCTTTTCCTTCGTCCCGCAAAAAATTGCGGCCACCATTTTGATTTGCGCGGCCATTTTCATTTCCATTCCTGCCGCAGGCGCTGAACCGGCGCCCGCGGCCAATCCTCAAAACGTTTCCCGGGTTTCGCCCGCGGATTTGGACAAAGCCATCAACGAAACCATTCACGAGCGGAAATATACCTGGCGGATGCCGCGTGGAAAGATTGTGGAAGCGGATTCGCAGGAAGGTTTCCTCGAAAAATTTTTCAATGCCATCGGCCAAACGCTGCGCAAATGGGCGCGCGCCGTTTTGCACTGGTGGCAAGACCTGATGCGCAAACTATTTCGTCATCCGCCGACAAGTCTGTCCCATAACGAACCGGATTTCAGCTGGATTGTCGGCGTGGAAATGTTGCTTTACGTTCTCGTGGCTGTTGCGGTGGCCGCGCTGGCCGTTTTTCTTTATCGCGTCTGGCGCGACCGTGACAAATCGCGAACAACGGTCGCTGCCCAGGCCGTCCAATCCGCGCCGGACATCGCCGATGAAAACGTCCGCGCCGACCAATTGCCCGAGGACGGCTGGATTCGATTGGCGCGCGAACTGTTGGAGCGCGGCGAATTCCGGCTGGCCATGCGCGCGTTTTATCTGGCCAGCCTTTCGCATCTGGCGGCGAAAAATCTGATCAGCATCGCGCGCTTCAAATCCAATCGCGACTACGAACGCGAGCTGCGCCGCCGCGCGCATGCGTTTCCAAATCTCCTTCTGATCTTTGGTGAAAACGTTTCCGTTTTTGAACGCATCTGGTATGGAATGCACGAGGTCAATCGCGACCTTGTCGCCCAATTTTCCGCCAATGTGGAAAGGATAAAGACCGCGGGATGAAAAAATTCTTTCCCATTATCGTTTTATTCGGCTGCGTGGCGGTTTTTGCGTTCGGCGTCGTGGAATTGTTTGAATTACGCTTTGAACATGGCGACGTTTATCCGCCGTATTCGTCGCTGCGCGCCGATCCGCTCGGCGCGATGGCATTTTACGAAAGCCTGGAAAAAATTCCCGGCGTTGGCGTGAGCCGCGATTTCAGCGCCAACAACCAATTGCCGGACGCCCCGCAAACGGTTTATTTGCATCTGGCCGGAGAGCCGCGCGAATTCGAGTGGCTGGCGCCGGATCTGTTTCAGGAAATCAAAGATTTTCTCATCCGCGGCAACCGGCTGGTCATCACCTTTTTTCCGCAAACCGAGTCTTACCGTTTCTATTATCGCGATGGCGAGACGAATTCCATCAATTCCTCCGAAACCAACAGCGCAAAAATGACTCCGCCCAAACCATTGAAGGACCGGAAGAAAATTTCCGGCGACGATGAGCAATGGATTTCGCTGGAAGAGGAATGGGATTTTCATGCCGGCTTCAAAAAACTTTTGCCGGACGGCGATTCTTATGCTCCCGTTCGGGTTTTCAATAGAACAGATTTGCCGTTGCCACGCGCGCTCGACTGGCATAGCGGGATGATTTTCACCAATTGCGGCAGCGCCTGGAAAACGGTTTATGCGCGCGGCACAAACGCCGTTGTCATCGAGCGAAAATTCGGCAAAGGCTCGGTTGTTCTGGCGACCGATTCATATTTTATCAGCAACGAGGCGATGGAGAAAGATCGTCATCCGGAACTGCTGGCATGGCTGATCGGCGGGAATAAAAATATTGTTTTTGATGAAGCCCACCTGGGAATCGTCGAAACCGGCGGCGTGGCGACGTTGATGCGGAAATATCGGCTGCACGCTCTGGTTGGCGCGCTGATTTTGTTGGGCGGACTTTTTATCTGGAAGAATTCCACCAGCCTGGTCCCGCCGCACGCGGAAGAGCGGCGCGAAGGTTTTGTGGCTGGAAAAGACGCGCAGGCCGGTTTTGTCAATTTGCTGCGCCGCAGCCTTGCGCCGCGCGACCTGTTGGCGATTTGTTTCGCCGAATGGAAAAAAACCGTGGCGCCAGTGGGAAAAATTCCTCCGAAACGGATCCAGGAAGCGGAAACTGTTTTTAATTCCGAAAACGCGTTGCCGCAAAAAAGCCGCGACCCGATCGGCGCTTACCGAAAAATTTCTGAAAAACTGGGAACTCTCAATCGAAAACTATGAACACAGAACGACTCAAAGAAGTGCTCGCGCAAGCGAGGCGTGAAACGGGCAAAGTCATCATCGGCCAGCACGATGTCATCGAAAAAGCGCTGATCGCCATCTTTACCGGCCAGCACGCGCTCATCGAAGGCGTGCCCGGCGTCGCCAAGACGCTGCTCGTGCGCACGCTCGCCCATGTGCTTGGCACCGATTTCGCGCGCATTCAATTCACGCCCGACCTCATGCCCGCCGACATCACCGGCACGAACGTTTTCAATTTGCAACGCAACGAATTCACGCTCGTCAAAGGGCCGGTTTTCACTTCCTTTCTTCTCGCCGACGAAATCAATCGCGCGCCGGCAAAAACGCAATCAGCCCTACTGCAGGCCATGCAGGAACATGTCGTGACCATTGACCGCGACACGCATCCGCTGCCGGCGAATTTCACCGTGTTCGCCACGCAAAATCCGATCGAATACGAGGGAACGTATCCGCTGCCCGAAGCGCAGAAAGATCGCTTCATGCTGAAAATCACGATGGCTGCGCCGGATCGCGCTGAGGAACTTTCGCTCGCGCAACGGACGATGACCAAAGACGCGCCGGAAACCTTGCTGGCCAACGGTGTTGTCCAAAAAGTGATCCAACCGGAGGACTTGATTTCCCTTCGCGAAAGTCTCGCGGCCATCGTCATGCGCGATGAACTGGCCGGCTATCTCGTGGACATCGTGCGCGCGACGCGTTCGCACGAAAGCGTGCTCGTTGGCGCCGGCCCGCGCGCCACGCAATCGCTCATCATGGCCGCGCGCGCGACGGCGGCGATTTCGGGCCGCGATTTCGTGACGCCTGATGACATCAAAGCAATGGCGCAACCGGTTTTGGAACATCGCCTGATTTTGCGGCCGGAGTTTGAAATCGAAGGTTTGAGCGTGGCCGAAGTCATCCAGCAAATCCTGCAACAAATTGCGGTGCCGCGATGATCGTTCCGACGAACAAACTTTTATTTTGGACGGCGGCGATCACCTTGCCGTTTGCCTTTTTGATCGCGGTCGCGCCCAATGCCGTCGTCATTTCGCTGGTGTTGATGGCCGCGTTTTTTCTGCTCGTCATCGCGGACGCGATCGGGGCGGGAAAAAGCCTGGCGGGAATCTCGGTCCAGCTTCCACCGGTCGCGAGGATGTCGAAAGACCGGCAGGGAAAACTGGAATTGCGGATCCGCAACGAACGACAAAAGCAAAAGAATTTGAGGCTGGCATTCGCGTGGCCGCGCGAGATCAAAGTTGAAAATCAGGAAATGGACGCGGTGCTGCCCGCCCAAAGTGAATGGTCGCGATTGACGTGGCCATGCACGCCGCTCAAGCGCGGCAATTACAGATTGAATTCGGCTTTCATTGAAACCGCATCATCGCTTGGTTTTTGGGCGATCCGGAAAACGGTGCCCGTTCAATCCGAGGTCCGCGCGTATCCCAATTTGTTGGGCGAACGAAAGAGCCTCGCCGCGTTGTTTCTCAATCGCGGTATTTTC
The DNA here is from genome assembly GCA_035776755.1 of Verrucomicrobiia bacterium. GTDB lineage: Bacteria > Verrucomicrobiota > Verrucomicrobiia > Limisphaerales > UBA11358 > UBA11358. The sequence continues at coordinate 41,787 of DASTWS010000002.1, forward strand.
GGCCTGCATGCGCAACGGCAGATCGGCAAAGGCCGTGATTTTGAAAAATTGCGCGAATACGTTTCGGGCGACGGCTACGACGAAATCCACTGGAAAGCCACGGCGCGCCGCGGCAAACCGATCACAAAAGTTTTTCAAATCGAAAAAACACAGGAGGTTTACGTCATCGTGGACGCATCGCGCTTGAGCTCCCGCAAGCCCGATGACAATGGTGAAACGGATTCTGTCCTGGAACGGTTTGTCACATCGGCGCTCGTCCTGGGTTTGGCGGCGGAACAACAGGGCGATTTATTTGGATTGCTGACATTCACGGACAAGGTGGAAAAATTTGTGCGCGCCAAAAATGGCTACGCCCATTACAACGCCTGCCGTGATGCGCTCTACACGCTGGAACCAAAAATCGTCACGCCGGATTTTGACGAGCTTTGCACTTTCATCCGGTTGCGATTGCGGCGGCGCGCGCTGTTGATTTTTCTCACGTCGCTGGACGACCCGGCCGTGGCCGAAAGTTTTGTTCGTAATATGGAATTAATCCATCGCCAACATCTGGTGCTGGTGAATATGGTCCAACCGCCGGGCATCCAGCCGCTGTTTTCCAATCCCGATGTCGCGAACGTGGACGATTTGTATCGCGAATTGGGAGGTCATTTGCGCTGGCAGAAATTGCGCGAATTACAAAAAATTTTGCAACGGCGCGGCGTTCAGTTTTCATTGCTGGCCAACGAACGGCTGAGCGCCGAATTGATTTCGCAATATCTTAACGTCAAACGCAGGCAATTATTGTGATCGTAGATCTGCAACGTTTTATCGCCAACGAGCGGCCATTCTGGAACGAGCTTGAAAAATTGCTCAACCGGATCGAAGCCGACCCGAATCAACGGATGTCGCTCGAGCAATTGCAATTGTTTCACCAGCTTTACGAACGGACGGCAGCCGATCTGGCGAAAATCACCACATTTTCTTCCGAGCCGGAAACGCGGCGTTATCTGGAAAGCCTGGTCGCGCGCGCTTACAGCGAAATCCACGAGACCCGCGAAAAGCAGCGGCGGATTTTTCCGTTGCAATGGTTTCTCCAGACATTGCCGCAGACTTTTCGGCGTCACGTCCGCGCTTTTTATCTTTCGCTGGCGATCACGATTGCCGGTTGCATTTTTGGCGGCGCGGCGATTGCGTTCGATCCGGCTTCCAAACCGGTGCTGATGCCGTTCTCGCATTTGCTTCAGGATCCGCGTAAACGGGTTGCTGAAGAAGAAAAGGCAACGCGCGACAGATTGGCCGGATTCAAGACAACGTTTTCGGCGGAATTGATGACGCACAATACGAAAGTTTCCATCTTCACGCTCGCGTTGGGAATGACCTGGGGAATTGGCACGATTATGATGCTGTTTTACAATGGCGTCATTTTAGGCGCCGTGGCGGTGGATTATATCCGTGCCGGCGAGACAAAATTTTTGCTTGGCTGGTTGATGCCGCACGGCGTGATCGAAATTCCAGCAATTTTGATCGCCGGCCAGGCCGGATTGTTGCTGGCGCTGGCCTTGATCGGCCGTGGCAATCGCGCGCCGTTGCGAACGCGATTGCGGGAAATCGCGCCGGATGTGACGACCTTGATTTTTGGAGTCGGCTGTTTGCTTGTCTGGGCGGGATTTATTGAAGCGTTCCTGTCGCAATATCATGAACCGGTGGTTCCTTATGAAGCGAAAATCGCCTTTGGTTCGGTCGAACTGGTTTTGTTGATTTTGTTCCTGGCGAAATCAGGCGCGCCCAGGAATGAAAAGCCGCCGGCGATTTCAGAAACCGGAACGGCGCAGCAAACGATGGAAATTCCAAAATGAAAACGGCGGCGTTGTCCATTCGAACTCCGGAAGGAATTGTGTTTTCACAATTACTGGCCGGCCCGGTGACGCGTTTTTTTGCGTGGTTCATTGATTTGCTGTGCATCCAGGTGGCGATGACCATCGTTGGCATTGCCGTGAACCTGCTGGGAATAATCAATTGGGGACTTGCGATCGCGCTTTATGTGATCGCCTATTTTGCCATCAGCATCGGTTACGGGATTTTTTTTGAATGGGCGTGGCGCGGGCAGACGATCGGCAAAAGGCTTTTCCGGTTGCGCGTGGTGGACGCCGAAGGAATGCGCCTGCAATTCAACCAGGTTGTCGTGCGCAATCTCCTGCGATTCGTGGACATGTTGCCGGCGTTTTATTTTGTCGGCGGCATTGCCTGTTGGCTGAGTCCCAAATGCCAGCGTCTGGGTGATATCGCGGCAAACACCATCGTCATTCGCGCGCCGAAAATTTCCGAGCCGGACCTGGACCAATTGCTCGAAGCGGGAAAATTCAATTCACTTCGCCAGTTTCCGCATCTGGTGGCGCGCCTTCGCCAGAATGTTTCGCCGCAGGAAGCGGACATTGCGTTGCAGGCGCTGTTGCGGCGGAATGAATTCGAGCCGGTTTCGCGGGTGGAATTGTTTGCGGAATTGGCCGGGCATTTCCGGGATAAAATTGAGTTTCCCGCCGAAGCCACCGATGGCATCACGGATGAACAATATCTGCGCAATATCGTGGACGTGATTTATCGCAGCAAAACGGACAGCGGGATCGAAAAAGCCGTTCGGGAAAAAATTGGAATTTAATTCGTTTCGTCCGGCGTCAATTCAAACTCTTGCGGGACAGCGATATGGTTCAGCGCGGCAAGCCGCATCTGGATGAATTTTTTTGTCCGTTCATCGGTCGTGGCGTTGACCAGTTTGGAATACTTTTTCAAAGCCGCGTCATGGTCGCCATTTTGATAACTGTCTTCCGCATCGGAAATTTCTTTCGTCAGTGGACCGGTGCGCGCGGCGATCTCCAGCGGCCACGTCGTTGGTTCAAAACTCCATTGCATCGCGACCGAAATGTTTGGTTTCCAGTTCAATGCTTCCATTTGCTCTCGTGCCACGTCGTATTTGTTTGCGCGACAAGCAATCGCGGCGTAACCGGTGCGCCATTGGCGAAGGCGCAGCGAATTGGTTTGCGACGCCTCGATGTAACCTTCGTAAACACGCTGCAAATCAGGCCAGATATCGCTGCGGTCAAAAATATATTTGCCCTGCGGCAGGTCCATTTCCGATTCCACGTCATAAACGCAATCAATGAATTGTTGAGGAACCGCCGTATCGAAGCGTCCGGTATTCAACGCCGTCCGTCCAAAGGCGAGCATGGACTGGGTGTCGCCATACCAGCGCGGGCGCAAACCCCAGCGCATTGCCGACCACGCCCCCGGGTAATCAATTTGTGCAGCCGTCGCTCGGTCGAACCATTCGCGCATCTCTGTGATGCCTGAATCGCCTAACGCCACGGTCATCATCAGGCACGGGGCCAAAGGAAAATTGGTCTGCAAATCGGAAGCTTCGGTCAAAGCAACCCGCGCCGCCGCCAAATGATTATGGAATCCCTGCCAGCCGGAATCGCTCACTGTGTTTGCGTAACCAGTGCCGCGGGCGGCCCACGCTTTGTTGATTTCATTTTCGCCGTCCAAAACGAGCGCGAGCCAATGGAAATTATTTCCCGCGTCATGCGCAATCGCGCAGACGGCGTCCGCATTGCGCCGGAAAAAGCTGTTACCCCAGCCGCTGACCAGAATTTCCGCGATTTCCCGCTCATCGCCGGATTTGAAACTGCCATCGGCAAAACATTGGCGGAGCGATTGCAATCCGGAAACGTCAAGCGATGCCGTCCCGTTCGTCTCATATTTCTCCAGCAATAGTGTTGCGTAAAGTTTTGGATACGCTTTATGCGCCGATCGCGGATAAGCCGCCAGCGCCCATTCAAAACGGCTGATGGCGTTGGTGCGATAGCGGCTGTTCTCGGCTGCGACGGTCAAAATCAACGGGTCGGTGCAATGAACAACATCGGCGAGCTTGTCGCTTTCCACCGCCAGCGAAAGGGAATTGGTGGCAGCGTCTCCGCCATAGATCCGCGCGATCCATGTTTGAAGGAACAAAACGGCTTCGGCGTCCCATTGTGGATTTCGCACGCCGCGATTTTTGTAGCCGTCCAGCCATTGACGACGGCGAAATTCGCCGCCACGCTTGTCCTCATCGGCATACGTCAATGTGTTGGTGGTGAAAACAACCGGCTTTTGTGCGGCGGCCAGAGCATCAGGACGCGGACGTGAGGAATATCCCGATCGCGCGCGGTTTATGGCGAATAAATATCCCTGACGCGCTTGATAAATTCCGAAACCGATCACGGCGATAAAGACAATGATGCCAAGCGCGATCAATCCCCATATCAACGCCGGATTCCCGGGTGCCGTCCTTACCGAACCGGGCAACGGCGGCGGAGTCGTTCGGTAGCCGCGGTTCAAAACAAAATCCAGCGGCTGCCAATCGTCCGCGCCTTGCGCCTGGACATATTCCGTTCCGGAAAATTCACCCGCTTCCCGGCGGCGGCGCAATTCGTCGAGCGAAAAAGTTCCCAATTCAATTCCTTGCCGGCGGACATGAAAATTCATAACAATTCCGCCCAAACATTGACCGAATCAAAATCGCCCCGCAAGCCGAACCTGCGCGCGGATTTTGAGTTGAGAGTTGTCCAATGCCGCTTTAGCCTGCGGTCATGTTCAAACCGTCCGATTTGTTTGACCTGGCGCAGACCGAACACGCGGCAATTTTTAACGATTGCAAATATGCATGGGAAGCGTTGAAAAAAATCGAAGGTTATCTCGCGGCCGATCTCAAACCCGCGCTCCGCAACAAATGCGATGGCGTGGCTTTTATCGGAGAAAAAGTTTTTATCGGCGAAGGCACGATTGTCGAAGACGGCGCGATGATCAAAGGTCCGGCCATCATCGGCAGGAATTGCCAGATCCGTCACAACGCCTACATCCGCGAGAACGTCATCGTCGGCGACGGCTGCGTCGTCGGCAATTCATCCGAATTGAAAAACGCACTGCTCTTCAACGGCGCCCAAGTGCCGCACTTCAATTACATCGGCGATTCCATCCTCGGTCACAAAGCGCACCTCGGCGCGGGCGTGATTTGTTCCAACCTCAAATCGTTCTCCGGCAACATCACTGTGGAGCTGGACGGCAAACCGTTCGACACCGGCCTGCGCAAATTCGGCGCGCTGGTGGGCGACGGCGCGGAAGTGGGCTGCAACACCGTGCTGAACCCCGGCAGCATCCTTGGCCGCGGCGCGATTATTTATCCGGGCGTCAACTGGCGCGGCATTTTACCCGCGAACATGATCGCCAAGAACAAATCCGAAATCGAAGTCGGCGTCAAACGGCCGAGGGAAACGAAATAATTTTAAATGCTCCTATTCATTGACGAAAGCGGTCACGATCACGGCGAAGCTCCTTATGAAGTTTTGGCTGGAGTTGCTATTCGAGAGCGTGATTTGTGGAACCTAATTCAAGCAATTCGTTCAGCAGAACTGGATCACTTTGGTTTGCATATGAATGATGTGGGCTTGGAATTTAAGGGGAAGAAACTTCTTAAAAGAAAAGTGTTTCGACTGGCAAAACAAGCTGCTGCAATTGAACCAAAGAAGCGTAGAGATTTAACTCGAAGTTTTCTTCAAAAAGGTTGGATTGAATCTAACGGCGGAACTGGGGGCCTTCAAACGAGTGAAGAATTTGCAGCGTATGGCCAATCAGCAATTGCGTTTGTTTCTCGCGTGTTCGGACTCATGGCATCATATCGAGTAAAAATTTTCGCGGCAATGGTCAGTAAAAAAGCCGAACAACCCTCGGACGAGAATTTGCTACGAAAAGATTACTCTTATTTATTTCAAAGATTCTTTTATTACTTGGAAGATTTTTCTCAAAGCGAAATGGGAATTATCGTGTTTGATGAATTTGAAAAAGTAAAATGTAAGATTCTCATAAATCAACTTGAGCGATATTTCTTAGAAACCGAAAAAGGTTATCAAAGAAGTGCGAGAATCATCCCTGAACCATTTTTTGTGCATAGTGATTTGACGACAGCTGTTCAACTCGCAGACATTGTTGCATATTGTTTGAATTGGGGACTTCGTTTAAAAAACATGAACGAACCCATTCGCGAAGAAATGGCGTCATTAGCAGAACAGGCATTTGGGCTGCGGTATGTTGGGAAACGAATTGATGAGCTTGATTTACAAGAATGGGCAGTTTACGGAGTTTTTTATTTAAGCGATTTGAGACCAAAAACTCAAAGAGAACGTGAAGAATAAAAAAGACAATGCCAAGCGTTTCCGCCCAACAAAGTCTCCGGCAATAAAATCTCTCAGATAAGCGGTTATGTCAACACTCGTTTCGTCTTAAACTACAAAATGCACCTTCGCCTTTTAAGATTATTCCTCATTTTCTCCGCGCTCGGTTGGATGATTTGTGTCGTTGGCGTGTTCGCCAGTTGGCCGCAGGTCAATGCCATCGCGCAAGGCATGGGCGCAAAACCCATCGCTTACGATCCCATGCTTGATTACTGGCTGCGGATGATTTGCGGCGCGTTCACGCTGGTGGGATTTTGGTATCTGGCACTCGCCATCCGGCCGCGAACATTTGCCGCCGCCATCCCATGGTTCGGCTGGCTGATGATTGTGGAAGGCGTCATCCTGCTGATTTCCGGCCTGCGCCTTGGCATCGGCCCGTTCCCATTTTACGGCGATGTTTCGGCGTGCTTCGTTTGCGGAATTGGAATTGTTGCCTTGGCTCGCTATGCCGAAACAAAATAACTTTTCGTCTGATTCGCGTATTTCATGGTCAATTGCTTTCTCACGTTCACATTTCTGTTGCAATTTCGCCGGCGGAGTTTAACTTTTTCCGACAGGTCACATATGTCGAACGCTGCAAAAGAATCATCGTCGGCAAACGATTTGCTGAAGAATTCCTCGCTTTATCGTGAGTTTCAGGCCGAACGCGAGGAAATCCTCAGGCACAAATGGATTGAATCCGAAAAAGCCGGACGCGACATCGGTTTTGAACAGGCGCTGACGGATTGGATCATCAAGCATCGCGCCGCATGGCGCAAAGCCCGTCAGGCTGCCGGCAACAATTAAAAGCGATTTGTCCTTTAACGCGACCCGGGAGGTTGCGAAGGAAAATGAAAACGAAACGCATCACGCGAATCCATTCCGCGCTCCCGCGGAACCGGTTCGCGATTTTTTATGCCTGAACCCAAAGTCATTTTGGACGCGACGGCGATCCAGCGCGCGTTGACCCGCATCGCGCATGAAATCGCCGAGCGCAATGAAAACAGCGCCGAAGTTGCGCTGGTCGGCGTTCCGATCGGCGGCGATCTCCTGGCGGAACGGCTCGGAAAAATTTTATCGGAAATCTGGAAGCACGCCGTTCCCGTGGGCGTGCTGGATGTCTCGATGCATCGCGATGATTTGGATCGCCGCGCTGCACCGCAGGTTCATCCCACAAAAATTCCATTCGATGTGAATGGCAAAACGGTTGTTCTGGTGGACGACGTTTTATTCAGCGGCCGCACGACGCGCGCGGCGATGGACGCCTTGAACGATTTTGGACGGCCAAAGAAAATTCAACTGGCGGTGCTCGTTGACCGCGGCCATCGCGAGTTGCCGATCAAGGCCGATTTCGTCGGGAAAAACGTCCCGACTGCCCTGGACGAAAAAATCCGCGTCCGGTTGGGCGAAAAAGACGAGGTGATTCTGGAGCGCAAATGAGCTGGACCAAAAAACATCTGCTCGACATCGAATCGCTCACGGCGGAAGAAATTCTGACCGTGCTGGACACCGCGCGCGCATTCCGGGCCGTCGGCGAGCGCGCCATCAAAAAAGTTCCGGCGTTGCGCGGCAAAACCGTCGTCAATCTGTTCGTCGAACCCTCCACCCGCACGCGCACCAGCTTTGAACTTTCAGCCATCCGTTTGAGCGCGGACGTGATCAATTTTTCGACCGAAGCTTCATCATTCAAAAAAGGCGAAACGCTCAAAGACACGGCAAAAAACCTTGAAGCGCTGAACGCCGATTTCATCATCATCCGGCACAGCGCGAGCGGTGCGCCGCATTTTCTATCGCGTGTTTTGGGCGCGCACGTCATCAACGCCGGCGACGGCGCGCATGAACATCCGACGCAGGCGTTGCTCGACGCGTTCACGATCCGCGAACGCAAAGGGAAAATTCACGGGCTGAACGTGACGATTCTGGGTGATATTCTTTACAGCCGCGTCGCGCGTTCAAACATTTGGGCGCTGACGAAGCTGGGCGCGAAGGTGACGTTGTGCGGCCCTTCGACGCTGGTGCCGAAGACGTTCGAGCAAATGGGCTGCCGCGTGACTTACGATGTGGATGAAGCGATTGGCAATGCGGATATCATCCATTTGTTGCGCATTCAACACGAGCGCCAGCGTAAAACGATGTTCCCGAGCATCGGCGAATACACGCAACTGTTTGGCCTGAACAAAGCGCGCCTGGCCAGAACAAAACCCGACGCACTCATCATGCATCCGGGGCCGATCAATCGCGGAGTGGAAATTGACAGCGAAATTGCCGATTGCGAACGTTCCTTGATTTTGGAACAAGTCACCAACGGACTTGCTGTGCGCATGGCGGTTTTATTTTTGTTGAACGGTGGAAAAGGTCCGCAAGAAGTCTCGGGAAATTAAGGCAGAATGGTTTTTTCCGCGGCCAATCCGGCGACGATTGCCACGCCGGAGGAAGTGCCAAGTCGCGTTGCGCCGGCTTCAATCATTGCCAATGCCGATTGTGTGTCGCGGATGCCGCCGGATGCTTTGACGCCAAATTTCGGGCCGACGGTTTCCCGCATCAATTTTACGTCGGCAATGGTCGCGCCACGCGTGCTGAAACCGGTCGAAGTTTTGACAAAATGCGCGCCACCTTCGACGGCAAGTTTGCAGGCGCGGACTTTTTCTTCATCATTCAGCAGGCAGGTTTCCAGGATCACTTTCACCGTCCGTTCATCGGCGGCCTCAATGACGTCGATGAGTTCACGTAGAACATATTTGTCATCGCCTTCCTTGAGTCGCGCGATATTCAGCACGACGTCAATTTCATGCGCGCCGTCGTCAATGGCCGCTTCCGTCTCAAATCGTTTTACGTCGGCGGACATCGCCCCGAGCGGAAAACCGACGACCGTGACGACTTTCACATCTGAACTTTCGAGAAAATGACGCGCGGCGGGGATCCGGGAACCGTTCACGCAAACGGAAAAAAACTTATGTTCGCGCGCCTCGGCGCAAAGTTTTTCGATTTGCGAAATCGTTGCATCCGGCTTGAGCAGCGTGTGGTCAATAAACGCGGCGAGTTGCGCGGAAGTCAGTTCAAAATTGTTCATGGCGGCAATTTACCGGCGGGTGAACGTCAACAAAATAAATATCTTCAATTTACGGCGCGCCGTTATTTCAAGAAATCTTCTTCCGTTTTCGGGCCAGCCATTGCTGAAAGCGTTCAAAATACAGATAAATCACTGGCGTGATATAAAGCGTGAGCGATTGCGAAACGATAAGGCCGCCGACGACGGCGAGCCCGAGTGCGCGGCGTGACGCGCCGCCGGCGCCGATTCCAAGTGCGATCGGCAACGTGGCCATGAGCGCGGACATTGTAGTCATCATGATGGGCCGGAAACGGAGCAGGCAGCCTTGATGAATGGCTTCTTCAGCTTTTTTCCCATCGTCTCGCTGCGCGGCAATCGCGAAATCAATCATCATGATGGCGTTTTTCTTCACGATGCCCACGAGCATGATGAGGCCGACAAAGCCGTAAATATTTAGTTCCGCGTGGGAAATCAGGCCGCTAAAAAAATCTTTAGCACCATTCGGATGCATTAGTTGATGAAGCGTATCGGTATTGCACCAACTGTAAATGATCAGAGCGACTAAGGCGCCAAATGCCGCCGATGGCAAACCGGACAAAATGGTCAGCGGATGGATAAAGCTTTCATAAAGAATGCCCAGAATGATGTAAATGATGAGAATCGAAGCGATGAGCAGGACGCCAAGGCCATTGACCGACGATTGAAACACGGCTGCCGAACCTTGAAAACTTCCCGAAATTGTCGCGGGCATCCGCTGGCCGTTTTCATCCCGCAGATCGCTTTCAATTTTTTGCAAACGGTCAACGGCAGTGCCGAGCGAAATGCCGGGTGGCAAATTGAAAGAAATTGTCACCGCCGGCAATTGTCCCGAATGCGAAATACTTGTCGGCCCCAGGCTGCGCGTGATTTTGGCAACGGCGCTCAGCGGAACGAGTTTGGAAGCCGAATTGGTTCCGGTCGAAGTCGGTGTGATGTAAAGTCGCGAAAGCGCATCGGGATCCAATTGAAACTGCGGCAGCACTTCAAAAACGACCCAGTATTCCGCGATGTCACTGTAAATCGTTGAAGCCTGCCGGGCGCCGAATGCGTCATAGAGCGCATTTTCAACCTGCTCCGGCGTGACGCCCAGCGCGGCGGCTTTATCGCGATCAATCTCAACATTCACTTGCGGGCTTTTGATCTGCAAATCGCTGGTCACGTCCTGGAAATAATCTTTTTGTTCGGCAATTTTATTCATCAAGATCGGCGACCAATGAAACAGCTCATTTACGTCCGTGTCCTGCAACGTGTATTGATAAAGTGCTTTCGTCAGCCGGCCGCCGACGCGGATGAGCGGCGGGTTTTGCATGAAGACGGTGATTCCGGGCAATTGCGAGAGCCTGGCGCGAAGTTCCTGGATGACTTCATCGGCATTCAATTTGCGATGATTGGACAATCGCATGAACATCCGGCCGTTATTCATCGTGGCCGAAGGGCCGGCGGCGCCGATGGCCGACATGAATCCATCCACGTTGGTGTCGGCGGCGACAATTTTTGCCGCGGCCAATTGATGTTCACGCATGGCTTCGAAGGAGATGTCCTGTGACGCTTCCGTGATGGCAAAAATTTGTCCGGTATCTTCATTTGGAAAAAATCCTTTGGGGATCCAGATGAATAAAAACAACGTGGCAATTAAAATCGCCAACGAAACCATCAACGTTATAAAACGGTGGCGCAGGCAGATTTGCAGCGTTCGGTCGTAGCCATCGCGCACGCGATCGAAGAAATGCTCGAAGACATTGTAAATATGGCCATGCTTTTTTTCTTTTTCCGAATGCACAAACCGGCTGCACATCATCGGCGTCAGCGTCAGCGAAACAAATCCCGAAGCCAGAACCGCGACGACAATCGTCACCGCAAATTCATGCAGTAATCTTCCGAGCAGTCCACCCATGAACAAAACCGGAATGAAAACGGCCGAAAGTGAAAGCGTCATCGAGACAATCGTGAAACCAATTTCACGCGAACCCCGGAATGCCGCCTGCATCGCCGGCTCGCCGTTTTCCATATGACGCACGATGTTTTCGAGCATGACGATCGCGTCATCCACGACGAAGCCGACGCACAATGTCAGCGCCATCAGCGACAAATTATCAAGGCTGTAACCGAGCAATGCCATTACGGCGAACGTGCCGATGACGGACATCGGCAATGCCAGGCTGGGAATGATCGTTGCCGAAAGGTTTCTCAGGAAAATGAAGATGACGAGCACGACGAGACAAACCGCCAGGAACAACGTGTGTTCGACATCAGCCACCGAAGCCCGGATGGATTGCGAACGGTCAAAGATAACATCCAGGTGCACCGCCGCGGGAACCTGCTCCCGGAATTGCGGCAACATTTTTCTGATATTGTCCACGACCTCGACCGTATTGGCGCCCGGCTGGCGTTGGATCGCGAGCACGACCGCGCGCGTGCCTTTTCCGCCGGTGTAATACCACGCGGCGACTTTGTCGTTCTGCACACTGTCAATGACATTGCCCAATTGTTCCAGCCGCACGGGATTTCCATTGCGATAGGCGACAATCATCGGGCGAAATGCCGCGGCATCCATGAGTTGGCCGTTGGCCTGCACGGTGAACGCCTGATGTTTTCCGTAAAGCGTGCCGAGCGGCTGATTCACATTGCCCGCTTCGATCGCCTGTTCTACCTGGTCGATTCCCAATCCGTAAGCCGCCAATTTGTTCGGGTCCACCTGCACGCGCACGGCGTATTGTTGAGAGCCAAAAACATTTACCTGCGCGACGCCGTTGACCATCGAAATACGCTGCGCGAGCATATTTTCGGCGTAATCGTCCACTTTCGAAAGCGGCAGAGTGGGGGACGACATCGCGATATAGAGAACGGGCGCGTCGGCCGGATTGACTTTGCTGTAAGTCGGCGGCGTGGGCATGTTCGGCGGCAATTGCCGCGCCGCTTTGGCGATCGAGGCTTGAACGTCCTGCGCCGCAGCGTCAATGTCCCGGTCGAGCGAAAATTGAATCGTGATTTGCGCCGAGCCTTGTGCGCTGATGGACGACATCGAATCCACGCCGGCAATGGTGGAAAATTGTTTTTCCAGCGGTGTCGCCACGGCGGAAGCCATCGTTTCGGGACTTGCACCCGGCAAACTTGCCGAGACATTGATGGTCGGATAATCCACGCTCGGCAAATCGCTCACCGGCAATTCGCGGAAGCCGATGATTCCAGCCAGCAAAACGCCCGCCATCACCAGCGTCGTCATCACCGGGCGGCGGATGAAAAGTTCAGGAATACTCATGGCAGGCTGTTCGTCGGCGATGACTTTGGCGCGGTGTTTGAGGTCGTATCATCCTGTGCGGAAGGACTTTTCACGGCAACTTTCATGCCGGGCGCGAGCCGCAACTGCCCATCGGTGACAACGGTTTCGTCCGCCTTCAAGCCGCGATCAATCACCGTCATGCCATCGTAAGAGATTCCGATTTTTATCGGGCGTTCTTCCACGGTATCATCGGCTTTGACGACGTAAATAAATTCTCCGTTTTGCCCCGTCTGCACTGCTTGCGATGAAACGACCACCCCGTTGGTGATCTCCGAAACCGTCAAATCCACGCGCACAAATTGTCCCGGCCAGAGCACGTTGCCTTCATTTGAAAATGTCGCGCGCAATTGGATCGTGCCGGTGGCGGTGTCCACGGAATTATCCACGAACGTCAATTCCCCTTGCGGCGGCGGGACGGTCATGCCATCAAAAAACACCGCCGCACGAAGTTTGCCGGCTTTCATTTGCCTTTGAATCTCAGGCAAATAATGTTCCGGCACGGCGAACTGCACGTAAACCGGATGGATTTGGTTGATGGTCACCAGCGTATCATCCGGCGCCTTGATGACATCGCCGCGATGTTTTTGCAGCGCGCCAACGATGCCATCGAACGGCGCGCGGATTTTTGTGAAACTTAAATTCAATTCATCCGTTTGCACCGTTGCCTTCAACGCATCCAAATTCGCCTTGCTCGTGTCAAACTGGTCTTGTGATTCAATCTTTTGTTCGTAAAGGTTTTTGTCGCGATTGAATTGCGCTTCGGCATTTTCCAATTGTGCTTTGTCGCGGGCCAGTGCCGCTTCCATCGGGCGCGGATCAATCGTGAACAGCAAAGCGTTGGATTTCACCTCATCGCCCTCCTGAAAATGCACGGCGCTTAAAATTCCGCCGATTTGCGAATGCACCGTCACCGAAGAATAAGCGGTCACGTGGCCGACGGGTTGCGGCTGGATTTGGACCGGCACATTCGTCAAAAAGGATTTGGCGACCAGCACCGGCGCTGCCGTTGATTTCTGCTGCGGCTCATTGCGGGAACAGCCGGCGGCGACCAATGCCAGCAAAAAGACCGAAGTTAAATATTTTTTCATTTTACGAAATTGATTTTGATGCTGGCCGCTTGTTTAGGCCGGAAAGCATCAGCGAATTTTTTCAAAAAGTCCGAATACTCCTGCTGAAATTTGGCATCATTTGCCGAACAGCCGGCGATGAACCGCGTCATTTGCGGAAACGCCGCGGGAAACATTGTCAACGACTGCATCGCCAGCGCCAGATGACGCGGGTTGAACTCATCCGATAATTGTCCTTGAGATTGTCGTTCCCGCAAGCGCTCGATCCAATCGCACGCGATGCTCATGCGTTCATTTTCGTCGATCACCTTTTGTTTTGGATTTTGCAGCGCCTCCCATTCGAGCAGCCGTATCCAATCGCCATCATCGCAAGCCATCTTGAACCAAAATGGCAGGCGGTCGGCCGGGTCGCTGGAAAGAGTGGCGCCCCACGCGCGGCGTTCGGAAATCTTTTGGTGCAGCACGGAGCGGAACAGGTGCGCTTTGTCGCCGAAATAATGGTAAAGCATCCGCTTGTTGATGCCGGCACGCCGGGCGATGGTATCCACCCGGGCGCCGGAAAATCCGCAGGCGGCAAATTCGGCAAGCGCGGCGGCTAAAATGCGTCCGCGGGTGCGGTCGGGATTTCGTGTTGCGGCCCGGGCGGTGGAGCGGTGCCGTTTTTTTGTCATGCTGCAAGTAACCATGTGGTTACTTGTGACGCAACTCATTTCGGGTTGGTTTCGGAAAAAGTGCCGGAATCGCCCGGTTTTTTTCCAGCCTGACCAAGTTCTTCGATGATTTTGCCTGCGGCGTCCTGCGAAAGTCCGTGCGAAACGGACATCCCGAAATGCCGTTTGAGATATTCATCCAGGCGAACCCATTGGCCGCCTTCCTTGACCTGGCCGGTCCAGGCGCAAACGGTCACAAACTGCTGCAACTTTTCCAGGCGCACTAAAATCAATACGATGAAGCTCAGCGCCAGCGCTACGGTGCCGATCAGGATGAATGACATAATCTGGCCGGACATGGCGTCAGCTTCGGCCTCTTGCTGGCGTTCGGCCAGCAGATGCTGTTCGTTTTGTCGCATCAGGAACAGAACGCGATGCAATTCATTGATTGTTTCGCGTCCGCGTTGCGTCAAAACAACCGCCGGTGTGTTGGTGCGTTCGGCCAATGCCTGTTGGTAGTTCAATGCCAGCCGTGTGCCGACGATTTTTTCCAATTCGGCGACGTTGGTTGTTTGCAGGGAATTATCCGTGGTCAAACTTTTCAATTGCGTCAGGTCATCGTTCACCGACGCCATCGCCGCATCATACGGGCTGAAATAATCTTCACGGCCCGTCAACAAATAACCGCGGCGGTTGGCTTCCGCGTCCACAATATGCGCCTGGGTTTGTTCGATGACGTCGAGCACTTTGTAGGTGTGAACGACCCAATTGAAGGAATTGGAGAATTGTCCGCTGGTTTGATGGACCAGCCAGCTCATGGCCAAAAGTCCCAGCATCGGCAACGACATTCCCAGCCAAAATAAAATTTTATTCGCCCGTCGGATTAATTTCATCGGATCAATCGGTCAAATGACCGGCTTCTGTTTATGCCAAATTGTATTTTGCTCGTAGGCGTGCGCAAGTTTCAAAATAGTTTCCTCGCCGAACGGCTTGCCCAGTAATTGCAACCCGACCGGCAATTTCGAGTTTTGGGTAAAGCCGCACGGCACGCTGATGCCGCAAATGCCGGCGAGATTGCAGGAGATCGTGAAAATGTCGGACAGATACATTTGCAGAGGATCATCGGATTTCTCGCCGATTTTAAATGCCGCCGTCGGCGTGGTTGGCGTAACGATCGCGTCCACTTTTTCAAATGCCTTGAGAAAATCCTGCTGGATCAAAGTGCGGACTTTTTGCGCGCGCAAATAATACGCGTCGTAATAACCGCTGCTCAAGACATAGGTGCCCAGGATAATCCGGCGTTTCACCTCGGCGCCAAAACCCGCGCCGCGCGTCTGGCCATACATTTCCAGCAAATCGTTCGACGGCACGCGATCGCAATAACGGACGCCGTCAAAGCGCGCCAGGTTTGCCGAGGCTTCGGCCGTGGCGATGATGTAATATGTCGCCACCGCATAATCCGTATGCGGCAATGAAATCTCCACAATTTCGGCTCCAAGTCCGGAAATTTTTTTCACCGCGGCATCCACGGCGGATTTCACTTCTGCGTCCAATCCGCCAATCATGTATTCTTTCGGCAGGCCGATTTTCAATCCTTTGATTTTTCCATCGAGCGCGTTGGCGTAATCCGGAACCGGCTGTGGCACGCTGGTGGAATCGCGCAAATCGTGCCCGCTCAAAACGTGGAGCAATGTCGCCGCGTCGGAAACGTTTTTGGTGAACGGCCCGATTTGGTCGAGCGACGAGGCAAATGCAACGAGGCCGTAGCGCGAAACGCGCCCATAAGTCGGCTTCAATCCGACACAGCCGCAAAGCGCGGCCGGCTGGCGGATGGAACCGCCGGTATCGGAACCAAGCGAGGCGATGCATTCATCGGCGGCGACGGCTGCCGCCGAACCGCCGGATGAACCGCCGGGGATTCGCGAAATGTCCCAGGGATTTTTTGTCGCGCCGAAGGCGGAATTTTCCGTCGAACTGCCCATCGCAAATTCATCCATGTTCAGGCGGCCAAAAACGATCGCGCCGGCGGCTTTCAGTTTTTCAACCACCGTCGCGTCGTAAGGCGAAATGAAATTGCCTAGAATCTTCGAGCAGCAGTTGAGCGGCTGATTTTTGACGGCCAGAACATCCTTGACGGCAATGGGAATTCCGAGCAACGGTTTTTTCGCCGGCGTTTTTCCGGAAGAAATTTCTTTATCAACGGCGTCGGCCTGCGCCAGCGTATCTTTGGCGTCATGGCTGATGAAAGCGTGAATCTTTCCGTCCACGCGCGCGATTTGGTCAAGGCAGGCTTGCGTGATTTCGCGGGCGGAAGTTTCGCGCTTCGACAATTTCGCCGTCAGGTCAGAAATAGAAAGTTGATTCAACATTTTGTCTTTAACCGCGGGTGAACGCGAAAATCATTCCACAATTTTGGGAACGATAAAAAGTCCGTTCGCTTTGGCCGGCGCGTTGCGCAGAGCTTCTTCATTGGAAAGCGATTCCGACACCATGTCGGCGCGCATGATATTGACGAGCGGAACGGCGTGCGCGGTCGGCTCAACGGCGGTCACATCCACCTCTTTCAATTTTTCGATATAGCCGAGAATGTTTCCGAGTTGCGCCGAAAGTTTTTTTTCTTCTTCCGGCGTGAGCGCGATGCGCGCCAGGTGCGCCACGTATTTGATGTCGAAATCAGTCGAAGCCATGCGCAGATTATAGTTGCGGGCGAGGCGTTTGAAATGCAAATCATTCGTTTTGCGCCGATTCAGCCGCGTCCGGAACGTTAATGCATGGATTGTGCCGCGGGCGTTTAATTTCTGCCGCCAAACCGGAGAGTTTTTCGCCCGGCCAGTGCAGGAGCAGGAAGTCGTTCGCAAAATAAGCCGCGGGCGCGAAGGCAAACGCCGCAATCACGTCTATCAAATAATGGTATCGCAAATAAATCGTGGCAAAGCACATGCAGCCCACATAAATAAGAACGGGTATAAAAAATTTGCGGCGGTAATCGCGTATGTAAAAAGAGAGCAGCAGCGGAATCCCGACGTGAAGCGATGGGAAACAGTCATTGCCGACGCGTCCGACATCGATGATATAACTGACGTCCCGGCTTAAAATGTTGCCGGCCAGATCCACTTTATATTGGCTGGCCAGGAATGTTTCGGGGCCGACGGCGGGGACTAAAATGTAACTGACGACGCCCATGATCATGATTGTCAGGAAGCCCATCATCAGCCGCCGGAATTTTTGTTCCTCCTTCTTCAGATAAAAATATAGCGCCACGCCGGGAAAGAAAACGACATGGGAGAAATAGATGGCGTATAAAAAATC
The DNA here is from genome assembly GCA_035776755.1 of Verrucomicrobiia bacterium. Taxonomy (GTDB): domain Bacteria; phylum Verrucomicrobiota; class Verrucomicrobiia; order Limisphaerales; family UBA11358; genus UBA11358. The sequence continues at coordinate 59,399 of DASTWS010000002.1, forward strand.
AGTGAGCCATGGCTTGACAATCGGTTCGAGCAAAAGGGAGGGTTGGTTGCCCAGCAGGCGTGCGTCAATCCCGGCCAGCGTTGCGTCGGCCAAATGAGGGTTGATGCGCAGGATAAAATTGCTGTAAAGCGAATAATAACATGCGCAGAGCAGCAGAAAGGGAAACCAATCCCGGATGATTTTCAAAAATGGCTTGAAAAAGTTCGTGAGAAAATTTTTGGTGTCTAAATTTTCGTCGTCGCCCGGGGCAAACAACACATGCAGCAGGCATTTTGCACCCAGGATGCCCACCGGCAATAATATGAAGATAAAATCGAGCATGCCAAAATTGAACGCATGGACCATGCGCGTGGCTGAAAAGAAAATCAGCAATGATATGGAAATTCCGACGGCAAGGACGTTTTCCAGCCGGCAATTCAATATGAATGAAATCATTCTGCGGATCATGTTTTTCCGTTTTTAAGCGTGATTCTTAATTGTTCAAACCTTTGTTTCCAGTAGGGAGCCATGCTGGTTGAAAAAAAATTATCCACGATTGTCCGGGCCTCGGCATTTTTTCCCTCGGCCAATTCAAGGCGCGCCACGATATAAGCCTGGTCAGGCTCGGTGATCTTGGCTTGCAGGTAAGGTTGCATCAGTTTAGATGCTTCATCGGGCCGGTTCCGGTCCAATTGAATGACGGCAAATAATTTTGTGACGGCCCAAACATAGTCCGTATGCTCGGAGGCGGCCTCAAGCAGAGGGACAGCGTTCGAGGTGTCATTTTGGAAAAAGTAAAACAGTCCTTCATAAAAGTTTTCAAATGGCGTGCCCTTTCCGTGGCGCATTGAACGCGCCTGATCCAGCGTTTGAATCCCTTTCCCGGCATCTCCGTCAAACAAAAGACAAACACCGCGCCCCCCCAGAGCATCGGCATTTTTCCGGAATTGCAAAGATGAATCGAACAGCGACAGTGCCGGTCCGAGCTTGTAATCGCGAAACGCTTTCATTCCAAAATGGAAATACATCAGGCTCATGCTGTGACAAATGGAAAGCCAGCCGGTGGTGATGGTGATGGCCGTAATGATTGTGGCCAAAAACAGGTTTTCCCATCGCACCCGGCCTGACAACTTTGCTGCTCTGCGCCAAAGCCGGACCGCAAGCACGGCAAGCAGCAGCAGGAGAAAATATTTTCCGGATTCGGATAAAACCAATCTGATCAGGTTGGTATAAGAATGAATGCTCGGCATCCGCAACCATTTTAAATTTTACGAAGGCCTTTTCAAGCTGCAATTCAATGGAGACGCCGAAGGTTTTGACAGGCGAGGCCGCTTTGTTGGCGGGAGCGGGACGAATGAATTGCCGCGGCCAAATCCGATCCGGCAGCACATTCCAATCCGGAAATCATTTCCTGGCTTCCGTCAATTTCAGGAAAATTTCCTCCAACGCTCCAGACGCGCCGCTGCGGCTGCGCAGTTCATCGCGCGTCCCGACGGCGATTAATTTTCCGCCGTTGATGATGCCGATGCGGTCGGCCATTTCCTCGGCGACACTCAATTCATGCGTGGAAAGCAGCACCGTCATTCCGGCGCGCGAGCGTTCTTTGAAAACATCTTTGGCCACGCGGGCATGTTGCGGATCCAATCCCACCATCGGTTCGTCAATCACGAATACTTCCGGATCGTGCAACAGCGCCGAAACGATGGCGACCCGCTGGCGGGTGCCATGGGAAAGGCTTTCGAGCGCGACGTTGGCAAATTCCCGGAGATGAAATCGTTCAATCAATTCATGCGCATTGGCTGCAATTTTTTTCTCGGGCATGTGGAATAATTGGCCGGTAAACCGGAAGAATTCCCACGCCGTCAATTTGTCATAAAGGAACGGAAAATCGGGAACGTAAGCAATGCGCCGACGCGCTTCGAGCGGCTGCGTTTGCATGTCAAAACCGCAAACGCGCGCCTGCCCGGAGGTGGGTTTGATCAGGCCGGCCAGAATTTTGATGGTCGTGGTTTTTCCCGCGGCGTTGGGGCCGAGCATGGCGAAAAATTCGCCGCGCGGAACCGTCAATGAAATGCCGTTTACCGCCACGAGCGCGCCGAATTTTTTTGTTACGTTGATTAATTCGATCACGATTTGCTCCATTCATCGAGGCGGGCCGTGACGCCGCCGGGCAGTTCGACGCGCAAAATTTCTCCCAGTGTGCTCACGTGGATGACGATGGGATTTTCCAAAATCCGCGTCTCCAGGCGATAGGCGGAAACCGGGTCGCGTCCCATCATCAATCGCTCACGATGCGCCTGCCATTGAATGCTTTGTGCGATTGTGGATGAATTTTCTGCCAACAACGGCCATTCCATTTCGCCGAACGTTCCGCCGATGCCAAAATTTTTTGCGACGGTATCAATCAAAGAGCCCGGATCGCTCAAGTCCGAATAACGTAGGGTCATGTTGCCATGCACGTCGGTCCCGTAAAATTTGATATGAAAATCCTGGTTCGTCGCCACGGCCAGGATTTCCGCCGTGACATTATGCAGCGAAAATTTGAAATCAATTTCGCGCCATTCCCGCCGGGATGAAAAAGACATGCGCCCGTCGAATTTCATGCGGTTGGTAAAATCGCCGAGGCTGATATTGCCGTTGAGCCGGATTTTATAGCCGGCGCGCGAAACCAAATTGGCCGACGGCAATTTGTCCTCCTCCAGGTTGGCCATTTCCTGTTCGATGCTTGTGGTAAATTCGCAAAAGCCGGTGCGTTCGCCGTTTTCATACACGCTCAGGAGCGAGGCGTCCGGCGCGGTGAGAATCTTTCTCCAGACCAACTGAACCGGCACCGGCGTTTCGCCGCCGTGGGCGCCGTATTCCGCGCGCCAGAGCAGCACGTTCATGGTGACCCAGAACGCGGCCAGCGCAACGAAAGTCAGTCGCGGGATCATGGAAGGTTCAAAACTTGTCCGACGCGGATTTTGCTTAGATTAACGCCCGGGTTTGCCGATTGCAAAGCGCTTAATTTTACGCCGAATTTCCGGCAAATGGCCGAGGCCGTTTCGCCTGCCAGCACCGCGTGCGTTTTGGAATGGGTGGCCGCCGGCGTTGGATTTTCGGCGCGGCGCGGAGTGGTTGGCGTTTCCGTGGAATTGTTTTGCGGGACCGCTGGCGGATTGTCTGGAATGACCGCCGTTTTCGGCAACGGCTCCGGAATTGAATTTGTTTTCGTCGTCTGGGTCGCATACCACGCGCGCCATTTGTTGACTTCGTCCTGCAATTGACGGTTTTGTTCGGCGAGCTTTTCCAGCTGTTGTTGCGCGGCCGGCGCGCTGGGCAACGGCAACACGTCGGCGGCCAATTGTTGTTTGCAGGACGTGATGCGCTGCCGGACGACATCGGCGTTTGAAGCGTTTGGATTGTATTTCAGATATTGCCGGTAATGATAAATCGCCGCCGCCGGGTCGGATTCCTTTTCATCATAAAGCCACGCCAATTCGAAATGCGCCGCGGCGGAGTGAGGATTCACGTCGAGCGAATCTTCGAACGCTTCAATGGCGCCCTGATAATCCATCGCCTGCACCCGGCTTTTTCCCAAAAGGAAATGCGGTTCCTTTTCGTCATCCTGTTGTCCATCGGGCGAACAACCGGCAAACGAAAAAACAATCCACGCAAATAAAATCAAAATGACAAAACGAGACCGCAACGGCATAACGCCGAAAATAAATGAATTTGGCGAAGTTCCAAGTTTCAATTGCGGCGCAAATCAAACTTGAAACGGCGCGGGTGAAACTTGAAACTGACCGTGCGCGCGCGTGGCGGAACTGGCAGACGCGCCGGACTTAGGATCCGGTTCCGAAAGGATTGGAGGTTCGACTCCTCTCGTGCGCACCAATTTCAATGGATTCAGCGGAAGAAAATCAGCCACACAATCGCCAGCACGGGCAGCAAAACGGGCAGGGTGAATTTGAAAATGTAGCCCATAAACTCCGGGGTGCGGATGTTTTGCTGCTCGGCCACGGATTTGATCATGAAATTCGGGCCGTTGCCGATGTAAGTCGCTGCGCCAAAAAATACCGCGCCGATGCTGATGGCCAAAATTTCGGCCGAATTTTTTGCAAGCAGATCGGTAATGTTTTCCGCGCCGGTCGCGCCGTGCAGCGCGGTCAGGAAGCCTAAATACGTCGGCGCATTATCCAAAACGGCGGATAAACTTCCCGCGCTCCAATAAAACAGTCCCGGGGATGGATTGGCGCCGAGGATTTCCCGGGCATTTGAATTCAACCAGTCCAGCGCCGGCATCATCGTCGCGAAAATTCCGGCGAACAGGATCACGACTTCCTTGATGGGTGAAAAATCGAATTCATTTTTCTCGTGGATATGCAGGAAATGCCGGCGTGTTGTGAAATAGGAACCGATCGCGGCCGCGATCATAATACCTTCGCGAAGGAAAATTGGCTTTTCGACAAAAACCGCGCCGAGAACCGCGGCGAGAAAAAATAAATTCGCGAACCCGTCAAACCGCCAGGTTTCATTTTCCATCTGCTTGGCCGGAGCGCGTTTGAATTCCGCGCGATCCAGGACGTAGAAAATGGCCAGGAGCAGGCCGATTCCGGTCAGCCACATCGGCCAGCATTTTTCCAGCACCCACCAAAACGGCACGCCTTGCAGGTAGCCAAGAAACAACGGCGGATCGCCCACCGGCGTCAGGCAGCCGCCGACGTTGGCGATGATGAAAATAAAAAAAGCGATGTGATAGGCGCGAATGCGATGTCGGTTCACGCGGATCCACGGGCGGATCAACAGCATCGCCGCGCCGGTTGTGCCCAGGACATTCGCCAAAAGCGCGCCGAGAAAAAGAAAAACGACGTTCGCCAGCGGCGTGGATTTGCCTTTGACGACGATATGGATTCCGCCGCTGACGATGAACAGCGAACCGACCAGCGCGATAAAGCTGATGTATTCATGCGTGGTGGAAAGAATGCGCTCACCGGCGTGTAATCCAAAAAAGTAATAGATGAGAGTTATTGCTCCGAGTCCGAAGGCGGTTTTGGGATAATGTTTATGCCAGAATTTGGGTGCCAGGACGGGCGCGACGGCCATCGCAACAAGCAACAGCGCGAACGGTAAAATCATCCAGGGATTTGGCGAAATCACGCGCCAGCTTGCGCAAGCGTGGGATTTTGGGTCAAATAGAAACGCCAAAAATTTTGGCCGAGGTCAAAGAAGTGCCCGGAACTGGCCGTTTCGCCGGCCTCATTCTTCGTCAAACTTCCGCGCCACGAGCGCTTCCAGTTCGGTGATGGCCGCCTGGGCATCGGCGCCTTTGACGTGCAACGTCACTTTGCTGCCGGGACCGGCCGCGAGCATCATCAATCCCATGATGCTTTTGCCGTTGATTTTTTCGCCGTCTTTTTCCACGAAGATATCGCACGCGAAGCGATTCGCCGTTTTGACGAACATCGCCGCAGGCCGGGCATGGATTCCCAGCTTGTTGATGATGGTCAATTCCTTTGTCAGAAATTCGCTGTCTGGCAATTTTTTCGCGCTCATTGGCCTGCTCGTGCTTATTCTAATTGCTCCCGCAGAATTGTGCCACTGCAAATATCAATCCGAATTTGGCGCGCTCATTTGCGCCAGCAATTTTTTATTCAATTCCAGCGCGGCATTATGGCCGGACAATTTTAATTTCGTCTGATACGCGGCCACTTCAATCAATCGTGCCAAATCGCGTCCGGGCCGGACCGGAATGACCATCAGCGGAATGTCCACGCCCAAAATTTTTACGAATTCCTGTTCCATTCCCAATCGGTCCACGTCCGGCACTTCCTCCCACGGTTTGAGCGAAACGACGAGGTCGAGCGTCTTTTCCTTGCGGATGCTTTTGACGCCGAACATGGCGGCGACGTTGATGATGCCGATGCCGCGCACTTCCATGTGGTTGCGCGTCAGTTCGGCGCTGGTGCAACGCACTTCACGACCGTCCACCAGCGTGCATTTGATGGCATCGTCGGCCACGAGACTGTAACCGCGTTCGATGAGGGCGAGGACGGCTTCGCTTTTGCCGATGCCGCTGTCGCCGCGGATGATGACGCCGACACCAAGAATATCCACCATGCTGCCCAGTTCCGTGCCGCGCGGCGCGAACATCATTTCCAATTCCAGCGTGGCCGTGTTGATGAATTTCATCGTGACCAGCGGCGTTTGAAAAACCGGCACGCCGGCCTTTTCCGCGGCGGCGAGAAATTCCTTGTCCGGTTTCAATGCGCGGCTGAAAACAACACACGGAATTTTATAGGCAAACAAATACGCGTAACGCTCTTCGCGCTGTTTGGCCGAAAGCGAACGCAGATAAAAGTATTCTGCGTGACCGAAAACCTGCACGCGTTTGTAGGCGAAATACTGCGTAAAGCCGCACAGCGCCAGGCCGGGGCGATTGACCGTCGGCTCGCGGATGATGCGTTTCAGGTTTTCTTCGCCGGAAATCAATTTCATCTGCAACGCCTCGCCATGCGCGGCAAAAAATTGTTCGACGGTGATGGGCGATTGTTGCGGCATATTACAAATTAAATTCAGGGCCGAGATAAATTTCCCGCGCCTTCGGATCATTCGCCAAAAACTCCGCGCTGCCTTCCACGAGCACCTGGCCTTTGTGGATGATGTAACCGCGATCAATCAATTTCAACGTCTCACGCACATTGTGGTCGGTGATCAAAATGCCCAATCCGCGCTCTTTCAACCGGCGAACGATCTTTTGGACTTCATAAACCGCAATCGGGTCAATGCCGCTGAACGGCTCGTCGAGCAACAGCAATTTCGGATTGGTCACCAGCGCGCGCGTGATTTCCAGCCGCCGTTTTTCGCCGCCGCTCAATTGATACGCCTTGCTTTTGGCGATCGGCGTCAGGTCCAATTCCTCCAGCAAATACTTCAGACGCATCGCACGTTCATCGCGCGACAATTTGCACGTCTCCAAAATCGCCAAAATGTTTTCTTCGACCGACAATTTGCGGAACACCGACGGCTCCTGCGTCAAATAACCGATGCCCAGCCGCGCGCGTTTGTGCATCGGCAGCGACGCGATATTTTTCCCGGCAAATTTCACCGCGCCATCGTCCGGCTTCACGATGCCGACGACCATGTTGAACGTCGTCGTTTTGCCCGCGCCGTTCGGGCCGAGCAATCCCACGATTTCGCCCGCGCTGACGTTTACGGAAACGCCGTTGACCACGCGCCGCGAGCGATATTCTTTCACCAATTTATCGGTGGCGAGCAGCGAGCCGTTTTGTGAAGCAGTTTCCATTTATTTTCTCGGCGGCGACGGTTTGATGGCATTCGTCGCCGCTGGTTTATTTGTGATTGCCTTCGGTTTTTCCGGAATTGTTGGAAGCGACGAATTGGTTTCCGGCATGAAATTCAAATGCTGGCTGAAAACCATGTGCGGATGCACGAACGAAAATCGTCCATTCGCGCGGTCCCAGGTAATGACGTCGCCGGATTGTTCGCCTTGTGCGTTTCTGACGACAGGATTTCCCGTGAGCGTGACGGTTTCGTTGGTGACGCCGTTTTCAATTTTGAAATTGTAAACCGCTTTTTCCGCCGTGACGTGATTTGTCTGGTCGCCATCGGCGATAAAATCAATCACCACATTCGTTTCAGCGACGATTTGTTGGATATGGCCCGATTGTGGAATGTCAGCAACCAATTCGTCGCACGTCAATTTCATCTGCGGATCGTTGACGACGACGTGCCCGTGATAAAACGCTTTGCGCGCGTTCATGTCAAAATCCGCGCGATCAGAATCAATCCGCGTCGGTGGGCGAACCGAATTGGTCGTGCCGCCGTTCAAATCCATTTGCGCGCGAAGGTTGAATCCGCCAAGCAAAGCAATCGCGATGATGTAAACAATTTTCATTTCGTTATCGGCGTCACGGTTTCGACCGGTGCGTCTTCGATGACTGTTTTCACGTTATTGGAAATTGTGAGGAACGAATTGGTTTGATGAAACAAAAAACCGTCGCCGTCAACGCGAAATTTTCCGTCGCCGCTGCGCAATTGGATATGGTTGGGCGAACTGGCGGTCAGATTCAGCCGGTCATAAAGGCAATCCGGCGCCTCCACCACCAACGATAATTTTCCGTTTTCGGAAAATTCCTCGATCTTGAGTTTTTTGACAAGCAATTGGCCGGCGTTGAGCGGCTGCGCTTCCGCGCCGGAAATCCGCCAGTGCATCTGGCGCTCGTAAGGCGGGTCGAAATATTCCACGGAGGAAAAATTGCTCGCGTGCTGGCGGCTTTCCTGCGCGAAAACACGGCCCGATAAAATCAACAGTAAAATCGCAACAATTTTTGAATTGAGCTTAAAATTCAAAATTGAAGATTCAAAACTGGTTCGGAGAAATTTCATTCCGAATAATGTTTTACGAAATCGTCCCACTTGCCCTGCGCTTTCAAAATCATTTCCACAACTTCGCGGATCGCGCCATGACCACCGCGATGTTTTGTGATGAAATCCGCCGCGGCTTTCGCTTCGTCAACTCCGTCGGCGACGGCGACCGAAAATCCGGCTTTTTTTAACGGGCCTAAATCCACGATGTCGTCGCCGACGAAACAAACTTCGTTCCACGACAATTTTTCCTGCGCCAGCAGCGTTTCCACCGCGCCGCTTTTGCTTTGGCAATCGTTTTGTTGGACCAGGAAATGGATTTTCAATTCATCCGCGCGCAGTTTGGTCGCTGCTGAAGGACGCGCGGAAACCCAGCCGATTTTGATTCCGGCGCGGCGCAACAAAACCAGGCCGAGACCATCGCGGATGTTGTAGCGTTTGAATTCCTTGTCGCCGCCGATAAAAATGGAGCCGTCGGTCAAAACGCCGTCCACGTCGCAAAGAAATAATTTGATGCGGCGCAGCTTTGCAGAGGCTTTTGGAGAAATTTTTGCGAGCATGAAATTTATGAAAAAAGATTGTCGAATTCGTTGTGCGTGCCAATCCAAATCCATTGAATTGTGTCGCCGGTGCGAACGCCAACCGCGCGATATTGTTCATTGATGCGCACCGACCAAAATTCTCCGCCGCCTTGAAGTTTTTTGAATCGCAATGACGGATGGCCGGAATTCACGGCAAAAACTTGATATGCCATCCGGGCGCGGGCTTTGACAGCAGGCGAAAGTTTTTCGTAAGCGCGCCAGAAAGAAGGCCGGACTTGAGAAATCACAGTTTGGATGGGTCGAGCGGTTCCGCTGCCCCTTCGCGCAATGCATCGGCGGCGAACTGTTCCAACTTCGGATAGGTTCGACGCGCGGCGACGATGCGCTCCCACTCCGCGTCGCTGGATTGCTGCTGAAGAAAACGGGCAAAGTCCACAACCTCGCGCGCTTTCTCGGCGGGCAATGCATCCACAATGCCGATTAATTCCTGGGCTGCCGAACTCATGTTGAAATTATCGCCGGAAAATTAAATTTTATCAAGCCTGCCTGCAACGACAGCTCATCGCACAAAAATAATTTGATGCGCGCGGCGCGTTTGCGAATGGCGGTTGAAATTTTTGCGGGCATGGATTTCAAAAATGGAAAATGTTTAACATCGTTAAATCTGCTTTCTCATTTTGATATTCTCTCTGCCATCCCATTTTTGAAGCCATTCTCGATAAGATGCCATGCTCTGCTTTGCCGGGTCAGATACTGACGCATCTTCCCATGCGGCTTCATAAATCGCGTGAACCATCTGGCAAATCATGGCTTCGGCAAACTGAATTTTCTTATCAATGAGCAAAGCACAGTAGCCGCTATTTCCAGTGCTGGCAGAAAGAGGATACTCGATGCCAGTAAGAACTTCAGCGTGCTGTTCTAACGCGGCACATAAATTCGGTGGAAACTCCTGATGAAAATAATAACGAACACGAAGTTCCTGAATCATATTTGTAAGCGTCGAATAATATGCTGCCCGCTCATTATACAAATCTGGTGTGCTATCAGATGCTGTCGGCTGTGCTTTTTTGAGTGCTTCCGTCTGCTGACTGGGGATTGCTTGAATAAACGACGAGTCAAATCCATTCGTCAAAACACTTGTAGCTTCTGCTATGTATTGTTTCTGTAAATCCAGACGCATTTGTTCATGCGCACATCCGGCAGTTATAAATAAAAATACGAAGAGTAAAATTTTTATGGCGTTGAATATTTTCATTTCGCCGCGTCGTAAATTTTTTTCAATTCGCCCAGAACTTTTTTCATTTCGCCGAGCGGAATCATGTTCGGGCCGTCGCTCAACGCTTTGTCCGGCTGCGGATGCGTTTCAATGAACAAACCGTTCGCGCCGACGGCGAGCGCGGCTTTGGCGAGCACGGGCGCAAATTCACGTTGTCCGGCCGATTTATCGCCGCCGCCGCCGGGCAATTGCACGGAATGTGTGGCGTCGAACACAACCGGAAAGCCGAACGATTTCATGATCGGAATCGAGCGCATGTCGGCCACGAGATTGTTGTAGCCAAACGTCGTGCCGCGTTCGGTCAGGAGAATTTTTTTGCCGCCCGCAAGCCGCGCTTTTTCCGCGACGCGACCCATTTCCTGCGGCGAGAGGAATTGTCCTTTTTTCAGATTCACGATTTTACCGGTCGCCACGGCGGCTTCGATCAAATCCGTTTGCCGGCAAAGAAACGCGGGAATTTGTAAAATGTCCACGACTTCGGCGGCGGCAGTCGCTTGCGCTTCGGTGTGGACATCGGTCAAAACGGGCAGATCAAATTCGTCACGGATTTTGGCCAAAACACGCAGGCCATTTTCAATTCCCGGTCCGCGAAAGGCTTTGGCGGACGTGCGATTGGCTTTATCGAAGCTGGCTTTGAAAACGTAAAAGATGCCCAGCTCGCGGCAAATTTTTTTCAGCGTCGCGGCGACGTGCAGGCAAAGTTTTTCGTTTTCAATGACGCAAGGGCCGGCGATCAAAAACAATTGCCGCGGTGAATTGAGATTTTTCCAGATGCCTGAATCGTTGAACACGCGCGGAGTTTAACGGGAATTTTCAACGGCGCAAACCGAGAAAATAGCGGCGGACTGCCGCATCGATTCGATCGGCCTCAAAATTGTTGGCGCAAAATCGTTTTGATTCTCCGTTCCTGTTTCTGCATCCTTCCTTCACTTTGAACATTCCCGAACATCGGCACGCGATCGACAAGCTGGACGCGCAACTCGTGAAACTGCTGAACGAGCGCACGCGTCATGTGCTGGCGATCGGCGACATCAAGCTCAAGGCCGGCGAGGAGATTTACGCGCCGCACCGCGAACGCGCCGTGCTCGAACGGATTGTGAAATTAAATTCCGGGCCGATCACCGACGAGCAATTGCGCGCGATTTATCGCGAAATCATGTCCAGCGCGCTTGCGCTCGAAAAAACCATGAGCATCGCATATCTCGGCCCGGAAGCGACGTTCACGCATCAGGCGGCGATTCGCCGGTTCGGCTCCAGCCTGAATTACGCCGCACAAAAAACTATTGCGGACATTTTCATCGAGGTCGGCAAAGGCCGCGCGGATTACGGCGTCGTGCCCGTGGAAAATTCGACCGAAGGCGTCGTCACGCACACGCTCGACATGTTCGTGGACAGTGATTTGAAGATCGTTTCGCAAATCGTTTTGCCGATTCAATATTGCTTGGCGGCGAAATCTAAAATCGCGAAAGCGAAAATTCAAAAAATTTACGTCCATCCGCAAGCGCTTGGACAATGCCGCTCATGGATCCAAAAGAATTTGCCGCACGTGGAAATTCTGGAGGCATCATCCAATGCGCGCTCGGCAGAACTCGCGGGGAAAGAAAAATTCGCCGCAGCTGTCACCGGGTTTCTCGCCGCGGAAAAATATGGTTTGCAGATTTTGGAGCAGGACATCCAGGACAACGCCGCCAACGCGACGCGTTTTCTTGTTCTCGGCCGGCAATGTTCGCCGCCAACCGGCGCGGATCGCACAAGCCTGATGATTTCGGTTTCGGACAAAGTCGGCGCGTTGCACGAAGCGATTGCCGCGTTCAAGAAATTGAAAATCAACATGACGAAGATTGAATCGCGTCCGAGCAAACGCAAGGCGTGGGAATATTTTTTCTTCATTGATTGCGACGGCCATGCGAATGACAAAAAAGTTGCCAGGGCGATTGAACACCTTGGCAAACACTGCAATTTTGTAAAAATTCTCGGCTCGTATCCCAATGCCGAGTAATCACTTCATGGCTTGATTCAATTTATTGATCAGGCTTTGTTCCGTGGGCGTCGGCTGCACCTGGTGATCCAGTAAGATCCCGTTCATCGAAACCGATTTGCCGTAGTAAACCGAATTCGCATCTTTGTCCGGGGAAATCGAACCGCCTTTGACGGCCGCGCCGCCGAAGTAACCGTTCTTCTCGCTATAAACCATCATTTCGCTGGCCGGAACCGTGTTGGCTTGCGCGCCTGCGCTTGCGCCGGCGCCGGTTCCGCCGGCAGCCGCTCCAAAATTGACCGTTTGCGCGGTCAAACTGTCCGTCGCGTTCGTCGTCGTCAGCAGGATGGCGTAAAAATCCTTTTGTCCGCCGGCTTGCAATCCGAAGCTCGCGCCGGTCGACGTGATAAATGCCGGCGCGCTCCATTGGCCGTTGGCATCTTTGACGAGGGCGACGCCGCTGCCGTTGTGATAGGCAAAAAGAAAACCGCCTTTCGTCTGGTCGAGCAAAACAATTCCTTTGGCCTTCTGCAATTTATCGGCGGGAATGCTTCGGTTGGCATCCTGTTGCATCGCGGCGAATTTTCCCGTCAGGTTCCTGATTTCATTGTCCAATTGCGTCCGGTCCACTGCCAAAGCGGAACCGGCCAATCCCATTACCATTAATCCAATCAATACCGTTTTCATAACAAGCTACCTTACGCACGCCTTCGCGGAACGCAAATGTCGGAATTCCGACAGAATCACATTGAATAAAAGACGCGCATGGACAATCCTCCCCGAAATCAGTTGGCCAAATCTTTTTAACGTCAAACTTCGCATCCATTCCGCGAACGTTTGTCCTTGATTCAATGCGAGCCTTACTTGTTTACACGAACCGCACCCGCGTCATGGAACCGGCGCCGCCGATTGGCTTGAGCTACATCGCCACCGCGGCGCGCGATGAAGGACACCAAATCCGCTTCCTCGATTTGATGCCCAGCCGCAAACCGCTCGACGATTTGAAAAAAGCGTTGTCTGAATTTCGGCCCGAAATCGTCGGCTTCTCCATCCGCAATATTGACAACACCATCGCGCAACGCGTCTCGCGACATCTGCCTGAAGTTGCGGCGATGGTCCGCATCGTGCGCGAGGATGGCGACGCGAAAATTGTCATCGGCGGCCCGGCGGTTTCAATTTTGGGCGCGGCGGCGTTGGAATCGCTGGACGCGGATTTTGCGCTCGTCGGCGAAGGCGAAGTGGCGTTTCCGCAATTGCTTGAAGCTCTCGAACGCGGCTGGAATGTTTCAGGCGTCAACGGAATCTGTTGTCGCGAAAACGGGAAAACGATTTCCGTGCCGCCAATCCGCCTTGAAAAATTTGGACCATCGGGAATGGAAGACTGGATTGATTGGCGGCCATACGAACGCGCCGGAGCGGCCTGGGCGCTGAATACCAAACGCGGTTGCCCGTTGAATTGCCTTTACTGCAATTATCCGATGATGGAAGGCCATCGTTTGCGAATGCGGCCGGCCGGCGATGTTGTGAATGAAATTGAACGCGTTTCGCGCATCGCCGCGCCGCGCGCTTTTGAATTCACGGATTCCACGTTCAATTTGCCCGAAAGTCATGCCATTGAAATCTGCGAAGAAATCATCCGGCGCAAATTGCGCGTGAGCCTCTCCGCCGTCAGCGTCAATCCCGCTGCGGTTTCCGCAGATTTATTTGCATTGATGAAACGCGCGGGTTTTCGCTGCCTTGCTTTTTCGCCGGACGCGGCGAGCGACAGCATGCTCGGTAATTTGTGCAAAGGATTTGATACCGCGCAAATCAGCCGCGCGGTGGAATTGGCGCGCCAATCGGGAATCCGCTGCACGTGGTTTTTTCTTCTCGGCGGTCCGGGCGAAACGCACAAGACGGTCGAGGAAACGATTTCGTTTGCCGAAAAGCATCTCAATTCAAAGAAGTTTTTGACGATTTTTATGACCGGCATCCGGTTGCTGCCGGGAACAGGCCTGGCCGAAAAGGCAATTGCGGAAAAATATCTGTCGCCGAAAAACAATCTTTGCGAACCGGAATTTTATTTTTCGCGCGAGGTGAACGAAAGCTGGGTTTTACGGCGTATCAACAAAGCCATCGCCAATTGTCCGGGCATCGTCCACGGCGCGGAAGAAGGCAGTGGCTCATTGCTTGAGCGCGCGTTCAATCGCGCGCTTTATTGGATGCGTGTTCCGCCGCCGTATTATCGCTTCCTTCCGACGTTTTTGCGCATTCCGCCGCTTCCGGCATTGCGCGCCCGCAACACCGGCGTCCGCGCGACCTGCCGCAAGGATTAAAGCGGCGGCTTGACCGCGAATAATGTTGTTGTAAGTTGCCGCGCCAATTTAATGACGCATAAGCACTCACATCATCCGCATGGGCACAAGCCCGCAGGCGAACGCAAACAGGTCTTCACAAAAAATTTCCGCTGGCGTCTGCCGGCCGGCCAGACCGAAGTGCCGCACAAGATCGAAGTGGCCGGGACATTTTCCGACTGGAAAAAAATTGAAATGAAGCGCGAAGTCTCCGGCGGCTGGCAGGTTGCACTGCATGATATTCCCGGAAACCGCACGCATCATTACATGTTTTTCGCCGATGGAAAACCCGTGCGCGACGAACATTGCGACGGCCTGGCGATTCCCGCCGATGCGAAGGAAGAACATCTTGCCATCGTCACGCCACGCGGCCCGCGGGTTTTCATGTTGTTTTCCCAAACGAAGTAAACATTGAAATCGCCTGCATTTCCGCGCATTCTCGGCGCGTGAATCATCTGCCAAAAGCCCGCGAAGTTTTTGACATCGAAATCGCCGCGCTCAAAAAAGTCCGCGCGCAATTGGACAAATCCTTTGATGCCGCGGTCGAGACGATCGTCGAGGCTCTCAAGCGCCGGGGAAAAATCGTCATCGTCGGCATCGGCAAATCTGGAAATGTCGGCCAAAAAATCGCGGCCACGCTCACCAGCACCGGTTCGACCAGCGTCGTCCTTAACAGCGTGGATGCGTTGCATGGCGACCTGGGAATCGTCAACGACGGCGATGTGATTCTCGCATTGAGCTATTCCGGCGAATCGGACGAATTGCTGAATTTATTGCCCGCTATCAAACGGTTTTCCGTCAAAATCATTTCCGTCACCGGCAATTTGAAATCATCGCTCGCCAGACACAGCGATGTTTCGCTCAACGTCAAAGTGCCGAAGGAAGCCTGTCCATTCAACCTCGCGCCGACAAGCAGCACCACGGCGATGCTCGTGCTGGGCGACGCGCTGGCGATGGCCGTTTTGCAGGCGCGGGGTTTCCAGCAAAAAGATTACGCGCAACGGCATCCCAGCGGCGCGATCGGCCGCGCGATGTTGCTCAAAGTCGGCGACATTATGCGCAGTGGAAATCGGAATGCGATGGCCGATGAATATCTTTCCGTGAAGGACGCGCTGATGGTGATGACGCGCGCCAAATCCGGCAGTTTGAGTGTGGTGGACAAGCGTGGCAAATTGGCGGGTGTGTTCACCGATGGCGATTTTCGCCGTCACATGGCCACGGACGATAATCTTTTGTCCCAACCGCTCAAAAAAGTGATGACGCGCAATCCGATTTGTATTTCGGAAAATGCGCTGGCCGTGGAAGCATTGAAAATTTTCAACGAGCGGAACATTGACGATTTAATTGTCGTGAATTCCAAAAAGGAGCCGGTCGGCTTGGTGGATTCGCAGGATTTGCCGAAGTTGAAAATTGTGTAAATGCTTATACATGAGATGAGTAATCTCAATTCAATTTCATGGTGTTGCGTAATTCTAACTGGGATTTCATGCTTTTTACTGCTATTTGGTTTCTGATGGTTGTTCTGGCTGCGTAATATACCTGCCGAAAATGCCATAGTTTATGACGCTCCTATATTGAGCATTCAATCCATTCAAATTTCTCCTGAAGGACCATCCCCCCTCATTAACGATAAGATTGTAATTACGAATAAAAATTCAATTCAAGAGATAATGGCAAATGTTCGATCAGCACAACCTTGTTTTCTCGATCATCCTGCCACCCATTGGACATGTATGTTGACGATTTCAAATTTATCAGGTGAAGGCTATCTTCATGTTTTGTGCACAGAAGGACAAGGCGCTGTATTTGGATTTGGCTTCTAACGTCGAAACGACAAATTGGGTGACATTTTGGAAAAGGCAGCTAAGCAATAAATAAGTCCAATGATTTCCGTAAGCTAACGCCTTTGCGTGAGGCTTATTCGACTCCGCAATTCTTCCGCGCGCGTTTCAAAACTTTTTGCGCCAGCGTCCGCGCCATCGTCGCGCCGTCGGACAAAATTTTATTCACGAAATCCAAATTGGCCGCGAGTTCGGAACGTTGCTTTCGCGCATCGGCAAAATAATTCCAATAATTTTCGAACAACGCTTTCTTCAAATCGCCGTAGCCTAAACCGCCGGCGCGCAATTTATCTTCAAATTCTTTCGCCACATTTGCCGGCGCGACAAGTTTTAACAATTGAATCGCCAGATTTTTGTCCGCATCGGGCTTCGGTTCCTGCGGCGTGCGGCTGTCCATGACCAGCCCCATGATTTTTTTGCGCAACGCTTTTTCATCGCCGAAAATTTCAATCGTGTTGCCGTAACTCTTGCTCATTTTCTGGCCGTCCACGCCGGGGACGACGGCGGTGCTTTCCTGGATCTGTTCTTTCGGAACGACAAAGGTTTCGCCGTAGGTGTTGTTGAATTTGATGGCGATGTCGCGCGTCATTTCGACGTGCTGTTTCTGGTCTTTGCCGACCGGCACGACGTTGGAATCGTAAATCAAAATATCCGCGGCCATGAGCACCGGGTAGGCAAAAATGCCGTGGTTGGGCGCGATGCCTTTGGCGATTTTGTCTTTGTAGCTGTGCGCGTTTTCCAGCATCGCCATCGGCGTAAGCGTCGTCAGCAGCCACGCCAGTTCGGTCACTTCCGGCACGTCGGATTGTTTGAAGAAAACGGATTTGTTCGGGTCAAGGCCGCACGCGAGAAAATCCAGCGCGACATCCAGCGTATTTTTGCGCCGTTCGTTGGCGTCGAACAACGAGGTCATCGAATGATAATCGGCGATGAAATAAAATGCTTCGCCCTTGTCCTGAAGTTCGATGGCCGGGCGCATCATCCCGAAATAGTTTCCGAGGTGCAACGTGCCGCTGGGCTGGATGCCGGATAAAATTCGCATGGGAAAAGTTTAACCGCGAGAATCAGGAGAGGAAAGCGAGAAGGATTTGAAACAATAAACGCGACGGTGTCGCCTTGCCATCGAAGCGCGCTGCTTTCGTCAATTCATCAGCATTTTCGGATGATTGGTCAAAACGACCGGCGCATTGGTCAAAGGAATTGAATTGGCCGGCGCGCCCGGGATATTTGTTTCAATCATGGAAACGCCGTTTGTGGCGATTTCATCCGGCGTGGCATTGGTTGCTTCGTTTTGGCGTTGAACGATGGCGTGCGCGACGCGGTCTTTGAGATAGCTGTAAACGGAATTGGTCACGGCCTCCAATTGCGCGGACGCTTCGGCGTATCGTCCGAACAACATCTTCATCCGCGCCAGATGGATGTAAACGCCCTCGCGTTCCAGATCATCATGCGCGACGTGCAGCGCATTGGTCCACGCTACCAATGCGTCGTTGGTGCGCAGCGGTTTGATGCCGTAATAACTTTCCGCGTATTCCGTCGCGAGCTTGAAATTGTCCGGCGCAACGTTCATGGCGTCGCGATAAAGCCTCAACGCCTTGTCGAAAACCTGTTGCTCGTTGATGTGATAAAACTCCCGCGCGTCTTTGCGATACAGGTAAACCGTCGTGGCAAAATTTTCGTAGTAAATCGGTTCTTTGGGGTTCAATTCAATCGCTTTCGTATAATAAGCAAAGGCGTTCGTGACCGGGCTGAATTCGCCGTAATAATTTGCGAGATTGTTCCAGACGGCGGGGTTTTGCGGGTCAAGCTGGCGGGACTTTTCGTATTGTTCGGCGGCGGCATTTTCTTCGCCGATGTCACCAAGAAAACTGCCATAGGCCAAATAGCCGTGGGCGTTGTTGGTATATTGTTTGAGAAAATCCTGGTAATCTTTGCGGACGATGTCCAATCGCGCCATGATGCGGCGATTCAATTCCTCATCCGATTCGCCGGCGCCTTGCGCTTTGAATTTTTCGTTTTCGCGGATCCATTGGTCAATCTCCGCCCGCGCATCGTCGTCTTCCGCCATGACTTTTTGCAACGCCATTTCCGCCGGGCTGTTCGTGGCGGTCACGGGAATGGAAATACCGGTCGTTTGCTGGACCAGATTGCTGGCGGCTTGCGGCTGGTTGGTGGCCAGCGCGACGCCGACAAGGCCGATGAGAAGATCGTTCACGTATTGAGTCTAAGGTCCAAAGTTTAAAGTCCAAAGTGAAATCACTTCTCCAATTGCTTGCGCACCTGCTGCAATTCTTTTTTCTTCGCCGCGTCAATTTTTGGCGTTTTCAAATTCAAATCCTTCAGCGCGTCCAAAATGATTTGCGAAACGATGAGACGCGCATTCGGTTTGTCATCCGCCGGCACGATGAACCACGGCGAATGCTTCGTGCTCGTCGCGCTCAAACACGCTTCATATGCCTTTTGATATTTGTCCCAGAAGCCGCGTTCTTTCAGGTCGTCGCTGCCGAATTTCCAGTTTTTAGCCGGGTCATCAATGCGCTTGAGAAAACGTTTGCGCTGTTCATTCTTTGAAAGGTGCAGGAAGAATTTCACCACGCGCGTGCCGTTGCGGTGCAAATGACTTTCAAAATCCGCGATGGATTTATAACGGCCGTTCCAGATGTCTTTTTCGTTCGCCAGATGGTCGGGCAAATTTTGCGCGCGCAGAATTTCGGGATGAACGCGCACGATCAAAACTTCTTCGTAATAGGAGCGGTTGAAAATGCCGATGCGTCCGCGCTCGGGAAGGCAAACCGTCGTGCGCCAGAGAAAATCGTGCGCCAATTCCGTGGCGCTCGGATGTTTGAAACTGAAAACCTGGCAGCCCTGCGGATTGACGCCGGACATGACGTGTTTGATCGCGCCATCTTTGCCGGCCGCGTCCATCGCCTGGAAAATCAGCAGCAACGCGTAGGAATTGTTCGCGTAGAGCAACCCCTGCCGCTCGCTCAATTTGTCTTTATGCTCGTCGAGGATTTCCTTGTAATCATCCTTCGATCGGTAGAACGGCTTCACTTCCGCCGGCCATTTCGAAAGTTTGACGCGCTCGCCGGGACGAACGCGGAAATCGTCGGAAAGGATTTTCATTTTCCAAATGGTAGCACGTTTATTTGGCCGGCGCGGAAATTTTTATCGCCGCACCGTCATAGTGGACCACTGCATCCGGATTTTTAGTTGAAGCGATTCCTTCGCCGTGGTTTTCGGAAACCCAAACAATATGAAATGTCCGCTCGTTCAACATGCCGGGAAAATTGCCGGAACGTTTGCCGATCTCAAGCGTTTGCGCCGCTTCATTCCATGAAACCGGAATCGTGGTGTATTTTCCTTTTTCGTAATTGTAATTGTCGCCTTCGTCTTCGTAGAGCGTGAAACGGCCGTTCGCGCCGCGATAAATGCGCAATTCGATCGGATCGGATTTCTGCGTGGCATATTCGATTTGCGGGCCGTAAGGAATGATGGAACCGGCGCGGACGAACAGCGGCATCGTTTCGACCGGCGCGGCGGCGTCAATCTTTTGGCCGCCGGAATAATTTTTTCCGTTCCAAAAATCATACCACGTCGTTCCCGCCGGCAAATAAACTGCGCGAGTGGTGATTTTCGGTTGGATGACCGGACAAACCAAAATGGACGGACCGAAAAGATATTCGTCTTTGAGCGCAAAAACATTCGTGTCGTTTTCAAAATCCATCACCAGCGGGCGCATCATCGTGTAACCGTCGCTGGTGACGCGCCACGCCGTCGAATAAATGTAAGGAATCAGGTGATAGCGCAACTCATCGTAAGCGATGAGAATTTTTTGCGTATTGTCGTCCCAGCGCCAGATTTCTTTCGGCTTGCCGGTGCCGTGAACACGGAACATCGGGCAGAACGCGCTGAATTGAAACCAGCGCGTGAACAGCTCCGCGTATTTCGGATCGTCCGGATTACCGCCAAAAAACCCGCCGGTGTCCGTGTTCCAATACGGAATGCCGCTGATGGAAAAATTCAGACCGGCGGGAATTTGCCGTTGGAACGTCCGCCAATCGCCGTGAATATCGCCGCTCCAGGTGACGGCGGCATTCCGTTGCTGGCCGGCATACGCCGACCGCGTCAAAATGAACACGCGTTTTTTCGAAGTCTCGTTGCGTTGACCTTGGTAAACCGCCGTCGTGTGCATGAGCGGATAGGCGTTGAAAACAGTCGCGCCGGGACCGGCGGCCGTTTTGTAATCGCGATATTCGCCCCATCTGCCGCTCAATTCCGGTTCGCTGGCATCCAGCCACCAGCCGTCAAATCCGTCGGCAAAAATGGCGTGCGACATTTCCCGCCAATAAATTCTCCGCGCCGTGGAATTGAACGCGTCATACCACTGGTTAGTCCCCGGCGGAAAAACGGCCGGAATGACGTTGGTATAAAGCGCCCCGGCTTTGGCCAATTCCTGGTGATTCGCGCTGCCTAAATCGAATTTTGCCCAGACGGAAATCAGCGCGTGGACATTTTCCGCATGCAATTCATCCATCAATTTTTTTGGATCCGGATAACGATTGGTGTCGAATAAATGTGAACCCCACGGATTAGGCGACCAATATTGCCAGTCCTGGATGATGCCATCGAGCGGCACGTGATGAGCGCGATACCAGCCCGCCACGTCGAGCAATTCCTGTTGCGATTGATATCGTTCTTTGCATTGCCAAAATCCCCACGCCCATCGGCCAAACATCGGCGCCGCGCCGGTCAATTGCCGATACGATGCGATGACATCGTCCAGCTTCGGCCCGAACATGAAATAATAATCAATCGCGTCCGCGGCTTCCGAATTCCAGGACAGGATTCCCGGATTCACCTTGCCGATGTCCACGTCGGTGATGGCCGGGTTATCCCAGAAAATTCCGTAACCACGGCTGGAAATCAGGACCGGAACCGCGCTTTCCGTCGGATTGCGCTGCTGCAAATGGATTATTGCGCCGCGATAATTCATCAAATCGTTGCCATGCTGGCCGAGGCCGTAAAAAGCTTCGCCGGGCGACAGATTGAATTCATCGCGACTGCGCAATGTTTCCAAATGGTCAACGCGGTTGGGCGTCAGCGATTTTCCGCCATCGGAATTTTCCGCAACGATTGGCGCGCCGGTTTTGTCAAAAAACGAAACCGCGCCGGTCGCGCGATTCACGCGGGCTTCGATTTCATCCGTGCGCAGAATGATTTCGTTCGTAGACTCGATCAAATTCCATTTTGTCCGTTCGGGCTTGCCGATGACGGCAAAACTTTTGGTTTCCGGCAATTTTTTTCCGTTCGCGTAAGTCACGCGGACAATGCGCGGCGAATAGATTTCCAGGCGCAAAACGCCTTGATTCATTTTCACGGTCACGCCGTCGGAATTTTTTTGAAAATGTTGCACTGCATTGGGCGCGGCCGATGCAGTGATGGCGAGAAAACAGGTTGCGACGATTCCAATGATGCGGCTTGCTGGAAATTTCATTCGCTTGAGCCTGCCATAATTGGCGAAACCGCTTCCAGCAGAATTTTTTTGCGGAATCCGCGGCGGGATCAGATCTGGATGAAAACCGTTCCACCTTCGACTTTGGTCGGATACGTTTTCAAATCAATGCAGGCGGGCGCGCCTTTGGCTTTGCCGTTGGTGAAATCAAACCGGCCGTTGTGCTTGGGACATTCAATCAAATTGTCCATCACAAAACCGTCGGCGAGATGGACGTTGGCGTGTGTGCATAAACCGTCCGTTGCAAAAAATTGGTCATCGCCGGTGCGATAAATAGCGAACGTGCGGCCGCCGTGATCGAAACGGATCACGTCGTCAGGTTCAATGTCGTTTGTGCTGCAGGCTTTGATCCAATCGCTCATTTGAATTTATTGCGCGGGTTGCGGTTCGGGAACCGGGGTGGAAATGGGTTTGATGGACGAGGGCAATTCGCGTTTCACGAAATACGTCGGGTCTTTGACCTGCCGCAAAATCGCCGGAATGATTTCGCGGTAGGCGGCAAACAGATTGGGATACGGCTTGGGCATGTCGTTCTTCAATTCACGATGCAATTTTGGCAGCGCATGATACGGAACCATCGGAAACATGTGATGTTCGACGTGATAATTCATGTTCCAATAAACGAAACGGAAAATCGGATTCATGTAAACCGTCCGGCAATTCAGGCGATGATCCAAAACGTCTTCCGCCAGGCCGGCATGTTGCGTGAGGCCGAAAATCACGAGCAACCATGCGCCGTAAAAGGACGGCAATCCAATAATCATCAGCGGCAAAATGCTGCGCATCCAGATCGCCAGCGCAATCGTCGCCGCATAAATCAAAACCCAGATGCGCGCGGTCCAAAAAACTTTTTTGTATTCCATTTCCGGAATATAAGTTTTTTCTTCAACCGTCAATTTGCCGAGGCAGTGGAGCAAAACCTTTTTGTATTCCTTTGGACCGCTTTTCAAGCTGAAGAATGCCAGAATGATTCCCAAAACATCCGGCGGCCGCGGCACGGCGATTTCCGGGTCGCGCCCGACAATGATCGTGTCCGTGTGATGCCGCGTGTGGCTCCAGCGCCACGGCGTAGATTCGCGCAAAACCATGAACGATGCCATTTCATAAACCACGTCGTTCATCCACGTGGTTTTGAATGCCGTGCGATGACCGCATTCATGCCAGCGCGAGTCGGAACAGGAACAATACAGAACGCCGTAAACAATAAAGGCCGGGACGCACCACCACGTTCCCCAGAAATGCCAGCCGAGCCAGCCGAAAAGTCCGAGCAGCGCGAACCAGACCAGCGTGTCGCGGATGGCCGGACCGTCTTTGCGCTGCATCAATTCTTTCAACCGTTTGCGCGAGATCGGGCACGCATACCATTGCGCCGAGGCGAGCCCCATTTCTTCGGCCATTTTGGAATCTTTGCCGACAAGGCTGTAATCGCGTTTGGAAATCTGCGCGGACATAAAACTAAAACTATTTCGTCGCAACTTCGCCTATGTGATTGCCCCACGTCAAGAGCAACACCGCCGCGATCAATATGATTAACGCAAAACCGATGGCGAGATGCGTGACGCGACGGCAACCGCGCCATTCGCGGAGCAAGACGCCCATCAAATTGCTGAACAGCACGAGCATGATCATGTGGATCGCCCAGCTCGTGAACGCGAATTTATCGCCCAGCCGCACATGGCCGAGATTGTAAAAGAAAAATTGGCCATACCAAAAAATTCCGGTGATCCCCGCCATCACGAAATTCAGCGGCAGAAAACTTTTCTCCGTTCCGGCGGGCAATTCAATCAATTCGCCGATGGTTTTATGCCGGGCATGAAGCCACAGGCAATAAACCGCCGTGGTCAAAAACGCGCCGGTATTGGAAAAAATATAAACGACGTTGCCGCGGAAAACGCCCGCGCCGTGCGCCGACGCGACATCGGCGATCGGCGTGCCGGCTTCCAATGCAAATCCATAAACCGCCGACAACACGCCCGCGAGCAGCGAGAGTAAAAGTCCTTTTGTCAGTGAAAATTCACCGCGATTGTTTTGCGCCGATAAATCATTTTCCTTCAAATGTCCCGCCCAGCCGGCAAAGGCGATGCCGACGGTGCCGACGACAATTCCGCCGATGATCCATTCGGCGCCGGGTTTCTGAAGCACGTTGCCCAAAGTTCCTTTGACCAGCGGCGGAATCAACGTTCCCAAAACGCTGGAAAGTCCGACCGCAATCGCATACGTCAGCGAAAATCCGATGTAGCGGATGGAAATGCCAAAAGCCGTTCCGCCGATGCCGTAAGCCATGCCGAGCAGAAACGAATTGCGCATCGCGCTCGTCGGCGCTTCATGCAACACCGCCATCAAATCAGGAATCGTCAGCCACGCGCCGATGATCGGCAGGATGAACCAGCAGACCGACGCCTGCGTGAGCCAGTAAGTTTGCCACGACCAGCCGCGCACTTTTTTTTGCGGCGTATAGCACGTCGCGGCGAACAGCGCGCCGATGGCGTGCAGCCCGACGCCCAGCAACGGATTGGCGGCAACCGGATTCATCTCAATGGGTGTGTGCTTTATATTGGCGGCTGTCCGGGAAAACAAGTGGAATCCGGCGCGAACGGCTTCAATGAAATTTTTCGCAAGATTTTTGGCAATTTTTTAAGTGGGAAAATTTGTTTCGCGCGGAAAAAATTGCTTTAAGCCGCAAATCACCTTTCAATGAGCGTGTGATTGCAAAACGTGTCATCCCGTGCCTGGACGTTCACGATGGCAACGTCACCCGCGGCGTGCAATTTGGAAAAGCCGAAGCGGGCGAATTGCGGAACGTCGGCGATCCGGTGGAACTCGCGCTGCGCTACAACGAACAAGGCGCGGACGAAATGGTCTTTTTCGACATCACCGCCAGCGCGCACGGCCGCGCCACGATGGTGGACGTGATCGAACGCGCGGCGAACGAATGTTTTATGCCGCTCACCGTCGGCGGCGGCATCAAATCCGTGGACGATATGTTCACGATGCTCCGCGCCGGCGCGGACAAAATTTCCATCAATTCATCGGCGCTGGCGCGGCCGGAATTGATTCGCGAAGGCGCGGAAAAATTCGGCAGCCAGTGCATCGTGGTTTCGATTGACGCCAAAAAAATTGCGCCGGACAAATGGGGTGTTTTTTCCCACGGCGGACGCAAAGATACCGGCCTGGACGCAGTTGAATGGGCCAAACGCGCCGTCGCGCTCGGCGCGGGAGAAATTGTTTTGAATTCGATTGACGCCGATGGCACGAAAGCCGGATTTGATCTGGTCATTACGCGGCGCGTCAGCGAATCCGTGGGCGTGCCGGTGGTGGCCAGCGGCGGCGCGGGCAAATTGGAACACATGGCTGACGTGCTGCTCGAAGGCAAAGCGGACGCGGTCCTGGCGGCGAGCATTTTTCATTTCGGAACTTACACCGTCGGCGACGTGAAGAAATTTCTGGCGCAGAAAAAAATTCCCGTGCGTTTGTGAGCGCCCACTACAAAGAATTTCTTGCCGCCGGAATTTTCTGCGTCACGTATTTGTTCATCTGCGGGCGTCAGTTGAAAATCCTTCCGCTCAATCGCCCGGCGGCGGCATTGCTGGGAGCGGTGTTGATGGTCGCCGGTGGCGTGATGACGCCGGAACAGGCTTACCACGCCGTGGATTATGACACGCTGGTGTTGTTGCTCGGAATGATGTTGATTTCGGCCTATTTGTTTCTCGCCGGATTTTTTGACTGGGCGGCGGATTGGATTTTACGTGTTGCCGGAACACCGCAACGGTTGTTGCTCTACCTGATTTGTGCTTCGGGAATGCTTTCGGCGATGCTCGTCAATGACACGATCTGCCTGATGCTGACGCCGTTGGTGGTGACGGTGATGGTTCGCGGCAAATTGCCATTGCTGCCGTATCTGCTCGCGCTGGCAATGAGCGCAAATTTAGGAAGCGTTGCGACGCTGGTCGGCAATCCGCAAAACATGATCATCGGCCATCTTTCGGGAATTCCATTTTTACGGTTTTCAATTTCGTTGCTGCCGGTTGCCGTCGTCGCGCTGGCGATTCAGTATATTGTTTTGCGCATTGGATTCCGGAAAACGTTGAAAGGCGCGGTCATCCATGCGCCGGATGCGCCGGCCAAACAGTTGGATCGCCGGCTTTTGGTGATCACGTTTGCGGCATTGGCGCTGATATTCGCCGGCTTCGTGGCCGGTTTGAATTTGCCTTGGACGGCTTTGGCCGGCGGCGCATTGGTCATGGTGCTGGCGCGGCGCGACACGCATGAAGTTTTGAAACTGGTGGATTGGCATCTGCTGGTCTTTTTCGCCGCGCTGTTCATCGTGGTGGAAGGCTTGAACGGGACGGGTTTGCCCGACCAGATTTACGGACGGATGCGTGGGATGTTCGGCGCGACGCCCGGTGTCCAGGGCTGGAACCTTTCGTGGTTTTCTATTGTTGGTTCAAATATTTTTTCCAATGTGCCGTTCGTGCTCGTGGCCGGAAAATGGATTCACAATTTTGCTGACCCTGAATTGATGTGGAAAGTCGTGGCTCTGGCTACGACGTTTGCCGGCAACCTGACGATTCTGGGATCCGTGGCCAACATCATCGTCATGGAATCATCGCGCCGCCACGTGGAAATCGGCTTTTGGGATTATGCGAAATTCGGCCTTCCGGTCACGGTCCTCACGACCGCCGCCGGGATGGCGTTATTGCTGTTGTTGCGGTGACGCTCGACAATTTCGTCGCATTCTGTTTTATTTGCGGCGTTTAATGAGAAGCGCGCCCGCAATTTTCCTGTTCCTTTTTTGTGCCCTGGCATGGCCGCGGACTTCTCCGGCGCAGGATTCTTCCGCGCGGGATGAACAGGAAATCACCATCAATTCTTTAAACGAAGTTCAACCCGGCGCGCCGGAAGGACGCGTGGATTTTTATCCGAACAAAAACATCGCGGTCGGCACCAATGTTTTTATCCAATACGGCGAGACGTCGCTTTCCGCCGATAGCGCCACCCTTTATCAGGAAACCGGTGAAGCCGTGGCCGACGGCCATGTGCGCATCGCGCAGGGCGACCAAATCTGGGTGGGCGAACACATCACCTACAATTTCAAGACGCACAAAATGCGCAGCGAACAGTTTCGCACGGGCAAACCGCCGGTGTTCGCCGATGGCACGATCCTGACAGGAAATTCGACCAACAAGATTTATGATGCGCGCCATGCGTTGATCACGAGTGACGACGTGAAAGATCCGGCGATTTATTTCCGCGCCTCGCACATCCGCATCGTTCCCAACAAATACGTGGAGATGTGGAACGGTGTATTTTATGCCGAGAACGTTCCGGTTTTTTATTTTCCGTATTATCGCCGCAACATTGGCCGTCATGCCAACAATATCAATTTCCTTCCCGGCTACCGCAGCAGTTACGGCCCATATTTGCTGACGACATATCGCTGGTTTTGGGATGACACGGCGGACGGTAAATTGCATCTGGATTATCGCGAAAAACGCGGCATCGGCCTTGGGCCGGACGTGAATCTGCATTTGGGCCGCTGGGGCGAATTGGATTTCAAATACTATTATCAGCGCGACGACGATCCGGGCGCGAACACGAATGGTGCTTTGCATTTGGGCAATCCGGTGGAAAATCGCCAGCGCTTTTATCTCGGCTATCAGTCCACGCCGATGACGAATTTGAACGTCAAAGCATTGGTCAACTGGCAAAACGACCCTTATGTGCTTCACGACTTTTTCGAAAGCGATTTTCATGAAAATCCGCAGCCGATCACTTTTGCCGAGGTGAACAAATACTGGAGCAATTGGAGCCTGGACGCGCTGACGCTGCCGCGCGTGAACACGTTTTTTGACGAAATTGAACGGTTGCCGGATGTGCAATTGACAGGATTCCGGCAGCAAATCCTGGGAACGCCGTTTTATTACGAAAGCCAAAGTTCGGTCGGGTATTATCGAAAAGTTTTTGCCGACACGAACGGATTTTTCCCGAATCCGAACCAGGATTATTCCGCCGGGCGCGCCGATACTTATCATCAAATCCTTTTGCCGTGGACCTTTTTTGGCTGGCTCAACGTCGCGCCGCGCGTTGGCGGACGATTCACCTATTACAGCAGCGCCGGCGGAGCCGGAGGCACGAACAGCGAGCATTACCGGACGGTCTTCAACACCGGTGTGGATGCATCGTTCAAACTGTCGCGGCTTTGGCGCGGGGCGACCAATTCAATTTTGCAGATTGATGGTTTGCGTCACATCATCGAGCCGTCCGTCAGCTATATTTATGTCCCGGCGCCCAGCACGCGGCCGCCGCAATTGCCGCAATTCGATTCCGAGACGCCCACGCTTTCAATCCTGCCGCTGCAATTTCCCGATTACAACGATATTGATTCGATTGATAGCGAAAATGTCATCCGCTTTGGCTTGAGAAATACATTGCAGACGATGCGCAACGGGCAATTGGATAAATTGCTGGATTGGAACCTGATGCTCGACTGGCGGCTTCGCCCAAATGGAAATAAGAATATCGCCTTCAATTACGATGCTGCGTCTGGCGCGCCGCAAAAGACGTTCAACGATCTTTATTCGCAGTTGGTTTTCCGTCCGCGCACGTGGATTCAACTGGATTCAACCGTGCGTTACGACCTCAACGACGGCCAATTGAATCTTTCGCTGCATCAATTGACCTTGACGCCCGACGAACGCTGGAGTGTCGGGCTGGGCCACTGGTATTTGCGCAGCGGATTTCTCGGCGGCGGAAATAATTTTGTGACCAGCACGATGTATTATCATTTGAATGACAACTGGGCTTTCCGCGCCTCGGAATACTTTAACGCGCAGAACGGCCGTCTGCAGCAGCAGTTTTACAGCATCTATCGCGACTTCCGCAGTTGGACCGGCGCGCTGACGTTTCGGGTGATTGATAACGGCGTTGGCGCCAACGACTACACCGTGGCTTTCCAGATCTCGCTCAAAGCCGCTCCGGCTTATGATGTGAATGGCGACGCCGTGCGGCCCTACCAGTTGGTCGGAGAATAATCAGTGGGCCGGCAATGAAATCGTAAACGTCGAGCCTTTTCCGGGAACGCTTTCCGCTTCGATCTTGCCGTGATGCTCGCCGATGATGCGCTGGGAAATGGCCAGGCCCAGGCCGGTGCCGTTTTTCTTGGTCGTAAAAAATGGTTCGAACAGGTGCGTCTGGTTTTCTTTGGAAATGCCGGCGCCGTTGTCCTGAATTTGAATCCGGAAAACTTTTTTGCCATGATCGGTTTCCGTGCGCACGATGAGCGTGCCATTGGTTCCCAATGCCTCGATCGCGTTGAGCAGCAGATTCATGAAAACCTGCTGCAATTGCCCGTCGTCGCCGCGCACCGTGTCGGATGCCGGCGTGTATTCGCGCTTGAGCGAAATCATTTTACCGGAAATCTGGTGTTGCAACAGGCGCAGCGACGTTTCTAAAACATCGTGAACACGCACCGCGGCAAACGCCGCCGGTTTCGGCGCGGCGAACCGCAACATCTGGCTGACCATCGAATCGATCCGCTTCAATTCTTTTTCCACCGTCGTTGCCAATTCCTTGTCATCGCTCTTTTGCAGCATCAATTCGACGAACGTTTTGATGGCGGTCAGGCCGTTCTTGATCTCATGCGCGATTCCGGCAGAAAGTGTTCCCAGGTTGGCCAACCGGTCCAGCCTGCGCAAATTTTCATCAGAGATGGAAGCCGAATTCCATGCGCTGGAATTTTTTCGGTCGCCTGTTTTATGCGGGTCTGCGGACATCAGAACAATAGACGCCGGCGCGGAAAGCCGGTGACAAAGGAATTTAAGCCCTAATTGCCCTGCCTCAAATAAAAAATGTGAAACGGCGCGATAATTTTTTTTGGCGCGTCATTCGATTTATGCCAAATCAAAATTCGTTTTGTGACTGGCATTTGCAGCGCGAATCATTAGCCTGATTCCGCCGGAATGAAAAATTTTTTTAACGACATCGAATCCGTCATTGCTGATATCCGCAAAGGCAAAATGGTCATCGTGGTGGATGATGCCGACCGTGAGAATGAAGGCGACCTGGTGATGGCCGCGCAATTCGTCACGCCCGCTGCCGTGAATTTTATGGCCAAGCACGGTCGCGGTTTGATTTGCGTTCCCACAACAAGCGAGCGGTTGCAACAACTGGGCATCGAACGCATGGTCAAACAGAACCGCGAAGTTTTTCGGACGGACTTTCAGGTAAGCGTGGATGCTGCACATGGGATCACCAGCGGCATTTCCGCGGCCGACCGCGCCAAAACGATTGAGAAGATGGCGTCGCCGACGGCGGTGCCGGACGATTTGGTCCAGCCGGGTCACGTATTTCCATTGCGCGCCAAATCCGGCGGCGTTCTTCAGCGCGCCGGCCACACGGAAGCGGCGATTGATCTGGTCGTCCTGGCGCAAATGCGCTCCATCGCCGTCATCTGCGAAATCATGAGCGACGACGGCACGATGGCGCGGCTGCCGCAGCTTTTGAAGTTTGCGAAGAAGCACAAGTTAAAGATTTGTTCCATCGAAGATTTGATCCATTTCCGCCGGACGCGCGAAAAATTAGTCGAGCCGGTGGAAGTGGTGAAAATGCCGACCGATTACGGCGAATTTGATTTGCATTTGTATCGTTCAAAAATTGACGGCGAACATCACGTCGCACTCGTGCGCGGGAAAATTGCCGGAGCGAAAAATGTCTTGGTGCGCGTCCACAGCGAATGTCTGACCGGCGATGTTTTCGGGTCGCGCCGGTGTGATTGCGGGCCGCAATTGCATCAGGCGATGCGGCAAGTGGCCGACGCCGGACGCGGCGTGATCCTTTACATGCGGCAGGAAGGCCGCGGCATCGGGTTGGCGCCAAAAATCAAAGCCTACAAATTGCAGGAGCAGGGGATGGACACCGTTGAAGCGAATTTGAAGCTTGGTTACGGAATGGATCTGCGCGAATACGGCCTGGGCGCGCAAATCCTGGTTGATCTTGGCTTGAAAACAATCCGGTTGCTGACGAATAATCCGAAAAAAGTCATCGGCCTCGAAGGTTACGGATTGAAAATCACCGAGCAGGTTCCGATTCGCGTGAAGCCCAATCCGCACAATGAACGGTATCTGAAAACCAAGCGGGAAAAATTGGGACACCTGCTGTGAACTGACTTTTTCATTGCACGCACGGCAAAAAATGTTCAAATGATTCTATCCGTCTAGCGTTATGCCCAAACTCGTCGTCATCTCGAAAAATCTCTCCGGTTTGTCGCACGAATTGGGCGATGGTTGGACGACGATCGGGCGCGGAGACGGCAATGTTTTCCAGATTCTCGACGCTTCCGTTTCCGGCCGGCATTGCGAAGTAAAATGCCGCGGCGACGAATTGCTCGTTCGCGACCTGCTTTCGACCAATGGAACATTCATTGATGGGAAAAAAATTGTCGAAGGCGCCGTAAAGGCAGGCGGAACCCTGCGCGCAGGCGAAATCGAATTGCGTTTTGAAAGTCCAGCCGCGTCATCCACGGCAAAAGCATATTCCATAAAAGTTCCGTGGGGAGATTCTCCGGCAATCCAGGCTGCCCCCGAGATCAATACGATGGCGGGAACAAAACCATCGGGCGACAACGAACCTCCGAATGACAACATCAGGAGACATCAGATTTTGTTCGTGGATGACAGTCTGGCATTTCTCGAAACGTTTGGCGGATTATGCGAGGAACTTTCAAATCGGACCTGGCAGGTTCACACAGCCACGACGGCGGACAAAGCATTGGCGATCTTGAAAGAGACGACGATTGACCTTGTCATTCTCGACATCGGCATGCCGATGGTGGATGGGCTGCAATTACTCGGGCTGATTTCGCGACGTTATCCCGGCGTTAAAATCGCCGTGATGACTGGGAAACCAACGGAGACGTATCGTGCAACCTGCCTCGCCAACGGCGCGGAATTGTTCATCGAAAAACCGATTTCAAATGACGGGATCAAAGTCGTTTTCAATTTGTTGAACGATGTCGTTTCCTGGTCGCATGGGGAAGGTTTTACCGGTGCGATGCGGCACGTCGGACTGCAGGAAGTCATCCAGCTCGAATGTATTGGCCGGCATTCTTCAATTCTGGAAGTGCGCAACGCGCAGATGCGTGGCCAGATTTACATCGAAACCGGCTCGGTGATCCATGCGGCGACCGGAGATTTGCACGGCGAAAAAGCTTTTCAACAATTGCTCCAGCTCAAAGGCGGCGAATTTCAAGTGCAACCGTTCAAGGCGCCGCCGCAGCGGACGATTTACGGCAGTTGGGAAGTGTTGTTGATGGAAGCGGCGCGCGCGAATGACGAAGAAACGGAGTTTTTCCGCCGGGCCGCCAAAACCGACAATTCCGCCGGTCATGCGCTCGGTGACAACGTCGTTGTCGTTTCTACCTATGACCGCGACGGGAAATGGCTGCCGACAGAAGGCGAAAAAAAATAATTTCACATGCTTCAAAAAGTTCAGCGGAAAAAAATTTCTTCACGCGGCCAATTCGCCATCGTTGCATCCAGATACAACGCCCGTTACGTGGATTCCATGCTGCAGGCCGCAAAGAATGAACTGCAACGCGCGGGCGCAAAAATTCAGATCGTTCGCGTGCCGGGCGCGTATGAAATTCCGGTTGTCGCTGCGAAACTGGCGCGGCGGTCGCGGTCGCTGTCGGGGATTATCTGCCTCGGTGTCATTTTGCGCGGGGAAACCGTTCATGCTGCGCACATCGGCGAAGCGGTGAGCGCGGCGCTGATGCAAATTCAATTGCAACACGAGCTTCCCGTCATCCACGAAGTTTTGCTGTTGGAAAATGAAGCACAGGCGCGCAAACGTTGCCTCGATAAGGATCACAACCGCGGGATGGAAGCCGCGCAAACGGCATTGGAAATGGCGCGCGTGATGCAAAATCTGTGAGCGCAAACAACAGGGCATCCGTTGTCGCCGCCAGAGCAATAAATGGTTAGCTTGTGAAATTTTTCACGAATTGCTTGACCGCCGATTTCACAATGTTAAATTCCCAGACGCGAGTTATGAAATTATCTGCGGCTTTTCTTTTATTTACTATTGCAGCGTCAACCACTTTGCGTGCGGCCGATATTACCGGCGTGATCACGTTCAAAGGCACACCACCTAAAGAAATTCCCCTGACGGTGATGGAAAATTCACCCGATTGCATGGCCATGCACAAGGAAGTGCCCACCACGCATCATTGGGTTGTTGGCCCCAACGGCGAATTTGCCAACGTCACCGTTTATCTCAAGACGGCCGACGGCGAGGAAATCACCGGCAAATCCACCGGCGCCTCGGCCGCGCCCGCAGTGCTTGACCAAAAAGGCTGTCTTTACACGCCGCAGATCATCGCCATCCAGACCGGCCAGAAATTGATCGTGAAAAATTCAGACCCGTGTATTCACAACGTTCACAGCGTTTCAAATGCGGGCAATCCCGACCACAACGACGCGCAGATGTCGGGCGCGCCGGATTTAAGCTATACGTTTGACAAGCCGGAAATGTATTTGACCTTCCGGTGCGATGTGCATCCGTGGATGTTCGCCTGGGTGAGCGTTTTCGATTCGCCATATTTTTCCGTCAGTGATACCGCCGGCAAATTTACGATTAAAAATGTTCCGCCCGGAAAATACACCGTCGTTGCCAGCCACCGCAAAGCCGGCGAACAAACGCAAACCGTCGAAGTGGCGGACAAAGACGTGACGGTGAATTTCACTTTTGAAGCCAAATAGATTTTGAAAAAGCGGCGCTCGAAAACGGCGGCGCTTTTTTCATCGCCCGAATGGACAATAAATGTAAAGAAAATGGCAACCGCTGGCTACATCGCTTTGCGGTGTTGACGGCGATCGCCACGTTTTTACTGCTCGGCGCGGGCGGACTCGTCACCAGTCACGAAGCAGGAATGTCCGTGCCCGACTGGCCGAATTCCTACGGCTACAATATGTTCGCCTTCCCGGTTTCCAAATGGACCGGCGGCATTTTCTACGAACATACGCATCGGCTTTGGGCGTCGCTCGTCGGCTTTTTGACGACAGTTCTCGCGATTTGGATTTTTCTCAAAGATTCCCGCAAATGGATGAAATGGCTGGGCCTCGCGGCGTTTTTGCTGGTCGTCGTGCAAGGTGTTCTCGGTGGTTTGCGCGTTATCTGGGTGGAAGCCGACCTTGGCGTCGTGCATGGTGTTGTCGGGCAAAGTTTTTTTGTGTTGATGTGTTCGCTGGCATTGTTCACGGGCGGATTCTGGCGAAATATTTCTGAACAAAAATTTAACGTGCCCCGCAGCGTGAAACTACTGGCCATCTTTACGGTCGGTTTAATTTTCCTGCAATTGATTTTGGGCGCGACGATGCGCGGACAGCACGCTGGTTTGGCGATTCCTGATTTTCCGGCGGCGTATGGGCAGATCTGGCCCGACACCAGCGCCGATGCCATGGCGCATTACAATGCCGAAAGCAAAAATCCGGTCACCATCACCGCATTTCAAATCATTTTACAAATGGTTCATCGCACGGTCGCGCTGGCGATTTTCATTTTCGTCGCTGCCGTTGTCATTCTGGCATGGCGCAAATTGGGCAAAAGCGATTCGCTGACGAAATTGGCCATGTTCTGGCTGGCGCTCATCTTCGCGCAAATCGGGCTCGGCGCATGGACGATTTTGTCAAATAAAGCGGCGGACATCGCCACGACGCACGTGCTCGTCGGGGCGCTGTCATTGATGACCGGCGCGCTCTGGTGCATCATCGCATTTAGCCGTTCGCCGAAAACTCAAAATGAAACCGCGTCATTCGGCGCGTATGGAACTTTCGCCGCAAATAAATGAAGCAAATCTCCGCCGAAAATTTAAGCAACGCCGCTGAAAAAAGTTGGACGGCCATTTTCTCTGATTTGATCAAAGCGCGACTGACCACGCTGGTTTTGCTGACAACCGCCGTTGGGTTTTACGTTGGCTGGCATGGCGAAATGAATTGGCTTTATTTCTTTAATACCCTCGCGGCCACGGCGCTCGTCGCCTCCGGCGCGGCGGCGTTGAACCAATGGCTTGAACGCGAATACGACGCGAAAATGCGTCGCACACAAAGCCGTCCACTGCCGGCAGGACTTTTGCAGCCGTCCACCGTCGCCGTTTTAGGCGGCGTGATGTCGATTGCCGGGCTGGTTTACCTCGCGCTCGCGGTGAATTTGCTGACGAGCGTTCTCGGCGCAATTACGCTGGTCAGTTACCTTTTCGTTTACACGCCGCTCAAGCGCGTGACATGGGTGAACACGCATGTCGGCGCCATTCCCGGGGGTTTGCCGCCGCTCATGGGCTGGGCCGCGGCGCAAAATCATTTGTCGGGCGAAGGCTGGGCGCTGTTTGCAATTTTGGCGTTCTGGCAATTGCCGCATTTTTTTGCCATTGCCTGGATGTATCGCGATGAATACGCGAAAGCCGGATTCAGAATGTTGTCGGGCGAAGACATTGACGGACGCCGGACGGCCGAACAATCTGTCAGCAATGCATTGGCGCTATTCATCGTGAGTTTGTGTCCATTTCTTTTCAGGATGGCCGGGCCGGTTTATCTGGCCGGGGCGATTTTGTTGGGCGCGGGATTTTTATTCTGCGCGATTCAATTTTCACGGCAACTGACGCTGCAACGCGCGCGGCAATTGTTTTTGGCGTCGATCATTTATTTGCCGTTATTGCTCGCGCTGATGGTTTTTGACAAAGTGAAATAAATTTATGGACGCAACCGTTCAACAATTCCCGCCGTATCGCCAATACAATGCGCAACACATGCACGGCGACCACGAGCACCACGAGCCGGGCTTCTGGCGCGGTTACATTTTTTCCAGCGACCATAAAATCATCGGCATCCAATACGGCTTCACTGCATTGTGTTTCATGCTGTTCGGGTTTTTCCTGATGCTCCTGATGCGCTGGCAGATCGCGCATCCGGCCCAGCCCGTTCCGCTGCTTGGCGGCGTTCTGGAAAAACTTCTCGGACAGCCCGCCGCGCACGGAATCATTTCGCCGGAACTTTACAATTCATTCGGCGCCATGCACGGAACCATCATGGTGTTTTTAGGGATCGTGCCGCTGGCGTTTGCGGCGTTCGGCAATTACGTCGTGCCGCTGATGATCGGCGCGCCGGACATGGCATTTCCGCGTGTGAACATGGCAAGTTATCAGGCCTATTTTCTTGGCGGCATGGTGATGTTCGTCAGCTTTTTCATTCCCGGCGGCGCGGCGCAGGCGGGTTGGACTTCTTATTCGCCATTGGCGACTTCAATCCCGACGCACGGGCAATTGTTCTGGATCATCGGCATGGTGTTGCTCATCACGTCGTCGTTGCTGGGCGCGGTGAATTTCATCGCGACAATCATCCAATTGCGCGCGCCGGGCATGACCTGGTTGCGGATGCCGTTCTTTGTCTGGGCGCAATTTATCACGGCGTTCATTTTGTTGCTCGCGTTCCCGCCGCTCGAAGCGGCGGCGGTCATGCAATTGATGGACAACGTGGCGCATACGAGTTTCTTTTTGCCAACCGGTTTGGCGGTCGGCGGAAACCTCGCCCATGTCAGCGGCGGCGGCAGTCCGTTGCTCTGGCAGCATTTGTTTTGGTTCCTCGGTCATCCTGAAGTTTACGTTTTGATTTTACCGGCGATGGGCATCGTCGCGGAAATTATTGCCAATAACACGCGCAAACCGCTTTGGGGTTACAAATCGCTTGTGTATGCGGTGTTGGCAATCGGATTTTTGTCATTCATCGTTTGGGCGCATCATATGTATCTGACCGGCATGGGCACGAAAATCGCCGCGTTTTTCCAGGCGACGACGATGATCATTTCGATTCCATCGGTCATCATCCTGACGTGCTTGTTCATTTCACTTTGGGGCGGTTCAATTCGATTTAACACGCCGATGCTTTTCGCGCTGGCGTTCTTGCCGATGTTCGGCATCGGGGGATTGAGCGGCCTTCCGCTTGGATTCAATTTGAGCGACGTTCACCTTCACGACACCTATTACATCATTGCGCATTTCCATTACGTCGTGGCGCCGGGAACGATCTTTGCGTTATTCGCGGGAGTTTATTTCTGGTATCCGAAAATGACCGGCCGGATGATGAATGAATTTTGGGGGCGCGTGCATTTTTGGGGTTCTTTTATTTTCATGAACGTGGTTTTTCAACCGATGTTTTTCCAGGGCATGGCCGGCATGTTGCGCCGAATGGCCGACGGCGGCCTGGGTTATTCCACGGCGGTCAATGATCGTGGCGGCGCATCGGTCATCGGTGGTTTGAGCGACACGATGATTTTTCTGCACAAACCGATTTTGTGGGGCGCGATTTGTTTGGGCATCGCACAAATTCCATTCATCATCAACGTGTTTTGGAGCATCAAGCACGGACAACGGGTGGATGACAATCCGTGGCAGGCCACGACGATTGACTGGCAAACGCCCACGCCGCCGCCGCATGGCAATTTCGATAAACCGGTTGAAGTGTTTCGCGGCCCATATGAATACAGCGTTCCGGGTCATGCGACTGACTTTACGCCGCAAAATGAGCCGGAAGTTTCAACGCCGGCATCGCCAAAAATCCCAACCACTGCGCACTAAATTTCATGGAAATCCCATACACAGTCGAAGCAAGGCCGGATACCGGCATTTACAACGCCAAGCTCGGCATCTGGCTTTTTCTTGCGTCCGAAGTCATGCTCTTCGGCGGGCTTTTTTCCGGCTATGTCCTGTTGCGCGTGGGTGCCAGTCCGGGCACCTGGCCGCACGGATGGCAAAACGTGACGCTCGGCACCATCAACACGGTGGTGCTGGCGCTGTCGGCCATCACGACATTGCTGGCGTGGGTCGCGTGCAAAGTCGGCCAGTTCGGCAAATTCAAATTCTTTCATGCCTGCACGCTGTTGCTGGCGTTGACGTTTTTGTGCATCAAAGTCGTTGAATATCGCGAGCACCTGAATCATTACGAAGTTCGCCTGACGAACGGCAAAATTGCCGAAGGTGAAATGGTCGAAAATAATTCGAAAGAAGATTACATTGTGCTCGATGGCCGGACCTTGGACGATGAATCGAAACTCTACGATTTGCGCTCGCAGAAAATCGAGGAGAGCGAACAGAAAATTCCCCGGGCAGAGATTGCTTCGATGGATAATTATGGTCCGTGGCACAACGATTATCTCGCGCTCTATTTTACGCTGACCGGCTTGCACGCGCTGCACATTTTGGGCGGCAGCGTGGTGATCGGTTACTTTTGGCTGTTCGGCCGCAAAATGTGGAAGACCGATCCCCAACGTTTCACCAACCGCATCGAAGTTTCAGGTTTGTTCTGGCATTTCGTTGACCTGGTTTGGATTTTCCTGTTCCCCGTTTTATATTTGACCTAGAAAATTTATGAGCGATTCACACGAAATGAAAACCGCGGCGCAACAAAACGCGCCGCTGATCGGGCATTCGGAATTGCATGACGGGCATCCGGTGGATTTCAACCGTTACATCCGCACTTGTGCCTTTGTTTTTGTCACCGCGCTTTGCGCCATCAGCTTGATGCTCTGGGTTTCTTATCTGCCGGCGCATTACGCGTGGTCGCTGAAAACGGCGTTGATTCTAATCATCGCCGCCTGCAACGCATTCGTCGTGGCGGGATTTTTGATGCACTTGATTTCTGAAAAGAAAATGGTTTACACCGTGCTGGGATTCACCGCGATCTTTGTCGCCGGCCTGTTCGCGTTGACGGTTTATGCGATGAATGATTTCCCGCACGGCACCCAAACGCACTGATATGTCGCTCAAAGCATTTCATCTGATTTTTGTAACGCTGTTGACTTCACTGTCAGCAGGATTTTCCGCGTGGGCATTTATGAACGGGAAAACTTTTTTCGGCATCGCCGGAATTGTCTCGGCCGTTCTGGTGGTCATTTACGGTATTTATTTTTTGAAGAAATTGAAAAAAATCAGCTTCCTGTGAAAACATTTCGCAAATTGATTTTGTCAGTTGCCGTCGTCGTCGCTTTGGCGCCCTCACATTTGCTGGCCTGTGCCTCCTGCGGCAGCGCCAACTCTGAAGCGGGCTCGTCGCCGCTTACGGACGGCATGAACATCGGCATTTTGACCTTGCTCGGCGTTTTATTGACCGTGCTCGGTTCGGTCGCCGGTTTCATGGTTTTTCTTGTCCGCCGCGAAGCCGCAACGCAGGCGCAAAAATCGCCCCGGCCGAACGTTGAACCGGCGTCCGGCGAACTTCCGGTGCAAAATCCATCCGTCGCATGAAAGAAACCCTGAAACATTTGATGTGTTTTCCGCCGCTGGATTCCAGAAACGGCGCGGACGTTGACAATCTCATACTTTACATCCATTACCTGATGTTTGCGCTGTTTGCCGGCTGGATTGTTTATTTTTTCTACGCCATCTGGCGCTTCCGCAAATCGCGCAACCCGAAAGCCGATTATCACGGCGTCCGCAATCACGCCTCCAATTACATCGAGCTTATCGTGGCCGGGGTGGAAGCTTTTTTGCTCGTGGTCGTTGCCATTCCGCTCTGGTCCAAAGCCGTGGATAAATTTCCGGACGCCGATAAATCCACCGTCGTTTACGTGCAGGCGCAGCAATTCGCGTGGAATTTCCTGTATCCCGGCCAGGACGGGCAATTCGGCCGCATGGACATGAATCTGGTCAGCACGACGAATGTTTTCGGCCTCGACACGATGGACATCAGCACGAAAGACGATTTTCAATCGCTCAATGAAATTCACGTTCCCGTCAATAAACCGGTCATTTTATACGTCAGTTCGCGCGATGTGATCCATTCATTGAAAATCATTTCCATGCGTGTCTGTCAGGATGCGATTCCGGGATTGCGCGTGCCGTGCTGGTTTGTGCCCACGACGGTCGGGCGTTACCAGATCAATTGCGCACAATTGTGCGGCAGCGGCCACGCCTACATGACCGGCGGATTTCTCGTCGTCGATACCCCCGAAGATTACCAGAAATGGATCCAGGCGAAATACGCCGCCGCCGCGCCTCCGGCAAATTACGAATAATCATCGGCGCCTCTGCCTGCGCGCCGGAACAATTTATGGCAACGCCACAACAATTGCCTCGAACATTTTGGATCGGATCCGGCCTGTTGATGGGATTTCTTGGGCTGGCATATCTATTGGCTATCGCCGAATTCAGGCAACAACAAAAGCCGCTACCGGTGCTCGGCCAGGTCACGGATTTTTCACTCACGAATCAAGATGCAAAATTGGTCACCCTCGCGGATCTGACCAATCGCGTCTGGGTCGCTGATATCATTTTCACGCGTTGCGCCGGGCCGTGCCCGCGCATGACCGCGCAAATGAAATCGGTCCAGGAAAAATTGCCTTCCGACAGCAGCGCGAAACTTGTCACGCTCACGACCGATCCTGATTATGATTCATCGGAGATCATGAAACGTTACGGCGAACGTTTTGGTGCTGATTTCAATCGCTGGATGTTTTTGACCGGAACGAAAGCGCAGATCGCCAACCTCGCCGCCGGCAGTTTGAAATTGAGCGCCGAAGCAAAACCGTCCGGGCAACAACAGGATTCCGCCGACCTTTTCATTCACACCACGATTTTTGTGGTCGTGGACAAGCACGCGCAATTGCGCGGCATTTTCCAAACCGGCGGCGATAATGTGGACTGGACCAATGCGGTCGAACCTCAATTGCTTGCGACCATTCGGCGGCTTGAGCGTCAGAAATGAGCATTTACGATTTGCCTGCCGTCAACGCCTCGCTCAACGGATTGAGCGCCATTTTTCTGGCGGCGGGTTTTATCTTCATCCTGCTGAAAAAAATTACCGCGCACAAACGCTGCATGATTTCGGCATTCATCACCTCCTGCGTTTTTCTCGTTTGCTATTTGACCTATCACACTTATCTCGGCGCTGTGTTGCATCGCGGCCCGACGCGGTTTGAAGATCCGGCATGGTTCCGGCCGTATTATTTAATGATTTTGCTTTCGCACACAGTGTTGGCTGCCATCGTCGCGCCGATGATTTTGATCACGATTGTCCGTGCGCTTCGGGAAAGATTCGACAAGCACAAGAAAATCGCGCGCTGGACATGGCCGATCTGGATGTATGTTTCCATCAGCGGCGTTGTTGTTTATTGGTTGCTTTACGTCAAATTCCCGCAAAAATGATTTTGCGTGAGTTCCGCCGCTAAAATCACAATTCATCCCAGCCAATTTCCTGAAAAGATCCGGCGCGATTTGCTGGAATCGCTGCGGTCACGGAAAATCAATCATAAATTCCATTACGACAGCGTCAAGCAAACGCAAAAATGGCTCGCGCTGCATCAGGTTTATTCGCCATCACGCAATGACGAAAAGGTCCGTGCGATTTATGAACAAAGCTTCGCGGCAGCCGCTGAGAAAATTAAATCCAAAAACATCCACGTCATCGGTCTCGGCTGCGGCGGCGGACAAAAAGACACGCGCCTGCTGAAATTACTTAAGTTGCGCGGCAGGAAAATTTTCTACACGCCGTGCGATGTCAGTCCGGCGATGGTGCTGGTGGCGCGCCAAACAGCGCTTTCCATTTTGCCTGAACAAAATTGTTTTCCTTTGGTTTGTGATTTGGCAAGGGCGGATAACCTGGGGTCGGTTTTTGCGCAAAACTTTGCGCCCAAAAGCGGACGACTTTTCACTTTCTTCGGCATGATTCCGAATTTTGAGCCGCAGGAAATTTTGCGGGAATTGTCATCGCTGATTGGCGCAAAGGATTTTCTGCTGTTCAGCGCTAATCTTGCGCCGGGAAAAACTTACGCCGCCGGAATGAAAAACGTCCTGCCGCAATACGACAATTCGCCGACCTGCGATTGGTTGATGACGTTTCTACTGGATTTGGGAATCCAAAAACGCGACGGCGAATTGAAGTTTGAAATTCAGTCTGGAGAATTTGGTTTGAAACGCTTCGCTGCAAATTTTCATTTTAAACGCCCGGCCAAAATTGAAATTGAAGACAAAAATTTTAACTTCAAATCCGGCGATAAAATCCGCCTGTTCTTTTCGTATCGCTACACGCCGGAATTGGTTCGTGCCATTCTGGCTAAATTCAAATTGAATATCATCGGGCAGTGGATTGCCGGTTCAGGAGAAGAGGGTGTTTTTCTTTGTCGTAAATCTGCGTGATCTGCGGTTCAAAACGCCTTCATCGTTTCCAACACGGCGCGAGTGCGCGGAACCTCGTGTGTGCGGAAT
Source organism: Verrucomicrobiia bacterium (assembly GCA_035776755.1). Classification (GTDB taxonomy): domain Bacteria; phylum Verrucomicrobiota; class Verrucomicrobiia; order Limisphaerales; family UBA11358; genus UBA11358. The sequence continues at coordinate 101,475 of DASTWS010000002.1, forward strand.
AAATCGGTTTTGCCCAGCGCGGCAAGGACCGCAAAAAATGGTTCAGCGCAACGCACTTCGTCTTGAAAAAATTCAAAGGCATGGGGCAGGGCATGACAAACAGGAAAACCAAGCGTCCGAAAACGGAACGTGTTGAGGAAAATGTTCATCTGATGTCGGACGCGCGCGGCGCTGTCCTGCAAATTGCGGTAGTAAAAACCCAAGCCGGGATCGAGGAAGATTTTTTCCGCGCCGGCGCGCTGCGCGATTTCGATTTGCCGCGAAAAATAGTCGCGCATCAATTCCACCGGATCCATGCTGAAATCGAAATCTCTGACTTCCCGGACGTTCTTGCCCTGGACGTAGCAAACGATGACGGCGGCATCGTGAGCGGCGGCCATTTTGCAAATTTCTTTCGAATTCGCATTGCCAGTCAGATTCAAAATATTGGCGCCGGCCTCGAGCGCCGCACGGGCGACTTTGGTTGAATACGTCTCCACGGAAACCAAAATTTTTTGCGCGCGCAATTTTTTTACGACCGGCAGCAATTTGGATTTCTGCAATTCATCATTGGCGCGCACCGCGTTCGCAAGCGTGGATTCCGCGCCGATGTCCACGATGTCTGCGCCTTCGGCTGCGAGAATTTTTCCGCGTTGAATCGCCGTTTCTGCGGCAAGGCAAACGCTTTCGCGATACCAGGAATCCGCAGACAAATTGATGACGCCCATGATTGCCGGGCGCGAATTGAAATTAAATTTTTTGCCGCCGACTGAAAATTCCTTCACGCGCGCCGCTGCGGCGGCGCGATGTTGTTCCAGCAATCCAGAAAGTTGTTCCAGTTTCAGCATTGCATGAGGCTATTCAATTTTTTTGCGGGTGAAAGCAGGAAAAGCAATCGCCGGTTTTGCATTCGGCCGGTCAAAAGATGTCCAACGTTGAACAAAAAATGCGAAGCGCAATCCCGTCGCTGAAAATAACCTGACCCGGTTATTGGAGTTTATTGTTCTGAAAAGTTGAAAACCGTTTTGAACCAAATTGATGACTCGTCTGCCGCTGCTGTCTCTGAAGCGAGCGCAAAATGTTTTCATTGCGGCGAACGATGCGCCGATTTGCAGTTTAACAAAGACGACAAAAGCTTTTGCTGCAATGGTTGCCTGGTCGTTCACGATCTGTTGACCGAAAATGGTCTCGGCCATTTTTACGATTTGAATCATTCGCCGGGCACGCGCATGCGGCGCCCTTCCAAAGCGGAACAATTTGCCTGCCTGGATGAACCGGACGTCCAGCGACAACTTTTGGATTTCACCGATGAAAAAACGAGCCATGTAACGTTTCAAATCCCGGCCATTCATTGCATCGCCTGCGTCTGGCTGCTGGAAAATTTATTTCAATTAAATCCCGGCATCGGCCTCTCCCGGGTGAATTTTGCGAAACGCGAAGTGGCGATCGCGTTCGTGCCGCAAAAAATCAAATTAAGTGAATTGGTCGAATTGCTTGTATCCATCGGCTACGAACCGTCGCTCACGCTGGGCAAATTGGAGCCGCGCAAATTGGATCGCGCGGGGCGTCGTCGCTGGCTGCAGATGGGCGTGGCCGGATTTGCTTTCGGCAATATCATGCTCTTGAGCGTCCCGCGTTATTTTGGTTTGCGGGGTGCGTCCGAGCCGCAATTGCAAATGGCTTTCGGGTGGTTGAGCCTGGCGCTGGCGTTGCCGGTTCTGATTTTTAGCGCATCCGATTACTGGAAATCGGCGCTGCTGATGGCGCGTCAAAGAATGCTCACGCTGGACGTGCCGATCGCACTCGGTCTTGCGGCATTGTATTCGCAAAGCGCGTATGAAATTTTGTTCCGGCATGGCGGCGGTTACCTGGATTCGATGACCGGGCTGGTTTTCTTTTTGCTTTGTGGACGCGCTTTCCAGCAAAAAATCAACGAGCGGCTCACCTTTGACCTGGATTACAAATCGTTTTTTCCGCTTTCGGCAACGCGCAAAACGGATCCGGGAATCGAAGAACACGTTTCCATCTCGACCTTAAAAACCGGCGACCGGTTGATTGTTCGCAATGGCGAATTGATTCCGGCAGACGCGACGCTTCTGGCCGGCGCCGCCTCGATTGATTACAGTTTTGTGACCGGCGAATCTGAACCGGTGGCGAAACGCGAAGGGGATTATCTTTACGCCGGAGGCCGTCAAACTGGCGCGGCGATCGAAATCGAAACCGTCAAACCGGTTTCGCAAAGTTATCTCACGTCGCTTTGGAACCACGCCGCATTCCGGAAAAATCGCGAGAATAATTTCAATTCACTGACGAACCGTTATAGCCGCCGTTTTACCCGTATCGTCGTCGGAATTGCCTTGGTCGCGGCGCTCTTTTGGGTTTTCAAAGGCGATTGGCCGCGCGGATTGAAAGCATTTACGTCCGTTCTGATCGTTGCCTGCCCGTGCGCATTGGCTCTGGCCGCGCCATTTGCGCTGGGAACGGCGCAACGCTGGCTCGCGCGGATGAAAATTTTCCTCAAGAACTCATTGATCCTTGAGCGACTTGCCGACGCGAATGTGATTGTTTTTGACAAGACGGGAACGCTGACAACGGCGAGTGGCGCGCAGGTATCGTTTTCCGGCAAACCGTTGACCGCGATGGAAAAGGATTTAATCCATTCGGTCGCGTGGCACTCAACCCATCCGCTGGCGGTCCGCATCGCAAAATCAATTCGCGCAGGCGCCGTTTTAACCGTTGAAGGTTTCAAAGAAAGTTCCGGCAACGGAATTCGGGGCATCATCTCCGGAAAACAGATTTTGCTCGGTTCACCGAATTGGCTCGCGGAACAAGGAATTCAAATCCCGCAAACTTTCAGTGCCGGTGGCAGCATCGTTTGCGCAGCCATTGACGGGGAATTTTGCGGCGCTTTTACGCTGGTCTCAAACGTGCGGCCGGAAATGGAAAAGTTGCTTCGGCAATTGGAATGCGGACATGAAATGGTCTTGTTAAGCGGCGACAACGAACGTGAACGCGAAAAATTCCGTAAATTGTTCGGTGATCGTTCCGAATTGCGTTTCAACCAGAATCCATTCGATAAATTGGAATTCATCCGCCGGTTGCAATCGAAAGGTAAAACCGTCGTGATGGTCGGCGACGGGTTGAACGACGCCGGCGCATTGCAACAGAGCGATGTTGGCGTGGCGGTGGTCGAAAAAATCGGTGTCTTTTCTCCTGCCAGCGACGTGATCCTTGAATCGTCGCAACTGGGGCGACTGGCAGAGATTCTTCGATTAGCCAGACATGGGGTGCGAATCGTAAAAATCAGTTTCGGAATTTCCGTGGTTTACAACCTTGTTGGCGTGGGCATCGCGGCGGCGGGAGTTTTGTCGCCGGTCATTTGCGCGCTGCTGATGCCGGCGAGCTCGATTTCCGTGATGCTGTTTGCGTGCGGCGTAACGACATGGGCGGCGCGGCGCAGCAAACTGCATTTGAATCCGGAGGTGCAGCCATGAGCGCGATCTTGATTCTGATCGCGGCCAGTCTCGGCATGGCGTGTTTGTTTCTGGCGGCTTTCATTTTTGCGGTCCGGCGAGGTCAATTTGAAGACACGAGCACGCCATCGCTGCGGATGTTGGCCGATGAAACTGAAAGCAAAAGGAATTCTTCAATTTCTGAAACGAAATCAAAAAACAATGAACACAAACGTCGAAACATTTAAATACGACAACAGAATCGTCCGCGCCTTTGCGATCGCGACCATCGTCTGGGGTATCGTCGGCATGTCGGTGGGATTGCTTGCCGCGGTGCAATTATTTTTTCCGGACGCAAATCTGAATTTCCAATTCATCACATTTGGGCGGATTCGTCCGTTGCACACGAATGCGGTGATTTTTGCGTTTGTCGGCAACGGCATGTTCACGGGCATATACTATTCGCTCCAGCGTCTATGCAAAGCGCGGATGTTCAGCGATGCATTGAGCTGGCTGAATTTCTGGGGTTGGCAGGCGATCATCGTCAGCGCGGCGATTACCCTGCCGCTGGGATTTACCACGAGCAAGGAATACGCGGAACTGGAATGGCCGATTGACATCGCCATCGCGATTATTTGGGTGATTTTCACGGTGAATTTGATCGGGACCATTTTGAAGCGCCGCGAGAAGCACATGTATGTGGCGATCTGGTTCTATATTGCGACGGCGCTGACGGTTGCCGTCCTGCATATCGTCAATTCGATGGAAATTCCGTGGAGCTGGATGAAAAGTTATTCGATGTATGCCGGCGTGCAGGACGCGCTGGTGCAATGGTGGTATGGCCATAACGCCGTCGCATTTTTTCTGACGACGCCGTATCTCGGATTGATGTATTACTTTTTGCCGAAAGCGGCGGACCGCCCGATTTTTTCGTATCGGCTTTCAATCATCCATTTTTGGGCGTTAATTTTCATTTATATCTGGGCCGGGCCGCATCATCTGCTTTACACGGCGCTGCCGGATTGGGCGCAATCGTTGGGCATGGTTTTTTCGCTGATGCTGATCGCGCCAAGTTGGGGCGGCATGTTGAACGGTTTGCTCACCTTGCGCGGCGCATGGGACAAAGTGCGGCAGGATCCGGTTTTGAAATTCATGGTGGTGGCGGTCACGGCCTACGGCATGGCAACACTCGAAGGCCCGACGCTCGCGATCAAAAACGTCAATGCACTGTCGCATTATACGGATTGGACGATTGCGCACGTTCATACCGGCGGGCTGGGTTGGAACGGATTCCTGACGTTCGGGATGTTGTATTGGCTGTTTCCGCGGCTTTATCAGACCAAGTTGTGGTCCACCAAAATGGCGAATTACCATTTCTGGATCGGGCTGCTCGGCATGATGTTCTATATCATCCCGATTTATGTGGCCGGTGTTACGGAAGGATTGATGTGGAAGCAATTCAACAAAGACGGCTTCCTGCAATATCCGAATTTTCTCGAAACAATCGTGCAGGTCGTGCCGATGTTCCGTTTGCGTGCCATTGGCGGCAGCCTTTACATCCTTGGTTATGTGCTGATGATTGTGAATCTCTACAAAACCGCCAAGGCCGGGCAATTCCAAAAAGACGTCGAGGCGCAGGCCGTTCCATTCAACAAGAAATCGGAAGAAAGCGGGTCGCATCTCTGGCATCGCTGGCTGGAAGCGCGTCCGCTTACATTTACGGCGCTTTCGGTTGTGGCGATTCTCGTGGGCGGCCTGGTCGAAATCATCCCAATGTATTTGGTGAAAGAAAATGTGCCGACGATTTCATCGGTCAAACCTTACACGCCGCTGGAACTTTTGGGCCGCGACATTTACATCCGCGAAGGCTGCCTTGCCTGTCATTCGCAAATGATCCGCCCGTTCCGTTCCGAAACCGAACGTTACGGTGAATACTCCAAAGCCGGTGAATTTGTCTATGACCATCCTTTCTTATGGGGTTCGGAACGCAAAGGACCGGATCTTGCGCGAGAAGGCGGCAAATATCCGGACGCCTGGCATTACAATCATTTAGACGACCCGCGTTCGACATCGCCCGGCTCCATCATGCCGCGTTATTCATGGCTGCTGACGCAAAAACTCGATACGACTTCGCTGCCCGCGCGAATCAAAGCATTGCGCAAAGTCGGCGTGCCGTATCCCGCAGGATTTGAAAACGGTCCCGCGCAAAAAGATTTGCAGGCGCAGGCAGATAAAGTGGTGGCGAACCTGAAAACTGGTTCCATCAATGCCGATTCCGACCGCGAAATTGTCGCCGTCATCGCTTACCTCCAACGGCTTGGCACAGATATCAAATCCGCGCCGGCCACCCAAACCCAAACGACGAACGCAAAATAATTGTTATGGTTGAAAATGTTTTACAAGACATCGAAGGCGTCGGCCTTTACGGCGTGATTTCCATTTGCATCTTCTTTGCCGTGTTCATCGCCGCGATCACATGGATGATGAGCTTGAAAAAAGCCGATCTGAATTCGATGAGCCAATTGCCATTGCAGGATGGCTCGATTCCCGCAAATCGTCCGCAATCCAAAATCACAAATCATGAATGACAAAGACCCATTGCTGCTCGACCACGATGCCGACGGCATTCGCGAATTGGATAACAAGCTGCCCCGCTGGTGGATTTGGTTGTTTTACATCACGATCATTTTTTCGGCGGTCTATCTGCTCTACTACCACGTTTTCGGCATGGGTGATCTGCAAATCGCCGAATACAACAAAGAGATGAAAGCCGGCGAAGCCGTCAAAACTGCCGCGATGACAAAATTCGAAGCGAGCATTCCGACGATGCAACCGTCTGCCGACGAGGTCACCATCGCCTCGGGCAAACAGATTTACACCAAAGCTTGCGCGCCGTGTCATCGCGCCGACGGCGGCGGCCTTGTCGGGCCGAATTTGACGGATAGCTATTGGATCCACGGCTCGAATTTTACCGACACCGTTACGGTGATTTGGAACGGCGTTCCGGCCAAAGGCATGATCACCTGGAAAAACACCTTGAAGCCGGACGAAATCTATTCCGTTGCCAGCTACATTTACACCCTGCGCGGCGCGAAATTATTGACGCCCGGCAAACCACCGGAAAACCAGGCGCCTGCCACACCGGCTGGCCCGAGCGATTTCGAATGATGAATAACCCGGAAAATCCGAAGAGCCGGAAGTCATCCGTTGTCCAAACCGTCAACTGGCAGGATTTTCGCGACCATTTGGCCACGGCCGACAAGGAGGGGCGGCGGCAATGGATTTATCCGCGCAAACCCCGGGGCCGGTTTTATCGCTGGCGCACATGGTTCAGTTGGTTGCTGCTCGTCGTCATGTTTGCCGGGCCATTCGTTACGATTCACGGAGAACCGTTGCTCCTGGTGAATATCGTCGAACGCAAATTCTCTGTGCTGGGGAAAATCTTCTGGCCGCAAGACGCGTTGGTTTTGGCCATCGGCCTTTTGGTGCTCTTTACCGGTATCGCATTTTTCACCGCCGCCTACGGGCGGCTCTGGTGCGGGTGGGCTTGCCCGCAAACGGTCATGATGGAAATGGTTTTTCGAAAAATTGAATATGCCATTGAAGGCGACGCGCCATCGCAACGCGCTTTGAACGCCGCGCCATGGACGGCGCGAAAAATTTTCAAAAAGCTTTTTAAACATGTCATTTTTTATGCGCTGTCATTTCTCGTCGGCAACGTGCTGTTGAGCTACATCATTGGTTGGCGCGAACTTTACGTCATCGTCACCGACAATCCGTTGAATCACCTCGTTGGATTATCGTTCATGATTGCGTTCTCGCTGTTGTTTTATGGAATCTTTGCGCGCTTCCGCGAACAGGCCTGCACTTTCATTTGTCCTTACGGCCGCTTTCAATCAGTCCTGCTGGATGAAAATTCGATTGTTGTCGCTTACGACCACAGGCGCGGTGAACTACGCGCGCCATTGCGCCGGGAACAATCGCTGGATTCGCGGCGCGTCGCCGGTATCGGCGATTGCATCGCGTGCAATCAATGCGTTTCCGTTTGTCCGACGGGGATTGATATCCGGAATGGAACGCAAATGGAATGTGTTCATTGCACCGCCTGCATTGATGCCTGCGACAATGTGATGGAAAAAATCGGACGACCGCGCGGGCTCATCCGTTACGCATCGCTCAACGGAATCGATCGCGGCCAAAAATTGAGATTTACTCCCCGGCTTGGAATTTACACGGCCATTCTGCTCGCGCTCGTCGGGTTGGAAGCTTTTCTTCTGTTCACCCGCGCGGATGTGCAGACGACTTTATTGCGCGCGCCGGGCGCGTTGTTCCAGCAAATGCCCGACGGCCGGTTCAGCAATCTTTACACCGTCCGCGTGCTCAACAAGACCGATCGCGAAATTCCGGTGCAATTGAAATTGGAAAATCCAGACGGTGAATTGGAAATTGCCGGAGGAGGCATCGTCGTGCCGCCCGGTAAAATGACGGAAACTTCCATCATCGTTGAATTGGATCGCGCCATGATGAAATCGGCTAAAACGCCGCTCGTGGTCGGTGTTTATTCCGGCGGCAAACCGGTGGAGAAATTGAAATCGGTTTTTATCGGCCCGCGTGACGACAGGAATAATTTATGAAAACGAAAAACTTTTGGGCCGCCGGAATTGTGCTGACGCTTGTGATATTTCTTTTTGGAACCATCGGTCTGGTCGTGCTTGCCTGTTCCCAACGGATTGATTTGGTTAAGAGCGATTACTACGCCGATGAAATCCAATTTCAAAAACAGATTGAAAGCCGCAACCGCGCTCAATCGCCCGGAACTTCCGCGCAGGTTGTTTACCTGGATTCGCAGCAAATCAAGATTTCATTTTCCCCGGAAATGGTCCATGACTTCACCCGCGGCCGGATTGAACTTTATCGCCCCGATGCGGCGGACCTCGACCGTAAGTTGGATTTGAAACCCGACGCCGGCGGCGTGCAAATGATGGATGCCAAAAACCTTCGCGCCGGACTGTGGCGCGTGAAAATTTTTTGGAACGCCGGCGGAAAAGATTATTCGTTGGAAAATAAAATCGTCGTTACGCGCGGCACAAAATGAGCGTTTGGACAGCATTTATTCTTGGCCTTTTAGGCAGCCTGCATTGCGCCGGCATGTGCGGCCCGCTGGCGCTGGCTTTGCCGGCAACCGGGAAACATTTTCGCGGCTTCGTCCTGGGGCGGATCGCTTACAATTTTGGGCGCGTTCTGACGTATTGCGCGATGGGAATTATTTTCGGGCTGGTCGGAAAAACATTTTTGCTCGCCGGGATTCAACGCTGGGCATCAATTGCACTTGGGATCATTTTGCTTGCCGGTTTGGTCACTTCGCGTAGAACCATTCTTTCATTTCAATTTTCAAGATGGATTGAATATTTGAAATCAAAAATGGGCGTGCTTGTGCGCAGCCATTCGTTTTGGTCGCTCTTGTTGCTTGGTTTGTTAAATGGACTGTTGCCATGCGGTTTGGTTTACGTAGCGGGAAGCGCGGCAATGCTGGCGGGCAGCGCGTTGAACGGGGCGCAGTTTATGTTTTTCTTCGGATTGGGCACTGTGCCGATGCTGCTGGCCATCAGCCTTTCGCGAAATTTGTTTCCGACGGCGCTGCGGTTGAAACTGCTCAAACTTGTTCCGGTTTCCGTTTTCATTTTGGCTTCGCTTTTGGTCCTTCGCGGACTGGCGCTGGGAATTCCTTATCTCAGTCCGGATTTGGCGTCCGGTTCGTGCTGCTGGGGAAAATGATTTTGATTCGGAAATTGCAGAGCGAAATGGTGCGCCCGGCGCGATTCGAACGCGCGACCACCTGCTTAGAAGGCAGATGCTCTATCCAACTGAGCTACGGGCGCAAAACACTATAAAATAAAGGTTTTATTGCTGTGATGGAATGACGAAATTTGACATTTCAATACTGCTATTCTATACTGGTAGCATGAGAACGAAGAAAAGCCAAAAATCCGAGACGGTTTGGCAAAAAACGCAGTATGCGAATTTGATTCGTTATGTTCCATCGGGCACGTATTTCGCACGTTTTCGGGTAAAGGGCAAGCTTGTTTGGAGAGGACTTAAGACGGATAAAATCAGTGTTGCACAACTCCGCCTCGCCGACGAAATGGACAAGGAGCGCAAGAAGGCTGAAAACGTCACAGCTATAGCCAAAGGGAAAATGACTGTGGGTGATGCTATCAGTATTTATGAAGAACGTGTCAAAGGTCGAATTGATTACAAACCTCGGACGAAAAATTATCATGCCGAACGCATTAAAGGTCTGCTTGAATCGTGGCCTGGCCTAAAGGCAGTGGATATTGTCAAAGTGACTAAATCCGATTGTCTGAAATGGGCAGCTCGATATGGACAAGATGTCAGCGCGACAACTTTCAATCATACGATTGGTATTTTGCGGGCTATTTTAGAAATCGGAACCGAGGTAGGTCTTCGTTTTGATAATCCGACCAAGGCCATTAAACGCGTTAGTGAACGCTCGAAAAAGCTTCGATTGCCGGAGCCGGAGCAATTTCAAAAGTTTGTTCAAGCAGTGGAGAATTCCGGCAGCGGATTTTCAAAGCACTGTGCAAATTTGATTCGCTTTTTGGCTTTCGGCGGCTTCCGAATCGGAGAAGCGAAGCATATAACTTGGAGCGATTGCGATTTCAAGCGAGGAATAATTATAGTTCACGGCGAGCCTGTGACCGGCACAAAGGGGCGAGGCGATGCGCGGGTTGTGCCGATGATCCCCGACATGAGAAATTTATTAGAACAACTTCAAAAAGAAAACTCTGACGCAAAACCAAACGAGCCTGTAATGCGTGTTCGGGAATGTCAGAAGGCAATGGACAACGCCGCAGAAAAGGTCGAGATGCCGCGCATCACTCATCACGATTTGCGGCACTTGTTTGCGACACGCTGTATTGAATCAGGCGTTGACATCCCAACAGTTTCGCGCTGGCTTGGACACAAAGACGGCGGCGCTTTGGCAATGCGTGTTTATGGACACTTGCGTGATACTCATTCCACAGCAATGGCGCAGAAAGTTAGTTTTCTCGAAAATAACCAACTGGCGGCATAGTTTTTATATTCGTATTCCTCGACTTCGTTGATTCGTTTGACGCGAAGGAATATCGCGCCGGATAAACTTGGACCGGCGCAAAATCTTTTGCGCTTCCGTTTTGGTTTGTTCAGCGGATTCAGACCCAACGTGCAGCGACAATTTGATTACTTTGCGCGGCTTCTCGCGCTCGGCGCGTTCTTTTTCCGCCTGCCGCTCCGTTTCCATGCGCCACGAATGTTGATGTTTAAGAGACCGGGCAACATCGTTTCCCCAAAATGCTGCCATCTTCTTAAAATAATTTTGAACCATGTCCAAAGCCAAAGTTCTATCGCCGGAACGGGTGACATTTTCCCGAAGCTGAATTTTGTCCGCCGTGAAAATCTTTACGCCCTTGCGACCGCGTGAAATCGTGACATACCACTGATTTTGATTTGTGGCCGCCTTGACCGCCGAATCTGAAAACAAAACATAATCCACCGTTTTGCCTTGAGCGGCATAAGACGTGACGGCGTAGCCACGAACGAACTGCCGATAATTTTTTGGAAGCGTGCGACCATCATCCAACGCAATGCGGCCGTCAGGATGAATTTGTTTCACCGTTACCAATTCGCCGTTGGCAAATTTGCCGCCATCCTGGGATTTGTCATTGGCCTTGAGTTGCAGCCTGTCACCAACCGATAATGAAAGTTCCTTTGGCTGACAAACGGTGATTTTGTTCAAATGTTTGAATGGAATTGGCCGGATGCGATTTTCCGATTCAACGAGCAGATGTTTGTCCGTGATACCGCAAAGTTTTCCACTGTTGCCCTGTTTAAAGCCGACCACCGGACGATTGAACACAAGAACCGCATCGGCGTTGTAAAATCGCTTGTCGCGTTTCTGTGCATCCGTCAAATCAATGCGCTCCAAAGCTGTGACCGTCGTTTCAGTTTCGCCGATTAAATTTTCTGCCTTCAATCCTTCGCGCAGCCGCTCATTCACTTTGCGAATTTCATTCCAGTTTTGAGAAACGATGACCGTTTGGCAATTGGATTTCACCAATTCAATGAAATGTTCCGCCAGTTTTTGTTGTTGATCCGCCAATGTGCAGGAAACGATTGCATCGTGTTTGTCCAACCTGTCGAATGACGCCGCCAGTTTACCTTGCCGCGCTTCATTGACGGCCAGCCGGTATTGCGTGAGCCATTGACGTTCGGCTGCGTCACGCGCCGTTGCGGGATTTTGACGCCGGATGTTCATTAGCACGGCAAAATCGAGACCGGAATACTTTTCAATTGCGCGAAGTGCGTCAGAAGCCTCGACCGCTCCATGCTGTCGCGTGTCGCCGGACAAAATTACGCGGCCATCGTATTCTTTGATGAGTGACAAAAGTTTTTCCATTTGTTCGCCGCCGATTTGTCCGGCTTCATCCACGATGACGACTGAATTGCGCGGTATTGAACCACGCGAGAGCAATGCGCTGACTGTTTGCGCAAGCGTGAATCCGTCCCGCTCCAAATCGTCCACTTGTTGACGTTGTGGCGCGATGACCTTGACATGATGACCGGCCCTTTCGAGTCCGGCTTTGACTTCACGCAGCGCAAAACTTTTGCCTGTGCCTGCGCCGCCGCGAAACAGCGTAACAAAATCGCGCGAGGACAAAATATGTTCCGCCGCTTTACGCTGTTCATCGTCCAGCAATGACTTTGAAGCGCGGTAATTTGGAACGAACGGTTTATATTTGCCTATCCGGTGTTGCGCCAGCGTCACAATTCGTGCCTCGCGTTCCAAAATTTCGCGCGTAGTTACCTGCGATGAATTTTGTGCGTTACGAATGTAACCGCGTTGCCGTGATTCATTTTGAATTTCCGAAAGACTGATATTTTGTCCGCGACCGTGTTCGAGCGCGTGACGCCACAGTTCATGTTCATGGACAACCGAACGGCGCTCGAACAGATGATTCTCTGCCCATTCGATTGCATCGCTGGCTGTCATGCGCAATGAAATTTCCTGTGACCGCCCTTTGGTTAAACGATAGACATGCCAGCGTTCGCCCAAAGATATTTGTTTATTCCAGATGGATTGTAATTTCGTCAGGCCAACGTCCTTGATTTTTCGGGCGCGTTCCTTGTGTGCGATGTTGGCGCGGATAATTTTGATGTTTTGGTTGGCTTTTCCCGGTTCGCGTTCAAACAGTTCCTTCATCTTTTCGTCAATCTCGCGATGACGTTTGGAAAATCGCTCAACCAATTCTGGCGAAACGCCTTCGATTTCAAAATCTCCACGCGGATTGTTTTGCACACGGTAGCCGAACCGTTGCAGTGATTTGACCAACTCGTGATAATAAACATTCTCAATGAATTTCTGCGCCGGGAACATCTGGGACGTTTCCAATGCTTTCCAACGGTTTTCTGTCGCGTCAAATGTTGCGTTAAACAAAATGCAATGACTGTGCAAATGCGGGTCCAATGCGCGTGACGTGTCATGTCGAAAAATTGCGCCCACGAGATTTGACGTCCGCCGGTTATCAAATTGTCCATCCAACCGAACACGAGTCGCAGCAAACGATTCAAATTCTTTCATTGCCAACCGCACGGCCTTGTCATGCGCCTCGACAATTCGTTTGTCATTGCCGATCAGCGCCGCAATCGAAACTGATTTTGGTGGGGAGATTGTGAAATCGAAAAATACGCGACGGTTTGCGTATTCATGAACGACACCGTTTTTGTCCACGGTAACACGCTTTGAATTTAATCGTTGCGTCAGCCGCTGACCTGTCTGCGGATTGATGTTGTGGCACAGGTTGATGAAATCTTTTTCAGTCGTTGCCCCAGACAGATTTAATTTCGTTGTGCCATTACCAATCCATTCGCCCGAAACCGTTCGGCCTTCCATGTAGTAATCGCCAACTTTCAAATGCTCTTTGAAATACGATTCAGCATTTTTCAGACTGTATTGAGTTTTTGATCCCATCATGGCATTTGGAAATTACGCCACCGCTATCAAAATTCCGTGCTTTGCAGAGCACGAGTTTAGCACGAGTCCGTGCTATTAAATATTGGACGCTGCACTCCTTGCGATAGCAAGGGACAGCCGTAACAGCAGAAATAACAAAGGAGAGATTATGAATGTGTCAATCGTATCAGCCGAAGCGAAGGCTCGCTTAACAGAAGCAGTTAAAAATTATGTGCCGCCGCCATCCGAAAAATATCGTGCGCTGGAAGAAGTAAAAGATTGCATCGCTGAATTGCGAAATAAAAAGGCGTCGTATCAAACGATACGCGCATTGTTGAAGGACAACACTGGCGTTGAAGTTTCGCACCAAACCATCGCGCGTTACTGCCGCGAGGTATTGGACGCGGCGAGGATCAAGAAACCGCGTCGCTCCAAAACATCGTCGACCGAACAATCGGCATCCACTCAGGGAGAATTGCAACCGCGTCAATCATTCAGCCAGTTACGCTCACGCGGACCGCGCATCACTGATTCAAAAAATCTTTAGCGCGAACAGCGCAGGCGTCACCCAGTCGCGGCGACCAACGCGCATTTCTATGCGCTCGGCAAATTCAACCGGAGATTTTGTTGAATCTGCTTGCGCCAGATGTTCAGCACTTGCGCTTCTTCTGCGTAGTCCGGCCATTTCGATACGGCAGCGCGGACTTCCTCGACTATGGCTTCGGCGCGACCGCGTTTCATCAAGGCGCTTTTGGCGCAGGTGCGAAAATCGGCCAGCGTAAATCCGTCACGCTTGCCATTCATCGTCATTTGATGCCGGGCAGTCCAGTCGCCGGTCGGATTGTAGCTGTAAGTCACGTCGAATGCGGGCGCGAGCGACCAGCGGCCAGCCTTGTCCATCAGAAAGGCGATGTTCTTAACGTGATCATCCTGATTGCGGGCGATGATGTAAAACGCCATTCGCCGGAATTGTTCTTCCACCGATTCCATCGGCAAGTTCAACTGACGGATGACTAGCAATGCCTGTTCGTAGGAATAAGCACCTGCGTTATTGAAATCAAAATGCGCCAGCGCGCACAGCGATTGCATGTGCAATTTCTCGCCGCCATCGAGCCGGTCAAAACGCCGGGTCATGAAATGCCGCCGACCATTTTCTTCGAGCAACCGACATTCGTTCATCGTGATGCCCGCCGCCTTTGCCATCAAATAATATGCGTATTCAATCGCGCCGTAACCTTTCGGGTCTTCGAGTTCCTTGTCTTTGTTGCCGCTGACACCGTCGAATTTTAACAGCCAGTAATCAAATCCTTTTCCCGCCGTAATCTGCCCTGAACGGACTTCGTTGGTCTCGCGGTTCCAGGCGATGACCGCCTTCGCCCGCGCGCCGCCAGCGGAAGTGCCGACGCGCAGGATGTCATTCAAGGCGCTTTTCCTGCTCGCGCTGGCAAAAGTGGTTTTTAGATTTTTACGGTGGGTCAAAACTTCCGAGGCCAGCTTGACCAAGGCATCAATCTCAATCTTCTTCGCCTGCTGCGGTTTTGGCCCAATGGATGGCGCAAATTCCAGCGCGCCCATGCCGCGCGCACCGATGTAACAAAGCCGTTCCACCGCATTGAAACTGTCAGGCGTCCGGCCTTGTGTCGCCAGCCACGCATCAATCAAGGCATTGCCGAAACGGTCAGGCAATGAATCGGCCAGCAGGCCGGGCAAGCCATGAAAAGTTCTTTGCGGCAAATTTGGGAAAACATACACGCGATCATTGAGTGGCATCGTGATGGGAGAAATTTCAATCCCGCTCCGCGCAAACGCCGGGTCATACTCAAATGCGGCGAACTGATTTCCGTCTTCCAACGAGACAGCGCCGATGGTTCGTCCCCAAAGTCGAACTTCTGCTATCATCGCTCATCTCCCCATTGCCATTTTTTGGCTGAAGGTTTGACCGGCTTGACGGTGGAAGCACGCTGCCGCTTTTTTCCAGCCATTTTTAATTGCGCGACCGGGCTGGGCACCGGCTCTGGGATAAGCAAATCGAAACGCTCGACGACATCGAGCACGCGACATACGCGGATGAAACCGGACAACTGCGTCGCCACCGCTCCGGTTTCCAATCGCTGCACCGTGCGTTTCGAGACGCCGGCCTGCGTCGCCAGTTGTGCTTGTGTGAGGTTCCGCTCCAAGCGAATTTGAGTCAGTCTTCCGCCCAATTCGGTCAGAATAGCCTCATCCGTTGATTGTTTGGTTATTTTCACAACACGCCATTTATGACGCATTAACCATAAAACGTCAACTAAAACGTCACAAAAGGCGTTTTAATTGAAGACCCAAACGTCGTAAATGACGATAGCAACTGAAGCGATGGTGTCCGCCACGACCAACGCGCGCTTCGTTTGGCCGTGCCCCTTTCGTCCGCGCGGCACGCACTCCGCACGCGCTCGTCGTGATCGGAATTTTGCTTTGCCGCAGCAGCGGCGCGCTTCCGTTTGCGGCTCGGCGCTGACGTTACGCTCCGGCTCCGTTCCAGCCGTCACTCCGTCTGCGCTTCACTTTTTTTCAACGCCGACCGCAATGGGATTGCCCTACGAAGTCAGATCACGCGTAACGATTATTTAATTTTCAGACTTGCAACTTTTTCTAAAAGGCGTTGAATAAATCTCGGCTACGGCCACCGACCATCAACCTTCCGCCATTGGGTTGACAAGGTTCCTTGAAATCGCGACGACTGCGCCTAATTGTGGCGATTGCAGCGCGAGTGCGACAGTGCTGGCACTGGTCTGCACGGACGCTCGCACAATAGATTCGCTTGAATTGATAGGCTATTGGCAATGATTGAATTCCGTTTCATTTATGGTTTGATGCTTCAACCTGCCTCGCGCTCGCTAAATGCGTTGGCAGGCATTGATTCTAAAGAGGTTATAGGGAGCGAGCCGCAGTCGCCGCGACTGCGGGAATCTTGAGGCGGCGCATCCACGTGGAAATGTTGCGGTCAAATTCGGCCGCAGTCGCCGCGACTGCGGGAATCTTGAGGCGGTTGCAAAGAGTGAAGTAGATATTTTTCATAAGTCGCGCCGCAGTCGCCGCGACTGCGGGAATCTTGAGGCGGCCTTGTCGTCCACCTCGGCGATTTTGAAATCCAACGCCGCAGTCGCCGCGACTGCGGGAATCTTGAGGCGGACGCGATTGCC
>DASTWS010000018.1:0-37024 GCA_035776755.1 Verrucomicrobiia bacterium
TTGAGGCGGACGCGATTGCCTTTCTCGCGAGCCGGATGCTCGCGGCCGCAGTCGCCGCGACTGCGGGAATCTTGAGGCGGAGGCGTTGCACGGGATGCCGTTGAAAGGCGCGAGCAGCCGCAGTCGCCGCGACTGCGGGAATCTTGAGGCGGGGTTTGACCGGCAATTGGACGTTCTAAAATGCTCAGCCGCAGTCGCCGCGACTGCGGGAATCTTGAGGCGGGGTGCCGAAACGTTCAGAAGGGGACAACGACCAACGCCGCAGTCGCCGCGACTGCGGGAATCTTGAGGCGGGCACATTCGCAATCGAAAGTAATTTTTCACAAAACTGGTTCCGGCGTGCTCGCCTTCGTCCGATTGTATGTCCGGCTTGTGCTTGTCAAGGTTGTCCAAAATTAAAGAGGCGCGCGCCGACGGTCTTTTTGCGGCTTCACCGTTGACAACGGCAATGTCGGTATTGTCGCTCAAATCGCCAAGATAAGTCCAGACGCGCGGCTGCAAGGTAAGTTGAAAACCTTCATCGCATCCGATGGTGAACGTCGGTCGAAAATACGTGATGTTCAGCTATGCGAATCATTCCCTCCAGCTTGTCGTGCAGGGGGGACTTCCCTTATGGACAGATCGAGGCGGTAATCAGACAATTAAATGGACGGAGTAGTAACCTCGACGACTTAAGGCAATCAATCAGATTTAACTTCGCGCTGCCGGGTTTCTTACGCGTCCAAAATCGTCATCAATTCAGTGTTGCATAACAGCGTCTGGCCTCACTCCATCGCGGCGAGCAGTTCATCCAAATGCACGCTGGCGAAGCTGGTGGCGGAATCGCTCATTGCGTAGGGGATGATGAGTTCGCGTCCGTGCAGCAGACTGCCGCAGGAATAAACTACGTTCGGCACATAACCTTCGCGCTCCGATTCGTTCGGGGAAAGCAACGGTTCGCGCAGACGGCCAATCACGCGCGTCGGGTCGTTCAAGTCGAGTAGGAACGCGCCGAGACAATATCTCCGCATCGCGCCGACGCCGTGGCTCAACACCAGCCAGCCCGCTTCGGTTTCAATCGGCGAACCGCAGTTTCCCATCTTGATGAATTCCCACGGTTGTGCGGGAGATAGTAAAATTTTTGGCTCGGCCCAAAAATGAACGTGATTGGAGGACATGACCAAAATGTTTTCGTCGTCCTGCCGCGAGAGCATGACGAACTTGCCGTTGATTTTGCGCGGGAACAGCGCCATGCCTTTGTTCTGCACGGCCGGGCCGTTCAACGTGCGAAATTTGAAATTCACGAAGTCCGGCGTCTCCAACAATTGTGGCAATATGATTTTGCCATCGTAAGCGGTGTAAGTCGCAAAGTAATTGAAACTGCCGTCGTCATTTTGAAAACGGACGAAGCGCGCGTCTTCGATGCCGTTGCTCTGGCTGGGCGCGGATGGAAAAAGGACGCGTTGCGAAACGTTGCTATCCGGCGCGAAGTGGACTTCGTAATTCGACTCCGCGAGCAACAAAATTCCGCGCGCCGCGTGGGACGCCGTGGCGTCGGAAGTATCCGTCAGACCTGACGCCAGCAAGACCGCATGCAATTCCTTCAACGTGAAACCTTCGTGCAATTTGTCCAGCACGCGCCGGCAAAAATCATTTTGCACGCCCGCTTCTTCAAGTTTATGCGCAAACAATCCTTTGTCGTAGGCGACATTGGGCACGCGTTCCGGTTCCATCACGAACGGCACGGTTGGTGTGAGCGTGATGCGATGATGCGCGCTGATGACGCCGGTGCGAAAAGCGATTGAGGAAATGTGTCCTTCGCCGGTCGCGCGCAAACTCAAAACGAAACGCAATGCGCCCTTGGGCAATCCGCTCTGGTCGGGATGCGGCACGATGGATGGATTAAACAATGCCGCCGATTCCGGCGAATACTCGTGCGTGAAATAAGCGCCGATGAGCAACTGCCGTTCGGGCGACGGCGTTGCGCCGGGTTCGAGATGAATCACCACCTGCGCAAAGCGTTCGCGAAAAATCTTTTCAACATGCTCATGCCGGTTCGCGAACTGGCCAAGCACATGCGCCAGCAATTTTGTGACTTCTTCTTCCGGCAAAGCCATGACGCGCGCGGCGATTCGCCGTGAGATGTCGTCGGTGGTGGGACGAAACGGACGCATGAGCACGCGCGAGTGGTCCCGGGTTAGCGTCGGCCCGATGCGTTTGGCGTGGAGAGTGGTGGTTTTCAAAATGAGTTACGTTATTTCAGCAGGCGTTTCCTTGAAACTGGTAAGTGAATTTTGCAAGGCCTGCATTTCCGCAAGCGACAGCAGAAAGGCCAGCGTGGATTCCGCGCCTTGATTTTGGCTCAACCGGTCCATGTGCAATCCGTCGCGGCAGCCGCCGGTGGTGGAATCGTAAAGTGCAAGGCCGAGGTCGTTCCGGCCAAGAAACCATTCGAAGGCGCGCCGCGCTTCGGCGACCCAGAACATATCGCCCGTGGCCTGATACGCTTCGACGCACGCGGAAATCGTCACCTGCGATTCGATGGGTTGCTGGTCGAAAAGCGCCCGTTCCTTCCCAAGCGGAAAAAATCCGTTCGAACCGACCGGGCGAAACGAGCCGGCATCCGAAGTCTGGATTTTTGTCAGCCAGCGCAACGATTTGAGTCCGGTCTCCAGCATCGTTGAATTGTTCATGCAACGTCCGCTTAGAATCATCGCGTGCGGCAATTTTGCATTTGCATAGGAAACGACTTCTTCAAACCAGTGCCATTCGTCCGTTGCGGCATCGGCATAACGCTGCGTAAGTTTGGCCGTGAGCGACTCGCGGATTTGGCTCGCGCGCCGGTCACCACCAAAGCGACGCAGATATTCGTCAATGCCGATGAGCGTGAACGCCCACGCGCGCGGCGAGGAAAATTCCGCGGCCACCGGCAGCGCCTGCTCGAAGAGTTGCGCCGCCAGCATTTGAAAATTGCCCCGACCGGCCTGCGATACGCACAGCCCCAGCGCCCACAGTGCATGACCCTGACAATCTTCCGAGCCGACTTTTTCCAGCCAGTGCCGGTCGAAACCCATGAAATTGCGGAAGCGTCCGCTCTTCCGGTCGAAGGCGTGATTGAGAAACGCGGCATAGGTGGCGGCCTTCGCGCCGAGTTGCGGCGAATCGTGGCCCAGTTTTTTCAGCATCAATGCCAGCGCCAGCGCGCGGGCATTATCATCCGTGCAGTAGCCTTCACCGAAATTGGGCACGGTGAAACTCGCGTGCTGAAAGATGCCGGTTGAATCGCTCATGCGAAACAAATGGTCGAGTTTCATCTCCGGCAATTGACCGGGCTGCTCGTCGAGTGTTTTGATGGGCGAAGATTTTCTTCCGACAAAACTGTGATCTTTCCGCGCCTGATCGAACGACTTCGCATAGAGTTGCGCGACGCTACTCCAAATCATTTCGCGTCCCATCTTGTAAGCATTCTTGCGCATCGAGTGACGCAAGGTTTCGTCTCGTAACAATTCCACCACAGCGACAGCGATGGCCTTCGCATCTCGGAACGGCACAAGCTTGCCGCGCTCCGCTGTCAATAATTCCGCCGCATGCCAGTAAGGGGTGGACACCACGGCGTTGCCCGCGCCGAACGCATACGCCAGCGTGCCGGAAGTGATTTGTGATTCGGTGAGATACGGCGTGAGATAAATATCCGCCGCGCCGATGAACCGCATCAATTCCTCCAGTTCGACGAAGCGGTTGAAGAACACGACATGCTTTTGCACGCCCAAATCTTTCGCCAAGCGTTCCAGACTCAAGCGATAAGCCTCGCCTTCGTCGCGCAACAAATTTGGATGTGTCTGGCCGAGCACGACGTAAACGACGTTCGGAAATTCCTTGATGATTTCAGGCAACGCGCGCAACGCAAATTCAATTCCTTTGTTCGGCGACAACAATCCGAACGTGAGCAATACCTGTTTGCCCGCAACGCCGAATTCATCCTTGAAATAATTCGGGTCGGCGAACGGCATATCGGGAATCCCGTGCGGGATGAGGTCAATTTTATTTTCCGGCGCCTGATAAATGTCGCGCAGAAATTCCCGGCCGCGTTCGCTCATCACGACGAGCCGCGTCGAACGCCGGATCAATTCGCGCATCACGCGGCGTTGTTCCGGGTTCGGCTCGCGCAAAATCGTGTGCAGCGTGGTGACGATGGGCATGTTCAATTCGCGCAGCAGCGCCAGCACATGGCTGCCTGCCGGACCGCCGAAAATGCCGAACTCGTGCTCGACACAAACCACGTCCACGTCCGTGATGTTCAAAAAATCCGCCGCGCGCAGATACGACGGCAAATCCTGTTCCGCAATCTCGAAGCGAACTTCCGCCGGATAATCGTAACCCTCCGCGACATCATTGACCGGCACGACGAGGCATTGCAGTTGCGGAAATTCTTTCGCCATGGCGCAGCGCAAATCCGTCGTGAACGTGGCGATGCCGCATTTGCGCGGCAGATAATCGCCCAGGAACGCGACCTTGCGGATGTCCGATGGTTGCTGCATAAGACCGCCTTGGTTTACAAGCTCAATGGCCTGTGTTGACAACTCATAATATGCGCCACGCGGCGGCTTTCACCAACAACCAATTCGAGGGCGGATCGTCTTGGCTGAAATTTTCCGTCCTCCATCTCGTTTCATTTAGAGAAAATGCGCGGGATACAATTTTTCCAATTACCGGAAAAGCGCGAGGCCGACGCGGAGTTCATCGGATCTATTTTTGTAGCCAAGCAGACTTTCGCCGTAACCGGTGAAGTATTGCACGTCCAGATACAAGGTGAAGCTGCCGAAAAATCTTCTCATTGGATAAGTTAAATCCAGTTGCACACTCCGGTGATTTCCGTCCTTGCCCATTTTCCCGAACGCCGACAATTGCAATCCACGATTCCAGCCGATGACCGCCCGCAAGTCCGCATAGCCGCGATAATCGGCGATGTCGGGATTGTCGCTCAAATCGCTGAGATAGGTCCAAACGCGCGGTTGCAAGGTAAGTTGAAAACCCTCATCGCGTCCGATGGTGAAGGTCGGTCGAAAATACGCGATGTTCAGGCTGCGCGAATCCGCGCCGTCTTTGCCGTTGGACTCGTGCTTCAAACCGCCTTGCAAATCAAGTTGAATCCAGTCGGACGGTTTTGCGCGCGTGACATTTTCCCAGGAATAAAAAAACTCCGGTTTGTAGCTTGTGTCCAAAAAAGGAGCGGATGCCGCCTTCAAATCCCACAGTGAAACCTGCGTGTAGGCGAGGTGAAAACCTTTGAGTGCGGGCACTTTTATCCCGAGCGGGCCGTCGTTGTTCAACAATTGATACGCGAAACTGATTTGGAATTTTGCGTTCAAGGATTCAGGCCCGACGATGAAATACATCGGCTCATAACCTGAAATGTGTTCCTTGAAAAAACGGCCGGGTTCATAACCTTTATCCGGTTCCTCCGGCTCGACTTCCTTGACGAACTGCGTGAAGACCGAATCGCTTTTTTTCTTCGGCGCGCCCGCGCCGGTTGCCGGAGGTTGCACGTCCAGCGCTGTGCGGTTGACGTTGAGTTTTGGAAATTCCATGACGACTTGTCCGGTGACTGAATCCGGCACGGAGAAAAGATATTCGCGCCGGACAAAAGCGTCGGGCGCAATCGTGACAGTGTTGGATTCTGCCGAACGTAATTCCAGCGAACCATCGAACGTGCCTTGCAGAGAAATAATTTTGCTCTCAATCTTTTGTGGAAACGTCCAGGAAATTTCGTTGCTCGAAGCATTGAGTGCATTCAACCAGACGCTCATCCGGTCGCCGGCGGTCACGGATTTGGACGCCATCGTCAAAGTCAACGTCGCATCCTCTCCGCGCGCCAATGGCGTGAGGCACAAAACCGCCAGTGTCAGAACGTGGACTTTCCAACATGACGCGATTTTTATCATGCGAAACAGTTCAGGTTGGAATGCAAAGGGAAAAATGTTAAACGGTTCTGCGGTCATCTGCTTCGAGCCAATCGAAAAGCCTGTTCGTTTGAGGATTCAACCTGAAACTTTCGATTAAATGGGCGCGCTTGATCGGATTTTTCTCCACCTCAGAGGATTCCATTTCATCCGACCAGATTTTGATTTCCTCCGGTGTTTTGATGATGCCATGGGTCAGCAGCCAATCGCCGACCTCTTCATAACTTGTCGAAGCTTGAACGGCGGCTTTGAATTGCGCGCTGGTAATGCCTTTGAAACGGAAGAGCATATTGTCCAGCGGACAATCGTAATTATATGCACCGAGCTTGCCCGTCAGGCTGGCGCGACATTTATCAACGGCACGGATGGCGATGGCGAATCCGGCAATGCGTTCCCGCGGACTGTGCGGAGCTTCTCTGGTCAGGTCGCGGTCAATGATGGGAGTGTTCGTTTTTATAACCGATTCTCTTAAAATTATTTTGCGCTAATGATGACGGCTGTGAATTCGGGTCAGCTTTCGTTCCTCGACCAATTGCTTTTCGGCCTCCAGCCAATGCTGCACTTCGTGGCCGGGCAATGACCCCTGATTGACATAACTGAAGTAGGCTCTTCTCGACACCTCGTCCGGCGATGGCACAAAATCAATTTCGTTTTGATTCAGGTTCGTAGTTGAAATTGGCTGCGGTTCACTGGCTGGTGTTTGGTCCTGGTTTTGGAGGAAGCCTGTTGGTTTCATACCCAACAATAGGCTTCTACGCATGCTTTCGATATGACGTGTTCACCGTGGGGTTGTTCCCCCTTGGCTTGTCGTGCAGGGGGGACTTCCCTTATGGACAGATCGAGGCGGTAATCAGACAATTAAATGGACGGAGTAGTATCAAACACCCAAATGGCGAGGCGTATTTTTGCGCATCATGAAACCCAACTTAAATACATTATCGCGGCGCTACGCTTCGGCCTTGCGGAGACATTTGAAGCAAGGTCCGCGGATGAGTCGGAATGGATTCGTTAAACGGGCGGAAAAATTTCTTGCCGGAGCCGTCACCCCCATCGAGAAGGCGCACAACGCCACGCTCAAGGCAAACGCCCGATTGAATGCCCTGAACCGTCGCACAGCAGACCTGGCCGCCACCAATCGGTCATTGAAACAGAGCATCGTCCGCCGTAAGACTGTGGAGAAAGCCCTCAAGAAGAGCGAACAACATTCCCAAAAGTTAGTGGAAGAATCGCACCGCCTGCAGAATCATTTACAAGATTTGACCCATCAGGTTCTGACGGCGCAGGAAGATAAACGGGAAAAGCTTAGCCGCAATCTGCAGGATGAAATCGCCCAGACTTTGTTGGGAATCAACGTCAGGCTGTTGACATTGAAAAAGGAAGCCGCGACCACCGCGCGGGACTTCAAATTAGACATTGCCAGGACACAACGGCTGGTGGAAGAATCAGTCAAGTCGATCAATCGGTTCGCGCGTGAACTCGACGTTCATCTCAAAAATGAGGAGACTCGCGGAAATTTGCCGCCCGATCGGCCCGCCATTCGGATGAAAATAAAAAGTAACAACGGAAAAATCCCGCAGAGAAGCGTCTTGCGCGAACGCATTTCCAAATGAGCCGCGCTACTCCCAAAATGCGGAATTTCGCCAGACGTCTCATCGCTTGTGAGACGATGGGAAAGAAATCTTCCGCGACAAAACCTTTGGCGGCCTTTCTTGTCATCGAGAAACTGCTTCCGCATTTGACGACGCTCATGGGGAACGCCGGTTTTCGCGCATTGCTTTCGCGCGCGCTCGCGCTGGCCGGCGCGGAAGTTCCGTGGCTGCGCTCGTTGCATGTCAAAGCGGACGGCTCTCTGGATGGATTGGAGGAACTTGAAACGAAAGTTGAGATGAAAAAGATTGCCGGGGGTGGCGTGGTTCTGGTTGCCGGATTGCTGGGGCTGCTGGTGGCTTTCATCGGCGAAAAATTGACGCTGCAAATGGTGCGCGAGGTCTGGCCAAAACTGTCCCCCAATGATTTGAATTTTGATAAAGGAGTTAAAAAATGAAAAAGCAAAATGACGCAGCCAAACGCAAACCGTCAAGGAAAGTCATGAGCCGCCCCGCCAAAGTGACGATTCACAAAATTCCCACCGGTGTGCGCGGTCTCGACGACATCCTCGGCGGCGGCATCCCGGAATTTTCCTTCAACGTCATCGCGGGCACGCCCGGTTGCGGCAAGACCACGCTCGCGCACCAGATTGTTTTCGCCAACGCGACCCCGCAAAAACCGGCGCTCTATTTCACCGTCCTTGGCGAACCCGCCATGAAGATGCTTCGCTATCAGCAACAGTATTCTTTCTTCGACGAATCCAAATTGGGCAAGGCCATCCGCTTCATCAATCTGGCCGACGTGGTCCTGGAGAAGGATTTGATCGCGGTGCTTGAGGAAATCATCAATCAGGTCAAGACGGTCAATCCGGGCATCGTGGTGGTGGATTCCTTTCGCACGGTGGTGCGCAAAGCGATGGCCACGGCCAACGAATTGGAAATGCAATCGTTTATCCAGCGGCTCGCGCAGTTTCTCACCAGTTGGCAGGCCACAACGTTTCTGGTCGGCGAATATGCCGAGTCGGAGATGCGCGACAATCCGCTCTTCACCGTGGCCGATGGACTCTTCTGGCTCTGGCAGGTGTCCGAGAGAAATTCCGTGGTGCGAAAATTGCAAATCATGAAATTGCGCGGACAAGAATCCGTGCCGGGGTTGCACACCATCCGCATCAGCAACGGCGGATTGCAAGCCTTCTCGCGCACGCTGGGATTGACCGGCAACAAAACGAAACCGGCGCGTCGTCGCCGGCTGTCCATCGGCATTCCTGAATTGGATAAAATGCTTGGCGGCGGAATTCTTGAAGGCGACAGCCTGCTGGTGGCCGGGCCTTCAGGCACGGGCAAGTCGGCTTTGGCCACGCAATTCATTGCCGAAGGATTGCGTCACAAGGAACCGGGCATCATGGCCATCTTTGAAGAACGCCCGCAAGGCTACACGCAGCGCGCGGGCATGTTCGGCCTGAAATTAAAAGCGGCGGAAGAAAAAGGAATGCTCGAAACTCTTTATCTTCGTCCGCTCGACCTTTCGGTGGATGAAACGATGCAGGAAATTCTCGATGCCATCAAAAGGGTCGGCGCCAAACGGCTGGTGATAGATTCGCTGGTCGGTTTCGAGATGGCGCTGGCGCCCGGTTTCCGCGCGGACTTTCGGGAATCGCTCTACCGGATGATTGCGGCTTTGACGGGAGCGGGCATCACAATCCTTAGCACGGTCGAAATCGAGGACACCTTCGACGCCATGCCGTTCAGTCATTACACGATTTCCTTCCTCACGGACGACATCATCCGGATGCGTTATGTCGAGATAGACGGCCAGCTTCGGAAAGTGATGGTCGTCATCAAAATGCGCGGTGGCAATCACAGCAAAGACATCCGCGAATATGTCATCACGGACAAAGGCGTGGTAATCATCCACCCGCGCCGGACTGATTACACCAAATTGACCAGCGGATTGCCGGACCGAATCGGCAAACGGGAAGAGGCCCCGCCCGAACCGAAGGCGAAAAAGTAGAAAACACTCAAGTGAACAAGTCCCGTCAGCTCCAACGAAAGATGCTCGCGATGAACGAGGCGTTGGTGCTTGGTTCGGTGCGCCAGCACGAGCTTACGGAGGCGGCGGAGAACTTGAACGCGCAACTGCAGGCGAAAATCATCGAGCGCAAGCGGGCGGAGGCGCAGCGCCGCATGGACGTGCTGACCGCTGCGAACCGGAAATTGAAAAAGGAAATTGTCCGGCGCGAGGCGGTGGAAAAATCCCTTAGGAAAAGCGAGCAATACCAAAGCCGTTTATTGGAGCAGTCGCATCAGATGCAGGAACAATTACGGCATTTGTCGCGCGAAGTTCTGCGGGCGCAGGAAGAGGAACGCAAGCGCATCAGCCGCGAGTTGCATGATGTCATCGCCCAGACTTTGACGGGCATCAATGTCCGGCTGGCAACCTTGAAAAAAGAAGCCAACTTAAATTCCGCCGACCTCGAAAAGAGCATCGCCCGCACGCAAAAGCTGATTCAACATTCGGTGGACATCGTGCACCAGTTCGCCCGCGAATTGCGCCCGACGGTCCTGGACGATTTGGGATTGATTCCTGCTCTTCATACTTTTATGAAAAATTTCAGGGAACAGACCGGAGTCCTTGTCAGCCTGTCGGCTTTTGCGGGGGTTGAGCAGGTGAACGGCGATAAACGCACCGTGCTCTATCGCGTCGCGCAGGAAGCGCTCACCAATGTCGCCCGTCATGCGCAGGCCAGCCAGGTGGATGTGAAGATTCAAAAAACAGGCGGCGCTATTTGCATGAAAATTAAAGACGACGGCAAAGGCTTTGAGGAGCAACGCGTCTTGCACGACAAAAAAAGAAAACGATTGGGACTGCTCGGCATGAGAGAACGATTGGAAATGGTCGGCGGCACGTTCACCGTCACCTCTGCGCCGGGCAAAGGCACTACCGTCACTGCACAAATCCCGTTAACAAATGGCAAGTCACGGGGGGGGGGCGGGAAATTTGCGGATTTTGACATCTAAAACTCAATTTTGAATTGCATGAAACGAATAAAAGTATTGCTTGCGGAAGACCACCAGCTCGTCCGTGAAGGTTTTAAGTCATTGCTGGCACACGAACCGGACATCGAAGTCGTTGGCGAAGCCGCCGATGGCCGCCAAGCCGCGCAACTGGCGCAGAAACTTCGTCCCGACGTCGTCGTCATGGACATCGCCATGCCCGTGCTCAACGGCATGGAAGCCGCGCGGCAAATCCGAAAAGATTTACCCGATATCCGCGTGCTCTTTCTCACCGCGCACAGTGACGACGCTTATGTGGAGCAGGTGACCGTGCTGGGCGCAACGGGATTTCTGCTCAAACAAACTTCGTCAGAGAATCTCCCCAAGGCGATTCGCGAGGTTCAAAAAGGAAATCAATTTTTCAGCGGCGCCATTTCCAAACGCCTCAAAGACCGCCGCCGCAAATCATTTGAACGCGGAGAGCAAGGGGACAACCGCTTGAGCTCGCGCGAAGTGGAAGTGCTCCAGTTGATTGTTGAAGGCAAGCCGAACAAACAAATTGCCGGCGATTTGGGCGTGAGTTTCAAAACGGTGGACAAACACCGGCAGCATCTCATGAGCAAGCTCGACATCCACGACGTTGCCGGCCTCACGCGCTATGCCATCGCCGAAGGAATCATTGAGAACACCGTCCGGTTGAAGATCCATTGAATGACGATTTTAAGAATGTCTGTCCGTGTTGTTCCTCCGACGCGGTGACAAGAGCGGGCGTGACCTGAATAAAATCAGCGCGCCCGCTTGTTCTACCCGCATTTATTGCGTTTGCGATACGCGCGTTAATTTATTCAAACGGCGTTTGAAATAATGATTTGAGTTTTCAATGTCGTGGACGAAATTGATTGAGATTGAGGGAAAGAGGTTTTGTTATGATTGCGTTTTTCTTTTGGCTTTCGATTGGATTTTTGGCCGGCACGGTTTTCGGTTCGTTTTTTGAATGGACGTTGCACCGTTATTTCATGCACAAACCGTGGCCCGGTTTTCGATATCCATTTGAAACGCACACGCTGGTGCATCATCACATCTTCAAAGCGGACGAGACGTATCATCTGGTCAACGAGAAAGACAAGAAGACGATACCAATGGCATGGTGGAACGGGCCGGTGATTGTGGCATTGTGCCAGTTGCCGTTTTTAATCTGGGCGTTCTTCGCGCACAAATGGGGCGTGCTCTGCGGCGCGGCCATTGCCTGCACATTGTATTTCACAGCCTACGAATATATGCACTGGTGCATGCATCTGCCGAAGCAGCGGCGATTGGAAAAATCGCGGATATTTTATCGGCTGAACGGACATCATCTGCTGCATCACCGTTACATGCAGAAAAATTTCAACGTGGTGATGCCGCTGGCGGATTTATTGCTGGGCACGCTGCGATTGCGCGCGAAATTTAATTTCCGTCAGGCGCAAGGCTCATCCGTGCCGAACGTGCAGCCGAAGATAAAGAAATGGAAACGGACAGCCTCGATGACTTGAGGCAATCAATTTGATTTGGCTTTGCGCTGCCATTTCTTGCGCGTTCAAAATCGTCGCCAATTCAGCCGCTTTCACAAAAGGCTGGATTGCTCCAACCTTGGTGAGTGACGCAATAAATAAATAGGGTTGTCACCCCATGTTTTGCGCCACTCGGGTAGGACACACTGATGACGCATGCAGAAGCGACATCATCTTGATGAAATCAATAAGCCGGACGGCATTATCTGGTTCACGCTGGTTTTTGAAGATTACACGAATTTTTTTGTTGAGAGTTACAATGACTCGAATAAGCCGTTCATCGCCGAGAGGCTTAAAAATATTTCGGTGAGAGATTTTGATAAATACGAAGTGAACGGCGTGCCGTTGAAGAAATTGGTCGCCGCAAAGCTGGAAGAAATTCAAGCGGGTGAAAGGAAACTTTCAACTGCTGATAGGGGGGGGGGGTAAAACCAACAAGTTTTTCCCTGAGACGCTTTTGTGAAATTGTTAAGTCAGACTTTTCCGTGAAGTTTTTGGCAATCGTCAAGTTGTTCAGGCAACCATTAAAAGTGGCGGCGCAGGTTGTCGGGACGGAGGAGTGATGGCGAACAAATTTAAATTGGCGGAAGCGAACGCTAAAACGGATGGGGCGGAAAAGTGGTGTTGATATTTATAGGCCGCGCAAAGTTCGTGGCAGAAAAGCAAGTGCGTCGTTTCAACGCCGTGTAATTCAAACAGTTCGCCGGCTTTAACCCAATCCCAACAGCGTATCTGCCATCCGGCCGTCTTTGTGGAAATGTTAAGCATTATTTTCCGCCTGTTGATTTAGCAACTGCAAGAATTTTATCTGCCTGAAAATAAAATCCAATAAGGGATGTCCCCAACGGTCATCTGCGAAACGGGGTCAATGCCCGTAGGTCATTCCCCAAATATCCTTCATGCGCTTTTCGGCTTAGGTTGATGCATGAAAAAGTATCATGCCACCATCATGGTCATTGAAGATGATCCGAACGATCAGCATTTGATTGAACTTGCGTTCCGAAAAATCGGCGTGACCGATCCCATCCAAATTATGTCTGATGGAGCGGAGGCCATCGCCTACATGAAGGGAGAAGGAAAATATGCCGACCGGGAAAAATTTGTTTATCCCACCTTTATCATGACGGATTTGAAAATGCCGCGGGCGGATGGTTTTGCGGTATTGGAATTTTTGAAGAGCAATCCGGCGTGGAAGGTCATTCCTACGATCGTCTTGTCCGCTTCCCCGGACCTCGACGATATCAAGAAGGCGTATATGTTGGGAGCCAGTTCCTATCATATAAAGCCAAATGGCTTTGACGCGTTGCAAAATCAATTGGAGACAATCAATGCCTACTGGATGACGTGCCAGGTGCCTGAAGTGGACATCAGTGGAAAGCAATTGCCAACGGAGAGCGAAGGCAAATTGGGGGAAAGATTTCCGCAAGTCGAGGAGCCTGCGGCCACGCCGAGTTGATTTCGCCGGACTGTTCTCAAGTATTCGGCGGGGCAAACACCCTCCGGTGATTCCCCAAATACCCACCTTGCATCTTAGGGTTTATTCTACTGGTCGAAGGAAAACCGAAAACTTGTGGCCTCATGTTCGATCTGACTGGCGGATTTGGTTCCGCGCTCGTTATGGGTTTAGCAAGAGGGATGGATAATTATGAAAGCACAAACATTAGTTCGTGTCCGGTTCAATGGCCGAAAGAAACAAACCGCCAGTGGGCCAAAGTTTGTTCCCAAGGCCAGTTTGCAAGCCGTGCGCCAAAATGAGCGGATAAAATTGGAAGAAGCTTTCCTGCTCCAGAAACAATTGCTCGCCACGCGCGATTATGCGGAAGCCGTCATCGAAGCCGTCCCGCCGTTGTTGGTTCTCGACGAAGAGTTGCGCGTGCAGACGGCCAACAAATCTTTTTGCAAAAGTTTCAAAATTCCCGCGCGCGATACGGTGAACCGCCTCGTGTATGAATTGGGCAACGGCCAGTGGAACATTCCCGAGTTGCGCACTTTGCTGGAACAAGTCCTGCCGCGGAAAGATTATTTTACAAACTTCGAGATGACGCATGAGTTTGAAAGTATCGGGCGGCGCACGATGTTGTTGAGCGGTCGTCAGGTGGATCATCTCCAGAGAATTCTTCTGTTCATCGAAGACATCACCGAACGCCGGGCAGAACAAGCTGCCGTGCGGACTTCGGAAATCCGTTATCGCAGACTTTTTGAGGCAGCCCATGACGGAATTCTCATCATGGATCCCGACACTCGTAAAATCACGGATGCCAATCCGTTCATGACGGAATTATTGGGTTATCCCTGCAAGGAATTGGTCGGCAAAGAACTCTGGGAAATCGGCCTGCTTAAGGATGAAAAAGCCAGCCAGTCGGCTTTTCGCGAGTTACAGAAAAAACATTTTATCCGTTACGAAAATCTGCCGCTTCAAAATAAGAAAGGCCAGGGACATGAAGTTGAATTCGTCAGCAATCTTTACGATGAAGACGGGCGCAAGGTCATCCAATGCAACATCCGCGACATCACCGAACGCAAACACGCCGAACGCGCGCTGGTGACTGCCAAAAATGAAATCGGCCGACACGCGCTTGAATTGGAGCAAGTCGTCGCGGAACGCACCGGCCAATTGCGCGAAACCATCGGCGAACTGGAAGGATTTTCTTACAGCGTGTCGCACGACATGCGCGCGCCGTTGCGGGCGATGCAAAGTTTTGCGTCGTTTCTGGTGAAGGAATACAGCGACAAGCTCGATGAGAAGGGAATCAATTATTTGCAACAAATCATGCGTTCGTCCGTCCGGCTCGACCGGCTGATTCAGGACGTTTTAAGTTATACGAGAATCCTCCACACGCCGCTGTTGCTCAAACCGATAGATTTAGACCGCCTGACGCGCGATATCATTGAGACCTATCCGAACGGACAGGCCATCAAACCGGAGATTCACATTCACGGCAAGTTGCCCGTTGTCACTGGAAATGAAGCGTTGTTGACGCAATGCATCTCAAATCTGCTGGGCAATGGCGTCAAGTTTGTTTCGCCCGGAACCACGCCTCGAATGGATATTTCAACGGAAGCGATTGACGACAATTCCGTCCGCTTCTCTTTCAAAGACAACGGCATCGGTATCGCCCCGGAAAATTACAGCCGGATTTTCCGTTTGTTCGAGCGGATTCATCCGGCCTCGGAATACGAAGGGACGGGCATTGGCCTGACCATCGTGCGCAAGGCGGCTGAACGCATGGGCGGCCAGGTCGGCTTCGAGTCGGCATTGGGCAAAGGCAGTAATTTCTGGATTCAATTAAAGAAAGGATAAAATTATGAAACCAATACTTCAGGTCGAAGACGACCCCAACGATGTCATTCTCCTGCATCATGCCTTAAAGAATGCCGGTATAGAAAATCCTGTTCTCGTGGCCAACGACGGCCGGGAGGCGATTGATTATTTGCAAGGCGCCGGCAAATTCGGCGACCGAAAAAAATTCCCGTTGCCATACCTCGTGCTGCTGGATTTGAAATTGCCCTATGTGATGGGGCTTGATGTCTTGAAATGGATTCGCCAGCAGATGGGAATGGAAATCGTCGTCATTATGTTGACTGCTTCGGCGGAAGAGGTGGACATCAAGACCGCCTACCGTTTGGGAGCGAATGCATTTCTTACGAAGCCATCCGAGGCGAGCAAGCTTGAAGACATGCTCAAAGCGCTCAAGGATTTTTGGCTGACGCACAACACGCTGCCACGTGAATCATTTGCCGGACCAGCGCCGCGATTTGTGGATTCACGCACCACGATATTCGGTCCCTTGCCATCGAATAATGGAAATGGCATCAGCCGTGAAGAGCAATTCACGAAAAAGGCCGTAAATGAATGACACCATTTTATTGGTTGAAGATGAAGACAGTGACGTGGAAATTTTCATGCTGGCGGCGA
Source organism: Verrucomicrobiia bacterium (assembly GCA_035776755.1). Lineage (GTDB taxonomy): Bacteria > Verrucomicrobiota > Verrucomicrobiia > Limisphaerales > UBA11358 > UBA11358. The sequence goes on from DASTWS010000018.1 coordinate 15,986, forward strand.
AGGAGGTTCGCCTTTCGAACCTCATTCAAGTCGTCAAAGACGGCCAGGAAGCCATGGATTATTTCAGCGGAATTGGAAAATATTCCGACCGTGAGAGGTTCCCCTTGCCGGCGCTTGTCCTGCTGGATTTGAAACTGCCGTATCGAATGGGAATGGTCGTGCTGCATTGGCTGCGCACACAGTCCAAATTCAAATCAACCATCGTGATTGTGTTCACCTCGTCGGAAAGCGTGGCCGATATTTCAAAAGCATACGAGGAAGGCGCAAATGCTTATCTGGTAAAACCGCCAACATTGGAAGGACTCGGTTACCTGATTCGGAATCTTAAGAACTTTTGGTTGAACGCAGACCTGCGCCGGCCGGAGAAAATCGGAGAACATCCGAAAATAAGTTCTGTTTTAAAACCCTTGCCGTTGCCGGGCAAATTGCGCGGATTTATCGAACAACCATCCAGGAAATAAATGAAAAAAATTACTGTGTTACTTTGTGACGATCACGTTATGGTCCGGTCGGGGCTGCGGCAGCTTCTGAAAACTGCAGAGGACATCGAAGTGATTGGTGAAGCCGGAAACGGTCATCTGGCAGTGCGGGAAACCAGAAGACTTTTGCCCGATGTGGTCCTGATGGACATCTCTATGCCATTGTTGAACGGAGTGGAGGCATCGCGCCAGATTGTGCAAGAATTTCCATCGGCCAAAGTGCTCATCCTCTCGGCTTACAACGACGATCAATATGTGCAGCACGCGGTGAAAGCAGGCGCCATCGGATATTTGATGAAAGAATCCGCCGAAAATGATTTGTTACAAGCCATTCGCGAGATCGCCGCAGGCAACGCTTTTTTCAGTCCTCTTATCGCCAGACGTTTATTGAGACAACCGCAGGAAAATTTTTTCAATAACCTGATCAAAAAAACTGTCAGGTTGAGCACCCGTCAAATGGAAGTCCTCCAACTGGTTGCGGAAGGATATACCACCAAGCAAATGGGTGGCATGCTATGCTTAAGCACAAAAACTATTGAGAAACATCGGCAAGGACTCATGACGAAACTGGATATTCATAATGTTGCGAATTTGACCCGATATGCAGTTTCCAACGGCGTCGTGGCATCTAATCTATAATTGAACTGGTAGAGCCAGTTCCGGCGCGCTCGCCTTCGTCCGATTGTATGTCCGGCCTGTGCTTGTCAAGGTTGTCCGAAATTAAAGAGGCACTTCGTGCTAGCTGTTTTTCGCGGCTCCACCGTTGACAAACACAGGCCAGACATGGACTTGGCTTCTAAGTATTGCGCGCCAAGGATTTCTTGCCGGAAATTTTTCATCCGCTCCAACTTGCGTTTCATTTCACCTGTGCTAATTATTCAATTGAGACAGGACGAAAGTCTGGATTCTCCTACTTGGCTAGAGTTGGCGAAAGCTGGCTCAATAATGCCCCTCAAATCCTATTATAGGTCAGGCAACTGCCTGTTTGCGCGAGCGCGCCGCCTCATTGTGAGGCCACTATTGGCGAGAGCCTGATTGCAATTCGCCGTCGGGCTTGCTGACCCCCACTTCCAATTTTGGCTTTGGCCACGTTTTTGGAAGTCGGTTTTTAATTTCTGAAAACATCATTTTGCCCCGAATTCGGGACAATAAAGATGAAATCGCGTGGAAATGTAAAAAGTGAGCGGGAACGTCATTTTGTCCAGTTTTCTGGGCAATGCATGACTGGCGACGTGGAAAATTTGAGTCAATGAAGCAGAGAAATTTCATCGGACGACTGGTGAGCAAACTACGTAACCAACAGCGGTTGACGCAGGACGATTTAGCCGTTGAATTACAATTCCGTGGCTGGCATGACGCCACACGCGACACCGTTGCCAAAATCGAAGGTGGTTCGCTGCGAATTGATTTGATCCAAATTTGTTATCTCGCCGCCGCACTCGAAGTTCAGCCTATACAATTCCTTTCCAAAATTGATTGGAGTAAACAAATCGAAGACCCGCTTTGTTTTGAAAATCAACAACCAGTTGAGTCGTATGGAAACAGAAAATGACGCACAAACGCAAACTGCCGCGCCGCCTGCCGAACGGTTGGCGTATTCGGTGCAGGAATCTGCCGATATGCTCGGCATCAATTATTACACCATGTATCGGCTGATTCAGCGGCAGAAATTAAAAACCTGCCGTGTGTTGCGTGGCAAATTGCTCGTGCCACGCGTTGAACTCTTAAAACTTTTACAGACAAATTTGATGTAATTATGAACTCCAATCACATTCTCACAGGACAAGAAGAACGGATTGCCGTCGAGACGAATGCTGTTTTTGCGGAACAGATGAAGCATTTCAAAAACTCATGCGATGAGATTCACGGCATTGAAAGCAATCTGACGACCATCGGGAACGAGGCTTTTAGAACCGCGCTGCTTTCGCCCGGACGCACCATTCAAACTGACGACGGCACAGAATGGCGGCATGATTTTGATTTATCGAAAATCACTTCGATTTGTCACCGTCGCATTGCCGGTAAAATTGAATTTGCCGTTATCGAATGTCTGTCATTGCCGACCGGCGAAGCCAAAGAAGTTTTGAATAGCGGCCACAATGTCAGAGACGTTTTGCGTGAATTCATTCGTGACCAGAAGCAAATTTTGAATCTTTGGAAAGATGATGTTAAGGCGCAAGTGAGCGAACATCTCATCGAAAATTATCCACACCAAGACATGAGCTACGTCGTCGAATCGTTTGAAGCCAAAATGGAGCGCGTCATTTCTGAAAGGCAATCACTCGCTCAAAATCGCAGTCGCGGTATGCGGGTTTAGGAGATTCACTCACGTAATTTGTCCATCGGTCGGCGGAAAAAATAAATAGGCAGGTGGTCTGACTTTCTATACTGCTTTTCTATACTACTCGCACTTTTATGACCCAAAACTGCCAAACGTGACCAAAGCCGAGACTGAAAAAATTCTGATAAACATTGAGTGACCCATCATGAGCAAACACAGGCAAAACTTGTTTTTGACTTAGAAGGCAGATGCTCTATCCAACTGAGCTACGGGCGCAGCCAGCAAAACATTAGTCGGCGGCTGGCGCGGACGCAAGCGTCTTGAAATCGCCGGAAATGCCTCCGCCGTTCAACGGATGGCGGCGGGGCTTTCTGATGAGCCGGTTCCCGGCTTCTGCGGCGCGGCGGAATCGAATTCAGCGCGAAGGCGCGGCAGGCATTGCGGATGATTTTTCTGGATATAAGCGATGAACTGTTCGCGAATGTCGCAGCGCAAATCCCATGCTTTGGAAGAATCCGCCGAGGTGGCGAGCACGCGCAATTGCATCGTTTTGCTGTCAGTGTCGCTCACCTGCAGATTCCAAAAACGTTTGTCCCATAGCGGGTGATTTTCAATGATTTCTTTGAGCGCCTTGCGGGCTTCATCGACCGGAAAGGTATAATCAACAAACACAAAAACTGACCCGAGCAATTGAGACGTGGCGCGCGTCCAGTTCTGAAAAGGCTTTTCGATGAAATAACTCAACGGCACAACCAGCCGGCGATCGTCCCAGATATGGATGACGACGTAGGTCAACGAAATTTCTTCCACGCGCCCCCATTCGCCTTCGACGATGACGACGTCATCCAGACGAATCGGTTGAGTCATGGCGAGTTGAAATCCGGCGAACAGGTTCGCAATCGTTTTTTGCGCTGCGAAGCCCATGATGACGCCGACGACTCCGGCGGAGGCCAGGATGCTTGTGCCCAATCGCCGGACTTCTTCGAACAGCATCAGCATCGAAGCAACCGCGAACAGAGCAATAATAAAGTAAAGCGTTTTGCTCAGGACATGGACCTGCGTGTAAAGTTTGCGCGCTTGCAGATTGTCGGCGGCTTTGATGTCGTATTTGGTCAGCAGATATTTTTCGCCGAGATTGACGACCTGTCCCAAAATCAACGCGATGGCGGCAATCAGCAAGATGCTGCTGCCGCGGGCGATGACGCTCGCGTATTGCTCCGGTAAATTCAAAACGGGCAGCGCGAAAATGACTCCCAGCACCGGCACAAGGATGCGAAGACTTTTACCGATGAGCGGCACGAGCAGGTCATCCAATTTACTTTCCGTCTTTCCCGCCCAAACGGTCACATGCGCCTCAAGCACGCGGGTAAAGCGGACAAAAAACCAGACCAGCACGATAAAGATTCCAAACGCCAACAGCGCGGTAAAAACCGTGCGGATCAAGTCCTGTTGTGCTTTCGGGATCCGCAACAGCAACGGCGTGATGGAAATGTAAATGCCGCAGATCCAAATGAGCAAATAAAGCGGCTTGCCCGCCGCGCCAAAAAAATTGCTCTTCAATTGTTTTGCTTCGACGTTGGCCCGGCGGGTTTTGAATTTGAAAAAAATCGCGGCCGCGGCGTGAAGGATGAAAAACAAAATAAGCAGGCATGCCGTGACGCATAAATCCGACCAGGTGACGGAACCAAAAGCCTTTTGATCGAAGGCGGGACCGAAAAATGGTTTCAATGCGTCCGAAATCAATGAACTGAAACCGGACGCCATTTGAGTCAAAATATCTCCGATATTCATAGTGTTTCCTGCGATGGCGTGGGAGATGTCATTTCCCGCAGCATTCGGCGGACAGCGACGGGATTGCTGATGTAATAGCGCGCGGCGGTGTTGGCCATGCCGACGCGGACGGAAAAGGCCGCCGGAGGCAGCGCGCGGAACAAATCTTCATCCGTCCAATCATCGCCGACGGCGAGCATGAAATCCTGCGGATTGCCGAAGAGCCAATCCACGGCCGCGGTGCCTTTATTGACGCCGGTGTTCCGGACTTCAATGACTTTGTTGCCTTCCAGGACCTGCACGTCAATGTTGCGCGTGTAGCCGGCCAGATCGTCAATCAATTCCTTCGCGCGCTGCGATGCCTGCTCGGGATCCGTGTTGCGGAAATGCCACGCCAGGGAAAATTCCTTTTCCTCCAGCAACGCGCCGGGCAATCGGTCCACGTAAAGTTGCAAAATCGGACGCACTCGCTCTTTCCAATCGGTCGTCAAATGTTTCAACATGCGCCAGTCGGAATTTTTGTTCCGTAACCAGACGCCATGTTCGGCGATCAATGAAATCGGCAATTTTCCGAACCATTCCTCCAAATCGCGCCGTGGACGGCCGCTGACGATGGCGACATCATTTTTAGGATCGAGGCAAAGCTGGTTGAGAATTTCGATCAATTCCGCGTCTGGTTGCGCCAGGTGCGGTTCCGTGGCGAACGGCACGAGCGTGCCGTCGTAATCCAGCATCAATGCGCGCCGCGTTGAGGCGCGATATTGCTGCATCAATCCCGAGTAAGCTTTGCCGGTGAGCAATCGCGCTTTACGCGCGGCATCGGTCTTTTCGATGGAAATCATCGCCTGGATAAATTCATCCGCCCAGCGGTTCACATCATAACGGCGCAAGCGGTTCTGGAGGATTCCATTGCGTTTGATCTGCTCACTCTCCGGCATGGCCAAAGCCTGCTCCAAGGCGCGGGCAAAATCTTCGGTGTAAAACGGATTGATAACAAGAGCTTCGCCCATCTCTTTGGCGGCGCCGGCCATTTCGCTCAAGATGAGGACGCCTTTTTTGTCCGGACGCGACGCGACAAATTCTTTCGCCACGAGATTCATGCCGTCGCGCAGCGGCGTGATGAGCGCGACATCGCAGGAACGGTAAAGGGCGACAATTTCTTCAAAACCGAGATTCCGATACTGATAAATCAACGGCGTCCAATGAACGTTGCCGTAAGCGCCGGTGATGCGCCCGACCATTTGTTCCAATTCCACTTTCATCGCCTGATAACTTTCCACGGCGATGCGCGAGGGCGCGACGGAAATGATGAAGACGACTTTGCCATGCCATTGCGGATTGTTTTTGAGAAACAAATCGTAACCGCGCAGGCGATTGATGAGGCCTTTGGTATAATCCAACCGGTCCACGGAGAAAATGACCTTTTGGCCGGCGCATTTTGCCTGCAATTCAGCGACGCTGGCTTCCGTTCCCGGCGATTGGGCCGCCTTGAAGAACCGTTCGAAATCCACGCCCATCGGAAAGGTGTCCACCTTCACCACGCGCTCACGCAAGGTGATGCTGCCGAGCTGATGTTCATGCCCGGCCGTGCGCAAAACCGACGTCAAAAAATCCTTGGTATAATCGTGGGTATGAAAACCGATGACGCTTGAGCCGAGCAATCCTTCGATGATTTCCTCACGCCAAGGACGCGGAATCATGCGGAACAATTCAAAGGACGGAAACGGAATGTGCAGGAAAAATCCGATCGGCATGTCCGGAAATTTTTCGCGGATCAATTTCGGCAGCAGCATCAAATGGTAATCATGCACCCAGACCATGTCGCCGGGACGCAACGACGCGAGCACGGCATCGGCAAAAACACGGTTCACGTGACGATATTCCTCCCAGTAGTTTTCTTCGTAACGCGTCAACGTGGGAAAATAATGGAATAACGGCCAAACCGTTTTATTGCAAAAGCCGTGATAGAAATGGTCCATGCTTTCTTCCGGCAGGAAAACCGGCGCGCATTTGAATTGTTCCTCGCCATATTTGCGCACGGTGTCCTGATGTTCCGGCGCAATGTTTGCGCCCGGCCAGCCCAGCCAGAAATAATCCGGCCGGTTTTGCGTTTCCGTGGACGCCTGCTGCAAATAGCTGGCAAGACCGGTGCTTAAACCGCCCGAACTGGTTTTGAATTCCGGCGCGCCGTCCTTAAAAGAAACCGTGAACGGCAGCCGGTTTGAAACAATAACTAAACGCATGATAAAATTTTCCCCAAGCCAGGCTCAAAACTTTAGCAGCCCTTCGGCGATTCACCAAACAGCTTTTTTGATTTTGCAGAAATTTTTGAACGGAATTAAACCGCTTCGGCGATCAAATCATAATCCATGTGACCGATGATTTTCACGTTGGCAAATCTGCCGACGGGCAATTTGCCGCGAACATACACTCGCCCGTCAATGTCCGGTGCGTCCGCTTCGCCGCGCGCGACAAGATAATTTTGAATTTTAAATTTTGGATTTTGAGTTTCGGCTTCGCGAATCAACCCATGTTCCCAGGAAGAAACATTTTCCAATTGTTTTTTGTCCGCTTTTCCTTCGACGAGCACTTTGATCTGCCGCCCGACAAATGACGCGGAAATTTCGCGCGCAATTTGATGTTGTTCAGCCATCGCCAGTTCGCGACGCTTTTGTTTTATTTTGTCGGAAATTTGCCCGCTCATGCCGCCGGCGCGCGTGCCGTCTTCTTTTGAATAAGTAAAAATGCCGAGCCGCTCAAATCTCGTTTCGCGAATAAAATCCAACAGCGTTTCAAAACTCTTTTCCGTTTCGCCGGGAAATCCGACGATGAACGTCGTGCGCAAAGCGATTCCGGGAATTCCTGCGCGAATTTTGCGGATCAAATCCACGATATATTGCTGCGACGTCTCGCGGCGCATGCGTTCGAGCATGTTTTCGTGGATGTGCTGGAGTGGCATATCCACATAACGCGCAACCTTTTTGCATTCGGCAATCGTGGAAATCAATTCATCCGTCCAATGCGCCGGATGCGTGTAAAGGAGGCGAATCCAAAAATCGCCCTTGAGCGAATTCAATTCGCGCAACAATGTGCAAATCGTCGTGGAATTTTCCGGCAACGACTTCACGGCAGCAGCAAATTTTTCAGGAGCGGCAATCGCGGCGCGCCCGGTGGCCGTCCGCAAGGACCGCAAATCCAATCCGTAATAAGTCGAGTCCTGCGAAATCAAATTGATTTCTTTCACGCCATCGGCGATGAGCGCTTTGGCCTCTGCAATAATATCGCTTTGCACGCGGCTGCGATGCGAACCGCGCATCCGTGGAATGATGCAAAAACTGCACGGATGATTGCAGCCCTCGGCGATTTTCAAATACGCAAAATGTTTCGGCGTCAGGCGAAAACGCGGCGTCTGAAAATCGGGAATGAAATTGGGACGCGAATTAATTTCAAGCAAAGGCGCGGGGCTTTGGACGTTAGGCGCGAGGAACGACTTCGTCTTTCCAAATTTCTCCGTGCCGCGGATTGCCTCTTCTTTCTCATGATTTGAAAGCGCCCGGCTTTTTTCCAATTCAGCAAATCGTCCGACGATTTTTTCCTTCGGCGTCGAGCGTTGAAGGTGAGGCGTTGAAGGTTTCTGAATTCTTTCGCCGCGATTCGCAATCGCTTTGCCAACGATGTCGCCGACGTGCGCGACCTGGTCAATCCCCATGAACGCGTCCACTTCCGGCATGAGTTTGGGAAGCTCTTCGCGAAACCGTTGTGACAAACAACCGGAAACGATGACGGCCTGGCCGCGTTTATTCGCTTCGCGCAATTCGACGGATTCCAAGATCGTGTCCACGCTCTCTTCCTGCGCCGAATCAATGAACGAACAGGTGTTGACGATTACGGCGTCGGCCCGCGCGGCGTCGTTGGTGATTTCGACGCCGGATTTGAGCAGCGAGCCGAGCATAATTTCGGCATCCACCAGATTTTTGGCGCAGCCGAGCGAAATCATTCCGACGCGAATGGGCTTTTCTTTGGAATTCTTTTCGGTCACAGACGGAAAAGTTTAGCAGAGTTTCGGCTGCTAGCAACCTCGCGGTTTGAATGCGAAAAATCGTGCGAACGGCGCTTTTTCATGCTTTCATTTGCGGCCAATGAACATTGATAGTCCGGAAATCAGCCTGGTAATTCCTTGTTACAACGAGGAGGGCAATTTGCGTGAATTGATAAAAGCCATTCGCGCGGCGGTCGAACCGCTGAACATTTCCTACGAAGTCGTCATCACCGACGACTGCAGCAAAGATAAATCCTGGGAAATCCTTAAAGAATTGGCTGCCGGCGACCCAAAAATCCGCGTGCAAAAATTCGCGTTCAATTGCGGCGAAAGCGCGGCGAGTTTTGCCGGGCTGAAAGCCGCGCGAGGGAAATATTTATTTACGCTGGATGCGGATTTGCAGAATGACCCGAAAGATTTGCCGAAATTTTTGGAAGCTTTGAAAAACTACGATTGCGTTTGCGGCACGCGCGTAAAAGTGCGCGGCGAAGGGGACAATTTCATCCGCGTGGCTTCATCACGAATTGCCAACGGAGTGCGCAACAAATTGAGCGGCGAAAAGATTTCCGACGCGGGCTGCACCTATCGCGCGTTCAAACGCGAGTGCATCGAGAATTTGAAATTTTTCAAGGGCATGCACCGGTTTTTGCCGACGTTGTTCAAGATTGAAGGTCACACGGTGACGGAAATCGAAGTGAGCAACAATCCGCGTTTTGCCGGCCAAAGCAATTACGGCGTGTGGAATCGTTTGTTTGCGTCGTTTTATGATTTGCTGGCAGTGCGCTGGATGAAAAAACGGATGTTCAAATACAAAATAGCCGAAAAAATCAATTGACGATAACCGAACAGGTGCTGTTAGATGTATTGGATAAGTGACAGCATAAATTCAGGGCATTATCGAAACGCAAACCTTTTGAAACCATGACTGTTGCAGGCAGGCCGACAACTCCGGCCAACGAATCTGACGCGAAAGAACAATCTGTTCTGAGAAGTCCCGTATTTGTCATCGGCGTGTTTCGTTCCGGCACGTCTCTGTTGTATTCATTGCTCAACCAGCATCCTCAAATCGCCTTGATGTATGAAAGCGATTTTTGGAATTTCCCGGAATTTTTCTCGCCCATGCGTTTTCGCCGCAACTGGCTGGAACGCCAGGAATTTTATAATCAAACGCTCTCACGACATCGTCTTATTTACGGCGGCAGCCTGCGCGGTCTTGAAGGACGACAAACGCCGAAGGAAATTTACCGCGTATTCAGCGACGGCAAGGGCGCCGCGGTGTGTGGAGAGAAATCTCCGTTTTATTGCACCCGATTGAAACAGGTCGCGCGCCGCCATCCGGAATCTTTGTTCATCCTCATCTGGCGCAATCCGGTCGAAATCTATCGCAGCACCATTGATGCCGGACGCAAAGTGCCCTATTTCCGCCAGCCCGGAATGCTGTCACGCCTGATCCATTACAATGAAGAAATGATCCGACAGTCCAAGGAACTCGAGCAATCGGGCGTGCGCATTCACCATGTTCGCTACGACGATTTAGTGGACAAAACTGAAGCTGTCTGCCGTGGCATCTGCCAATTTCTTGGCATCGAATTCACTCCACAAATGCTCGAACTGCATAACGCCGATTTTTCGGCCGTTTATCGCGCGGAAAATTTCAACCATTTGCGCCGCGGAGTGGTCGAACGCCGGCAGTCAACGACTGTTATCCCGCCGGGCGCGTGGAAAAAACTTCAACGCTACGGCGTTCGTTGGAATCGTCTGGTCCCCGATTATTTCAAAAACGAATCTGTTGGCGGCGGTCCATCGTCGCTCGAACGTTTCGGCGATAAAATCAGCGGACATTTCTGGCATCTATTCGATGATGCCAAGCGCGTTGTTTTTGAATTCATCCCCTTGCCCTGGCTGCGGATGTATCGGCAAATCAAAAAATGGTATCTCGCGCGCCATTCGGATACGGCTGCTGAAAGCGGTTCGCTGGCCAAACAATTCCGCGCCAATTGGATCACCATTCTGGCCAGCGCCGCATTATTGGCAGGAGTCGCTGCGATTGACTTTTTCAGCGGCCCGGTCATGACCTTTGCGCCGTTTTATCTGGTGCCTGTTGCGCTGATGACCTTGATTGTTGGCCGCCGGTGGGGAACGTTCGCGGCGATTTTGTCCGCAACCGTTTGGTCGGCGGTGCAGGCGCAGCATTTGACCGATTTTCAGCCCGGCCCGATGGCATGGAATTGCGTGATGCGCTTTGTTTTCCTGGAAATCGTTGTGTTATTGCTTTATCGCGTGCGGCTCGAATCCACGACTGTCGGCGACAACGCCTGAATTTTTTCATTTTCAACCACGCAATCTCAGGCCAATAATTGGTCATGCTTTCACGGGTTTGTTCCGCGGCAGTCAACGGCATCGAAGCTTTTCCGGTCGAAGTTGAAGTCAATGCCGGATATGGCGAAACCATCATCGTCATTGTCGGGCTTCCGGATGCCGCCGTCAAAGAGTCGCGCGACCGCGTGACCACGGCACTGACCAATTCCGGCTACAAATTTCCGATGGGTCGCACGACGATCAATCTCGCGCCTGCGGACGTAAAAAAAGAAGGACCGAGCTTCGACCTGCCGATCGCGCTGGGAATGCTCGCCGCGAGCGAACAGATTGAGACCGATCAACTCGACCATTTCGTCGCGGTGGGCGAACTCGCGCTGACCGGCGGCGTGCGTTCGTGCAAAGGCATTTTGCCGATCGCCATTCGCGCCAAAGCCGATGGCAAAACAGGAATTCTCGTTCCTGCTGAAAATGCCGCCGAAGCTGCGGTGGTAAAAGGATTGCAGGTCGTTCCAGTTCAAAATCTCCGCGAAGCGGCGCAATTTCTCGAAGGCGAAATCAAGATTGCGCCGGCGCGGGTGGACATCGCGAAAATTTTCGAGCATGAACACGATGACGACTGCGATTTCAGCGAAGTTAAAGGCCAGGAAAATGTAAAACGCGCGCTGGAGATTGCTGCTGCCGGCGGCCACAACGTTTTGCTCATCGGCCCGCCGGGCACCGGAAAATCCATGCTCGCAAAACGGCTGGCGACCATTTTGCCGCCGCTGACTTTGGACGAAGCGCTCGAGACGACGAAGATTCACAGCATCGTCGGATTATTGAAACCCGGGCAGGCGCTGATCACGCAACGGCCATTTCGCGCGCCACATCATACGGCGAGCGATGCCGGCTTGCTCGGCGGAAATATCAACCCGACACCGGGGGAAATTTCGCTCGCGCATCATGGCGTTTTGTTTCTCGACGAATTGCCGGAATTCAAGCGCAGTGTTTTGGAAACCATGCGCCAGCCGCTGGAGGAAGGGCGCGTCACGATTTCGCGCGCGGCGGGCACGATGACCTTTCCCAGCCAGTTTATGCTCGTGGCGGCGATGAATCCGACACCGGATGGCAAAATGCCGCACGAAAGCAAATCGTCGCCGCGCGAGATCCAAAATTATCTGGGAAGGATTTCGGGACCCTTGCTGGATCGCATTGATTTGCACGTGGAAGTGCCGCAGGTGAAATTCCGGGAGATGAGTGGCGAGCGCAACGGCGAAAATTCCACGCAAATCCGCGAGCGGGTGATTACTGCCCGGCAAATCCAGCAAAAACGTTTCGCGCATAAACCGAAAATCACCTGTAATGCGAGGTTGGGTCCGAAAGAGTTGAAGGACTTTTGCGCGCTCAACGACGAGGCGAAAGAATTGTTGAGAAGCGCGATGACGGATTTGAATTTCAGCGCCCGCGCTTATGATCGCATCTTGAAAGTCGCGCGGACGATTGCGGATTTGGCATCATCGGAAAACATTTCCAGCGAGCATATTTCTGAAGCGATTCAATACCGGTCGCTGGACCGGCAGTTGTGGAGTTAGTGGACGCAGTGCCCATTCTTTGAACGCGATGTCCACGCTTTGGACATGGTGATTTCTCAAAGCCCTGAACGGTTTCGATTATTTCCGACCGTTTTCTTTTGAATTGATAATTTCTTGCAAAAATCGCCTTCAAATGGCGGGAAAAACTGCTTTGCAAACAGTTTGATCAATTCAGCATAAAAAACAGATGTTTTTGCAGCGCTGGTGGTTATGGCGCGGGAATTGCATCATGGGAGATCGCCCAAAGAGAAACGCTGGAACGCAACTGTTCCACTGACGGAAGACTGCTCGTGACGTTTCGATCGTGAATGAACACGAAAGATAAAATGCAATTGATTCAAAAACGATTCGTTCAACAACGGGTTCCAATGAATGAAGAAATAGCAAAACGGCCGGTTGAAGCATGCACCGGAGAAGAAGCGACTGCGGAGCGGCAACGCGCGGAGAAAGCGTTGCGCGAATCGCAGGCGCTCTACCATTCGCTTGTCGAGCAATTGCCGGTCGGTATTTTTCGCAAAGACATCGAAGGGCGTTATGTCCTGGTCAATTCCTGGTTTTGTAAACTGCATGGCAAATCGCCGGACTATCTGTTGAAGAAAACGCCGCTGGAAGTTTCTGCATCCGGTATGGAGACCGAAGAAGGCCATCAGAATTTGCGGCAGGGCGCCGATCATCACGTAGAGATTTTGCGGACCGGCAAACGAATTGAATTGGAGGAGCAACATGTCGGCCCGGACGGGAAAATCAAATACCTGCATGTCATCAAAACGCCGGTCTGCGATGCAGACGGCAAAATTATTGGGAGCCAGGGAATTTTGCTGGACATCACGGAACGCAAGGAAGCGGAAGCAAAATTGAACCGCGAGCAAAATCTGCTGCGTTCATTGATGGAACATTCCGAGGACAGGATTTACTTCAAAGATTTGGAATCGCGTTTTCTCCGTTGCAGCGCCGCGCAGATGCGCCGGTTCAAAGCCAGGGGTTTGAGCGATGTCATCGGGAAGAGCGACCGGGACTTTTTTTCCGACGAACACGCCAAAGACGCATTGGGCGATGAACAAAAAATTCTTCGCACTGGCGAGCCGGTCATCGGCAAAGTGGAAAAGGAAACCTGGCCGGATGGCGGCGTGTCATGGGCGTTGACCAGCAAGATGCCGTTGCGCAATGAAACGGGTAAAATCATCGGCACGTTTGGCATTTCCAAGGACATCACCGAATTGAAGCGGGCGCAGGAAGAAGCTGCGCGTGAACAGGCGCGTTTGAAATTCATTTTTGACGCCGTGCCCATCGGCATTTCCTTGGCGGAATACGGGCCGGACAAACAGTTGCGCGAGCGCGTCATCAACGATTCGCACCTGCAAATTTGCGGCCTGACCCGCCAGCAGGACCAGAATCCGGACATTTACGGGAAAATCACCCATCCCGGCGACCGGGAACGCCAGATGCGGCTTATGCGGGAGATTGACGAAAAAAAATCCAACCGTTTTTCGGTCGAGAAGCGTTATCTCCGCCCGGATGGAAAGACGGTCTGGGTGATATTTTCATTCCAGCGCCGATATTTTCAGGACGAGACATTTGAAGATCTATGCACAGTGGTGGATATCACGGAAAGCAAACAGGCGCAGGAAGAGCGCGAAAAATTAAGTCGCCAGCTGGTGGACGCCTCACGGCAGGCCGGAATGGCGGAGGTGGCCACGAGCGTGCTGCACAACGTGGGCAACGTGCTCAACAGCGTGAATGTTTCCAGTGCGCTGGTTTCGGAAAAAGTTCGCAATTCAAAAGCCGCCAATGTTGCCAAAGCAGTCGCGCTGATGCGTCAACACGAAACTGATCTGGGAGATTTTCTGGCCAACGATCCAAAAGGAAAACAATTGCCCACTTATTTGGAAAATCTCGCGGCGCATCTGGCTGATGAACAAAAAGAAATTTTACAGGAGGTCAACGCGCTGGTTGAAAACATCGTTCACATCAAGGAAATCGTCGCGATGCAGCAAAGTTACGCAAAATCGTTCGGCATGGTGGAACAGCTCAAAGTTTCGGAGCTGGTGGACGATTCTTTGCGGATGAATGAAGGCGCGCTGAACCGTCATCACGTCAGTATCGTCCGCGATTATGCCGAAACGCCGATGATTTTCACCGAAAAACACAAAGTGCTGCAGATTCTGGTCAATCTGATCCGCAACGCCAAATATGCCTGCGATGACTCGGGACGCGACGACAAGCAGATCATCTTGCGCGTGGCGCACGAAGAGGGGCGGATCAAAATTTTTGTGACCGACAATGGCATCGGCATTTTACCCGAAAATTTGACGCGCATTTTCAATCACGGCTTTACCACGCGCAAAGACGGGCACGGTTTTGGCCTGCACAGCGGCGCCATTGCGGCCAAGGAACTCGGCGGCTCATTGCGCGCCATCAGCGAGGGTCATCAACGCGGCGCCACGTTTGTCCTCGAACTTCCCGTCAACCGTCCGCCCAAGAATTTATGAGCATCAACCCGGACAACAACCGCCGCATCCTTGTGATTGACGACAACAAAGCCATTCACGACGACTTCCGGAAAATTCTCACCCGGCCCAAAACGAAAAACAATCTCGCCGAAGCCGAAGCGGCGTTGTTTGGAGATGAAGAAAAACAATTTGAACTTCCCGAATTTGAAATTGATTCGGCGTTTCAAGGGCAGGAAGGGCTGGAAATGATTGAAAAAAGTCTCGCCGAAAAACGTCCCTATGCGATGGCGTTTGTGGACGTGCGGATGCCACCGGGCTGGGACGGTGTGGAAACCACGGCGCAAATCTGGCAGAAATATCCGGATTTGCAGGTCGTCATCTGCACGGCCTATTCGGACTATTCATGGGAGGACATGCTCAAAAAACTCGGTTATTCCGATCGCCTGGTCATTTTGAAAAAGCCGTTCGACAACATCGAAGTGTTGCAACTGGCGATTTCCATGACGGAAAAGTGGCGTTTATTCCAGCAGGCGAAATTGCGGCTCGAAGATTTGGAAGGCATGGTGCGCGACCGAACGATGGCATTGCAAAAAACCAACGCCGAACTGGCCGAGGCAAATGACCGGCTGAAAGCCGCTACCGAACGCGCCCAACAAATGGCTGACGCCGCGCTCGTGGCCAGCAAAGCGAAAAGTGAATTTCTCGCCAACATGAGTCACGAAATCCGCACGCCGATGAACGGCGTCATCGGCATGGTGGATTTGCTTCTGGGCACGCCGCTCACCGGCGAACAGCGTGAATTCGCCGGCACCATCCGCGTCAGCGCCGAAGCGTTGCTTTCCATCATCAATGATATTTTGGATTTCTCAAAGATTGAAGCCGGCAAAATGACGTTCGAAAAAGTGAATTTTGACCTGCGTGAAGCCGTGATGAATTCCGTCGCCGTGCTTTTGCCGCGCGCACAAGCTAAAAACCTTCCGCTGACATATTCGATTGATGCGAAAATTCCATCCACGATCGCCGGGGATCCCTCGCGTTTGCGGCAAATCCTGCTCAATCTTGTGGGCAATGCCGTGAAATTCACTGACAAAGGCGGCATTGCCATCGAAGTGACTCTCGCGGGCGAAGCCGCAGACATCGTCACTCTGCGTTTCGCCGTGCGCGACACCGGCATCGGCATTCCCGACGAAACACAGGCAAATTTATTCCAATCTTTTACCCAGGGCGACAGTTCTACGACACGCAAGTTTGGTGGCACCGGTTTGGGATTGGCCATTTGCAAACGTCTCGCCGAATTGATGGGCGGACAAATCGGATTTCAAAGCATCTTCGGCAAAGGCTCCACCTTTTGGTTCACCATTCCATTTTCAAAGCAAAAAGCCGCGCCCACGCCGCTGCCAAAACCGGCTGCTCCGCCGGCGAACGGTTGTCCTCATCCGTCACTCGCCGGATTGCGGGTGCTCTTTGCCGAGGACGACAAGATCAATCAGATCGTCGGCACGAAACAATTGAAGAAACTTGGCTGCGCCGTGACCATTGCAGCGGACGGCGCCGAAGCCGTCCGTCTTTGGGAAAAAGAACCGTTTCCCATCGTGTTGATGGATTGTCTGATGCCGGAGATGGATGGCTACGACGCAGCGCGGAAAATCCGCGAAACGGAAGCAAAAAAACAAATGCCGCCGGCGCGGATCATCGCGCTCACCGCCAACACCATGCAAAGCGACCGCGATCTGTGCCTCGCGTCCGGCATGGATGATTTTATCTCCAAACCCGTTGTGGAAGCCGACCTCAAAGCCGTTCTTGAAAAAGCTGTCGCCAAATTCGGCAGCCGGTTGCCCACGGGAAATCCCGCGCCGACAATGGCCTAGCGTTTAATCGCGGAAATTTATGAACTGAACGGACACGGGGAATTCTTTCGCGCGCACGGCGGCGATGACCGATTGCAATTCATCACGGCTTTTGCTGTTGACGCGGATTTTTTCGCCTTCAATTTGCGTCGTGACTTTGAATTTTCCGTCGCGGATAAATCCGGTGATCTGTTTGGCCACGGCGGTTTCGATTCCCTGTTTGATTTTGATGACCTGGCGTGCATGGCCAAGCGGCGAAATGTCCGGCGGACATTGCTCGACATTTTTTAAGCTCACGCCGCGTTTGGCCAATTTGCCGATGACCATTTCGTTGAGCGTGCGAACCTTGAAATCGTCCTCGGCGCTCAATTTGATCTCCGTTTTCTCCAGAATGATTTCGGCTTTGCTGCCCTTGAAATCAAAGCGATTGGCCAATTCTTTTTTGGCCTGGTTGACGGCATTTTCGATTTCCATCGAATTGACCTGCGAAACAATGTCGAATGAAGGCATGGATGAAATGGATGATTTACGACTGACGATTTACGATTTTATCCGCGACCGCAAGTCACAATTTCGCCGAGATCAATTTCTCCAGCTTCGTCGCGTCGGCATTGAATGAGCGGATTCCTTCCGCCGTTTTTTCCGTGGCCATCGCATTTTCGTTGAGCATCCAGCGGAATTTCTTTTCATCGAGCGCGAGCTTTTCGATTTTTGCGTCGCGCGCCATTTCCGGGCTTAACTTGCGCGTGAGCGGCGCATCGCTCTTTTGCAATTCGCCAAGCAATGGCGGGCTGATGGTCAGCAAATCGCATCCGGCCAATTCAATGATCTCGCCGGCATTGCGGAAACTCGCGCCCATCACTTCCGTTTTGTAGCCGAACTTTTTGTAATACGTGTAGATTTCCTTCACCGACAAAACGCCCGGATCTTCCGCCGGCGCGAAATCTTTTCCAGCCGCTTTTTTATTCCAATCGAGAATCCGCCCGACGAACGGCGAGATCAATTGCACCTTCGCTTCCGCACACGCGATCGCCTGCGCCATGGAAAAGAGCAGCGTCAGATTACAATGAATGCCGTCGCGCTCCAGGATTTCCGCCGCGCGAATGCCTTCCCACGTGGACGCGACTTTGATGAGCACGCGCTCGCGGCCGATGCCGTGCTTTTCGTAAAGCTGGATGAATTTGCGTCCTTTCGCGACCAGCGCTTCCGTATCGAATGAAAGATTGGCATCCGTCTCGGTGGAGACGCGGCCGGGAACGATTTTCAAAATCTCGAGGCCGAACGCGACGAGCAAATTGTCAATGATGTCGCGGATGTTCGCCGAAGCCTTTTTTCCGTCGGCGATGACTTTATCCACGACGTAATTGTATTCCGGTTTTTCGACCGCTTTCAAAATCAGCGAGGGATTGGTCGTGGCATCGCGCGGCGCGAATTGTTTGAGCGTGGAAAAATCGCCGGTGTCGGCGACGACGATGGTGAATTGCTTTAATTGATCCAGTTGATTCATAAAATCTCCATCCACAAAATTGCGCAAAACGTCTCCGATTGCAATTTCCAATCTTTTTGACAGCGGACTTCAACCACGTAAAATCTGCGGATTCATGGCCACATATTATCTCGCTTGCGACCTCGGCGCGGACAGCGGCCGGCTCATGCTCGGCACGCTCGACAACGGCAAATTGACGCTCGAAGAACTGCATCGTTTTCCGAACGGCGCGACGAAAAATTCTGGCGCCTTGCATTGGAACATTGATGCGCTGTTCGATGAATTGAAAACCGGCCTGAAAAAAGCCGCCGTAAAAAATTTGCCAATTTCCAGCATCAGCACCGATTCCTGGGGCGTGGATTACGCGCTTTACGACGAGCGCGACGTGATGATGAAACCGGTTTGGTGCTACCGCGACGCGCGCACGGCCGCCGGCGTCGAAAATGTCCGCGCCAAAGTGGATTGGCCGTCGGTTTATTCCGAGACCGGAATCCAGTTCATGGCGTTGAACACTATTTACCAGCTGGCCGCTGAATTGCCGGAACGTCTTGCGCAGGCGAAACAGCTTTTGCTCATCGGCGATGCGTTCAACTATTTCTGCAGCGGCGTCGCGCGCAATGAAGTTTCGCTAGCCAGCACCACGCAACTTTACAATCCCATTTCCAAAACATGGTCCAAAAGGCTTTTGGATGCTTTGAAATTGAGGGAAGAAATGTTCGCGCCAATTTGTCCAAGCGCGACACGCCTGGGAAAATTGAAAAAGAGTCTCCTCACGGAAACCGGTTTGGCGGAGATTGAAGTCATCGCCACCTGTTCGCACGACACCGGCGCGGCCGTGGCGGCGGTTCCGGCCAGTGGCGAAAATTGGGCGTATTTAAGCTCCGGCACCTGGTCGCTTATCGGCGTTGAATGGCCAAAACCCATTATCACCGACCAAAGCCGGGTTTTGGGTTTTACCAACGAAATCGGCTTGGGTGACACGGTTCGATTTTTGAAAAACATCATCGGTCTTTGGATCGTGCAGGAAAGCCGTCGCAACTGGGCGGAGCAGGGGAAGAAATACGATTTTGCCGCGCTTGAGAAAATGGCTGCCGAAGCGCCGCCGTTCGTCTCGCTGATCAATCCCGACGACCCGCGCTTTTTGAGTCCGGGCGATATGCCCCGACGCATCGCCGAATTTTGTCAGGAAACCAATCAACCTGTCCCGGCAAATCACGGCGCGTTCATGCGTTGCATTTACGAAAGCCTCGCGCTGTATTATCGCGTTGTGCTGCGACGGCTCGAACGGTTGACCGGAAAGAAAATTGAAAAGATGCACATCGTCGGCGGCGGCAGCAAAGACGCCACGCTCAATCAATTTGCCGCGAATGCGATGAAGATTCCGTTGCTGGCCGGTCCGACCGAATGCACGGCCATCGGAAATATTTTGATCCAGGCGATTGCGCTCGGCCATTTGCCGTCGCACGCCGCCGCGCGCGAAGTTGTCCGCAATTCATTTGAATTGAAAACCTTCACGCCGCAAGATCCGGAAAAATGGGACGAAGCTTCCGCGCGATTTGAAAAATTAGTCAAATGATTCCAGAACCACCACGTCGATTCGGATTCGGAGCGTTTTGGATCGCGCTTTGGGATCGTCCTCGAGCATTTATGTTTGGGGTGTGGTTTACCGTTTTTCCGATGATTTTTCTGATTCCTTTTTCTTTAGTCATGTTGGCGACAATGTCACATACGCCAAATCGAGCAAAGATTTTAGCTTCAGGAATCGAAACAAATGCCGAAGTTGTTGAGATCGAAACCATTCATAATGAAGAAATTAACGGTGTAAATCCTCGAAAGATTTTCTTTTGCTATGTCGTAAACGGCCATACCAACGAAGCATCGATGGAAACCTTGTCCGTTGAGAAAACCGCTGATTGGAGGCCGGGGCAACAAATTGCAATACGGTATCTCGGCGACGAAGCGACCATTCCAGAGCTGGCGCCGGCAGATTTTCCGTGGGTTGTTATTTTAGTGATGCCTTTATTTTTTGGGATTTTTGGAGCGCCATTTTTGATTTATTGCATCATTGGCGCACGGAATAAGTTGAAGGTGATAAAATTCGGAAAGATGAAAAAGGCACGGCTATTGTCGCTTACGCCGGTCACCTCATTTGGTTTCAGTTCATCATTCTTCAAAACCCGGTTTGAAGCAGCTTATGTTTTCCAAAATGAAAAAGGTGTTGAAATGTATGGCAGTTCTTTAACGACTGACTTGGCATTGCTTAACGAAAAGAAAAAAGGAGACGAAGTCGAGATTTTGGTTTTGCCGGATCAAGAAGCGAAATCGGTGATTTTGGATTTCCCGATGTTAAAAAGAATTCAGGTGATTTGAATTACTCCTTCGCCGATAAATTCTGCACGTGCTTTTCAATTCGATTGCTCGCTTCGATCAATTGCTCGTAACTCGTCGCAAAGCATGCGCGGCAAAAACCTTTGCCGTTTTCGCCGAAGGCTGAACCCGGAACGATCGCCACTTTCGTCGCCTGCAACAAACCGATGGCGAAATCCTTTTCATTCATGCCGGTTTTGCTCACGTCCGGAAACGCGTAAAACGAACCGCGCGGCAAATGGCATTTCAAACCGATTTCATTGAACCGGCGCACGATGTAATCGCGGCTGCGATGATATTGCTCGCGCATTTTAAGCATCGCGTCTTCACCACGTTCAATCGCTTCAATCGCCGCTTCCTGCGCGATGATGGACGCGCAGAGCATCGAGTATTGATGCACCTTCATCATCGCTTCGACGAGCGCCGCAGG
>DASTWS010000020.1:0-17857 GCA_035776755.1 Verrucomicrobiia bacterium
CCGGCGCGCTTCCATGTTTGCGCCAAGTTTGGTGAATGGTTTGTCCAGCAAATTGTAACCGGCTTGAGAAATGCCGTTCACAAAACCGCCGCCTTTGGAATTGGCAAAAACAATGATGAAAAAGATTCCCCAAAGCGAACCGATGATGATGGCATTGCGATTCCGCCGCTTGCCCATCAGGATGAAATCCAGAGCGATCCAAAGCGCCGAAAGTCCGAGCGCCAGGGGAATGATTCCCCACCAATATTTTTTCAGGAATTCGCGGAAAAACGGCGGATCCTGTTGTGCGCTGCGGAAATATTGCGCGCGGATGTAATCGAGATACGTTCCGTCGGCCAGTGCATTCTGCGTGATGATGTAAACATCCCGGCGATCAAATTTCTGGTCGAACAACGGCTGGCAATCATGCGGAATAAAACTGTCGCAGAAAATCATGTAGGTTGGGCAGAAACGTCCCGGATCAGTTCCGCCGAACAAAATGGCGTTGCGCGTCATTTCGGGATAGATGCCGTAAGGCGGAGTGAACATGTCGTGCCCGAACCAATAACCGAACCAATGATTGCGTTGCTCGCTTTTATACCAATGCGAAAGTCCGGACCAGATCGGAAGCACCGGCAGTAGCACCAGCAAAATGAGGACCGGTCCGCGCGTGCGATAAACGATCAACGAAACAACAAAAATCAATGACGCCGCAAAGAGCAAGATGGATGCGATCACGGGCAGGCTGTATTGATGGGGCGCAAACATGCGCGGCAATGATTGATAAACCTGCGTGAAGTCGAGACGATCGCTGCCAAAAAAGGCGAGCAGCCCGGATGTGATCAGAAAAATGACACCCAGCGACGTAAAGATCCAGAACAACAAACCGTCGTTGTCAGACGCAGTTTTCTCCGGGTTTTTTATTATCAGGAGCCGCTGGATCGCCAGCGCGGCGAAGACGAAAGCCGCGCCCATGCTGAGAAATAGTTCAAGGAATTGTATCGGCGCGAGCGAGCCAAGGCCACCGTAAAAAGTGTAGGCTACGGCTTCATAGAGCACGATCACCGCCGGCAAAAGCGTGACAATTCCAAGCGCAAGTCCCATCGCGCGAAAACTTCGGTAATGCGTCGCCATATAGGTGGCGGTCAACGCCAGACCATAACCGATGAGAATCGCGATGATCGCGTGGGATGCGGCAAAAAAGACTTTGTTTTCCTCGGATGATTGGCGATCGGGATTTGTGTTCATCAAAATCGTCAGCAAAATGCCGACGCAAAAATAGATGGAAGCCAAACCGATGATCCATGCGCGTTCGCGCTTTTGCATTTTCAAGATGAACAAAAACGGCAGCAGGGCGAGGAATAATCCGCCCCAGCTGTAATTGGACGCCAGGCCGCTGATGAGCAATCCCAACTGCATGAGAAAACGCGTTGGGTCGCTGGCGATGTCGGTCGGATGCGCCTTTTCATATTGGCCGCGGGACAGCGCATGGAAGAAGCCTTCGACCGTGCGCGGATAACCCCATTCCATCGGCGGATTCGTCATGCCGGCTAATGGTTCGTAAAAATAAAACGCTGCGCCCAACGCCCAGCAGAGCCCCATGATGATGACGGCTTTCGATTCTGTGCCAAGCGATTTGGTCTGGATCGTCAGCCACGCGGTGACGGCCAATGAGCCGACACCGACCGCATAAAACATCGCCGCCAGTGTTGGATCCAAATCATTCATGAACGGCAATTTTCCGCTGGCCATGCCAAGCAAGCCGGCGCCGAAAATCACGCTGTTGCCCAAAAACAGATCGCGGCCGAGTTTTGGATTTGCCAGCGCGATACACGCTTCGATGCCCATTGCCGCGACGAGCATGGTTTGATGGATCGTTGCGCAAAGGCCAAAGAAAAACATACCGATGTAAAGGTAGCGGCGCTGGTGCGGCGCGTAAATCCAGCGCAACAAGCAGAGCGCCACAATCATCAGCCACGGAACGTCGAAAAGGGAAATGCGATTGATGACGACCGATTCCTTCCACATGAACCCGTCGAAACCGAGGGACAGTCCCGCAACAATTCCCGAAACGACACAGATGGCGTTTTCCCATTTTGACGCAATGCTTTTCAATTCCTCGATGCCTTCGATCAACATGCTGCTGCCACGCGAGACCATGAAACCGACGAGGCCGCACGCCATCGCCGCCGCGAAGGATTCGCCCACTTCCACGCGCCAGGCGACGTTGCCGAGATGGAACCAGCCGAGAACTTCTGTCCAGACCCACGAGTAAATAGACCAGAACGGATAGCCGGGCGGATGCGGAATGCCGGCGTAAAAGGCGCCGGTGCAAAGCTCCCCGGAGTCTTCCAGCGTCAATTCCGGCGCCAGCGTGAACAGATAGGCCACCCAGATGACAGCAAAACTGAACAGCAATACGAACCAGTCAATTTTCCGGAACAACGGCGGAAGTTTTTGCGGCGGTTGCGGCGCAGGAGTCGGCGCGGCGGCTGTTTTTGCAATGGGTTTGCCTTTGCCGTTGGCCGGCGAATTCGATTTTTCGTTACTCATGTAAATCAGTTTCGGACGTTTTATCGTGAAAAAGGAGCAATACTAGAAGTCAAACTGGCATGACTTGTCCAATCAAAAATTGCGGCCGACCAGTCATTTTCGCATTTTCGCGACTTTTCCGACTCGCAAACCGCGTAAACCGGATTGCTTAAAACCATCGAAAGCATCGGTCCGTTTTGCGGAGAATGACTGCTGTTTCCTGAATTATAAACGGCCAGCGTCAACAACGCGCACGCCATCGCCGGCGCCAGCGGGCCAAAAACCCATGCCGGCCGGAATAAACGCGAAAAACCGAACAAACGATGTTTAAGCGTCGCCGAAGGCCGGCGCGGCTGCCAGGAACGCAATTCCCTTTCGAGCGATTTCATCTCGTTCTCGTTCATAATTTTCTCCTTTCAATTGGATCTTTAATTTCTGCAAACCGTAGCGATAACGGCCTGCGGCGGTGTTCGGCGAAATATCCAGAAGTTCGCCGATTTCTTCGAACGTGCAGCGATGCCATATCTTCAGGACGATTGTCTCTCGTTGTTCCTGCGGCAATGCCGCCAGGCAATCGACTGCCGCCGTTTGCATGCCTTCCACGCTGTCTTCGTTGGATTTCTCAAACCAATGGCTGCCGGCCAGCGCTTCCATTTCGCGCGTCAGCCGCCGCCACAAAGAGCGTTTGTAATTGAGCGCGCGATTGCGAAAGCTGCGGATGCAATAATGGTCCGGCTGCGATGGCAATTGCTCAAGTTGCGTCAACGTCAAAAATGTCTCCTGCAAGACATCCTCGGCCTCGCCGTGGCTCAAGCCGAGCGCGCGACCGTAGAGAATCAGTTCGGCGGCTTTGCGTGAATATAGTTTTTCCCAGTCAAATTCCATTCGATTTCAATCAATAGACACCGGACCTGCGGAATTTGTATAAAAAATTTCCGGGAATTTCCGGGTTCCGTTGGATGAATGAATTCCTGTGAAATTCCTGCCGAAACGGAAATCAAACCCGCGCCGCTAAATCTTCTTCCTCTTGAATTTTTGCGCTTTGCATTCGCGCCGCGAAGTAGGAGCCGACGACCAGGACCAAGGCAATCGCTTGTGCCACGAGCGTTTGCACCGTCGGGAAAACGGAGAACCAGACGCCCGCCCAATCGGGAATCTTGTTTTCGAGCCACGGAATCGTCGTCGTGCTGATCCATTTGGCCTGTTGCATTTCAAATGCCTGTTCGCCAACCATCACGAGCAAGACAACGCCCAGCAAAATTCCCGTGAAGACAAGCATTTTTCGATACGGCAATCGCTGATGTAAAACAAATGTCAGCAGCGCCACAATGCCGGTGAAAAATAATCCCGCCATCGCGCCGGCGAATACGATTTTGCCGCCCATCTGCAAATAATACGTCTGCAAAAACAAAACGACCTCGAATCCTTCGCGATACAGCGACGCAAAGCCGAGCAGAATCAATCCCCAAACCAATCGGCGCGAAGAGATTTCCGGCGCGCTGGTGAGCAATTTCTTTTTATTGCGATTATGCATGGCAATCCAACCGCCCCAATAGACTTTGTGAAAAAACCAATTCATCACCACCAGCAGCACGAGAACGGCGAGCAAACCGGTCGCAGCCTGCAAATTCAACGCGGACACGCTGTCGCCCAGGCTTTTGACAATGCCGACGGCGATGAACCACGTGACGATGGTCGCCAGAAAAGCAAAAAAAGAGCCGAGCACAACTGGCTTGCGATGCGATTGTTTTTCGCCGGTCATGCTGGCAATAACGGCGGCCAGAACGAGAATGGATTCCAATCCTTCGCGGAAAACAAGCACCGCGATATCGAGCGCGGCGGAAGCCGGGCTGGTGTGCGGCGCCGCGGGGTTCGGATTTCCTTGTGCGGTAATTCCTTGCCACACCAAGATTCCGGCGATAATGGCAGCGGCAATTCCGAGAATGATTTTGACCGCGAACCGCAGAGGTTTCGCGGCGCGCGATTGTGAGGCATCGGCGATAAGGTTTTTCAATTGCCGGACGGGCAGGGCGAGTGGTTCCACGAGAATGGCTTCGGCCAGTTCCGCATTCAGGTCCAATCTGGCATCGCAGACTTCGCAAACGAAACTGGCGTCGCGGCTGAGCAATTTCATTTCCTGCTTTTCCTGCAGGCCGAGCGCGCGCAATTTTTCGCGCATTTCCGGCGCCAGCGAGCGGATGCAAACCGTCGCGCCGACGGGCACGCGGCTCAACGGGCACACTTCAGCGCCGGCACAACGGCCTTGCGCGATTTCGTTGGATTCCAACTCTTTTGCCACAGACCGAGCAATTTAAGGTAAGCAGAAGTTGCGGGCAAGTTGCTTTTGCCGGCAAATCCTTCATCGCACCACTTCAAACGCGAAGCCTTTCAAATATTCCGTTTCCGGAATCATCGGAATTACCGGATGGTCGGGCGACTGCGAATACGTCGCCACGCGCCGCAAAATTTTCCGGGTATCGTAAGCCGCCGAAAGCAACGTGTCCTGGAACAATTCCGCGTTGACGTGATGCGAACAACAAAATGTCGCCAGCACGCCGCCGGGCTTCAGCAATTTCAATGCGCGCAGTTGGATTTCTTTGTAGCCGCGCAATGCGTCGGGCACCGAAGCGCGATTGCGCGTGAACGACGGCGGATCGAGAATGATCAAATCAAATCGCGGAATCACTTTTTCGTGCGGCTTGACCGCCGTGTTTGCTTTGAGCCAGTCGAAAACATTGATGGCTTCAAATGAGCATTTTTCTGCGAGGCCATTTGTGGCGGCATTCCGTTTTGATGCTTCGATGGCATCCGCGCTTTGGTCGAGCAAATGAACTTGCGCCGCTCCGGCGCGCGCCGCGTGCAAGCCAAAACCGCCAAGGAAACTGAAGCAGTCCAAAATCTGCCCGCCTTTCGCGAATTCCGAGACCGCCTGATAATTCGCCTGTTGATCAAGATACATCCCGGTTTTGTGTCCGGCGACCAGATCTGTTTCAAATTTCAAGCCATTCAGATTGACGGCGACTTTTTCCACGGATTCGCCGGCAAGAACGCCGTTGGCTTCGTTCAATCCCTCGAATTTCCGCGATGCCACGTCGCTGCGTTCGAGAATCGCGCGCGGCGAAAAAATCTTTTGCAGCGCGGCAACGATTTGCTCTTTGCGTTTATCCATCCCCAGCGCAGAAATCTGCACGACCAAAACATCTTCGTATTTGTCCACGATGAGTCCGCTCAAGAAATCGCTTTCCGCATTCACAACGCGAAAGGACGTTGCCCGGGGCAAATGTTTTTGCCGGACGAGCAGGGCGGAGCGGATCCGGTCTTCGAAAAATTTTTCGTTCAATTCAATCCGTTCCGGCGAAAGCATGCGCACGGCGATCTTGGATTTGGAATTGAAGATTCCGCAGCCGAGAAAACGTCCCCGGCTGTCTTTGGCCTGCACGAGCTCGCCATCCATGGGTTGATGCGCGATGCGCTGAATTTCATTTGAATAAATCCACGGATGCCCGGCGATGATGCGGTCGGCTTCGCCCGGTTTAAGCGAGATGGTCGGCAATGATTCCATATTTCTCCTGACGATATACGATTCGCGCGTTCAGCGACAATTTTTACTGACTGATAAACGACAAATTCATTTGCTGAAAAAGATTCGATTGTGAAAAGAATTCGCTTGCAAAATTGGCGAAGCGGGCGGATAAACACCTTAAGCCTATGAAAACCAGCGTTCCTATCAGCGCGCTGTTGCATCACAAGGGGGCAACAGTGTGGTCCGTCCCGCCGGAGGCCACTGTCTTCGACGCCATCAAACTCATGGCCGATAAAAATATCGGCGCATTGCCCGTCATCTCACGCGGCTCGCTCATCGGTATTTTTACCGAACGTGATTACACCCGAAAAATCGCGCTGGCCGGCAAAACATCGCGACAGACTTTCATCAAAGAAATTCTTTGCGATAAAATTGTTACGGTCGAACCGAACGACTCGATTGAAGGTTGCATGAGGTTGATGACCGAAAAGCGCGTGCGTCATCTGCCCGTTCTCCAAAACGGCGAAATGGTCGGGATCATTTCCATTGGCGACCTCGTGAATTGGACCATCTCCGCGCAGGACGCGACCATCTCGCAAATGGAGCAATACATCGCCGGCAGCGTTGCGGCCTGAATCATTTCTGCGAAGACGGATTCGCGGGAACTGGAAAAGATTTCTGCAAGGCGGCAAGAATTTGTGCCCACGTCTGCCCCGTGGCACTTTGTGTTCCTGCCGCCACGCCGGTCATATAAGCCGCTGAAACGGACGTTCCCTGGACAAGCCACGGCGTTGTCCCCAAATAAACGATGCTCGAATCCGGCGCCGCGGCATTGACGAAGCTTCCGTAATTCGCATACGGTGCCAGTTGTCCGTGCTCTTCGGCTGTCACCGCCAAAACGCCCGGATAAGCCGCCGGATACGTCGGGGTCGCAACCGGTTCATTTCCCGCCGATGCGATGAAAACAATTCCTTGCGATTCGCCCTGCGCGATCAAGCTGCTTAAAATCGAACTGTCGCCGGTGCCGCCGAGACTCAAGTTCACGATGTTCGCTCCGCCATCAACGGCCGCCTGGATTCCCAGCGCCACATACCAACTCGTGGTCGTGCCGCTGGAACCGTAAACATCCACGGGCAAAATTTGCGCAGACGTGCCGCCTTGCCCGGCGATCCCCATCGCGCGCAAAATGGTTTCAGCCATCGCCGTGCCGTGGTTCAGGCCGTCTCCAGATGCCGATGAGTCGCCCGCCACGGAAAGTTGTTTCAATAAAAATTGATTCAATTGATCGCCGAGCGATTGCACCGAAGTGTCCACTAACCCGACGATTGGCCGTCCGGAATCGCCCGGCGGATTCAATTTGAGCGAGACCGGTCCCATTGAAGCCGAAGCCAATTGCTGCGCGGACGGCGGCGGCTCGTAAATGTAATTGTAATCCACGGCTTGAACGTCGGAATTGTTCTGCAATTGGGCGAGCGCGGAATCGGTCGCGTTTGCGTCACTGAATTCCAGGCGGTAAATTCCGAGCTTATCGTTGCGGCCGGTGATTTTTGCGCCAAGCGATTTGGCCAGCGCGTCAATATCCGTGCCCGGTTTCACTTTCACCAGCAATTCGTTGGCGACATGTTTCGCGTTTGCATTGATTCCCCGGACCAGCCGCGTCGCATTTTCCATTCGTGTCCTGAACACATAAAGTTCCGACGGCGAATTGGTTTTTGGAACGAGAGCAAAGTTCAAATCGCCGAGCAACATTTTTAGCGCCGTGCCGCTGGATTCATTTTTGAATTTGACGGAAGCGTTGCGCGCGGTATCCGGCTCCACAAAAACGCGCCAGCCGGTTTGGGTCGCAATCTGTTTAAGCAATTCCGGAAGCGGAAAATTGCGGACATCGGCGGAGATTCCATTGGTGCGCCAGACAAGTGAATTGCTTTGCGCCGCGCTGGCGGCCAGGCAAACGCCAAACGCGAGCATCAGGGCAATTCCAATTTTCCACATTGCAATCACAGCTTGTCAGACGATTCGACAGCCTCGGCGGTTAAAGTTCATTTCTTTTCGGCCAAAACCGTTTTTACCCACGCCTGATTGTCGAGATACCAGCGGATCGTTTCGCGGATGCCGTCCTCGAATTTATGCGCGGGCGTCCAGCCAAGTTCGCGCTGGATTTTGCCTGCGTCAATCGCGTAGCGGCGGTCGTGGCCGGGCCGGTCTTTCACAAAGGAAATCAATTTCTGCGAATGACCACCGGCATCCGGCTTGAATTCATCAATCGTATCGCAAATCAATTTGACGATGTTGATGTTGGCCCATTCGTTGTGGCCGCCGATGTTGTAGGTTTCGCCGCATTTGCCGCGCTGTAAAACCGTCCACAGCGCTTCCGCATGGTCGCGAACATAAAGCCAATCGCGAACGTTCATGCCGTCGCCGTAAACCGGAATCGGCTTGCGTGCAAGCACGCTTTGGATGACGACGGGAATCAATTTTTCCGGAAATTGAAATGGCCCGTAATTGTTCGAGCAATTGGTGATGACCGTCGGCAATCCGTAAGTGTGATGATACGCGCGAACCAGCATGTCACTCGAAGCTTTGCTGGAAGAGTAGGGCGAGTTCGGCGCGTAAGGCGTGGTCTCGGTAAAAAATCCCGTCGCGCCGAGCGAGCCATAAACTTCGTCCGTCGAAACATGATGAAATTTTTTACCATCGAAATTGCCGTTCCAAAATCCGCGGCAGGCTTCGAGCAAATTGAAAGTGCCGACGATGTTGGTCGTGATGAAATCGCCCGGGCCGGAAATCGAACGGTCCACGTGGGATTCCGCCGCCAGATGCATGACATGCGTGATTTTGTGTTGTTCGACAACGCGCAGCACGGCGGCTTTGTCGCGCAAATCCACTTTTTCAAAACTGTATTTGGGATGACGCGAAACGCCTTCGAGATTTTGCAGGTGGCCGGCGTAAGTGAGGCAGTCGAGGTTGACCAGTTTCGAAATGGCGGGGTCGTCAATAACGTGATGAATCACGTTTGAACCGATGAATCCCGCGCCGCCTGTGATTAAAAGGTTCATAATTCTGTTTTCCAATTCTTCAGCGAATCTTCCAGCGCTTCTTCCACGCCGCGAATTTTTACGCCGGCTCCCAAAAGTTTTGAAACGTCCATCACGCAATTCGAGCGCGGGGTTTTGGCGGCGACTTTGTAAAATTCCTCGTCATTTTGCCAGAATTCAAATTTTCTGGCCGGTTTCAGATATTTTTCAATCAATTGAACGACGTGCTTTGTGGTGACAAATCCCGGGTTGGTGACGTTGTAAATGCCGAACGCTGCGCGCATTTCCCACAAATCCACGCAGGCGCGGACAAAATCCGTGCGATGCGAAATGGAATTCACGTTGTCGTAAACTTTCGAGTAACGTTGAACCTTGCTCAAATAATTTCGCGCATTGTCGAATTCATCGAACGGAATGCGCAGGCGCCAGATATAATTTTCGCCGACGCCGGCAATCGCTTCTTCGCCGAGCGCTTTGCTGCCGCTGTAAAAACTGCACGGGCCGTCGCGGAATGTAAAATTCGGCGTGTCGGTTTCCGTGAATCCGCGGATTATTTCCGGCGATTTTTCCACGAGCGCGCGCAGTTCCGGTTTGGTCAGATCTTTTTCCGTCCGGGTCGTGTTCGGTTCGACAATTTTTGCGCCGGAATAAATGCAGCCGCTGGAAACGTGTCCCCACGGGATTTTTAGCGCGGCGCAAGCGTGAGCGATCGTCTGCGGCAAAAGTGAATTTCCGGCCAGCGTGCCGGCTTTGTCCAATTCGCACGCGTCCACATTGGGCTTGCCGGTGTAGCCGGCGGAATTGATGACAAATTCCGGTTTCTTTGATTTAAGGAATTCGAGCAACAAATTGAAGCGCGTGTAATCAACCTCCTTGCGCGAAAGTGAAACAAAGTTCCTCCCGCGTCGCCGCAATTCTCTTGCAAACGCTTCGCCGATGTAACCGGTTGAGCCAAGAAGTAAAATCATGAGTGCGATGAATCGTTGAATCGTTGAGCCATTGAATTGGATAAAAATGAAGCGCAACCTGAAGCGCAACCGTATGAAAAACGATTTAACGATTCAACAATGTAACGATGTAACGATTTCATTTTCTTTTCGCTTCGGCCACGACTTCATTCACCAGATAATCGCGATACTCGCAATTGGGCATTTGCGCGATGAGATTTTCCAATTGCTTCAAAGACAAAAAGCCATTGCGGAACGCCGCTTCTTCCGGGCAGCCGATTTTAATTCCCTGCCGCGTTTCAATTGTTTGCACATACGCGCTGGCATCGTGCAAACTGCTGCTCGTGCCCGCGTCCAGCCAGGCGAATCCGCGCGCCAGCCGTTGCACGTGCAATTGTTTGCGGCGCAGGTATTCCATGTTCACGTCCGTGATCTCCAGTTCGCCGCGCGCCGATGGCTTCAAATTCTTCGAGATCTCCACGACGTGGTTGTCGTAAATGTAAAGTCCGGGCACGGCGTAATTGCTTTTCGGCTGTTTCGGTTTTTCTTCGATGGAAATGGCGTTCCCATTCGAATCGAATTCCACAACGCCGTAACGTTCCGGATCATGGACGTGATAGCCGAAGATTGTCGCGCCATTTTTGAATTTATTGAACGCGCGATAAAACTCGTCGTCGCCGTAAAAAACATTATCACCCAAAATCAACGTTACGGCCGATTTGCCGATGAAGCTGTCGGCGATGAGGAATGCCTGCGCGATGCCGGCGGGCTTGGCCTGTTCGCGATATTCGATTGAAATGCCGAAGCGCGAGCCGTCGCCGAGCAATTGTTTGAACCGCGGTAAATCCTGCGGCGTGGAAATCAGGCAAAGCTCGCGGATGCCGCCTTCGATCAGCGTCGTGAGCGGATAATACACCATCGGTTTGTCGTAAACCGGCTGGAGCTGTTTGCTGGCCACGAGCGTCAGCGGATAAAGCCGCGAACCGGCGCCGCCGGCGAGAATGATGCCTTTCATTTTGATTTATTGTTCGCGATTGACGATTGATCAACGAATCGCGCTGTCGAAAAATCATAAATGATAGAATCGTAAATCATAAATGAAAAATTCGCGGCGGTTTTCCTTTTTCCGCGGATGATGTAACCTGCATCATGGCAAAGGAAAATCTGGAATTACGTGAGCGGTTGCAGCAGATCCGCAACGCGCTGCTCAAATTGCACAAAACGCTCGTGGATTCCGAGCGCGCCACTTACGAAAAAACCTTCGGCAAAATTCCTTCGCCCAATCATTTTCTCAGATTGCTCACGAATGATCCGTGGTTCGCGTGGCTGCACCCGGTTTCGCTCCTCATCGTTTCCATGGACGAAGCGCTTGACGAAAAGGAACCGCTCACCGGGGAAAAAGTCGAAGCGCTCGCAAAAGAAAGCATCGTGTTGCTCGTGGCTTCCGAAAGCGGACAGGATTTTTCGCGGCATTATTTTGAGGCATTGCAACGCGACCCGGACGTTGTCTTTGCCCACGCTGAAATCTCAAGAATTCTCAACCCACGGAAATCGTAATCGTCATTGCAATCGACAAGAATGGTTGCGGTTTGCCTGATAGTTGGCGCTCCACTCGTGGTTTTTGCGCAGTTTTCCAGTGGCACGACATTTGAAATGAATGTCGCATGAGAAAACTCGTTATGACGGCTGCGGCAACGCTCATCACGCTCACGGCTGCGGCCCAGATTCAAACAACAACGAATGGAACGTTGATTTCATATCCAACCACGACCGCATCATCGCCGTCACCCGCGCAAACCTATTCCACCGTTGCGATGGCGGGGCATTTCGGCGCCGGCGTGACGTTCGGCGAGCCGATCGGTGGAACGATCAAATACTTTTTTACGGACAACGTGGCGGCGGATACGGCCATGGGCTGGTCGGTCGAAGATAAATCCGATTTTTACATGCAGGCGGATGTTCTCTGGAACAAATACGATCTGTTGAAAGTCCGTTCCGGAGCCATGCCGGTCTATTTCGGCATCGGCCAATTCGTGCGTCTCCGTGACGATGACGTGGGCAATCAAGCCGGAATCCGCTTTCCGGTCGGCCTTTCATATTTCTTCGACAAAGTCCCGATTGAAATCTTTGGCGAGGTCGCGCCCGCGCTGGACGTTTCGCCGTCCGTGCGCGGTGAAGTGAACGGCGGGATCGGGATCCGCTATTGGTTTTAGCCGGTGCATCCGGCGCGCGGCTGCTGAATTTAGTCCGGCGGGAGTGTTGATCGGGAATAATGGAACTGCGGAAAAGGGAAGGGGCGTAAACACTCTTGCCGGTCTATTCAGCGCTTACGGGCGAACCTTTATCGGCGAACATCTTTTCCAATTCCGGGCTCCGCGGCACGCCCGCATCGAGCGCCTTTTGATAATGCCATTTCGCCAGCGCAATCATCGGCGGCGTTTGCGAAAGATAAACAACCGCGAGGTTTTTGTGCGCCGAACCGTAATGCGGATCCAGCTCAATCGCCTTGCGGAACGCCGTTTCCGCCTGGTTGCGCAAACCTTTTTGCGCCAGCGTCGCGCCGATGACATTTTCAATTTCCGGATTCTGCGGGTCAATCTTCGCCGCCCGGCCCAAAGCATCCAGCGCATCATCGAACTTCTGCTCGTTGAATTTGACCTGCCCGAGCACGAGCAGATTGTAGGCATCGTTCGGGCTTTGCGCGAGCGCCGCCGTGATATGCTTCTGCGCGTCCGCCAGTTTATTCTGCTGCAATTCGATCATCGCCAGGTTTGCCAAAGCCAGGCCGTTGTTCTGGTCATGCTCCAGGATTTTTTGATAATCATCCTCCGCCGCGCTGAAATTGCCCGACGAAAAATGCCGTTGCGCTTCCGCTACCAGCGCCGCCGAATTTTCCGGCATTTCAGAGAGCGCCTTCTTCTCCGCTTCCGGATTCGCCGCGAGCTTTGGCGCCGGCTTGAACAACGCCGCTTCCTCCGGCGTGTAGGGAACCGGCTGCGCGTCGGCGATGTCCAATCGCGCCCGCAAACGATTCACTTCATCCGTCAATTGCTCGACTTTCGCGATGGCGTCCTCTTTTTTCCCGCCATAGATCTTTTTGTTCGCCGCATCTAATTTCGCAAGCAAATCGTCGCGCTCATTCGTCAGGCTTTTGATCCGCTCTTCGTTCGCCTTTTGGTCCGCCGATGACGGCGCGGCGGATTGCAATTGTTTCACCCGGTCCTGCAACGCCAATTTTTCCAGCGAAATGATTTCCGCGTTGGATTTCAACATCGCGATCTGCCCGCGCGCATCCGACAGCTGCAACCTCAGGCTCGCGATCGCCGCCGAACTCGAATTGGTCGCCGCGCGCAGTTCCGCCACCTGTTTTTTGAGCAATTCATTCTCTTCGCGCAACGCTTCCGCCGCTGCCGGACTCGCCAGCATCGCCTGGATACGCGACTGCAACGCCTGGTTTTCTTTCGTCAACGCATCGGAACGGGCGAGCGCCTCAGTCAATTTTTTGTTGGCCGCTGCCAGTTCATTCTTCAGATCCGCAAACGCATTGGTCGGCCCCACGCTTTCCGGCTCGCCACCCGTGCCCACGCTCGCCTTGAGCAGATCATTTTCCTTCATCAATTCACGGATTTGCTCCTGCGCCTTGGCCAATTCACGCGGATCCGTCGCCGCCGGTTGCGCGGCCAGCGCTTCTTTCAACTTGGCCGCCAGCGTCGTATTGTCCGATTGCGATTGGCTCAACTGTTCCTGCAACGAATTCAATTGCGCCTGCCAGTTCGCCATTTGAGACGAATTATCGTTGGTGGTTTTTGCCGCGGCTTGCGGCGCGGAATTCGTCGCCGGCATTTGCGCGGAAACCTGCGGCGTCAATCCGGCGATTTTATCCGCGATATAATTGAGTCGGAAATTGACGATTTTCGGGTTCCATTGCGGATAAACCCGTTGAAATTTTTGCAATTCCGTTTGCGCCCGCAAGTAATCCTCCAGCGCATCATGCAAATTTCCCGCGGATTGCTGCTGATCCGCCTGCTCAATATCGCTGTAAATGAAAATGTATTCACTGTCGGCGCTGTCCTGCGCGAAAACCCGCAGCGCAACCGCGAAAAAGAGAACGGCAAAAATGCAAAACGATTTCACGCCCGCCAGAATAAAGAAGCCACCGCGCTTTGGCAATTTCCGAGCGGATAGACTGACCGGGCAGATGCCCGCCAATCAATAAATCACCACCTGATGATTGGGCAGACGACCAAATTTCCCGGAAACACCTTCACCTCCGGCCTGCCCATATCATTTGGATGTCTCCACTGGCCAGCCTGCAATTTCAATACACCAAAACCGCCGGATCCAGCCCAAACACGCCTCCTCCGTGCGCGGCGAATAATGCCCTGCGCATAATTTTTCATGGACAACTTCTAATAACATCCGCCGGGGGCCGTGTGCAATGATGGCTCGGCGCAAGCCGTGGCCGTCCGCAAGGAGGTGGCCGTCCGCAAGGACTTCTGGTTTAACCGAAGGTTTCATCAACACCATTTAATAACCGGGTATTGACAAATCCAATAAAAACGCTAGGATGGAGCCCATGAAACAAGCAGAAACTAGGCAGAACATTGGTTCTATCCACTTCTGCTTAATACACTGTTAGGCTTCATTGAGCGCATGGACAAAATCATACCAGGGTTAGTAGTAGCCGCCATGAGCGGATTTGCTTTCGTGGCGTATCGCCATCCAAAGTCTTTTAGGAAGCATTTCGGGTTTTTAATCATACCGTTATTGGTTGTTGATGCAGTTTGTTTCGTATTCAGTGTTGGATATGCTTTTGGGACTCTACATCCTCACGTTTATGGCGTTTACACCGATGAGCGTCCGATTCCGGTTTGGTTTTTTTGCGTCACTGGTGGCTTGATTATTTATTTATTTTTTTTGTATCGGCTTCCAGATTTGTTAAAACACGACAAGCCAAATAAGAAAGGCAAGCCAGATGATGAAGCCTAACACATCACTGGAGCCAAAGTCGTTGCTCTGGTCAGTTTTTTTAGACTTGGGTTTTAGTTTATTCATTTTTGTTTTGGTTGATTACGGCCACCGACTTGGCTCAGTTCTTGGTCGTTAGGCGACTTCACGCATGATGCCAGTCAATGCCACAGAAATGTTGCCCGGTTGGAGACGAGCGTATGAGGCGATATGGTCGCTGTTGCCGATGACTCGCGAGCACATCACACAAGCTCGTTCGTGCATCACTTCGGCTGCCGTTCTCCATTACGCAGAGTTGTCCGGTGTCGCAGCCCAGCGCGGCGTTATTCCCCGGTGGGAGGAGCACGATTGCGGACCGGGCGTTTACACCAAGATAGAGTTATACGACCGCGTCTTTGCAGGCATTCCGACGTTCGGCGGCGAGCTTATTCTGATTACCGACGAGTGTTTCCCGATTACGGGACGCGAGCCATTCTTTGGTCGCGGAGAGAGCCTGCGCGAGTTTCTTGCGGAGGCTCCCTTTGTCTTTGATGGCGATGCCGTTTTCATTTGGCAGGAGGCTCGGCGCATTTCGGTATTTCACCATGAAGGCACATTTGCTCATATTGATTGCCATGACCGAGTCGCCTAACACATCCCTGGAGCCAACGCCGGTTACGCCTGGCAGTTTTCGCTGCGGTTTTTTGGTTGGCGGGAGTCACCGGCGGCGTGGCTCAGTTCTTGGTCGTTAGGCGGCATTACACGTCATTCAATATGAATCGTTCATCTTTACTTCGAGATGTGACTGGGTTCTGTGTTGGAGGATTGTCCGCAGCGGTGGCGGCTGCACTTGTTTTCCTCACGTTTTTTCCGTTACCAGAGCCGAAGCCGACAGACCACACGCGCGAAGCGTTGACGATGGTAGTGCTTGTGATGTTTTTTTGTGGCGGTTTCATTGGTCGCAGAGGTTTCAGCGCAGACTTTGTTTCTGACATGTGGCCGTCTGTCGTTACATCGCTAGCAGTTGTGCTTTTTCTCTGTTTCCTTGCAGGTTTGGCGTTTGATGAGATTGCCCCGTTGGTTGGTTTTGCTTTGGTTGGCATCATCACGAGTTCGGTTATTACCTTACTTTTACAGCGATGGTTTCCACCAAAGATACAGGATGACCATGACGCCTAACACAGCGCTGGAGCCAACCGCCGACCCGCGATTCGGTTTGCCGGGAAGCGCTGGGTTTACCACACGTCAGTTCGGCGGTGGCTCAGCTTTTGTCCGTTAGGCTGCCAGCGCGACATTGCATCTATGAGTGGCGTAATTTCATACATAGTCCGGCACCTTTTGTCGGAGACACCGTTTGTCATCACAAACACGGGCGGCATTATTGCGGCGTGCATTCTTTGGCACCGAGCACCGAAGGCTTCGCTTTGTTTGATTCTGGTGTGTGCTTACAAGCTCGCGAATCTTATCTTGTATCCACTTACATGGTGGTGCGTCCTCAAGTTCGGCGGCCAGAATGGGGATTCATTTCTCCGCAGTGCGTTCAGCTTTTTCTGGTATATTCCTGATACGGCTTTCTTGGTGCTTACTTTTGTTGCTGTATATATTGGACGAGGGCAGCCTAACACAGCGCTGGAGCCAACGCCGACCAGCCCTGGAGTTTCGACCAAGACATGAAGTTCGATTATCATTGTTGCATTACTGAGTCAGTCGCCGGTCAGCGTGGCTCAGCTTTTGTCCGTTAGGCCACCATGCAGACTTTTTCTCCAAGACGTTTTGTAGTTGCGAGGATAGTAGCGAATGTCGTGCTTGTTTTCCTAGCGTTCGCGATTGTCGTTCCGAATTGCATCGTTCCAGCTAACGGAGGGACACCACAGCATTTTGAGTGGTTTGGTCTAGTGATGCCATTTTTCGTTTCATGTATTGCGACTTACTGTTTATGGTTTTGGAGATGACACATTGTTGGCCTAACACCGCGCTGGAGCCAACGCCGACTGCCCCTTGAGTTTATGGACGGTTTGAGTTATACAACGATTATCGAGCCAGCGGAGCCGCTCGCCCGTCGGCGTGGCTCAGCTTTGGATCGTTAGGCGCATGAAAGCACGCATCTTCAAATTTGTTAAGTGGTTTCTCCTGATTTGGGGTGGCATTTCATTCGTTGCCGCTGTTTATATCGCAATTTGGTTTGGTCGGTTTGTTTTGCCAACCCCCGCGAAAATTGATT
Source organism: Verrucomicrobiia bacterium (assembly GCA_035776755.1). Lineage (GTDB taxonomy): Bacteria > Verrucomicrobiota > Verrucomicrobiia > Limisphaerales > UBA11358 > UBA11358. The sequence goes on from DASTWS010000020.1 coordinate 17,185, forward strand.
CTGCTTCGCCGCATGATGTTAGCTACGTTCTCGACGGGTGTCATTTTGGCGGCAAGCAGATTGAGAGAGTCGTTCATAGCTACATTGGTTCCCATGGGTTGCTAGATGGTGGCGATGTTGATGCTTTTGCCATCAAGATTTCCAACGTAGATGAGGCGGATTTTGTCCCTAAAAAAAACCACCCAAACGAGCATTGGTTTCGTGGCGACCAGATGCCACCAGTTCTTGACGCTGCTGTGACATTGGTGGATCAGTGGCATGGTTCGTTTCCTTGGTTGCCGACCAAGACTGAGCTGAGAAGTTCGGACGTCTATGTTTTTCCGGTAGAATTTTATGGTTGTTGTGGCAGCGTTGACCCGACTATGGCCACACTGGTTTTTGTTCGCAAGAGCGACAACATGATGTTTTATTTCAAAGACAGACCATGAATGCGCCTAACACAGCGCTGGAGCCAACCGCCGATAGCGCCAGCGGTTTATCGAGAAGCGTTGGGTTTGCCACACGTCAGTTCGGCGGCGGCTCAGTTCTTGGTCGTTAGGCCGACACTCCGAAGGATAGCTATAGATTGAATTGAAGGATTGTCGGCGGGGAGAAAAGAGGATAGCATCAGCGCTGCGAAGGGCAGTTGCGGCTCAAGCGAGCTTGGAGCCGTCAAGCAGCCCTTCGCAGCGGA
>DASTWS010000021.1:0-140665 GCA_035776755.1 Verrucomicrobiia bacterium
ATGCCGGTGCGTGGACGATAATGAGCGCGTTCAACGACTTGTCCGGAATGCCAGCCAGTGCAAATCATCACACGCTCACGGAAATTCTGCGAGACCAATGGCATTTCAAGGGATTTGTCGTCAGCGATTACGAATCCGTCCCGGAATTGATCGAACACGGCGTTGCGGCAAACCAGGCCGAAGCCGCACGATTGGCGCTGACGGCTGGCGTGGATATGGAAATGGTGTCAACTACTTATGTGTCCACCGTGGCAGCGCAGGTGAAGAATGGCAAAATGCCGGAATCCGTTGTGGATGAGGCAGTGAAACGTGTGCTGATGGTGAAATTTGCCAAAGGCCTTTTTGAAAAACCTTACACGGACGAGAACGGATACAAAACCGCTTACCTTCAGCCCGATGCGATTGCGTTGGCGCGTGAAGCGGCGGCGAAGGTCTGCGTCTTGCTGAAAAATGATAAAAATATTTTGCCGTTATCAAAAAATATAAAAAATATTGCGCTAATTGGACCGCTCGGCAACGATCTGGAAGACATGGTCGGGCCATGGTATTCCCGGGCGCACAGTAATGAGGTCGTTTCACTCTCGGCAGGAATTCGTCAAAAACTTTCGGCGGATATAACTTTAGATGTCGTCCGCGGTTGTGCAATTATTGATTCGGGTAAGAAACGGTCGCATCTGCAAACGTTTCAAAAATTTGACGAAGTTCCAACGGGAACAAACGAAATTGCCAGGGCGGCGGCGCGGGCGAAAGATGCGGATGTCGTGATTATGGCGCTGGGCGAACCAAAAGATTGGAGCGGCGAAGACGGCAGTCGCAGTTCGCTTGGATTGCCTGGAAAACAAATGGAATTGTTCAATGCCGTTGTTGCAACGGGCAAGCCTGTAATAGTCGTCTTATTCAACGGCCGTCCGCTGGCGATTCCTGAATTGAATCAAAAAGCCTCGGCAATTCTGGAAGCATGGTTTCCGGGAATTCAAGCCGGGAATGGTGTGGCGGATGTTTTGTTCGGAGATATTAACCCGTCCGGCCGTTTGACGGCGACGTTTCCTTACGATGTCGGACAAGTTCCAATCAACTACAATCATTTCAATACCGGACGTCCCGGCGTGGGCGACTATAAAGGCAATTACGTTGATGGGCCAAACAATCCATTGTTCCCGTTTGGTTACGGTCTTGCTTACACTACATTTAGTTATGGCAAAGTGGAATTAAGTTCACCCGCTGTAAAATTGGGCGATACGGTAACTGCAAAAGTAAAAGTTACGAATACCGGCAAGCGGGATGGAACGGAAGTGGCGCAACTATACATTCGCGATGTTGCTGCGGAAGCCGGCCCCCAGCCGGTGCGGGAGCTAAAAGGTTTTCAGAAAATATTCCTTAAGCCGGGCGAAACGCGGGAAGTCAGTTTTGCTATTTCCAGCGCCGAGCTTGGATATTACGACGTCAAAGGCAATTGGCGGGTCGAACCCGGAAAGTTCGAAGTCTGGATCTCGAAAAATTCCGCGTCCGGCACATCGGCTGAATTTGAGCTGATGCCTGAATGACCGGACGCAGAACTGTGATTAAAGCTACGGGTGGCGGATTACTTTCCGCCTTTTTGTTTTGCCCAGCGCGCTTTTTGGGCGAGAGAAATTTTACGGCGCGCTTCGGCGCTCATCGCACGGCGTTTGCGAGCCGGTGCGGCGGCCGAGGTAACTGCGGCAGAGCCGCCGGCGATAGATTGTAATTGCGCCTGCAACCGTTCAATTTGTCCCTTCAAGGCAATGATCTTTTTCAGTTTAGCTGTGGAAAGGTTAAGGATGTCTTTCATGCGCTTCAAAAATGAAGAATGGCAGTTACAAATGCAATAACAATTATGATCCGGGAAATGGCAATCCGATTATTGCAATGGTTACAGTTTAGTCAGATAAATACGGAAAGCATCAGGTTATTTTACGCCTTTACACTTTTACCACGGTAGTTGCGGGGAAAACATATCAACGCTGTCTTGTTTTCGTCGTCATTGCAGTGGTTCGTTGGGTGTTGTCATACAAATGGACAATGGCAAGGCCGTTGCTGTAAGTGGCGCGCTATGATCAACAAATTCATTACAAAAAAATTCATACTAACCTTCACCTTAGCATCAATCTGACCGAGTCCTTTGCGGACTCTATTCCGGTCAACATTACGATGAGCGGAGGAGCATCCGTTATCGCCGCGCCGTCGAGTGACCTGGGCAACTTTGGAGATGCTACGGTTTATGATTGGCTAATAGCCGATGTGAATTCCTATAACACTCTCTACGGAACAACGCTTCCGGCACCAACCGGAAATGTGGACGGCACACCGTATCAGAAGACCGAGGTAAGTGGCGGTGATAGTATTTCACTGGCGTTGGATGGAAATTACGACTACGTCTTTCTCCATTGGGGTGGACAAGGAGGTGGTTGGGCGCAGGCTTATTATATTGGCAATTTGGACGGGACATTCGAATTTGACGCTCCTCCCGGAGGACATCCGGCTGTCGGGGGGCTTTCGTTTTACTCTTTTTATGGTGGCAAGTCTTGCGGAAACGTTCCCGATGGCGGAAACACCGCGGCTTTGCTTGGCCTGGGTTGTTTCGCCCTGATCTTCGGCGCATCTAAATTTAAGGTCCTCGGAAAAGTCGCATAAGGATTTGGCGGAGCGTTTTGCCGCAGATACGCTAAACCAGCACTCGTGTTAAAAGCATTTCGCTCCGTCAATAAATCAGATGAACTTTCCCGGATTCAAAATTCCGTTCGGATCCAAAAACTTCTTTAAGTCCACATGTAATCCGAGAACTTCCGATGAAACTGCCATTGGCCACCAGCGTTTTTTTGCGATCCCGATTCCGTGTTCGCCGGTGATTGCGCCATTCCATTTTATGACTTGCTTGAACAATTCATCCAACGCCGTATCACCACGCTTTACAGCCGAAGCGTCGCTTTTATCGAGCATGACGTTGACATGAATGTTTCCATCGCCGGCGTGACCAAAACAGGCGATCGGCAATTTAATTTTCTTTTGCAGGCGCGCGGCGAATCGAAACAAATCTTCTAGCCGGCCACGCGGCACGACGATATCTTCGTTCAACTTTGTGAGGCCCGTTGCCTTGAGTGAATTGGAAAAGACGCGCCGGATTTCCCAAATTGTTTCACACTCAACGTCGCCAAGACCGCGCTCGACAAACAGCGGTTTGAATTTGCGGACAATTTTTTCCACGGCGGGCAATTCGGATCGCACGGAACTTTTTTGCCCGTCCAATTCCGTAATCAAATGCGCTTTGCACACGCCCAGACGATTGCTGCCGGTGTATTTCGCCGCGGCAGCCAAAGTAAATTCATCTGCCAATTCAAGCGCGCAGGGTAAAAATCCGGCGGCAAGGATTGCCTGCAATGCGCCGACGCCATCGCGCATGGAATCGAATCCGATCGCCAGCGCCGCCCGATACGGCGGCAATGGAATCAATTTCAATGTCGCTTCCGTGATGATGCCCAACAGACCTTCCGAGCCGACGAACAACTTGGTCAGGTCAAAGCCAGTTTTGTTTTTGTGCGTGCGACCGCCGGTGCGGATGATGGTTCCGTCGGCGAGAACAACTTCCAGTCCTAAAACATAATCGCGCGTGACGCCGTATTTCAAACAGCGCGGGCCGCCGGCATTGGTGGCGATATTTCCGCCGATGAAATTGTTTGCGCGGCTGGCGGGATCGGGTGGATAAAATAGATTCTTTTTCTCTGCGGCGCGTTGAAGTTCAGCCGTGATAACGGCCGGCTCGACGACGGCGACAAAATCTTTGGCGTTGATTTCTTTGACCCGGTTCATTCGCTCAGTGGAAAGAACAATTCCGCCGCGGGCAGGAACACAACCGCCGACATATCCGTATCCCGCTCCGCGTGCCGTCACGGGAATTTTGTTTTTATTGGCAAATCGTAAAATTTTGGAAACGGATTCGGCGGAGCGGGGCAGGGCAACGGCATCGGGCAAATGCGCGGCGAACCATTTGTCGCCAGCATATTTGCTTAAAAGTTCCGGTTTGAGACTGATTTCGTCCGGCAAAAGTTTTTTAAGTTTCTCCAATTTTCCAAAAGTCATCGGATGATTGTGACAAAAACTTCGATGTCGGACAAGGTTGAGCGCTGATGGCAGATTGCAAAAGACAATCATTTTCAGGCACTTTTGCCGACGTTTCCGAGTTGCGCTTTGCAGTTTGCTTGATTAAGCTGTGTTCACCGTTCGGGCATGAAGCGCGGGCGGTAATTTTTTATGGCCGAAGGATATTGCGTTAAGTGCAAAGCCAAAAAGGAAATCGCCGACGGCGTTGAAGAAACGATGAAAAACGGCCGCAAGGCGATCAAGGGCAAGTGCCCGACTTGCGGCACGGTGATGTTCAAGATTTTGGGCGGCAAAGCCGCTCCGGCTCCCGCTCCAACCAATCCGCCGGCAACAAGTTAAATATGTCGCAGCAACTGGCTTACGTCATTGTCACACCTTATTCGCTTTATAAATCGCGCACAGGCGGCATTTTGAGCCGCCTCATTTCCCGCACGGGTCTGGACCTCGTCGCCATGCGGATGTTCGCCCCAAGCGCCGATCTTGCCAAGCAATATGCCGAAACCATCATTTCGGCCCATGATCCGCATGACCGGCAGATTCAGGAATTGCTTCGCGACTACGTTCTCAAAAATCTTTCGCCCGACCCGAAAACCGGACGTCATCGCCGCGTGATGATGATGGTTTTCCGCGGTGACGAAGCGGTCCGCAAAGTCCGTTCGGTTGTCGGCAATTTAAGTCCTGACCGGCGTGGCGGTGAAACCATCCGCGATACTTACAGCGATTTGATCATTGACGAGGAAAACGGCCAGGTTCGTTACTTTGAACCCGCCGTGCTCGCTCCGCCGAACGAGCAAGAAGCGGAAAAAAAATTGAAATTATGGGCGCGCTTTTCCGACACAGACGGCGGTTTGCTTGAAAACGTCATTCAATATCCCGCCGGCCAAACTCCCGAGCGCACGCTGGTGCTTATCAAGCCGGATAACTTCCGGTTTCCAACCGGGCGGCCGGGCAACGTGATTGATTTCTTTTCGCGCACGGGACTTTATATCGTTGGCGTCAAAGTATTGCACATGAGTCTGGCGCAGGCGCTGGAATTTTACGGACCAGTTCGCGATGTATTGCGGACCAAACTCAAAGATGGCGTGAGCGAACGCGCCAAAGTCGTGCTGGAAAAAGAATTTGGATTCAAAATTGCAGAGACCGAACAAAAAGCGCTTGGCGATATTCTTGGGCCAGTTCACGGCGATAATCAATTTGATGTCATCATGCGGTTTATGACTGGACGAATTCCTTCCGAATGCCCGACCGATGCCGATTTGCGCAAGCCGGGCACGGAAAAATGTATCGCGCTGGTTTATGAAGGCGTCAACGCCGTCCGAAAAATTCGCGACGTCCTTGGGCCGACCGATCCGTCGAAAGCTCCTCCCGGTTCCATCCGCCGTGAATTCGGCTCGAACATCACCGTCAATGCCGCGCACGCCAGCGATTCAGTGGACAATGCGCAGCGCGAATTCAAAATCATCCAGCCCGGGGAAAATAATTTGAAAACGGTTGTGGAAGAAACCTACGGAAAATTGTAATCGCGCAGTTTCTCGAGCAATTTCGCATCCGCGGCGGGAAATTCAAATTCGTTCAACTGGCTTTTGTCGATCCATTTCAATGCGGCGCAGCCAAGCGGTTGTGCTGTGCCTGATATGGGTTTGCAGATGAAAAATTTGAGATGGACGGATTTTTCCGGATAATCGTGGCGAATTTCTTCAAAGAGATCGCCGACGTAAATCGCAATCCCAAGTTCCTCCCGGATTTCTCGCGCCAGACATTGCTCAAATGTCTCATCGGCTTCGCGTTTGCCACCGGGAAATTCCCAAAGGCCGCCAAGATGCGAATCGGCGTGGCGTTGGGTGACAAGAAGTTTGCCGTTGTGAAAGATGAGCGCGGCGGAAACGTCGATGAAATGTTTGGTTTTTGATTCCGAATTTTTAGTTGAACCGCTCATCGCAACTCAGATTAAAAATTCAAAACTTAAAATCTTCTTTAGCGGCCGACGCTTTTGTAAATCCAGCCGAGCTTTTCCATTTCCTTCGGATCAAAAAGATTGCGTCCGTCGAACAGGATCGGATGCGTCAACGCTTTTTTCGCGCGCGCCAGATCGAGTTTTGTGAATTCCTCCCATTCGGTCGCAATGACAATGGCATCGCAACCGTCAGCGACCGCGTTCAAGTCGTCCACGTAAGTGACGTTGGGCAAAATTGATTTTGCTTTGTCCATCGCTTTGGGATCGTGAACGCGCAGCGACGCGCCTTCTTTTACCAGACGCTGGCACAAATCAATCGCCGGAGACATTCGCACGTCGTCGGTGTTTTGTTTGAAGGCAAGTCCGAGCACGCCAATTTTTTTATCCTTCAAGACCCAAAGCGTATCGGTGATTTTTTTGATGAAGCGATCCATCTGGTCGGCATTGATGCGCTGGACTTCTTTCAAAAGATGGAAATCATAACCGATTTGCTCGGCGATTTTGATGAATGCGCTCAAATCTTTCGGAAAACAACTGCCGCCGAATCCGATGCCGGCGTTCAAAAACCGGCGGCCGATGCGTTCGTCCAGACCGATGCCGTGCGCGACTTCCTGGACGTTGGCGCCGGCGGCTTCGCAAATGGCTGCGATGGCATTGATATAAGAAATCTTCAGGGCGAGAAATGAATTGGCCGCATGTTTGATCAACTCGGCCGAATTGATGTCGGTGATGATAATGGGTGCTTTGAACGGCGTGTAAATCTCCTTCATCGCTTCGACCGGACGTTGCGAGCGCACGCCGATAACGACGCGGTCGGGTTGCATCAAGTCGCCGACGGCAAAACCTTCGCGAAGGAATTCCGGATTGCTGACGACATCGAATTCAACGTTCGCCTTGCAATAACGGCGGATGGTTTCCGCAACTTTATCGCCGGTTTTGACGGGCACGGTGCTTTTGTCCACGATAATTTTGTAATTATTCATGGCGGCGGCGATGTCACGTGCCACGCGTTCGATGAAACTCAAATCCACCGAGCCGTCCGGCTGCGGCGGCGTGGGCACGGCGATGAAGATCACATCCGATTTTTGGACGCCTTCGGCCGTGTTGTCGGTAAAGGAAAGCCGCCCGGCGGCGACATTTTTTTTGACGAGTTCTTCGAGGCCGGGTTCGTAAATGGGAATGCCGCCGGCACGAAGTGTTTTTACTTTCGCGGAATCATTGTCAACGCAGACGACTTGATGGCCGACTTCAGCAAAACAAGTTCCCGTAACCAGCCCGACGTAACCGGTTCCAATGATTGCGAGTTTCATTTGGGTTGGATCAATTGGAAGGGCGTGGATGCAGGCGCGGTTTTCGCTGGCGCATTGGTCGCCGCGCTGACGACGGATGGAACGAATTGGGTGGTCTTTAATTCCATCGCCCGCATTGCTGCTTCCTGGGCATACGGACTGCCGGGATTGGCGCGGGCAACATCCTGGTAAACTTTTTCCGCATCGGCGGTTTTACCCTGCAATTGATCAATCCGCGCCAGCCCGAATTTTGCCGCGACGATTACCGAAGGATTTCCGGATTGGCTGGAAACCCGTTGGTAAGCAGAAGCAGCGGCATCCGTTTTTCCCTGCGCTTCAAGACTTTCGGCCACGCCGAGCGATGCTTCGTCGGAGAATTGGCTGTCAGGATTGTTATCGAGATATTTCTGAAATTGAGCCTGGGCATCCGGATATTTGCCCGCGGCGAACAACGTTTCCGCCGCTTCAAGCATTGCGCGTTTTCCCGCGGCCGTGCCCGGATAATCACCGGCGACTTTCAGCAATGCGTCAACGCCATGATTTTCGAAAGACAGATGCGAGAGCGCCTGGCCGGCATCAATTTCCTTTTGGCCCTGATGCGTTTTATAGAAAACGGTTCCAAAGATGACCACGGCGATGATAATGGCGCCGGCGATGATAGCCTTGAGGTTGGTTTCCAACCAGGGCCACAGTTTCATCAAAAACAATGTCGGTGCGTCTTGCGCTTGCATAAAGAAAGTTTAGTTTTTCCGGCGCTCGAATAAAACGCAAGCCGAAATCGGAAGAAATTGCTTGAGCGCGACGCGTCTTCCGGCTTTATTGATGAAAACGGAAAGGTGGCCGAGTGGCTGAAGGCGCTGGTTTGCTAAACCGGTTTAGGGTCAAAAGCCCTAACGAGGGTTCGAATCCCTCCCTTTCCGCCAGTTTTCAATTGCACCTCCGCATCGCATTTCTCACGCACGAGCCGTTTTTCCCCGCGTCAGGCGGCGGTTCGGCCGAGGCCATTTATCTCGTCCGTGAAATGGTCTCGCGCGGGCACGACGTTCACGTTTTTTGTCCCCAAATTGACGACGCAGAAAATGTCCAAAAGGATTTTGGCATCCGTTTACATCTATTCTCAAAATGGCAGATGGGTCGCTATGCAAAATTCCGGAACTTCAAATATCTCGCGTATCCGCATTTTCTCCAACGCATGGTCGCCGATGCCGCGCGGACGATTCAATTCGATTTGATTTTTTCGCAACACGCCATTTCCGCCGTTGCCGCCGGAAAATTAAAACAGCGATTGCAAATTCCCGTCGCGCTGAATTTCCCCGATCTGCTGACCGGTTTCATGGAAACATGGCCGCCGTATACTGCGCCGCGGCCGATCGTAGAAATGCTCAAACGCTACGAAATTTCCCTGCCGAAACGCTATAACGCGGATTGCGTTCTGGCGATTTCCGACGCGTTGGCCGATTATTTTTCGAACGCCGGATTTCCGCGCGAAAAAATTCTGCCGATTTATTACGGATACGACGCGAGCAGTTTTCCGTTCCGCGCTACATTGCCAAGCGGGAAAAAACCGGTCGTCGTCATGCATGGTTCTTTCGACGCGCATCACCTTGGAGAGATTGCGTTTCGCGCGATTCAATTCGTCGCGGAGAGACGGCCGGAAACGATTTTCCGGTTTATCGGCAAACGCACGCCATCACTGGAAAAATTATTGGCCCGCGCCACGGCCAAAATTCCCGATTTTCAATACGAATCCACAGGCTTTGTGCCCTACGCCGAAGTTGCAAAGCATTTGGCCGACGCGACCGTTGGCATGGTGCCTTACGAAGAATCGGCCGGAACGCATTGCGCCTTTGTCGCGAAAGTCGTCGAATATGTCGCGCTCGGATTGCCGTCCGTCTGCACGCCGCTCAAAAGCGTTTCAACATATTTCAAAAATGATCCGATGGTAAAATTTTCGAAATTCGACGGTGACGATTTCGGAAGAAAAATTGTCGAATGGTTCGGCGAATCCCCGGTCCATTGGCAAATCGCCGCCGCGAAATCTGCCGCGCGCGTGAGAAATGAATTGGATTGGCAGCCGCTTTGTCAAAAAGCCGTCGGCTTTGTCGAGCACACTTACGCCAACGCCCGCTGCCGCGTCACTTCGTAAAGGAAAACCGCTGCTGCCGCGCCGACGTTCAATGAATCCACCGTTGGCGGCATCGGAATCGCCACCGCTTCATCACAATTTTCTAAAACCTCCGGAGAAATGCCATCACCTTCACTGCCCAAAACGATGCAACAATCGCTGGAAAAATTTGCCTGCGACAATTTCTTTTTTGCATACGGATGCGCGGCGACGCAATGAACGCCGCGCTTTCGCATCTCCTGCAAACATTCGACCAGCGTTGATTTCGTAACGGCCGGCTTTTGGGCGAATTGATGCCGCTGGCCGAGCTTGGCCAACTCGATGACCGGCAATTGAAAAATCGTGCCCATTGAATTTCGCACCGCGCGCCGCAAATACGGACTGCTGCTCGTCTCGCCGGAAATCAATGCCCGCACGCCGAACGCGGCGCAGTTGCGCACCAGCGCGCCGATGTTTTCCGCGTTGGTCAACGCATCGAGCGCGACGAAGAGATTTGGTTTGGGCTTTCTTTCTAAAATGTCGTCGAGCGAAACGGGCGGCGGAATTTTTCCGACGCCGAGCACGCCTTGAAACATCGAATAGCCGGTCAGCGATTCGAGCAATTTTTTTTCCGCGAGATAAACCGCAACATTTTCCGGGCGCGCTTCGAGGAGGGAACGAAATTCTTCCAGCCATTTTTCCGGCAGCACGAGCGAGACGATTTCAATTTTGCTTTCCAGCAATCGTCGGACAACTTTATCACTTTCGGCGACGAAAATGCCCTGCTTCTCATGTTCAATCGGCCGCCGCATCGTCGCATAAGGCTGCAACTCCGGCGATTCGAATGAAGAAATTTTTTGGACGTGAAACACAATTACAAATACCTCTGAATGAAATCGTCCGGTTTAATCGTTTTAGGTTTGTAGCCTGCCGAATTCAATGAGTCAAAATGGCTGTCTTCCGTGACGACAAAATCGGCTTCAGCGGCAATGGCGCAGTCACAAAATTTATTGTCGTCCGGATCAATGGCGATGACATTGAAGCGGAATTGAGGGGTTATCCGTCGAATATTTCCGCGAAGTTGTGAGAGTGATTCCAAAAACGCCACAACATCCTGCCAGCGTTCAGTCCCGGAGAGTCTTGAAATGACTTCTTCGTATTCGAGTAAAATTTCGGTCGAAACGGCGATGGCAATGTTTCCATCCAGCATGGCGCGAAGAATCGGATAAAACGGCTGTCGGCGGCCGAAAATTTGAAGGAAAACGCTTGTATCCAAACAGACCGTCATGCGTAACGATGCCCGGCGCGGAATTGTTTGATTAATTCAGAAATTTTTTCCAGCTTGCCAGACTCGCGGTCTTTGTCAAAGGCATCATTCAAACGGTCGGCAGCTTCTTCGGCTTCGACTTCCAATAAAACCCGGTTGAGCAGTGAAAGATGCTCTGCGTCCATGCGCTCGATTTTTTCGTGCAACAAAGGCTTTAAATTTTCAGGTTCAACGGGCATCGGTTTTGCCATGCTTTTAATCTAAGATTTCAGCGGAGGAAATCAATCCGGATTACACGTTCAGTTGCGCGGCAACATCGCCGAAACCGGCGACGACTTCGTTTCGCGTCCGCAAATTGCGGATGCGCACATAGGAATCGCTTTCCAGTTTGGCGGTGAACGACACTTTCAATTCCTGGGCGCGTTTGAATTGTTTGTCCGCTTTTGCCGGTGTGAGCGAATATTCCACGGCAAATCCTGCCGCGCGCAAATCCTGGACGAGCTTCAGCGACGGCGCGCGCAGTTCTTCATCTTCGATCAAAACGAAAACGTCCGCATGCGCATCGAATTTTGGCAGCAATCCGCGCTCTTTCAGAAGTTCGAGCAGGACGACATCGCCCATGCCGAAGCCGAGCGCGGGCAGATTCACCTTGCCGCCGCTGATCAGTTTGACGAGGTTGTCGTAACGTCCGCCGCCGGCGATGGCGCGGAATTCGCCGGTTGCGTCAAAGGCTTCAAACACAACGCCGGTGTAATAGGCGAGGCCGCGGATGACTTTGTAATCAATTTTCACGAACTCGCGCAAACCGCGCGCGGACAGGTTTTCCAAAATGGTTTTCAATTCATCCGTTGGCGAACCGGATTGGATGAATTCATTGACGGTCGCCAGCGAAAACCCGAGCGCGGATAATTTCTTTTCCGATTCCTCCGGCGCAGTGCGTTCGAGCTTGTCAATGATCTGAAAAAATTCATATTCGCGTTTTTCGTCGCCTTTGCCTTTTCGAAAAAATTCCTGCCACGCATTGCGGCTGCTCAAGCGGATGAGAAAATCTTTTTCCGTCAGGCCGAATGAACGCAAGGTGTCAATGAGCAGTGCAATCAATTCCGCGTCTGCCGCCGGATTGGTTTCGCCGATCAAATCGGCGTTGAACTGGAAATGCTCGCGCAGCCGGCCTTTTTGCTGGCGCTCGTAGCGGAACAATTGCGGGATGGCGAACCACTTGATGGGCTTTTTATAATTGCGTTCATGCGCGGCGACCATGCGCGCGAGGGTTGGCGTCATTTCCGGGCGCATCGCCACGGCGCGCTCGCCTTTGTCGGTGAAATTGTAAAGTTGCCCGACGATTTCGTCGCCGCTTTTGGTCGTGAACAATTCCAGCGGTTCGAGCGGCGGGCCGTCGTATTCGCGGAAGCCGTAACGGCGGGCGACGGTTCGCCATTGGGAGAAAATGAATTGGCGCGCGTCGGCGCTCCAAACGTCTGTGTGCGGAATGGGTTCGGGATAAAAATCTCTGAAACCGGGCAATCGTTCCATCGTTTTAGCTTAAAAAAAATTGCCTGAAAGAAAAGACGAATTCGTCCATAGCGCAAAAAATGAGCGGCCCTTGGCAATTGAGTTCCAGAATTCTTCATTGACGATGAGGCGCATGTGAATAAAATTTCCTTTCGGTTTGCGTAACAATTTAATTAGAAAAGAAAAAATATGGCTGTAAAAGTTGCAATTAATGGATTCGGTCGCATTGGCCGCCTTGTGTTTCGCGCGATTGCGGAGCAGGGGATGATTGGCAAAGACGTGGAAGTCGTCGCCGTCGGTGACATCGTTCCGGCGGACAATCTGGCTTACCTGCTCAAATACGATTCCATTCAAGGACGTTTTCAAGGCGAAGTCGGCTCGAAAAAATCTGCCGCCGACAAACCGGAGGACGATATCCTCATCGTCAACGGCAAGGAAATCAAAGTCGTCAGCGCCCGGACGCCGGCGGAATTGCCGTGGAAAGCGCTTGGCGTGGATGTCGTCATCGAATCCACCGGCCTTTTCACTGATGCGGCGAAAGACAATCCGAAATCTTCTTACGGCCACATCACCGCAGGCGCCAAAAAAGTCATCATTTCCGCGCCGGCGAAAAACGAAGACATCACCGTCGTGATGGGCGTGAACAATGAGAAATATGATCCCGCGAAGCACAGCGTCATCTCCAACGCGAGCTGCACGACGAACTGCCTCGCGCCGCTCGTCCACGTATTGCTCAAGGAAGGGTTCGGCATCGAAGAGGGTTTGATGACGACCGTTCACAGCTACACCGCCACGCAAAAAACCGTGGACGGTCCGAGCAAAAAAGATTGGAAAGGCGGACGCAGCGCGGCCATCAATTTGATTCCGTCCACGACCGGCGCGGCGAAAGCCGTTGCGCTCGTTTGCCCGGAAGTCAAAGGCAAATTGACCGGCATGGCATTCCGCGTGCCGACGCCGACCGTTTCCGTCGTTGACCTTACCGTTCGCACTGTGAAGGAAACCAGCTACGCGGAAATCGCAGCGGCGATGAAAAAAGCGAGCGAGACCTATTTGAAAGGCATCCTCGGATTCACGGAAGACGAAGTCGTCAGCAGCGATTTCATTCACTGCAAATTGTCGTCAATCTTTGACGGCGGTTCGGGAATTGAATTGAACAAAAAATTCTTCAAGCTCGTGAGCTGGTATGACAACGAATGGGGTTATAGCTGCCGCGTCGCCGATTTGTTGAAATTCATGATCGGCAAAGGCCTGTAATTCTCGAAGTTTCAAAAGCAAAGCCCGCTGCAAAACAGCGGGCTTTTTTTATTGGGCTGAAATCGAACGGCGTTGAATTATTTTTTCTTCAACAGATTGAAGATTTCCTTCGCGGCTTTATTGATGATGATTTGCTGGACATTGGTCACCGCATTTCCGCCGCCGCCTCTTACGTCATTGTAAATGTTCAATCCGGAGCGGGCGAGGATAACACCCACAACCGCATAATCGGGTTTTGGATCGACGGCTCCAATTGTCCCTTTCACCGTCAAAAAGTCCGGCAACGCAAAGTATTGCTGGCTGGCTGGCGCGTTTGGCGGAACCCAGCCGAGCCGTTGGGCCGATGCTTTTGCCAGCTCCAGATGCACCGGCCAGTCATTGATCGTTGAATTCGTCAAAACGTTCGCGATGGTGATGGTTCCCGCCGTTTGCGTCTGAAACGCCGCGCTGCCGACGTCAACGCTCGTCGCCGAAATTTTTCCGCCGCCGACTTTTGCATGAACATCCAATCCGGTCAAAGGCGATGTCGTTATTTCATCCAATTTAAGAACCTTCGTCAGAATCGAAACGACCTGTCCAAGGCCTTTCATCAAATATCCCGAGACGCCTTGCGGCCTCGTATCTTTTGCATTGGAAGTGTTCAGATCAATCATCGCATTCGTCAAAATCAAATCCACATTCCCGGCCAGTGTCCGCTTCAAGTTGATTCCCGTCATGCCAGCGCCTTTGATATTTACATTCGCAAATAAATCACCTTTAGCTTTGCCTGAATAATCCGGCGAAAATGAATTTGCCAGCGGCGCGACCGGAACGCCGTTGGCATTGAAGGCCGCGTTATATTCATAACCCGGCACGCCGAGATTCAAATCCGCCGTGGCACTGACCGGTCCGCCGTTCAATGTGAACTTGCACGGATTCAAAACGACATGGCTGCCGTTGATTTTCGCCGTCGTTGTCAAATTGGAAATGCCGATCTCGCGCAGATAAAATTTTCCAATCGTTGCGTCCACCGTGAAAACGCCGAACGGCAAATGCATCGCCTCCGGTTCGCGACCGGGATTTTCCGCCGGCGCCGGCGCCGCGACGTCCGGCTGTGGAGCTGCGGTCGCTGCCGGGGAGGATTTCTTAGCCGCAAACAAATCGTAATAACGCGTCACATCCAGCGAATCGGCGATGAGTTTCAAATTTCCGGACATGGCATTTGTTTTCGACAAATCAATCACCCCGGAAAGCTGCAATTCATTTTTCGCGCGGCCGGTCGGCGTGAGCGCGATTTTGACCTGATTCAAAGTTGCGATTTTATTTTTTTGCGCGACATCCAACTGAAAATTGGCCGCCAGCGGCGTGGCGGGAATCTGACCGGACGGATCGTTCACAATCAGGTTGGCCATTTTTAAATACGCTTTGACGCCGACATTTTCCTGCGCATCCAATTGCACGGACGCATTTCCATTCAGCGAAATCGAAACCAACTTTTTATCACCGAGTGCCGATGCTAAAAACGGGCGCAAACCGTTTTCGTTGAAACCGTCGAGCCTGGCCGTGACATTCAAATTCTTTTTATCGTCGTAATTTGCCGAGACATCGAAATTGCCACCCTTCTTTTCATTTGCGGTCAAATTGCCGGTCGCATGGATCGCCTGAATTTGCGCGCCATTTTGCGTCAGATTGAAATTAGCGTCCGCGCCGTAATTTTGAAATTCGTCGCCGCCAAATTTTCCGGTGAGCGACGCCAGCGATAATTTCCCAGCAATCGTCTGCGTCGTGCCTTTTTGTGAAATGTTGGCTGTGGCGTCGAGCGTGCCGGACGAAAAATTGGCGTCCGGCTGCGGCAGCAATTTCAGCAATTCCGGCAGCGCCGCGTGTGCTTCGATTTTTAAATCTGCCGTTTGCGCGGACGGTTCCGCCGTGCCGGAACCGGAAATCGTCAACGCTGTTTGATTTTGCTGCGCCAATTGCGCTTTGAAATTATCCAATTTGAATTGTTTGAAATCGGCGACCGAGCCGTTCGCTGCCAGAGTCAAATTTGCCTGTTGAACTTTGTTGCTGCCGAAACTCGCAGCGAGATTGCCGATCTGCGAATTCAAATTGAATTCAATTTGTTTGCCGCCGGAACGAGCGAGCAATTTCGATTCGAGTGAAAAATTTCCACCGGCGAGATTTTCGCCGATGAATGGCTTCCAATCCGCCAAATTCATTCCCGTCACACTCACATTGAACGCCGATTCGCCGGCATTTTGCGTCGCGCCGTTCCACGAGAGATTCATCGGCGCGGACAACGCCGCGTGCGCCAACGGCTGGCCGTTTTGCGTGGCCGACAAATTGAGCGTATGCAAAACGGCGGATTTCGCGGCGGAATCAATCGCCACGTCATAATTCAATTCCGCGTTGAGCGTCGGCGTGGATTGTCCGGCGCGGATCAATTGCAGGTTTGCAATCGCCAGATTTCCGTTGGCTGAAATCGCCGCGCTGGATTTGGTCAATTCGATCGTGTTGGTGGAATTGATGGTCGTGCCGCCGAAATCAATACCGCTGGATGCGCCGAAGAAGTCCAAAACACGCCGGTCGAGCGCAAGAATTTCCACGTTCAATCGTCCCTCGGTTTTCGCCATGTCAAACGGTCCGGCGGCACGGATTTCGCCGAGCGACTGGCCGGACTTTTGAAATTTCAGCGCGAGTTGATTGATGGCCGAGGGCGTGATGTCGCAATTCAAATTGCCATCGAAACCGGCAAAATCTTTCATCGCGCCGCCCGCTTGTTGCACGTCGAAACGGCCGTTGCCTTTGGCGGAAACGGATTTGAATTTTTCGTCCGGGGTGAATTCGAAATCGCCGTCAATTTTTGTCTGCAAACTTGCCGGAGCAGGAACTTGATTGGCGATATTGGCGAGTGCGCTCAATTGCAATTTTCCAGTTGCGCCATTTTTCAAATTGTCGAGCGTCACATTGACGTTGGTTAAAGCTGTTTCATTTTTGCCGCCATTTTTGAACATCTGTATTTGGCGGATGGTTCCATTGACCAGCGATAATTTTTTCAAATCCATTTGCAGCGGTTTCGATGGCGGGGATGATTTTGCCGGTGCAGATTTCGTTTCGGCAGATGGCGAAGATGTTGTCAATGGATCCAAATTGCTCGAGCCGTCGGCGTTCCGGACGAGATTGACGACGGGCGATTCAAGCGTGATTTCATCCACGGCAACGTTGCCGCGAAGAATGGCGAACAGATGATACTTCAATCGCACTTCGCCGGCGGTGAGCAACGGTTCTTCGCCGGTCGTTTGCACCTTAAGATTCCGCAAAACGATTTGGCTGAACGGGTTGACGCTGGCGTCGCTCGCGGTGACGGTTGCGTTCATCACTTTTCCGGCGCGCGGCAAAATGACGCCTTTGACAAAGGCGGAGCTCGTCACCGTGAAATACGCCGCGACGAGCAGCAAAATCAAAACGCCGAGGACGATTCCGGAAATGCGCAGCCAACGGCGTTTGGGCCGCTGCGCGGGCAACGATTTCATGTCAGCCATAACTTTTAGACTTTGACAAATAACAGAGCGCGGCGTTTAGGAAAAATACAAAATCTTGCGGCCGAAAACGCATAACTATCTCCGCGCTGGCATTTTGCGCGGCGGTGCGGCATCTTCGAGGCGTGAACACGGCATCGCAAAATTTCCCGCATCACCTCGGCCGATTGCGCGAGCGGATGCTGTATCCCACCGATTACGAAAAGGCCATCCATTATTTTCTCGAGGAATTTGCCGGCGACGAACAATTTATCAATGTGTCCCGGGCCGACGCCCAGCCACATTTGACGGCGGTGCTCGAACGCGTGGCTGCCGCGGCGCTGCAAAAGCAGGCGAAGTTCGACGCGATAAAAATTTTTCTGCTGGACGGACAAGGATTTTATCACGGCAACGCGATCATTGCCGGGCGCGTCCTGTTGTTCTTTTACTTCCAGGAAAGCGACACCGGCGTCGCCGCGTTGGTTCCCGGCATATCCGGCGCGATGGAAGTGGCGCGATTTCATTTGACGGCCGGCCTGGCTGATCCGCGAAAAAATTGATCATGGACGGGGAATCGCCAGCACAACTGACACCGGATGTTTCGCAGATCGTGGAACACCTTTTCCGGCATGAATCGGTGAAAATGGTTGCGGTTCTCGCGCGGGTTTTTGGAATTGAAAATCTTCAACTGGCCGAAGACGTCGTGCAGGAATCATTGGCGCGGGCGCTTCAAACGTGGCCGTTTTACGGCGTTCCGAAAAATCCGGCGGCCTGGCTCATGCAAACGGCGCGCAACCGCGCGCTGGATGTGGTGCGACGCCAGAAAAATTTCCGGGAAAAGGAAACGGAGATTGTCCGCGTGATGGATTCACATATCTCGGCGCCGGATGAAATGTTTTTTTCGGAAGAAGAAATTGCCGATGACCGGCTGCGGATGATGTTTGTGTGTTGTCATCCGCAAATTCCGGCGGATGCGCAAGTGGCGCTCGCCTTGAAAACGCTTTGCGGTTTTGGCGTCGCGGAAATTGCCAGCGCATTTCTGACCACGGACGCGGCCATCGCCAAACGCCTGACGCGCGCGAAACAAAAAATTGCCGAAGCAAAGATTCCGTTTCAAATTCCCACCGGCGCGGAATTGTCGCAGCGGCTCGACGGCGTTTTGCAATCGCTCTATTTGCTGTTCAACGAAGGTTATAAAGCCTCGGCGGGCGAAAGATTGATTCGCGAAGACATTTGGGGCGAGGCAATCCGGTTGACGGATCTGCTCGCGCGTCATCCGGCGGGAAATCATCCAAAGACTCATGCGTTGCTCGCGTTGATGCTGCTGAATGCGGCGCGAACTCCGGCGCGCGTGGATGACGAAGGCAATTTGCTCCGGTTGCGCGATCAGGACCGCTCGAAATGGAACCAGCAGATGATCGCCCGCGGACTATTTCATCTCACGCAATCGGCGGCGGGCGGAGAAATTTCCGAATATCATTTGCAAGCGGGCATCGCGGCGTGTCATTGCACGGCGAAAGATTATCCGTCCACCGATTGGGAAAAAATTGTGGCGCTTTACGACCGGATGCTGGCGTTCGACGATTCTCCGGTCATCGCGCTGAATCGCGCGGTGGCGCTGGCCGAATGGCGCGGAGCCCGGGCGGGAATTGACGCGGTGAACGCGATTGCGGATCTGAAGGCGTTGGATTCTTATTATTTGTTTCACGCGGTCATGGGCGATTTTGAATTGCAATTGAACCGGTTGCCGATCGCGGCGGCGCATTTTCAACGCGCGCTGCAATTGGCAGAAATGCCACCGGAAAAAAAGTTTTTGAAAAAGCGGTTGCAGGAATGCGGGAGCTGACGGTTTTTGCCAGCGGCGAAATTTTTTGAAATGCTTGAGTTGTCGCAAGTGGCTTGGTAAAATCCACTTAGAATGTCAGGGATTGCCGTCGTTTCCGCTGCCAACATCAAGAACTACGGAATGTATTCGGTGGATCTTTCCGGAGATGTTTTCTTTCGCAAATTGAACCGGTCTTTTACGCCGGTGGTGACGCAGGGATTTTCTCGCGCCGGCAAATTGCGTTTCCAGGTTTTTCGCCGTCCGCAGGATTTTGCGGCTTTCGACAAAGTGATTTTTTGGGGTGATTTTCTGAACAATCCGATGTGGGGATGTCAGGAATATGCCAAGCGGGAAGCAAGACATTATCGCGCTGCGAACCTTCAGGAGGGAATGGAAAGATGGCGTGAACTTTATTTGGGCCTTAAGCGACATTGTCCGGCGACGCGCATTCTCGCGGTGGGCGGTTGCTTTCTGGGCGCCAATGAAAATCTCGAACCGTCCTTTCGTCAGGCGCTGGAGGAATTTCTGGACTCCGCGGAACTCGTGGCGCCGCGCGACGAACGTTCGTTGGAAATTCTCCGTGCCCTTGCGCCGGGCGCGAAGCTGGCGGAAGGGATTGATTGCGCATGGTTGTTGGCGGTTCCGCGGCGAAAAGAAAGAAATCGCGGTTACTTTATTTATTTTTTTGGCCGCACGCTGCAATCGGCGGACATTTCATGGATCGAGGAATTGTCGCGGCGGACTGGTTTGCGGGCAGTGACGTTGAATTGGCTGGATTGGGACCAGTCACATTTCAAGGCGCATTGGTATTTCAAATGGATGCAATGGCGCATTGCTGGCGCGGAATTTGTCGTCACGGACACGTATCATCTGGCATTGAATTCATTGAATGCTCACCGGCGTGTCGTTTGTCTTTACGATTCCGGCCAGCGGGAAAATGAAGGTTCATGCGGCGACGCAAAAAAACCATTATTGCTGCGGCAGGTCGGGTTGCCGCAATTACTTTTGGATGTGAATGGGGAAAATTTCCTGGCGGCCGCGGTTTATGATCGCCTGCAAACGATCGCGGACGATCATGTTGAAAAGGCGTTGGCGGTTTTTGCCGGTCGTCGCGAGAAATTCCGTCGATTGGTCGAAACTGCTTTGGCAAAACCGGCGTGTTCTTGATTTCGAAAAAATGGACGGTTTTCAATGCCGTCCGGGTTATCGGAAATAAATTAAAATTGTTGTCCTGAACGCATTTGCCCGTTCGTCGTATCTTTGACGGAACGATAAAACAATTAACAAAAACAAAGGAACTATGAAAAATTCAATTGTTCAGCCTTATGTGTTCTTCGATGGCAAATGCGAGGAAGCCATCGAATTCTACAAAAAAAATCTCGGCGCCACGGTCAATATGATGATGCGGTTCAAAGACAGTCCCGAACCGCCGCCAGCCGAATGCGGTCCGCGCGATCTGAATGCGGTCATGCACGCGCAATTTCAAATCGGCGAGACCGTCATCATGGCTTCGGACGGTCGCGCAACGGGCAATCCGAAATTTGAAGGATTCGCATTGTCGCTGACCGTGAAAACGGAAGCCGAAGCGGACAAGGCATTTAATGCCCTGGCGAACGGCGGGCAAATTCAGATGCCGCTGGCGAAAACATTTTTCTCGGCGCGCTTCGGCATGGTTGCGGACAAATTCGGCGTATTTTGGATGGTTTTGGTGACGCCCAATTCTCAAAAATAATTGTCCTGAAAGGCGAAACTCATTCGTCTTAACATTGAACGTAAGTTAAACGATTAAAGGAAAAGGAAAATTATGAACGCACTTGAAATGAGCAATGATGGATATCTGCTGCTGTTCCATACCAATGAATGGTGGAAAGACCTCGGGCGCGAGGACCTCGAGAAATACGATGCGCAAAGCAACGAATGGATCGAGCAACTCCTGAAGAGCGGCAAGGCCGCAGGCGGACAGGGTCTCGGGCGCAACGGCGCGATTATTTCGGGCAAAAATGGACGCAACATCATCGACGGGCCGTTTGCTGAATCCAAAGAAGTTGTCGGCGGCTATTTGCTGTTGAACGTGGAAACATTCGAGGAAGCGGTTGCCATTGCAAAGACTGCACCGAATCTCGCGTGGGGCACCAAGGTGGAAGTCCGGCCACTGATAAATGTCTGTCCTGCCAAAGCGCGTCTGGAAGAATTGAAGCGCGAAGAATTGGCGACGGCCTGAATTAACTCTCAACTTTCAACATTCAACGCTCAACCAAATAATGAATACTTCAAAGACTCAAAACGGTTTCATGCTGCTGTTTGTCGGCATGGATTGGCACAAAGGTTTGTCGCCGGAACAAACGCAAAAGGTTTCGGAAGATTGGATGGCGTGGTTCAAAGGCCTGATGGAAAAAGGCAAAGCCGTCGCCGGTCATCCGCTCGGCTTCGAGGGCAAATCGGTTTCCGGAAAAAATCGCACGGTCACCGACGGGCCTTTTGCGGAAGCCAAAGAAGCCATCGGCGGCTATTTCATGCTCGACGTGGCG
Source organism: Verrucomicrobiia bacterium (assembly GCA_035776755.1). Taxonomy (GTDB): domain Bacteria; phylum Verrucomicrobiota; class Verrucomicrobiia; order Limisphaerales; family UBA11358; genus UBA11358. Next base: position 21,347 of record DASTWS010000021.1, read on the forward strand.
ACGATGGACGAAGCCGTGGAAATCGCGCGGCAATGTCCCGGATTGCCATTTGGCGCCAAAGTGGAAGTGCGCCCGGTTCTTCCGAATTGTCCGCTGGCGCCGGAAAATAAAGTTGAGGAAGCGCTCGCGGGCGCGAAATAAATGATCAACGAAGAAAGGAAAATCATCATGCCCAACACAGTCAAACTGCATCGCGTGCTCAAAGCATCGCCGGAGAAAGTTTACAAAGCGTTCCTCGACGCCGACGCGATGGCCAAGTGGCTGCCGCCGTATGGATTCACCTGCAAAGTGCATCACCTGGAAGCGAAAGTCGGCGGCACGTTTAAGATGTCGTTCGCCAATTTCGGCAGCGGCAAGGGCCATTCCTTCGGCGGAAAATATCTGGAACTGGCGCCGGGCGAACGCCTCGTTTACACCGACAAGTTCGACGACCCGAATTTGCCCGGCGAATTGAAAGTGACCGTCTTCTTGAAAAAAGTTTCGTGCGGAACGGAATTGAACATCACGCAGGAAGGCATTCCTGATGTGATTCCCGCGGAGATGTGTTATCTCGGCTGGCAGGAATCGCTCATGCAATTGGCGAAACTTGTGGAGCCGGAAATCCCGGATTGAACGATTCTGCCATGCAAAAAATAACGCCATTTTTGTGGTTCAACGACGAAGCTGAAAAAGCTGCAAAGTTTTACGTTTCAATTTTTAAGAAATCGAAAATTTTGAATGTCGCGCGTTACACCGAAGCCGGCGCCAACGGTTCCGGCAGGCCAAAAGGCTCGGTGATGACGGTGACCTTTGAAATCGCCGGGCAAAAATTTGTCGCGCTCAACGGCGGCCCGATTTTTAAATTCAATGAAGCGATTTCTCTGGTGATCAATTGCCGGACGCAAAAGGAGATTGATCGCTATTGGAAAAAACTTTCCGCCGGCGGCAAGGAGATTCAGTGCGGATGGCTTCAGGACAAATTCGGTGTGTCCTGGCAAATCGTGCCGGAAAACATCGGCGATCTGATGAGCGGCGATTCCGATAAATCCGAACGCGTCATGGCAGCCGTGCTTAAAATGGTGAAACTCGATATCAAGAAATTGAAAGAGGCCGCCAAATTGAAAACAAAATAACTTATGAAAATCAACGACATTGCATTTTTCGCCTATGCCGTCAGCGACATAAAAAAGGCGCGCGCTTTTTATGAAGGCGTGCTGGAACTCAAACCCAATTCGGAATATGACGGCTCGGGCAATCCGAACTGGGTGGAATACGACATCGGCACGACGACGCTCGGCATTGGTTGCGCGCCCGGCATGTGGGAACCGTCGCCCAAAGGCGCGTCTGCCGCGCTGGAAGTGGAAAATTTTGACGATGCATTGGCGACGGTCAAATCGCAGAATATCCCGGTCGTCATGGGACCGCATGATTTTCCCTCCTGCCAAATGATTGTCATTGCCGATCCGGACGGCAACCGTCTCACGCTGCACAAACGCAAGAAAAAATAACCTCGATCCAAAAACCTATGAGCAAAATCCAAGTCCTCGTCGGCACCAAAAAAGGCGCGTTCATTTTAAGCGCGGATGGCAAACGCAAAGATTGGAAAATTTCTGGCCCGCATTTCGCCGGATGGGAGATTTATCATCTCAAAGGTTCGCCGGCGGATCCGAAACGCATTTACGCATCGCAATCATCCGGCTGGTTCGGCCAGATCATCCAACGCTCCGACGACGGCGGCAAAACCTGGAATACGCCCGGCAGTTCGTCAGAAGAATTGAAAAGCGACAATGGCTTTCCCAAAGGCGAGAGCAATAAATTCGTTTACGAAGGTGAAGCCGGCACGCACAAATGGTATGACGGCACGCAGCATCCGTGGGAATTCAAACGCGTGTGGCATATTGAACCTTCGCTTACCGACCCGAACACCGCTTACGCGGGCGTGGAAGATGCGGCGATCTTCAAGACGACGGACGGCGGCAAAACGTGGAAGGAACTTTCCGGTTTGCGCAAAGCCAAAGGAAATCTCTGGCAACCCGGCGCTGGCGGCATGGCCGTTCACACGATTCTGCTCGACCCGAAAAATGAGAAGCGCATTTACGTCGCCATTTCCGCGGGAGGCTGTTTCCGCACCGATGACGGCGGTAAAACATGGAAGCCGATTACAAAAGGTTTGAAATCCAATTTTGAATTGCCCGACCCGGACGCGGAAGTCGGCCATTGCGTGCATCGCATCGCGCTGCATCCATCGAAGCCGGACATGCTGTTCATGCAAAAACATTGGGACGTTTTGCGCACGGACAATGCAGGCGAAAAATGGACCGAAGTGAGCGGTAATTTGCCGACGGATTTCGGTTTTCCGATTGACGTGAATTTCAACGAGCCGGAAACCATTTACGTCGTGCCCATCACCAGCGATTCGCTGCATTATCCGCCGGACGGCAAATTGCGCGTCTATCGCAGCAAGACTGGTGGCGGCGATTGGGAACCGCTCACAAAAGGCCTGCCACAGAAAGATTGTTACGTGAATGTCCTGCGCGACGCGATGGCGGTGGATCAATTGGATAAATCCGGAATTTATTTCGGCACGACCGGCGGACAGGTTTATTGCTCGCCGAACGGCGGCAATTCCTGGAGCGCCATCGCGGAACATTTGCCGCCGGTGTATTCGGTAGAAGTGCAAACGTTGCCATGAAATCCGCGCGAATTTGAGGAGTATGAAAACGAGATACATGATGATCGTGAAGAACAATTCGGCTGCCGAATCGGGCCGGAATTACGAAGCCGGTGCGCCGCCCGATGCGAAACTCATGGCCGCCATCGCGAAGCACGCGGAGGAATTGGCCCGGACGGGCGTGTTGATTGAGTCCGGAGGATTGCTTCCAAGCTCCCATGCAGCGCGGATCAGGGTGGAGAACGGCCGCCTGACTGTGACTGACGGGCCGTTCATTGAAACAAAGGAAGTGATCGGCGGCTACGCCATCTTGAAAGCAGGGTCGAAGAAGGAAGCGATCGAATTGGGGCGGGCTTTCATGCAGCTTCACGTGGACGCGCTGGGATCTTCGTATGAGGCTGAGTTGGAAATTCGGCCGATGTTTGATCCGGAAAGCCCGGCGTGAGTTTGAAATCCAAATGCAGCCGTCCTACTCTTCGGTCATAGAAATTCAATCATCCGGTTTATGCCAATCCGCGTCGTTCTCCCATTTCATCTGCGCAACCTCGCCCGAATTGAAGGCGAAATGGAATTGGAAATTCCTGCGCCAATCACCATCGGCAAAGTTCTCGATGCGATTGAAACTCAACTTCCTGTTTTATGCGGAACGATCCGCGACCACGGCACGCTGAAACGGCGCGCATTCGTCCGGTATTTCGCGTGCAAAGAAGATTTATCATTTGAGCCGGCGGATTTTGAATTGCCTGAAGCCGTCGTCAAAGGCGAAGAGCCGTTCCTCATCGTCGGCGCGATGGCCGGCGGATGATGGCATTTGAATAATTCCGTTTCGATGGCATTGTGGAGGAAAGGAGCAAGCCATGAAACGGAATCACAAACCGTGGACGAATGTGGCGACATTCGAGGATTTCAAAACCGCCGGGATGCTGGAGAACAGTTTCAAGAGGCGCGGCATCGAGGCGCGCACGTTCAACGACAGACTGCTTCAGCTTTTCCTCTTTCTCTGCCCGCCACGCGTGACGTTTCACGTGCAGGTGCGCCAAAATGATTACAAACGCGCCACCGATTTTATGGATGCCGACAAAAATGTGGCATCCATATTGGAACAAGCGATCCATTGCCCCGCGTGCGGCTCGCTGCATGTCAGCTACCCGCAAATGACGCGGAAATTTTTCCTGCCGACGTTGCTGTTGCATTTGGGAATACTCCTGCGCGTGACCGAGCACGAGGCTTACTGCGAGTTTTGCCACAATGTCTGGAACCTGCCGAAAGAAAACCCTGGGGCCACCTCAAAAAAAGCGCACGCGACATAACGATGGACAAATTGATTTCGTGCAGAACCTGCGGATTGGTGCAACGCCTTACACGATTGCCGCATCGCCATCGCGTCGAATGTGCGCGTTGCGGTGAAATCCTTTTGCGTCAACGCGCTTTCAGCCGCGCCCGCACGACGGCATTTTCGCTGGCAGCACTTTTTCTGTATGTGCCGGCGAACATTTATCCCGTGATGGTGATGCATTATCTCGGCCGCGAAACGCAAAACACGGTTTGGGGCGGCGTGCGCGCGCTTTACAAAGACGGCATGTGGGGCGTCGCGGCGATCGTATTTTTCGCGAGCATCGTGGTGCCGCTTTTGAAATTGATCGGATTATTTTTTCTCGTGGCCGTGCGCCACGACAAATGGCAGCGCGGACGCAAACACATTTATAAAATCATCGAGCGCGTCGGACCATGGGCGATGCTTGACGTTTTCCTGTTGGCGATCATGGTGGCGCTGATCCGGTTCGGACGAATCGCAACGGTCATTCCCGGGCCTGGAATCGTCGCGTTTACCGGCGTCGTGGTTTTCACGTTGCTCGCTTCGGCTTCATTTGAGCCGAGGACGATTTGGAAGGAGAGACAATTTTGAATGCGCCACCGGACATTTCAAAAATTCCCCGCGCGCGCATCCGGCGCGTGGCGACGCTTTCATTCATCTGGCTGGTTCCGTTGATTGCGGGAATTGCGGCCTTGATTTTAGTTGCCCGGCAAATCCGCAAAATCGGTCCGGCTATCACGATTGAATTTGACAGCGGCAGCGGTCTTGAGGTGAACCAAACCGTCGTGCGTTTTCGCGGCGTAAGGGTCGGCAAAGTCACATCGGTGGAGATCAGTCCGGACACCGGCCATGTCGAAGTCGGCGTGCGTTTGAGCCATTCCGCTTCCCGCCTGGCGCGCGAAGGTTCCGTTTTTTGGGTCGTGCGGCCGCAGGTCGGTGCGGGCGGAATTCATGCGATCGAGACAATTGTTTCCGGTCCTTACATTCAGGTCCAGCCCGGAAATCCAAATGGAAAAAAACAAACCCATTTCATCGGCGCGAGCGAGCCGCCGCCGGTGAAACCAAGCAGCGCGGGAAAACAATTCATTTTGCGCTCGCCGCGGATCGGGTCGCTATCGCCGGGTTCGCCGGTGTTTTATCGCGGCATTGAAGTCGGCTCGGTGGAATACCTTTCGTTGAGCGAGGATTCGACGATGGTTGAAATTCATGTCGTGGTGAAATCCAAATTTGCGCCGCTCATCCGCGCCAATACCGTGTGGTGGAACGCTGGCGGCATTGACATGGACTTGCATTTGTTCGGCGTGAACCTGAGCGCGGAAAATTTCAAATCATTGGTCGTCGGCGGCGTCTCCTTTGCGACGCCGAACAATGAAGGCGCGCTGGCGAACACCAACACAATTTTTCCGCTTTACGACAAAGCCGATCCGCAATGGCTGGATTGGGCGGCGGTGATTCCGATTACGAACTCGATCACCACGGTGCCATTGCACCCGACGGAATCGAATCCGGAAATGGATTTGAACGACGCCAACCAGCAACAACAGCAGTAATTGGCAAAACGGATGGTCACTGAACAAACGGATTGCGGTATCTTAACAGCCAAAAAATGACCGCGATGCATAAGAGGAAAATGGCAAAACAAATGACCGTGAATATGGTTCGAATGGTTTTGCCCCGCTGCGCAACGCCGGCAATTTGTTGTTTTTCAAAGTCGGAAAATTGAGAGAATTCCTTTTCCAAGGCGGCCTGGATCGCATCCTCGTTTTTCAATTCAAAGGAAAACCACGCGGCATTTTCATTTTTCCAGTCCGGCGGCAGGCGCGTCAACATTTCCGCGCCGGCAGGTTGAAATCCCCAGCGCAGCCAGAACGGCGAATTTTCCTGTGTCCAGATGCGAAAGACGCCGTGGTTCGAGGCGAGCGTTTGGACGCGTTCCCAGAACAATTGCCGGGCGGCGTCGGCCACGCCAAAGTCGGAATAACCTTCGCTGTGGAGCAGGGCATGACGTTTGGAAAATTGAATGCCAATCGCGCCGAGAATTTCGCCGCGCTCATTTTGAACGACTTGAAATTCAGTCAGCCGTTTTTCCAGTTCATTTGCGGGCAATTGCATCGAATTCCACAATTCCATCAACACGGCGCGGTCGTCCAGCGTAGCGCGGCGGATTTGAAGTTGCAGATTCATGCCGTGATTGTTGCAAAAAAAAAGCGGCGACGAAGAAAAATTTGCATTTCGCCGGAGCTATGCCATTTTCAACCGCAACAGGAACTTTGACCATGACTCCGATTTTGCCGACACAACTTTTAGAAGCCATGAACTGGCGTTACGCGACGAAACGCTTTGACTCGACAAAGAAAATTCCCGGCGATGTTTGGGCTGCGCTGGAACGGGCGTTGATTTTGACGCCGACGTCGTATGGTTTGCAGCCGTATCATTTTATCGTGATGACGGACCTGGAAAAGCGAGCGGAATTGCTTGCTCATTCGTGGAACCAGCGGCAGGTCGTGGATTGTTCGCATTATATCGTTTTCACCGCCAAAACAAAAGTGACCGAAGCAGACATCAATCATTTTATCCAGCGCACCGCTGAAATCCGCAAAGTGCCGGCGCAATCTCTGGAAGCCTATCGCGGCATGATGCTCGGCGATGTCATTCACGGTTCGCGCGGAAAAATTGCGCATGAATGGGCGACGCGGCAGGCTTATATCGCGCTGGGGAATTTGATGACGTGCGCGGCGGTGCTCGGCGTGGATGCGTGCCCGATGGAAGGTCTGGTGCCGGCAGAATACGACCGCGTTCTCAACCTTCAAAACAGTGGTTACGCAACGGTCGTGGCATGTGCGCTCGGTTATCGCGCTGAAACAGACAAATACGCAGCGCTCCCGAAAGTGCGTTTTGATGCGGCGGAATTGATCCAAAAAATATAACCGTATGAAAAAAATATTTGCGCCAGGAAATGACTCGTTAACCACCAGCATTGCGCTGCTCATTTTGCGTCTGTGGATCGGGCTGACGATGATGTTGCATCACGGTCTCGATAAAATAGAACATTTCAACGATTACTCCGGCAAATTCGTGAATTTTCTCGGCATCGGGCAGCCGGCAAGTTTGTCATTGACCATTTTTGCGGAATTTTTCTGCTCGGCGCTTTTGGTTTTGGGGCTGGCGACGCGATTTGGCGCGCTGGTGCTGGCCATCAACATGTCGGTTGCATTCATTATGGTCCACAAACTGGCGTTGAGCGGGCCGATGCCTGGCGAGCCGGCTTTTGTTTATCTTGCCATTTATGTGACCGTGCTGGTTGCGGGTGCGGGAAAGTTTTCTTTAGATAAAATCATTTTCGGGAAAGGGAAGTAAGTGGCGGAGAGAGGGGGATTCGAACCCCCGATAGGCTTTTGACCTATTCACGCTTTCCAGGCGTGCGCGTTAAACCACTCTGCCATCTCTCCACCGCGAAAAAGCACTTTGACCAAAATTTGCCCCGCTTGCAATTTTTTTCTCCGCGACGAAATTCTTCGATGCGAAAGACGGTTTTTAAATTGATTGCGGGGATTGATGGAAAATTTTTGAAGATTTTTGTGGCATATTTATCTCGCTCTGCTAAATTCCCGCGCTCTTGATAAACCGGTTTACGCCGACAATTTATTGATTTTGTGACAGCGAAGAAAAAAGAAATTAAGAAACCCGCGCCGCGCGCCAAAGCGCCGGCGATGGCCACTTCCGCAGCGATTTTGGGACGCCCGATGGCCAAGGCCAATGTCCTGCACGGCGACGGTAAAAAAGTGAAGCCGGAATGGCAGAAATACTACCAGCATCTGCTCGAATTGCGTGAGCAATTATTGAATCAGATGAACGGTTTGGCCAAAGAATCCGCGCAGGAAATGCCCGGTTATAGCTTGCACATGGCTGATTCCGGCACAGATAATTTTGATCGCGATTTTGCCTTGAGCCTGCTGTCGGCGGACCAGGACGCGATTTACGAAATCGAAGAAGCGCTCAAACGCATCGAAAAAAAGACTTACGGCGTTTGCGAATTGACGGGAAAACAGATTCCGCGCGCCCGTCTGGAAGCGATTCCATGGACCCGATTTACCGTTGAAGCCCAGGCGCAGCTTGAACGCGAGGGCGCTTTGCGCTCGCGTAAACTCGGCCAGCTTGGCACTATTGACGCCGCCGGTGTGAACGAAGTCGAAGGCGACGAAGTTGAAGGCGAAGCCGAAGAAGTCGCCAAAGTGAAAGAAAAAGAAGAATAAATTTATGCCACGCGAAGTCATTACCATCGAATGCACGGAAGCGCGCAAAGAAGGCAAATCGCCCTCGCGCTACACGACCACCCGCAACAAAAAATTGCAGACGGAAAAATTGGAAGTCAAAAAATACAATCCGGCCCTGCGACGTCACACGGTTCACAAAGAGATTAAATAACGTTGAATCGTCGAACCGTTGGATCGCAAATGGTTTGACGGCTGATTAAAAACGATTTAACCATTTAGTGATTTAACGAAAATATGCCCCGCAAAACTCACAAAGACAAAGAAAAGCGCGGTTCGCGCCCGATGGAACAACGCACCCCGCGTCCCAAACCAAAAATTGATTTCACGATTGACGCGCTGGATTTCAAGAATACGAATCTCCTTCGTCAATACGTCACCGATCAGGGACGCATTTTGCCGCGCAAATACACCGGTTTGCCCGCGCATTATCAACGCCGTTTGACCAGCGCCATCAAGCGCGCCCGTCAAATGTTGTTGATGAAGTAATCACTTTTTATAAATCGGTTTTTGCACGACTTCCGCGGCAAACTTTTTGCCGCGGATTTCTATTTCTATCCTTGTTCCGGATTTTGAAAATTCCGGCGGAACAAATCCCATTCCCATTCCAATTCCCAACGACGGGCTTTGCGTGCCGCTGGTGACAATGCCGATATTTTGACCATTCGCACAAATTGGATAATGCGGACGCGGTGGGGCGGATTTGTCGGTCATTTTGAAAGCGATTAATTTCTTTTTAACGCCATTCGCTTTTTGTTCGGCTAAAACGGCGCGCCCAATAAAATCTCCTTTGTCCAGCGAAACAAAAAATCCGACGCCGGCTTCGGTCGGTGTCGTTTCTTCATCCAATTCGTGGCCGTAGAGCGGATAGCAAACTTCCGTCCGTAACGTATCGCGCGCACCGAGGCCGCAAGGTTTGATTCCGGACGGCGCGCCGGTTTCTAAAATTTTATTCCAAACGTGCCGGATGGGTTCGGCTTCGCCGACGATTTCAAATCCATCTTCGCCGGTGTAACCGGTGCGGGAAACCAAAACGCCGCCGTGATCAAACCGAAATCCTCCGATTTCATTTTTCTTCAAATCAGCCGCGGAATTGACGCGCATGGCGGACACGGACGCGCCGGGAATGACTTTTGCGATGAAATCTTTCACCTTCGGGCCTTGAACGGCCACGGCGGAATAGTTGTGCGACGCATCGGTCAAGTCCACTTCGTTGCCGCGGGGAAATTTTTCATGCTGCAATTTCAACCAGCCGACATCGGCGTCAATTCGGGATGCATTGATGATGAGCAGATAAACGCCGCCGGAAAGTTGATAGGCGTATAAATCGTCGATCACGCCGCCGCGTTCGTTGCACATCAACGTGTATTGGCCGAGACCCGGGGTGAGCTTTCGGATATCGTTTGTCAAAACGCGATTGAGAAATTCTTCCGCCGCCGGCCCGCTGACGGTGACTTCGCCCATGTGCGAAATATCAAAAACCCCCGAGGCATTTCGGACGGCTAAATGTTCGTCGGTAATGCTCGTGTATTGCACGGGCATTTCCCATCCGCCAAAGTCAATGAGCCGCGCGCCGAGTTTTTGATGCGCGGAAAAAAGTGCTGTCCGTTTTAGCATGAATTGTTAAACGCGTGGATTGACGCGAACCTTATTTCAATTGGTGGAGAGGAGCGTGATTGGCGTAAAGGTTTAACCCCATTTTTCTGTCTTCATCTGCTCTTTGGTCACGCCCAATTCGAACACGAGCACTTCGGCAAATTCGACGAGTGCGTTTGGTCCGCAGGCGTAGAAAACCGTGTTCGATAAATCGCGGACGTGTTCTTTGACCCATTCGGGGGTGATGCGGCCGACGCGCCCGGTCCAATTATGTTCCGGCAATGGCCGCGTGCAGGTGACGTTGAATTTGAAATTCGGATTTTCCGTTTCAAGCTGGCGGAATTCGTTATTGAAGATGATGTCCTTCGGCGTGCGGACGCTGTAAAGGATCGTGATGCGCGTCGGCAATTTCTTGCGCGTGGCTTCGCGGACGAATCCGCGGAACGGCGTGACGCCGGAACCGCCGGCAATGCAAACCAAATGCTTTTCGTAAACGGGCAAAAATTTTCCGACCGGCGGAATGACGCCGAATTTATCGCCGACCTTAGCCCAATCCACGATCCGCGTGCCCATTTTACCGTCGCGTTTGACCGTCACTTCATAAAATCCGCGGTCGAGCGCGCAAGAAGAGAGCGAATAGGCGCGTTTGTAAGTCGGCGTGTCCGGCCAATATAAAGTGATGAATTGTCCCGTTTTGAAATCGGGATTGTGGCCGTCCGGCCATTTGAGACGAACCGTTTTCGTGTCGGGTAATTCCATCGTCGCAGCATCGACAGTCATTTCGAGAATTTCTTTGGCCATAAAAATAAAGGAGCTTGAGCCTAATGAATCTGTTCACCGGCAGCAAGCGCGGATGATTTTAGATTTTGCAATCCGCCGCACTTACCGTTTCCTGTCGAAGTCTGAACAAATTTTGCCAAAACAAAATTTGACCGAGCCCTTTTTGCGGATCAAATTCAAATCCGATGAGGTTTAAAAGCAATTTGCGCGTGGCCAAACCGCCATCCAAACCGCTGATGGTTTACGATGGCGATTGCAATTTCTGCAAATACTGGGCGGCGCGCTGGAAAAGAAATTGCGACGGCGTCGTGGATTTCACTCCTTTTCAGGACCGGCAATTGGAGATCCGGTTCCCCGAAATTCCACAAGGCCAATTCCAAAAGGCCGTGCATTTTATTGACGCCGATGGCGCGGTTTACCTTGGCGCTGAAGCCGTTTACCGCGCTCTGGCCAGAAATCGTGAACGGCAATGGCCGCTGAATTTTTACCGGCATTCGCGGTTTTTCGCGAAAAGTTCTGAATTGATTTACCACTTCGTATCGCGGCATCGCGGATTTTTCTCGTGGATTTGGGGAACGCATGAATAAATAATGGCGCGTGACCGAAAACCGCGCCGACCCATTTTTTACTCCGCCGCGCTTTTGCCTGTTGCTGGCGCTGCTGGTTTTTGCAGCATTCCCGCAAGTCATTCTTGGGATGCAAACCTTCGTCGCGCGCGATTTCGGTTTTTTTGTTTATCCGCTCGCGCACTTTCAGCGCGACTGTTTTTGGCATGGAGAAATTCCGTTGTGGAATCCTTACAATGAATGCGGCGTTCCATTTCTCGCGCAATGGAACACCATGCCGCTGTATCCACCGTCGCTAATCTATTTGACGCTGCCGATGCCGTGGTCGCTGAACTTCTTCGATTTGCTGCATTTATGGTTCGCCGGAGTCGGAATGTATTTTCTCGCGCGCCGCTGGACGGGGAATGATTTTGCCGCCGCGTTTGCCGGCGTCGTTTTTTCGTTCAACGGCATGACGCTGAATTTATTGATGTGGCCGAGCCATCTGGCAACGCTTGCATGGATGCCGTGGGTCGTGCTTGCCGTCGAAAAGTCCTGGCGCGAAAGCGGACGCTCCATCTTTATCGCCGCGCTTGCCGGCGCGATGCAAATGCTTGCCGGCGGGCCGGAAATCATTTTGATGACCTGGCTTTTGCTTTCGGCGCTTTGGCTTCGGCAAATTTTCCGAAACGATTTCCCGCGTGTAAATTTCTGGCGGTTTCCTGCTCTCGTCGCGCTCGTTAGCGCGCTGGCGGCGGCGCAATTGTTTCCATTTTTGGACCTGGCGGCGCATTCACAACGGGATGCCGGTTACGCCGATTTGCGATGGTCCATGCCCGGCTGGGGCTGGGCAAACCTGCTCGTGCCGGTGGTTTTCGGTTACACGAAAACGGAAAATATTTTTTTTCAATACGATCAATACTGGACGTCGTCGTATTATCTTGGAATTGCCGGTATTTGGCTGGCGTTGCTTTCCATCTTTTCCATCAAAAAAAATCCCGCCGGGCCGGATTCTATTGCGTCCAGATCGAAAATCATTTTGCTGATCGCCATTGCGTTTATCGCCTTCATTTTTGCGCTGGGCGGAAATACACCAATTCTTCCGGCGATACGAAAAATCCTGCCGCAACTTTCGAAGATCACTTATCCGGTCAAATACTTTTTGCTCGTAACATTTATCGTCCCATTACTGGCGGCGTTTGCGTTGCGCGAATTGGAAAAATTGCGGCGGCAAATGCTTGTCATCGGGGCAATGCTTTTGGCCTTGATCGCGGTGATTTTGGTCTGGGCAGCGAAATGGCCATTTTCCACGGACAGCGTTCACGCCACGTTGCTCAACGGAATTTCCCGCGCCGGATTTTTGATTTTGACTGGTGCAATTCTCTTCGTCACCGGAAAAAACGGCCTGAAAATTTCGCGTTTTGCGCCACTGCTTTTGATTTTGGTCGTCTGGGCGGATGTCTGGACGCATGAGCCGCCGCAAAATCCAACGGTTCCTCCGAATATCTACGAACAAAATCTGGCACGCGAAGATTTGAAGATGCAACCGCAACCGGAACTCGGACAATCCCGCGCGATGATTTCACAACAGGCTTATTTGGATTTCATCCACATGGCGCTGTCCGACCCGAAAAACAATTTTCTGGCCAAGCGCCGCGGTTATTGCGCAAACGCCAATCTGCTGGATGACGTTCCAAAAGTGGACGGCTTTTTCTCCATCATGCCGCGTGAGATTTATGAAGTTCTCGGATTGATCTACGACCACACCAACAATTTTTCGCCGCTCGAAAATTTTCTCGGCGTTTCGCAAATCACCGCGCCGGACGCGATTTTCCGCTGGCAGGCGCGGACAAATTATTTGCCGCTGGTCACCGCCGGCCAGAAGGCGGTTTTTTTCAACGATGACGAAACATTGGGCATGCTGGCGGACAGTCATTTTGACGGACGCAAAATTGTTTGCCTCCCGCCGGATGAAAAATCTCTGGTGGCGATCACAAATCAAACGGATGTGAAAATTAAAAAATTCAGGTTCGAAAATGCTTTGGTGCAAATTGAAGCGGAAGCCGCCGCGCCGTCGCTCGTCGTTGTTTCGCAAACGTATTATCACAACTGGCGCGCGTTGGTGGATGGGAAGCCGTCGCTGTTGCTGCGGGCAAATGGCGCGTTTCAGGCGGTTGAAATCCCGGCGGGTGACCACCGAATCAAATTGATTTACCAAGACCGCGCATTTGAAATCGGCGCGACGATTTCGCTGGCGACTTTGGTCATTGCGGTTTTCTTTATCTTTTGGCGAAAACGCGCGAACTAAAATTGACAATGCGTTCGTGCTGCGACACGATGATTTCATGTCGAAACCCGCTTTGGGTCGCGGCCTCGGCGCATTGCTCGGCGGAAATCCAATCGCTCCCTCTGCGCCCGCGCCGGCGATTCCGCAACCTGCAACTCCGCCTCCCGCACCCGCGCTTGACGACCGCGACCGCGTTCAACGCGTGCCGCTGACGAAAATCCGTCCATCCGCGCTTCAGCCGCGCAAAGAATTTTCCGAGGAATCTCTCCGCGAACTCGCCGATTCGATCAAAGAGCAGGGGATTGTCCAGCCGCTCATCGTCCGTGACCGCAACGGCTTTTTTGAACTGATCGCCGGTGAACGCCGCTGGCGCGCGGCGCAATTGCTCAATCTGCCGGAAGTTCCGATCATTACCCGCGAAGCGGATGACCGCTCGGTTTTGGAACTGGCGCTCATTGAAAATCTTCAGCGTGAAAATCTCAACGCGATTGAAGAAGCTCAGGGTTACGCGCAACTGGCCGAACAATTTCAACTTACGCAGGAAGAGATTTCCGCGAAAGTCGGCAAAAGCCGGGCCGTCGTGGCGAATGCAATGCGGCTTTTGAAATTGCCGGAAATTGTCCAGAAATACGTTCGCGAAGGAAGATTGTCCGTCGGTCATGCGAAAGTGATTCTCGGAATCGTTGACGAAAAAAATCAAAAGCTTGCCGCCGAACGCGTCATCAAGGAAGGATTGAATGTCCGGCAGACCGAAGGATTGGTAGCGAAATTGCAGTCGCGCGCGACGAAGAAAACAACCGCGACGGCGCAACCGTCGAATGTTCCGGTTGGCGATCCGCATGTCGCGGATCTGGAGGCAAAATTGCGCGAGATGTTTGCGACGAAAGTGAGATTGAATTACGCCGGAGGCAAGGGTTCGCTGGAGATTTCTTTTTTCAGCGACGCGGAATTGGAACGAATCCTTCAAGTTTTAGGCGTCAATGCGGAATAGCATTGGCAAATGAATTTTTTTTCACGCATTGTGTTTTTTACGGTTAAATTAAAAGATGATTTTAGAAGTTGTTAAATACGGAAATCCGGTGTTGCGGCAAAAAGGCGCGAAAATTGAAAAGCTCACGCCGGAAATCAAAAAGCTTATCGCCGATATGTTCGAAACGATGCGGGAACGCCACGGCGTGGGATTGGCGGCGCAACAAATCGGCAAAGCGCTGCAATTGACGGTGATTGACGTGAGCGAAGTGGACGATCGGCCTTCCACGCTTGAGTTGGATGGCAAACCGGCTGACCCGAAAGAAATCATGCCGCTCGTGCTCATCAATCCGGAAATCAAACCGCATGGCGATCCGATAAAATCCGGCGAAGGTTGCTTGAGCTTCCCGGAAATTTACGCGGAAATTTCACGGCCGGGATTGGTGGATGTGAAGGCGCTCGACAAAAATTTCGAGCTGATTGAATTTCGCGCCGGTGGATTGCTTTCGCGCGCGGTGCAGCATGAAGTGGATCATTTGAACGGCATTTTGTTCATTGATCGCATGGACAAAAAGACGAAGGAGGAATTGCGGCCGGAATTGGAAGTGATGCAGACCGAGACAAAAACGGCGCTGGAGAAGAGGAAGAAGTAAATCTGGACAATGCTTCTGGTGGAACTACGATTATTCCGCAGGCAGTCGGCGTAGTTCATCAACAACCCTGAAATCATATGTTACTGCTCAAACGTTGCCTTACGGCTTTTGTTCTGTTCTTCATTCTTTTTATCATCCTTTATTTTGGCATCTGCATGGTCGGTGGAGCGATCATGGGCGCCCGGGCAGGAGCAGAACATCCGAATGATCCGAACAGCATTCAATTGGGACAGGAAGCCGGCAGAAATTTTGTTCTCAACAATCTTGGGACAATTGTGTTAAGCGCGCTCGGCGGTTCATTTGTGATTTCGCTCGTCGTCTCCTTTTCGGGAATCCTGCCCTGGTGCCGAAAATCTCCGCAACCGCCGCCGCTGCCATGAAAATGCTGGTTTGGTATGCCGGGGACGTTCTTCTTGTCGGTTTCAATAAATTCCCGGCACCAATCGCTTCGTCCGCTTCATGTAACTGCGATACGGCTGGCCCAAACCTTCCGCCAACGCCTGTTCTTCAATGTGGATCCGCCAAAGCGTGACGGCGAGAATTGAAACAAACACGATTAGAAATGAAATCCAATTTTGCAGGCTCATGGCCACGCCGAGCGCTGATAGCAAACTGCCGGTGTAACTTGGATGGCGGATAAAATGATACGGCCCGGTATCAATTAACCGATGATCTTCGGCTATGGCGACGTTCACCGTGAAGAACCGTCCCAGATATAAAATGGCATACCAGCGCAGGACAATTCCGAGCGCCACTACAACGCAGGCGATGGCATTGCGCCAGGCGCAACAAACCGCCGACAACGCTTTGCTGTTGATTCCACGGAACCGGCCCACTCGATTCACAGTATTTGTAATACATCGCCGAATCGGGATGGATAAGATGGTAGCCGTCTTTGGTTTGATGGACATACCACGGGACAATCGTCGTTTCCGCGCTGCGCTGACATTCGCGCACATAGGTTTTGGCGCGTTCCAGATACGTAGCGCCAAAGCCAAAAGTGTCCGTTGGCGCTGTTTCATTCCAAACATCAGGATTTTCCAAAATCAATCTCGCGGTATTAACAATATGCTCGATGACATCGCCGTTCTCGGTGCCGCTATACAACGCTTCATTTGTATTATCGATGGCTTTGTTCGGCCAGCACAGCTCGCGGTTACCGGTCCAGAGAATGCGGCCGTTTGTCGGATCATTTCGCGCGTGAAGAAATGCATCCGACCAAACCACGGCCATATCCAAAACACGGCGGTCATGCGTGAATTCGTAAAAGGTCTGCATCCCATGGATGCGCGCGCCGTCTTTTTCGTCCACCATGGAATTGCCAATGTCGTTGGTCGGCGGCGGTGGCAGGAATTGGAGTTTATCAATGAACGATTGATATTCATTCGTCGTGACATCGCCGGTCAACCCATCCAAAACCATGTCACGATCTTCCTTCTTCGCGTAAATAGAACTGGCTCCGATAAAAAGGATAAGAAGACAGACGCCAGACAATTGAGCCGCATGAAAATGTGCGCGCATAGGCAAAGGATTGAAGGCGAGTCTGAATCAAATCCCGCACAAATGCAATCGCCGTGGCGGCTGGCGCCCGTTGCTTGAAAATGCGCCGGAAACATGGAAATTGAGCGATGAACGTTGAATCGCTCGACACGCCAAATTCTTTCTGGAAAACTTTCGCCGCGTGAAACAATCAATCGTCACTTTGGACATGGAAGGCGTGCTGACGCCGGAAATCTGGATCGCCGTCGCCGAAAAGACGGGCATTCCCGAATTGCGCCGCACGACGCGCGACGAGCCGGATTATGACAAACTCATGCGCGGACGCCTGGCGATTTTGGACCAGCATCGTTTGAAACTGTCCGACATCCAAAATGTCATCGGCTCGCTCAAGCCATTGCCCGGCGCAAAAGAATTTCTCGATGAATTGCGGACGCTTTCGCAGGTGTTGATCTTGTCCGACACATTCGAACAATTTGCCGCGCCGCTGCTCAAGCAATTGAACTGGCCGACGCTTCTCTGCCACAAGCTCGTCGTCGAAAACGACCGCATCGTGGATTATAAATTGCGCATCGCCGACCAGAAAAAGAAAACCGTCGCGGCCTTGAAGCAATTGAATTACAACGTCATTTCCGCCGGCGATTCCTACAACGACACCGCGATGTTGCTGGAAGCGAACACCGGATTTCTCATCCACGCGCCGGAAAATGTAAAGCGCGAATTTCCGCAACTCAAAGCCGTCGAATCCCACGCGGAATTGCTGGCGCTCATCAAAAAGGCGATTTAATGCCCACAAATAAAGGTTCCATCCGATTATTCAGACTGGCGGGCATCACCGTTTACCTGCATTGGGCATGGTTCATCGCGTTTTTCTATCTGACCACGCGGCCAAGCGGCTATTCGTCTTACGTATGGAATGCCGCTGAAATTCTCGTCCTGTTTCTCATCGTGCTGATGCATGAGTTTGGGCATCAATTAGCTTGTCGTTCCGTTGGTGGACAAACGCACGACATCGTTCTTTGGCCGCTTGGCGGCGTGGCGTATGTGACGCCGCCGCAACGTCCGGGCGCGCAATTATGGAGCATCGCCGCCGGGCCGCTTGTAAACGTGGTGCTGGTTCCCGTTTTCGCTGGTTTATGGTCGCTCGCGTATCGTTTTCAATTATATGAAACACATCCCGATTTGTATGTGTTGGTTCACAGCATCTGGATGATCAATCTCGTTCTGCTCTGCTTCAATTTATTACCCGTGTTTCCGTTGGATGGCGGACAAATTTTGCGCTCGCTGCTTTGGTTTGTTTTCGGTCGCGCGAACAGTTTACTCATCGCCAGCGTGATTGGATTTTTCGGCGTCGCCGGATTATTGGGCGTGGCAATTTTCTTTCAATCTATTTGGCTTGGCCTTCTCACGGCGTATATTGCGATGAATTGTTGGGCAGGATTTGTTCAAGCGCAGGAATTGCGCCGGCGCTGCGGCGCGCCGGTTTACAATGGTTACGCCTGTCCGGTTTGCAAAACGCCGCCGCCGCAGGGCAATTTCTGGCGTTGCATGAAGTGCGGCCAAAAATTCGATGCCATCGGGAATCAATTGGCCTGTCCGCATTGCGGCACACGCTATTCAGGAATGGCGTGCCTGGAATGCGGCGCGGTGACGCAATTTGTCGATTGGATGAAACCGGCGGGCGAATAGAATTGCGGGACGCGAAATCTCGTTTAGGAATGGTTACTCGCCAAAAATTGGGACACGCGCCCGTTGGAGTTTTGAGGCAAAATGACAGGAATCCATGTCGCAAGCCGTTGCCCAATTCCTTCGCCGATTTTCACGAGCGGCGATTATTCTTTCTTTTTTGAAAGGTGTTTCCGTTTGTTTCGCCGCGACATGGTTTGTCGCAACAAACGGACTTGATTCAAACATTGGAACCAGTAACAGTCCTTTCGCCACGATTATGCGCGCTCAAACAGCAGCGTCTTCCGGGGACACAATCTATCTGCGCGGCGGAACTTATTACCTGGACAATTCAAATCTCACGGCGACAAACAGCGCGTGGGCCAGCGTCAACACCATCACCAAAAGCGGCATCAGCTATATCGCTTTTCCCGGCGAACTGCCGGTATTTGATTTTTCAAATGTAAGACCGGATGGCTGGCGCGTGACGGCGTTTCTCGTGACGGCGAGCCGGTGCACTTTCAAAGGGTTTGATGTGGTGGGCGTGCAGGTGACCATTCCGGCGAGCCACACGCAATCGGAATGTTTTCGCGTCGCGAGCACGGGCGCCAATTTCAATCGCTTTGAACAATTGCGCATGCACGACGGCATGGGCATCGGCTGGTATCTCACAGATGGTGCGAGCAATTTGGTTTTGAACTGCGATGCGTGGAACAATCGCGGACTCGACAGCGGTTCGCTCGGAAACATTGATGGATTTGGTTGTCATCCGAGCCATACGAGCGGCACGGGAAATATCATTCGCGGCTGCCGCGCGTGGTTCAACAGCGACGACGGATATGATTGCATCAATGCGTTTGCGCAGGTGACATTTGACCATTGCTGGTCGTTTTACAACGGTTATTTCACAAATTTCGCGAACAGCACCGGCGATGGAAATGGAATCAAGGCTGGCGGTTACGGCGTTTCAGGCACCAAATTTCCAACGCCTGTCCCGCATCACGTCGTGGAATTTTGTCTGACGGTGAGCAATCGCGTGAACGGCTTTTATGCGAATCATCATCTTGACGGCCAGATCTGGTATAACAACACCGCCTATCGCAACGCCGACAATTACAACATGTTGTGCAGCACGAACAATTCAAGCGTGACCAACGATTGTCCCGGCTTCAACCACATCATGAAAAACAATCTCGGTTACAGTGCGCGCTCGATTGAAGTTGCCAATCTGAATCAAAGCAAATGCGATGTCACTTACAATTACTTCACGCTGCCGGTGACGGTCTCTTCAGCCGATTTTGTGACGCTGGATACAGCCTCGCTGATCGCGCCGCGACAATCCAACGGCGATTTGCCTTACATCAAATTCCTTCGCCTCACGAACGCGAGCGATTGCATTGATGTGGGAACCAATTTGAATTTTCCGTTTTACGCCGCCGCGCCGGATTTGGGCGCAT
Source organism: Verrucomicrobiia bacterium (assembly GCA_035776755.1). Lineage (GTDB taxonomy): Bacteria > Verrucomicrobiota > Verrucomicrobiia > Limisphaerales > UBA11358 > UBA11358. The sequence continues at coordinate 41,032 of DASTWS010000021.1, forward strand.
TTGAATTTGGTCCAACGAACGCGCCCGTGCCAACGATCGCGGAATCCGGAAGTGATTTGATTTTCGAGGCCAGCGGCTGGGCGAATCAAACCAATTTGCTCGTGACGTCAACCAACCTGGCGCTGCCAATAACGCAATGGACCGCGATCGCCACAAATTTTTCGAATTTGTCCGGCAATTGCGGATTTACCAACAACATCCCGTTAAACAGCGGCGCGAGATTTTACGGAATCAGCATTCCGTAAATTCAGGGTTCTAAATAAATGGCCGAATGAGCCGCCAGCCAGCCCGGCGCGGAAGGAACGAGTGAAATTTCTTTCTTCGATTTGATGCCGCGAATATCAACCGGACTGGAACGGTGATTCACGAGGACAAACTTATTTCCAAATTTCGCGAATTCGACGCCTTTCACCGGCGGCATCGGCACGAGCGGCGAAATTCCAGCGAGCGCGGCAACTGGCGTTTCTTTGAGCAGCACGATCGGATGCATCTCGCGCTTGCCGTAATGCGGCGGAACAATGGGCGTCGTTCGACGGCAATATGCGTAGCCGTATTGAAAACCGAACGAAAAAATTTTCCCTTTTCCGATTTGTGTTTCGGCGATGGCTGTTTTGCCTGATTGAATGTAAGCGCCTATCGCCTTGCCATTTTGGAATGAAACCGTTGACCAGCCATGCGGGATGATTTCTTCACTCCATTTTATACAATCAAATTCAATTTCCGTTTCTTCAATTCCAAGCGAGCGTTTCGCCAATTCGCAATGTGGCCCATGAAAGACCGTTCCGCCGCTGGCGGCAAAATTTTTCACCGCAACTTCGAGCGCAGAATTTTCGCCAAGGTCATAAAGCGAATTGGTCGGCACGACCAGATGTTTATATTCCGCCAACGCGCAGGTGGCGGCCTGCTCCGGATGCAAAACATCCACGTGCCAGCCGAGGTCTGTGAATTGCTGATACCAGCCAAGCAAATCCATGCGATGACGGCCGTCCGTGTCCACTTCGAGCGGTTCGTAAAAACTCATCTCGGCCGGAAACAGAATCGCGACTTCCTTTGCCCTCGGCGCATCCAAAAGGGGAATCACTTCATTTGCCCACCGATTTCCGGCACGCAACGAATCTTTGAACAGATCATCCATCCGAAACATCACGCCGCCGTCGTCCAGACCGCTGTAACCATAAATATGAAATCCGCGCGCGCCGTTCGCGATGTGCGTGGCCATCGCTTCCGCCGGCGAAACAACATGGTAAATATCGCCGTTTACGTGACGGCCGAGATACAATCCCGCGGTAAACGGCCGGTGCGAATTGGCATTGCGTTGAATTGAACTTTCGACGCTCAACGCATACGCATCCGCGCGATTTTCCGCATTCAGCGGCATGGCGATGAACAGCGCGCTGTCCACGTGTTTCGCGCATTTATAAATGTCCAATGCGCGCTGGGCCGTTTGCCAATCGGTCGCGCCGGGTGGATTGAAAAAATATCCCCACTGATGCAGCAGCGGCTCGACAAAAAGTTCCGGCTCCAGCTCCCGCCAGTGTTTCAGCATCGTGGCCAGATATTCCTGAAGCACTTCCGCCAGATGCGTTTGATTGTCAAGCCACCGATGAAAATCCGGCGTGCGATTCGTGAAATCTTCCTTTGTCGGACGCGCGCAGCCCACCCAGTTCAATTCCTCCGGCCGCAGCCAGTATTCTTCCGGCTTGAGTTCGGCGAAGGATTTTGCCGCGAGTTGGTAGCGCGCGTTCAATTTCGCAATGTCGCCAGCGTAACGGTTTTCCAGCCACGTCAGGTATTTCTGCCGGCCTTCCGCATCGAAGCTCGGTTTCGGAATCGGCTCAAACATCGTTTGCATGATGATCCTGCCATCGGCATTTCGGCGCATTCCCTTGCCGTAAAGCTTCAGCAATCCGCGCACGTGCTCCACCATCGTGGCCTGCGCCTTGGGCGACCAATACTTGTAAGTGCCCATCGGCTGGCCGTTCGGGCACATCGGCTCCTCGCCACGGACCGGCGGCACGCTGCGGATGTTCGGATACAGATTGTCGCCGCAGAGATAAAGCGCAAGACAGGTGTAATCGAGCCCGAGTTTCGCCATCTCGGCCATCATGAACTCGTGCATGGCCACATATTGGCTGGCCGGTTCGCCGCAATAGCGCGCAAAGAAATCCTCCCAGGCCTTGGAGTCGAGGTTGATGCTGTTGAAGCCGAGCGCCGCGCAATCGGCAATGCCGTTGCGCGTGGCTTCAAAGTCGGAATAGAACGGCTCGAAAAAATTTCCGAACCAGATGCTGAGAAAGGGGCGGCTGTTCATTTAACGGGTTGAATGGTGTTGGCGGTTGAATCCAGTTGCAGCGCGATGACCGTATCCATTTCGTCACGCGCGGCGGCCGGCAGGGAAATTTTAATCGCCTGGTCGTCTTGCGAGACAATCGCTTCCCCGCCAGTGAGCACGGACGCGTGAATGACCTTTGCCGGAATCGCCGGCAAAACAAGTTGGTCCGCCGGCCATTTCATAACGTGGAGATAAATCGTCTTGTCACGGCACGTCGAAGCTCCCCAATCGCCCGGCAAAAACGGCCCGCCACGCGTGGCGTAAATGCTCTCGCCGTATTTGCCGAGCCAGTCGCCAATTTCGCGCAGGCGCGCGGCCTGCGAGGCGTCCACGCGGCCATTCCGGTCCGGCCCGACGTTCATCAGCAAATTGCCGTCGCGTCCGGCAACTTTCGCGAGCAGTTGGATGTAATCCTTGAGCGGTTTCGGCTGCAGGTTCGGCTGATAGCCCCACGCGCCGGCCATCGGCACGCAGAGCTCCCACGGATGCCGGTTGTCGAAATTGCCGAGCGCGCCGTAGCCTTCGCGCGAGGTGAAATCCGCCGGCACATCGGCGGCACGATTATTGACGATGATGCCGGGCTGCAACCGGCGCAGCAGCTCATTGATTTCCGCGCCCTGCCAGCTAAAGCGGCCATGGTAATGCTCGCCTGGTTTGCGCTCGGGAAATTGACTGCTGCTCATGTCGTGGCTGAAACTCAGCCAGTCGGTCTCGCCGCCGTCGAACCACAGCACGTCAATCTTGCCGTAATAGGAAAGCAATTCCCGCATCTGGCGATGATATTGGTCGCGCATCGCCTCCGCGCTTTGCAAATACAAATCGGGGAAGAAAAACCCCGGAAACCGCCAGTCGAGCGGCGAATAATACAGTCCCACCCGCAAGCCGGCCTGGCGGACGGCCTTCACATATTCCGCCACGAAATCCCGATGCGCGGCGGAATGCACGCTCGTGAACTGGTTCGTGCCATCGTCAAAAAGCGCGAAACCGTCGTGGTGCCGCGACGTGAGCACGACGTATTTTGCGCCGGCCGCCTTGGCCAATTGCGCCCACGAATCGGGCGTGAAATTGGTCGGATTGAATTGTTGGGCAAGCTTGGCATATTCGTTGACCGGAATGCCTTCGTTGAATTGCACCCATTCGCCGCGACCGGGAATCGCGTAAAGGCCGAAGTGAATAAACATTCCGAATTTCGCGTCGCGCCACCAGTTGAGGCGCGCGGCGGAATTGGTGTCTTGTGCCCGGGCCGCGCAGGCAAAACCGACTGCCGCACAAGCCGCGAGAAGGATGATTTGACGGAATTTTCTCATGTTCGTGCTTCTATTTTAACCGGTCAAAAAAGCTCAAGTCCCATTCGTCGTGCCAGGAAATCACCGGCACGCCGTGCCGAAATTCAATGGGCAGCCAGACGTAACGTCCGTCAATGGCGTTCGCCGGATTCCAGCGATCCGCCAGAAAAATGAACGCGCCCGGCTTGCCTTGCACCGGCAGGGCAAATGTTGATTGCGCGCCAAACGTGGTGGCCGTTTGCTCGTTGGTGCCGAGGATCGGGTTGCCGAGTTCTTCCCACGGGCCAAAGATGGTTTCCGCCACGGAAACGCGCGCGGTGTTCGGTGCCCAACCGGAACAGTCGGAGGTGATGAGAAAGTATTTTCCGCGCGATTTGAAAATGGATGGCGCTTCGTGAAAACGTCCGGGAAAAACGCGGACATACTTGCCCGATGGCTTCAGGAAATCGTCGCTCAACTTGGAAACATGCAGCGTGCCGTTGTCCTCGGAGGCGTGAAGGTGATACGCGCTGCCGTCGTCATCCACAAACAGCGTCATGTCGCGCGCCATCTGGCCGCTGGCGAAATCGCGGCGGAACACGAGATTTTTTGGATAATACGGCACCGGCCCGCCGGGCAATTTTAATTCGGCCAGCTTCGCCGATTCCTCCGGCGACAGTGGATGCTTCATTTCCGCCGAAACATTTTCCGGCCAGAAACCGGCGTTGGGCCGGAATGCGTTCACGAATTGAAACGGTCCGGTGACCTTATCCGCCACCGCCACGCCGCTCATCGCGCCGGAGTAATCAAACGCGTCTTTCGGTTCGAGATGAAACCACATCACGAACTTCTTGGTGCGCGGATTGAAGATAACTTTGGGCCGTTCCAAAATGCAGCCGCGGACAATCGGGCTTTTCGGATCATCGCTGACTTTCAGCGCGATGCCTTCGTCCTTCCAGTTGTAGAGATCGGCGGACGAATAAACGTGCACGCCGACATGCGCCGCGTTGCCGGCTTCGCCTGCGATCTTGTGCTCGCCGAACCAGTAATAAACGCCGCCGTGAAACAACACGCCGCCGCCGTGGGCGTTGATGTGGACGCCGTTGTTGTCCGGCCAAAGTTCGCCGGGATGGAAACAAGTTTGCTTGGGTTGAGTCATTGGTTGAAATTCAAAAATCACTCCGCCTGCCAGATGAAGCAGGTGCCGTCCTGACGATCCGGTTTCGGTCCGGGCACGTTGGCCCAAAGCGAACCGTCGGGACCGACATGGAGATAACGCTCCGTCGCCAACGAAAGCAGGATCAGGTCGCCATACGGCGTTTCCATCCATTGAAAGGCTTCGCTTTGGGCGGGCGCGCCCGGTTTGAGCGAGACCGCGCCGGTCGCGGGATTGACGGAAACACATCCGCGCGGGGTTTGGAGTGCGACCCAGCCCAGCTTCTGATCCACGACTTTGAACCGCGTCTCCTTCGCCAAAGCCAGCAGCGAACCATCAGCGTTGTTGGTCAACACAATGGTTTTGCCATAGGGAATCGGCCGCATCAAGCCGTGTGGATGCGGTTCCTCAACGCTGAAACGAGCGAAATCCGCATAGCCGCCGTTGGTGCCAGCGGTGTTGAAATTGAACAGCGAATAACGGACGCCTTGAAAAGTCACCCCCTGAAAAATCGTCGCAAGTTCTTTGCCCAGTGGTAGAAACTTTTTCCCATCGGTGCTATAGCTGAACCCGGCTTTTTCGGTGAGAAAATTGCAATGGGCGCGCAGCCAGACCCGGCTGTTCGCCAGCGACACGCAATTCGACTCGCCGGTGAGCTGCGTGAATTGCTCCAGCATCAAGCCGTTGGTCTGGCAAACGACGCCCAGCCACGCATACGGAAAATTCAACAACGCCAGTCCTGCGACGTCACCGGGCTTCAAGCCGCTGGCATCCAGCTCGGCGATGGGAATGGATTCCGGACCGATGGCGCGTTGCGTGAGCGTGTCGCGGGCAAACCAGAAATTCGGCGCGGGCAACGAATGCAGCCGCAGAAAACCGGGGCGTTCGGACAAAGACCATTTTGCGTTGTCCGGGACATGGTTCCATTGCCAGACGTTGGCCAGCTTCGGGCCAGAGAAATCGTCATTGCGTTGATACGGCGCCGACGGCGGCGACGGGTGGCCGGTATCTGGCTTGATCCAGGTGCGCGGCGTGCGGCCGAGGTTTTCCGGCAGACCGAAATAGGGCCAGCCATTGGTCCACGTGATCGGCGAAAGGCACGTCAACCGCCCCACGGAGTTGTAATCCATCATCGAAAATCCCCACCATTCGCCCGTGGGCGTCTGCACCAAACCACCTTGATGCAGCGACATGCGACCGCCGTCAAAGGTATTTTGCGGAGCCACATCGAACGGCGGCGCTTTGCGTTCATTGCGCAGCCGGAAACCTTCCGCCAGGCCGAAACTTTCATCCGTGCTGATGGCCCGGTTGACCTCATACGGCCCTTCCGGCTTGTCCGCTCGGGCACAGGCCATTCGCATCCGTCCGGCAAACCAGGCACTGGTGATGTAGTATTTGCCGTTGATTTTGTAAAAGTGCGCACCTTCGCCCATGCCGGCGTTTTTCGCAAAGAGCATCCGTTCCGTGCCGGGAACAATATTCTTCAAATCATCGGTGAGCTGCGCGAAATGAATGTCCTGATAACCCCAAACGACATAAACCTTGCCGTCATCGTCAAACAGCACCGACAGGTCATGGAACGAGCGGCTTAGTTCCGTGTGCGTCCACGGTCCGGCGGGATTGGTCGCCGTAAATAGCTGGGTCATGTGGTGGTTGACATCGCTGAAAATGTAAAACGTTCCGTTGTGAAAACGGAAACTCGGGGCCCAAATTCCTTGTCCGTAGATATTCTTGCCATCTTCCAAGCGGCATTCCGGCCCCAAATCCAACTTGTCACAGGCGTAGCCGAGCAATTCCCAATTCACCAAATCCTTTGAGTGGAGCACCGGCAGGCCGGGCATGGCATGCATCGTTGTGCCGGTGAGATAAAAATCATCGCCCACTCGAATCAAATCAGGGTCGGAAAATTCGTCATAGAACAACGGATTGGTGAATGTGCCATTACCATTGTCGGCCACCCAGGCGCGCGCCGCCATATTGGCCGCCAACACAGAAACTGCAACGAGTAGGAAGAGGTGTTTCATGTCTGGTTGTATTACATTCTGTGTCGGTCATCGAAATTCTGCGAAGGCTGTGTCAGGCGCCATTTGCGCAGCTTGCACACATACGCCTTTGTCAATTGGCCGCAAATTCAGCACGATGGCGTTTATCCTGCCAGCGCCGAAATGGAGCCACGTTTCAGGAATGTAAAAATCGTGCTGCGGTCCAGCCTGCCAGTAACGGCCAAGGCAGCGGCCATTTACGTAAATGAAGCCGTTGCCATTAGCTTCGAGATGCAAATGCCACGGCACCCAGATGCCCGGTTTCTGCGCGGGCAATTCGCACTCCATCCGATACCATGTCAGGAGCGCATTGGAAGCGGACACAGCATCTTTGCTGATGGAAACGGAGTGCCAACCATTGCCAGCCTTCGCTTCTGCATGCGAAAGGGTTACGCCAGCTTCTCGTTCCCGGCCATGTAATCCGCCCTCGGCGAATTGGATTGGTGCTGTCTGGCTTGCGCCTTGGACAGAAAGGAGACCATAGGTTCCGCCGTTTTCCATGCCTTTTGGCCCGTTCCGATGACCATGCTTGTCATGAAGCACAACCAGTTCTTTCTCATCCGGCGGGAGTGTGAAGGTGAAATGCTTTTGGTCTTTGCTGATGACCGCTGGAAGAACTTTCCCGCCAGCACTTCCAACAAGTCCGTCTTTGGGTTGCACTTCAAGGGTAACGTGCGCCCCGGGATTGGCGGTGATTTTGTAATACACAAAATGACTGTGCAACACACCACGCGCTTCGATCAACTCATTCGAGCCGAGCGAAGTCCATATGGAGGGCAAGGGGTCGGCGAATTGTTGGGCCTCGTTGATCCCCACCGGCGCGCAAAAATCGGTTGGACGTTTGATGACGGACACGGGCTTTGGCAGCCACTCTCCTTTGCGGGCGTCGGTTTCGCCAGCCGGCAGGTAAAGCACCAGCGAGCCAAACGGCTCCAGTTTGTAATCGAACGAAAATTCCGCACCATCCTTTTCTTTCACCTGCGCAGCACCGGCGCGCGGTGCGTTATGAGTGTCCGTGCGCACAAAAATATAGCGGCTGCCATCCGTAGCGCGGCGCTCGGCAATTTTCACATCACTCTCGGTTGTTTTTGATTCGATTTCCACCGATTGAGAACGAACAAGCCTGGCACCGTGTTCGCGAACCATTCGGCCAAGCGCCCGGACGCACTGATAACGTTCGCCGACGCCCCCATGTTCGCGAATCGGCGCATCATAATCGTAGGTGGTGGTGATGTCGTATCCGCCCCAGTCATCGAAATTCGTGCCGCCGAACAGCATGTAATAATTGGTGAGCGTCTCGCCCATCTGCCACGCGAACAGGGTGATGTTTTGGATTTGCGCGGCGGTGAGACCGTCCTGCTGATCGCTCAATTTGCCGCCCACTACGGAAAGCCAACCGCCCTGTAATTCGGTCGTGGCGAGCGGTGCGTCAGGCTGCTCGCGGCGCAATTTGGAAATCTGCGTGCCGAGTTCTTTTGAAACATTCCAACGCGGATAGAAATTACAACAATCAAAGATCTGCCTCAGCACAGGATCCGTGGATCCACGCACTTGCTTTGTCCAGCAGGTGATGAGTGGAACATCAATGCCACCAGAGTGTGCAAATTGAGCAAGCGACTTGATTTGGCTGATTTTTATCTCGTCGGAAAACTTTGCCGAATCATATTCGTTTTCCACCTGCACTAAAATGACGCCGGGCTTGCCTGGCGCTTGGCGTGTGACCTGATGTTTGGCGATAATCGGACAGACCGCGTCAAACCAATGTTTGGTCCAAGCGAGAAAAATGGGATCACCCGAGCGCATCCACCCCTCTTTGTGCAATGGCGTGGCGGGTTTCTTCAGTGCGCTCAACCATAGGGGAAAACCGCCGTTGTCCCACTCCGCACAGATATAAGGACCTGGCCGGGCTATGATGTAAAAGCCAAATTCCCCGGCCAGCGTGAGCCAGTCGTCAAGGTCCTGTAGCCTTGTGATTTTGGAAAAATCATCGGGCGATTTTGGCATCTCGCCTTCGTGCCAATTCCACGGCGTGTAGGTTTCAACCGCATTAAAACCGGCGTCTTTGATTTTTTGAAAGCGATCACGCCAGAGTTCCTTTGGGCAACGAAAATAATGAAATGAGCCGCTGTAGATGAAGGTATCTTTTCCATCAATCGTCAGACATTGCGCATCGTAGCGAATGCGCTTCGGGTGTGGAAAACGACGCGGGACAACCTGGAGTCCGTCTTCCACAACGCCAGTTGCTGCAAAAGATGGGAAGGTCGCCGCCCCCACAAGGGCAACACTTCCATATTTCAAAAAGGCGCGCCGATTCATATTAATAATCATTGGAGTTTTGAGGTCATTCAATTTATGCCGCCGGCAAATCCGCGGGCGAAATGGTCTTTTGAATTTGTCCTTTTTCCAAACGGAAAATCTGATTTGCGCGCCGCAGCACGGCGTGGCGATGCGCGATGATAAACGTTGTCCGACCGGCCATCAATTTTTCCAGGGCCTCCTGCACCACCGCCTCGCTTTCGGTGTCCAGCGCGCTGGTCGCCTCGTCGAGGATCAGCACCCGCGGATCGCGCAGCAACGCTCGGGCGATGGCGATGCGCTGCCGCTGGCCACCGCTCAATTGCACGCCGCTCTGGCCGATCTCCGTGTCGAGGCCGCGCGGCAGTTCGCGGATAAACTCCGCCGCGTTGGCATCGGCGACGGCGGCCTGCAACTCCGCGTCATTCACGTCGCGCAAACCATAAACGATGTTCTCGCGCAGCGTGCCATTGAACAGAATGGTCTGCTGGCTGACCACGGAAAGACGCTGCCGAAATTTGCGGAGGTCAATCGTGTTCATGTCCGCGCCGTCCAGCAATATCCGTCCGCTGGTCGGGCGGTAAAACCCGGTAATGAGATTCGCGAGCGTGGATTTACCAGAACCGCTCGGCCCGACGATGCCGATGGTTTCGCCCACCCGAACCGTGAGATTGATCCCGCGCAAGGCGGCGGGCGCTTCGCCGCCCTGGTCGTAAACGAAGCCGACATCCTCGAAAACAAATTCGCCATGCACCTGCGTTACCGGTTTCTTGCCGCGATTGTCCTCAACGTCGAGGCATTCGATCACTTCGCCGATGCTGCGGAGACCGTCGAAACCGCGCGTGATGAGCGGCAGCATGTTGTTCAACTGCATCACCGCCGTCATGATCATGTTGAAGAAGCCCGCCACCAGCACGAGATCCCCTGGCGTCAGCGGCAGGATACCCTTGTAACTCAGCCACGCGCCAAGCGTCAGCCCGGCGATATTGAACAACATCAGCGTCACCCAGCCCACTGCGCCGAACAATCCGCCGATCTTGTCGAGCGACCGTGCGGCGGTGCGGACGTTGCCAAATTGATTTTCCACCCTTGCGACCTCCTCCTCCTCGGCGGCGTGGGCGCGGGTGATCGGTATCATGGTGATCATCCCCTGCACGAGCGAATTCATGCCTTCGAGTTCGCGCCGGAGATTTTCGCTATGCTGCTGGAGACGGCCCGCCATGAATTTGCGGATCGCCCAGATCATCGGGATGAACAGGATGAACACCGGCAGAAACCACGGCATCCGCAACGCCGTCACCACGAGAGCGAAAAGAATGCTCACGATCGCCAGCTCGCCGGTGTCAATAATCTGCCGGCTCAACTGCTCGATGGATTCCACGTCGCGCAGCACTTTCGTCTGGAGCGCGGCGGTGTTCACGCGGTTGTGATAGCCGATGGAAAGCATTTGCAGCCGGCGCACCAGCGCGGAGCGCAGTCGAAGTTCCACATTGCGGATCGCGCGGCTGGAGAAGTTGACGTAGAACATCGCCGACGGAATGTTTTGCACGATGGCTACCGTGCCGACGGCGGCGTTGAGCCAGAGTGAACGCAGGCCGCCATCGCTCCGGTATGCAATGACGTCAATGATGTTCGCGGTGACGACCGGGAGAATCCACAGCGGGCTGGCCTTGAAAAGATATGCCAGCATGGCCAGCACCACCGCCCGTCGCTCCGGCCAATACAGGTTGAATAGCGTCCGCCACGGACGCCGGCCATCAAACTGGATTTCCACCGGATCGAGTTGCATGGCAAAACTCACTGGTCTTTCAATTCGGCGGCGTGTTTTTCCTTCCACTTTCCGCGTTTGAACAACGCCAGGCCGATGCCAAACATCACGCCGCCACAGAACAGAAACGCCAGCCGGCCATTGAACCGGTTGGGGATCGCCATGAGCAGGAGGATGAATACGCCATAAACCATGCAGAGCGAGCCGAGCAGTTTATAGACGGTGGTTTGCACGCCCTGGACGCCGTGCTTGTCCACGGGCGTGCGCAGGTTGGTGAAAAATTTTTCGATACGTTCCTGCTCATCCGCCGAAGTCGCTTTGTAAAACAGCGAGGTCATGAAATACCACGCCGAGCCGATGATGACCGTTCCGCCCAGCGTTGAGACCGCGAGCTTGAGATAGGTTTGTTCATCCCCGTTCAACGGCTGCGGCCAGCCCATCCAATGCTGGAACAATTCCGGCGTGATATATTCACCCAACAACCAGGAAGCCACGCCCGCCACCAGCGCCGTGCTCCACGCCGACCAGCCGGGCGTGCGCTTGTAAAACAATCCGTAAATCAGCGGCAGGGCGAGCGGCATCAGCAGGTTCGCCGCCAGTTGGTTCGCCAGATCAAACAGGCCGATGCTGCGGAACTGGTTCACCAGCAGCGCCAGCGCGATGATGATGCCGCCGAAGATCAGCGTGCAGATTTTCCCGGCCAGCAGGAGATGTTTTTCGGACGCGAGCGGGAAAAACAACGGCTTGTAAAGGCTGCGGATGGTGATGCCGACGTTTTTGTTCAGGCCGGCATCCATGCTCGTCACCGTGGCGCCCAGCATGGCGGACAGCAGCAGCCCCAGCAGTCCCTTGGGCATCACGTCCATGGATACGGCCACGAACGCCGCCTCGTGCGGCTGCTTGAGCTGGGGAAATTCCGCCGCCAGATTCGGATGCATGATGGTTGCCGCCATGGACGGAATGAACCAGATAAGCGGCCCGATGATGGTTCCGATGAGCGGGATCAACACCATGCGCCGCGCGTCCTTGTCGCTGCGCGTCATGAGATACATGGTCGAACGCTCCATGTTGTTCTCATCAGAAAACTTCAGCCATAGCGTCGCCACAATCCAGATGAACAACAGTTCGGGATGCGCCAGCTCGCCCCAATGAAATTGCGATGCCGGCACATGATGCACCAGGCCGCCCAACCCGCCGATTTCCGGCCGCGCCAGCACCATGAAGGCCGTGCAAATCGTGATGGTCATGATCAGAAACGCCTGCACGAAGTCACTCGCCAGCACCGCCCACGAACCGCCGGCAAACGCCACCACCGTCACCACCACCCCGAGCACGACCAGCATGGTGTTCATGTGAATGTCAAAAACCGCCGACATGAAGACGCCGATGGCATTCAGTCCCACGCCCGAGAACAGCAACAGCAGCGGCAGCTTGATCCAGATGTAAAACTGCTCGTTGAACGGGCCGTAACGCAGTCGCACCGCCTCCATCCAGGTGATGACGCGCATCCGGCGAAAGCGCAGGCAGGTGAAGGTGATGGCAAAGGCCAGCGCAAGTATTGTGGCGTAAAACACGCAGAGCACCAGCAGCCCGGACTCATAAACCTTTCCCGCCGCGCCGGTGAATGTCCACGCGCTGAAGCTGAAAATCCACGCCGACGTGCCGGTGATCCACCACGGCATCGCGCCGCCGGCGCGAAAATAATCCGATGTGTCTTTGCTCATCCGGCGAAAGACAACGCCGATGGCGATAAGAAAGATGAGATAAAAACCGATGATGAAATAGTCGTAGCGCGAAATCATAGTTTATAATCGAAGTAATCAAAATCGGCCGGCGTCTTTTCGCCGCCGATGTCCTGGGCACAAATTCCAACCATTGCGCCGGTGAAATGCAAACCCGTTCCGTAGTCATCCGATAATTTTGAAGCATCCAGAACCGGGCCGATGTTCCGGAAATGTTTTCCGTCCGGCGAGGCGCGGAATTGCAATTTCTGAGAATCAATTTCCGCGCGCAGAAAAAACTGTTTCCAATCATTGACAACGATTTCGCTTTCCGCCAGTTCGTCGTAATTGCCGTCGTCCGTCAACGCGATGCCCAAAATCCGGCCGCGCGAATCGTCATGCGTGACGCGCAAATAGAAGTGTGTTCGCGTATCGTAATAGCAAATCAATCCGGCGCTTTGAGTGAAGTGCGCTGGCGCAAATTCCATGCAGGTTTCAGCGATGAATTTGAAGTGTTGAACCCGCCGCGCAATGAGGCTTTGATCAAACAGTGAATGGAGTGAATCACGTCCGCGCAAACGCAACCAACCGGGTCTGTCGCTCAAATTCAACCAGAATTCATCCGGCGGAACCCGAAGCGAACTCCATTGCGTTGCGAGCTTTGAGGAATCGAAATGGTCGCGCGCGGAAATCTCCGGCCAATTTTTTTCTGACAACTGCGGCGCAGTAATTTCCGGTTCCGGTTTTGTCCCGCCGCCGGCCAATCGCAGCCAGCCGTCGCGCCATTCCACGCGTTGGAGACACGTTTCGCGGCCCAACATGCAGCGGAAACCGGCGCGCGCCTGCGCTGCTTCGGTTTTGTCCGGCGATGAATGATTTTCTCCAGCATTGGTCCTGATCGGCCGGCTTGCGAGATGGCCGAGAAACCATTCGCCGTTTTGAGTTTCAACCAATTCACCATGACCGGCTTTTTGCAATGGCAACGTCGCGTCATCGCGCGAGGTCAGCACAGACGCCTGCGGGTCAGGTTCGTAAGGCCCAAGAATATTTCTGGCGCGCGCCATGGAGATGCCGTGATTCCAGCCGGTGCCGCCTTCGGCCAGCATCAAGTAATACCAGCCGTCCCGCTTGTAAATGTTCGGGCCTTCGATAAGGATGCCCGGTTTATCGAAGGTTTTTGTCATCGGCCCGACCAATGTTTTTTGCCGGTGGTCATATTCCTGAATCACGATTCCGGCAAAGCGCGATTTGCCTTTGCGGAAATCCCACAACATGTTCACGAGCCATTTACGGCCATCGTCATCGTGGAACAGCGATGGGTCGAAGCCGACGGAATTTAATTCAATTGGTTCGCTCCACGGCCCCGAAATATTTGGAGCGGTCGTGAGAAAAATTTCCAAATCTTTGAACGGCCGTCCCATGCCGGTGTTCCGAAGATTGGTGTAAATCAACCAGAATTGTCCGTCTGCGTAGCTCAAACTGGGCGCCCAAACGCCGCCGGAATCCGGCACGCCGCGCAAATCCAGTTGTGATTTCCGCGTCAGCGCGTGGCCGATGAAATTCCAATTGACCAGGTCGCGGGAATGGTGGATGGGCACGCCGGGAAACCATTCAAACGAAGAATTTGCGATGTAGAAATCGTCGCCGACACGGCAGATGGTCGGATCGGGAAAAAATCCGGGCAGGATTGGATTGTGGATCAAATTCATCAATATCGTGTCGCCAAATTCTACCTTTTGAGCATGGAAAAAAGCGACTTTTCTCTTGGAATTAGAGCCGGATTTTGTCCGAAGCGCGGAAAAGATAAAACAGTTGATTTGGTTTCCCTGTAAACTTCCGACGCAGGAAATGGCGGATTATCCGTTCACCGACAACTGCTTTCCATTATCGGCTGCCGCGATATTAAGGATGAATGGCGCGGCGATTTTTGCCCATTGTTCCGGCGATGGATAACCGGACGCGCTGCCGGCGAAACAACTGCGCAACATGTCGGTATTGATAATGCCCGGATTGAGCGGCACGGCGGCCATGCCCGGCGGCAATTCCTGCGCGAGCGATTGCGTGAGTCCTTCAATCGCCCATTTCGTCGCGCAATACGGAGCCACTTCCGCATCGGTCGAACGTCCCCAGCCGGAACTGAAATTCACAATCACGCCGCGGCGTTTTTCGATCATCGCCGGAACAAAATGACGGATGACGTTGGCCACGCCCTTGATGTTGACATCAATCACGGCGGAAAATTCCTGCGGCGGAACTTTCCACAATGGTGCATTGCGATTGATGAGCGCGGCGTTATTGACGAGCAAATCCGGCGCGCCGATTTTCGCCAAAGTCTTTTTTGCCCAGGCGAAAACTTGTCCATCGTCTGCGACGTTGATCGCGGAAAAATCATTTGGTGAAGGAAATTGCTTTTGCAATTGCGCGATCTCTTTTTCGGAGCGCCCACAACCGATGATGGTATGGCCGAGACGGATAAATTCTTCCGCGAGGGCGCGCCCGCAGCCGCGCGTCACGCCGGTGAGAACAATGATTTTCTTCATTGAAGATTTTTAATGCAAAACAGCGACATTGCAAAGCCCCGGGATAAGGCTGGACGGGACAATGGCAAAGGCGCAAAGTAATGGTTAATCCGAAGACATAATCAATCGCAATAGATCACTCTATGAATTACTCGGCCATATTCAAATTTGTCGTCAAGGTTTTTGGAGTTTTTCTTTTGTGTCAGACCGTTAATCGGTTTGCCGATTATCTGGCCGACTTGGCCGGTTCCGGGCAGGTTATTACACCACTATTATTCAAGGTCGTCGTATTAGCCGCCGGATCTATATGGTTTTTGCTGGGGGCACCGCCAAGCCAACATTTTGCATATCCCGAATCCAAACCGGTAATTGCATCAGAGGACAAGCCTGAAGAACAAGGAAAGCCGTGTGTTTCCTGTGATAAGCCCATTCCGTGGGGCGCCAAAATTTGTCCATTTTGTCGTTATACTCAACCAGTATAATTCAAATTGTCCGGTTTGACCGGTAATTGATTTCTCATCCCTTCTCGATGCACGCGTAGGCATTGTGATTGTGGATGCTCTCGAAATTTTCGGCTTCGACTTTATACCACGTTACCCGTTTATCGGCGTTCAAACGCAAAGCGACATTGCGCACCAGATCCTCCACGAACACCGGATTTTCGTAAGCGCGTTCCGTCACGGCTTTTTCGTCCTGCCGCTTGAGCAACGCGTAAAGCTCCGAACTGGCCGATTTTTCGATGACGCGGATGACGTCCTCAATCCAAACGGTCCTATTCGAGCGCAGTTGCACGGTCACTTCACCGCGCTGATTGTGCGCGCCATATTTCGCGATGGCTTTTGAGCACGGACAAAGCGTCGTGACGTTCACCATCACGGTCAGGACAAAATCAATTTCCGCTCCGCACGCGGCGGCATCGAAGCGCGCCATATAATCCATCAAACTTTCGCCGCGGGATTCCGGCGATTTCTTGGACATGAAATACGGGAATTCGATTTCGATGTGCGACGTCGCCGCATTCAATTTTTTTTGCAGCGACTGTAAAATGTCCGGAATATTTTCGACGTGGATGACATTGCCGTGCGCGTTGAGCACCTCGATGAAACGGCTCATGTGCGTGCCTTTGAACTCCTTCGGCAAATCTACAAACATGCCGATCGTCGCCACGGTGTTCTGAAAACGGCGCGTCTTGTCGCGCACCTGGATCGGAAAGCGCAATCCGCGCACGCCCACTTTATCAATGCGTAATTCCCGTGTGTCGCGCTCGCTCTGTTTGTCGTGCAACAATTCCGCCGGCCTGCGTTTGCTGGTTCGAGACATGGCCTAACGGTAACAGTTTTGCCGGGTTTGGCAAAAACGTTCTCCGAAGAAAAATGAAATCGCTCGTTTTTAAGTGTCGCTAAAAACTGCTTTTGCGGACGTCAATTGTCTTGCATTTCATCGTGAATTGTTAAAATGGTCGGGCATGTATTCAGAAGTGGCCGAGCCAATTTCTACGACGCGTCCTCCCTTGGACATCGTTGCTCTTTTGCATGAGCACGAAGGTGAGAATTACAAACTTCACGCCGAGCATATCAATCCCGCGAACGTCCGCACACTGAAAACGATCGGTTTTGACCGCTGCTATACGCGGGCTGAAGGCCAGTATTTGTGGGACGTGAACGGCGACAAGTATTTGGATTTATTGTCCGGTTACGGTGTTTTTGGTTTGGGACGAAATCATCCGGAAGTCCGGCGCGTGTTGAAAGATTTTCTCGATTCTGATTATCCGAGCCTGGTGAAAATGGAAGCGCCATTGCTTTCCGGTTTGCTCGCTGCCGAATTGAAGAAACGGATGCCGAACGAATTGGACATGGTTTTCTTCACCAATTCCGGCGCGGAAGGTGTCGAGACAGCCATCAAATATGCCAAGTGCGCGACCGGCAAACCGGCGATCATTCATTGCAAGAAATCATTTCATGGTTTGACGAGCGGCGCGCTGGCAGTGAACGGCGACGACAGTTTCCGCGAGGGTTTTGCGCCATTTTTGCCTGATTGCCGCGCGATTCCGTTCAACGATCTGGACGCGCTGGAAAGGGAATTGAAGCGCGGCGATGTCGCGGCCTTTATCGTCGAGCCGATCCAGGGCAAAGGCGTGAATTTGCCTGCGCCGGGCTATTTGCTCGCGGCACAACAGCTTTGTCGCAAGCACGGTGCGCTGTTCATCGATGACGAGGTGCAATGCGGAATGGGCCGGACGGGAAAATTTCTCGCCATCGAACATGAAGGCAATGTGGATCCCGATATCGTCGTTTTAGCAAAAACACTTTCTGGCGGATTTGTTCCGGTTGGCGCGGTGCTGTGCAAGAAATGGATCCACGAAAAAGTTTTTTCCTCCATGCAACGTTCCGTCGTGCACAGCTCGACGTTCAGCCAGGGAAGTTTTGCGATGGCTGCAGGGCTGGCCGCGCTCGACGTGCTCGACCGCGAAGACCTGATGGCCAATGCGACGCGCATGGGCAATTTGATTGGGCAGGGCGTGACGGCGCTGATACCGCAATTTGAATTTCTCAAGGAAGTCCGCTGGCGCGGTCTGATGGTCGGCATTGAATTCGGCGCGCCGAAATCCATGTCCCTGAAATTTGCCTGGACGACATGTCACGCTCTGGACAAAAGTTTGTTTCCGCAGGCGGCGGTGATGCCGTTGATGAATAAGCATCACATCATCACGCAAGTCGCCGGTCACGCGGTGGACGTGGTGAAATTGCTCCCGCCGCTCGTCATCAATGATTCCGATGTGCGATGGTTTTTGGCGGCGTTCGAAGAAGTGCTTTCGGGAATGCACAAATTTCCCGGGCCGGCCTGGGACGTGTTGACCGGCATCGGAAAAATGGCGTTGACGCAAAGGGCGCGGTAATTGTGATTGCCGTCCGAACTGACGGGATTTTACTTCACCAACATCAGATCGCAAAATCGGCGTATTCCGGTTTCACGGGTTCCACCGGCGCGGCCAGCATTCCCGCGGCGACCGTCGCGTTTGATCCCTGTTCGATCAAAATGAACGAGCCGGTAAAGCGATTGAAATTGTAGCCGTCAAAGATGATCGGCTTCGATGTCTTCAAATGGATCAGGCCGATGTCGTTCATCGCCAGCGCGCCGTCGGCGGCGACGGGTTCAAGCGTTTCAAAACTGATTTTATTTTCGATGCCGGTGACGACCGCTTGAACGGTTTGCGTGGTGTGCTTGAGAAAATATTTTTTACCCGGCTGCAACGGGCGCTGATGCATCCAGCAAACACGCGCGCTCAATTCGGAACTGCTTCCGGGAAGATTCTCCAATCCGACAATCATATCGCCACGGCTCACGTCAATGTCATGCGCCAAACAAAGCGTCACGGATTGTGGTGAGAAAGCTTCCGGCAACGAACACTCATGGAACCAAATATCTTTGACGGTGCTTTTCAGGCCGAGCGGCAGGACGATGACTTCCTGTCCCTTGCGGACGATTCCCGCGGCGAGCTGGCCGCTCAAACCGCGAAAATCATGCAACGACTGATCGGTGGGATTGTTCGGACGATTCACCCATTGCACCGGAAAGCGAAGCGTGTTCAGATTCCAATCGCTCGCGATGTGGACCGTTTCGAGATGTTGCAACAGTGGCGGTCCTTCAAACCACGGCGTTTGCAATGACGGCGCGACGACGTTATCGCCGTTGAGCGCGCTCATGGGAATGAATTTCACGTCGCGGAAAACGTCGAGCTTGGGCAGGAAATCTTCAATCTCATCCCGAATATCGAGGAAGCGTTCTTTGTCCCAATCCACCAAATCCATTTTGTTGACGGCAATGACCAGATGCGGAATACCGAGCAGCGCGGCGAGATAAATGTGCCGCCGCGTCTGTTCGATGACGCCTTGCCGCGCGTCCACGAGAACAATGGAAAGGTTCGCCGTGCTCGCGCCGGTCACCATGTTGCGCGTGTATTGCACATGGCCGGGCGTATCGGCGACGATGAATTTGCGTTTTGGCGTCGCGAAATAGCGATATGCCACGTCAATCGTGATGCCTTGCTCGCGTTCGGCGCGCAGGCCGTCGGTTAGATTCGCGAGATTGATCTGGCCGCCGCCGGTGATGTCGGCGCTGCGTTCGAGTGCTTCGATCTGGTCTTCCATCAACGATTTGGAATCGTAGAGGAGCCGGCCGATGAGCGTAGATTTTCCGTCGTCCACGCTGCCGCAGGTGTTGAAGCGCAGAATTTCGATTGGATGTTGCGAATGAGGCATTTCCTGTAAACAAAGAATTGTAATTACGAATTCAATTCAACCAAGTGAAAATGTTAAATTGCCGCGCCCGACGATTTAGTCAGCGCATGATATTCATCCACGAGCCGGCGCGTGATTTTTCCAGGCTTGCCGGTGCCGATGACGCGTCCGTCTATTTTGATGACCGGCATGATTTCCGCGCCGCTGCCGGTAAGAAAACATTCGTCGGCATTGAACAAATCGTAACGCGTGAGGTTCGGCTCGAACACTTTGATGCCCGCGCCTTGCGCCAGTTCAATCACAGTCTGGCGCGTGATGCCATACAGCGCGCCGGCGGAAAGCGGCGGCGTGAGCAATTCACCGTTTTTGATGATGAACAAATTGTCCGCCGTGCATTCGGCCACAAAACCTTCGGCGTTCAACATCACGGCTTCTTCCACGCCGGCGTTGTTCGCTTCGATTTTTGCCAAAATATTGTTGAGATAATTCAACGATTTGATCGCCGGATTCAACGCGCTGTGCAAATTGCGCACGGTCGGCACGGTCACGATTTCCATGCCGCGCGCGTAAAGTTCCGCCGGATAAACCTGGATTTTGTCCGCGATAATAAAGACCGTCGGCTTTTTGCAACTGCGCGGGTTCAATCCGAGATTTCCCACGCCGCGCGTCACCACGAGGCGGATGTAACCGTCGCGAATTTTATTGACGCGGCAGCTTTCAATGACGGCGGCGGAAATTTTTTCCGGTGACATCGGGATTTCGAGCAAAATCGCTTTGGCCGAATAGAACAGCCGGTCAATGTGTTCCTTCAATTTGAACACGCGGCCGTTGTAAGCGCGAATTCCCTCAAACACGCCGTCGCCGTAAAGCAGGCCGTGGTCGAACACGGAGATTTTCGCATCGCGCTCGCTATAAAACTTTCCATCAATAAAAATTTTCATGAAACGGGCGCAGATTATCTCAAAAACAAGCGCCGAAGTAAATTCAATTAGAGGTGACGGCGGGAACGCGGCGATTTGCGAAACGGGAAATCCAATCGCAATTGATATACGGCGCGCGCTGAAAAATTTCCAGATACGGTTCCGGTAATTGTCGGACAACTTCCCGAAATTCCATTTCGTGTTGCGCGGCCTGTTCGGCTGAATAACCGATGCTTTTGTTTTTGCGGTTTCCAAAAATGATTTCCGGATGGCGCATGTGGATTCCAAAAAAGTCGAACATCGTGCGGAGCTTTTCCGATGAATTCAATTCGCGCGGGCACTTCAGGGCAAAGCAGCGGTCGCGCAAATTGTTTTCTTCCAAAAATTTCATGGCGCGATTTTCAATTTCGATCCACTGCAACAAATACCATTGAAACAGTGACAATTTATTACCTGCAAAAATTTCGAAGATTTCTTCATTTCCGGTTAACGCCCAGGCGAAATGACGTTTTCCATCGTCGCCTTTGTAAAAATGAAACGGTGCGTGGACGCGGCGGCGCCATTGCTCGCGATAGGCTTCACTCGCGCAAACTTTGAGCGGATCACGGATCAGATGGATCAATTCAAGGTCCGGAAAAACATCCAGCGCGGCGACGTAGGCCGATTTCAGAAACGCGTGGCTGGATTCGAGGTAAATGGAGCCGGAACATTTTTCAATGTAACGACGCTTCTTTTCGAGGCGCGCGCGGATTTTTTCAATCCTTCCGGCGCTGGCGTCATAAATTGCCGGGCCGAACATCGTTGGATTTCCGAAATCGAAAAAGGTTTCGTGGCGGGAAGTGCAATCGCGGGCGTTGAGGCGGAAGATATTTTTTAGGAACAAAGTTCCGGAACGCGCGGCGGTCAAAGTGAAGATCACTTTTTTCATGCCATTTTTTTATGGACGCAAACGACCTCGACGGGATCGGAAATGTCGGGTTGGAACATCGTCGTCGGCTTTCGGTCGAAAACAGAAAAACCGAAACGCGAGTATCCGTTTTCCGGCCGGCGTTTCGGCCACGAGAAAAATGCTCCGTAACACTGTTTGACGCCGGCAGCGTGCAATTGCCCTTCATACGCGAGCCAGAGCCGGTAGGCCAGCCCGTGCCCGCGATATTGGCGGTCAATGTCCACATGCAAATGCGCCGCGCGATTGGGATGCTTCGGTTGCTCGCGGTAACCGTTGGTGAGCAGCCAGCGGATGAAATGTTTTGTTCGGGGGTGCTGCGCGTAACGCCCGGCCGCGGCGCGAAGAATCATTTTAATTGTCGCCTGAAAACCGGAATACAGCAGCGTGTAATCAAATTTCGGCGAAATCGAGCCGAGCAAATAACCGACGACGCGTCCGCCGGCGTCGGCGACCCAGGCGTAATCCGACTCATATTCCAAATACGGTTCGGTGAACAGATCGGCGAAAATTTCACGATCACAAAATATCTGCTCGATGGGATTTCCCATAAAACCGGTGTCGCAACAGATGCGGCGGATGGCCGCGCGGTCTTCGGGCCGGTATCGGCGGATGAGTAAATGGTTGTCGCCGCTGCCGTGGTGGCCATTTGAAAAATGGTTGAAAGCTTTTCCGTTTGTCCCTTTTTCAACGAGTTGACTTGTCATTTTTTTCTCCCATCCTTTTTGTCTTTGCCGCTTCCGGCGACGGATTGCAAGGGAACATCGCGCATTTTGAAAATTGCGCCAGTAAGTTTGTGCAAAATTTGCGTGACAGCCGAATGCAAATGTTTATATTGTCGCGCTCTTTGCGACCCTATGGTCTAGCGGTTAGGACACCACCCTTTCACGGTGGTAGCCCGGGTTCGATTCCCGGTAGGGTCGCCAATTCCTATTATGGCTGATTCCATTCGCACCGACGGTCGCCCGGCAAATCAACTTCGTCCGCTGCGTTTTCAAAATCACATCGCGCCGCACGCCGCCGGTTCAACCCTAATCGAATGGGGAAATACCCGCGTCATTTGTGGCGTGACGATTGAAGAAAACGTCCCGCGCTGGATGAAAGAACAAAAAGTTTCCGGCGGCTGGCTGACGGCCGAATACTCGATGCTCCCATATTCCACGCTGCAACGAAAACCGCGCGATATTTCCAAAGGCAGATTGGATGGACGCGCTTCCGAAATCCAGCGCCTCATCGGACGTTCCATCCGCGCCGCGATTGATCTGCAGAAAGTCGGCGAACGGACGGTTTGTATCGATTGCGATGTTTTGCAGGCCGACGGCGGAACGCGCACCGCTGCCATTACCGGCTCATTTGTCGCGCTTTCGCTTGCGGTGAAAAAATTGATCGCAGAAAAAAAGATCCCGGAAAATCCGCTGTTGAGTTCTGTTGCCGCCGTAAGCGTGGGCATCGTGAACGGCGCGCCGATGCTTGATTTGAATTACGTTGAAGATGTTGCCGCGAGCGTGGACATGAATCTGGTGATGAATTCCGTCGGCCAATTCATTGAAGTGCAGGGCAGCGGCGAAGAAGCGACATTTTCGGAAAATCAATTGAACGATTTGCTCGCTTTAGGCAAATCCGGAATCCGGGAATTACTTGCCGCGCAGCAGACGGCGCTCGCATAAAATGTCCGCTGTAAACCCGATACGTTTGATTTTAGTCCGCCACGCCGAAGTCGAAGCGCGTTACCAAAAAATTTTTGGTGGAAAGATCGACATGAATCTTTCTCCGCGCGGCAGCGAACAGGCGCAAATGCTCGCGAATTTTTTACGGAACAAGCCGATGGACGCGATTTACGCCAGCCCGATGAAACGCGTTCAGCAAACGCTCGCGCCGGTTTTGAAAAATCATGGCGCGCCGTCGCCGGCGGTTCTGCCGGATTTGCGCGAAGTGGATTTTGGTGATTGGACGGGCATGAATTGGGAACAGGTGGCGGCGAAATTCAATCTGCTCACGCACGAATGGCTGGATCATATCGAGCGCGGCGTGGCACCGAACGGCGAGAGCGGCCCGCAATTCCGAAAACGCGTTGAGCCATGCGTGCGCAAGATCATTTTGGAAAATCCGGGCAAAACGGTCGGCGTTTTTTGCCACGGCGGCGTGATCCGGATGATCCTTTCCATTTTGCTGGAACTGCCGTTGCCGCGGACGAATATGTTCGAAGTGGAATATGCCAGTGTCACGGAGATTGCGCTCAATCCGAAGCACGCGGAAATTGAATTGCTGAATTTCACTCCGTGGCGGGATCTGGTTTAACGCGGCAGCATAATCGGCTGGACTGCTTCAAAAGCAGTTTGCAGGATGAAGCCCATTCCGATGAGAAAATCAGAAGACCTTTGGAAAATTTCCGTTGCGACGACATTGGAAGCCGAAGACGCCGTCGCGGAAATGCTTTCGCAATCCTTCAACAGCCCGGCCTCGGCTTATTTCGACATCGAAAAACAAACCAGTATCGTTTCCGTTTTTTCTCCAAAAAAAAATTGGCGTGAAATGCGTGGAGAATTGCGCGATGGCTTGAAACGAATCAAAGATTGCAGCCTGAAAACCGGCAGCGGCAGGATTTCTATCTCCAAAGTGCGGCGCGAAGATTGGGCAGAATCCTGGAAGCGACATTTCAAGCCGATGCAATTCGGCGATTCGTTATTGGTCAAACCAAGCTGGAGTAGAAAACAACCGCGGAAAAAACAAGCGATTGTTGTGCTCGATCCGGGGTTGAGCTTTGGCACCGGGCAGCATGCGACGACGTCATTTTGCCTGGGCGAAATTGTTCGCTGTCGCAAAATTGAGACAGCGCAGTCATTTTTAGACATTGGAACCGGTTCGGGAATCCTGGCGATCGCCGCGGCCAAATTGAATTACAAGCCGGTTCGGGCTTTTGATTTTGACCCGGAAGCAGTTCGCGTGGCGAAGGCAAATGCCAGGATGAACGGGGTCAAAATTCAGATCGGTCGCGATGATGTGACGAAATTGCTGCTAAAGCCGGCGCGCGGTTTTGATTTGGTTTGCGCCAATCTGATTTCGACGTTGCTGATGGCAGAACGCAGGAAAATTGCGGCGCAATTGAACCGTGATGGCAGCCTGGTTCTGGCCGGGATTTTGCGGACGGAGTTTCCTGAAGTGCAGCGCGCATTTGAAAATTTGGGAATGAAATGCGTTGCTGCCCGGAGCGAAAAAGAATGGCGTTCGGGCACGTTTCAATTTCTGTAAAATTTTTTGAACAATCGCCCGGGATGTTTCGTCTTATCTTTTGAAGACAGCAAGTGCGGCGAAAACACGTTGGCATTGTTTACGCTGTATCTGCGAGTGAAAGGAAAAACGACCTATGATGAAAACATTGGACGTAATCAGCGAAGCGATTCGCAATCCCAAACATCCCTTCCGCAAAACGGAGCATCATCCAAAAAAAGCGCTGAAAAATCGTTACGAACGCAGAAAGATCAAGGAATTTTTGCATTCGGCCAGTTGGCTGGCTGAAGAAATGGTTTAGGCCGGAATTTTTCAAACTGCGAAGAAAACGCCAGCCGGTTCAGGGAAGCGGCTGGAAGAGCGGAGGAATCGTCACTGGCAATCCGGGCAAATTCCAAAAAATTCCAGTTTGTGGGTGACGGATTTAAAACGGTTCTTCGCGGCGATGGCGCGCTGGATTTCTTCCGGAAAACATTCTTCAATCTCAATGACTTTTGAACATTTGGTGCAAACGAGATGGTGATGATGTCCGTCTTCGTTTTCGCCGACCAATTCAAAGCGCGCGATGCCGTCGCCGAAATCGAAGCGCTGGACCATGCCGGCTTTTTCGAGCAGATGCATGGAGCGATAAATCGTGGCCAGGTCAGCTTTTGAACCTTTTTTTAATCGCGAAAAAATCTCCCTGTTCGTAAGCGGATGCCGGTGGTGGCGGAGAATCTCGAGAATTG
Source organism: Verrucomicrobiia bacterium (assembly GCA_035776755.1). Classification (GTDB taxonomy): domain Bacteria; phylum Verrucomicrobiota; class Verrucomicrobiia; order Limisphaerales; family UBA11358; genus UBA11358. The sequence continues at coordinate 66,190 of DASTWS010000021.1, forward strand.
CTGCGCGCGGGCCGGTGATCTTGCGGGCTTGCCGGCGCAAACGGTTTTTCAATGCCGAAATATCCTCCGGCGGATGCGAATGCGAATGCGCGCAGCATTTCATGCGTTGAAAATACGGCATCCGGGAAATTTTTTGCAGGAAAATCTGCGCGAAAACAGGGGATTTAGAACTCTCTTTCCGCCTTCGTCTTGCGTCGGCGCGACCGTCGGCGTAAGCTGCGGGAAATTTATGACCAATGTTCCTTCCGATTTGAAATACACAAAATCGCATGAATGGGTTCGCATCAACGGCGACACGGCAACCGTGGGCATTACCGATCACGCCCAGCATGAATTGACGGACATTGTTTTTGTGGAATTGCCGGAAGCGGGACGCAAAGTGAATGCCGGCGAGCCTTGCGCGGTGGTGGAATCCGTCAAAACTGCCAGCGATATTTACGCGCCGGTGAGCGGAGAGATTTTGGAAGCGAATAAAGCCGTTGTGGACGATCCGGCGCTGGTGAACAAAGAGCCGCACGCGGGAGGCTGGTTTTTCAAGATTAAATTGAGCAATCCGGCGGAACTCGATGCCTTGCTGACGCCGGACAAATACAAAACACAAATCAGCGGTTAATGCTGCTGTTTTGACATTGCTATCATTTGCGGAATTCTGATTGAATACGCCTGTTGGGGGACGCATTCGATCATTTGACTCATGCCAATTGATTTGCCAATCCACGGATCGCGATTCCTGTTCAAGCTCCGCGCTATCCTATTCGGGCTTCTTGTTGCCGTTGCACTGAATACCCACGCCGATGACAACGCTGATCCGAATGTAAAAACCAATCTGGAGGTTTCTGCCTACAAAAAAATGTCGCTGGAGCAATTGATGGATTTGGACGTCACCTCCGTTTCCCGCGAACCGGAAGCTTACGGCAAAGCTCCTGCGGCGATTCAGGTCATTACCGGTGACGAAATTCATCGTTCCGGGGCATCGAGCATTCCTGAAGCATTGCGTTTGGCGGACAATTTAAATGTGGCGCAATTAAGTTCTTCACAATGGGACATCAGCGCGCGCGGTTTCAACACTTCCGGGTTTAGCGATAAATTGTTGGTCTTGATGGACGGCCGCTCGGTTTATTCGCCGCTTTTGGCCGGCGTAATTTGGAATATGCAGGACTATTTGCTCGAGGACATTGACCGGATCGAAGTCATCAGCGGGCCGGGTGGAACGCTTTGGGGCGCAAATGCCGTCAACGGCGTCATCAATATCACGACAAAAAGCGCAAAAGACACGCAAGGACTTTACGTGGAAGGCGGCGGCGGAAACTGGCTGGAAGATTTTGCGGCCGCGCGTTATGGCGGAACGCTCGCGTCAAATGTTTATTATCGCGTTTATGGGAAATACTTTGACCGGGGTGCGGAGGTTTATGCCGATGGCAGCAGCGCCCACGATTCATGGAATCGCGGGCAGGGCGGGTTTCGAATTGATTCGGAGGCGATTCTGGATAATCCATTGACGTTGCAAGGAGATTTCTTTATCGGCAACAATGACACCGTTCCCGGCGGCGAAGGAAATCCGCCGGCTGACGGGACCAGCGCCGGAGGAAATTTATTGGGACGCTGGACGCATACATTTGCGGAAGACAACCAAATGCAGCTGCAGGCTTATTATGACCGATCGCATTTGGAGGCGCCGTTTCAAGGCGCAAATCTTGGAGGGCCGGCGATTCCGCCGGGCACGCTGCGCGACGATCTCGATACGGCGGACGTGGATTTTCAGCATCGGTTTCTTTTGGGTGAACGAAATAATTTCGTCTGGGGCCTTGGCTACCGGTTTACGCACGACGATGTTCGCGGCGCGCCGCTGGTGACATTCAGTCCGGCGGTTCAAAACCACAGTCTGTTCAGCGGATTTATCCAGGATGAAATCAAAGTGTTGGAGAACGTCTATGTGACCATCGGCAGCAAGGTGGAGCACAATGATTATACCGGCGTCGAATACGAACCGAGCGGGCGTTTGCAATGGAACGTGACCGACAGCCAGATGATCTGGGGCGCGGTTTCGCGATCCGTGCGCATGCCCTCGCGCTATGATCGCGATTTATTTGAGCCAAGCCCGGCTTATGGAATGTTCCTTGGCACCAGCAATTCCACGTTTAAATCAGAAACGGTCATTGCATACGAATTGGGTTATCGCGGAAGGTTTGGCGAAAAATTCTCCGCTTCGATTTCCGGGTTTTACAACGACTACGATTACCTGCGTAGTTTAAGTTCCACGCCCACGACCATTCTGCCGCTTTATTGGGGCAACAATCTGGAAGGCGAGACTTACGGATTTGAAATCAGCGCGGATTACCAGGTCATGAAATGGTGGCGGCTTCACACCGGCTATGATTTTTTGAAAGAGCACATCCACGTCAGATCCGGCCAAACGGATTTGGACAACGCTTTGAATGAAACGGCGGATCCGCAGCAACAGATTTTTTTGCGTTCTTCCATGGATTTGCCGTGGCGCATCGCATTGGATGCCAACGCGCGCTGGATTGACCGATTACGCAACAATAACGGCGGCGCGGCGGGGACTGTTCCCGGTTATTTTGAATTGGATATGCGACTGGGCTGGCGCGCGACGAAAAATCTGGAATTTTCAATCGTCGGCCAAAACCTGTTGCACGATCAACATCCGGAAGCCGGTTTTCCGGGCTCGACGCAGGAGCAAATCGTGCGCAGTGTTTTTGGGATGGCGTCTCTCAGATGGTAGTGGAATGAAACAAGGACTGACAATCTGCCTGTCAAAATGGCTTTGCATTTTTTTGCTGATGCTTTTGGCGGCTGACGCGCGGGCTCAGACGAAGGAATACGAGATCAAAGCTGTTTTCCTTTTGAACTTCGCGCAATTCACCGCGTGGCCGACCAATGCCTTCGCGGACGACAAATCGCCGCTCGTCATCGGAGTGCTCGGGGACGATCCCTTTGGCAACGTGCTTGAATTGACGGTCAAAAATGAAAGCTGGATGGGGCGCAAAATTGTTGTAAAACGTTTTTCCCGCGCCAATGAAGTCAAAAACTGCCAGGTGCTTTTCATCACGCAATCCGAAGCCGGCCGTTTGAGCCGGATAATTTCACAATTCAAAGACCGGCAAATCCTCACCGTCAGCGACATCGCGGATGCCGCGGACAAAGGCGTTTGCATCCAGATTTACACCAGAAACAACAAACTCCGCCTCAAAATCAATCTCAACGCCGTGAAAAATGAAAATCTTACGTTAAGTTCAAAGCTGTTGCGGGTGGCTGATGTCATGTCGCCCTAAAACAAGTGATGCAATACCAGACATCCATCAAACACAAGGTGATGACGGTCATCATGCTGACCAGCGTCGCCGTCCTGTTGGTGACCGTGATTGCGTTTGCTGCTTACGATTTTTTGACGTTTCGCCAATCACTGGTGCGCAATCTTTCCACGGAAGCGCAGATGCTAGCCGAAAACAGCACCGCCGCGCTGGCGTTCAAAAATGACAAAGATGCCGAAGAAATTCTCTCATCGCTTGATTCCCAGCCTCACGTTGTCGCTGCCGCGCTTTATGATGCGGATGGAAAATTGTTCGTCAAATATCCGCCGCAAATTGCGAATACGGCGCTGCCGCCCATCCCGCAAAAGCGCGGTTATCGTTTTGGGACCGCGCGACTGACGCTTTTCCAGCCGGTGATGCAATCCGGCGTGCCGTTGGGAACATTGTATCTGCAATCGGATTTGAGCGCCATTACTACGCGGCTCAAGCTTTATGGAGTGATTTCGCTCGGCATCATGCTCGGCTCGTTGCTGGTGGCTTTTTGGATTTCCAACACATTGCAAAGACGGATTTCCAATCCCGTTGTCGCGCTGGCGGAAACGGCGCGGAAGATTTCTGACGAACGCAATTATTCCGTCCGTGCGGCAAAATTCAGCGACGACGAGCTGGGTTATTTGACAGAAGCTTTCAATTCGATGCTCGACCAGATTCAGGCCACTCATTCTGAATTGCGCCGCAGCCGTGAACACGTGCAGGTGATTGCCGATCACGCGTCGGTCCATTTGTGCCAGATTGACCGGCAACATCGCTATACATTTGTTAATCGCACATTTGCCGAACGCTACGACACCACTCCGGAATTGATCGTCGGCAAACCCATCAGCGAAGTCACCGGCCAACAGGCGTATGAATCATTCAAAAGTCATCTGGAAAAAGCCTTTGCCGGCCAGCGCGTCGAATACGAAATGGAGATCGCCTACAATACCTTCGGTCCGCGCTGGGTTCACGCGGTTTACATGCCGGAACGGGATTTGAACGGCCAGATTGTCGCCGTCGTCGCGGTGATCAACGACATCACCGACCGCAAACGAATTGAACGGGAACTGGAGCGCGCCCGCGACGACGCTGTCGCCGCTTCTCACGCGAAAGATGAATTTCTCGCCGCGCTTTCGCACGAATTGCGGACGCCACTCAATCCGGTCTTGCTTTTGGCGAGCGAAGGAGCGGCCACGCAGGAATTTTCACCCGAAGTCCGCCAGACTTTCAACAGTATCGCCAAAAACGTTTCGCTTGAAGCCCGGCTCATTGACGATTTACTCGATTTGACGCGGATCACGCGCAATAAATTGCCATTGGAAATGCAGGTGATCGACGTTCATGCCGTTTTAAAAAATGCGATTGAAACGGTTCGCTCGGATTTCGACCAAAAGCAAATCACGCTGGGTCTCGCCCTGGCGGCTTCGCCGCTTAAAATTTGCGGTGACGCCGTGCGCCTGCAGCAGATTTTTTGGAACGTCCTGAAAAATGCCGTGAAATTCACGGACGTTGGCGGACGCGTATCCATTGCGACGCACAATGAAGATCACCGGATGTTCATCGAGATTTCCGACACCGGCATCGGCATGACGGCGGCCGAACGGGAGCGCGTTTTCGATGCTTTTGCCCAAGGTGAACACGCGGCGTCGCATCGTTTTGGCGGCCTGGGACTTGGCCTGGCGATTTCGCAGCGGCTGGTTCAATTGCATTCCGGAATGATTTCGGCGGCGAGCGATGGCCGCGGAAAAGGCGCCACGTTCACGATTGAATTCCCATTGCTGGACGACGTGCAACAAAAGAGTTGTGATGGCGATGCAACGGTTGTTTCGCGCATGAATCCAAAGCTCGTATCGTCTGGCGGAAAGGTTTTGCTCGTGGAAGACCACGAGCCGACGCGCCTGGCATTGACGCATTTGTTGCAGCGCCGCCATTTTGAAGTTGTTCCCGCGGCAACGATTGCCGAGGCGCGCGCGGCGGCGGAAAAAGTGAAGATTGATTTTTTGATTTCTGACATTGGACTTCCCGACGGCGACGGCTACGGCTTGATGGCGGAATTGCAAAAGTTGCACGGGTTGAAAGGCATCGCGCTGACCGGCTATGGCCGCGAGGACGACATTGCCCGCAGCCAAAATGCCGGTTTCGTGACTCACCTGACAAAGCCGGTGCATGTTCGCGCATTGGAAAATGCGCTGGAAACGCTTATCGCTTCACAGCGGGATGGATGAGAGTGCCGGCGGATTTGTGCAACCGTTTGAAGTGTGATAAACTGCGAATTGTTGCAAAGGAGATGGACTATGAAATTGTTTTTCCCTGTATTATGGGCGGGAGTTTTGCTTTTGGCGGCTGGTTGCGCCAGTCATAAGCATCCGCAAAACGATGATTCGAACATTGTCACCGTTGCGCCGGCGATGGTGCATTCGAACCAGTTTCACCTCGCATGGGATTCGGTTTACGAACACCAGACGAATATTTTACTTCACGACGACGGTTCGACGACTGTGACGGTGTCCCGCAATACGAATATTGTTTACAACATTTACAAATCGCGCTCGCCGACGGCGCCAATGTCCAAGTGGCGTCGGATCGCGACGGTGAACACGACCAATTACACATGCGTCGTCACCAGTTTTCCCGTTTATTTCACGGTGCGGACAATGGATCTGCGGACGCATCGGGAATCCGCGCCGGGCAAGTGATTCACTCGCGCGACTGGAGCAGCACGCGAAACGCGCGGCCCAAATGGTCGGGATGAGTGAGTGTTTGAAATTGCCGGGCGCGCGAAGCGTTCCAGCCGAACGATTTTTCTGCAACGGCTCTTTGCAGGATTTGCGTGAGAAATTTTGTTTGGGTGGAAAAGAATTCCGTTTTCAATCCGGCGTTCTTCCCCGTTTTTTGAATGGCGGAGAAATTGACGTGCGCGGTCAAATCCTGTTCGCCCGGATTGGCTAAAACGTCGTCGGTGACGCGGTGACTGCAATACGCGCGAAGCGTTCCATTCAAGCGGGCAGGGGAGAATTGTTCCTCGACAGTGTAGCCGTAATCAAGGGCCAGCAATTTGCCGCGGGATAAAAGTTCCGCGGCATCGCGCCACCAATTTGCCGCGGCTGGAGAAGCTTCGATCGTATAATTGTCCGGCAATACATCGAGCAGTTCGGGCGGAAGGCCCGGAATAGAATCCCGAAGCAATCCATGCGTTGGCGGTTGTATCGTTTTCTTCCAAACGAATTTTTTATTTTGGATTGCCACGTTCCATTCGAACCATTTTTTTTCTTGAGCGTTCCAGCCGAAGCGGTGAACGGGAAATGCATCGAGCAATTCGTTGCCGAATATGACTCCGGACAATTTTGAATTTTTTATTTTGGATTTTAAATTTTCAAGATCTGAGACCCAGACAGCGTTGGGAAAATCCTTCAGCGTTTGTTTCTGCCATTGTTGCCGTCGTGCGGAAGGTTCAATGATGACGTATTCAATTTGCTCGAACAACTTTGGCTGACACGATTGCAACCACGTTAAAATGTCCTTTGCCAACGTTCCATCATGCGCGCCGGACTCGACGATTCGCGGCTGGCATCCGGCGCTTCGTGCTTCTTCGAGCCAGGCAGCCAATTGAAACGCCAGCAGTTCGCCGAATAGATTGCCGACGCTTACGCTGGTATAGAAATCTCCATGTTTGCCAATGTCTTTTTTTGTTTCGTAATATCCAAAATCGGGACAATAAAGCGCCAGTTCCATGAAGCGCGCGAAGGGAATTGAGCCGTGTAATTCGATTTCACGATGAATTTGTGTTTCAGGCATTTTCATTGCTTGCATGGAAGCATGGCTTTGGTTAGTGTCTCGTCACAGAGAGGAAACTTATGGCCAAAATTGACGCATTTTTCAATCTGATGTTTGAGCAGAAGGCATCTGACCTTCATATGTCGTCCGGCAAACCGCCCATGTTGCGCATAAACGGCGAAATGCAACGCGTGGATTATCCGGCCCTGGAAAACGATTCGCTCAAAGCCATGCTCTACGAAATCGCGCCCGATTACAAAATCAAATTGTTTGAAGAAACCGGCGACGTGGATTTTGGTTATGAGATTCCCAACATTTCGCGCTTTCGAGTCAATTTTTTCAATCAAAAAGACGGCATCGCCGCCGTTTTTCGCCAGATTCCCAGCCGCGTCCTTTCTTTTGAAGATTTTGAAAAGATTGAAGCGCCATTGCCGGTGGTGTTGAAAAAATTCTGCATGTTAAACCGCGGATTGGTCGTCGTGACCGGGCCAACCGGTTCCGGCAAATCCACGACGCTCGCCGCCATGGTGGACTACTGCAACAAGAACCGCAAAGACCACATCATAACCGTTGAAGATCCGATTGAATTCGTTCATGAGACCAAAAATTGTCTCGTAAACCATCGTGAAGTTGGCGTTCACACAAAATCATTCGCGGCGGCGTTGCGCGGCGCGTTGCGTGAAGATCCCGACATCATCCTCGTCGGTGAAATGCGCGATTTGGAAACAATCGAGCTGGCTATCACTGCGGCGGCGACCGGCCATCTGGTTTTTGGCACCTTGCACACGCAAAGCGCGGCCAAGACGGTTGACCGTATCATTGACGTTTTCCCGGCCGACCAGCAAAACAAAATCCGTCAGACGCTTTCTGAAGCTTTGAAGGGCGTCGTGGCGCAAACGCTGTTCAAGCGCACCGACAAAAAAGGCCGCGTGGCCGGATTTGAAATTTTGGTTTTCAATACCGCCGTCGCCAACCTAGTGCGCGAAGGCAAGACTCATCAAATCCAGGGCATGATCCAGGTCGGCAAGAAATTGGGCAATCAGCCGATGGACGACCACATCATGGAACATGTCCGGATGAAACGGATTTCGCCCGAAGACGCATACGAAAAAGCGCAGGACAAGAAAAAATTCCGGCCGTTATTGGCACATCCGCCGGAAGATGATGACTCGATTTAATTTGAAATTATGCGGCGCCCGGAATTGGATCAAATTTTAACGACGATGCTGGAGTCGCAGCCGGAAGTTTCCGACCTCAACTTTACGGTGGGCAGATTACCGCAGGTCGAAACCTACGGTGAATTGCGCACCGTTACATTCGATCCGCCGTTGGAAAAATTGACGCCCTTTCAGACCGAGACCATTGCGCTCAATATCATCGGTGACAACCGCTGGCATGTCGAAGATCTGCTGCGCCATGGGTCCTGCGATGCTTCTTATGCGCTTTCGGATAAAGGCCGCTTTCGCGTAAACATCTTTTCGCAACGTGGCAATTATTCGATCGTCTGCCGTTTGTTGAATTCCCAGATCCCAACGCTGGAAACATTGAAGTTCCCGGAAATTTTCAAAGAAATTCCCAAGGAAAAAACCGGATTAGTGCTCATCACCGGTGCGACCGGTTCCGGCAAATCCACGTCGCTGGCGGCCATCCTGGACGAAATCAACCGGGAAAAAGCTGTCCATATCGTTACGCTTGAAGACCCGGTGGAATATGTTCACCCGCATAAAACATCCACACTTAACCAGCGTGAATTGGGTGCTGATTTTGATTCCTACGCAAATGGTTTGCGCGCGGCGCTGCGCCAGGCGCCGAAAGTCATCCTCGTTGGTGAAATGCGCGACCGCGAAACCGTGCGCATCGCCTTGAGCGCGGCGGAAACCGGCCATCTCGTGTTGAGCACTCTTCACACTATCAACGCCGGCGAAACGATGGGCCGTATTCTTGGTATGTTTGAGCCGTCCGAACAGGAACAAATTCGCATCCGGCTCGCAGACACGTTGCGCTGGATTGTCAGCCAACGCCTCGTCCCGCGCGTGGATAAAGCCGGGCGGATTGCGTTATTGGAAATCATGGGAGCAAACTTGCGGACGCAAGAGGCAATCCGTCTGGGCGAAAGCGAGGGGCGAACGTTTTACGAAATCATCGAGGCGAGCTATCCGTTCGGCTGGCGCACGTTTGACCAATCCTGCCTGGAGGCTTACGAAGCCGGAATTGTCTCTGAAGAAACGGCTCTGTTGTATTGCACCAAGCGTAACGTCGTGTCCCGCGGCATCGACAACATCAAAAAAACCCGCGGCGAATTGACCGCCACGGCCGGTTCGCTGCGGATGAAGTCCGGGGGAGCCGGCGGAACAGCCATTCCGGGCGGCGGCGATGCGCCTCCACCATTGCTAAAATTGAAAAAATCATGAACGGCTCCTTCGATTTTATCAGCACCGGCGATAAACCGGCATTGATCGCTTTTTCCACGCCCGAATGGTTGGAAACCACCAAAACAACGTTACTCGAACTCGGTTATAAAGTTCACACGGCTGCAACGCACAGCGATTTTCTCGTCCGTTTCAACCAGGTGCAATATCAAGTCGTCGTGATCGAAGAATTATTTGCGGCCAATACGCTGGAAGAGAATCTTACGCTAAAGGCACTCCAGCAGATGCCGATGAATCAGCGCCGCCATGCGACGATTGTCCTGCTTGGAAATTCGTTCCAGACATTTACGCCGCTTGAAGCGTTTCAACACAGCGTTCACGCCGTCATCAACAGTTCGGAAATGTTTTTGCTCAAGCAGCTCGTGGAAAAAGCTGTGGCCGACAACGCCCTCTTCCTCAAGCCGTTCCGCGAAGTCCAGAGTCGCCTCTACACCGGTGAAACTGCGCAACCGCACGAGCAATACTAAATCTCTCGCCGCTTTAGATGATTCGTCTCGATCAGGCGCTGGTAGAGCGCGGCCTTTGTGATAGCCGCGAAAAAGCAAAACGTTCAATCCTTGCCGGACAGGTTCGCATCAACAATCAACTGGCCCACAAAGCCAGCGATGGCGTCAAACCCGGCGATGAAATTTCGCTCGATGCTCCCGAAAAGTTTGTCAGTCGCGGCGGACATAAATTGGAGCACGCGCTCGATTTTTTCAGGTTGGACGTCAACGGATTGATGGCAATTGATTTAGGCGCGTCCACCGGCGGGTTCACTGATTGCCTGTTACAACGCGGCGCGGCAAAAATTTTTGCCGTGGACGTGGGGCAGGGACAGCTCGCCTGGAAATTGCGCCGCGACAAACGCGTCGTCGTCATGGAAAAAACCAACGCACGCTTTCTCAAGCCCGAACAATTTCCTCAGCCGTTCGATTTGGTGGTCGCGGACTGTTCATTCATTTCGCTGCGAAAGATTTTGCCGCCTGCGGTTGCTTTGCTAAAATCAGGCGGGAAAATTGTTGCGCTTATCAAACCGCAATTTGAAGCGGGAAAAGCCGAAGCTGACAAAGGCCGCGGTGTCATCAGCGATGTTTCCGTGCATGAACGCGTGCTGCGCGAACTGGAAGAATTTGTGACTGTTCAACTCAAATTGAATTGGCGCGGCGTCACGGAATCGCCGTTGCTCGGTCCCGCAGGCAATAAAGAATTTTTGACGTTGATTGAAAAATAAAGCTGACAAAATCCGGCGCATCGGAATCATCGGCAATACCGACAAGCCCGATTGCGCCCGCATCGTGCGCAAGGCGGCGAAACTGATTGAAAAAGCCGGGCGCAAAGCTCTGGCGCATGGTGATTCGGCGACACTCGCGCGCGAATCGGATCTGCTTCTGGTTTTTGGAGGCGACGGCACCATGCTCCGCGCCGCGCGGGACATCGCTGGTTCACAAACGCCCATGTTGGGAGTCAATATCGGCGGACTGGGATTTCTGACCGCCGTTCCATCGGCGCAACTGGCGGGCGCGCTGACACAGATCTGGAGCGGCGATTTTCAGATTGAATTGCGCGATTTGATTGAAGCCAGCGGCATTTGCCACGGCAAAAAAATTTCCAAAAGCGCGCTCAACGACATTGTCGTCAGCCGCGGCGCGGTTTCGCGGCTGATCGGCCTGGACGTGAGTGTGAATGATGAGATCATCACGCATTACCGCTGCGACGGATTGATTGTCAGTTCGCCGACCGGTTCCACGGCTTATTCGCTTGCGGCGGGCGGAGCCGTGGTGCTGCCGACGGCGGATGTTTTTGCGCTGACGCCGATTTGTCCGCATGCGCTGTCAAATCGTTCCATCATTTTGCCGCTTTCGGCGACGATTCGCGTTAAGACGACGAATCCGCATCCCCAGACCATTTTGAGCGTGGACGGACAAGTCGTTGCTGAACTGGATTCGGGTGATGAAATTTTTATTCGCCGCAGCAAAAGCAAAATTCGTCTGGTGCATCCGGACGGCAATTCATTTCTTGAAGCGCTTCGCCGCAAATTGCAATGGCGCGGAGCGTATATTTAATGAGTGTCAAAGCGTTAAACCGTTTCCAGGTTGGATGCCGGAATTTCCGGCGCTTTTTCCGGTTTGATGCTTTGAAAGTTCAACGATTCAACAAATAAAATGGTTCGACTCAAGGACATTGCCCGGCACGCGGGCGTTTCAGTAATGACGATTTCCAAGGCGCTGCGAGATGCGCCGGACGTTTCCGCCAATACCAAGGCGCGCATCAAGGCGCTGGCGCTGCAAATGGGTTACGTGCCGGATTCCAGCGCGCAAGGATTGCGCACCAAAACGACGAAACTTTTCGGCCTGGTCATTCCGGCGATCACGAATCCTGTTTATGCGCGCATTGTTTTTGCGATGGAGGAACGCGCGCACGAATTGGGTTACGACGTTTTGCTCGCGCAGACGCTTAACAAACCGGAGCGTGAGGAATACGGCATCCGCCGGTTTCTCTCGCGGCGCGTGGACGGACTGTTCATCTCACCTGTTTATCGCTTTGAAGCCGAAGCGCGCGTTTATCAGGAAATCGCCGCGCGCAAAACACCGACCGTATTGCTCGGCACGCCCGCGCCGTTTTGTAAAAATTTTCCGGCGATGGAGATCGAAGAGACGCTGGCGAGTTACCACGTCACGCAACATCTGGTCAGGCTCGGCCACAAGCGGATTGCTTATTTCACCGGGCCGCCGACAGCGCCATGGGCGCATGAACGGTTTGAGGGTTATCGCCGCGCATTGCGCGAAGCGAATGTCGAACCGGACGACAAATATGTTTTTGCCGCCGGTGCGACGATTGACGATGGCACCAATGCAGCGTTGCAAATGCTGAATGAAAATTGCGACGCCACTGCCGTGCAGGCGGTGAATGACCTGGTGGCGGTTGGTTGTGCGGAAACATTACTGAAACAAAAATTGAAGATTCCGGAGGATATTTCCGTGGCGGGATTTGGGAATATTTTGACAGCGGAATATTATCGTGTGCCGCTGACGACTGTTCGCCAGCCGAAATATCGCCTGGCAATTGCGGCGGTGGAAATGATGATGAATCTGATTCACGGCGAAAAAGTCCAATCCAAGAGACTTGTTGCGGAGTTGATCGAACGCGAAAGCACCGCGCCGCCAAAAGGTTGAGCGCGCGCTCATATTTTCATCCGATGACGCCGCGGCATTTCCATCGTAAAATAGTCTCGAATCGTTTGCCGTGAGCATTGCAATTTCCATTGTTGAAGACCAGCGCGACATGCGCGAAAGCCTGGTTGAATGGCTGGGCGGCGCGCCGGGATTGCGCTGCGTCGGCGCGCATGCGAGCGCGGAAGAGGCGTTGCGGGAAATTCCACGTCAAAATCCAGACGTTGTGTTGATGGATATCAATTTGACCGGCATGAATGGCATCCAGTGTGTCCACCGCCTGAAAGAAAAATTGCCGAAAACGCAGGTGTTGATGTTGACGACTTATGATGATGGCGATTTGATTTTTGATTCTTTGCGCGCCGGTGCGAACGGCTATTTGCTCAAAAACATGCCGCGCGAGGAATTGGTTTCCGCAGTGCAGCAGGTTCATACAGGTGGTGCGCCGATGTCATTGAAAATTGCGCGTAAAGTGATCGATCATTTTCACCGGCCGCAAAAATCTTCCGGCCTGGAAAAGCTGACGGCGCGCGAATTGGACATTTTAAAGCTGTTGGCCAAGGGTTATTTATACAAGGAAATTGCGGATCATTTGAATATCAGCATGAGCACGGTGCGCACGCATATCACCGCCGTTTATGAGAAATTGCACGTGCAATCGCGCACGGAGGCGGCGATGAAGCTGGTTGAACAGCAATGATTTTTTTAAGTATCGGATGAACATCCGATAGACCTGCGCGGGGAATTTCGGTTTAGTCGTCATATTCCGAATTCATCCGCTATGCCAACTACAGATTATTCTTATTCTGTTTGCGAGAACAACCAAGTTGTCGGTTCATTGAACCAACCAAAACCCAAACGTATGAAAAAAATTCTTCTAACCATTTCCTTATTTGCCGCAGTAGGCCTGACGACTGCGCTTGGGCAGACAGCGGCCACGTGGACAGGCACCGGAGGAGATGGGTTGTGGAATAACGCCGCGAATTGGGATGTTGGCGTGCCGGCGGAGGGAACGAATGCGATTATCGCCAACGGCAATACGGTTAACTACAATGCTGTTATGTCGGCGACGGAATTCGCTGGTGTATTGGTGAGCGGCGGTTCCACTTTGAATGTCAACAATTCGGGTTTCAATATGGAATCTGGAGCGGCAGCCAATGCGGTGACTATCGGTGTCACCGGCTCCAGCGGCTTCATGAATTTAAATTCTGGCGGAGCGGTAACGTTGAGCAATTCCGGTCCATTCTATATCGGCACAAACGGCGTATTGACTATCAATGCCGGGGGATCTTTGACGACTGTCAGTTCTTTGGCCTCAGATGCGATGTTAATCGGAGATAATAAGCGATATGGAAGTTCATCGTATGTTGCGAAGCTTCTCATGGAAGGTGGAACGGCAACATTGGATCAACGGGTGACAATTGCCGGTTCGACGTCCGGTTCGAGTGGTATTGGCAGCCAAATAGTTGTTGATAGCGGCACCTTAAATCTTTTGGGTGGTGCCCGGATAAACAATACGAGTGACGATGGTGGTTGCCGTTTGTTGATAAACGGCGGAACGGCGAACATCGGTGGTTTTAGTGTTTATAAAAGCAATCCCAATCCGGCAGCAGGATTGGTCATCAGCAACGGAATTGTTAATGCGACGGCGATTCAGATCGGCGTCGGCAATTCCCGCTCTTACGGAGCGATTTATGACGGCGTCCTCACGAATACGGGAACGTTTACGGTTAGCGATACGACAATTGCGGCGACCTCCGGTGACCGCAAGTCACATTTCGTCATGCGGGGCGGGACAGTCGTCTCCACAACGCCTGAAGGAATTATTGTCGGGAACCAACAAAACGCTAGTGCGGCGTCGTCGTCTTCAATCGGCGGTTTTCTCGATCTCAGTGGCGGAACGTTGTATGCCAATGGCATTACGCTGGTGAAAGATAACACGATTGCCAACGCATACGGGACTCTCAATCTTTCTGGAACGGCAACCGTTTATCTCGGTTCAGTGGGTCTTGTGGGTAACACAGGCGCCGGCAGCAGCGGATATTTCGTCAATTTCAATGCCGGCGGAACACTCGGAGCAATGGCAGACTATGCGGTCAATGCCAACATCAACATGCCCGGCGCGACGACATTTCAAGCGGCTGATGCCGATGGAACTTCGCATGATATTTCGGTCAATGGAGCAATTGGCGGAGCCGGAGCGTTAATCAAAACTGGTGGCGGCACGCTCACTTTTAATGGAACGAACACTTATACCGGCAATACGACTATCAGTAACGGTGTCCTGGCATTGGGAGCAACAGGCGCGTTGCCCGGAAGCCTCCAAATTTTTGTTACCGGCGGCGCGAACTTTGATGTGTCAGCGGCTGGATTCACATTGGGAGCCGGTAAAACAATTGCCGGTATAGGAACGGTCGTAGATACGGCGGCCAACTTTACTGCGGGCGACAGTTCTACCGTGTCCCCAAACGGCATCGGCGACCAGGGAACGCTGAATTTCAATGGCGGTCTTTCAGTGTCCAACGCGAATTTCAACATGGAATTGGGTAATGATCCAACCGGCGTTTCCAATCCCAATGACAAAATCGTTATCACCGGAGATTTGAACGCCAGCGGCACAAATATTATCGCGGTGACGCCAGTCGGTTCTCTGGGTGTCGGCACCTATAAATTGATTACTTATACCGGCAGTTTTAACGGTGACATCAGCAATTTCTCCTGTGTGGCCGGGATCCTGACCAATGATGCCACCGCCAAGGAAATTGATTTGATTGTTTCTGTCGTCCGTCCGGTTGCCAACCTCATTTGGCGAGGCGACGGTTCCGCGAATGTTTGGGATACCGGAATCAGCAGCAACTGGTTGAATGGCGCGAGCCTTGACCGGTTCTATACAGCCGACACGAACAATTTTGACGACAGCGCTACCAATTTTGTGGTGGATATTTCAGGCACAGTGAATCCTGCTCCGACAGCAGCAGTAATGATAGACGCAACAAATGATTACACGTTCATTGGCGACGGCGATATCAGCGGAACGACGGGATTGACGAAAACCAATTCCGGCAAGCTGACTATCTTGAACGCCAATGATTACACCGGCATCACGACGATTGGAGGTGGCACGTTGAGTGTTACCAATCTTGAAAATGCTGGCAACAGTAGTTCCATCGGCGCGGCCGGCAGTGCGGCGGAAAACATCGTTTTTAACGGCGGCGCGCTTGAATATCAGGGGCCTTCAAAATCCATCAATCGCAGCGCTACGCTTGAGACCAATGGAGGAACTTTGAGCATCACCAATTCGACTGTCACCCTAACATTGTCCGGTTCATTAACCGGCGCGGGTTCGTTGACAAAAATTGGCAACGGCCAGCTTACCCTGAGTTCGAGCAGCGATTATAGCGGTGGCACCATCATCCAGGCGGGCACTCTCCGCACAGCTCAGGGAAGCGGCGTCAACATTTCTGCATTGGGTTCGGGAGCCTTGACATTGGACGGCCAGACAAATGGAAACGCCGCGACATTTTTGTTTGGCGGCGATCAAGAAACGCTGAACAATACGCTCAATGTCTTGGGGACTAATAATTTCGTCCAGAACAACGGGAACGATACACTCTCGTCTCTTTCGGGCAACGGCACGGTATATCTGGAGGGCACCAGTGGTAACACGCTTACCCTTCAATCAGCAGACATGTCTGCTTTCACGGGAACATTATTCGTTGATACAGTTGGCAATTTACGTTTTCTCACCGGAAGCTCCGTCCAAGACCTTTCTGGCGGAACCATCAATCTGGGACAAGGAAGTGCTCTGCTGAACAATAAAAACGGCAACCTGACGGTGCTGATTGGGTCTCTGTTTGGTGGATCTGCTTCGACGCTTCAAGGTTCATCATCTCAGGACCGCCCTTCGACTTACGTTATCGGCGGAAACAACCTGGACTCAGCATTTGGTGGTTCAATTACGGAAGTTTCTCCGGCGAGAGTAGTTAATCTCATTAAGACCGGCACCGGCACATTGACGTTTATCGGCGGCGTGGTTACCAATATCACATCGCCCGACGGATTCACGGAAGTCACAAATGTCGTCGGCACCAACTTATTGCAATACACCGGAACCACTACTATCAGCAATGGCGTTTTGGCGTTGGTTGTTCCCGACGTCTTGACTAAATCTCCAACAATTACTTTGGCGGCGGCGACGGCTGTGTTGGATGCTTCCCAGATGGGATACATCAGCAATCAATATGATTCCGACGGCACGACGCTGACCAATGTTCTCCTTTTCACCAACGGAATCTTCGAAGTCGTCTCCGGACAAACGCTTGCCGGCGTCGGGACAATTCTGGCCAGTAACGTATTGGCGGATTCCGGCTCCATTCTCTCTCCTGGAGTTCCGGTCGGCACTTTGAATGTAAACCACCAGGTTGAACTGGCTGGCGCCGTCAACATGAATGTGAATGCCTCACTTGCGTCAAATAATTGCAGCAAAATATCAGCCTCCACCATTGTCGTTGATGGAACGGCGACGCTGACTGTCAATAACATCGGTCCCGAAGCTGGCGCAACATTCCACCTCTTCAATCAGGCTGTGACCGGCTTTA
Source organism: Verrucomicrobiia bacterium (assembly GCA_035776755.1). Lineage (GTDB taxonomy): Bacteria > Verrucomicrobiota > Verrucomicrobiia > Limisphaerales > UBA11358 > UBA11358. Next base: position 83,451 of record DASTWS010000021.1, read on the forward strand.
CTGCTGGAGTCAACCTGACATTGCCGGCGCTTTCAGGAACGAATCTATGGGCCAATAATCTGGCCGTGGACGGCACGATTACGTTGGAGGCGCCTCCGCTGGCAACAGTGAACACCAATTCGACAAATATCGTCTTCTCGGTCTCAGGGAATGCCCTGACATTGTCATGGCCTTCCGATCACACCGGCTGGCGTTTGCAGGTCCAGACCAATTCATTGGCGACTGGATTGAATGTCGACAGCAACGCATGGTTTGACGTTGCCGGATCGACGGGCACAAATGCAGTCACCATTCCGGTAAATCCAGACAGCGGCTCGGTATTTTATCGAATGGTCTATCCATAACGGGTAGAACCGACATCTTTCATTAAACAAAAACGCGCAGGGCCGCCTGCGCGTTTTCTTTTGCCGGAAGCAAAATGTTTAACTTCTTTTCCCTTCCTTCGCCCAAGCATCTTTCAACGTGATGGTGCGGTTTAAAATCAACTTTGTTGGCGAGGAATCCTTGTCCAAAACAAAATACGCCAGCCGTTCAAATTGATAACGTTGTGCTGTATGGGCGTCTTTCAGTGACGGCTCACATTTAGCTGTGACAATTTCCAGCGAATCAGGATTCAAATATTTTTTGAAATCACCGTCGGCGTCCGGCTCCGGAACGGTGAACAACCGGTCGTAAAGGCGCACCTCGGCGTCAATCGCATGCGCCGCGCTGACCCAATGAATCGTGCCTTTGACCTTTCGGTTTGCCGTCGGACCGCCCGATTTACTGTCCAAATCCGCCGTGCAACGAAGTTCAACAATTTTGCCGGCTGCATCTTTTACAACTTCATCGCATTTGATGATGTAAGCGTATTTCAACCGCACTTCGCCGCCCGGTTTTAAGCGAAAGAATTTCGGTGGCGGAATTTCTTGAAAATCATGCTGCTCAATGAATAATTCGCGGCTGAAAGGAATTTTTCGTTTGCCGGCATTTTCGTCTTCGGGATTGTTGGCAGCTTCGAGTTCTTCGACTTTGTCCGCCGGAAAATTCGTGATCACAATTTTAATCGGACGCAAAACCGCCAGCCGGCGCAAAGCACGCTTGTTCAGATCGTCGCGGATGGCGTGCTCAAGAACGGCCACGTCAGTCAAACCATTGTATTTGGTGATGCCGATGTTATAGGCAAAATTGCGCAACGCTTCCGGCGTGACGCCGCGCCGGCGAATTCCTGAAATCGTCGGCATCCGCGGGTCATCCCAGCCGGAAACCAAATTTTCATTCACCAATTGCATGAGCTTGCGCTTGCTCATCACGGTGTAGCCCAGCGCCAGCCGGGCAAATTCATATTGCTTCGGCAGCGGGCGCGGCAGATCGAGCGATTCCAAGATCCAATCATAGAGTGGACGATGCACTTCGAATTCCAGCGTGCAAATCGAATGCGTGATGCCTTCGATATAATCGCTCAAGCAATGTGCGAAATCATACATTGGATAGATGCACCATTTATCGCCGGTATGGTGATGTTCCGCGTGTTTAATGCGATAAATCAAAGGATCACGCATCCAGATATTCGGCGAGTCCGGTGTAATTTTCGCGCGCAACGACCGTTTGCCATCGGGAAATTCGCCGGCTTTCATCCGCGCGAACAAATCCAGGTTTTCCTCGATGCTGCGGTCGCGAAATGGCGACGGTTTGCCCTGACGACGATATTCATCCGTTTCATCCGGCGACAAATCGCAAACGAACGCTTTTCCTTTTTTGATCAATACGATGGCGTATTCATAAATCTGGTCGAAATAATCCGAAGCGTAAAATGGTTCAACATTTTTAACTTCCGACGGCGCAAGATAAAAATCCGGTCGGCCATTTTCGATTTTGCTTTTCGGTGATTTGCCTTTTTCCTTCAGTCCAAGATTTTTATCCGCCCAGCCACTGATGAGCCAGTTCACGTCTTCCTGGATTGAATCCACATACTCGACGTCTTCTTTCGTCGGATTTGTGTCGTCCATGCGCAGGTTGCAGACGCCGCCGAATTCATGCGCGATGCCGAAATTCAGGCAGATGCTTTTGGCGTGGCCGATGTGCAGGTAGCCGTTCGGTTCCGGCGGAAAACGGGTATGAATCTGCGGATATTTTTTCTCGGCAACATGTTTGGCCACGATGTCGCGGATAAAATCGGATGGCGCAGGCGGCGCGGCAGCAGGCAGGTTGCCTGTTCCCATCGCTTTATTTTCTGAACTCATAAACCCGCAGAAAATAGCAAACGAAAATACGATTGTCCAAACGAAGCATCTCCTTTCAATACTCGAAAAATTCTTCGTTCATTTTTCCGGCGCCAGCGGTGAAAACTGCCGCGTTTCCGGATCGTAGGCGAACAATTCTGCCGTGGCAATTTTGAAAAACCAGCCATGCAATCGCAGCGAGCCATCGGCCAGCCGCTCCTGCACGCACGGATAGCTATGCAGATTGTCCAGGCTGAACAAGACGTTTTCCTCAGCCGCAGCATTGGCTCGGGCGAGGGCATCCGAAATGTGCGTGTAATTTTTTTTCATTATTTCGGAAACCGGCGCGGCGAGCTTCAGCCAATCGCGCAAATGCGGCATAGAATCACCGATTTTCATTTCACCAAGCAGCGCGGAAATCGCGCCACATTGCGAATGACCGCAAATGACGATGTCGCTGACTTGCAGGGTTTCCACGGCAAATTCAATCGCCGCGGCAGTGGAGTTGGTGTCGCCGGTCACACTGGAAGGCGGAACGATATTGCCGATGTTTTTGACGACGAATAAATCGCCCGGCTTGCTTTGCGTGATCAGTTCGGCGAGCACACGCGAATCCGAGCAGGTAATGAATAATGTGTGCGGATTCTGGCCTTCCTGTGACAGCTTGCGAAACAATTTGCGGTAATTCCCGAACTCGTCTGTCCGGAATTTATGAACGCCTTCAATAAGTCGTTGCATAAAATCTATTGCGCCAGGGTTTTATTTTTCGCCCGCGATTCCTCCATCAATTTCACTTTGAATTTTTTCAATTGCTCCTGCAATTGCGCGTTGCCCACGGCCAGGATTTGCGCGGCGAGAATTCCCGCGTTGCGTCCGCCGCCGACGGCAACGGTTGCGACCGGAACGCCGGGCGGCATTTGAACGATAGAAAGAAGCGAATCGAAACCATCGAATGATTTTCCCAAAATCGGCACGCCGATGACGGGCAGGGTGGTGAAGGCCGCGGTGACGCCGGGCAAATGCGCCGCGCCGCCAGCGCCGCAGATGAAAGCTTTGATGCCCCGGGCCGGCGCGCCGGCGATATATTCTTCCAGCCCGCGCGGATCGCGATGCGCGGAAATGACTTTCGCCTCGGTTGCGATGCCGAATTCGGCCAGCGCATCGGCGGCCAGTTTCATGGTCGGCCAATCTGAATCGCTGCCCATTAAAATTCCAACAGAAGGTGTGGTTGAGTTACTCATTGTGGTAAAATTTGAGCAAAGAATTCAGGCGTTTGGCAAATGATTTTTTCAAAGAAATCGCCTCGTGAAAAAATCGAGGCTGCATCACCAAAATCAACGCTTGCAAAAATTATTCCAACTGTTATTTTCCACGCTCTTTTGAAACATTTATGGCAGTAAAAATTCGCATGAAACGCGTCGGCACGAAAAATTTGCCGGCATTTCGTATTGTCGTGGCCGACAGCCGCAGCCCGCGCGACGGCAAATTCATTGAAGAAATTGGCACTTACCAGCCGCTCAAAACGGGGGACAATTTCACGCTCAAGCTCGACCGCGCGCAGTATTGGTTGAGCAAAGGCGCCCAGCCGAGCGACACCGTCGCCAGTTTCATAAAGAAAGCCAATAAAGCCGCGGCCACGCCGGCAGCTTAAACTTTACGATGCAAGAGTTCCTCGAATACGTTGTCAAAGGGCTCGTGCAAAAACCCGAAGCGGTCACGGTCACGCCGGTGGACCGCGCGGGTATGACAGTTTACGAATTACGCCTTGATTCGGCCGATGTCGGAAAAATCATTGGCAAGCAGGGCGCGACCATCAACGCGATCCGTTCGTTGCTTTTGGCCGGCAGCGCGAAGAAGGGTTTGCGTTGTGCCGTGGAGATCGTGGAAGACAAGTAATCTTCCTCTTCATCTCGTTCATCCTCCTGGGGCACTTGAGGAAAAGGACGAGAGAGAGGAGAAAGATTGAGTGCGAATGAAAATTGACGTGCTCACTTTGTTTCCGGCCATGTTTGCCGGGCCGCTCGATGAAAGCATCATCAAGCGCGCGCGTAAAAAAGGATTGCTCGATTTGCAAATCCACGATTTACGCACCTGGACGCATGACCGGCATCGCACTGTTGATGACAAACCGTTCGGCGGCGGGCCGGGAATGTTGCTGAAGCCTGAACCGCTGTTTGAAGCGGTGGAGAGCCTGCGGCAGAAAAGCACGAAAGTCATTTTGCTTTCGCCGTCCGGCAGAAAGTTCTGCCAGCCGATTGCGCAGGAATTGGCAAAGGAAAAAGATTTGCTGTTCGTCACCGGTCATTATGAAGGCTTTGACGAGCGGATTCGGGAATCGCTGGCGGACGATGAATTGTCCATTGGCGATTATGTGCTGACGAACGGCGCATTGCCCGCGATGGTAGTGATTGACGCGGTTGCGCGACTGTTGCCCGGCGTTTTGGGCGACGAGGAAAGTTCGCACGACGAATCGTTCAGCCACGGTTTGCTGGAGTATCCGCAATACACGCGGCCGGCGGAATTTCGCGGAATGCGTGTGCCGGATGTTTTAATTTCCGGCAATCATGCCGAGATCGAAAAATGGCGGCGCGAACAAGCAAAAGCGCGAACAAAAGAGAAAAGACCAGATTTATTGAAATAGATTATGAACCAGGCATTGTTGAAAAAAATTGAATCAGAACAATTTCGCAAAGATGATGCGAAATTCGGTGTTGGCGATTCTGTCAAAGTCCATACGAAAGTTGTGGAAGGTGACAAGGAACGCATTCAGATCTTTGCGGGCGTCGTCATCGGCAAACGTGGCGCCGGCTTGAACCAGACATTCACCGTTCGCCGCATCAGCTATGGCGAAGGCGTCGAACGCGTTTTCCCCGTTCATTCACCACGCGTGGACAAAATTGAAGTTGAGCGTCAGGGTGCCGTTCGCCGCGCGAAATTGACCTATCTCCGCAAACGCCTCGGCAAAGGCGCGACTCTTGTGAAAGAAAAGGAAGAAAAAGCCGCGCCGGCTGCGAAATAATTTACGGAACCTCTATCCAAAGGCGAAGCTTCGGCTTCGCCTTTTTTTGTTGTAGTTGCAATTGCGACATGGCGAAATACCTTCCGGTATGGTCGAAGCGCATTCCAATTGCACCTGGTTTTGCGCCGGCGATGAAATCTTTCCGGCGATGCTGGAGGCTATTGACGAAGCTCGCTCTTCCATCTGCCTGGAAGTTTACATTTTCCAGAACAGCCCGCTTGGTGTCCGCATCCGTGATGCGCTTGTCCGTGCCCGCAGCCGCGATGTCAAAGTGCGGGTGCTGGTGGATGCAATTGGTTCCTATCCGTTGTCCCATCATTTTTGGGATGAATTAAAAAACCTGGGCGGCGAGATCCGCGTCTTCAATCCACTTGCGCTCAAACGCGTCACTATCCGCAATCACCGCAAATTACTCGTTTGCGATGACAAAATTGCATTCATCGGCGGATTTAATGTCGCCCGCGAATATGAAGGCGACGGCGTGGCATGTGGCTGGTGTGATGTTGGAATGAAAATAAAAGGCAGGCTTGCGCGCCAACTTGCAAAATCGTTCGACGAACTGTTTAACCGCGCCGATTTGAAGCATAAATTGTTCATCCATTTCCATAAAACCGGCGCAAAAAAATCCGTGAACGTGCCGCCAGAACGAATCTATTTCACCGGACCGGGAATCGGCAGAAATCCCTTTGGCCACGCTCTTCGCAAAGATTTGCGCCGCGCCAGAAATGTCCAAATCGTGATGGCTTATTTTTTGCCCGCGCTCCGGATGCGCCGTGCATTGATGCGTATCGTCCGGCGCGGCGGAACGGTGCAATTGATTTTGCCGGGCAAATCTGATGTGCCGATTTCGCTGTTGGCGGCCCGCAGTTTATATCGGCGATTGTTGCGGGCGGGAATTGAGATCCACGAATATCAACCGCAAATTTTGCACGCCAAATTGATCATTGTGGATGACGCTGTTTACGTTGGCTCGGCGAATCTCGACACGCGGAGCGCGCGTATCAATTATGAATTCATGGTGCGCTTTGAAAATCCGGCGATGGCTGCCGAAGCCCGTGATATTTTCGCGCGGACGCTCAAGCAATGCCGGCGCGTGACGGCCGAGGAATGGCGGCGCAATCGAACGTTCTGGCGCAGCCTGAAACAGCGCTGGGCGTATTTTTTGCTGAACAAAATTGATCCTTACGTCGCACAACGACAATGGAAAGCGTTGCCGGATTGAAAAGAAAAACGCCGCAACAGTTTCTATTGCGGCGTTTCGGTTTTTGAAAAAGCGATTAGTGGTTGTGACCGCAGCCGCAACCGTGGCCGCAGGAACCTTCGGACAAATCTTCTTCCGTCGGCATCCGCCCGAGTTCGAGCGCTTTGTGGATGCGTTTTTGGACGGTATGTTGCAACTCGTGCAATTCGTCCTGCGCATCAAGAAAGTTTTTTGCGACCGGATTTTTCAACAAGGCGTCACGATCCTTTTCGAAGTCGGCAACTTCGGTGTTGTTCAACTGTTCACCGTTGTGCTGTTTTTCGTGGAGCGCCTGGCCTTTGCGGTTCACCGTCTCAAACTGGCCGCGCGCGTTGGCGTCGGACAGAAAAGCGTCAATGCGATTGCGGATGCCATTGGCCTGAATTTCTTCGAGAATGGCCTGGCAAAGTTCGTTCGTTTTGGTCTCAATCTTTGTGGACATAAATTTTGCGGAAAGAATAAAACATATTTGGCTATGAAAAGCAATTCTGTTGCGGAAATTTCTGAAAAATGTCAAGTCACGCAAATATGTGATGAGTGTTATTGCTATTGCGATTGACACCGCTTGCGAAAATCGCTAAATCCTTTGCATTCTCTATGCAACCAATTCATCTTGCCTGGGTAGATTACACAATTTTGATTGCTTACGTCGTTTTTGTGCTCGGCATCGGCTGGGCGTTGGCGCGTTACATGAAAAGTTCGGCGGACTTTCTGACTTCCGCGCGTTCCATTCCGACTTGGGTAACCGGACTGGCCTTCATCTCCGCAAACCTCGGAGCGCTGGAATTGGTTGGCATGGCCGCCAGCGGCGCTAAATATGGCATCGCCACGGCTCACTTTTATTGGGTCGGCGCGATTCCGGCGATGATTTTTCTGGCGGTATTCATGATGCCGTTTTATTACGGCTCGAAAGCCCGTTCGGTGCCGGAATACCTGCAGATGCGTTTCAACAAGCCGGTGATGGGTTTGAACGCGATCGGTTTTGCGGTGATGACGGTTTTTGCCTCGGGCATTTCAATGAACGCGTTGGCAAAGCTCTTGAATCAATTGCTCGGATGGAATTATCACTTCGCGTTGTTTGTCTGCTCCGGCGTCGTTTTGATTTACGTTTTGAAAGGCGGTTTGACTTCGGCAATCTACACGGAAGTGCTGCAGTTTTTTATGATCGTGCTCGGCTTCGCGCCAGTCGTTTACCTTGGATTGAAAGATGTCGGCGGCTGGAGCGCGATGACAACGCAACTCCATGCCGTCGCGCAAAATCCGCAAGCGCTGGATTTGAACAGCAAATCATTTGCGCCGGATGCGTGGACCAGCGCATGGAAGCCACTATTGGGCGGGCCGTCCGCTAACCCGATGGGCGTAGATATTTTTGCCATGGTGTTCGGTTTGGGCTTTGTGCTCTCCTTCGGTTATTGGTGCACCAACTTCCTGGTGGTGCAACGCGCGATGGCTGCCAAAAACATGAACGCCGCGCGCAATACTCCCATCGTCGCGGCACTGCCGAAGATGCTCTTTCCGGCGCTAGTGATTCTGCCGGGAATGTTGGCGGTGGCCCTGACCGCTTTGCCGAACAAAGACTATCGCATTCCGCCGCCGATCATCGCCCCGCAGGCTTATACCCAGGCCGTGGACATCGTAAAAAATGCAAATCCTGCGGATTCGGCGGCCACGGTGACAGCCGTTAGCGGCGCCTTGGGTCAAAAGGTCAATGCGGACAAAATCAACAAACTGGTCGCCGAAAATTCCGCAAATAAACTGTCTGATGAACAAATCAAAAAAGGCATCTACAACAGCGTTGCGGCTTATGACTACGACAGCGTCATTTTCTCGCTTGTAAAAAAATATTGCCCCGCTGGATTGCTCGGCCTGGCGCTTACCGCGTTGCTGGCATCTTTCATGTCCGGCATGGCCGGGAATGTGACCGCCTTCAATACGGTTTGGACTTACAACCTTTATCAGGCCTTTTTTGTTCCGAATAAAAGCGATGCGCATTATTTCTGGATGGGCAAATTCATCACTGTGGTTGGCATCGCCTTGAGCATCGCCTGCGCTTACTTCGCAAAGCAATATAACAATGCGATGGACATCATCCAACTCGTGTTCGGCTTTGTAAACGCGCCAGTTTTTGCGACGTTCTTGCTGGGAATGTTCTGGGCGCGCGCTACGGGAATCGGCGCCTTCATCGGTTTATTGGGCGGGATTATCAGTTCGACACTTTTCCACGCTTGCACGATTGCTCACGGCAACGTTCCCGGCGTCAAAGGCGCCTACCTGTGCAATTTGATTGGAATGAAGCCCATTGAATTCCCCAGTGAAATGGCGCAAAACTTCTGGCTCGCGTCCTTTGCCTTCGGCGTTTGCCTTGTTTTGACCATTATCCTCTCGGTGGCGACGCGCCGGACCAAAACGGATACGGAACTCAAAGGGCTGGTTTATTCGCTGACGCCGAAAATTGTGGATCATGACGTTCCGTTCTGGAAACGTCCCGCCGTGGTCGGCACTTTGTTGCTCATCGCGTGCGTCATTCTCAATATCATTTTCTGGTAAATTGAAATTTTAACCGTCAACAAAATAAAAATTATGGGACTCGACATCCGCTGGCCAATTGGTCTTATGTTTACGCTCATCGGCGTGTTGCTCGCGGCTTACGGCGTGGCCAACGCCGCCGGTTCGCAATCACTCGGCATCAACATCAATCTCATCTGGGGCATTGTGCTTTTGATTTTCGGCGTGCTGATGCTGGTCGGCGCTGTGCGTGGCGGCAAAAATCGGGACGATAAAAAATAGAACGGAGAAAACGGGTCCTGATTTTGCTGCTTTCTTGTATTCTTATTCTTATTTATTTTCGTTTATAAAATGATTTCGAAAGAACTTTCCGACCGCATCATCGAACAATTTCAAAAGATTTACGGACGCGAACCGCGCTGGATCGTTGCCGCGCCCGGCCGCGTCAACGTCATCGGCGAACACACGGATTACAACGACGGTTTCGTCCTGCCGATGGCCATTGCGCGATATGCTGTCATGGCTGCCGACCTTCGCAAATCCTCCGATGCCAAAATTTTTGTCCACGATTCGCGCGCCGGCGATGCCGCGCAAATTGATGTTTCAAAGCCTGTGGCGAAAGGCGATCCAAAATGGTCAAATTACGTCCGGGGCGTGATTGCTGGATTCCAGGATTGCGGCGTAAAAATTCCCGCCCTCGACATCGAACTGGTTTCCACCGTTCCGCTTGGCGGGGGATTGAGCAGCAGTGCCGCCCTTGAAGTTAGCACCGCCACGTTGCTGGAAGCTGTGACCGGAAATAAACTTGATCCGGTGGAGAAAGCCTTGCTCGCGCAAAAAGCCGAACATGAATTTGCCGGTGTTCCCTGCGGCATCATGGACCAATTCATTTCCGTGATGGGCAAAGAAAATAATTTGCTGTTGCTCGACTGCCGTTCGCGCGAGACGCAACTTGTGCCGATGAATGACCCGTCCGTCGCTTTGCTGGTCATCAATACGAACGTCAAACACGAATTGAGCGGCGGCGAATATGCCGAACGCCGTTCGCAGTGCGAACAGGCGGCGAAAGTTCTCGGCGTTCCGTCTTTGCGCACGGCTACGCCCGAATCGCTGGAACAGGCCAAAAGCAAAATGGATGTCATTGTTTATCGCCGCGCGCGCCACGTCATCGGCGAAATTGAACGCACGGTGAATGCTGCCGAAGCCATCCGCAATTCCAATTGGTCGACGGCGGGGCAGTTGATGTATGCCAGCCATTATTCGCTGCGCAACGATTACGAAGTCAGTTGCAATGAATTGGATTCGGTCGTGGAAATCGCCGAATCCATCGGATTCAAAGGCGGCGTTTATGGCTGTCGCATGACCGGTGGCGGCTTTGGCGGTTGTTGCGTGGCGCTGGTCAAGGCTGATGCCGTGGAGATCGTTTCGAAAACAATTGCCGCCGAATATAAAAAGAAAACCAATATCGAAGCGACGATTTTCAGTTCGCGTCCCGCTGCGGGAGCGATGGTGGTAAAAGGATAATCAGGTCGACAAAGCAATCAGTTGAGTTCAATCTCCCAAACACGTTCCCACTCTTCGCGCTGCTTCCACCCATGGATGGTCCGGCGGAACAGTTTTCCGTTTTCCGGCAACGCGTTCGAGCGGAACCGGTTCAGTCTTGTCACCGCGCGCGGCAACCATCACGCCAAACACGCCGTCGTTGATTAAATCCGCGCAGGCTGCGCCAAGCCGCGTGGCCAGCAGGCGGTCGGCGGCAGACGGAATTCCGCCGCGCTGGACGTAGCCAAGAATCGTCACCCGCGATTCCAGCCGCGTTAGATCTTCCAGTTGTTTTGCCAATCGCATCGTATTGCCGACATGCTTGGCTTCAAGCGCCGCGAGGTCAATTTTGGCATCATGTTTTTCCCGATTACTTTTTGCTTTTTCTTTGCGCGCTTCGGCGGCGTTGAATGCACGGGCGTCTTCCTTGTTCATCGCGCCTTCGGCCACGGCAACGATGCTGAAATTCGTCCCCGATTTGCTGCGGCGGCGGATCGCATCCACGATTTTATGGACATCGTAAGGAATTTCCGGAATCAAAATCACGTCCGCGCCACCGGCAATGCCGGCGCCAAGCGCCAGCCATCCGGCGCGATGTCCCATGATTTCCGCGACAATAATCCGGTGATGGCTGTGCGCGGTGCTATGCAGGCGGTCAATTGCTTCGGTCGCAATATCTAGCGCGGTGGCAAAACCAAACGTCGCATCGGTCATCGCCACGTCATTATCAATGGTTTTGGGAAGGGTGATGACATTGAGGCCGGCTTCATGCAATCGCAGCGCGCTTTTTTGCGTTCCGCCGCCGCCGAGACAAACGATGCAATCGAGTCCGTAGCGTTTGTAATTTTTAACGATGACGTCCGTCATGTCATGCACGCGGCCATCGATGATTATCCGATGAGGTTTGTCGCGGCTGGTCCCGAGAATCGTGCCGCCGGTCGTAAGAATTCCGGCGAGCGTTGTTTTATCCAGTTTCATCCGGCGGTCTTCGACGAGTCCGCGAAAGCCATCGCGGAAGCCGATAATTTCCATTCCGTAAAAACTGAGTGCGGTTTTACCGACGCCACGAATAGCGGCGTTGAGGCCGGGGCTGTCGCCGCCTGCCGTGAGAATGCCGATGCGTTTCGCCATCGCGATTGAAATTAGCCGCGCACCAATTTCCGTGTCGAGAAGAAGTTTAGAAAATTTTTATCAAAATTATTTTCTCATCGTCATGATTTCGTCCGCCGCGCGGCCGTCACGGAGTAATTGCGCCATGATTCGCATCGCCGGATCAATGTGATTGAAGAATTTTTTATAGGCCGGGCAGAGGTAATTTAGTCCGCCTTCGCCATCGGGAGTTTGAATGAAGCGATGTTTCGGACATTCACCGTTACAGGCGAATCGCACTTCGCATTCGCGACAGAAACGCGGAAGCAAATCCGATTTATCATTGCCGAATCTCAATTGCTGAGGCGTTCGGACAAGTTCACCCAGGCTGGTGTTCATCAGATTGCCGAGGCGATATTTCGGATAAACGTAATGGTCGCAACTGTAAAGGTCGCCGTTGTGTTCAATGGCCAGCGCGGCGCCACATTTTTCGGCAAAGACGCAAAGTGATGAACCGAGACCCATCCAATTGCCGAGCGCGACATCGAATAACTGCACAAAAACTTTCCCGACATCGCGGCGGACCCATTCATCGAAAATGGCGCACAGAAAATGTCCGTATTGGTTTGCTTCAACGCTCCAATCGGTGACAGCTGAAGAGGACTGTCCGTGTTTATACAAATCCGGCGGCGTGGCGAGATGGGAATCCGTTTCCGCAGATTGGCGTTCCACCAGAGGAATAAATTGCAAAAATTTGCTGCCAATATCTTTTAAAAAGCGATAAACCTCAAGCGGATGTTGTGAATTGGTGTGGTTGACGACGGTGAGAGTGTTGAATTCCACTTGATGCTTTTTCAGCAATTCCAATCCGCGCATCACTTTATCGAACGTCGGCTTTTGCCCTTTGTCCACACGGTATTTGTCATGCAATTCGCGCGGGCCATCGATGGACAGTCCGATGAGAAATTTTTCGGCGGCAAGAAACTGACACCATTCATCATCGATCAGAGTTCCATTGGTCTGCAATGCGTTGGAGATTGATTTGCCGCGAGCGAATTTCTTTTGCAACGCAACGGCTTTGCGAAAAAAATCCACGCCAAGCAACGTTGGTTCGCCGCCTTGCCAGGCGAAATAAATTTGTTGCGCCGATTGAGATTGAATGTATTGGCGCACGTATTCCTCCAGAACGGCATCGCTCATCCGCCACTGTTGTTCGCCCGGATACAGGTTTTCTTTTTCGAGATAAAAACAGTATTTGCAATCCAAATTGCAAATCGGACCGATGGGTTTGGTCAGAACATGGAAGTTCACTGAATGGAATCTAAAGGGAAACCGGATTTCGTGAAAACAAATTCATTTCCAGCGTTGCAATTCGCTTTCGACCCGTTCAACCGGAAGACCGACGACGTTGGTAAACGAGCCGCAGATTTCGGAAACGATAAATTCGCCGTGTTCCTGGATCGCATAGGCGCCGGCTTTGTCGAGCGGGTTTACTTTTGAAATGTAATCGTCAATTTGCGCGGCGGTTAACGAACGAAACATCACATCGGTGCTGACCGCAAAAATCTTTTCCGTATGATTCCGCAAATGAATCAAGCTCACGCCGGTGACGACCTGATGTGTGCGTCCCTGTAATTGCAGAAGCATTTCGCGGGCTTCATTGAGACCGGCGGGTTTGCCGAAAATTCTATGATCAAGAAAAACGAGCGTGTCCGCGCCCAGCACGAGGGAATCAGGAATTTTTTTCGCCACCGCACGTGCCTTGCGATGCGCATTGAGCTGGCAAAGTTCCAATGGCGATAAATGGTCGTCAAAAACTTCCGGCGCATCGCTGGGAACGACTTTAAATTCCAGTTTCAATTGCCGGAGAAGTTCCGCGCGCCGCGGCGACGCCGAAGCCAAAATGAGAGGCAACCCCTTCACGCACCCAATTTATGCAGGAAAACAGAATTGTCGAGTGATTCAATGGCAGCGGTTCGGGATTTTGAATCTTGAACGATAAACCACGAATCGCGAAACTCCACCCATGCAAAACGGCCGGCACATCGTCAACATCGCGCTCATTGGCTTCATGGGAACAGGCAAAACCTCGGTTGGCCGGCTGGTGGCTGATTTGCTGCAATTTGATTATTTAGACACCGATGAAATGATCCAATCCGCGACGGGCAAAACGATCGCGGAGATTTTTTTACGCGAGGGCGAGCCGGCGTTTCGTTCGCTGGAAGAAAAAGTCGTGGAAGAAATTTCGCACCGCAAAAACCTTGTCATTTCCACCGGCGGCGGACTGCCAATAAATCCAAAAAATCTCGATGGCTTGAAATCCAATTCGCTGGTTGTCTGTCTTTGGGCATCGCCGGAAAAAATTTGGGAACGCGTAAAAAGCCAGACCCATCGACCGCTGTTGCAGGATGAAAATCCCAAAGCTAAAATCTGTGAATTGCTCGCGGCGCGCGAGCCGTTTTACAAACAGGCTGACGTTTTGATCAATACCGAATTGCGCTCCATGCGTGAAGTCGCGCTCCAGGTGGTCCACCAATTCCGACTCGAAACCGCCCGATGAAAGAGCAGATCCGCCAGCGCGCGTTTGAATTGGGTTTTGATGATTGCCGGTTTGCTTCCGCAAGTCCGCCGGATAGCGCAAAGCAATTTCAGCAATGGCTGTCCGAAAAGAAATTCGGCGAAATGGCGTGGATTGAACGGAATGCTGAGAAGCGAATTGATCCGCAGAAAATTTTGGCTGGCGCGAGAAGCGTGATTTGTCTGGCTGTCAGTTACGAATTCCAGGGTTCAAACTTCGCTTCCAATCCGAAATTTGGCCTCGTCGCCCGCTATGCGCAATTTGACGATTATCATGCCGTGCTCGCCGATAAGCTGAAATCGTTTTCGCAGTTTGTGAACGAAACCGGCGGAGGAGGGGATCGGTCGCTTTGGTATGTGGACACCGGGCCGGTTCTGGAACGCGATTTTGCTCGTCGTGCCGGCATCGGATTTGTCGGCAAACATACCAATCTCGTCAGCCGAAAACTTGGCAATTGGATTTTTCTCGCCGAAATTTTGACAACGCTGAAACTTGAACCCGACGCATCGGAGCAAAACCGTTGCGGGAAATGTTCGCGTTGCGTTTCCGCCTGCCCGACCAATGCCATCACCGCTCCTTTTCAGCTGGACGCGCGCCGTTGCATTTCCTACCTGACAATCGAATTGAAAGGGTCGATTCCCGTGGAATTGCGCCGCGTCATCGGCGATCGGATTTATGGTTGTGATGATTGTCTTGCTGCGTGCCCATGGAACAGATTTGCGCGCGAAGGACAATTGATGAAGCAACACTCGCGTGAACATTTGCGGCGGCCGGATTTGCTCGAATTGCTTGCGCTCGACGAGAAGGGTTTCAAAGAAAAATTTGCCGGCTCGCCGGTTTTGCGGACGAAGCGGCGTGGGTTTTTGAGAAATGTTTGCGTTGCGTTGGGAAATATCGGTGATCAATCCGCACTGCCTGTCCTGGAGAAGGCCTCGCGGGATCCTGAGCCGCTGGTTGCCGAACACGCGCGATGGGCGATCGAAGAAATCAAATCGAAATCGTAAAACAACAGGAATGATTTTCGCCGTTATTTTTCTAGCGCCTTCAATCCCTGTTCGCCATTGATGGGCGGTTTGCCGGCGACTTTTGCGCGAATGGCTTTTACGTCATCAGGCATGACCGGTTTACCTTTATTGCCCCAGGACGTGCGAACGTAGGAGATAACTGCTGCCAGATCGGAATCGGAAAGCCCGGCGCCCATCGCGGCCATCGAAGCGTTCCAGGTCTCGCCCTTGACGTGAATTTCTCCGCTTAACCCGTCCAGCGGAATGGAGATGACGTCATTCGGGCTTTTCGCGTTGACCCATTCTGAACCTGCCAACGGCGGCGCCTGGCCGGGTTTGCCGGATCCGTCGGCATTGTGGCATGTGCCGCAAACAGATTCATACAATTGCTTGCCGTGTGCCATGACGGCGGCTTCGCCGGATTTTGGCTGCCACGCTTCAAGCTGATCGGTGTTTTCGTAGGGTGAGTAAACCTGCGGATTGAACCAGCCGCTGTATTGGTCGAAATAAACGCCGCCGCCGAACAATAAAATCAGCGCGAGCGCAAAAATCCAGATCGGCGCGGTCTTCCGTTCCGCCGGAGAGGTTTGCTCGTTCGTCGAAATAGTTTTCGGTTCGTCGCTCATTTTGATTTCTCAGTCGGCGCAGCCACGGCGGGAGTATAAGGCGCATCATGCAGCGGCACTTCAGCGCGCAAGCTCAACAAATATGCCGCGAGGTTTTTTGCGTCTTCGGTCGGCACGATTTCGTATCCTCCCGGGGGCTGCAAATCTTTTGGCCAACCCGGCGGAATTTGTAATGCGTCAGCCGAAGGAACAGCGCCCTTTTTTTGTTTAACAAAAAGATAACGGAAAGGCGGCATGACCGAGCCTTTCACAAACATCTGCGGCGCGTAAAGATGTTGCAATTGCCAGTTCAAATCACCGAGACGGGCGCCAACGTCGGCCAAATCCGGTCCGATGCGGTTAGCGCCCAATTGAACCGGCGAATCCCAAAGAAAATCCTCGGCGACGCTGCGGCGCAATCCCCACCCGCGTTCAATGTCTGCGCCGGTCGCATAAACGTGAACTTCGGCCTTGCCGCCGGCCGCGGTGATTTTGTCGGACATTGAACTGGCGATTTCCATCGAAATACCGTGCCGGATTGTCTTTGGCAAATCGTTGGTTGTAAGAAAAGAATCGCTTAAACTGCCGGCCAGCACCTTTTGCAACGCTGAAGAATTCTTTCCTAAACTGGTCACGATAAGATCACACGCCATTCCGTTTTGCTGAATTTGTTCGGTATGACACGCCGCGCAGCCATTGGCGCGATAAACCTGCAATCCGAGTGTAGCGGCACCCGTGCGCTGGACGGGATAAATATCGGTGGAATTGATCATGACCGTCTGTTTTTCATCGCCAAGTTGAATTACCGGCGCGAGCACAAATGCGCACCAGGAAATTCCCAGCAGCAAAACGGCGGCGATGAAGATGGAAAATCCATTTTTCACGATTTCACCTCCGAAGTTTCAAGTGGCGCGTTGATGGCTGGAAGGATTTTTTTCAGCAATGCCATTTTCCAAACACAAGTCATCACAAAAACGTTTAACGCAAAGAGCAGGTTGCCAATGAGAATGAAACAAATGCCCACCGTGCTGACGCGCAAATACATCAATGATAAATTCATGATTTCCGGAAAGGCAATCTTTGCATTGTCCAGTTTCAAGCCCTGTTCAATGCCCCCGATCGCCAGCGGCAAGACCAAAAGGACAATGCCGATGAGCGACATCCAGTAATGCGCAGCGACGAGTTTCGGGAACGGGAATTTCAAATCAACGGCGCGTGGCAGCAGGTAATAAATCGCGCCAAACATAGTCATCGCAAAAAAGCCATAGATTTGTAATTGCAGTTGCGCCTGTGTAAACCAGGTAAATCCAGCGGTGCGATCGAATGCCGGACACGCCAGTGCGATCATCATGAGTAGTGAAATGACAAAGCAATCTGCGCCACTGCCAATGAAACAAAACGGGCCGTTGTCCCATTTTGATTTGATAAAGCCCCAAACCGTGCGGACCTCGACAATCGTCACCGTCAGCAAAAGCACAACGAACATTCCGCCGCCGACAGAACTTAATGTGGGCATCCACGCCGGGACGGGCGCGGTGTGTGGAATGCCGCAAAATGTTCCGAAAAGTATCAGCGACCAGAAAGCGAACAGCGCATAATGAACGGCCTGCAACGGACGACCGATCAATCTCGGAAAGAAATAAAAGGCGGTTCCCAGCCCGATGAGGGAAAGCCAAACGAAAATGAAATTGTTCGCAAACCACAGCGCGATGACGGACTGCGCGATGCCGCGAACCGGCCACGCGACGAGGAATAGATTTGCCGTCGCATAAACCCACGGAAACCAAAACAGCGCCGCGATAAGAAACCAATGCGGCGGCTGCAATGCCCGTTCACGCCGTGCGGTAAAAACCATCATTGCCCACGCCGCCAGCAACAGGTAGGCGAAAAACAGCAGGACGGAACCGCCGCGTTGAAATTCCAGCCAGTCAAAGCCGGTGGTGTTGCCGGACAAAATTTCAATCAAACCCACCAGCACGCCCAAGTGCCAAAGATTGGCGGCAAAAACTGGAACGAGCGGATCGCGTAACGGCGCACGGCCGAGTTGTGACAAAATCCAAATCGCGACGCCGATACCGGCCGGAACGCAAAAGCCGTAGAGCAGGGCGTCGTTGGCGGCGGGAAAAACTCGGCCATAAGTGAGCCATGCACAATGGGCGAATTTTTCCGGCATGTGAAAGTTCAGCGATGCGATCAGCGCGAGCGCGGAACTGACCACAAGCCAAACCGCCGCGCCGCCAAACAGCGCGAGCAATGGCACGCGACAGGACGCTTCAAGTTTGACGTCGGCGAAACTGGCTGGGACGTTTTCGTTCATTCAAATGGATTTGCCTTGGGCGCGGCATTTTTTGGCGCCGGCGCATTCAATTTTTCTTCGCGGGAAATCAAATCTTTGCGCGCTGTATCCGGATTTTGCCATTCGCGCGCCGCGATTTGCATCGCCATATCAATTGGCAGGCGAACAATGCCGCGCGGCTGGTCCACCCATCCGGGATATTTCAGCGCGACTTCTTCTGTTTGCCGGATTTCTGCCAGCGATTTGGCCAGAGCGGCGTCGCGGTCGGCGTCAATCGCCGGCGTTTTCACGGAAAATTTTACGGCGGCGGCCAGCGCGGCGAACAGGAAACACGCGGCGAAAAAAACGACGCCGATATGCCAGACCGGTTGTTGAATATTATTTTGTGTTTCGTCGCTCATGTTTCGGGAAGTGTGTCCGGTAATTCTTCCGGCGAGGAATGATAAATACCCATCGCTTCAAGCACGCGCGGATCGCGTTGGGGATATGGCGGATGACTCAGGAATTTTTTCAAAAATATCCACGCCAGGAACCCACCCATGAACATCATGCACCCGATTTGAGCCGGCAGCCATGCCCACGGATAACCTTTGGTATTCGCCGCAGGCAAAATATTGAAGCTTAAATCCACAAAATGCATCAACCACGCCCAGGCACAGATCGGCAACATGATCTTGAAGTTCGTTTTCGCTTTCACCGGCAGCAACACGAAGAATGGCAGCACGCAATGGCCGAAAATAAGCAGCATGCTCCACGCAAACCACGAACCGTGTTCGCGGATGAGGTAGTAAAACGTTTCTTCAGGCATGTTCGCGTTCCAGACGACGAAGTATTGCGAAAATTCCATGTAAGCCTGGAAGAGTGTGAGCGCGAAAAAGAGAACGCCGATGAAATAAAATTGATGGTCGTGCAACACGCTGTCGAGAACGCGCTGGCGTTGCAACAACACGGCGATGATATAAATCGTTGCCAGTGAAATCCACGCGCAATTCGCAAAGAACCAGACGCCGTAAACGGCCGAGAACCATTGATATTGCAGGGCCTTCATCCACAGCGCGGCGGCGAAGGTGATGGAAAGCCCCCACGCAACAATTCCCCACCCGGAATGAAACCTCATGCGGTGAGTGCAAAGCGGATCGCCGGTCACATCCTGCCGCAAGGACCAATATCGCAAGCGCGACGAGAGCAGCCACCAAATGGCAAAGAAAATGGCCGAGGTGATGATAAATCCGGCAAACGTAAATACCGGATGCCGTGCCTGAATCAATTCATCCGAAGCCGGCAAAGTCAGCCAATGATAAATTTTTGGCGCCAGCAAAATGACTGGAATGAATAAAAGCGCAAGCCATGGGAAAATGAGCGAACCGATGTGTTCGCAGAAACGGCGCGTGGCGACCGACCAGCCGGCATCCGTTAAATGATGGACCGTCACCCAAAACAACGCGCCGAGCGAGACGGTGAGATAAAACATGAATGCCAACAGCCAGGAAAATCCAAATTGCGTTCCGGCGTCCGGTTTTAAATTGAACAGAACGTCAACTCCCGCAAAAAGAATCCCGACGACCATCAAAATGGCCGGCGCCTTTCGCCATCCGGACAAATCCAGTGGCGGCGGCAAATGAGTTTTTTCGTTTGAACTCATAGTTTATTTGAAAGCAGCTTGTTGGTCGGAAGGCAATTCATCCGCCGTTCCGAGCTGACTTAATTGTAGCGCGCGCAAATACGCCACGATTGCCCAGCGATCTTGGGTTTGAACCAGCGGCCCATACGCGCCCATCAAACCTTTACCGTGTGTGATCGTGTTGAAAATTTCACCGTCGGCCATTTCCACGATGCGTTTATCATGCAAATTGGCTACCGCCGGCATGTCGCCGATTTTTTTCGTGATGCCGTTGCCGTCGCCGAGTTTTCCATGGCATGGCGCACAATAAATGTCGAAACGTTCGCGTCCGCGTGCGAGCAATGCGGCGTTGACGGGCAGGGGATTGACGGCGACAAAATTCGTCGTGCCCGCGATTATTCCCGTATTGACGGGCGAATCCTGAAATTCATAGACCGCGCCGTGGCGGGTTTGAAGCGGTGTGCTGCGGGCAATCGTTCCGGCGGGCGGCAATTGCGAGCTGACGCCGTTGGAGAAGAAATCGAACGGTTTTTGCGGACGCATCAATTTCGGCTGCCGATCCATATCCGAGAAAACTTCGAGCGGCGGTTTGGTTGAATGGCGTCCCTGAAAGCCGGCAATGGCGAAAAAGGCTGCCGACAGAATAATCACAATCACGATGATGGAAGCGAAAATACGCATTAGTCGTTGTCCTCCACGATGGTGATTTGTGCGCCGCCGATTTCCTCGAGTAATTTGCGCGTTTCGGCCTGGGAAAATTTCGGATCGTTTGCGCCGATGACGATGAAAAATTTATCGCGCGTGGCCAGTGAGAACCTCGGATGCTTGAACAACGGATGATGCCAGCGCGGCAATTGATTGGTCGCAAACATGCCGACCAGTGCGCCGATGGCGCCACCCATGATGAGCAAAATGTAGGACGGAACGAATGTCATCGGTGGGCTGAACATCGGTTTGCCGCCGACGATGAGTGGATAATCGAACGCGTTGCAGAACCAGATCAGCGCGGCCGTGGAAACAAAGGCGCCGCCGCCAAACAACAGCGCGAACCAGCCGACGATTGAATTTTTGTAGCCCATCACTTTTTCCATTCCGTGGATCGGGAATGGCGTGAACACATCCCAGCGGCGATAGCCGGCGTTGCGGACTTTCTTGGCCGCGTCGAGCAATGAAGCTGCAGAATTGAACTCAGCGATGAGGCCGTAAATCTTCATTTTACGTTTCCTTTCGCTTCCGGTTTGCGGTGTGGGTCGGCGTCCGGCATCACACCTTTGACTTCAGAAATTGCGACCATCGGCAAAAATTTCACGAACAACAAATACATCGTGAAGAAAACGCCGAGCGTGCCGATGTAAGTGCCGATGTCCACCCATGTCGGGCGATAGACTCCCCAGCTCGAAGGCAGAAAATCCTGATAGAGCGAGCCGACGACGATGACGAATCGTTCCCACCACATGCCGAAATTGATGGCGACGCCGATGAAAAAAACCAGCCATAGATTTTGGCGGGCGCGTTTGAGCCAAAGCAATTGTGCGAGACCGACATTGACCAGCAGCATGATCCAGCCGCCATACCAATAGGTATGGCCGAAAAGACGATGCGTGAAAACCCAGCGCTCATAAGTGTCGCCGGAATACCAGGCGATGAAATATTCCATCAAATAGATATAGCCGATGGCCAGGCTGCTCAAGAGCGTCAATTTACAAACGCGGTCGATGTGCTTTTGTGTGATGATTTCTTCGAGATGACACAGTTTGCGCAACGGAATCAGGAGCACGAGCACCATGCCGAAACCGCAATACACCGCGCCGACGACGAAGTAGAGCGGGAAAATCGTCGCATGCCAGCCCGCCAGCATCGAGGTGCAGAAATCCAAACCGACGATGGAGCTGACCGTGAACACAAGCAACGTCGCAAGTCCGGAAAGAACGACGTAAGCTTTTTCATAATTATGCCATTGCCAGGCTGAACCGGTCCAACCCATCGCAAAAATGCCGTAAAGGAATTTTGCCGGACGCGATTTCGCGCGGTCGCGAAACGCCGCGAGGTCGGGAATCATTCCCATATACCAGAACAAACTTGAGACGACCAAATAGGTGTTCACGGCGAAAACATCCCACATCAGCGGCGAACGGAATTGTGGCCACAAGCCATTTGATGTCGGCACCGGAAACATGAACCAGTCAAACCACGCGCGGCCGACGTGAATGCCGGGATAAAGCCCTGCCATCATCACGGAAAAAACCGTCATCGCTTCAGCCGCGCGTCCAATCGTCGTGCGCCAGTGTTGTCGTGTGAGAAACAACATCGCGGAAATCAAGGTTCCGGCGTGTGCGATGCCGATCCACCAAATGAAATTTACGATGTCCCAGCCCCACATGACCGGGCGATTGTTGCCCCAGACACCAACGCCGGTGGAGATCTGGTAAATCAGCATCGCCGGCAAAACGACGGCGGCGCAGAATGCCGAGGGGATGAACATCGCCAGCCACCATTTCGGAATTTTGCCTTCGGCAAAGGCCGACAATTTATCCGTGAGCGCGCCAAGGCCGCGATAATTTTCCACGACCGGCGCGCGGCGTAATTCGGCCGGCGGCGCGAGCGATTCTAAATTGGTTGCTGTATCAGCCATTGGTAATCTTCAAATTCAACCGATGCCTTCCCCCACTTTTTTCCCGCCATGCAAATGATTTTCGTATTCCTCGGTGCTGTAGGGCGCGTGATAATCCGGCATCTTCGGATTCGGATTGCGGATGCGCGCCAGATACGTCGTGCGCGGTTTCGTCAACAAATCACCCAGGACCGCGTAGTTTCGTGGATTGTCTTTCCACGCCACAACCGTGCTGTTCGGATCGCTGATGTCGCCGAAAACAATCGCCCCCGCCGGACACGCCTGCTGGCACGCGGTTTTGGGAATGGTTCCCGCCGCTTCGGTCAGGCGGACGTTGTCCGTTCCACCGGCTTTGATTTTCTGTGCGATTTTCGCTTCTTCAATGCGCTGCGTGCAGTAAGTGCATTTTTCCATCACGCCACGCATGCGCACCGTGACATCGGGATTTTTTGAGAGTTTGATCAAATCCCATTCGTCTTCCGGACGCATCGAGTATTCACGGTCTTTCCACCAAGTTACCAGGTCGGTTTTCCATTTGCCGTCCGATTTGTGCAAAATCGGCGACCCATAAACGGGACCTTTGAGTTCGCTCAACGGACGTTTGTTGTAATCGAGAAAATTGAAACGGCGGACTTTGTAAGGGCAATTGTTCGAGCAATAACGCGTGCCAATGCAACGGTTATAAGCCATCACGTTCAAGCCTTCCTGGTCGTGAACGGTTGCGTTGACCGGACAGACATTTTCGCAAGGCGCGGCTTCGCATTGCTGGCAAAGCATCGGCTCATGAACGGCCTGCACATCTTCAATCCATTGCTCAAATTGCTGTTGCGGATCGGATAAATTCCGGTCCGCGTTCGGGTTGGCCCACGATGGATTGTCTTTTGTCTTCGGACTGCTCGTGTAATAACGGTCAATCCGGATCCAGTGCATTTCACGTCCGCGCAGCACCTGGTCTTTGCCGACAATTGGAATATTGTTTTCGCTCTGGCAGGCGACGACGCAGGTGTTGCAGCCGACGCACGACGTCAAATCAATCGCCATGCCCCATTGATGCAGCGCGGTCTTCTTCGCTTCATCGAGTGGATTCGGATAGAGCGGGGCGACAATCGGCGGCTCTTTTCCGTGCATCTCTTCGGCAACGGTTGGATTCTTTTGAAATTCCTCAAGGTTCGCCTCGCGCACTTGCGGGCGGCCTTCCATGGACCAATGCGATTGCGTGGTTGCAATCACATGCGTCTCGCCGGTTTTGCGAATCGTCGCGCCGGTCTCAATATATTTGCCGGAGAAAATTTTGTAAGCGTTGAAGCCGACGCCCGTGCCGACGCGTCCCGCTTTTTCACGACCATATCCAAGCGCCAGTCCGAGCGAATAATCTGCCATGCCGGGCTGAATCCAAATCGGACCGGTGACTTTTTTGCCGTTCAACGAAATTTCCACCAAATCGCCATTGGCGACATTCAATTCACTTGCCGTTTTGCGGCTGATGAGAACGGCGTTGTCCCATGTGATGCGCGTGATCGGATCGGGCAATTCCTGCATCCAGCCGTTGTTCGCGTAACGGCCGTCGTCTACTTTCGAATCGCGATAGAAAATGACTTCGAGACTTTGTGCAGACGACGTGGAAATTTTCGGTAACGTCAAAATTGCCGCGACAAAGTTAGTTGCCACTTTTCCCGTAACTGGTTGGAAATCGAAAAAATCGTGAAATCCATTAAACAGGAATTTTTTCCAGTCTTCGTCCGAGTTGCCGAATGTTGCGCGAACAATCTCGTGCGGATTCGTTTGTGATTCTCCTGCAATTCGCGCTAAAAATTCCAATTCCGAAATTCCGCCAAACAACGGCTGAATCAACGGCTGAATTGGAACAAGCGTTCCGTCGCTTGTCTTTGCATCGCCCCATGATTCGAGGTAATGCGCCGCCGGAAAATTCCAATTCGATTGCTCGGTTGTTTCGTCTTCGTAATAGCCAAAGCGGACAATTGCGTTTGGCTTCGGAAACGAATTCAAATTGTAAGCCGGATTGCCGCCAAGAACGACGAGCGTGTCCACGTTTGTGCGATTGAGCAATTCCAAATCTGAGGAGGAATTTGCTTGCGCCGGAATCAAAGTCACCGTGTTGCCAATTGCACCAAATGCCAAATTTAGTTCGTAAGCGAGTAAATGAATCTCAATCGGCTGACGTTGGCCCGCGACAATTAAAACCTTGCCATGATTTGTCTTTAAATCTTCGGCACAAGTTGAAACCCATTTCAGAATATCGGAACTTAATTGTGCAGAACCTGCTGCAGTTGCCGTTTCCGAATTCAAAAACTTCGCGACTTCGACAATTTGATTTGCCGGAATTCTCAACCGATGATCCGCATTCGCGCCGGTCAAAGTGAACAGCGATTCGATTTGATAAAGCCGACTCATGCCGTCTTTGGCTTTGCGTCCGGCAATATATTTTTGAATGTGATTGCGGCAATCGTCTTCGTCGCCGATAAAATCGCAATCGAGCGACAGAATCACTTTTGCCTTGTCGAAATGGAAAATCGGTTTAACCGGCTGGCCGAACGCCTGTGTTGCGGCGCGTTGATGAATGTCCGAATCAATCGCGTCGTAAGTGAACCATTTCGATTTCGGAAATTTTTGCGCGATGATCTTTTGGAGGCGTGCCCGCGACGGCGAGGTGCTGCTTTCGGCAAGAAACGCCAAACCTTCGCCGCTATTCGGGGAAAATTTCTTCGACAAATCATCCAGCGCTTTCAATGCTTCTTCGCGCGAAACAATTTTGCCGTCGTGTTTGTAATTCCGCGCACGGTCGGGATCGTAAAGATTCAGAATCGAAGCCTGCGCGTAGCGGTCAGTGCCGCCGTTGTTGCCGGGGAACAGTGAATTGCCTTCAATTTTTATCGGACGACCTTCATAGGAGCGGACAACCAGCGGAATCGCGCCGGTGCGCGTGGGCATTGCCGTCGCAAAGTATTCCGATTTGCCGTAAACAAAACTTGCATCCGGCTGCTGGCCAAACGGTTCCAATTTTTCTTCCGGGCGACGGCATCCGGCTCCGGCCAATCCCAAACCCGCCAGCGCAAATGACGCCGACATGATTTTCAAAAAATGCCGGCGCGAAACGTCATCGGTAAATTCACTTGCGCCCGACGGAAATTCGCGGTGCAGCCATTCCTTGAATTCCGGCGTGTCCGCCAATTCATCCAGGCTGCGCCAATAGCGCTTGCCGCTTGCCGAATTCAAATTGTTCAATGCTTCACTCATTATAGACGCGAAAATTATCGATGACAGGCCGAGCAGCTTTGCAGCGATTCCATGCGCATGTGTTCGACCAATTTTTTGCCTTCGACTGTTTGCAAATGCGCGGCTTGAACACCGTTCGTGCTCCACGTCCAGCCGAGATCGGTGACTTTGTCCACGGGACGAACGTATTTCGCCGGAGCGCGATGGCAATCCAAACAAAAACTCATGCTAAGTGGTTTCACCTCGCGAACTTCATCCATCTGATCGACACGTCCATGGCACTCGACGCAGCTGATGCCGCGATCCACATGGACGGCGTGATTGAAATAAACGTAGTCCGGCGTGACATGCACTTGTGTCCAGGCGATCGGCGTGTTGTTCGTGGCGCTCGCGCGAACGATGGCCAGGCGCGGATCGTCTTTCAGCACCTGATTATGGCAATTCATGCATGTGGACGCGGCGGGAATATTAGCATAAGCCGTTTTGTCCACCATGTTGTGACAGTAACGGCAATCGAGGCCAAGATCGCCCGCATGAACTTTGTGCGAGAAGGGGACAGGTTGGACCGGCTGGTAGCCGTCCCGGGTATACTTTTGGGTGAAATAAATCGTAACGGCAGCCGTCACAACACCGCCGACGAGGGCGAGGATGACGACGATCCACAACGGCAACCAGTTTGTCCACTTAGGAAAAATCGCTGACATTTCGAACGCCGCAGTCGCGGCAAAATTCACCGTTAAAAAATTTCCGACACATTAAGAACTCCAAAATTCGTGTCGCGGCGCATACTAATTAAATTGTCATCTGCTGTGCAAGAAAAGTTTGTGAAAAATTTCACGTTCGCAAAAAATAAAAAAGCGCGAAGAAAAAATCTCCGCGCTTTGGATGTCAAAAATTTTTAGGTCAAAACAATTTTGTCACCGTCTTTGAGCGTGACGATTGCTTTTTTCCAGGCGTTGGTCACCCCTTGCTGCGTGGTGCGTTGACGGCGCAATTTGCCGCGGACGTTCAGCGTGTTCACTTTGGTGACTTTCACCTTGAACAATTCCTGCACGGCCTGGCGGATTTGCGGTTTGGTCGCACGCCGGTCGGCCACGACGGTGTATTGATTATACTTCTCGCCCTGACGCGTGCCTTTTTCCGTGAGGCGGACCGTTTTTACAATTTCAAAAGCGTTCATGTTCGTAATTTAATTATTCTCCCGCCAGGCGGGCTTCAATTTTTTGGAACGCGTCTTTCGTGAACAACAATTTGTCCGGACGCAAAACGTCGTAAGTGTTCAAAGAATCGCTCGTCGTCAGCGCAACTTTTTCGATGTTGCGTGAAGCCAGCGCGAGATTTTTGTCGACCCCGGCGGAAATCACGAGCGTGGTGCCTTTCAATTCCAATTTGGAAATCATGCCGACGAATTCTTTGGTCTTGGGTGAATTCAATTTCAAATCGTCAACGACAATCACATCGCCGGCCTTGAGGCGTTCGCTCAATGCCTTGCGCAACGCGAGTTGCTTGGTTTTCTTGGAAACTTTTTTGCGGAAATCGCGCGGCTTGGGTCCGAAGACCACGCCACCGCCGACCCATAAAGGCGATTGGAACGAACCGGCGCGAGCGCGGCCGGTGCCTTTTTGGCGCCACGGCTTTTTGTTGGTGCCGGCGACTTCGCCGACATTCTTCGTGCAGGCGGTTCCGCTGCGTTGCGCGGCGCGGTATGCGACGACGGCGTCATGCACGGCTTGCGTGCCTTTGCCGTTTTCAATCAGCGGGAACTTCACTTCGAGTTCGCCCTGATTTTTTCCTTCGAGATTTTTAATGGCAATTTTCATGGCCTAAATTATTTCTTTGCCGGAGCGGCGGGTTTGGCTTCAGCTTTTTTGTCGGCTGCGCCCTTGCGTTTCATCGGCGCGGAGCTTACCGGCGGCTTCCAGCCTTTTGGACGTTTCTTCGATTCGCGGATGACGACGTAATCGCCCTCGGCGCCGGGAATTGAGCCTTTGATCAACAACAGGTTATCCGCTTCGCGAACTTGGATGATTTCAAGATTTTGCGTGGTGCGTCGAACTTGTCCCATGTGACCGGGCATGCGCATGTTGCGCATAACCGTTCCGGGGAACAAACGCTGACCGATTGCGCCGCTGCGGCGATGCCAGCCTTTGGCGCCGTGAGTGGAATCACCGCCGGCAAATCTGTGGCGTTTCACAACACCTTCAAATCCGCGGCCTTTCACGATGCCGATGGCGTCAATGAAATCGCCCGGCGCAAAAAGCGTGGGGCCGACGACGTCGCCGGGTTTTACTTCTTTCGAGAAATTGCGGAATTCCTTGATGCGTTTGACCGCCTGACCGTTTTGTTTTTTGATGTGGCCGAGCAGCGGTTTTGAAACGCGTTGTTCTTTCTGGTCATCGAATCCGAGTTGAACGGCGTTGTAACCGTCTTTTCCGGCTTGCGTTTTGACCTGCAACACGCGATTGGGTCCGGCGAGCACGACAGTGACTGCGTGCACGTTACCGTTCGCATCATAAACGCGCGTATGTCCGAGTTTTTTTCCTAAAAGTCCAATTGGCATAAAATTCTTAAGTTAAAAGTTGAATGGTTACGCCGTTAAATCTTGATGGTGATGTCCACGCCGGCGGGCAGATTGAGCTTCTTCAATTCATCCACGGTTTTGGCCGTCGGGTCGAGGATGTCAATGAGCCGCTTGTGGGTGCGTTGCTCGAATGTTTCCTGTGATTTTTTGTCCGCGTGTGGCGAACGTTGAACGGTGAAGCGCTCGACGCGGGTCGGGAGCGGGATCGGGCCGGCGACGCGAGCGCCGGTGCGTTTGACGGTGTCCGCGATTTCGCGCGCGGACTGGTCTATGACGCGGTGGTCATAAGCCTTGAGACGAATTCGAATGCGTTGTGCCATACAAAGAGCGATTGTCTATAATGGTTAAATTGATTTCCGCTCCCAAACTTTTTGAAAGCGGGCGCGAAGTTTAACATTCGAGAGCTTGAGTGCAAGAGATTTTTTCAAGATTTATGGTTGTCTGCGGCAGCGATTGCAAAAACGGGCCGGATTGCGTCCGGCTTTGAGTAAATTATTTTCCCTCGCGGACATCTTCGGCTATATTCGACGGAATTGTGCAAAACAAAATGTCTCGCAAGGAATTGAAAATCGCCGGAGTGCTCGCGGTTTGCGCCGCGATTTACCTGTCAATCGTTTCTGGTTGCAGCACCAATAAAAGTCATCCAACACCTCAAATTTCTGTGCCGACCAATGCGGCGGCGTTGAACCTGCCGCATCGGACGCCCGCGGCGAATGATGGCCGCATTGCTTATGTGACCGCGCGTTTGATGGAGGAATTTCATTATTCGCAACAGCCGCTGGACATGGAGATGTCCAAGAAATTTTTTGACGGCTATATTGATTCGCTTGATCCGCGCCACGAAAATTTTTTGCAATCCGACCTCGCCGAATTTCAAGGCTATCGGACCAATCTGGATAATTTCACCATCGGCGGGCGCGGCACGGCGGATTTGACGCCGTCTTACACGATTTTTTCCCGTTTTCTTAAACGCGCCGAACAGCATTTTGATTACGTCAATGAATTGCTCGCCGACGGCAAATTCAAATTCACCGGCGACGACGGTTATGAAATTGACCGGCGTCACTCGCCGTTTCCAAAAGATCTGGACCAGGCCAAAGAACTTTGGCGCGAGCGCCTGCGTTACGAGTATTTGCAGGAAAAATTGAATGATGAAATTTCTCCGACCAACGCGGAAGCAATTTTGCCGCTCACGAAAACGAATTACGCCGACATCATGGAAACGTTGTCGCGCCATTATGCGTGGTCGTTCCATCAGACGACCAACATGGATTCCACGGATGTTTTGCAGCTTTACCTCAACGGTTTGACACACGCCTATGATCCGCATTCGGATTATTTGAACAACGAACACGCGCAGGATTTTTCAATCCAGATGAGCTTGTCGCTGTTCGGCATCGGCGCGCAACTTGTGGAAGACGACGGTTATTGCACGATCCGCGAATTGATTCCCGGCGGCCCGGCGGCGGCGAGCAAACAATTAAATCCGCAGGACCGGATCATCTCCGTCGCGCAAAGCAATAAACCGCCGGTGGACGTGGTGGGAATGGATTTGGGTAAAGTGGTGCAATTGATCCGCGGTCCTAAAGGCACGCAAGTGCGTCTGACCATCAGCCCGCTGCAGGATCGTGCCGCACGGAAAGTTGTTTCGCTGACGCGCCAGGAAATCAAATTGGAGGATTCGGAAGCGAAAGCAGAATTGATTGAAATGCCAGACAATCATGGAGGAACCAATCGCATCGGTGTCATCAATTTGCCATCGTTTTATGCGACGATTGATTTGCCCGGTTCCGGCGCGCATTCCATCAAGAGCACATCCGCAGACGTGGCGAAATTGCTTAAAAAATTGAAAGAAGAACACGTCGCCGGAGTCATCATCGATTTACGCAACAATGGCGGTGGCTCGCTCGAAGAAGCGCGTAAATTTGTCGGGCTGTTTATCAAGGATGGTCCGGTGGTATTGAGCCGTTCGCCCGACGGCACGATCGGCGAAGAAGTGGATGACGATCCGGCCATTCAATATGCCGGGCCGCTGGTGGTATTGGTGAACCGTTTCAGCGCTTCGGCGTCGGAGATCGCCGCGGGCGCGTTGCAGGATTACGGACGCGCGCTCATCGTGGGCGATAAATCCACTTTCGGCAAAGGCACGGTTCAAAACCTGAATCCGCTCGCGCCGATTGTTTTGCTCAACAGCAAAGCGACAAACGATCCGGGCACGGTGAAAATCACCATCCGCAAATTCTACCGCGTCAGCGGCGCTTCCACGCAATTGAGAGGTGTTTCGTCTGATATTGTTTTGCCGGACGTGTTGAATCGCTTGCCGGACATCGGCGAAAGCGGGCTGCCCAATGCCTTGCCCTGGGACACGATTCCGCCGGTATTTTACGACAAGCTCAATCTCACGCCGCCGGCATTGGTGGCGGATTTGGCGGCCCGTTCGACTGAACGCGTCGCCACGAACCGGGATTTCAATTACATTTCGCAGGACATCGCCGAGCAGGAACGGATGCGCACCAACAAAACCGTTTCGCTCAATGAAAAAGACGAAATCAAAGAGCGCCAGCGCATCGCTAAAATGAACAAGGTGCGCGAGGATGAACGCGCCAATCGCGATCCGCTACCGCAAAAGATTTATGACATCACCGTGGAAAATGCCGGCCAGCCGGGATTGACGCCAGCGGTTGAAAATGACGAAACCAATTCCGTGACCGTGGCAGGAACCAATACCATGTCGTCTGCTGTTGCAAAAAAATTGCCGCCGCCATTTGACCCGTGGCTGATTGAGACGGAGAATATCCTTGAGGATTACATATCCATGTCATCAACCAACAGTCAGCCAAAACTTGCACATCAGTTATGAAAACAATTGCAGTTCTCTGTCTCGCTTTGCTCGCGGCGAATTCTGTTTTTGCGGACATTTATTCGTCGGCAATCAATCAGGCTAAAAACGTTGCCGCCGGCAAGACGCCCGGCGGCGCGCCCATCCAGCAACAACCGCAACAGCAGGCGCCGCCGCTGATGGCACCCAGCCCGCAACTGGAAGCCACGTTGAAAAATGTCGCCGACCTGAAATTGGACCTGGATAAATTGGCAACGCTCACGCCCACGAATTCCGGCATGGAGGTCAAAGAATCGTTGATGACAAATCTGTTCATCGCTGCCCAGGGACTCAAACCTTCGGAAGCAAGTGTTTCCCGGTTGGTGGATCATTTGACGGAAGCCATGGCCGGCCGCGGCAATATGATTGACCAGCACACGAAACTCGCGCAAGACCTGCACGCGCTTTTCAACGGCTCTCATCTGACCGCCGCGCAAAGCGAAGTGCTGTTGGCGAATGTGCAGACAATTTTTCAAACCGGCGGCGTAACGACGGATGTGGCGTTGAACGTCGTGAATGATTTAAAAGCCGTCACGGCCGAAACGTCTGAAGCGACGCAATGAAAAAAACGTTGGTCAAATGCCCGGCCTGCAAAAAGTCCGGCGATTGGTTTGCCGGCAAATACGGACCGTTCTGTTCGCACCGCTGCAAATTGATTGACCTGGGTAAATGGTTCAGCGGTGAAAATGCTATTTCCGAACCGTTGCGTCCGGAACATTTCAAGAATTATGCCGATTTGCCGCCGGGCGAATATCTCGATAAAGCGGAGGAGAACGAAGAATAGAAATTCAAAATGAAAAAGCGATTGCTTGTTGCGTTCCTGGTTTTTATTTCTTCGTTTTTCATCGCTGATTTTTCTTTTGCGCAGACCAATTCTATGAATTCAAATCAAACTGAAATCGCCGTGTTCGGCGGCGGCTGTTTCTGGTGCATGGAAGCCGTTTTTGAACGACTGCCCGGCGTCAAGTCCGTCACCAGCGGCTACGCCGGCGGCCACACGGAGAATCCGACTTACAAACAGGTTTGCTCGGGCGAGACCGGCCACGCGGAAGTCACGCGGATTGAATTCGATCCCGCGAAAATTTCCTACGCGCAATTGCTCGAGGTTTTTTGGCAGGCGCATGATCCGACGACGTTGAACCGCCAGGGCGCGGACGAGGGAACGCAATATCGTTCCATCATTTTATATTGCAACGACCAGCAAAAAGCCGAAGCCGAAAAATCAAAAGCCGAAGCGCAGAAAAATTTCCATCATCCGATCGTCACGGAAATCGTGCCGCTGAAAAAATTTTATCCGGCGGAGGATTATCACCAGCAATACTACGACGAAAACTCGCAGGCGCCATATTGCCAGGTCGTCATCGCGCCCAAGCTGCACAAATTGGAAAAGGCGAAAGTGATTCAGGAAACGCCGCAGGCGGGAAAGTGAATCTTTGAGACGGCGTCCCCGGTCAGTCAATCGCAGTTTGCGCGTTGACAAATTTTGATTGTCGTCATTGAATTGGCGAATCAGCCATGAATCCGAAAGGCTTTTTGCTCATTTTCGCCGGTGGATGGCTGGCTTTGAATTCGTCATTGTTTGCGCAAACGTGGGTGCAAACAAGCGCGCCGTCAAATCATTGGATGGCTATTGCTTCCACGGCGGATGGAAGCAAGCTTTTCGCAGTGGCCCGCAATTCTAACCGGATATTTATTTCCACAAATGGGGGAGTGAATTGGGTTTCAAATTCTATCGGCAATTTCGGCGCAAAAGTTGCCGTTTCGGCCGACGGAAACAATATAGCGATCGGCGACCTTGATTTCAGTTCCGGAGGTGATTCTGCGATTGCCATATCCACGAATGCCGGCGCGACCTGGTATCATCCAACGGTTTTTCTGGTTAATGCACCACAATTTGGCTGGGGTGGAATTGCCATGTCGGCAGACGGAACTAAATTGATCGCGTCGGTCAACCAGAGCACGGCAATTTGGACATCAACCAATTCGGGAATATCGTGGGCCAAAAACAACGTGACTTTTTCGAGTCCATACGGTGTTGCGATATCACCGGATGGAAATAGAATGATTGTTGCGGGACAACAGGGCAAAGTTTACGTCTCGACAGACGGCGGGGGCGATTGGATAACAAATAATATTGGGAGCGCGTCAGATTTTCCCGGCGTTGCATCTTCGGCGGACGGCCAGAAATTAATCTTCGGTTCGGGACATGTCGGCGGTTTGTTATATCGTTCAACGGATTCGGGTCTCACCTGGACCTCGAACAATTTGAATCAGGTTTGGAATTCCATGGCTTCATCCGTTGACGGAAATAAATTGATCGCCGGCGGGTCTTCCGCGCTTTACACATAACAAATTCGGGCGCCGACTGGTTGCTGTGTAATGAGGTCACCAACATAATAATTGCTGTCACATCATCAGCTGATGGTTGCAAATGGGCGGCTGCGCAATACGCAGGTTATATTTATACTTGCCAAACCGTTCCAGTCCCGACTTTGAATTTAATGGTTTCAAACAATTTGAATTTCTCATGGCTTATCCCTTCCACCAATTTCGTTTTGCAACAAAGCTTTGATTTAGCGAATTGGGCAACATTGACCAATTCGCCGACGTTGAACTTTACCGATCTAAATGAAGAATTGTCGCTGACGCCGACAAATAACAGCGGATTTTTCCGGCTTATTGCGCAATAAATTATCCGCGGAACAAAAGGGCGTAAGGATTTTTCCTTTGTGTTCTTTGCGTTCTTTTGTGGCTGTGTTTTATTTCTGCAATGAAACAACAATTTCACGAACTGACAATCTCTACGCGCGGCCGCGGCTTTTACGATTTCACGCACGAAGTGGAAAATTGGGTTTCGCAAAACAAATTCTGCGATGGCCTTGTCACCTTGCATCTGAAACACACGTCCGCTTCGCTGCTTATTCAAGAAAATGCCGACCCGGACGTGCGCCGCGATTTGGAAACATTCTTCAAACGCCTGGTGCCCGACGGTGACCCGATGTTCGTTCACACGACGGAAGGAATTGACGACATGCCGGCGCACACTCGGACGGCGTTGACCGCCGTGAATTTGAGCATTCCATTGCGCGGCGGCGAATTGGCGCTGGGGACGTGGCAGGGAATTTATCTGTGGGAACACCGGGCGCACGGCCATTCGCGCCGCGTGGCGCTGCATTTCATCGGCGAATAAATCGTTCCCGCGCTTGCCAGCGGCGCGCATCTCGCATAATTTTTGCGCGCTTTGAAACGGAACGGAGAAATCCCGCGCAAGACGATTTATCGGCTTTCGATTTATCTGCGCTGTCTCGCGCGTTTGCGCGACAACGGCATCGGCACCGTTTCCAGCGAAGCGCTCGCAAAAGCCGCGGGCGTGAAGCCCACGCAATTGCGCAAGGATCTCGCGTATTTCGGCACGTTCGGCACGCGCGGCCTGGGCTACGATGTGGCGGAATTATCCAAAAAAATTTCCGATGAACTGGGCACTTCACGGTTGCAACCGGTTGTGCTTGTCGGTGTCGGACATTTGGGTTTGGCGTTGCTTTCGTATCGCGGTTTTGAAAAAGAAGGATTTGAAATCGTTGCTGCTTTTGACGCCGACCCGCATCGCAAGCGTGACAAGGAAACCAAACAACACATCTACGGCATGAACGAATTGGGAACGTTTGTGAAAAAACAGAATATCAAAATGGCGATTCTCACCGTGCCGGCCGTTGTGGCGCAGGAAGTGGCCAACCAGCTCGTCAAGGCCGGGATTGTCGGCATTTTGAATTTTGCGCCGATTGTGCTTTCGGTTCCCGAAGAGGTGATGGTCAATTACGTCAACCTCGCCATCGAATTGGAAAATTTAAGCTATTTCACGCAGGAATAAGTTCAGCCGATTTTTTTCGTCCCCGCTTTTTCTTTGGAGATTCTGCCGTGTCGGGAGTTTCATCCAAATATAGATACCGTCCGCAATTATCGCAAAGCTGGACGTCCTCATCACGCTGGAGCGTCAGGACGACGCCGAGCGTTACTTTCATGTGGCAGCCGGTGCAGGTTTGATGGCGGACAGCGGCAATTCCTTTTTTCCCGCGTGCAACGAGCCGGTCATAATGGCCAAGGATTTGCGGCGGAATTTTTGCACGCAATTCCGCGATATTGGCGCCCGCATTTTTTTCTGTGGTTTCTTCAAATTCGAGCGATTGAAGCGTTACGAGATTCTGGAGCAAAGCGTTCATACTGCCCAATCGTTATCGCACATACGGCGGACGTGGACTATACCGGAATTGCTCTTTACCGGCACTTTTATGCACAGGAATCCATGCGAAAAGCTGGAAAACGCGGATTGACCCGCGCTGCGCCGCGCCTTTTACTGTCTCGATGAGATTGTTCGCGGTTTTGCCGCTGCTGATTTTCGCTGTTTTGATTTCCGGATGCGCCTCAAAAAAGCCCGCTTTGCCGGCGCAAAATTCTGTGCCGGTGGTCGTGACGCCGGACAATTCGCTATCGGCCAAAGTCATTTCATGCAATGCCGCCGCCCGATTTGTGGTCCTGAACTTTCCGGTTGGAGAAATGCCGAAAACCGGCGAGACGTTTTTTCTTTATCGAAACGGTTTGAAAACGGGGGAGGTAAAAATCACCGGCCCGCAACGCGACAACAATATCGTGGCCGATTTGACCGCCGGTGACGCACAGGTCGGCGATGACGTTCGCGAGCAATAAAATTATTCGTCCGATTTGGGCGACTTTTCCGCGAGCGGCTTCACCGTTTTTGGCAATGCGTCTCTTCGGTAGGGCGAATGGAGATTGAAATAAATACCGCACATCGGGCGCGCCTCTTCCGTCTGGCTCAAAATCACGGTGACCTGTTTATCGAGCGCGATGCCGTGGCGCATTCCAGGTCCGCGGCTTTCGTAGGCTTTGATCGCCTTCTGCATCAGCGAAAGCAGGGATGCTTCGAAATCGTCCGGCGTCTTGTCCACGCAGATGACGTATTTGTCATAGGCTTTGACAGCCGCCGCGATTTCTTTTTTGAACAACTCAATGGTCACACTCACAAAATAAAAAATTTCCAGCGGAAAACAAAATCAATTTTCAAAAACTTCTTTGCGCAAATTCAATTTTTGTCGCTCGCCGAACAATGCCGTTCCAACGCGCACGATCGTCGCGCCTTCTTCGATGGCGATCTCAAAATCGCCGCTCATGCCCATGCTCAAGTGGGGCAGGGGCGCGCCAAGGATTTCTTCGCACCGCATTTTTAATTCCCGCAAGCGCCGGAAAAATGGCCGCGCCTTTTCCGCGTCGGTGGTGAACGGCGGAATCGTCATCAATCCGTGAATTTCAATCTTTGACAGCGCGTTGATTTCTTTCAATTCAGCCAGCAATTTCTCCGGCGCGTAACCGAACTTGCTTGATTCGCCGGCGACGTTGACTTCGAGAAGGATCGGCATCGTTTTCGCCGCTTGCTCGCTTCGCTTCGAAATTTCGCGCGCGAGATTCAAGCTGTCCACGCTTTGGATCATTTCAAAAAATTCCACCGCATCGCGCGCTTTGTTCGATTGCAAATGGCCGATGAAATGCCAGCGCGCTTTGCCCGGCGATTGCGGAATTTTGGCTTTGGCTTCTTGAATTTTGCTTTCGCCGAAAAAGATCTGCCCGCAATTCATCGCCTCGCGAATCGTTTCTGCTGGATGCGTTTTGGAAACGGCGAGCAGCATCACGGAATTTTCATCGCGCGCGGCGCGTTGACACGCCGCGCGCATCCGTCGCTGAATCATTTCCAGATTTTCCGCAAAAGGCATGACGAAATTTAACCACAGATGAACACGGATAAACACAGATTTTGATTTCATTTTATTTATCTGTGTCCATCCGTGTTAATCTGTGGTTTATTCGCAGCATGAATTATTGGTTGGTGAAATCCGAACCCGAAGCGTATTCGTGGTCGCAATTTGTTAAGGACAAAACGACGGCCTGGACCGGTGTGCGTAATTTTGCCGCGCGACTTCATTTGCGCGCGATGAAAAAGGGCGACGCGGTTTTGTTTTACCACAGCGGCGAAGGCAAATGCGTCGTCGGTTTGGCGCGCGTGAAAAAAGAATTTTATCCCGATCCAACGGCAAAAGAAGGCGATTGGTCCTGCGTGGATTTGAAAGCGGGAAAGTCATTGGCCAAATCCGTGACGCTGGCGGAAATCAAAGCCGATAAAATTCTGAAAGAAATGGTTTTTGCCAAGCAATCGCGCTTGTCGGTTTCGCCGGTAACGAAAGAGCAGTTTGAACGGCTGCTCAAAGTGTCCGCTGCGGATATTTGATCGATTAAATCTCCAACGTCGCGCACGGCGCGTGCTGTGCGGTGAGTTTGAGCTGCACGTGTTTGGCGCCGATGTGATGGAGTTGCTCGGCCATGACGTGTTCGGCGATTTCCGGTTTATTGCATTCGCGGCTCAAGTGTGCGAGGTAAAGGTGTTTTAATTCAGCGGACATGATTTGCGCGGCGGCTTCGGCGGCGTCTTCGTTGGATAAATGGCCGTGGCGTCCCATGATGCGCTGCTTCAATGCCCAGGAACGCCGCGAGTTTTGAAGGAGTTTGATATCGTGATTGGATTCGAGCACAAGAACATTTGCGGAACGAACGCGTTCGATAACGAGTTTGGTCATGTGGCCCAGGTCGGTGACAAATCCGATATTCGCCGCCGTTGTGCGCAGAAGAAATCCGACCGGATCCTGCGCGTCGTGCGGGATGGAAAATGTTTCGACGGACAAATCGTTGAGTTCAAAGCTGTCGCCGGTCTGGAACAATTTCCATTCGAGTTTGGCGATAAAATCTTCGGCGGTCTTTTCCATGCCGTTGAAGAGCGGATCGCGTTTGCCGTTCCAGCGTTCTTTGAGCGCCCAGGCGATGGCTTCCTGCGTTTCGCGGTTGCAATAGATGGGAATGCGGAATTTTTCCGCGAGACCGAACAGACCGGAGATATGGTCGCTGTGCTCGTGCGTGATGAGGATGCCGGAGAGATTTTCCGGCGTCCGGCCGATCGTGGCAAGGCGTTGGCGGATCTGACGCGGGGAAAAGCCGGCATCAATCAAAATGCGGGAATTTTCGGTTTCAAGATACGCGCAATTGCCGGACGAACCGCTGCCAAGAATGGTAAACTTCACTGCCACGGACGGATTTTAGCAGGCGCAAAAACGGCTACAATTGTTTTTGTCAGGTTGCGCCTATTTTTTATGGTTCCAAAACGGCGTGGAATTAACACGATTGCCGCCACAGATTCGTTGACTCCGCTTTTTGCTCTGGTAGGATTCGCCGCTCAAATTTTGCGGTTTTGGACAATCAAAAATAAGTTTTTATGGCAACAGCATCGAAATCGAACAAATACGTTTATATCTTCGGAAATAAAAAAGCCGATGGCAACGGCCAGATGAAGCCGCTGCTCGGCGGCAAAGGCGCGAACCTCGCCGAAATGTCGCGCATCGGACTGCCCGTTCCTCCGGGCTTTACCATCACCACCGAAGTTTGCACTTACTATTACGCCAACAAGCGGACTTATCCGAAAGTGCTCGAAGCACAAGCCCGCGAAGGTATCGCCTTCATTGAAAAAATCATGGGCACAAAGTTCGGCGCTAAAAATGCCATGCCCTTGCTTGTTTCCGTCCGTTCCGGCGCCCGCGATTCGATGCCGGGCATGATGGACACGATTTTGAATTTGGGTTTGAACGATGAAACCGTTCTCGCGCTGGTCAACGCGACGAAGAACGAGCGTTTTGCGTGGGATTGCTACCGCCGTTTTGTCCAGATGTATGGCGACGTCGTTCTCGGCGTTCAAAAACGCCCGGGCGAAGATCATGAACCATTTGAAACCGTCATCCACGGATTCAAACACGAGAAATATCACGCCGACATTGAAGATTCCAAGCTGACCGCTGAAGACCAGCGCGAATTGGTCAATCGTTTCAAAGCGTTGATCAAAGAACGTTCCGGCAAAGAATTCCCGCAGGATCCGTGGAAACAATTGTGGGGCGCTGCCGGCGCGGTATTCGGTTCGTGGATGAATGACCGCGCAATCGTTTATCGTCGCAAATATAATATCCCGTCGGAGTGGGGAACCGCCGTCAACGTCCAGGCGATGGTTTACGGCAATACCGGTGAGACGTCCGGCTCCGGCGTTGCCTTCACGCGCAATCCGGCCAACGGCGTCAAAGAATTCTACGGCGAATTTCTCATCAACGCACAAGGCGAAGAC
This sequence comes from Verrucomicrobiia bacterium, assembly GCA_035776755.1. Lineage (GTDB taxonomy): Bacteria > Verrucomicrobiota > Verrucomicrobiia > Limisphaerales > UBA11358 > UBA11358. Next base: position 122,676 of record DASTWS010000021.1, read on the forward strand.
GTTGTTGCCGGCGTGCGGACACCGGAACCGGTGGCGCAGCTCAAAAATGAAATGCCCGCCGCATACAAAGAATTGGATCAGATCCGCGCTACGCTCGAAAAACATTTCAAAGACGTGCAGGATTTTGAATTCACGATCCAGGAAGGCAAAGTGTTCATGCTCCAGACCCGCAACGGCAAACGCACGGCGATGGCGGCATTGAAATTCTCGATGGATATGGTGAAGGAGAAATTGATCGATTCCGAAACCGCGGTCCTCCGCAATCCGGCGGATCAATTGGATCAATTGCTCGCTCCGGTGTTCGACGCTGCGGAAGTCAAAAAAGCGGCGGTCATCGCCACCGGTCTTCCCGCCGGTCCGGGCGCGGCGAGCGGGAAAATTTATTTGAATGCCGAACGCGCGGTCGCGGCGGCGGAACGCGACGAAAAAGTATTGCTCGTTCGCGTCGAAACTTCGCCCGAAGATCTGCGCGGCATGATTGCGGCGGAAGGAATTCTCACTGCTCGCGGCGGCGTGAGTTCGCATGCGGCATTGGTCGCCCGCCAGATGGGCAAGGTTTGTATTTGCGGCGCGAGCGCGTTGCAAGTGGATTACGATAAACAAACCGTGAGCGTTGGCGGAAACGTTTTCAAAGAAGGCGATTACCTTTCAATTGACGGAACGGCTGGCGCGGTTTACGCCGGCCAGATCAAAACGGCTCCCTCGGAAATCATCGCCGGTTTGATTCATGGCGACAAAGAAGCGCAGAAGACCGAGAAATTTAAAAACTTTGCGCAATTGATGAAATGGTGCTCGCAGTATTCCCGCCTGCAGGTTCGCACCAACGCCGACACGCCGGACCAAACCGCGAACGCCGTTGCGTTTGGCGCCACGGGCATCGGCCTGACGCGCACCGAACATATGTTCTTTGAAGGCGATCGCATTGACGCGATGCGCGAAATGATTTTGGCGGACACGCTCGAAGCGCGCGAAGCGGCGCTGGCGAAATTGTTGCCGTATCAACGCAGCGATTTCTACGGCATCTTCAAAGCGCTGGAAGGTTTGCCGGCGACGATTCGATTCCTTGATCCGCCGTTGCATGAATTCCTGCCGCATACGAAGGAGCAGCAATTGGATTTGGCCAAGAAGCTCAATATTCCGGTTGAAAAAATCATGCATCGCGTCCACGAATTGCATGAATTCAACCCGATGCTCGGCTTCCGCGGCTGCCGGTTGGGAATCAAATATCCCGAAATCACCCGGATGCAATCGCGCGCCGTTTTTGAAGCGGCCGCGAATGCGGCCAAGGAAGGCATCAAATGCAAACCGGAAATCATGATTCCGCTCGTGGGATTCAAAAAGGAATTGGATTTGCAGGTCGCCATCGTTCATGAAGTCGCCAAACAGGTGCAGGCGGAAAAGAAAATCAAATTGAGTTACAGCGTCGGCACGATGATTGAAGTTCCGCGCGGCGCATTGACCGCGGATGAAATCGCCCAAACGGCGGAATTCTTCAGCTTCGGCACGAATGATTTGACTCAGACGTGCCTCGGCATGAGCCGCGACGATTCCGGTTCGTTCCTGCCGCCGTATTCGGAAGCGGAAATTGTGAAGAAAAACCCGTTCGCTTCGATTGATCAGACCGGCGTCGGCCAATTGATGGAAATCGCGATTGCCAAAGGTCGCAAGACGCGTCCGGAAATCAAGCTGGGCATTTGCGGCGAACATGGCGGCGATCCCGATTCGGTGAAATTCTGCCATCGCGCCGGATTGAGCTACGTGAGCTGCTCGCCATTCCGCGTGCCCGTCGCGCGTTTGGCTGCCGCTCAAGCGGCGATTGAAGAAAAGCGCCAGGCGAAAGCGAAGAAAAAGTAATTTAATCAGCGCGCACACGAAGCCGCTCCGATTTGTCGGAGCGGCTCTTTTATTGGCCGGTCAATGATAATGAAATGAAAATTTTATAATGGCTTTTTGGTTTCGAAAGTTGTTAAGTGGAGCCGCAACAGGACAAATCCCGGTTCAATTTTATGACGGCTATATTCGCAGGCGGCATCTTAGGCTTCATCGCATGGTTTCTTTTGCGTTATCTCGTCGGAGGTCTCTACACCGTCAACCAGAACGAACGCGCGGTGAAAACAATTTTCGGCCGCGCCGATCGCGTGCCGGACATGACGACGTTGAGCGATCCGATCGCCGAATCGTTGACGGAAGAAGAAAAAACGCGTTACATTTATCCGCAAGTGCGCGTCATCCAGCCCGGCGGGCCGTATTTCAAATGGCCGTGGGAAAAGATCTACAAAGTTTCTGTCGCCACGCAGACTTTGAGCATGGCGTATGATCCAGATGTTCCCTCGGCAAATCAGGACGGGCAAATTCTTGAGGCGGTGACGAAAGACCAATTGAACACCGGTTTATCCGGACAAATCCGCTATCGCGTTTCGGAGCGCAATCTTTACGCGTATTTGTTCGGCGTGAAATCTCCGATCAGCCATGTGATGGGATATTTTGTTTCCGTATTGCGCGAACGCATCGCAAATTTTGAAGCGCAGAAAAAGGAAACGGATGAACCGGCGGAGGCGACGACCGTTTCCGGAATTTCAGGGATTTCCATCAACGATCTTCGCAAAAATTTGCGGGATATCAACGAACATATGGACCGCGAATGCGCTTCATCGGCGGCGCGTTACGGAATGGTGTTGGACGCATCGCTGATCACGGGAATTGATCCGCCGCCGGACGTGGAATCGGCGCTGGCCGCGATCAACACGGCGCACAATCAGGTTTCGTCCGACATCAGCCTTGCGCAGGCCACGGCTGACCAAAAGATTGAGCAATCCAAGCGCGCGGTGGAAATTGAGACGCTCAAAGCGCAGGCGGAAGTCGAGCCGCTGCGGCAATTGAACGAGCAATTGCTGGATTTGAAAAAGGCCGGCGACGGCGCATTGCAATCTTATATCCGCAACGTGCGGCTCTCGCTTTACAGCCGCGCCAAACAAGTCATCCTGGAGGGAAAACAATGACCACGCTCGTTTCTTTTGGTATCGCATTTTTTGCGGCGTTGATCGGCTTTGCGATTGTTGTGCCGCTGTTTCTGGTGATGACGCGGGTCTTCGGGTTTTTCACCGTTGTCAACGAAGGTCGCTGCAAAGTTTACATGCTGTTCGGCAAAGTCGTTGCCGTGCTCAACGAGCCGGGCCTGCACTTTTTGCCGTCAACGCTCGGCGTGCGCGCGTTCATCATCAACTTTTTTGGGAAATGCTACGAACTGGATTTGCGGCTGGATCAAACCTATTTGCGCAGCCAGCCCGTCAATTCGGAAGAAGGCGCGCCGATGGGAATCGGCATCTGGTATGAAATGTATATCAACGATCCGATTTCATATCTGTTCAAAAATGCCGACCCGCGCGGTTCGCTTGCCGCAAACGTCAGCAATTCCACCGTGCGTTGTTTGAGTAATTTGCCGCTGGATGAAATGTTGCAGGACCGCCACACGATGAGCCAGACCGTGCGCGACGAAGTTTCGCCCAAATCCAACGAATGGGGCTATCAACTTGGTTCGGTTTACATCCGCAAAGTTCATTTCCGCGATGTGAACATGATCAAGCAGATTGAGGAAAAAGTTGTGAACCGTTTGCGCCAGGTCACGGCGGCCATCAAACAGGCTGGTGCAAATCAGGTCAGCATCATCACCAGCACGGCCGAACGTCAGGCGGCGGTGGAATTTGCCAAAGCCGCGGCGATGCGTCCGCACATCGTCGGCGAGGCATTGCAGGAGGTTGCCAAAGACAAAGAAGTTTCCGACGCGTTGTTTCAAACGCTGGAAATGCAAAACATTTTGGACAGTCGTGCGGAAATTCTCTTTATTCCCGAAAATGCCGGACTGCTGGCGCAGCTGGCCGCATCCCGGGGTTCAAAGGTCCAGCCGACGGCGTAATTTGCAGCATCAAAAAATTCCCAAAAAACTTCTTGCATTAAACTGCCGGGATGATAGTTTACGCGCTCCTCGTCGCCAAAAGCGCTAGGACAGCAGGTTTGCAAACCGATAACTGATTTCCACACCGGAACAGGAATGATGGCTTGCCGACTTCTAAACGCTGAAACTTTTTGCAAGCAGTTGCAATTTTATGCCAGTTAAAACATTTAGACCGCTAACGCCGTCCACGCGATACATCACAATCGCGGACTATAGCGACATTACCAAGACGAAGCCGGAAAAATCGCTCGTCCAGATTCGCAAGAAGACGGGCGGACGCAACATGTATGGTCGTGTCACCGCGCGCGGCATCGGCGGCGGACACAAGCAAAAAATCCGCCTCGTGGATTTCAAGCGCAACAAGCACGGCGTGGAAGCGACGGTCGCAGCGATTGAATATGATCCGATGCGTTCGGCGCGTCTGGCGTTGCTGCAATATGCGGATGGCGAAAAGCGTTACATCATTGCACCGGTCGGCATTCAAGTCGGCGGCAAAATTTCCAGCGGTCCGGCAGCGGCTCCTGAAGTCGGTAATTCTCTTCCTCTCAAATTCATTCCGGTCGGTCTTTCAATCCATAATATTGAACTCGCTCCCGGTCGTGGCGGCCAGATGGTCCGTTCGGCGGGTGGCGCGGCGACGTTGATGTCGCGTGATGCCGGTTATGCGCAAATCCGTTTGCCCTCGGGCGAAATCCGTCGCGTGAATGAAAATTGTTACGCGACAATCGGGCAGGTCGGGAATACCGAACACGAAAATGTCGTCCTGGGCAAAGCGGGTCGTTCGCGGCATCGCGGAATCCGTCCGATTAACCGTGGTGTGACGCGCAATCCGGTGGACCATCCGAACGGCGGCGGCGCCGGTAAATCAAAATCCGGTGGTGGTTGGCAACAATTGATGTCGCCCTGGGGTAAAATCGCAAAAGGTGGCAAGACGCGCGCTAAATATAAATTCTCAAACCGTTTCATTGTTGTTCGCCGAAACGGATTACCGATCAAAGTGAAATAATTATGGGACGCTCCATTAAAAAAGGTCCGTTTGTTGATCTCCCGCTGCTGGAAAAAATCCAGAAAGCGAAGGAGGCGAAGTCCAAAACCCCGATCAAAACCTGGTCGCGGCGCTCGATGATCACACCGGATTTCGTTGGTCTTACCTTCAATGTCCATAACGGAAAAGTTTTCAATGCCGTTTTTGTCACGGAAAATATGGTCGGTCACCGGCTGGGAGAATTTTCACTGACGCGCACCTTCAAGAAACACGGCGCGCACACTGCGAAAGCGGAGGCGAAATAGATCAAATAATTATGGAAGTTTTTGCCATCACAAAAAATATTCCGATGTCTGCGCAGAAGATGCGCGAGGTCGTCCGGCAGGTTCAGGGAATGCCCGCGCTCCAGGCGCAGGCGGTTCTCGCCGTCGTGCCGCGCAAAGGCGCGCGCGTCGTCGCCAAAACCTTGAAGTCGGCCATCGCCAACGCGGAGAACAACAACAAAATGAAGCCGGAAAATTTGCGGATCAAAGAAGCGGTTGCCGGCACAGCAACCAGCATAAAACGGTTCACTCCCAAGGCGCGCGGTTCGGCGGGTCCGATCATCAAACGCCGTTGTCACGTAAAAATCACTTTGTCTGACGAATAATATGGGCCAAAAAACAAATCCAATCGGTCTGCGTGTCGCCGTCAATAAAGACTGGCGCTCGAAGTGGTTCGCCGCCAAAAAAGAGTTCGGTCAATTGCTGAACGAAGACCGCGAAATCCGCGAGTTGCTCAAGAAGAAACTTGAAACGGCCTCGGTGCCGAAAATTTTGATCGAGCGCGCGACGAATCGCTGCCGCGTGACGATCCTTACTGCGCGTCCGGGTGTTGTTATTGGTCGTAAAGGCGCGGAAATTGATAAAATCAAAGAAGAGCTGAGCCGTAAAACCGGCAAGGAAATTTATGTGGACATCGTTGAGGTGAAACAGCCTGAAACCGATGCTCAGCTCGTCGCGGAAAACATTGCGCTCCAACTCGAGCGCCGCGTTTCCTTCCGTCGTGCGATGAAGAAAGCTCTTCAAACCGCAAAAGATTTCGGTGCGGAAGGAATTAAAGTCCGCGCCGCGGGGCGTCTCGGTGGCGCTGAATTGGCGCGCGTTGAACAATATCATTGGGGCCGTGTTCCGTTGCACACGTTGCGCGCGAACATTGATTACGGATTTGCGGAGGCGAAGACCGTTTACGGCAAGCTCGGCATCAAATGCTGGATTTGCAAGGGCGAAAATAAACCTCAGAAAAAAGAACAGCAACGCCCGGCGGCTGAGCCGGCCGTCGCGGTGAGCTAATTGATTTAAGAATTTATTTGTTATGGCAATGCAACCGGCAAGAGTGAAGTATCGCAAGATGCACCGCGGCAGTCGCGCGGGCCTCGCGCGCAGCGGCCACACGGTCGCATTCGGTGAATATGGATTGATGGCGCTCGAACGCTGCTGGATGGATTCCAAGCAAATCGAAGCTGCCCGCGTGGCGATTGCGCGCAACATGAAGCGCAAAGGCAAAATGTGGATCCGTGTTTTCCCGCAGAAATCATTCACCAAGAAGCCGCTCGAAACCCGAATGGGCAAGGGCAAGGCGCCGCTCGAAGGCTGGGTGGCGGTCATTCGTCCGGCAAACATTTTGTTTGAAGTGGACGGCATCACCGAAGCAGAAGCGCGTGAGTCCATGCGTTTAGCGGCAACGAAACTGCCGATCAAAACAAAATTTATTTCGCGCCATCACGTGGCCGCCGCCTGATTTATGAAGTATTCCGACACGAAAATTAAAGACGCGACGTTGGTCGAGTTGTCGGCCTTGAGCCGTGATTTGCGGCACGAGATGTTCAATTTGCGCTTGCAACAGGCAAGCGCGCAGTTGGAAAAGCCGGCGCGCCTGCGCGTGTTGCGCAAGGACATCGCCCGGGTGGAAACGCGGATTTCTGAATTGCGAAATAAAGCGGCAAAATAATTGAGTATGGCTGAAGAAACAAAAACTTTACCCGCAGATGCGAAGCCGAAAGGCAACCGCAAGGAACGCTTCGGCGAAGTGGTGTCGAACAAGATGACCAAGACGATTGTCGTCCGTGTCGAACGCCGGTTCCCGCATCCGCAGTTCAAAAAGATCGTCAAGACCTACAAGAAATTTTACGCGCACGACGAAAAGGCTGAAGCGAAGATTGGCGACATGGTTGTGATTCAGGAAACGCGACCGATGTCGAAGTTGAAACGTTGGAAGTTGATTGAAATCGTCGAGCGTAATGCGATTGAAACGCCGGCAGCGGCTTAATTGAATTTATGTTGCAAGTTCGTTCCAGTTTGGATGTCGCGGACAACACAGGTGCCAAGATTGCCTGGGCAATCGGCGTGTTGGGCCGCAACCAGATGTATGCCGGCATCGGCGACGTCATCAAAGTCCACATCAAGGACGCCGCGCCGGACGGCTCGGTCAAAAAAGGCGAGGTTCATGACGCGGTGATCGTGCGCACGAAACACGCGATCCGCCGCAGCGACGGTTCGTATTTGCGGTTTGATCGCAATGCATGCGTCATCATTGACAAAGAATTGAATCCAAAAGGCACACGCATTTTTGGACCGGTGGCGCGCGAATTGCGCGAAAAGAAATTCATGAAAATCATTTCGCTTGCGCCGGAAGTCATTTAAGGAATTTTGAAAATGAAATGTCACGTTAAAAAAGGCGACGAAGTGGTTGTGCTGGCCGGAAAAGAAAAAGGCAAGCGCGGCAAAATCATCGCCGTATTGCCGAAACAGCAGCGCGTCATCGTCGAAGGTCTTCAGATGATCAAGAAGCATGTTCGCAAGAACCAGCAGCATCCGAATGGCGCCATTATTGAACGCGAAGGAACGATTCACATTTCCAATGTGAAGAAAGCGGAAGCAGAAGCGCAGCAGGCTGCATAAACAGATTCATTTTATCAAAGCCGAGGTGAAAGCCTCGGCTTTTTTATTTCTTTCGTGAAATTTGCAATGATTCTTGAAATTTGAATTGTCCGGATCTATGGCTGTCAATTTTTTGTGGCAGGGACAATAACGTCCTGCTTTAAGTCATTGTGCGCGAAAAATCACGTTGTTTCAGTCATGCCAAATGCTTGGCATGAAGTTTGCGGAAGGAGACGGCATGACTGACTTATTGATTATCGTCATGTTTTCTTTGGGGTTGTCCACGATCAAGTTCGTTTGATTGATTTGTTCAATCTTTCGGCAAGGAAATTCAAATTTCCTTTTCTCGGGTCATTTTTCAGTTATCTTGTTGCGCTCGATTTAACAAATGGACGCAGCGCACATTAGAAATTTCTGCATCATTGCCCACATTGATCACGGCAAGACGACGCTTTCCGACCGCCTGTTGCACCGCACCGGCACTATTGCCACACGCGACATGGAAGACCAATTGCTCGACGCGATGGATTTGGAACGCGAACGCGGCATCACCATCAAGGCGCATCCGGTCACGATGCTTTACAAAGCTAAAAATGGTGAAATCTACGAACTGAATCTCATTGATACGCCCGGCCATGTGGATTTTGCATATGAAGTTTCGCGCAGCTTAAGCGCGTGCGAAGGCGCGCTGCTGATCATTGACGCAGCACAAGGTGTCGAGGCGCAAACGGTCGCCAACATGCATCTCGCCGCCAAGCAGAACCTCGAAATCATTCCGGTCATCAACAAGATTGATTTGCCACACGCCAACGTCGAGCAAACCAAGAAACAGCTTGAAGACATTTTGACGATCGAATCGTCGCTGGCCATTCCGGCGAGCGCGAAGCAAGGCATCGGCATCGAAGAAATTCTCGAAGCAATTGTTGAACGCATTCCGTCGCCTAAACCGACCGGCGAGCCAAGTTTGCAAGCGCTGGCGTTTGATTCATTTTTCGATACTTACAAGGGTGTCGTCACGCACGTTCGCGTTTTCAACGGCGAATTGAAGCCGGGAATGCAGATTAAATTGCTGCATTCGGGGAAAAGTTACGAAGTCAAAGAAGTCGGCAGTTTTAATCCCAAGCCTTACACCCGGGAAAAATTGGAAGCCGGCGAAACCGGTTATATTACAGCAAACATCAAATCGCCGAGCGACGTGAAAATGGGCGACACGATTACCGATGCGCGTAATCCGTCGGCGATGCTGCCCGGTTTCAAGGAAATTCATCCCATGGTGTTCAGCGGGATTTATCCGATCAACACCGCTGATTACGAGCAACTGAAAGCTTCAATGGGAAAATTGAAGCTGAACGACTCCGCATTCGTTTACGTGACGGAAACTTCCGTCGCGCTTGGCTTCGGATTTCGCTGCGGATTTCTTGGGCTGTTGCATTTGGAAATTGTGCAGGAACGGCTGCGTCGCGAATACGACATGGACATCATCGCGACGTATCCCAGCGTCGTTTACAAAGTTACGATGACCGACGGCACGTTGAAGGAAATTGATAATCCCGCGTTTTTGCCGGATGTGACGTTCATCGAAAAAATCGAAGAGCCGATGGTGAAATCATTTGTGATTTGCCCGAACGAAAACATCGGCGACATGATGGCATTGATTTCTGAAAAGCGCGGCAATGTTGATCATACGGAAACGCTTGACGCCAATCGTGTGATGTTGACGGCGCTGGTGCCGCTGGCGGAAATCCTGATTGATTTTCACGACCGCATCAAAAGCATGACGCGTGGTTACGGCTCGATGGATTACGAGCAGGCCGGTTACGCCGAGAGCGACATGGTGAAACTCGACATGCTCATCAATGGCGAACCGATGGACGCGTTTTCCTGCATCGTGCATCGCAGCAAAGCGGAGGGCCGGGGACGCGTGCTGGCGGAAAAATTAAAGGAAGTCGTCCCGCGCCAGCAATTCGCCGTGAAAATTCAAGCGGCCATCGGCGGAAAAATCATCGCGTCCGAAACCGTCAGCGCGTTCCGCAAAGACGTGACGGCAAAATGTTATGGCGGCGACGTTTCGCGCAAACGCAAACTGCTCGAAAAGCAGAAGGAAGGCAAAAAACGGATGAAATCCATCGGCAACGTGAACATCCCGCAGGAAGCGTTCATTGAGGTGCTCAAAGCGTAAGCAATTTTTCAATGCGGCGGGCCATTTGGAATGTTCAGATTGTCCGGTAATCTTCGTCCATGGAATGACGGAGGCGGACTTTCCCGGTGCGGTGGCGGGACGGTCGGATGTATTACGGGCGGCGAAGAATGCGGCGGCGGTGACCGATGCTCGGTCCACGGCCGCGGGGTATGTAGATGCAGCGGCTCGGGATTTTGCGGACGGAAATGATAATGCTCGGGCACATGCCGGCCGTGATGCCAATGGCCGTGGTCGTTCCAATAGTAGTAGCCGCCCCAGGGATAATAATAAACGTCCCAGTCGGGATAATAATAGTAATCGTAATAGCCGTAACCGTCGTTCCCTGTTTCGCAGCCGGTGAAACAAACGACGGATAAAACGGTGATGCAAATCCCAACGGCCCACTTCGCAGTCCTTGTTTTCATGATGCAACATCGCCGAATAAAAAACATTTTGCAAACGACGTAATTTGGAATGCTAGGTTGCGCCCGGCTGAATGCTAGCGGCGATGCTTCCTGAAAATACCGTAGCGGTCGTGGCCGAAGTGATAAATCTTTGCGACTTCGATCCGCAATTTCTTGAGCCAGGTGAATTCGTGCAGACTGATACCGAGGAACATTCCCGCAAGCGGTCCCAGAAAATAAATCCACCAGTCATTCCACACGTCTGCGATGACGGCGGGGCCGAGACTGCGCGCGGGATTGGTGCTGGTGCCGGATAACGGCGCCTCCAGCCAGACCATCAGCGCGTAAAGAAAGGGAAAGAGCAGGGGAGTAAATTGCCGGAGCCGTTTATGCCCCAGAAAAATAAATAATCCAACGATCAGTGCAGTTGTAGTGATGGCTTCACCGCACAGCGCCGCCCAAACGGAATCGCCGTTTCCCGGGACAGTGCTGCCAAAATCAACGCTGCGTCCCATTTTCCCCCAAAGCAACAACGGCAACGCGCCGGCGATGGCGCCGAGAAATTGCGCGATGATGTAGGCAATGGCATCGCGCCCGGAAAACTTCTTTTTAAGATGAAACGCGAGTGTGACAACGGGATTGATATGCGCGCCGCTGATTTTGCCGACCGGAGAGATGGCGATGATCGCGCCGGTGGAACCGAAAAGAAATCCGGTGATAGCGCGGCGCCATCCGGCGTCCGGCAGGAACGCGACGAATGGGCTGCTGGTTCCGAAATTGAAAATGACAAAGGAAAGCCCGATGCAGACGAGCAGGGCGGTGCCGATGAATTCAGACAGATAGGCCGGCCACGGAATCTTCACGCGGCAAGATAAACCAAAATTGGTAATTGTGATTTTTTATGAATTTCCTTTTAAAAAATTCCATCTAACAAATTGATGTCCATCCGATCGCGGTCGCGCTTAAGGCGATGAATTCCGTGTCATTTGCCGGTTTGCGCAACCGGATAAGAATTTAAATATTTTTGGAATAAATAATAAAAATTTAATAAATATAAATTTGCCGGCGGATTTCGTAACGAACCGTGCTCCCGCAATCGACAAGTGTTTTGTCCATGCATTCACGTTCCATTACTTCCACTGGATTATCCATCGTGGCTGACAGAATTCTTCCGTCAACCAAACTGATTTTGATTTCGCAATCAAAAGTTTCTTTGCCGATCGCAGCAATATATTTATCGCCAACCTTCCTTACCTCAACCCAATTATTCGCCGTGTTTGCGACTGGTTGCTTCATCCAGTCTGTCGGAATCTTAATTTCAGGTTTCTTCGGCGGGATATGCCGCACGATAATTGTTGCGATTTGGTGAATTGAATCAACTGCTTTGAGAGTCGCGTCAAAATCAACCGAGTCTTCACCGAGAATGACAATGCCGTTTGCCCAGGAAGCTGGTTTGCCATACTTAAAATAAAAGTGATCTCCGGGATGCGTCAAATTTCCGTTCTGCGTTGCCAATCGTAAATCTGCATAAAAAGTGAACAAATCCAAAATCGGACCAACAAGCATCGGGTCAATTTTTGGCGACGACAATTTGAAGTTTGGATCCAGCGAAAGTTCTTCACGATAATTTTCGCTTCCAGCGGGCAGGGTGATCTTTTGACCGTTCAATACTAAATTTGTCCACTGATATTCTTCGTAGAACCGTCCTCCGGAATTTTTTTTAACAATGCCGATAACATCAGCTTCGTAAGTCTCAGCTTTTGTTCTGTTCTTGTTGGTTGCCTCCATGTGGTAAGACAACCTTTGGCCATCCCGATAATGGCGAATCAATAATTTTTCATTATCGGTTTGGCCTGAAAGCAAAAGTGGACATAAAGCAGTAAATAAAATTGCTAAAGTCAAAACTTTCATTTTGATTTACGCCGTCACTTTTTCTTCGTGCGCCAGCAGCGCTTCAAATTCGCGCAGGCTCGGCTTGATTTCACGCGGTTTGCCGACGTGGCCTTGCACGGCGTCGAGCGTTTTCAATCCGTTGCCGGTCACGCAAATCACGGCGGATTCGTTGCGTGGAATTTTGCCGGATTCGATCAGCTTCTTTGCCACGCCCACCGTCACGCCGCCGGCGGTCTCGGCAAAAATGCCTTCCGTCTCGGCAAGCAATTTGATTGCGTCGCGGATTTCGTCGTCAGTCACGTCCTCGGCCGCGCCGCCGGTTTCTTTCATCACGCGCAGCGCATAAAAACCGTCCGCCGGCGTGCCGATGGCGAGCGATTTCGCAATCGTGTCGGGTTTGACCGGCTTGAAGAAATCAAGTCCGGCTTTTTGCGCGACGGAAATTGGCGAACAACCGGTCGCCTGCGCACCATGGATGACCGGCTTGCTATCGCTGATCAATCCGATTTTCGCGAGTTCTTGATAGCCTTTGTGGATTTTCGTGAGCAACGAGCCGGATGCCATCGGCACGACGGTGTGCTGCGGCGCACGCCAGCCGAGTTGCTCGGCGATTTCATACGCCATGGACTTTGAACCTTCGGCGTAATATGGCCTCATGTTCACGTTCACAAATGCCCAGCCGAATTTGCCGGCGATTTCGGCGCAAAGACGATTCACTTCGTCATAGTGACCTTTGATGCCGATGACGTTCGCGCCGTAAACGAGCGAATTCAAAATTTTTCCTTGCTCCAAATCCGACGGAATGAATACGTAAGATTTAAGTCCAGCGCCAGCGGCGTTGGCGGCGACGGAGTTGGCCAAATTTCCCGTGGACGCGCACGCGACGGTGTTGAAGCCGAGTTCCTTCGAGCGGCTCAACGCGACGCTGACGACGCGGTCTTTGAACGACAGCGTGGGGTAATTGACGGCGTCGTTCTTGATCCACAATTCGCGGATGCCCAATTTTTTGGCGAGCCGATCGGCTTTGACGAGCGGCGTAAAACCGACTTGCGTGCCGACGGTCGGCTCATTCGCGACCGGCAGCAATTCGCGATAACGCCACATGGATTTCGGGCGCGACGCGACGGATTCGCGCGACAACGACTTTTTGATTTTGTCGTAATCGTAGGCGACTTCGAGCGGGCCGAAATCGAATTCGCACACGTGCGTGGCTTCGAGCGGGTATTCGCGTCCGCATTCGCGGCATTTCAGCGCCTTCATGTAATGATGTTTGTCGGTCATAAATTTTTAATCTTCCTCATCCTCATCCTCTTTCTTCCGTCTCGATTTAAGAGAAAGAGGAAGACGAAGATTTGCTTCAAACAAAAAACCCTTCCTCGCATGACGAGAAAGGGCGACAAATCGTTTGTTGCATCTCATTTTTCCCGAGCCAATGATGCTCGAGCTGGAATTGGCACCTGACATTGAAAACCAGTTCAATCGGTTGCCGTGGTGTCGTCGGGCCAGTCCCTCGACCACTCGTCATGAGTCCGTTAATCAACGGATGCGGATAAATTGATTTACTCCGGTCAAAGTGTCAACTGATTTATCTTCAGCTTTCATCGAATCCCCTGAATTGGCGATTTCAAAAAATTGAGATCTGCGCCAATCTTCATGCATCAAATTCACCATGCATCCTATTTCGCGCAGAAAATTTTTCGGACACGCCGCCATCGGCGCAGCGGCGGCCATGACGTTTCCCAACATCCTGCGCGCGCAAAAAACAAAGTCGCCGAAATATAATGTCCTTTTCCTGATGTCGGATGATTGCCGCGTCGAACTCGGCTGTTACGGCAGCATGTTTCACGCGAAGACGCCGCATCTTGACGCACTGGCGAAGTCCGGCGTGCGCTTCGACCGCAATTTCTGCCAGTTTCCGCTATGCAATCCGTCCCGTTCGTCGCTGTTGACTGGACGCCCGGCAACGAAAACCGGCGTCCTCGGAAACCGTGTTGCCTTTCGCGATATTCATTCGGATTGGACAAGTCTGCCTCAATTGTTCCGGCAAAACGGTTACGTTTCCGTTCGCGCGGGGAAAATTTTCCACGGTGGCATTGACGATCCGAAAGCGTGGGACGCTTCGACCGCCTGGACGGTTGAAGACGAAGGCGGAATGCAATCGCATAACGTCGGCCATGCCGAGGACACGTCAAAAATTGCCGAGCGCAACGAACGCGATTTACGTTCGCCAAAATTCGATGCTGCGGCGAACACGACCACTGGACGCGAACGCGCTTTTTATTCCGATCGTCTCGTGATTCTCGATGGAAACGGGGAAGGGCACGGCGATTACAAAACCGCCGATCATACGATTGCGAATCTGCGCAAATATAAAGATCAGCCGTTTTTTATCGCGTGCGGATTTGTCAAACCGCACAGCCCGCCGACGGCACCGCAGAAATTTTTCGATTTATACGATCCAAACAAGATCAAACTCACGCCGGATTTTGCATCTTGGCCGACTGTGCCGCCGGGATTTCCGGCCGCGGCTATCCGCCCGCATAATGCAGATTTGTTCATCGGCCGCGGCGCGAGCGAAGCGGAAGCGCGAGAAACCATCCACGCTTACATTTCCTCCATTTCCTGGATGGATTGGAATATCGGCCGCGTGCTGGCGGAATTGGATAATCTTGGCTTGCGCGAAAAGACCATCATCGTTTTTATGGCCGACCACGGCTATCAACTCGGCGAAAAAGGAAAATGGTCCAAGGCCGGTTCGCTGTTCGAAATGGGCACGCGCGTTCCTCTGATGATTGCCGTTCCGAACGCGAACGGAAACGGGCAAAGCTGCTATCGCGTCACCCAATCGCTCGACATTTATCGGACGCTGGCGGAATTGTGCGATCTGCCATTGCCGGACGGAATTGAAGGTGCGAGCCTGGCGCCGCTGCTGAAAAATCCGAAAGCGGAATTCAATAATCCAGCCTACAGCGTTTGGAGCGAGGACGGCAAAACACTGCATGGTGTGGCCGTGAGGACGGAAAAATGGCGCTATGCTGAATACGGCGTAAATGGAAAGAACGGCGCAATGTTGCTCGATCCGAAAGCTGATCCGCTGGAAATGAAAAATCTGGCGAATGATGAGAAATATAAATCCGTTTGCGCCGAACTTTCCGGGTTAACAAGAAAATACGCCGCGACGCTGGCGGTTTGAAATTGTTTTAACTTCCCAAAATCTCCGCAATGCTTTCGCGCACGGCGGAAACCATTTTCTTCAATTGCGCCAGCGTTGTGCAATACGGCGGCATGAGGGCGAGGACATTTCCGATCGGCCGCGTGAGCACGCCGCGTTTCGCCATCGCATCACAAACGCGAATGCCTGCGCGTTCCCGCAAATCAAATGGCTCGCGCGTTCGCCAGTTTTTGACCAATTCAATTCCGGCAATCAAACCGACCTGCCGGATGTCGCCAACGTTTGGCAATTGCCAGAGCGATTTCAATTCATCGCTTAAATGCTTTTCGAGATTTCGCCGCGCGCGGATGGATTTTTTGCTTTGCAGGATTTCCAGGCTGGCCAAAGCCGCGCTCGCGCCAAGTTGATTGGCGGTGTAACTGTGGCCGTGGAAAAAGGTTTTGAACTCGTGATATTCGCCGAGGAACGCGTCAAACACTTTTTGCGTCGTCAGCGTGGCCGCCATCGGCAAATAACCGCCGGTCAAACCTTTGGCGATGCAAAGAAAATCTGGCTGAACATTTTCATGCTGGCAGGCAAATAATTTTCCCGTTCGCCCAAATCCCGTCATCACTTCGTCGGCAATCAGCAAAGCGCCGTTTACTTTTGCGATTTTCGAAACTTGTTTCAGCCAGCCGGCCGGTTGTGGAATCATTCCCGCTGCGCCTTGCATCAATGGCTCGAAAACAAATGCCGCATAGGGATTTCCCTTTTTCTTTTGCGCGGAAAATTTTTGCTCAAATTTGCCGATGCATTCAAAACCGCATTTGCGATAATTCCTGGCATCGTCCCGTTCCGGCTGCGCGCGATTGAATTTACAGCGGTAACAATATGGCGCCGCGACTTTATCCGTTTTGAAAAGCAGCCCGCTGTAAGCTTGGTGAAATAAATCAATATGTCCGAGCGAAACGGCCCCGATCGTGTCGCCATGATACGCGCCGTCGAGCGAAAGAAATTTTGGGCTTTTGATTTTCTTTTTTCGGCGAGAAAATTCGTAAGCCAATTTCAGCGCGACTTCCAACGCGGTTGAGCCGTCATCACTGAAAAAAACTTTATTCAATTTCCCGTCCGCCAATTTGATGAGTTTTTCTGCCAACAAACTCGCCGGTTCATTCGCGAAGCCGAGCGCCGAACTGTGAGCGATCTTTTTCAATTGCCGTGAAATCGCGGAATTGATTTTTGGATGATTATGTCCATGCAGGTTTGTCCAAATGGAAGCGTTGGCATCGAGAAATTTTCGGCCGCAAGCATCGCGCAATTCAGCGCCGTTACCCCGGACGATCACGATCGGTTCCGTTTTCAGCCAGTCGCGCATTTGCGTGAACGGATGCCAGACGAATTGCTGGTCGAGTTGCGCGAGCTTATTCATCGAGAGAATTCAAAGCGGAAATCAATTGGGAAATGTCGTCGGCCGAATGCGCCGCGCTGAGTGTCACACGCAGTCGCGCCGCGCCGCGGGCGACGGATGGAAAACGAATTCCTGGAACGTAAATGTTTTGTTCGCGCAATTTCGCCGCGGCAGAAATGGTTTTGGCTTCATCGCCGAGAATGATGGGGACGATGGCGCTCTGGATGGCGGATGGCCGACAGCCGATGGCCGATTGAAACTGAGAGATCCGTTCCTGCAGGATTTGGCGTCGGTTGTTGCCGTCGTCCGATTGAAGCAATTGAATTGCGGCCGCTGCGGCGGCGGCGCTGGCCGGCATTGGCGCCGTTGAAAAAATTAAACTGCGCGCGCGGTTGACAAGAAAATCAATCAAATGGCGTGAACCGCAAATATATCCGCCGCTGGAGCCGAGCGATTTGCCAAGCGTGCCCATTTGAATTTCAATTTGATTGCTGACGCCGAACTCATCCGCTAATCCGCGGCCGTTTTTTCCGAAAATTCCCGTGGCATGCGCTTCGTCCACCATCAGCCATGCGCCAAATCTGTTTTTCAATTCGACAATTTCGCGCAGCAGTGCGGCGTCGCCGTCCATCGAGAAAATGCTTTCGGTAACAACTAAAATCTGAGACTGCAATCGGCTTTGGCCTTCTTTCGCCCACTTTAATTTCTTTTCCAGGTCGTTCAGGTCGTTGTGGGCAAAGACACGGATTTTCGCCCCGCTCAATTTTGCGGCGTCCACGATGCAGGCATGGACGAGTTTATCGAGAACGATGATATCGTTTTTGCCGAGAAGGGCGCAAATCGTTCCAACGGCGGTTGCATAGCCGCTGGAAAATGTCAGCGCGGCTTGGGTTTTCTTGAACACGGCGAGCGATTCCTCCAATTCATGAAACGGCGCAATGGAACCACAAATCAATCGCGATGAACCGGAACCGACGCCGAATTTTTCGATCGCCCGAACTGCGGCTTCTTTCAAAGCTGGATCATTCGCCAATCCCAAATAATCGTTCGATGAAAAATTCAGGAACGTTTTGCCGGCCATATCGATGTGCGGGGATTGC
>DASTWS010000015.1:0-96512 GCA_035776755.1 Verrucomicrobiia bacterium
AAAGGAATTTCTAAATCTTGGTTATCTTTTGATTTTGATCGGACTGGTCGCGCGCTGGATTTATCTGGCAAGCGGGACGATCGAACTGGAAAAGGACGAGGCGTATCAATGGCTTTGGTCAAAGCATCTGGCGTTGTCGTATTACAGCAAGCCGCCGGGCATCGCGCTGATCCAATTTGTCAGCACGCACATCTTTGGCGACACGGAATTCGGAGTGCGCTTTTTCTCGCCGTTGTTCGCGGCGATTTTAAGTTTTATTGCGCTGCGGTTTTTGGCCAAGGAAATTGGCGCGAAACTGGCGCTGATTTTATTGCTCATCGTCACGGCCACGCCGTTGCTGGGCGTGGGAACGATTTTGATGACGATTGATCCGCCGCTGGTGTTGTGCTGGACGTGGGCGCTCATCGCCGGCTGGCGCGCGATGCAACCGACCGGCAAGACGCGCGATTGGGTTTTCGTCGGGCTGGCGATGGGACTCGGTTTCCTATGCAAATACACGGCGGCGGCGCAATGGGTCTGCTGGGCGCTGGTCTTTGCGTTGATGCCCGCGACTCGAATTCATTTGCGCAAACGCGGGCCGTGGCTGGCGCTGGGAATTTTCCTGCTCTGCACCACGCCGGTTTTAATCTGGAACGCAAAACACGGCTGGATCACGGTCACGCACGTGGCGGGCGACGCGGGAATGCAATCGCATTGGAAGTTCAAAGACGCGACGCGGTATTTCCCGGAGTTCACGTTCACGCAATTCGGTTTATTGAACCCGGTTTTCTTTGTCGGCATGGTCTGGGCGATGTTCGGGTTTTGGAAATATCGTCGCGAGCGGCCGTTGTGGGTTTATTTCTTTTGCATGAGCGCGCCGCTGTATCTCGGTTATTGGCTGTTCTCGCTGCATTCGCGGGTGTTGCCGAATTGGCCCATCGCCGCCGTGCCCGGGTTGTTCTGTCTGATGGTGGTGTATTGGAATGAACAATTGCGACGCGGCGCGAAATGGGTGAAACCGGTCTTGATTTTCGGCTTGGGAATCGGATTTATTATCCTGCCGTTTTTGTATGAAACGAAATTGATCGGCAAGGTGACGGGCAACGCGCTGCCGACGGAAGTGGATCCGCTGCGCCGTGTGCGGGCATGGAAACAAACGGCATTCGTCGTGGAACGTGCGCGCGAACAATTGGAGACAACGAATGAGCCGGCCTTCATCATCGCCGACCATTACAGCACCACCGGATTGCTGTCGTTTTATCTGCCGCAGGCGCGCGCGACGATCGGTTCCACGCCACTGGTTTATTGCGTGGATTCGAGCGAGCCGGTGAGCCAATTCTATTTCTGGCCGGAATATCGCTACAAAGAAAACCGGCAGGCACAGAATGCAATTTATGTTTCTGAAGTGGACACGTATCCGCTCGAAAAGGATTGGGTCTGGAAATGGCTCACGCACAAACGGATTTCCTACGGCGAAGACCCGGAAAAAACATTCATCGGCCAGCGCCAGCTTCTGTTCACCATGCGCCGGTTGCAAAAGGAATTCACATCCGTGACGGATCTGGGCGACCGCGAGGTGCGGATGAACGGACGCGTTTACCGTAAATTGCATCTGTGGGCGTGCTACGGATTGAAATGAAAGACTCTTCCTCATCGTCTTTCTCATCCTCAATCTTTTTGCCCGTCCGCGATTATGATTTGGCGGCGACACTGGATTCGGGCCAGGTCTTCCGCTTCCGGCAAATTGAAAATTCGTGGATTGGCGTCGTCGGAAAAAATTGCGTTCGCCTGACGCAAATTGAAAAGGGAATTGCAGCGGAATTGGTCGCCGGCGGGCCGGTGTCGGATTGGAATTGGCTTCGCGAATTTCTGCAAACAGAAATTGATTTGGCGGCGATCCTCAAAACCTTTCCCGACGACGGGCCGATGAACGAAGCGGTGGCCGCCTGTCGCGGTCTGCGGATTTTGCGGCAGGAACCGTGGGAATGTCTGGCATCATTCATTTTGTCGGCTACGAAACAAATCGTCCAAATCAAACAGATTGTTTCAAATCTGTGCGAATGTTTTGGCGAGCTGATTGTTTGCGATATGGAAAATTCATTGGGTGCAGGCTTTGCCCGCTTTCCGACCGCGGAAAAAATCGCGTCGCTTTCCGAACAGCAATTGCGCGATTGCAAAATGGGTTTTCGTGCGCCGAACCTGCTGGCTGCCGCGCGGCAAATTGCGGGCGGCAAATTCGATTTGGAAGCAATCCGCAAAATGAATTACGCCGAAGCGAAAATGGAATTGATGAAACTGCGCGGCGTGGGCGCGAAGATCGCCGACTGCGTGCTGCTGTTCGCTTATGGATTTGATTCCGCGTTTCCGGTGGATGTGTGGATTGAGCGCGCGCTGCGGGTATTATATTTTCCGCGCCGGCGCGTGAGTGAAAAGAAATTGCTCCAATTCGCGGCGACGCATTTCGGTCCGCACGCCGGCTACGCGCAGCAATATCTTTTTCATTACATGCGGACAAAGATTGAGTGATGCTTTGACTGTTTACATTTGACGATGAAATTCGTCGCCCGTCCATCAGTGAAGCCGGGTGGTTTGCGTCGAAAATTGCTGCATTATTTAAGTCTCGAATAACCTTGATTTGTCTGCCGTGTTGGCCTTTGCTTCCACCAAACAATTTCTTAACTCCGTTTCAGAATGAAAATTGACACTGTTCTCTCGCCGCGCGAATTGCCGTCGCTGGCGCAGGCCGATCTGCGCGAAACGGTATGTGTGGTGTTCGACGTGTTGCGCGCGACGAGCACGTTTGTGACGGCTTTGCAAAACGGCGCCAGGGAAATCATCCCCGTCGGCGAAATCTCCGAAGCGTTGGAAATCAAGAAGCAGCGTTCGGAGGTCCTGCTTGGCGGCGAACGCAATGGCCTGCGGATTTCCAACGAAGGAATTGAATTTGATTTTGGCAATTCGCCTCGCGAATACACGGCGGAAAAAGTCGCCGGCAAAACCATCGTCTCCACGACCACCAATGGCACGCGCGCCTTGAAAGCGTGCGCGGGCGCCCGAGGCGTGCTTGCGGCGTCATTTTTGAATTTGACGGCCACGGCGCAATTCATGCAGGCGGCGCGGTTTGAAAATGTCCTGCTCGTGTGCGCGGGCACGCGCGAAAACGCATCGCTGGAAGACATTTTATGCGCGGGCGCGTTATGCGAATTGTTGTTAAGCAAGGCCGGTGTCAAATTATCGGACCCGGCGCAGGCGGCCCATGCGGCATTTGAATCGTTGAAATACGATCTGGCGGCGGCGGTATGCAATTCGGAAAATGCGCAGCGGTTGCTGGCAATTCCGCCGTTGCGCGGAGACGTGCAATTTTGCCTTCAATATGATCTTTTCCCGATCGTGGCCAAAATGAACGCCGGCGTGATTTCAGTTTGAGTGCTGTTGGATGAATTGCAAACGCTTGCGAAATTTGACGTTGTCCGGCGCCAATTGAACGGCTTCCTCGTAACATTGCTTCGCCGCATCAATTTTTCCAAGATGCAAAAGTGTTTCGCCGAGGTTGACGAGAATCTGCGGATTGTCCGGCGTTTCTTCCAGGGCTTTGTAAAAATGTTGCGCGGCTTCAGTATAATTTCCCCGGCGGAAAAGAATTGTCGCCAAATTGTTATGCGCGCCGGGAAGTTTTGGATCAATCTTGAGCGCGGCTTCAAAATTGGTTTGGGCTTCGGCGAATTGTTGTTCTTGCGCGAGGGCAAGTCCGAGATTGTTTAAAATGTCTGCCGAGGCATCGGCCGGCGCGAATTGCAGCGCGCCGCGATAATCATGGATCGCTTCGTCCCACAGACCAAGCTTGGCGAAGGCGTTGCCGACATCGAATAAAACGCTCGGGTCGTTTGGGTTCATCCGCAGCGCGCGATCATAACAATCGAGCGTTTTTTTCGTGTCACCTTGCTTGGAATACCACGTGCCCAGGTTGACGGCGGCGACGTAATTGTTTTTCGTGACGGCCATTGCATGGGAAAAAAGCGTTCCGTCGTTTTGCCAATAACGGATCTGATCACGTGTCCGGAACGATAAGCCGGCAAAAATCAGAAGCGTGAAAATGACGATGGCGGGACGGAAGAATTTGAACCGGTCAAACGCCGCCGCGCCCATCCATGCCAGCACGATAAAAATGCCGATCAGTGGCAAATAGGTATAGCGATCGGCCATTGCCGCGCCGCCGACCTGCACGAGGCCGATCATCGGCACAAAAGTTCCCGCAAACCAAAACCAGCCGACGAATGCGAAGGGAAATTTTTTGACGAAATAAATTGCGGCAATTGAACAAACGAGGAATAGGGCGGCAGACAGAATCACCAGCCAAACCGGCCACCAGCCCGGATGCGGATATGGGTTGGCGAATGAAAACGGCCAGAATGTTTTCTCCAGATATCGCGCGTAGGAAACGAAAGTGTTCTCGATCCGCATTCCCGGAGGAAATCGCGATAACGTCGCGACGGCGTTCCCTTTTTCTTGTGCGAAAACCGTGATGATACAATCAATGGCGGAGAGAAAGAAAAAAGGAATTTTTTCCAACAGCAGCCGCCGAACGGTCGGATCCTTGAAACGTTTTAACGGCCAGAAATCCAGCAACAGCATCACAAAAGGCAGAGTCACCAACAGCGGCTTGGACATCAGGCCGCAGGCAAACATGGTGAGCGTCAAAAAATAAAAAATTCTGGATTTTGAAGTTTGAAGTTTTGGATCTTCAACAAAGCGCGCGTAAAAATTCAACGCAAGCAATCCAAAAAACAGGCTCAAAACATCTTTGCGCTCAGAGATCCATGCCACCGATTCGACGTGCAATGGATGCAGGCCAAATAGCGCCGCGGTGACAGCACACGGCCAAAAGCGCCTGGTGATTAATCGCAGCAACAGGAACAGCAGGACGACGTTTGCAGCATGGAAGAGGAGATTGACCAGGTGTGGCCCGGAAGGATTTTTGTCGAATAAATCGGCATCGATCATCAAGGAGATCCAAGTCAGCGGATGCCAGGTCGGCGCGTCTTTGTCGATTGAAGAGAATGCCCAGACGATGTTTTCGGGCGTCAGTCCGCTGAGCACGTGCTTGTTTTTGTAAAAATAAATCGGATCGTCGTAGTCAATAAATCCGCAATTATGCGCCGGCCAATAAACTGTAAGCGTCATGGCCGCGAGCAGGAGCGAGATGATCAGCGGATTCGAAAAACGATCGCGAAGGCTTTTAGCGACAGGTTTTTCTGGCGTGGACATTGCGGTGGATTAAACCACAAATTCCAATTCCTGACGATGCGGAATCAGTCCGCGTTCGAACGCCCGGCCCAGAAACCGCCGGATGCTTTCGCGGCCTTTTTCGCCATAATCCAGCGTCCAGTGGTTCACATACATGCCGACAAATTTATCCGCGAGATCGCGTCCCATATCGCGGGCGTATTGCAACGCGTGTTGAACAGCTTCAGCGCGATGATCCAGACTGAATTGAATGCTCGCCGTCAAAATGCCGGAGATCGTGCGGCGCACGTCCGGCGCAAATTTTTTGTGGATGACATTGCCGCCGAGGGGCAGGGGAAGGCCGTCGTTTTGTTTTCCCCACCAGACGCCGAGATCTTCGCAAACGACGAGCCCTTCGTTTTGATAGGTCAATTGTCCTTCATGGATGATGAGGCCGACATCCGCTTTGCCTTCACGAACGGTTTTAAAGATTTGGTCGAAGGGAACGACGATATAATTAAATTCTTTCGCCGGTTTTCCAACCCACAGCTGCAATGCCAAAAAGGCGCTGGTCATCGTGCCGGGCACGGCGATCTTCCGTTTTAAAATCTCTTCGCGCGAAAATTTTTGTTTCGCCACCAGCATCGGGCCGTAGCCATCGCCCATGCTCGCGCCGCTCGGAAGCAGCGCATATTTGTCCGAAACATAGGCGTAGGCGTGAATGCTGACGGCGGAAATGTCCAGTTCGCCGCGCGTGGCGCGCTCGTTCAGTGTTTGAATGTCCTGCAAAATGTGTTCAAAGCGGAAGCCTTGCGAAGGAATCAGTTCCTTTGCCAGTCCATAAAACATGAAGGCATCGTCCGGATCCGGTGAATGTCCAAGCGTCAATGTCGTTTGCTGCATCCGATGAAATTAAATCAGCCAGCGCGCGCTGTCACGACGAGAAGATTTGCGCGGCGTTTTTTCTCTTGCAACGCACCGGTGGTAAAATCAGACTGCCGACAGTTTCCAGGCAATCGCAAATCAGAACCATGAATATTTGCCGGCGCATTTTGAATTTTTCCGCGCTGATTTTATTTCTCTCTCTTTTTATGGCCGCGCGCGGCGAAGACAGTCCGCCCATCATGCCGCTTTCGGAAATAAAGCCGGGCATGACCGGCGAATGGCATACCGTCGTTTCCGGCACGCGCATTGATCGTTTTCCGTTCGAAGTCGTCGGCATCGCGCAAAATTTTATCGGCCCGAAGCGTCCGGTCATCATCTGCCGCGGATTGGATGCGACGAATAAATTGACCGGGCCGGTCGCCGGCATGAGCGGCAGCCCGGTTTACATCAACGGAAAACTCATCGGCGCCTATGCCTACGGATTTCTTTATCCGCACGACCAGGATTTGTTTGGCGTTACGCCGATTGAGCAAATGTTGGAAGTGGAAAATTATCAGCCAACGACGAATGGAACGGCTTTTGTAAAAGTCAATTCGGATGATGCTTCGCCGCAATGGCTCGTTGCGCCGGCGACAGACGCCAATGTGCCCGCGCCGTCTGCATTGCAATCCACAATGAAGGCGTTGCCGACGCCGTTGTTCGTTTCCGGCGTTTCGGAACGCGTGTTGAAAAAATTTGAATCGCATTTGAGCGCGCTCGGTTTGCAGGTGATGCAGGCGCCATCGGGCAGCGCGACGGAAATAACGGATACAAATCTTGAGCCCGGCTCGGCGGTTTCCGGCGTTTTGATGAGCGGCGATTTTCAATTTGCGGGAACCGGCACGGTGACCTGGCGGCACGGCGATCGGATTTTGGCGTTTGGGCATCCGTTCATGCAACAAGGCCCGACGGAAATGCCGATGGCATCGGCGGAAATCCTGACGGTCGTGCAATCATGGGTGCGTTCCTTCAAATTGCTGAACGTCGGCCCGGTCGTCGGAACGATTTATCAGGACCGGCTTACGGCCATTGCCGGCGAAATCGGACGCAAGGCGCAAACGACGCACGTGGAAATTCATGTGCAATCGCCCGACGGCAAAGAGCGTTTGTTTCAGGGCGACATGTTCCAGAATGTGGACTATTCACCGATTCTTTCGGCCATCGCGTTGCTCGAATCGTTTTACGACACGATGGAATCGGAATATGAGCAGACGATTTACATGGACACGGATATGGAAATTCCCGGCCATGAACCGATAAAATTTTCCGATGCGGCGACCGGCGAGGAGGGCGGTTATATGCTCGTGATTCAGCAGCTCGGTTTATACGAAACGCTTCTCGGCAATCCCTGTGAATTTCCCAGAGTCAAATCACTTGTTTTTCATGTGCGCCTCGCCGACGGTCATAAAGCCAGCCAGCTTGATTCGGTAGAACTGGACAATCGCGAAGTCCGCGCCGGCGGAACGCTGACGGCCGTTCTCGGCTTGCGAAATTATCATGCGCCGGGGACCAATTTTTCCATTTCAATTCCTGTTCCGCGGGAAATTAGCGCGGCGCAATTGCAATTATTCGTCGGCGATGCGGACGCGGCTTTTCAAGTTGATCAACCGTCGCGTTTGCCGCCAAAAAATCTGGAGCAGGTGCTGGAACAAATCCGCCAGACGCGTTCGCATCAGAACATTTGCATCAAGCTTCTGCAAACCACGCCGGGCTTAAATGTCGAAGGAAAAAATTTACCGGATTTACCGCCGTCGGTTATGGCGCAATTTCAGTCGCCGAATTCGCATTTCCAGAAATCCACTTTGAACCAGATCACGCTTTGGGAAACAAACGTTCCGGTCGCCGGAATATTTGAAGGACAAATGACAATACCTGTGAGGATCAAATGAAACGAATCCTTTTAGCCGCCGTTCCGCTCATGGCGCTTGCGCTCGCGCCGCTCGCCAAAGCCGTGACTACCGAGAAAATTGATTACGATACATTTGCCGGATTCAGCGCGGGCGATTTCAGCAACGTCTGCCTCACGAGCGAAGGACATCTCGAGCTTGCGCCCGCCATCACGAATCTGGCCGATGTCGCCGATCCGATCATTTGGGCCGCGGTGCAGGACAATGATGGGAATGTTTTTCTCGGCACCGGCAACCAGGGCAAGGTCTATAAACTCGATCGCAAAGGAAAATTGTCCGAATTCTTTGCGCCGAACGAAATCATGGTTCACGCGCTCGCGATTGACGGCAAAGGACGCCTTTACGCCGCGACCTCACCCAATGGCCGCGTTTATCGGCTTGATTCAGACGGTCGCGCGGAAGTTTTTTGCAATCCCGGTGAGACTTACATTTGGGCAATGACTTTCGGCAAGGACGGCGCGCTTTATCTGGCCACGGGCGATAAAGGAAAAATTTTACGCGTGCCGGCCGGCGGTTCGACGCCGGCTAAAGCGGAAGTTTATTTGGACACGCCCGAAGGCAATATCACCTCGCTCGCATGGGATGCCGACGGCAATCTGCTCGCCGGCACGAGTCCGCACGGTTATTTGTATCGAATTGATAAGGCGACGAACGGTTTCGTCTTGTTCAATTCCGGTGACACCGAAATCAAACAGATTGCGGTCGCTGCCGATGGCACGATTTACGCCTCGACGTTTGCCGGGAAAAGTGGCGATGAAAAATCTTCGTCGTCCAGTTCATCCTCGCCGGTTGTCATCCTTTCCGGCGGCATGTTGGATTCGGTGAACAGCACTCCGACCAACGCCGCGCCGAAAGCGGACGAAAATGCCGTCGTCTCAATAGACGATATTCGAAATGCCGTGAAAAGTTCATCGTCATCCGAAACATCCGGCACCGAATCGCCCGGCGCGATTTATCGCATCGAAACAAACGGTTATGTGCAACGCTTTTGGAGCGTGCCCGGCGAAGCGATTTATTCGATGCTGCTTTTGCCCGATGACGATCTGCTTGTCGGCACGGGAGATAAAGGCCGCATTTATTCCATTTCCAGCCCGACGCATTGGAAATTGTTGCAGCAAACTGCCGACGGCGCGCAGGTGGCCGCGTTGTTGCCGACACGCGGCGACGGACAATACTTCGCGGCCACAAGCCATCCGGGAAAATTATATCGGATTGATTTCGCCCTCGCCGCCCGCGGCGTTTATACGTCCAAGGCTTTTGACGCAAATCAGAAAAGCATTTGGGGAAAAATCCGGCCGAACGGCGACGCGAAGCTCCAAATCTCGACGCGTTCGGGCAACACAGAAAAGCCCGAAAAAACATGGAGCGCTTGGAGCGCGCCGGTTTCGTTGACGAACGAAATCACGATCGCCAGTCCGGCGGCGCGTTATTTGCAGTATCGCGTTTTCTTCGAGCGGGATGCTGATTTGCGCCGTTTTGAATTTTATTATCAAAATCAAAATGCCGCGCCGGTCATTTCGCGCGTGAAAGTATTTGCGGAAGGTTTTGGCGTTTCAAAAATTATCATGCCGGCGCCCGGTGAAATGCCGACCAGTCTGGAGCAATTGCTGGGCGACAGAGCCGCCATGCAAAATTCGGCGCAATTGATGGCGATGCATCCGCAATTGAAGATGACGCGCGCGCCTGGCCTGTGCACGGTTGTATGGAACGCAACTGATCCGAATGGCGACGACTTGATCTATTCCGTTTCTATTCGGGGTGAATCGGAAACGAATTGGACGACGCTCGTTGACCGGACGGACGAAACGTTCTTTTCATTCGACAGCACAGGTTTTCGCGAGGGAATTTATTTTGTGAAAGTCGCCGCGTCGGATGAAGCCGCAAACACGCCGGCAACGGCGCGCACCGCCGTGGAGCGAAGCGACGCCTTCTTGATTGACAACACGCCGCCGGTTTTGACGGTAAAAAACCGGTCAATCACCCGGGGTGAAGCGCGCTTTACGGTTGATGCCGACGATGGCGCAAGTGTGATTTCGGATGCCACGTATTCGCTCGACGGAAAAGAAGAGATCAACGTGCGTCCTGAAAATCTCTTGTTTGATTCAATGCACGAAACGTTTTCCATCGACCTGACAGACTTGGCAAAAGGGCCGCACGGATTGTTGCTGCGCGTGCGGGACGAAGCGAAAAATGCTTCCGTGCTCAAGCTGAACTTTGAGGTTCGCTGACCGGTTCAAAGTTCGAGCACTTTTTCAAACCGCGTCAGATTTTTGGCGCCGTTGCCTGTGACCAGCGCAACGTCTTCGAGCCGCACGCCGCCGGTTTCCGGATAATACAGCCCCGGTTCAACGGTAACGACATGTCCGGGTTTCAATTTCCCGGTCGAGGTCGCGCCCATGCGCGGCGCTTCATGGATTTCCAGGCCGAGCCCATGGCCGGTTCCGTGAAAAAAGCCTTCCATGTGGCCATTGCGGCGGCCGGTTTTGTAACCGCGTTGAACGAAAAATTCCTGCACTGCCTGATGGATTTCATTCGTCGGCGTCCCGGCGCGGATTTTATTGAAGGCGATTTTTTGTCCCTGCCAGACAGTGTCGTAGAGTTTGCGGACCGCTTCGCTGGCGCGTCCGCGGACGACGGTGCGGGTGATGTCGCCGAAATAACCCGTCTTTTGTGAGCGGGGAAAAATATCCAGAATGATCGGCTCGTGCGCCCGCAATGGACCGTGCCCGCGCTCGTGCGGGTCGCAAGCCTGGATGCCCCCGGCTACGATCGTGTTCGCGGCCAATCCATTGGCCTGCAAAATGGCGCAATCAATGATGGCGCGCAGGCGTTCGGACGTCAGCGGCGCGCCGCGATAGATCAATTGGCGTCCTTTGCCGATTTTTGAAAGCCGCAGCGCCTGCATTCCTTCCGCCATGCCGACTTCGGCCATCGTGAGCGCGGCTGAAATTTTCCGCACTTCATCGGCGTTTTTGAATTCGCGTTTTGGAAAGACATTCGGTTCGGGTTCGAGCCTGACGCCGAGCTTTTTCAATTCACGCGCCAGGCCTAGCGGAAAATTATCCGGCACAATGGCGCGGCGAATTTTTTTGTCGCGAAAAACATGGCGGATGACGTGCGCATATCCCGGCTGTTTGACGCCCTCGCGCCGCAATTTATTTTGGATGTCCGAAAGGGAAATGGTCCGGCAATGGGCGGCCTGCTCGCGGGCGCGATCAATTTCCAGGTCGCTCAAGACCAGGAGCGGACGCCGTTCGAATTGCAAAAAGATGAATGGGTCCGGCACAAACAGGCCGGTGGCGTAAAGCATGTTCGCATCACGTTCACTGTCAGCGACGATGAGCAATGGGTCGGGCATGATTGTTGTTAAATCGCGGGTCTTAAAGTTGCCGGTTCCCGGCAATCGCTGACCAGAGATGCAATTTTTTAGAACGCGTCAAAAAATTCTATGCCATTCCTGTGCTGAACAGGATTCTGTTCGGATAATTGTTTTCACAGTGACGGGAAATTATTTTCCGGCGTTCAATCAGCCGGTGGCAGCCAGAGAAAATAACGTTCGCCAGCCTGCAATTTGGGAGCTTCAATCCCTAAATCGAGCTTGATGTCGTGCGCTTTGCTGCTCTCCCCGAACAGCGAGAGAAAATCGGACAGATCATGCCGCTGGCGATATTCGACGATGTTGGCGTTGCGAATGCCCGCCAATTTCATGGCCTTGTCCGTTGCCGTGTCAAAGCCTCCGATTTCATCCACAAAACCGTATTTCAAAGCCTGCTCGCCGGAAAGAACGCGGCCGTCGGCAACTGATTCCCAATCCGTCGCGAGCGCGCGGCCGCCCATGTTCGCCTTTTCGTTTTCTTCGTGCGCGGCGGTGCGGCCGGTGCGGACGACGGCTTTGAATTTTTGAAACGTTTCGTCAATCAGGTTTTGCACCATTTCATGTTCACCGGCGGGAATATCATTCGTCTCACGCATACCGCTCAACATGTCTTTGTATTTGCCGCTTTTATAAACCATCGGTTGCAATCCGATTTTATCCATGAGGCCGCGATAATTAAGTCCTTCCATGATGACGCCAATGCTGCCGGTGAGCGTCAAATCATCGGCAACAATCCAGCGGCATGGCGCCGAAATATAATATCCGCCGCTCGCCGCGAGGCTGCCCATCGAGCAGATGACCGGTTTGCTTGAAATTTTTTGGAACCTGACAATCAATTTATTGATCTGGTCCGATGCCATCACTTCGCCGCCGGGTGAATCCACTTTCAGAATCACGGCGCGAACATTATGGTCGTCGGATGCCCGGTCCAATTGCGCTTTGATGATATCCACCATCGAATTGCCATCCGGATCTTTGGAATGACTGGTGATGATTCCATTCACGGTGATGACGGCGATTTTATTACGGGAGTGATTGTCCTGCGTCACATATTCATCCAGGCGCGGAGCGGCAGTGCGCATCGCACTCGTGGTGAAACCGGGGCCGAAACCACTTTTAAAGGTCAAGGCGCGCGCGAAAATCGAAAAATAAATGAACCAGGAAAAAGCCAGCAGGATCAGCAACACGATGGCGAATATCATCCAGCCGCGGCTTTTGCGCGGTGGGGGCGGCGGTTGCGGCGCGATAACCGGAGGGGGCATCAGCGGCGGAGGCGCGCCGGGCGGAAATGAAGTCGTTTCCATAACGCGCGCAACGTAACGCAAAGCCGTCATCGGAGCAAGGCGCTTATAACATCGGTTGAGCCCGCAATCGAAATCCAAATGACGGACAAGGCAAAACGACGCAATCACCAATAATGATGCACCAAGGGTTTGATCTCCTTTTTATAAAGTGCCGCGATTTTTTTCATCGTCGCCGGCGGCAACGATTTTAAATCGGACGCCGCGATGTTTTCGGCGACTTGCGACGGACGTTTCGCGCCGGGAATTGCGCACGTGACGGCTGGGAATTCTAAAATCCAGCGCAGCGCCATTTGCGCCAGCGTCGCATTTTTTGGAACGAGTGATTTCAATTCTCCGACGGCGCGCAATCCGGTTTCAAAATCCACGCCGGCAAACGTTTCGCCGCGGTCGAACGCTTCGCCGTGACGATTGAAATTCCGGTGATCATCCTTTGAAAATTTGCTGTCGCGCGTGATTTTGCCGGACAGCAAACCGGAAGCGAGCGGCACGCGGGCGAGGATCCCGACTTTGTGTTTTTGCGCGAGTTGGAAAAACAAATCCGCCGGACGCTGGCGGAAAATGTTGAAGATGATTTGCACGGACTGGACATTCGGAAATTCAATCGCTTTGATCGCTTCTTCGACCTTTTCCACGCTCACGCCGTAATGCCTCAGTTTTCCGGCTTTGACCAAATCATCCAGAATTCCAAAAACTTCCGGACGATAAAAAACTTCCGTGTGCGGACAATGCAATTGGAGCAGATCAATCGCGTCGGTTTTCAGATTCCGCAGGCTGCGCTCGATCCATGACGTCAGATTTTTCCGCGTATAACCTTCCGGCGTTTGCGTTGGCAATCTGCGGCCGGCTTTCGTCGCGACATAAAATTTTTCCTTCCGCTCCCGGCGCAATTTGGCAAAAAGCCGTTCGCTCCGGCCATCGCCGTAAACGTCCGCCGTGTCGAAAAAATTCACGCCGCCGTCGAGCGCGGCATGAAGCGCGGCGAGCGATTCCTCGTCCGAAACATTTCCCCACGAGCCGCCGATGGCCCATGCGCCAAAGCTGATTTCCGAGACTTTCCAGCCAGTCCGTCCGAGTGTGCGGTATTTCATGCCGGAATTTTTAACGCAAAGACGCGGAGACGCAAAGGAATTGATTTCGTAAATTTAAGTTGATTAGATTGGAACTTTTTGATGAACGGCGATTTGATTTTCTTCACGAGGAGATTTATCGGCTTTGTTTTTGAAAATGAAATCGCTGAACAAGATCCATCCCAACGGCAGCAGTTCGCACCAGACACGGAATTC
Source organism: Verrucomicrobiia bacterium (assembly GCA_035776755.1). GTDB lineage: Bacteria > Verrucomicrobiota > Verrucomicrobiia > Limisphaerales > UBA11358 > UBA11358. The sequence goes on from DASTWS010000015.1 coordinate 13,997, forward strand.
GACATAAACGCCGTAGCCGATGTCGTTGAGGCATTGGCCGATTACGAATGCAGCAACAACAAAGCGCAGCGGCCAATCGCGCAATTTTGTCAAACACACCAGAAGAACAATCAATCCTCCGGCATTAACGAAAATCACCGGCCACAACTTGAAAAGAGAGTTCCAATGGAAGTTTGAAAGCCATTCGGAAATTGAAAAATACCACGCCGGGGAGATGTTTGTCGGCATCATCAATTTGGTGAGGATCATCGCCAAGGCGATCACGCCAATCATTGCCAGAAATCTCAAATTCCTTTTCCACGGAGCATTCAAAAAAAGCAAAGCGCAGAGCAGAACCGTTTCTTTCATAAGCGCGCCGGCCAACAAAATCGCGATTAAAACCAGCCACGATTTTTTGCGGTAACAAAGATAGGCAGCGGTGAAAAAGAACGTTGCTGGCATATCCCATGGCAAAAAATAGGGTGGCCAGGAGGGAATGCTGTTGCCCATAAGCCCGGCTGTCACGCCGAGCATTGGAATCCACGCCTCCGGCAATGTGAGGATAAGAACCAAAAATAAAAGTAATACCCATAATGCATTGTAGAGAGCGAAACAGATTCCACCTTCATTCCAACTGCTTGGATTGGGTTGCCAAAAATCAAACCAACGACTTGATAAATTACAGGCAAGCCATCGGGATTCATACATTTTCGGAATTTCTCCTGCAATTCGATAATGATGAGATTGCGAGACAGCCATAAAAACAGGAACACGGCTGCCGTCGGGACGGTGAGCGAAGCCTAATTTGAAGAGATAAAATACAAACAGAAACAAAACCAAACCCAGCAGCAGGTGCAATAACGTCCGGAGCATCTTTTTTCACTATCAGTCCAGCGAGCCTTTTGCGACAAAATAAAATATAACTGTTTTTCCACGGCTTTGCCTCTTTGCGCATTTATGGTTAAATTCCCGCCATGCAACCGGAAAAGTTGACGTTGAAATCGCAGGGAGCGTTGCAGGACGCGCAACGCATCGCCCGCGAACATTCGCATCAGGAAATTGACGGCGAACATCTCGCGCTTGCGCTCATTTCCCAAACCGAAAGTTTGATTCCTGATTTGCTGGCGCGCGTTGGCCTAAATGTCGCGACACTGAAATCCGATTTGGAAAATGAATTGGCGAGACGCCATAAAGTTCAAGGCGGCGAACCATTTGCCGGGAACGATTTGCGCAAATCTTTGGACGCCGCGCAATCGGAAGCGACGAAATTGAAAGATGAATATGTCAGCACTGAACATCTGTTGCTCGGCTTGCTCGACGGCGGCGGATCGTCGCTGAAAAAGATTTTCGCCCAGCACGGTTTGAAACGCGACGCGGTCTTGAAAGCGCTTGCCGAGCTGCGCGGCAACCAGCGCGTGACCGACGAAAATCCTGAAGCGAAATTTCAAGCGCTGGAAAAATACGGACGCGACCTCACCGCGCTCGCCCGACAGGGAAAAATTGATCCGGTCATCGGCCGCGACGAAGAAATCCGCCGCGTGATGCAAGTGCTCACGCGCCGGACGAAAAACAATCCTGTCCTCATCGGCGAACCCGGCGTTGGCAAAACCGCTATTGCCGAAGGTCTCGCGCGCCGAATTGTTTCCGGCGACGTTCCGGAATCGCTCAAGAACAAACAACTCGTGGCAATGGATTTGGGCGCGATGATTGCCGGCGCAAAATATCGCGGCGAATTTGAAGATCGCTTGAAAGCATTCCTTAAAGAAATTGTCGCGAGCGAAGGCAAAATCATTCTGTTCATTGACGAACTGCACACGCTCGTTGGCGCGGGTGCGGCGGAGGGTGCAACCGACGCCGCAAATATCATGAAGCCGCAACTTGCGCGCGGCGAATTGCGCTGCGTCGGCGCGACGACGCTGGACGAATATCGCAAGCACATTGAAAAAGATCCGGCGCTCGAACGCCGCTTCCAGCCGGTGATGGTGACCGAGCCGACCGTTGAGGCGACCATTGCGATTCTGCGCGGACTGAAGGAGCGTTACGAAGTGCATCACGGCGTGCGCATCCAGGATTCCGCACTTGTTGCTGCCGCTCAATTGTCGCATCGCTACATCACCGACCGGTTTCTGCCGGACAAGGCGATTGACCTCGTGGACGAAGCGGCGTCGCGCATCAAAATGGAATTGGATTCCAAGCCGACAGAACTGGACCAACTTGACCGTCAGATTTTGCAATTGGAGATCGAGCGCACGTCGCTGGCCAAGGAAAAAGATTCCGCCAGCAAAGAGCGATTGAAATTGCTCGATAAAGAATTGGCCAATCTCAAGGAAAAATCCAAAGCGCTGACGGCGCAATGGCAGAATGAAAAAGCCGCGGTCAATGCCGTGAGCGTCGTGCAATCGCAATTGGAGCAGGCGCGGATTGAATTGGAGCAAGCGCAACGTCGCGGTGATTTGAGCAACGCATCGGAATTGCAATACGGCAAAATCCCCGAATTGGAAAAGAAATTGGCGAAGATTGAAAAACAATCCAACGAGACGACTCGTGCGTCATTGCTCCGGCAGGAAGTCACCGACGAAGACATCGCCCGCGTCGTTGCGTCGTGGACGCATATTCCCGTTTCGCGGATGCTCGAAGGCGAGCGACAGAAGCTCGTGAAAATGGAAGAACGCCTTGCGCAGCGTGTCATCGGACAAAAGGCCGCCATCAAAGCCGTTTCGGATGCCGTGCGCCGTGCGCGCAGCGGATTGCAGGACCCGAATCGTCCGATTGGTTCTTTCATTTTTCTCGGTCCGACCGGCGTTGGTAAAACGGAAACTGCTCGCGCGCTGGCGGAATTTTTGTTCGACGACGAAAACGCGATGATTCGCATTGATATGAGCGAATACATGGAAAAATTTTCCGTGCAGCGGCTCATCGGCGCGCCGCCCGGCTACGTCGGTTATGAGGAAGGCGGGCAATTGAGCGAAGCGGTGCGACGCCGACCGTATTCCGTCGTGCTGTTCGATGAGATCGAAAAAGCGCATCACGATGTTTTCAACGTGTTGTTGCAGATGCTCGATGACGGCCGACTCACGGACGGGCAGGGGAGAACGGTGGATTTCAAGAACACCATCGTGATCATGACGAGCAATATCGGTTCGCCGATGATCCAGGAATTTTTCATGGAAGGAAAAACATCAACGGCTGCGAAATTGGATTTGGAAAATCAGGTCATGGCCGAATTGAAACGTCATTTCCGGCCGGAATTTCTGAACCGCGTGGACGACGTCATCATTTTCCAAAGCCTCGATGAAGAGGAATTATCGAAAATCGTGGAAATTCAAATTGCCGGACTGGGAAAACGGTTGGCGCAGCAAAATCTCACGCTGGATGTGGATGCTGCCGCCAAGAAATTATTGGCCAAGGAAGGATACGATCCGCAATTCGGCGCGCGTCCGCTCAAACGTGCGGTGCAGGAACATTTGCTCAACCCGCTTTCCATGAAATTGCTCGAAGGGGAGTTCAAGCCGGGAGATAAAATCAAGGTGACGGCAAAGGATGATAAGCTGACGTTTCAGCAAAAATAATCGCTGCGAAGATTATCGTCGAAATTGAATTGCAGTCGGCGCGGCGTGATTTATCGTTTCGCCTCAATATGTATCAACCATCTCCGGCGCGTTACGATAATCCGTCTTTTTACCGGCGTTGCGGAAAATCGGGAATCCAATTGCCGCTGTTGTCGCTTGGTCTCTGGCACAATTTCGGCGGCGCGGACAATTTTGAAAACAGCCGGGCGATTGCGCGTCGGGCATTTGACCTGGGCATCACCCATTTTGATTTGGCGAACAATTACGGCCCGCCTTACGGTTCGGCGGAGGAGACGTTCGGGAAATTGTTGCAAATGGATTTTGCGCCGTTCCGCGATGAATTGATCCTTTCCACCAAAGCCGGTTACGACATGTGGCCGGGGCCTTACGGCAATTGGGGTTCGCGCAAATATCTGCTGGCCTCGCTCGACCAATCGCTGCACCGGATGAAATTGGATTACGTGGATATTTTTTATCATCATCGGCCGGACCTGGAAACGCCGTTGGAAGAAACCGCCGGCGCGCTCGCGCAAGCCGTGAAAAGTGGCAAAGCGCTTTACGCCGCGATCTCCAATTATCCGCCGGAACAGACGTCGCGCATGGCCGCAATTTTGCGCGAATTGAAAACGCCCTGCCTGATCCATCAACCGAAATACTCCATGTTCGAGCGCACGCCGGAACGCGGATTGTTCGACACGCTGTTGAAAGAAGGCATCGGCAGCATTGTTTTCTCGCCACTGGCGCAGGGACTGTTGACGAATCGTTATCTGTCCGGCATTCCGGCGGACGCCCGGGCGGCGCGGGATCCGCGGTTTTTGAAACCGGACCACATCACGGAGAAACGACTGGCAGTCATTCGCGCGCTGAACGAAATCGCGCAACAGCGCGGGCAATCGCTGGCGCAAATGGCGCTGGTGTGGGTGTTGCGGCAGCCGGCGGTGACGACGGCGCTCATCGGCGCGAGCAGGCCGGAGCAAGTCGCGGAAAACGTGGCGGCGACAAAAAATCTCAAATTTGATCCTTCCGAATTGTCGCAGATCGAGAAAATCCTCGCGATTTGAAGACGTCTGCGGCGATCAATCCAACGCTGGCGTTGCCTTGCGGTGTTTGTTATTTTCGATTGTGTGGACAGTAAACGTTTAGAAATCAAAGTCGGCTTGTTCGTTTTGATCGGCCTGATTTTGCTTGGCGCGTTGATCATCGCCTTCGCCAAAGGCGCGAGTTTTTTCCGCGGCACGTATGAAGTGCGGATGCATTCGACGACGGTGAGCGGGCTGAAACCGCGCGCGGCGGTCACGCTTTCGGGCGTGCAGGTGGGCAGCGTTTCGGACATTCAACTGGCGCCGGACGGCAAAAGCGTCACGATTGTTTTGCAGATTTACAAAGGCACGCCGATCTATTCGGACGCGCGATTTGCCATCCAGCAATCCGGTTTCCTCGGCGATCAATTTGTGGCCATTCTTCCGCAGGAAAATGAATTGCCGGTGCTGACCAACGGAACGGATGTTGATTGCGATCCGCCGCTGGATCTGCAGGAAATGGCGCGGTCGGCGACGGGATTCGTTCATCGGCTGGATGAGACTGCAAAGAAATTGGACGCGGCGGTGACTGATTTGCGGACGCAGGTTTTGAATGAACAAACGCTGACGAATTTTGCGGTGGCGATCGAAAATGTCCGCACGGTCACGGTCGAAGCGCGCGAAACGGTTGGGGACATCAATCAATTGATCTCTACGAACGGCCGGCAAATCAGCCTGGCAGCGAGCAATTTAGTCGCGTTTTCTCAAAGTTTGTCGCATATGGCCGATTCCGCCGACGCATTGCTGGCGACGAACGGCGACGCGACCATCGCAGTGAAAAACATTGAAACGGCGACGGAATCGTTGAAACAATTGATGGCTGATATCCAGTCCGGCAAAGGTCTTGCTGGGACGCTCTTGCAAAACCCGGAAGTGGCGACGAACGTGCAAAACATTGCTTATAATTTGTCCATCACGACGAGCAATCTGAACCGGCTGGGTTTGTGGAAAATGCTTTGGCATAAAGAATTGCCGAAAACAAATGCTCCGCCAAAATAAGAAACGACAATCAAATCCGTCCGGCGAATTAAACCAACGCGCGAATGTCGCACAAATCGTAAACCGCCATCTAAAATCTTAAATTTCAATGCCTCAACTCTGGCCAATCCGGATTTTGTTCCTGTGCTTGTGCGCGACCGCCGGTTACGCCGTGAGCCAGGTGCGGCCGGAATTTATCACCGCTCATTATGGCTGGGCTTTGGGAATGATCATCGGTTTTGGCTTTGGCGCGATCTTGATTGCCATCGATGAGATGCTCAAAGGATTTTCGTTGCGTGCGTTTTCGGCGATCACTTTTGGCCTGATTCTCGGCACGTTCGTGGCATTGCTCATCGGCTGGTCGGGATTGTTCGTCAATGCAGATGAACGGGCGCAATGGCTCATCCGCCTGTGCCTGTTCCTGGGATTTGGTTACATCGGCATGATTCTGGCCATGCGCAGCAATAAAGAAGATTTTTCGCTGATCATTCCGTATGTGCGGTTCGCACCGCAAAGCAAGCCGGACAATCTGTTGTTGCTGGACACCAGCGTCATCATTGATGGGCGCATCGCCGATTTGATCCAGTTGCATTTGCTCGAAGGCCTGATTCTCGTGCCGCGATTTGTGCTCAAGGAAATCCAACAAATTGCCGATTCCGCCGATCCCATCAAACGCGCCCGCGGCCGGCGCGGATTGGAAATGCTCAACCGTTTGCAGCATAACCAGAACGTCGAGGTGCGCATTCATGACGGCGATTTTCCCGAAGAAAAAGACGTGGATTCCAAACTCGTGCGGCTGGCGCGCAATCTCAACGCGCGTTTGCTGACCAACGATTACAATTTATCCAAAGTCGCCGAATTGCAGAAAATCAATTGCATCAATCTCCATGAAGTTGCCAAGACGTTGAAAGTGATTTTGTTGCCCGGCGAAATTTTGCAATTGAAAATCGTTCGCGAAGGCCGCGACAAGGGACAGGGCATCGGTTATTCGCCGGACGGCACGATGGTCGTCGTCAACAACGGGCAACCATTCATCGGCAAACAGGTCGAAGTGGAAGTGCAAAGCCTGCTTCAGACCGGTGCGGGCGTCATCGTTTTTGCCGAGTTGCGGCGCGAAACATCCGGCGACACCTCGTTGCTCATGAAACCCCACTAAAATCTCTATGGATTTCGTCACGGTTTTCAGCACCTTCGACCTTAACGAGGGACAAATTGTCCGTTCCCGGCTCGAAGCCGCGAATTTTCATCCATTCATCGCCAACGAGAATGCGTCGGCATGGCTTGGCGGCTTCGGAAATTTTTCAAGCGCCGGCATGATCCGCGTCCAGGTTCCGGAAGCCGAAGCCGCCGATGCCACGGAATTTCTCGAGGCGAAATAAATTCTTGGCGCGTTTCGCGTAAAAAAGTAATTTCAATCCATGCGACCACTTTGGGCGCTGCTCATTTATTTCGTTGTCATTTTTATCGGCGGCGCGCTGCTGGCGCCGTGGCTTTACGAATTGGCGCAACACCTGCCGTTTCCAAAAATCGCTAATTCGCCGTTCCATCGCTTCGAAGACCGTGCATTTTTGATCCTGGCACTGGCGGGAATTTGGCCACTGCTCAAAGCCTTCGGCGCAAAATCACCGGAAGACCTGGGAATCACGCCGCCTTACGGACAGGCAAGAAAATTCCTCGGCGGATTGTTGCTCGGATTTTTCTCGCTCGCGCTTGTCGCGGCGCTGGCGATCGGTTTTCGCGAACGGGCCTTCGTTCCGGATTTGACCACGGGAAAAATCATTAAAACCGTTTTTTCGGCGATCGGAACGGCTGCCGTAGTCTCCGTTCTTGAAGAAATTCTATTCCGCGGCGGTTTGTTCGGCGGATTGCGGCGATTTCTCTGGTGGCCGTTCGCGTTGCTCACCAGCAGCTTGATCTTTGCCTTCTCGCATTTTCTTCAGCGCGGCGAAATCACCGGCCAGATCAACTGGCATTCCGGGTTGGATCTGCTTCCGCAAATGTTCGCCGGCTTCGCGGACTTGCGGGCATTCATTCCGAAATTTTTCTCACTGACACTTGTGGGCATCCTGCTCTGCCTGGGCTACCAGCGCACCGGCAACTTATATTTCTCCATCGGTTTGCATGGCGGCTGGATCTTCTGGTTGAAAGTTTATGCGTCGTTGACCTACGCCTTTCCACGCAACATCACCTGGTTTTGGGGCAGTGAAAAAATGGTGGACGGCTGGCTGGCTTTTTTCATTTTAGTGATCGCGCTGGCAATTTTTCGGTTCCTTCCGCTCGCGGAACGGCGATTGCGATACACGATTGCCGAATGAGCATCGCCGCGCCCATCCGCAAATGGACAAACGTTGCGCTCGGATTTGTCTATCCTGAAATTTGCGCGCTTTGCGAATCGGAACGCGCATCCGCTAAAGATGGATTCGTTGGCGGGCGATGCTGGCAACAAGTGCGTTTTATCCGTCCGCCATTTTGCGATCGCTGCGGCCTGCCGTTTGAAGGCGACATCACGACGACATTTGAATGCACCAATTGCCGTGAAATGGATTTGCATTTTTCGTCCGCGCGCTCGGCGGTCGTTGCCAAAACAGTCGTGCTCGAAGCGATTCATCGTTTCAAATACTCGCGGCATCTATGGTTTGAACCATTTTTGGCCGATCTGTTTTTGCGCGAAGCGCTGCCGGTTTTGCGCGGACAGAAATGGGATTTCATCGTGCCGGTTCCGTTGTTCCCGATGAAGGAACGCGAACGGGAATTCAATCAGGCCGAACGGCTGGCACGGCATTTAAGCGGCGCGACGCGAATTCCATTGAACAACCGTTTGCTTCGCCGCATCACCCCGACGTTGACGCAAACGCGTTTGACGAAGCAAGCGCGCGCGCAGAATATTCGCGGCGCATTTGCGGCCGGTAATGGTGCAAAACTGGACGGTGAGAAAATAATTCTTGTGGATGATGTTTTCACGACGGGCGCGACGACGAGCGAATGTGCGCGCATTTTGCGAAAGGCCGGAGCGGGAGACGTTGCTGTCTGGACAGTTGCGCGCGGTTTGTAATTTGATATGATTCAGGTGTTCATGGATACAACTTCGTTCACCAAGAAATCTTTTGTCGCCCAGAATGTCGAACCGGCCCTGACGCCGCACAAACAATCTCCGGCCGCCCTGCCCAAAAAGCCGAAGCTCGGTGCCGCCAAGTCGAAGACTAAAAAGCGTGAAATTCCCGAAGGACTTTGGGTCAAATGCCCGAATTGCGAGGAGATGATTTTCGACAAGGAACTGGATGAAAATCTAAAAGTTTGTTCCAAATGCCAGCATCATTTCCCCATCGGCTCGCGCGAACGGATTCATTCAATGGTGGAAACCTGCACGTTTGAAGAAATGGATGCGGAAATGGCGAGCGTGGACATTCTCGGTTTCAAAGGCGTCGCCACTTACACCTCCAAACTCGAAGCCTACAAAAAAAATACGACGCTCAAAGATGCGGTTGTGACCGGTCTCGGTAAAATCGGGACACATCGCGTGGCGCTCGGTGTCATGGATTTCGGATTTCTTGGCGGTTCGATGGGTTCGGTCGTCGGGGAAAAATTGACCCGCCTGATCGAACGCGGCACGGAAAAGGAATTGCCCGTCATCATCATTTCCACGAGCGGCGGCGCGCGCATGTATGAAGGCATGTTCAGCCTCATGCAAATGGCAAAAACATCCGCCGCGCTCGCGTATCACGCGCAAAAGCGATTGCCTTACATCAGCGTTTTGACGCATCCGACCACGGCCGGCGTGATGGCGAGTTACGCAAGCCTGGGTGATTTGATTTTAGCCGAGCCAAAAGCGATGATTGGATTCGCCGGGCCGCGGGTCATCAAAGACACGACGCAGGCGGAATTGCCGCCTGGATTTCAGACGGCGGAATTTCTTCTGGACCACGGCCTGATTGATTCGATTGTCTCGCGCAAGGAAATGAAGTCGCAACTCATCAAGTATTTGGATTTCATGACCGCTGCCAAAAAAGCAGCGGCAGCGGCGTAACTTGAAATCTTGCGCGCACGGTTGAACTGATTAAAATGATCGCCATGAAATTTGCTTTGGCAATTTTGACCTACGTCGTGATCGCCGCCGTTTTGAGCGCGGGAATTTTGCTCCTGCTTCAAGGCAAGCCGTGGTTGCTGATTGGCGGCGTTATCGCTTACCTTGTCGCGTTTGCGCAAATCGGCTGCCGCACGCATTGATTCAGTTTTTCATCTTGTCGGACGCCCAGTCCCACGCGTCTTTGACGGATTGTTTGACCTGCGCATAACCGTTGGTAAATCCGGCTTTGGCTTTGTCCCAGTCGTCGGCAGTCGCCGCTTTGGCTTCCTTCAATTTTTTTGCCAATTCCGCGCGCTCGACTTTGAGCTTTTTCATTTTGTCCTGCGCCGCGGCTTTTGTGTCGCCGGTGCTGGATGAAGTTTTTTTCGACAACTCCTTGATTTTTGCGTCCAACGCTTTCAGATCTGTTTTTGCCTTGGCCACAAATTCGTCCTTTTTCTGAAACGTATAATCCGCGGATGCGCCCAGCGTTTCCTTGATGTCGTGCCAGCTTTGCGTTGCGTTGGTCTTCACATTTTGCCAGGAGCCGGAAGACGCGGCCGGCGGATTCGTTGGCGCGGTTTTGATTTGCGCGAGGGAATCCGGCGCCGATGTAAAGAGGACGGCGGTCGAGACAACGGTGGACAGGAAAAGCATTCGCTTCATGATTCCATTATTCGCAGAAAGCTGATTTGCGCAAATCATTTTCATTCGCCGACTGCGGCGGTTTTGCTAATTTGGACGCATGGCGTTTGAAGTCACATTTCTGGGCACCGGCACTTCGCAAGGCGTGCCGATCATCGGCAAAGAATATCCGCCAGAATTTCTGGCCAACCCAAAAAATTGGCGCACGCGGCCGTCCATCTACGTCGCCACTGATAAAATCAAGATCGCCGTGGACACGACGCCGGAATTTCGTCTCCAATGCCTGCGCGAAAAAATTTCCTGGCTCGATGCCGTCCTGCTCACCCATGCCCACGCCGATCACATCATGGGACTGGACGATTGCCGTCGCTTTTGTGATCTGAGCGGCAAGCCGCTGCCGATTTACGCCAGCGCCGAAACGATGGAGCATGTCAAACGCGTCTTCATTTACGCCTTCGACGGACGGCCGATCTGGAAAGGTTATTTTCATCCCGAACCACATTTGATCGAAGGTCAATTCACGCTGGGCGATCTGGAAATCGTTCCGCTGGCGCTGCCACATGGCTCGATGACGACGACGGGTTTTTTATTCCTGCAAAATGGAAAAAAGCGGCTCGCCTATCTGAGCGATTGCAAAGAAATCCCTACCGACGCGATGGAACGCGTCCGCGGCGTCGAAATCGTCGTGCTCGACGCGCTGCGGCCCAATCCGCATCCCACGCACATGTGTCTGGATGAAGCGCTGACCGCCGCCCGCCGAATTGCGGCCGGAAAAACTTTTTTCACACACCTGACGCACGATTATGATCATGATCGGTCGCAATCGGAAATGCCCGAAGGCATCACGCTGGCGTTTGATGGACTGAAAATTTCTGCCGTATGAGAACATTCACCATTTCAATCGCGATTTTTGTCTGCGCAAATGTTTTTGCTGCCGATAAACAATTCGTTCCGCCGGCGAAGCCGCAAATGCAGCCGATTTCCAGCCACGACACGCCGGCATATCGCGCGGCGAAAATGTTCAGGCACGGCGTGAACCTCGGCAATTATCTGGAAGCGCCGCCGTCGCAAAGCTGGGGCGTGACGGTTTCTGCGGATGAATTCGCCAAAATGCGGGCAGAAGGTTTTGACCACGTGCGTGTTCCGATCGGTTGGCAGCAATACGCCGGCAAGGGGCCGGATTTCATTTTATCGCCTGAAATTTTTTCGCGCGTGGATTTCGTCGTGACCAATGCGTTAAAAAATCGTCTGGCCGTCATCATTAATATCCATCATTTCAACGGCCTTGATGAAAATCCGATCAATGCGACCCCGAAATTTCTGGCGCTATGGAAACAAATTGCGGCGCATTACAAAAAATTCCCGATGCAATTGGCGTTTGAATTGGATAACGAACCGCACGACAACGCGACGGCGGCGGCGATGAATCCAATTTATGCAAAGTCGATTTTGGAAATCCGCAAATCGAATCCGCGCCGGACGATTTTCGTTGAACCGGCAACCTGGGGCAGCATTGATCAATTGACTAATCTGACTCTGCCTGCGGATGATAATGTCATCGTCTCCGTGCATTGTTACGATCCGTTTTACTTTACGCATCAAGGCGCGACGTGGGCGGGTGATGACACGAAAGTTGTCGGAATCCAATTTCCCGGTCCTCCGGCGAAGCCGCTCGTTCCGGATGCGTCGCTGAAATTAAATCCCTGGGTCACGAATTGGATCGCGCGATATAATTCGTTGCCAACGGCACAAAATCCGAGCGGTCCGATTGCGTTTGAAAATGAAATCAAATTCGCGAAAGCCTGGTCGGATTTTTACGGCAGGCCGATTCATTTCGGCGAATTTGGCGCCTACACGAAAGCTGACGAACAATCGCGCGCCAATTTTTACGGGGCCTTTCGTCATGCTCTTGAAAAGGAAAAAATCGGCTGGGCGATTTGGGATTGGAGCGCAGGGTTTTGTTATTGGGACAAGAAAAAGAACCAGCCGATGCCGGGAATGCACGACGCGCTTTTCGGAAAGCCTTCCGCAATAAAAACGATTTCGCGTAATTGAATCTCCTGCCAAAACCTAAATCCTCGAAATTGACCGGCGGTGTGTTCACGCTGCCAGAACAAAAGCCGTTGGCAAAAATCAAATTGATTTGCGGCGGCGGCGCGCCGGATTTTGCGGAAAGTTATTTGCTGGCCGTTTCCAAAGACGGGATCGAAATTCATTTCCGCGAAGCCGCCGGTTTGCGCGCGGCATCGGCGACGCTTCGGCAATTGTTGCGCGAATACGGACGCAAACTGCCGTGCGTTAAAATTCGCGACTGGCCGGATTTTTTCCGTCGCGGCGTGATGCTCGACATTTCGCGCGGCCGCGTGCCGAAATTGGAAACGCTGCTCGACCTCGCCGAAAAACTGGCGGATTTCAAGATCAATGAGCTGCAACTTTACACCGAACACACCTTTGCCTATCGGAAATTCAGATCGGTCTGGCAAAGCTGGGGCGCGTTAACGCCAAAAGAAATTCAGATTCTCGATGCCCGCTGCCGGGAGCTTGGGATCGATCTGGTCCCAAATCAAAATTCATTCGGGCATTTGCGCGAATTTCTGGCCGACCCCAAATTGAATTCGCTCGCGGAAATCTCCGGACCTTACGAAGACAGCAGCGGAGAATTCGTTCGTCGTCCGACGACACTGGCGCCGGGCCGTCCGGACTCCGTCAAATTTCTTCGCGGACTTTACGATGAATTGCTCCCGAATTTTTCCAGCCGATTTTTCAACGTCGGTTGTGACGAAACATGGGATTTAGGCCGCGGCCAGAGCAAAAAAATTTGCGAACGCTTTGGCAAAGGCAGGGTCTATCTGGATTTTCTAAAAAAAATTCAGCGCGAGGTTTCTTTGCGGGGTAGAACCATGATGTTTTGGGGCGACATCATTTTGAAATATCCAAAATTGATTCCTGAATTAGCCCGCAGCGGCCGGAGTAAGCCGGCTCAAACCGGGCAGAACGGACTTGCATCTGCTGCTGCGAATATAATTGCACTGAATTGGGGCTATGAGGCAAACCATCCGTTCGAAAAAGAAACGGCGCGATTCGCCAGAGCAAAAATTCCATTTTACGTTTGTCCCGGCACTTCCACCTGGCAGACGCTCGTCGGCAAACATGACAATGCGTTGGCGAATCTCACGGCGGCTGCGAAAGCGGGAAAGAAATTTCGCGCCATTGGTTATTTGATCACCGATTGGGGCGACGGCGGCCATCCGAATCCGCTTGCCGTGAGCTGGCCGATGTTCGCCGCCGGCGCAGCATTGGCATGGAATTCAAAACGATTCGTCGCGGAGAAGATTGTTCCGGTTTTGGGCCGCGATATTTATAACGATGCCAAAATCGCCGAAGCAGCTTTCAATTTGGGTTTCGCTCATAAAATACTCCGCGTCCATGCGCCAAACGAAACCCCGCTGGGCACGGTCATCGCCGCGCCGAAACCCGAAGCGCGTGAATTGTTTTGTCGAAACGGATTAAAATGGTTTTCAAAAATTTCTTCGCAGAAAATTCGGGGGACATTGGCGGCGCTGGAAAAGCTGCGAAACATTTTGGCGAAAGCGGAACCAAAATCCGGGACGGGAAAAATTTTAGCAACAGAATTGGATTTGGCCGCGCGAATGGCCGCGGAATCCTGTCATTTGATGCTTTGGCAGCAGGCGGTCGCCACTGGCAAAAATATCGCGGCAAGAAAACTGGCGCGCAATGGAGTTGTGCGATTGAAGAAATTGCAAGTAGATTTCACGGCATATTGGCCGTTGCGAAACAAAGCGACGCCGAAACATTCTTCGGAATTTTTGGAGTGGAGAATTGACGAATTGACTGAGTGGTTGAATTCGTGAATGTTCGGCAGGATTTTCATTTCGCTTTTACGTCCCACGCATCACGCAAACCGTCGCCGAGAAAATTTAACGCGAGCAGAGTTGCAATCAGAATCCCGCCCGGGAAAAGAATCAGCCACCAATAAATCCGGATGGGATTGATCTGCGTGACGCCTTCGGCGATCAGCGTTCCCCAGCTTGCCATCGGCGGCTGCACGCCCAGGCCGAGATAGCTCAAAAAGGATTCGTAAAGAATGATGGCCGGCATCGTGAGCGCGAGGTAAGTGATGACCACGCCAAAAATGTTTGGGATAATATGGCGTGCAATTATCCAATGCGGTTTCGCCCCGAGTGTGCGACTGGCTTCGACAAACGAGCGGGTGCGCAATGACAAAACCTGTCCGCGCACGATTCGCGCCATCGTCAGCCAGGAAACCGCCCCCAGACCTGCGAACAGTAAAACAATTCGCAGCGCGGCCGAAAGCGCCGGTGATTTCTCGATGAATTGCGCCTGCCGCAATAATTCGCCCAGCGTCGTAATGAGAACGATGACGAAAATAATTGTCGGCAGCGAATACAACACATCCACGATCCTCATGAGTATGGCGTCCGTGCGTCCTCCGGCGTAACCGGAAACCGCGCCCCACAGCACGCCGATGATCAAACTGACGAGCGCGCCGACGACGCCGACGAGCAGGGAAATTTGAGCTCCGTAAAGACAGCGTGAAAACAAATCGCGGCCGTGCATGTCCGTTCCAAACCAATGTTGTGCCGACGGCGCGGCAAATTGTGCATTGGAAAGGTTGTCCGGACTATGCATTTCGATGAAATGCTCCGGGCCGATTTTCAACATCAATGGCCAGGCAACGACCACGACAATCAGTAAAACCAAAAACCACGCGCTGATGACTGCGATGCGATTGCGTCTGAAACGCAGCCAGGCCATTTGACGCGGATTGGAAGTCGCATCAGCGGTTTGCGTCCCGGTTGATGAGGCGGGAACACCGCTTTGATTTTCGCCCTTGGACGTTTCTTCAATCATATTTCACACGGGGATCAAAAATGGTGTAGGCGAAATCCACAATCAGGTTGAGGCCGACCAGCAAGATCGCGTAAAGCAGGGAAAGTCCGACCACGACCGTGTAATCGCGGTTCTGCGCGCTGTTCACGAGAAAGACGCCAATGCCCGGAATTTGGAAAATATTTTCGATGACAAACGAGCCGGTCAGCATGTCGGCGAGCATCGGGCCGGAATAGGAAACCACGGGCAATAGCGCAATGCGGACGGCATGTTTGAGGAGAAGCAAATTTTCATCCAGGCCTTTGGCGCGCGCGGCCGTGACGAATTCTGATTGCATCGCGCTCAACATGCCTTCGCGAAACAGCCGCGCAATTTTTCCGGCAAAAAAAACGCCAAGAGCGATTGGTGGCAGAATCATGTGCCACGGTGTTTCCCAAAGTCCCACCGGCAACAGCCGCCATTTGATGGAAAAAGTTAAAATTAAAATCGGTGCAACGACAAATGCCGGAACGCAGACGGCGAGAATGGCGAAAAAACTTCCTGCAAAATCCGGCCAGCGACCACGCCGGGCTGCGGTGAAGAAACCAACCGGCAAACCGACGCCCATCGCGAAACAAAAGGCGAGTCCGCCAAGGGTCATCGAAACCGGCAAACCTTGCGCGATGATGTCGTTGACCGTGTGGTTGCGGTATTTAAGTGAAACGCCAAAATCGCCATGCGCCAAATCACCGAGATAGCGCGCATATTGTTTCCAAACCGGTTCGTCGAGGTGATATTTGGCGCGAAGAGCGCGCTCGATTTCCGGAGAGGCCGGCGTGCGTTCGCGGTCGAACGGTCCACCCGGCGCCAGATGCACGAGTAGAAATGCCAGCGCGCTGATGAGTAATAGCAGCGGAATGGCAAAAATGATGCGCCTGACAAAATACATCACGACTATTTAACCGCAGAGACGGCGCGACGCAGAGAAAAATTTTATTTAGATTTTACCTTGCCGATATATTGCAACGGATGCTCGTCCAAAATATTTTCGTAAATGCCGTAGATCTTATTGGTGTCGAAGTAATTGATGCCGCTGTAGAAATAAAGCGGAACGATGGGAACAGCGTTGCTCACGAGCATGGTTTCGGCCTGCTGAAAAATCTTTTCGCGCAATTTGGGGTCGGTTTGTTCGTTGGCGCGTTCAATCAGGGAATCATATTTCGGATTTTTCCAGCCGGTGCGGTTATTGCCGTCGTCGCTGGTAAACATGCCTAAAAATGTGTTGGCGTCGTCGTAATCGCCGATCCAGCTCGAGCGTGAAATCTGAAATTCGAGCCGGGATTGCATTCCCCAAAATGTTTTTGCTTCAACTTGATGCAATGAGATGTTGACGCCCAATTCATCGCGCCACATCTGTTGTAATTCGACGGCGATATTCTCATGGATTTTTTCGCCGCCGGCGGGCGCGTTGAAAAGATATTCGACAGTCGGAAATCCTTTGCCTTCGGGATAGCCGGCTTCGGCCAATAATTTCCGCGCCAGTTCAGGATTGTAGCCGAGGCCGTCCGGCGATTGGTAATTGGCCGTGCCGTCCGGAACCAGATGCGACGCCGGAAGTTCACCTCCACGGGTGATTTTTTTCACGATCCGCTCTTTATCAATCGCCAGCGCAAATGCCTTGCGGACACGAACGTCGTCGAATGGTTTTTGAGTGACGTTGAATCGAATGAAATACGTGCCGAGGTAATTGAACGTGTGAAAATCGGGTCGCTTCAACAAAACGTCGAGCAATTGTGACGGGACAAGTGCGGCGTCCCAGACGATGTCCGCCTGGCCGGTTTCGTAAAGGTTGAGCGCCACGTTGGCGGAACCGACGGGCAGGATGTCAATGACGCCGGATTGCGTGTGCGCGGCGTCCCAATAACGCGGATTTTTTACGAGGCGCACTTTGTCATTGAGCCGCCAATAACCGAGTTCATACGGTCCGCTGACCGGCAGTGGCTGGTGCATAATCCAGCGGTCGCCATATTTTTCAATGGCCTGGCGCGGCACGACATAGGTCAACGGCATCGCGCAAATGCTCGCGAAAAATGACGTGGGATTGTTCAATTCAACGCGGACCGTGTGTTGGTCGAGAGCGTGAACGCCGACCAGCGCAGCATTAGTGATTTTTCCTTCGTTGAACGCCTGCGCATTTTTGACGAAGTAAAGCAGACCGGCATAAGTGGAAGCGGTTGCCGGACTCAACGCCCGCGTCCAGGAATAAACGACGTCGTCGGCGGTGATCGGCTCGCCGGTGGACCAGACGAGGTTGGTGCGAAGGTGAAAGGTGTAAACTTTTCCGTCGGCCGAAATGTCCCAGCTTTCCGCGAGTCCCGGAATGGCATCGGCAGTTTTGGGATCGAATTGCGTCAGCCCCTGGAACAATCCCTGAATCACGCGCATATCCAATTGCGCGACGATAATGGCGGGATCGAGCGATTCAGGCTCGCCGCCGTTGAGAATGGTGATGTCAGCGGGTGGTTCCCGCCGGCTGCAACCAAAAATCAATGTTGCAGCGACGAGCAGAAAAGCAAAACGCGCCCGCAAAAACAATTTCGGGGCGCGCTTGAAAAGCTGCATTGCAATTTATTTTGCCGGAACACCGCTGCCGCCGGTTGCGGGCGCGGCGGCCGCATTCGTCGCTGGAAATGTCAGCAAACCATTTCCAGAAGGTTGCGCCGGTTGCGATTGCTGTTGTGCTGGAGCAGGGGATGGCGTCGGAGCCATCGCCGGTGTTTGATTTTGTTTTTGCTCCAATTGCTGTTCAAATACCGAGGAACCATGATGGATTTTGTTTTCCAAAACTCCAAGGATAATGGCGAAGATAATAAAAGTAACAGTCGCCCATTTGGTGATTTTCGTCAGCGCATTGCCTGAACCCGCGCCGAACAACGCGTCCGCCGCGCCGCCGCCGAAAGCCAGACCCGCGCCGGCATCTTTTTTTGGTAATTGCACAAGCACGAGCAAAATCAATGCAAGGCAATTGGCGATGAGCACAAACACTAAAAATCCGACAAGATAAATCATAACGGGATATTAAATGGAATTTTTGATGATGTCAGCAAAACTTCGCGCTTCGAGCGAAGCGCCGCCGACGAGCGCGCCGTCTACATCCGGCTGGCTCATCAATTCTTTGGCGTTATTCGGTTTTACGCTGCCGCCGTATTGAATGCGAACCTTCTTTGCGGTGGCTTCGTCGAACATGGCCGCCAGCGTTTTACGGATAAATGCGTGGGCATCCTGCGCCTGTTGGGTGGTCGCGGTTTTGCCGGTGCCGATGGCCCAAACCGGTTCGTAGGCGACAATCGTTTCAGTCATTTGTTCTTTGGTCAAACCGGCCAGGCTGCCGCGCACTTGAGTTTCCAAGACGCGTTCGGTTTGATTACCTTCACGTTCCGCCAGCGTTTCGCCAATGCAGACGATAGGCTTCAAATTGGCTGCATGGACGGCGGCGGCCTTCTTGGCGATGAGCGCGTCGGTTTCTTTTTGATATTGCCGGCGTTCGCTGTGGCCGAGAATGACGTAGCGCACCGAAAATTCCTTTAGCATTCCGGCGCAGATTTCACCGGTGAACGCGCCGAAGTTGTTTTCGCTCATGTTCTGCGCGCCGAGCCGGATGTTTTTGGTTTCGAGAATCGCCCTGGAAACCGATTCGAGCGCGGTGAACGGCGGGCAGACGACGATGTCCACTTCCTTCACGTTCGCGAGTTCAAGCTTCAGGTCTTTGGCAAGTTCCAAAGCTTCGGCAACGGTTTTGTTCATCTTCCAGTTGCCCGCAATAATGAGTTTACGTTCTTTGTTCATTTTCAAAAATCTTGCTCTTACTCTTGCTCTCACTCTTCCTCGTTTGATTTGAGGGAAAGAGGATGACGAAGAGGAAGAAATTTATTTTTCCGATAATGCCGCCACGCCGGGCAGCACTTTGCCTTCAAGAAATTCCAGCGACGCGCCGCCGCCGGTCGAAGTGTGCGTCACTTTTTTGTCCGCGCCAAACTTCTTTGCCGCCGTCGCGGTATCGCCGCCGCCGACGACCGTTGTCGCGCCCGCTGCGGTCGCGGCCACGATGGCATCCGCCATCGCTTTCGTCGCTTTTTCAAAGGCAGGAAATTCAAAAACTCCGGGCGGTCCGTTCCAGACGATTGTTTTTGCGCGGGCAATGACTTCCGCGAAAATTTTGGATGATTCCGCACCGGCATCAAGACCTTCCCAGCCGTCGGGAATTCCAGTTTGCAATGTTGCGCTGCCGACTTTGGCGTCGGGACCATATTTATCTCCGGTGACCCAATCCACCGGCAGATGAATTTTTTTGCCTTTGGCTTTAGCTTTCGCCAAAAGGTCGGGAACAATCTTCGCGCCTTCGGCATCGAAAATTGAATTTCCGATCTTCGTGTTGTCCTGGACTTTGCGGAACGTGTAAGCCATGCCGCCGCCGATAATCAATTCGTCCGCTTTATCGAGCAGGTTGTTGATGAGTTGGATTTTATCGGCCACTTTCGCGCCGCCGAGAATCGCGAGCAGCGGACGTTTTGGGTTTTCAAGGACGGCGTTGAACGCGTCCAATTCCTTTTTCATCAAATAACCGCAAGCGCGTTGCGGCAATTGCACGCCGGTCATCGAGCTGTGGTCGCGATGGGCGGTGCCAAAAGCGTCGTTGATGTAAACGTCGCCGAGCTTCGTCAGGCTGGCGCGGAACGCTTTCACTTTTTCGGGATCGGCCTTCAACTTGGAACCGTCTTCCAATTTTACTTTGCCTTCTTCTTCGATGTGGAAGCGCAAATTTTCCAGTAGAATCACATCGCCGGGTTTGGCTTTGGCGCAGGCGGCTTCGACTTCAGCGCCGACGCAGTCATTCAAGAATTGCACCGGACGGCCAAGCAATTTCTGAAGCGCTTCGGCGACCGGCTTGAGTGAAAATTTTTCGATACGTTTGCCGTCGGGACGGCCGAGATGGCTCATCAAAATGACGGAAGCGCCTTTGTCGAGCGCGTATTTAATGGTCGGCAACGCGGCTTCGATGCGCTTGGTGTTGGTGATGGCGCCGGTGACTTTGTCCTGCGGAACATTGAAATCCACGCGGATGAGTGCGCGTTTGCCCTTCAAATCCAAATCTTCGATGAAAAGTTTAGCCATAAATGAATCTGTTTCAAAAAACGAAACGACAATTTAAATGAGAACGATTGCGAGTAAAGAAAAAAGCCGGAGCAAGGTTGTTTGTCTGTTGCCGCCGCGGAATTCATTTCGTGCAAATCCGTGACCTACATGGCAAGCTCGGCGCGATGACGACGGCGAACAAAATCACGATCCTGCGGATCTTGCTGATACCGTTTTTCGTCGTCGAATTGATTTATTACTCGCGCACAGGAAACGAAATTCACCGGTTGCTGGCGATCCTATCATTTGCCATCGCGGCGATTTGCGACGGCGTGGACGGCTACGTCGCACGGCGTTACCGACAAATCAGTGAATTGGGAAAAATCCTCGATCCGCTGGCGGACAAATTATTGCTCGTTTCAGCGATTGTGACTTTGAGTTTATGCAATAGCGATTTGCTCGGAGAAATTCCGCTGTGGCTCACGGGCACAATCATCGGGCGCGATTTATTATTGGGAATTGGCGTGGTGGTGATCCGGTTGACAGTGGGAAATATTGCCGTGCGGCCGCGTTTGACAGGGAAAATTGCAACGGTTTTTCAAATGCTTGCCGTCAGTTGGATTTTATTGAAATGGGATCTGATTTTTCATGGCCGCTTCCTGGAAATCTGGATTTTCGCGGCTGGCGTATTTACGGCACTTTCCGGTTTGCTTTACGTGCTCGATGGCATGAGGCAATTAGGTTCGCATCCTTCCAGTTCGGCAACCATAAAATAAATCGCCTTGATTGACGCGGAGGATTTGCGTCGGTAAATTTATTTTGTGACAGACATCGTTGATATTCATCCCCGCGCCGCAATGGCCAAAACAGAATTTGAACCGCTGGCCCGCGAAATTTTTGCGCTGAAGAAACAATTGAACGCGGTTATTCTCGCGCACAATTATCAGGTGCCGGAAATCCAGGACGTGGCCGATTACGTCGGCGATTCGCTCGGGCTTTCACAACAGGCGGCAAAAACTTCTGCGGACGTGATTGTTTTCTGCGGTGTTCATTTCATGGCTGAAACGGCGAAGATTTTGAATCCCAACAAGATCGTCGTGCTGCCGGACGCCAATGCCGGCTGTTCGCTGGAAGAAAGTTGTCCGGCGGAAAAACTGGAAGCGCTGCAAAAAACAAATCCGAATTTCTGGACGATTGCCTACATCAATTGCAGCGCGGCAGTGAAGGCGCTGACCGATGTCATTTGCACCAGTGGCAATGCGGAAAAAATCGTTCGCGCCGCGCCCAGAGAAAAAGACATTTTGTTTGTGCCGGACGAAAATCTGGGCGAATGGGTCATGGAACAAACCGGTCGCAAAATGACTTTGTGGAAAGGCAATTGTTACGCGCACGTGGAATTTCAGCGCGACAACATCCTGAAATTAAAGCGGCAATTTCCCGATGCTAAAGTCGTCGTGCATCCGGAAAGTTTGCGCGACGTTCGCGATTTGGCGGACGCGGTCGCTTCGACGGAAAAAATGATTGATTACTGCAAAACGAATCCGGCGAAACAGTTCATCGTCGTGACTGAATCGGGAATCATTCACCGGATGCAGAAGGAATGTCCGGGTAAAGAATTTTTATGCGCGCCGGTTTTCAATGCCATGCAATTGCCGGCGGATAATTGCCGTTGCAGCGAGTGCAAATACATGAAGATGAACACGCTCGAAAAAGTTCGCGACTGCATGAAACATCTGGCGCCGCGGATTGAGTTGCCGGAGTCCATTTTGAAGCGCGCGCGGTTGCCGATCGAGCGGATGCTGGAGATTTCGGCCAAGCCGATTGAGAATGCGGGTTAAACCCACGCTCTTCCCGGAAGCGGTTTTTGGTTTGGATTTTCTGGAAACA
Source organism: Verrucomicrobiia bacterium (assembly GCA_035776755.1). GTDB lineage: Bacteria > Verrucomicrobiota > Verrucomicrobiia > Limisphaerales > UBA11358 > UBA11358. Next base: position 36,181 of record DASTWS010000015.1, read on the forward strand.
ACTTGTTCATCGCTTTAACGGCCGATTCCAGCGTCAACACGGGGGCCAGGGTTCCGCTCCGTTCGCGTTGCAGGATGCGTCGCAGCCGGATTTTTGCTTCTTCCGGATTTCCGTTTGAGGAGCGGGCGATCAATTCGGCCACGCCATCTTCAATTTCACATTCCAATTCTTTGGCGCAGGAGCGCACATCTTCTGCAATTTTTCGAAGCCGTGCGATTTCTTCTTTAGCTTTCCGGCTCTCATCCGGTTTTGGCGGCGGAAGTATCGGCGGCAGGCTTTGGGCTGGAACGACGAGCGCACAATTGCAAGTCGGGCAGGAAACTGTCATGCCGATGCCTTCGGCGTCAATGACCAGCTTTTGGGTGCATTTGACGCAATTGAAATGAATATCGGGCATTGAACTGATGCCAAACTAGCCTTTCCGGGTTGAGAAAATCAAGCCTGTGTGATGGTCATCATTTGGGCGAAGCGGCCCGCTTGACCGATTTTTTCAAATGCCAAATTGACGGCACGTTTGCCCGCCATTTTGGAAGCGAAAGCGTGATCAAAATTTCTTCCACTTGCGCCACAACGACGATCGGAACAAAAATGCGCAACGCCATTCCCGAACCGCTGGCGAAGAAAAAGATGACTGCAACCGACGCCAAAACGGTCATTATTTTTGCGCCATAGGTATGATAACTCGTCAGTTTCTTAAATTTTAAGAATCCAATTCCGACGGCTGCGAGATAAAAGAAAATCGCGACGGCCAGGAACGGAAGTTCGTTCCGGAAATTTTCTTCATTCAACCACCAGGCGCAAAAGGGCAGGGAAACCCACAAAATGAAATCGCCCCAACTGTCCAATTTCGCGCCGAGTTCCGTCTGGCAATTCAAACGGCGCGCGAGCCAGCCATCCAGCAGGTCCGTGAGCAGGACGATAATCAGAAGGATGACAAAAGCATTTTGACAGCCGGTCCACGCGAGCCAAAGCAAAGCCGGCGCAAGGGCGATGCGCGTGGCGCTTAACATGTTTGGAAGATTCACGACGGATCCGGTTTTTGTAACACAAATCTGCTTTTGTCACATAATTGTAACATTTCCGCCGTTTGGTTGTAACGTGAATGTTTCATTGTGTCGCCGCATTTCGCAACTGAATCATAACAATGAAAAAACAAAACAGGCACAAAACATATACCAAAACGGCATTATTTGCTGGTGCAGTGGCGTTGATGGCGCTTTGTCCGCAAACTCACGCGGATACGGGCGTTGATGCGTTGCTGAACAAGCTCGAACAAAAGGGAATTCTCACCGTGGATGAAGCGAAGCAGCTTAAAGCGGAAAATGAGATGGATTCGGCGAACGATATGAAGAAGGCGTTCGACCAGAAATTTCCGATGGCCGATTGGATCAAGAGCATGAAGATCTACGGCGATTTCCGCGGCCGTTTTGATGATGTCACCACCGAGACTCCGGCGTTCGGCGGCAACGATAACAATATGCGTTTCCGTTACCGCATCCGCATGGGCGTGACTTTGAACTTGGAAGACAATTTGGAAGTCGGTTTCCGCGTCGGCTCCGGTGATTCTCCGGGAGCGACGGGCGGCACGACCGGCGGCACGCCGTTGTCGAACAATACAACATTTCAAGCCAACGGTTCGAAAAAATTCCTTTATGTGGACGCGGCTTATGGAAGCTGGACGCCGATCAATAACGGAACGTGGATGGTTAAAGGAACGATTGGAAAAATGAATGAGCCGTTCCAGCAATCGGCGATGGTATTCGATCCGGATTATACGCCCGAAGGCGCGGCGTTGCAGGCGACCTATAAATTGAACGATAAAAATGAATTCGTGGCCAATGCCGCCGGTTTTGTGATTGACCAGGTCAATACTCGCGGGCCGTTCCTGCTTGGCGCGCAGGCAATCTGGAATGCCAAATGGACGCACCAAATCGAATCGTCGCTCGGCATCGCCGGTTACGACATCGCCAATCAATCGCATTTTGCGGCGGGCTCAAAACCGTATGATTCCAATCTTGGAAATACGATCGCCGGCGGCGCTTTTGCCAGCCATTTCAATCCAATTGTCCTCAGCGGTAGTGTTGCTTACACACTCGACAGCTTTCCGCTTTACAAAGGCGCGTTTCCGATCCGCGTCGGCGGCGAATACCTGAACAATCCAGCCGCGGCAAACAATAACCAGGGCTGGTGGGCCGGTGTAACGTTCGGCAAAATCGGCAAAAAAGGAACGTGGGACATTTCCTACCGCTATCAACGGCTCGAAGCCGATGCATGGTGGGATCAAATTGTGGATGACGACAACGTCGCGCTGTTCCCGACTTCGACCACGGCAGGCGCTGCCGCCGGCGGCACGAATATCAAAGGTCACCTGATCAAGGCCGATTACGCCATCACTGATGCTTTGACGTTCTCCTTTACCTGTTACATCAACGACCTCATCAACAATCCCGTTTCCGGCGCCAATTCCAGTGCCGTCCACGCGATGGCGGACGTGATGTGGAAGTTTTAACCGGATTGTAACGTGCCAACTAAAAACAAAAACGATTAAACTGATTACGAAAATGAAAAAAACAATTCTCTCACTTCTCGGAATTAGCGCGGCCACGGCCGTAGTGACGGTAATCGCCGGCTGCAAACGCCACGCGGCAGCCGTTGCTGCGACGGCCACGCTGATGGCGACCAATACGCAGGCGCAAACGCTCATCAACGGCGCGGGTTCGACTTTCGATTACCCGGCCTTCACCAAATGGTTTGAAGTTTATCAAAGCAGCCATCCGGACGTGCGTTTCAACTACGCCTCGATCGGCTCCGGCGGTGGACAAAAGCAATTGCTCAATCAAACCGTCAATTTCGGTGCTTCCGACGCGCCGATGACGGACGCGGACATGGCCAAAGCGCCGGGCAAAATCCTTCATTTTGCCGTCGTCGCCGGCGGTGTGGCGATCATGTATAACCTGCCGGGCAATCCGAAAATCAAATTGGACGGCGACACGCTGGCCAACATTTATCTGGGCAACATCAAAAAATGGAACGATGCGAAAATCAAAGCATTGAACCCGGGCGTTGATTTGCCGGATCTGGACATTGCTCCGGTGCACCGCACCGAAGGCAGCGGAACCACGTTCATCTTCACGGATTATCTGACCAGCGTCAGTCCCGTTTGGGCGGATTCCGTCAGCAAAGGCACTTCCGTAAAATGGCCTGCCGGCGTCGGACTTGGCGCCAAAGGCACGGAAGGCGTGGCTGGACAGGTCAAACAAATCCCCGGCGCGATTGGCTATGGCGAATTGGCTTACGCCGACCAAAGCAAAATCCCATACGCCGACATGAAGAATGCGTCCGGCAATTACGTTTCACCCGCGCCCTCATCGGTCAGCGCAGCGCTGGCCACGGCTAAAATTCCGGATGATTTCCGGTTCTCGATGGTCAATCCTCCGGGCGCCGATGCGTATCCAATCGCCGGTGCAAGCTGGATCCTGGTTTATCAACATCAGAAAAATCCGGTGGCCGGAAAAAATCTGGTCGGATTCCTGAAATGGGCCATCACGGACGGTCAGAAGATTTCGTCCACGCTTGATTACGCGCCGTTGCCGGAAAACGTGCAGCAGCGCGAATTAAAGTTGTTGGACACAATTAAATACTGACTTCGTTCGGGCGCCCGATATTTTGTGGGCGTGAGCAGGACGAAGAGCGCAGTTCCTCCCGCTCTTCGTCCTTTTGGTTTTCGCGCACGCAGCTATTTTTAAGGAACAAATGATGGAACAAAAAACGGCAGGCATCCAATTCGGTGACCGCATTTTCAAATGGCTGACGCTCTTGATGGCGATCACCGTGTTTGTTTTGGTCGGGCTGATCGGTTACGAATTATTTGTCGGTTCAAAACCGGCCATCCATAAATTCGGCTGGCATTTTCTGATCAGCAGCGATTGGGATCCAACGAATGATGTTTACGGCGCGTTGCCATTTATTCTCGGCACGCTCGTATCCTCGTTTATCGGATTGATCATTGCCGTGCCCATCAGCGTTGCAACGGCGGTTTACCTGACCGAATTGGCACCTCTTTGGTTGCGTCAACCGCTCGTGATGTTCATCGAATTGCTCGCGGCTATTCCGAGCGTCATCCTTGGATTCTGGGGATTGTTCGTGATGGTTCCGTGGCTGCATAAATATCTCTTCCCGCCATTGCGTTCGACGTTTGAATTTTTGCCGGTCTTCAAAGGAACGGATTACGGCCCGTGTATGTTGGCGGCGGGAATCATCCTCGCCATCATGATTGTGCCGATCATCACATCCATTTCGCGTGAAATCCTCCGTTCCGTTCCTCCAATCCAACGCGAAGCAGCCTACGCTCTCGGCGCGACGCGTTGGGAAGTCACGCGCATCGCCGTTCTAAGCTATGCAAAGAAGGGAATTTTTGGCGCGGTGATTTTGGGCCTGGGCCGAGCGCTCGGTGAAACGATGGCTGTGACAATGGTTATCGGCAATGCGCCGCAATTCGTTCCATCGCTTTTTCAACCCGGCAGCACGCTGGCCAGTTGGATTGCCAATCAATTCACCGAAGCCATCGGCGATCTATTTTACAGCTCATTATTTGAACTCGGCCTGGTTTTGCTCGGAGTCACCGTCCTGGTGAATATCCTCGCGCAATTGATGTTGAAAACCTTCGCGGGCCCGAGCGTAAAACCTCAACACTGAAATGACTGCACCCAATCACAAATGGCGGCAATTCAAAGACGTGTTGATGCAAATCATCACATTCATCTGCGCCGTCCTGGTTATCGCGCCGCTCGTCCTGGTGTTTTATCATTTGGTCAAATTGGGATTCGGATCGCTCAATCTCGATTTTTTTACGCACGTTCCCAAAGCGCTCGGCGAAAAAGGCGGCGGCATGGCCAACGCCATTGTTGGAACATTTATTTTGATCGGCGAAGCGGCAATCGTCGGCGTGCCGATCGGCGTGCTGGGCGGCATTTATCTTTCGGAATACGGCGGGTCGAAAATGAATTGGGGAATTCGTTTTGCGGCGGACATTTTGAACGGCGTTCCCTCCATCACCTGGGGCGTTGTCGTTTATGGCCTGATGGTCATTCCCATGCACGGTTCTTCCGCGCTGGCCGGCGGCGTCGTGTTGGGCATGATGATGATTCCGCTCGTGATGCGCACGAGCGAAGAAGTTTTGCAACTGGTTCCACCCGGTTATCGCGAAGCGTCGCTCGCGCTGGGAATTTCCAAATGGCGGACCATTTTGCAAATCGTCGTTCGCACCGCCTTGAAAGGAATCATCACCGGTGTTTTGCTGGCGCTGGCGCGCGTGGCCGGGGAAACCGCGCCCTTGCTGTTCACCGCGTTCGGCAATCTGGGCTGGGCACACAGTTTGAAAGAACCGATTGCCGCGATGCCGCTGTTGATTTACAACTACGCGACCTCGCCTTACGAAGACTGGCATCGTCAGGCCTGGGCCGGCGCACTGGTCTTGCTGTTGCTCGTGCTGTTCGTCAACATCGTTGTCCGTGTGATGACCCGCGACCGGTTCAAAAACAAGATTTAACATGGCTGAATTTCAAAATCATTCCGTTGCGCTGACCGTTAAAAATCTTTCCGTTTATTTCGGCAAAAATCACGCGGTCAAAAATGTTTCGCTTGATATCACCGCGCGCGCCGTGACGGCCATCATCGGGCCGAGCGGCTGCGGCAAATCCACTTTCCTGCGTTCCATCAACCGCATGCATGAATTGAATCCGGACGCGCGAATGGAAGGCGAAATCAAACTGTTCGGCAAAGACATTTACTCGCGTGGCATCGAGCCGGTCGTCGTCCGGCGGCGCGTCGGAATGGTGTTTCAGAAATCCAATCCGTTTCCCACGATGACCATTGCCGAGAATGTCACCGTCGGTCTGCGCTTGAACGGCGTGCGCGATAAAAAAATTCTGGCGGAGCGAACCGAAAAATCGCTTCAAATGTCCGCGCTCTGGGATGAAGTGAAAGACCGTTTAAATGCGCCGGCCGTAAGTCTGTCCGGTGGCCAGCAGCAACGCCTTTGCATCGCTCGCGCGCTGGCTGTCCAGCCGGAAATTTTATTGATGGACGAACCGGCCTCGGCGCTCGACCCGTTGGCGACCGCCAAAATCGAAGAATTGATTTTGCAATTGAAGGAGAATTACACGATTGTCATCGTCACCCACAACATGCAGCAGGCCGCGCGCGCATCGGATTTCACGGCGTTTTTTTACATGGGTGAATTGGTGGAATTCGGCCCGACCACAAAAATTTTCACGAACCCGGCGCAGAAACGGACGGAAGACTATGTGACCGGAAGGTTTGGTTGAAAAACCGTTGCGCTTGCGATTGAATTCGCGGGAGCGATGAAAAGACCAGAATGATTACAAATTGAATTATGGAAACACACTTTGAGCAGGGATTTGAAAATTTACGGCAAAAGCTTTTGCTCATGGCCAGCCATGCCGAAGCGTCCGTCAATCTGGCCGTGCAGGCGCTCATGCAACGCGACCTTGATTTGGCGCTCAAAGTCAAAGCCGACGACGACGTGGTGGACCGTTTCGAAATTGAGATTGATGAATTGGCGATCCAGCTTTTGACCAAAGCGCCGCTCGCCACCAATTTGCGTCTCGTCACGGTGGCGATGAAAATTTGCCAAAATCTCGAACGGATCGGCGACGAAGCGACGAAAATTGCCAAGCGCGCCCGCGATTTGGCGCAGGAACCGCCGGTAAAAATCACTTTGGATTTGCCGCGCATGGCTACGCTCGCGCTGTCGATGGTCAAAGATGCGCTCGACACATTTGTCCAGCGCGATTCTGCGGCTGCCCGCGCCATCGTCCCACGCGACAAGGAAGTGGATGCGTTGAACCGGCAGGTTCATCAATTGCTCGCGCAGCACATGATGGAGCATCCGGATACGATTGCGCGTTGCCTCCACTGGATCGTTGCCGCGAAAAGTTTGGAACGGATCGCCGATCACGCCAAAAATATTGCCGAAGAAGTCGTTTACCTCTGCGAAGCCCAGGACATCCGGCACGTGCATTAAATTTTAATTCGCTGGAATCATTGCCGCTGCTTCACGCACGAGAATCCGCGCAAAGAACCAGTCAAACCAAAAACCGTTCGGCGCGCTGCCTGGATCCAATTCCCCGCTGAATTTGTTTTCAACAGCGGTGCGGGCTTCTTTTAAAAGTCTGCGCGCTTCGTCCGGCTGGTGGAGCTGCCAGCAGGCCATCGCAAGAATGGTTTGGGCGGTTACGGTCCGCGGCGCATTGAATTCGGAATAGGATAAACAACGCCGGCTCCATTGTGCGGATTCCTCGTAATTGCCTTTGCGATATTCAAACAATGCCATGGAAACGCATTGCCAGGAGGCGCGGAAAACGTCAGGAGGCGTGTCGCTGTTTGCCGCCTGAAACGTTTGCAATGTCACGGCTTCAAGCGGCTCCAGTGATTTCATCACGCCGGCATCCGCCGGAATGAGCAAGCTGATTTTCATGATGCGGTCGGCTACCGGATACGTCGTTCCCGCGAAACGGGCGATGGCTTCGTGACGAAAACGTTCATAAGCATTTTTGTCATTCAATTCGATCCAAAGCGGGCCGCACTCCAGATAATCGAGCGTGTCAACATCCCAGCCATCCATTTGGTTCACCTTCAAAAGTTGTGCGAAGCGTTCGGCGGCTTCCGCGTAATCGCCGCGCAACGCGTGCCATTCGCCGAGTGAGCGCAAAACCGACGCGGCTTCCAATGAGGGCCGGGTAAAATTGACTTTGCCTGATAATTCATCGGCTTCGTCGAATTTTTCTTCGCTGATGAGCAACGTCATTTGAGTGATTTTCTCGCGTTGTTCTGCCTGCTGGCGCAACGCGATTTCTTTTTGCTCCGCCTCGACGGCGCGTTGGCGCGCGGCGCGTTCCTGCACAAGCAGCCAGGTTGAAACTCCCAATCCGATCACGAGTGCCAGGACGACCGCTGCGGCGGACGCGAAGACAACTTTATTGCGGCGCACCAGTTTCTGGAAACGATACAACCTGCTGGGCGGGCGGGCGACGACCGGTTCGTTGTTCAAGTAGCGGACGATATCCATTGCCAGGCCGTTGGCTGTTTCGTAACGGCGTTTGCGATCTTTTTCGAGCGCTTTCATCACGATCCAATCCAGGTCGCCTTTGAGCCGCGAAATCAATTGCGGCGCTTCTTCATGACGGCGCGCCGCGGTGATCTTTAATTCTGTTCCATGTAACGTGGTCAAAATATTCGACGGCCGTTGCGGCTCGACCTCGCGCAAAGTCTTGCGCATCTGGTCAACGCCGGATTTGATCAGTTCCCGCGCATCAAAAGGCGTTTTTCCGGTCAGCAATTCGTAAAGCAAAACGCCCAGCGAATAAATGTCGCTGCGCGTGTCCACGTCCATGTCGCTCATTTCGGCCTGCTCGGGACTCATGTAGGCGGGCGTGCCGATGAGTTGTTCGTAAGCGGTGAAAAGCGTTTTATCTGTCAGCCGGCCCTGGATGGCTTTGGCGATTCCAAAATCAATGACTTTGGGCACCGGCACGCCATCGCGCAGCGTCACCAAAATGTTGGACGGCTTGATGTCGCGGTGAATCACGCCTTTTTGATGCGCGTGCTGGATTGCCTGGCAAACCTGCACAAAAAGTTCCAGCCGCTGGCGCATGTCCAATTGGTTTTTGTCGCAATAATCCGTGATGCGCACGCCGCGGACCAATTCCATCATGAAATACGGACGGCCCGTTTCCGTTGCGCCCGCATCTAAAACGCGCGCGATATTCGGATGATCCATCAACGCCAGCGCCTGACGCTCCGCATCGAAACGGGCGATGACGCTTTTTGTGTCCATGCCGAGCTTGATGATTTTCAACGCCACGCGGCGATGGACCGGTTCCTGTTGTTCCGCCATGTAAACGATTCCGCATCCGCCTTCGCCGATTTTTTGAAGCAATTTGTAGCGCCCGATGCACGTGCCCAATGCGTCCGTCAATTCATCCGTCCCGCTGGTGTCGCCGGTGGAATCGACTGAGAGTGATTTGAGCCGCGACGCAACGGCATTGAAAAAACCATCCGCTTCCGTTTCCGCCAACAGCAACGCCTCGACCCGTTCGCGCAATTGCGGGTCGGCCGCGCACGCCTGGTCCAGAAATGCCGCTCGCGCCGCGGCTGTTTTCAACAGGCGCGCGGCGTCGAACAAAATTTCTTCCTGCGATGTATCCGGCATTGGAATTCAATCTTTTAGCGAGCGGATCCTCTGAAACAGCCATGCTTTGGCAAATGCCCATTGGCGCTCAACGGTTCGTTCGGTCACGCCGAAACTTTCGGCGATCTCGTGATTGGTCAGGCCGCCGAAAAATTTTAAGATAACGATGCGCGCTTTTTCCGGGTCTTTGCTGCGCAATTGTTCCAAGGCCTCGTTCATCAGGAGAATTTTATCATCCGGCGTGGTATCGGCCAGATCCAGTCCTTCGATGTCCAGCCGGATTTGGCCGCCGCCGCGTTTAAGCCGGGATTTTTTGCGCGCGTTATCCACGAGAATTCGCCGCATCGCTTCGGCCGCGGCGCCAAAAAAATGCCCGCGGTTTTGCCAGGTGCGATGTCCATCGGCGACGAGCCGCAACCATGCTTCATGAACCAAAGCGGTCGCCTGCAAGGTCTGTCCGGCGGGTTCATGAGCCATCCGCGCGGCCGCCATCAATCTCAATTCGTTATAGATCAGCGGCAGCAATTCTTCGGAAGCGTTTCCTTCTCCGCGTCCCAGGGCATGGAGAATCTGCGTGATGTCGTTTTGCGAAGTCATTGGGAAATCGTTCGACTAATGGAATCAAATTCTTTCCGGAACGCCAAGCGGCTTTTCGCCGCAAAAGGCCTGTCATTTCTGCAGCCGGACGCACAACACGGTGAATGAATCCGGCGGAAACGAATGCGTGAATTTGATCGCGGCATTTGAGACCGCTGATTCAATCGGAACAATTTTTCGCGGGTTTTTCATCGAGTTTTCGTCGTCCGGATTTCCGGCCAAAACAATTTCCGTGGCGTTTGGCAAAACCGGTTTTGCGCCGGGCAAATTGATTTCAACGATCTGTGCCGTATTCGCCGGATTGACCACTTTCAGAATGACTTCTCCCGATGCTTCATCGCGCACGGCGTTGGCGTAAATATTTTGAATTCCGGCGGCATTGGTTTCCACACCGCCAATCCGCGTTGGCAAAACGACATCGCCACGATTTCGCGCGAACATTTGCTGGACAAAATAGTTTGGCGTTTCGCAAACATGCAAACTGTCCACCCAGATCAAATCGGGCTTCCATTGCCATGCTTCCGTGTTTGCAAACAGCGGCGCGTAGCTGGCCATGCGGACGACATCGGCATTACGTTCGAGGCCGGTCATGTAAGCGGCTTCGGCAAGCGCGCATTCCAAATTGTTTTTATTTTTAACGCTGACGACTTTGTCGCTTTGCGCGGCGTATTCGCCCATGAAAACTTTCGGTCCGGTGCGATCATAATTGTCGTAGCGATGGGTGTTGGCAAAAAACCATTCCGGCCGCGCGTAGCAGTGTTCGTCAATGATGTCGGCGTGCAGGGCGGACAATTTAGACCAGGCAAATTTGAACCGGCTGTCCGCGGGATCCGGACCGGCGGCGGAGACGAGTTGCATCTCCGGATATTCGGCTTTGATCGCCGCGGCGAATTTTTCGTAGCGGTCAATGTATTGCTGTCCCCATTGTTCATTGCCGACGCCAAGCAGTTTGAGATGGAATGGTTCGGGGTGTCCCAGCGCGGCGCGTTTTGCGCCCCAGGCCGTATTTGTGTTGCCGTTGGCGAATTCAATCAGATCCAGCGCGTCCTGGATGTAAGGATCCAATTCGTCCATCGGGCAAAGTTCGCCGGAATTGAATTGGCACGCCATGCCGCAATTCAAGATCGGCAACGGTTGGGCGCCGATGTCTTCGCATAATTGAAAATATTCATAAAAGCCAAGCCCGAACGATTGGAAATAATCCGGGGTGGGGCGATGCACAAATTCGTAATTCCAACGATTGATCAGCAAATGACGATCTTCAACCGGACCGATGGTGTTTTTCCATTGATAGCGTCGGGACAGAACGCTGCCTTCCACGATGCAACCGCCGGGAAACCGCAAAAAGCCCGGATGCATATCGGCAAGAGCTTGCACCATATCCGCGCGCAATCCGCCGGGACGATTTTTCCAGGTGCGTTGCGGAAAGAGCGAAACCATATCGAGATCAACAATTCCCCGGCCTTCGAGCACGACTGCGAGGCGCGCTTTGGCGTCGGTGTCTTTTGGATGCAGCGTGAGGGAATATTTTTTCCATCCGGCGGAAAAATTGTTCAATGTCACATCATCCAGCAACGCGCCGTCACCGCCGTAAAGTTGAACATGTAAAACCGGCGCGCCGTCCACGCCGCGGATTTGCGCGGAGAAATTGTAGCTGTCGCCTTTGCGCACGCCCATGCCGCGAAAGCCTTCGTTGGAAAGGCCGAACGGCGCGGTTCCCTCGGATTGAAGACGGACGTAATGCGGATTGTTCGTGTCGAAGGGTGAATCGTCCCGCACGGTCCATTCGCCTTTGGCAAGCGAAGGCGAAATTTTGATCCAGCCCATGAGCGGGTCGGGAAATTCAAAGCTGCGATTTTTTACCAATTCAGCATAAAGCCCGCCGTCGGCGCCGAAATTGATATCTTCGAAGAAAATTCCCCACATCGCCGGATTGATTTGCGCGCCAGGTTTATCAACTTGAATGGTGATTGTCGGCGCGGCCTGCGCGGACAAAACGGCTGCGGTTAAAAATGTGAGAGAAGATTTAAGCATCATAGTTTCTGATTATCGTTGCAGCCGGAAAAATTTTGCAGCGTTGGTTTTAGGAATCGTCAACAACCATTGATCCGCCGACAGCGTAGGACTTTGTGTGACGGAAGTCCATGCGCTGGCCGACAAGTCATCTGAAAATTGCGGCGTAAATCCGATTGCCCACGCAGGCCATGAAACGGTCGTGTTCGCCGGACTGTTCGAAACCGAAACGCTGACCGGCAGCGCCAATTCATTTGGGCCAAATTGATAATCCACGGCAATTTGTCGCGGTGTCAGGCGGCCGTCATAAATCCGGAATTCATCAATCGAACCGTTCAACCAGGCGTCGGAACTGAATAACGACCGGCCGAGAAATGACCAGGCAGTGCTGACGGAATTAAATTTTGGCCAGGACGCGGCCATCGCCTGTTCAAGAACGGCGTTCGTGTAAATGGCGGCGTAATTGTTTGTCGGGTCAACAATGCAGGTAACAAAAACAGTGCGATGGTCGAGAATACCCGGAACATCCACGGTCACGGCCGTGTTGTTTTTTATTTCCATCCGCTGACCGCCGAGCGACGTGTGCGGGCTGAAAAAGAAATATTGCGTTCCGGATGAACCGGAGATGTTTCCGAAATCGAACACGCGCGCCCAATCTCCATTCGCGCCAAACGTCGCCCAGAATTCGATTGTCACCGCCGATGAGCCGCTGACGAGGCCGCCGGGTAAATTGACATAACTGCCCGAAGCGCCGGGCAATTCGAGCGCGCCATTCGTGATGATGGCATTTCCCATGAGCGTGCCATGCGCCATGCCGATCGAATCCCACGCGACGTTTGTATTCGTATTAAAACTATAGCGATGAGCGAGTGCGGGATGCGCGTAAGCGACATCGCGGATTTCCTGCGGGCTTAAAGCGCGGCCGAACACGCGAAAGGAATCGATCTCGCCGTTAAAATACGGGTCGGTGGAAAATTGGCTTTTGCCGAGGAAATTGCTTTTGCATAAAAGCTGCCACGGGCGGATGGTGACGGCATTTGTCGCGACGGGGATTGCGTTCAAGTAAAGGATTCCTTGCGAGCCATCGAGCGTGACGGCGACATGGCACCATGAATTTGTGGGCAGGGCTGTCGGCGCGTCGATTTGTTGTTCGTGAGTATTGCCGTTGCTGGTGATGGCGAAACGCATTTGGCCGGTGCTGGCGCGCGGCGTCAGGAAAAAGTATTTGGTCGTGTTGCTGCCGAAATCAAAAATGCGTTGCCAATCATCGCCACCGTTCCATTTCACCCATGCCGCGAACGTGCTGGCATTCGCGACCGGATTGGCGAGCGAAACGTAATTTATGTTTCCATCGAGATAAAGTCCCGCCGCGGTCGAATCGCGTTCCGGTTCGCTGGTGATGCTTGCGCCGTTTTGCATCGTGCCGTTGTAAAGGCCGGAATGGTCGCGGGCGTCGAGATCGAACGGATAAAAGGCGCTCCAATCATTCGTGATGGAAGGCCAGCCGTCGTCCGTCCAATAAATGCGGTTCATGCCAACGGTTGCGATGCCGTAATTATTGCCGTCGTAATAATGATATGTGAACCAATTGGTGCCGTTGTCGTTCATGATGGCGGCATGACCCGGGCCGATGAATCGTCCGGTGCTTTCCAATAACATCGTGCCGCCGCCGTTGATCATATTGATGCCATTTTTATCGAGATACGGACCGCTCACGCTGGTGCTGCGGCCCACGCGAATGTTGTATGTGCTGTCGGCGCCGGCGCAACAGCCGCCGAAATTAACGAATAAATAGTAATAATTTCCGTGGCGATAAAGGCAGGAACCTTCTTCGGTATTGCTGAAAAAAACCGGGCCATTGTTGGAAACGCGATAAATCGGCGAACCGGGTGAAATGCGTTTGCCGGTAGCCGGATCCAATTGCATGATGAGAATTCCATCGGAATACGAACCGAACGCCATCCAGACACTGCCGTCGTTGTCCACAAGAATGCTTGGATCAATGCAATTGTATGCCGTCAGGTCGGTTGTCGCATTCGTCGCGAAATTCGGATTCGATTGGATGACTTTTCCTTGATCTGTCCAAACCGGCGACGTCAGCGACGGCGACGTGACCAATCCGATCGCGGAATTGATCGTGCCCCAGTCCGAGCAGGCGTAATAAAGATTGTAGCGCCCGTTGAAATAGGCGATATCGGGCGCCCAAAAATATCCGGTGAAACCCGGAACGGAATTGGAAGTCCACGCCGGCGGGCCGTTGGGGAATACTGCGCCGGTGCCGGACCAATTTCTCAGATCGCTCGACTTCATTCCGGAAATGCCCTGGCCATCACCATAAATGAAATAATTTCCATCGTCCTTGATCATCGTGCCCGGGTCGTGCAAATAATAATTTCCATAAAAAGGCATTTGCGCGAAAGCCGGAGGCACCAACGCAAACAGGAATACGACTGCAATTCTCAACAACATGCGTTTGTTTTGACGGTTCAAGACTGACAAAAAGGCCGCGTGGCAACAAATGACAATTCCACGCGGCAATTTTTCGATACTTAAATCACTGTTGCAACCGGAAAAATTGAACTGCGCTGCTGACCGGAACGGTCATTTGAAATTGGCCGCCGGCGATTGTGATTTGGCGGTTGACGGTTGTCCAGTTTGCGCCCGGACCGAGCGTGGGCGATGACATCAACGTGTTGAGCGCGGAATTGGTCGGCCAGTTCACCGTGATATTTCCTCCGGAGACAGTCGCGGACAACGATACGTTTAGGTTGGTGCCAATCAATTGATCCGGGCCGAGCGCATAATCCGCGGCAATTTGTCCCGTCGTGAGCGGGCCGTTGTAAATGCGGAATTCATCGATCGTGGCTGTCAGCGACGGATCTGCCGCATAAAGCGACAAGCCGATGTAATTCAGCGGATCCGCGCCAAGAGTCGCGGGCAGCGAAAGTGTCACGTTGTTATTGATCGAGGCGAGAATTCCGTTGGTATACAGGGCGACATAGCCGGCATACGGATGATAGACGCAAACGATATGCACATTTCCCAGGTAATTGGTCACGCCGCCATTCACCAATTGGAGCAAAGCGTCCTGTTCATCGGAAGAACCCGGATCGCCGGCGCCAAACAATAGTCCGGCAGTTGTGTCGTTCGTGCCGCGGTATGGCTGGAAGGCGATATAATTCATGCCCAGTGGCGATGGAGCGGTGTCCTGGTCGCCGAACGCAAAGAGCGGAGCATATGCTTGCGGCGTTCCAAAATTCGCCCACGCTTCCACCGTCACGGCGTCCATATCGCTGACGATGCCGGCGGGCAACTGGATGTATTGATAGTCAATCGAGCTGTCCAATGTGACTTTTCCTCCGCCGAGCGTTGCGCCGTCATACAAAGTGCCATCCCATGAAGGCCCGCCGACCGAATCAGCGGTCGTGCTGCCGGATGATTCGCTGAAGCTGTATCGGTGAACCAGGCTGTTCGTGAATGGAGTTACGGTAAACAACACGGTATTCGCGCTGGCGAATGTTCCGAATGAACTGTTGGTGTAAAGTGCCGACACGAGCGATGTGCCGGGATTGATTGCCGTTGCCACTCCCGAAGCTGAAACTGTCAGGACATTTGTGTTGCTGGAAAAATAGAGGATCGTTCCGCCGCCGGATTGGGCAGCGTCAAGATAGGCGAGGGGAACATCCGACATATTCGCGAAATTTCCGACGGCCAGCGCGGGTTGAAATGTTCCGGCCATCATATTGGTGACGCTGGCTTGAACGGCGACGCTGTTTAACGTTCCTAACGAATTGGTGACCGTCGCGATCGTATTTGTGCCATCGTCAACAATGGAAATTTCATTGGTATCAAATTTTTTGCCGTAACAGAGAAAAATACCTCGCGCAATCAGGCTTTGGATAAATGCCGTGTTTCCGTTGGTCAAAACCAATTTACCGCCGGCCAGGTTTATCCAGCGGGTAAGGTCGGATGAGATGCCGCCGAAAGCGCCGGCGTTGGGCGTTCCCGCCAAAAGCCCAACCGCTATATTGGCTGTTGAATTGTCATAAAGATTCAGGTGTCCGCCTGTGATCAGATATTTTGTGGTGATCGTGGAGCTGTCATACATGTTGAAATCCACATTTGGTCCGCCGGCAAACCAAAACGGGTCGCCGATAAAAATGCTGTCGCCCGACGTATAGGACGCGGTTCCAAACAGATTGACCGTGGTTTTTGGCCCGCCGATCGCGCCGACTGGACAGAATCCAAAGCCAGCATTCACGGAACCATAAATATTCAAAGTTTCGCCCCATTCAGGACCGAAAAGTTGGTCTTGGAGAATCACGTGGTCGGAGGCGCTGATCACGATTGGCGTCGGCGTCGGCGTGGGAAAACCCGTGCCGATGAAAATCTGAAACGTCGTGCCGTCATTGACCGGCGCCGTGCCGCCTACCCAATTGGCGCCCTGGCTCCAGGTGGAGGCGTCGCCGCCGGCTGACCAGGAATAATTTGTCGTTTGCGCAAGGACGCTGCCAGCCAAACACATTGTCAAAACAACGGTTGCGGCATAAACCAATATTTTTGATTTCATAATGCTGTCATTTTTTGGGTTGAGGTTGAAACTTTGGTCTCAGAAAACGAAATAAGGAACGCCGCTGCCGCCGAAGTAATGATTGGCCACGCTCGCCGCGCCCACTTTGTGAAACATCAATTTGAACGGACGCCATTCCGCATGGCCATCCACAAACAAAATGTTCGCGCCGGCCGGAAGGCTGCCGTTCAAATGGCTCGTCCGCTGGATGACGCTTGAGGGCAATCCGCCAACGGAAAGTTTGGAGTAGCTGAAAGTGCCCGGATCTTGAACAACGACATCCAACACCAATTCCGCCTCCGTCGGCGATGGACGTCCGGGAATGGCCAGCGTATTGGTCTTCCAATATGGCGATTCGGGCGCGCCACCGGCATTCATTCCGCCTCCGGGCAACAGCCACACATAACCAGTGATCCGAAAACCGCCGTTGGCGTCATTGCTGGTGCCGGCGACGCCGAAATTCCACGTGTCATCGCAATTGAAATCGGGATTCGATGGACAATAAAAAATGTTGCGGCTGCCGCCGTCGCGGATGATTTCATCCACTAAATTTGTGGACATGTCCCACGCCCACAGTCCTGATGCCGTGGGCGGATTGGGCGTGTAAGGCCTGACTCTCAAATCCGGCAGCAGATTATCATTGTCGTTGGCATAAATCTGAAAGGCGATGCCTTGCTGATGCAAATTGCTTTTACAAGCGGCTTTGCGCCCGGCTTCTTTGGCTTTGGCCAATGCGGGCAACAATATGGCGGCCAAAATCGCGATGATCGCGATGACCACCAATAACTCGATCAAAGTAAAGGCGCGAATGCGACGACGGCTTTGGTGTTTGGGCATGGTTTGTTGGCTTTCATTTCAACATGCGTTGTTCGATGGATAAACCCGACACGGCTTTTCGGATTTTTTTGTGCGATCTGATTTTTCGTGCGCATCGCGAAGATTTTTGCCAATCTGCGCGGATGTTCTCGCTTCAACAATTTTTCGGAAAAGGCGAGCGGTTTCAGGAACTTCTCGAAGCAGCCGCAAAAGAATCGCACGAAAGCGTCCGGCTGGTCATCGAATTGATGAAATCGCCGCGCAACACGCAAAATTTTGACGATCTGATTCTGGCCCGGCGCAAAGAGAAAAAGATTTCCGAGCAGATCAGTTCCGAACTGGTAAAAACGTTTGTCACCGGCCTCGAACGCGAAGACATCGAAGCGCTTGCGCGCGGATTGTTTCGTATTCCCAAAACCGCGGAAAAGCTGGCCGAACGTCTCGCGCTGGCGAACCGGCAATTGGACGGCGTGGATTTTTCCAAGCAGGCGGAAATGATGGCCAAAGCCACGGACGCCGTTCACGGAATGGTCAAGGAATTGCGCAGCATGGACCTGGAAAAACTCAAAACGTTCAACGACCGGCTGCAGATCGTTGAAATTGAATCGGATAAACACATGAACGAATTATTGCGCGACCTTTACGGCGGCAAATACGAGCCGCTTCGCGCCATGGCCATCCGCGATGTTTACGAATTGATGGAAAAAGTCGTTGATCGCTGTCACGATGCCGGCAACGTGGTCATGCAAATTGTCCTGAAAAATTCTTGAGGCCGAAAATCAGAACCTGTTTGTCTTAAATATGTTGCTGATTCTCACGGTCATTTTCGTCGCGTTGATTTTTACCTACATCAACGGTTTTCATGACACGGCCAATTCCATCGCCACCGTCGTTTCAACAAAAGTTCTTTCACCGCGCCAGGCCGTCTTGCTCGCGGCGGTGACAAATCTCATCGGCGCGTTCTTCGGTTCCGCGGTTGCGACAACGATTGCGTCCGGCCTCGTGGACGCGCAAATCGCCACCATGCCGGTTGTCTGCTGCGCGTTGCTCGCGGCGATTGCATGGAATTTGATCACGTGGTGGTCGGGAATGCCATCGTCATCATCGCATGCTTTGGTCGGCGGACTTTGCGGCGCGGTTTTGGCCGCGTCGGGTAATCGTTTGTCGGCAATTATCTGGTCGGTGCCGGGAAAAGTTCATTGGTGGGACGGCAAAGGAGTTTTATGGAAGGTGATTGTGCCAATGATCACATCGCCGCTCGTCGGGTTCGTTGTCGGTTTTTTAATGATGGCGATCCTTTATTTTCTTTTGCGGAATTGGAAACCGACTTCGGTCAATAAACTTTTCGGTAAATTACAATTATGCAGTTCTGCTTACATGGGATTCGCTCACGGCACCAACGACGCCCAAAAAACGATGGGCTTGATCGCCCTGGCGTTGATGACGGCGACGATGAACGGGAACTTTGATTCACTTCCCGCATGGCTTTCATTCTTAAAAACACCCGAGCCCGCCGCCGGCCAGACGCTGGCCATCGCCGCGTGGATAAAAATTCTTTGCGCGCTGACGATGTGCGCAGGGACAGCCGTCGGAGGCTGGCGCATCATCAAAACGCTCGGTCATAAAATGGTGAAATTGCATCCCGTTCACGGCTTCGCCGCCGAAGCGACCGGCGCCAGTGTGTTGGTGGTGGCCGCGCATTACGGAATGCCTGTCTCCACGACGCATGCCGTCACGACTTCCATCATGGGCGTGGGCTGCGCGAAAAGCTTTAACGCGCTGAAACTGACCGTCGTTGAACGCATCCTCTGGGCCTGGGTCATGACGTTGCCGGCCAGCGCGGCAATTGCTTACGGATTCGTCTATTTCGCCCAATGGCTTCATTGGCTAAAGTAAAGACAGGTTGAGCAAAATCAGGACACCTTTTATCTTCGGGCATGATAAAAACCCTTATTAACAGGTTTTGACGACTGGCATGACATCTGCCAGATTCTGCCCGTCGAAGGTATCCTGTTTCCAATTTATGCGATTCTATCCCGGAATAATTTTCAGCGCGTTGCTTTTATCGTCTTTTCATCTTCCCGCGCAAGATGTGAACAAACAAATCCTGCGCGGCCATGTGCCGGCGATTGTTTCGCATTTGAAGCCGACCGGAAAGGTTGCGGCCACGCGACAATTAAATCTTTCCATCGGATTGCCGTTGCGAAGCCAAAGCGCTCTGGAAACTTTTATCGCCGAAGTTTCAGATCCGTCGAGCCCGGATTATCGCCACTACCTGACGCCGGAACAATTTGCGGCTCAATTTGGTCCGACCGAAGACGATTACCGGGAATTGAAAAATTTCTTTCGCGCGAACGGATTCACGGTGACGGGAGAATCGCCCAACCGGTTATTGCTGGACGTGCGCGGCTCGGCGGCGGATGTCGAACGCACGTTTCATGTCGCGCTGCGGACATACCGGCATCCGACGGAAAACCGCACTTTCTTTGCGCCGGACACAGAGCCTTCGATTGATTCGTCGGTCCGCATTTTGGATGTCAACGGATTGACAGATTTGCCGCGTCCACATTCAAAAGTGATTGTCGGCGCGGTGAATGAAACGGTTTCCGGCGCGCCAAAAGGCGGGGCCGGTTCCGGACCGACAGGAAATTACGTGGGCGGTGATCTGCGCAATGCCTATGCGCCCGGAGTTTCGTTGACCGGCGCGGGTCAAACGGTTGCACTCGTTCAATTTGACGGCTACTACTCGAAAGACATCACCAATTATGAAAATTTCATCGGCATTGCGCCGGCCAATTACGTGCCGTTGACGAATGTTTTGATTGACGGCTTTAACGGCTTGCCGACCGGCGCGAATAACGCCAACCTTGAAGTTTCGTTGGACATTGAGATGGTCATTTCCATGGCGCCGGGCGTTTCAAAAATCATTCTTTACGAAGGCAATCCCAGTTCATTTTTTCCGAACGACGTTCTCAATAAAATCGCAACGGACAATCTCGCAAGCCAGGTCAGTTCTTCCTGGGGTTGGAGCGGCGGACCGGATGCGACCACGGAACAAATCTTTAAGCAAATGATCGCGCAGGGGCAGACGTATTTCAATGCATCCGGCGATTCCGATGCATTCATCACCAACCAGGTGGATAATCCGCCTTTGCCCAATCAACCATCCGCCAGCACCAATATCACCCAGGTTGGCGGAACGACATTGCTGTCCACTAATTCGGTTTCGGAGACCGTTTGGAATTGGGGTGGTGGAAGCGGCAGCAGTGGAGGCATCAGTTTCAGCAATGTCTTGCCGACGTGGCAAAGTGGAATTGCCACTGCGGCCAATCACGGTTCGCCCGCGCATCGAAACATTCCCGACGTGGCGATGGTTGGCGATAATATTTTTGTCAAATATGGAAATGGTCTGAACGCGACCAACGTCGGCGGCACGAGTGTAGCCGCGCCGCTTTGGGCGGGATTTACGGCGCTGATAAATCAAAAAGCGGCGCAAGCCGGTCGCCCGCCGGTCGGATTCATCAATCCGGCCATTTACGCTATCGGCAAAGGACCAAATTACACTTCGGATTTCAATGATGTGACCAGTGGGAACAATTATTGGTCTTCCAGCCCGACGAATTATCCCGCCGTGGCCGGCTACGACCTTTGCACGGGTTGGGGCACGCCGAAGGGGAACAGTTTGATCACCGCGCTGGCGATACCCGACGCGTTATTCATAACGCCGGGTTCTGGATTTACCGCCGTTGGCGCTGCGGGCGGGCCGTTTCTGCCGACGTCCCAGACATTTTTGCTGACCAATACCGGCGCTGCGTCTTTGAACTGGGTGTTTCTGGATCCGTCGAATTTGTTGGGCGCGGCCCCATCCGGCGGCACATTGGCGGCCGGCGGCGCGACAACGGTCGCCGTTCAATTGGGTAACGGAGGATTGAATCTATTACCCGGAATTTATTCATCATCTTTTACGTTCAGCAATTTGACCAGCGGCGTGGGGCAGGAACAACAATTCAGTCTGCAAATTGGCCAGTCCTATATCCAGGACAGTGGGTTTGAGGGTGGAGATTTTACCAACTTCGGCGATTGGACTTTCGTGGGCACTGGATTTAGTGGCGGCACATTGTATAACGGCGTGGTTACAGCGGGCACATTTACTGACAATTATGGGACGAATTTTATTCACTCTGGACTTTCCGGGGTCGTTCTGGGTGAAGCCGGCCAACTCGCCTACCTTTATGAAACAATTCCCACCATTCCAGGCCAAACTTATTTGGTTTCCTTTTGGCTCAACGAACGCGACGGCGCGACGCCTAATCAATTTGTTGTGAACTGGAACACAAATTGGCCAGCCACCAATACGATTTACAATGTCAGCAACTTCGGCTATTTCGATTGGACGAACTATTTATTTATCGTCTCCGCGACACGCACCAATACGGTCCTGCAATTCGGCGCGCAAAATGACTCCGGCTATTTCGGACTGGATGACGTTTATGTTTATCCGATTCCTTCACCGTCGCTCCGTAGCATTGCCGTGACGAATAATTCGACGACGTTTACCTGGAATTCATTTACCAACCTGGCCTATCGAATCCAGTATTCAACCAACCTGGCGACCGGAAATTGGATCACGCTGGGGACGAACAAAGCTTCTGGAAGCATTTCATCAACAAATACAGCCACCGTTGACCCGCAGCGCTTTTATCGCATCCAACGATTGCCTTAAATTGGATTCATTGATGAAGTGTGGCCGAATGGTGGAAGGATGGGAACTCCGCCACAAGCAATTACCTGGTGACTGTTGCCGGAGATTTGGACAAGGTGTATCGTTACGACCTGAATGGCAATTGCACGAATGTGAGCATGGCCCGAACAAACATCTGGTATGAGTTTGATGCGGAGAACCGCGTGGTGGCGCTGAACACTTACATCACCAACACGGCCACGCTGAAACGCACGGAACTCACCTATGATGGCTTTGATCGTTGGGTGCAGATTGCGGAAAAGACGAACGGCGTGACCGGCAGCACCAAGCGATTTGTGTGGTGTGGAGGCTCAACGCCGTGTGAAGAACGGGATGGAAGCAATGCGGTTCAGAAGCGGTTCTTTGCAGAAGGCGAACAAATTGGCAGCGCGAACTTTTTTTACCTGCGTGATTATCTGGGCAGCATTCAGCAAGTGATTGATGGAACGGGCGCCGTTCGCGCGCAATACGATTACGATCCTTACGGCAACCAGACAAAAGTGCAAGGCGACATGGACGCGGATTTCGGCTTTGCAGGTTATTACCGTCATGCGGCGAGTGGATTGTATCTGACAATGTTCCGGGCATATGACCCGGATTCAGGCAGATGGATTAACCGTGACCCGATTGAGGAAGAAGGCGGGTTGAATTTGTATGAGTATGTGGGGAATGATGTGGTAAATGATGTTGATCCTGATGGAGAATTTGCGCTAACAGAAATCCTAGTAGGGATTGGCCTTGTCGCGCTCGCGGCGACTGCATATCTTAAATATCAGCATTCCAAGCATGACACTGATAAAGCTAAAGCTCAACGGCAAAAACAAAAGGAATTTTGTCCAAATGATTGGATACACGCTACAGATAATTTACATGGTGATCCTTACGCCGGAGGACCAAATGATTGGGGGACGGAAGGAAAATCCTATGGAGATAATGCCGATTTAGGTGGAATGATTCCAGGAACATCGCCTAACCCGCCCTTCGATCCAGACACATCCAGCCTTACGCCACCTGATAAAGATGTGATTAATAAAGGGAACGCTTTAGGAAATGCTGGAAAACAATTAATTGGCGCGGGATCGCAAGATGGTTCAAGTGGAAAAAACAATTGAATTAAAATAACTTATGAAAGTAGCATATTTTTATTCAACATTATCCCTCACGGTGGCGGCGTTTTTTTTATTTATACAACATAAATCATTAACCGGGAATATTGAGTATTTGAAGGAATCCGATAGTTCAATAATAGATTATAAAGAAAAATTTTTAAAATATCACACTAATGAGGAAACAGAAAGAGTGCTAGTTAACGAATTCGTGAAAACTTCGTTGGATGCTGATACGTCTGAAATAAAAGCGATTAATGAATTTCGACAGGCTTCGGAATTGCTAATAATTGCAATTTTCCTAATTAATATATTTTGTATTTTGCATCAATGGAAACATAAGTGGGTCCCTAAACGCCAAGAGGGTCGGTAAAGGGGTGGACCTGCTCGATCTGGTGGACATGGGGAGAGTCATCAATGGACCAATCCAATCAAAATAGTTCTAGTAAATGACACCAAAAAACATTTGAAGTATAAATGAAAAGCTCTTATTCTACAGCCAAGCGCAACCTGTATATCATTGCGTCGATTTCATTATTTCTCGCAATTGCTATACTCATTTTTTCAGTAAAGCAATTTGTTCTTGGCCTTCCTACGATACCTTCGAGACAAGTATTATCGATTGCTTTTTTTGTGATTTTACCACTAATCGCCTGTTGTTTTACTGCAATTGCAATCTGTATTTGGCTTGAACTTAAACGGCTGAAAAAAGCCGAAACCGATTCGAAAAAAAAAGGGGTCGATCCTGCGTATTGACAGAGAATTGAATCGGCTGTGACCACCGCATTTTCCTGGAACGGTTGTAATATTGACGACGTTGTTCGCGTCCAAAATCTGCATCCACAATTTCCCTGATGCCATTTGACGATTGAATCCCGCTCTGCGAAAATCCGCTATGTTCCGTGCTGGTAACCGCCCATTTTACCGTCTTCTCATCGCCGTCAGTGTCGGCTTAACGTCACATTTTTCCGCATCGGCGCAAAGCAGCCGGCAATTCCTTTCTCACAACGTTCCATCCGCCGTCCAAAACCTGACGCCCAAAGGCAAGCTGTCTCCGGAAAAGCGATTGAATCTTTCTATCGGCCTGCCATTGCGAAGCGAAGAAGCGCTCGACCATTTCCTTTTGCAAATTTCAGATCCGCAAAGCCCCGATTACCGTCGCTATCTGACGCCGCAACAATTCGCGGAAAAGTTTGGCCCGGCGGAATCGGATTATGAAGCGGTCGCCAGGTTTTTTCAGACGAACGGATTTTCCATCACGGCGAAATATCCGAATCGCGTCGTGCTCGATGTGAGCGGCACGGTTGCGGACGCCGAGCGGGTATTTCACACGACGTTGCGGATGTATCCGCATCCGCGTGAAGCGCGCGATTTTTTTGCGCCTGACACTGAGCCGTCCGTGGATTTGCCGGTAAAAATTGAGTACGTCAGCGGATTGGATAATTATTCGTTGCCGCATCCGAAAATCATTTTGCGCGAGCCGTTGACCGATTCGACAAAAATTATTCCGCACGCCGGTTCATGGTCTAATGGTCTTTATGCGGGAAACGATTTTCGCGCGGCGTATTTGCCGGGAATTCCGACCAATCAATTGTCCGGCGCGGGGCAGGTGATTGGATTGTTGGAGTTTGACGGTTACTATTCCAACGACATCGTCAAATATGAAACAGAAGCCGGTTTGCCGGCGGTGACGTTGACGAATGTTCCTGTGAATGGCGGCGTCAGCACGCCCGGCACCGGTAATGGCGAAGTAGCCCTCGATATTGAAGTGGCGATCGCCATGGCGCCCGGTTTGTCCAAAATTGTCGTTTACGAAGCGCCCAATCCGACGGCATGGTCAACCGTTTTAAGCGTGATCGCGAATGATACGGTCAATTTTCCAAAACAAATCAGTTGTTCCTGGGGCGATAATGCACCCGCTTCGCCCAACACAACTGCGGAAAATCTTTTCAAACAAATGGCGGCGCAGGGGCAATCGTTTTTTAATGCATCAGGAGATGCAGATGCATTTACCAGCGGAATTCCGTTTCCATCGGAAAGCACGAACATCACGCAAGTCGGCGGAACCAGTTTGTCCACCGCCGGACCGAACGGCATTTGGAGCGGGGAAACGACATGGAATTGGGGCGGCGGAGTCGGCAGCAGCGGTGGCGTGAGCGGCAATTTCGCGCTGCCATCATGGCAACAAGGCGTCAACATGACGACGAATCTTGGTTCGACGACAAAGCGTGATGTTCCCGACGTGGCAATGACGGCGGACCGAATTTTAAGTGTTTCCGATAATGGCACAAATTATACCACGGCGGGCACGAGTGCAGCCGCGCCTTTATGGGCGGCATTCACCGCGCTGGTCAATCAACAAGCTGTCGCCGGTGGAAAACCGGTGGTCGGCTTTATCAATCCTGCCATTTATTCCATCGGCAAAAGCCCAAATTATTCTTCCTGCTTCAACGACATCGTCACCGGAAATAATTTCTGGAGCAGCAGCACGAACAAATTTCCCGCGGTGCCCGGTTACGATTTGGCGACCGGCTGGGGTTCGCCGGCGGGAGACAACCTGATTGATGCGCTGTCGGGCGTTTCAGATTCCCTGGCCGTTGCGCCGGGAAAAGGATTTGTCACGTTTGGCGCTGAAGGCGGACCTTTTACCGCGATTTCTGAAACATTCTTTCTGACGAATTGCGGCGCTGTGTCACTGAACTGGTCGCTCATCAACACGTCACTCTGGCTGACAGCCTCGGCAACGAGCGGCACATTGACTCCGGGTGACGGCGGAGCAAATGTTACGTTAAGTTTAAATCCGGCGGCTTTCGCTTTATCGCCGGGCATCTACACAGCGCATGTTGTATTCACCAACCAAACCACTCATGCATTGCGTGACCGGCCATTTGCCTTATTTGTCGGCCAGCAATTGATCCAAAATCCCGGTTTCGAAACCGGAACGCTTTCATTCTGGGCGCAAACCGGCATCGGCAGCGCAACCTATAACGGCTATAATTATGATTTTGCCGACGATGGTTCTGGAACCAAGATCGCGCCGCATTCGGGAAAATCGTTCGCCGCGTTTGGCGCGTCCGGCCTGATGGGATTCATTTCTCAAACGGTTTCAACCGTCAGCAACCAGACCTATTTGCTCTCGTTTTGGCTGAACAGCACGAATAACCCGTTCACCGGCCATAAGACGACGCCAAACCAGTTTTTGGCCGCGTGGAACGGAACCATTTTGTTCAACCGAACCAACATTCCTGTGATTGGTGGATGGACGAATCTACAATTTTTCGTCACCGCGACCAATTCCGCTTCAACACTGCAATTTGGCGGACGTGACGATAATTTTTATCTCGGGTTGGATGACGTAAGCCTCGTGCCGATTCCGTTGCCGACCATCAATACGGCGATAAAAAATAGCGGAGGCGTTACATTTTCATGGTATTCGCTTTCGAACATCCAATACGTCGTCCAAACCTCCACCAATCTGGCGCAAACCAATTGGATGGATTTGAGCACAAATATCGCGACCGGCTCCACGCTGACTGCAACGAATCCCATCGCCGATCCTTCACGATTTTATCGCGTCCGCCAGTTGCCGTGATAAAATCCTCGCGTGACCGGTTTTTTACAGCGCACTGAGAAATCCATTTCCAGCCGCCGATTGATTGCCCGCGGCGAAAAAATTCTCGTCGCCGTTTCCGGCGGGTTGGATTCGATGGTTTTGCTTTACGCGCTGAAAACCCTTTCCGCCGCGCATCAATGGAAGATGGTCATCGCGCATTTCAATCATCGCCTGCGCGGACGCGCCAGCAATGCCGATGAGAAATTGGTTCGCAAAGTTGCGGCGAAATTGAAATTGCCGGCGGTTGTCGAAAGTGCGGACGTAAAATCATTTGCAAAGAAATCCAAATTGTCCGTCGAAATGGCCGCGCGCAAATTGCGCCATGAATTTTTGGCGCGAACGGCGAAAAACCAGAAGATCAAAACGATCGCGCTGGCGCATCACGCCGACGACCAGGTGGAACTTTTCTTTTTGCGGCTCTTTCGCGGCGCAGGCGGCGAAGGTTTGAGCGGAATGAAATGGAAATCGCCGTCGGCTGCGGATAAAACGATTTCGCTGGTCCGGCCATTGCTGGTTTTTTCTAAAATTGAACTTTTGGAATTTGCCAAACAAAACAAAATTCGATTTCGGGACGACGCCACAAATCTATCTTCCGATTTTTTACGGAACCGGATCCGGAATGAATTGCTGCCGTTGTTGCGCAAGAATTATCAGCCGGCCTTGAACAAAACCATTTTTCGCGTCATGGAAATTCTTGGCGCGGAATCGGAATTTATTGGCCGCAGCAGCGAACGTGAGCTCGCTCAAATCCGAGATCAGAGGCGGCTTGCTTCGGCGGCTGTAAAAAGGAATTTTGAAAATCTTTCGCTGGCGATCCAGCGGCGCGTTTTGCAAACGCAATTGCTCGAAAGCGGAATCGTCGCGGATTTCGATTTGATTGAATCGCTGCGACGATCGCCGGATCAATTCATCAGCGTCGGCGCGAATATTTCCGTCGCGCGAAATCCTTTTGGCGAAATTCAATTGCGGGAAGATTTGAAGCCTGGATTCAATTCAAATGAGCGGTTGATAAATCTGGCAGGCAGTGCAGGAGTGGAAAATTTCAGCGGGGCAAAATTTGATTGGAAAATTTTTCGAGATGGTGAACGCGGGTTCATGCAAAATAAAAATCAGAGCCGATTCATGCTGGCTGCCACTAAATTAAAACGGGAGTTTTTCGATGCCGACAAAATCGGCGGCAAAATCATTTTACGGCATTGGCAGCCCGGCGACCGTTTCCAGCCGATTGGAATGAAATCGCCGAAGAAATTGCAGGATTTATTTGTGAACGCCAAAATTCCGCACGCGCGACGGCGGCATTTGGTTCTGGCGACGGCGGAAAGCGGTGAAATCTTTTGGGTGGAAGGCTTGCGGATTTCGGAAAATTTCAAGGTCGCGGCACAAACGGAGCGGCAATTGGTTTGGGAGAAAGCAAGCGCGTGAAGGATTTTGCATTTTTCGACCGAAAAACATCAGGAAATTGCCTTTACACCGGCCTGTTCATTCGCTAGATTTCCGCGCTCTATTGATTTTATGGAAGCCAAGACACAGACGATTGAACAATTCAAAACGCACGACAAAGACACCGGGTCGGCGGACGTGCAGATTGCGTTGCTGACGCAGCGCATCAACCATTTGACCGAACATTTGCAGACGAACAAAAAAGATCACAGCTCGCGCCGCGGGTTGTTGATGATGGTCGGCCAGCGCCGCCGTTTGCTCGAATATCTGCAAAACACGGATTTGAGCCGCTACCAATCAGTCACCAAAAAACTAAAACTGCGCCACTAAAATTTAGCAGGCGCGGTTTTAATGTTTTTACGACTGCGCCCGCTTCGGGTTTGAGCCGGAAACGCGAACGGCTCGATTCTCAACAAACAAATTCGCGCAATTAAATTCCGTCGCCGCCGGGTGATTTCACTTAGTCCCGAAATTTTTTCGGGTTTTACTGAAGTTCCTCGGGCGGCGCGGGCAGAAAACTATGCCAGAAAAAATAAACGCCCAATTGGGCGACAAGCAGGTCATTATCGAAACAGGGAAACTCGCCAAACAGGCCGACGGCGCCGTGACTGTCCAACTCGGCGAAACGATTATTCTCGTTGCCGCCGTCGCCGCGACGAAAGCCAAGGAAGGTCAGGATTTCTTTCCGTTGACCGTGGATTATCGCGAAAAAGCCGCCGCTGCGGGAAAATTTCCCGGCGGTTACTTCAAGCGCGAAGGCCGGCCGACCGAAAAAGAAATTCTCACCATGCGGCTCACCGACCGGCCGATTCGTCCGCTCTTTCCGAAGGGTTGGTATAACGAAGTGCAGGTGCAAACGGTCGTGTTGAGCGCGGACGGCGAAAACGATCCCGACATTTTGAGCATCATCGGCGCCAGCGCGGCGTTGACGGTCAGCGATATTCCGTGGGCCGGTCCGCTTGGCGCGGTGCGCGTCGGTCGCGTCAATGGCAAATTCATCGCCAATCCCACGCACGCCGAAATGGCGGATAGCGATTTGGATTTGGTCTATGTCGGCAATCAAAACGATGTCGTGATGTATGAAGGTTCGGCGAAAGAAATTTCCGAGGCTGATTTCAATGCCGCGCTGAAATTCGCGCAGGAAGTGATTCAGCCGATGATCGCCGCGCAAAAGGAATTGGCTGCGAAAGCCGGCAAACAAAAACGCCAGATCACGCTTAAAATCGTTCCCGACGAGATTCTTGCTGAAGCCAAGTCTCTCGCCGGCGACCGTTTTCTGCCCGCGCTGTTGACGCCGGGCAAGCTCGCGCGCGAATCGGCGGTCAACGCGATCAAGGACGAAGTCGGCGCCAAACTGAAAGAAAAATTCGGCGAAGAAAAAGTCACCGATTTTGTTGTCAACGATGCGTTCTACTACATCCAAAAAGAAGCCGTCCGCAAATTGATTTTGCAAAACGGCAAACGTTTGGATGGCCGCAATTTTGAACAAGTTCGCCCGATTTCGAGCGAAGTGGGCATTCTCCCGCGCGCCCACGGTTCGGCGCTTTTCTCACGTGGCGAAACGCAAGCGGTCACGCTGGCAACCCTTGGCACCGGCGAAGACGTTCAGGAATTCGATTCCTACACCGGCGGCGAAAGTGAAAAGAAATTTATTTTGCACTACAACTTCCCGAATTTCTCCGTCGGCGAAACCGGACGTATTTCCGGTCCGGGCCGGCGCGAAATCGGTCACGGCGCTTTGGCTGAACGTTCGATTGAGCCGATGATTCCGGTCAAGGATTATCCGTATGCGATTCGCGTTACGAGTGAAATCATGGAATCGAACGGCTCGACTTCGATGGCCAGCGTTTGCGGCGGCACGCTGGCGCTTATGGACGCAGGTGTCCCGATGATTCGTCCGGTTGCCGGCATCAGCGTCGGCATCTGCACCGAATACAGCGGCGACAAAATTTCCAAGTATCAACTTCTCACCGACATCATCGGATGGGAAGATCATTACTGCGACATGGATTGCAAGATTGCCGGCACGGAAAAGGGCATCACCGGCTTCCAGCTCGATTTGAAGCTGAAAGGTCTGCCGCACAACATCATGACCGAAGCAATTGAAAAAGCCCGCGTCGCGCGCATGATGATTCTTGGCGAAATGGCCAAGACGCTCGCCGAACCGCGCAAGGAATTGAGCAAATACGCGCCGCGCATCGAGGTTGTCAGAATTAATCCGGAAAAGATCGGCGCGCTCATCGGGCCGGGCGGCAAGAACATCAAACGCCTCGTCGAAGAATCCGGTTGCGAAATCAACATCGAAGACGACGGCACGGTGAACATCTTCTCCGTCTCGCCCGAAGGCATGAAGATTGCCAAGGACGCCATCACCGGCATGACGGCGGAAGCCGAGGTCGGCAAGATCTATCGCGGCAAAGTGGTGACCGTGAAAGAATTCGGCGCGTTCGTGGAATTTTTGCCGGGCAAAGATGGCCTCGTGCACATCAGCGAGCTTGCAAATTTCCGCGTGAAGAAAACCGAGGACATCGTGAAAGTCGGCGACGAGATCACGGTCAAATGCCTTGGCGTGGACGAAAAAGGTCGCGTGCGCCTATCGCGCAAAGCCGCGATGGAAGACCGCGACAAAGAAATGGGCGGCGAACAACCGCCGAAAGAATAATTATCTGGAGCGATTCAAAGCGCGAATGGCGAAAGCTGTTCGCGCTTTTTTAGCAACTATTGAAGGTCAAACCAACAAAGCGAGTAATTGCCTTTCCGCATCAGGAATGAGCGTTTCTGAATAATCATTCCACGTTTTTGGATTTTCAACTTTTGGAATAAATAATCTATCCAATGGCGGAAATGCTAGTGCGCCAGTTGCTTCAATAATTGCTCTTTTGCCGTTGAGTGAAATTTCCCATGCGCCGTGTTGATAACCTTGCCGACGATATTCCATAATTCCGCCGTGCCGCTCGATAATGTCGCGCAATTTGCTGTAAGCGCGTCTTTTAATTTCAGTGCTCTTTGATATTTGGCTTTGCTCCCATTGAAATTTTTTGTCGAGCCAGAATGCCAATTGTCCAGATTACGCAAATCCATCCAAACCAATCGCCATGACGATTGTAAAATGTTTGCGCGTGCGATTGAACCGGCATTTCAACGGTCATCGCGCCGGGACCGTAAACATCGCCGGACCGGCTGCGGAAAATTTCGCGGACGCGGCCGTGCGCATCAATCCAGCAGGTCACGCCATTGTTGCAACAGCGGATGAGCGGAACATTGTTTTCCACGGCGCGAAAGATTGCATTCGCTTCGTGCTGCCATTGTTCGGCGCTGTCGCCAAACCAGCCGTCGTTTGTCAAATTAACCAGAAAATCGGTGTCATTTTTCGTCGCCCTTCGACCGAGTTGCGGAAAAGTGTCTTCAAAACAAATCAGCGGCGAGGCTGTGACAGTCAAGCCCGGTGAAGTTCCGGAAGAGTTGATTTCAAATTGCGACGGTTCATCGCCGGCTGCGAAACCGCCGGTGATCGGTGTGAGCCATTTCACGAATGGCAACCAGCGCGCGAGTGGAATGTATTCGCCAAACATCACGAGCTTTTGCTTGTGATAGATCGCGGCGCACTTGCCGTCCGGCGAAAATAGAAACGCCGAATTGAAAACATCATAACGTTCATTGCTGGACGGATTTAAAGCCGGAACAAAATCATCGGAATTAAAAATCAACCAGACATGATGCGCTTTGACGAAGCCGGTGATGGCGGTGTAATTGGAATAATTGACTTCAGGCGATTCCGGAACGGCGGATTCCGGCCACACCAATAAATCGGTCGGATTTGTCAGGGCATTTTCGGAAAGCGTGAGCAATTGCTGGAAGCGATTTGAATTGGCGGTTTCATCCCAAATCAGATTTTGCGGAATGCTCGGCTGGATCAAGGTGAGGCGCAGCGTGTTTGCATCGGGCGACGGCGATTGCATTTTGAATTCGCCGGACGCGAAAAGGCCGGCAACGGCGAATAGCGGCAGTGCGATCTCCGGCTGCCAGGCGAATCGGGATTTTGGTTTTTCAAAGACCATTCGCACGGCAGAAAACAGCGACAGCGACGTCCAGACGATCAGAAATGAAATTCCATAAACGCCGGTGAATGAAGCAAATTGGATGAGCGGCGTCATGTGTGCCTGCGAAACGCCCATGAAACTCCAGGGAAATCCGCCGAGCAGCCGTGCGCGCAACATTTCCAGCGCCACCCAAACCGCCGCGCCGCCAAGCGACCAAAGCCATCGCGCGATCCACGAATCGCCTTTCCAATTCGAAACGAGCCAAAGCCATGTTGCAGAAAACAACGCGAGAAAAGCACAAAGCGAAAGCCAGCCGAGGATCGGAAATCCGGCAACCGGAATCAGCAGCAACCAATAAAGTGTGGAGAGCCAAAATGCGAGGCCAAACGCGTAACCGATGCGAAAGGCGTCCGCGCCGGATTTATTCTTCGCGGCCAGAACCAACAACGCCGGAGCAATCCAGGCGAAGCCTTCGACATTTGCTTTTGGAAATGCGAGAGCC
Source organism: Verrucomicrobiia bacterium (assembly GCA_035776755.1). Lineage (GTDB taxonomy): Bacteria > Verrucomicrobiota > Verrucomicrobiia > Limisphaerales > UBA11358 > UBA11358. Next base: position 68,830 of record DASTWS010000015.1, read on the forward strand.
AGGAGAATTCCAGCGACGATTGACAGCAGGTAACCGCTGCGGAGAAACAGTTCGCTGAAAAAATGGAATGGAATTTCGAACGGCGAATATCCTTCCAAAAACGTTTCGCCCGGTTCCGCCAAATGGGCCGCGCGCCTGGCGACGGCTCGGCTGGCATTGACGACAATCGCCTTTCGTGCGCCGGGCCAGACGCCAAGGTCCACGACTGAATTTCCAGCGTAATCGAATCCACGTTCGCCAAAGCGCGCGACGAGGGCTTTAAGCTTGTTGTGGCTGCGCAAATTGGTCACGCCTTCGCTGGCCATGACTTCGTCGAAAATCCCGAGATGATTGGCGACGGGCAATGCCATTTTGATGTCGGCCGCCGTTGCGAGAATGATTTTTCGCCCGGCAATTTTTTGTTCTCTCAGCCACGTGAGAAATTTTTCGTTATAGGGCAGGGCGATGGCATCAATTTTAACGCGCCGCCCCAATTGATGTTTCAGGTGCGCCCGGCCGCGCGTCCACCAGAACAGGATTTGAAAAATGGAAAATGGGTTTCGTCGAAGCAGACGCGCGATGCACTCCATGAATATATCCGTCTTGATGATCGTGCCATCCATGTCCACGACGAGCGGGATTTGATTTTCCGGCGATTGAGACATGACTTGATTAACCATTCAATGCGCGTTGAAGAAGGGACTTCTCCCGTTCGCCATAATCTAATTTCAATGCCTCGGCGCGGGCGGCTTCGGTCATTTTCTCCCAGGATTTGCGCACGGCGTTAACGGTTTTATCATCATCCATTTTTGCGGCCAGGCCGGCGAATTGAAATTCCAAAAACATAAGACAAAGCGCGTCTTCGAGAACGCGCGTTTCGGCATCGGCGGGAAAATGTTTTTTCAGATTCAAATCCTGGACGCGATGGATCATGTCATTGTCATAACCGATTTCCTGCATGATTTCGCCCGCTTTTTGCGCGTGAAACTTCTTTAAATCCGCGCGCCATTTCAAATAGCCGGGGCGCGTCATCGGATGCGAATTGCGCGGGATTTCCCATCGGCAAATGTGCTGACAACGGGCGGCGAGGCGAAGCGCTTCGCCGGCAGTTGGGCAAATTTTTAAAACCCATTTTTCAAGCCGTCGCGCGTAAAGCAATTCGCGCGGCTGGCCATTTTCCTGGATGGGATCGCGTGAATTGGCTTCGTCAAACCGGCGAAGCGCGGCTTCAAATTTTGGTTTGTCGCGCGGTTGAAAGGTTTCACTCACGCGCGAATTTTGGCGGAGCTACGGCGTTTGCAACAGATAAAAATACTGCGGCGCGTTGGGATCAACAGTGTTGGTCAAATTGATCTGGCCGTTGTCGTCGAATTGGTTGGTCAACACTCGCGTCCAATCGGCGACGGGTGTTGCGAGATTGGTTGAGCCGAGCAAATAGAATGTGCCATTGGTTGCGCCGCTGGCGTTGAGGATGAATTTTCCATTTGCGGACGAAACATTTCCGATGTTCGGCACCGTTTGAGAGACGATCAATTTTACGATGCCGGGAGTGTTGGTATCGAAGCTGTAATTATAGCCGCCAGGTGCGAATGCCAGCGTGAATTGGTCGAAGATCAAAGTGCCAGTGCAGGTAAACAATGGGTAGGTGCCGGGGCCAAAACCAGGGCCGTTGGTGACGCTTAATTTGCCGGTGAGGAAAAGGGTTCCGTTGACCACGATTGAATCACTGCTCGATCCCAGGGTGAATTGCACGGAAGAATTATCGCCAAGCGTAAGATCACTTGAAAATGTCAGCGTGCCGGTCGGATTACCGGGTGCGAGCGTGGCCAAATCATCCACGGTCGTGTCGCTGCCAATGATGCCATTTCCGGCGAGCGTCGCGCCAAATTGGACATCGAGCCCGCCGGTGCCGGTGGCGCTGCCGGTGGGATTCGTGACGCGCAATGTGCCGGCGCTCACCGTGGTGCCACCGGTGTAGGTGCTGGCTCCGCCGAGAGTCAACGTGCCCAAACCGATTTTGTTGACGATGACCTGGCTTGCGGCGACGGCGCTGTTACTGCTGATGTTACCGCTGAATGAGGCATCTGAGTTGTTTCCGCCAATGACATAAAGCGTGTCGCCGGTGCCGGCATTGGATTGCGGGCCGGCAAGCGAACCGGAACCGCTTAACGCGCCCAACTGGACCGTATTTCCCGCATTGCGCGGTCGCAGCGTGCCATCAATCACAAATGTCGGGGCGAGCGATCCGTAAGTATTCCCGCTGCTGTTGGGAGAGAAGCGCAGGGTTCCACCGGGAAGAATGTCAATCGTGCCTGCAAAATTATCGAATTGCGTGGAACTGGTGCTGTTGAAACTGACGCCGCTGCTGATGTTCAAGGTGCTGTTTACCGCGCCGACGAGATTTCCGCCAAGGCCGTTGCCCACGCCTCCTGAAGAATTGATAGTTCCACTTTCACCGGCGGGCACATTGATGGTATTGCCCGGATACATGAGGCTGCCGGCAAGATCCATCGTCGCCCCATTGCTGAAGTTTATTATTCCCGAACCGAGGCTGTTGGCGTTGCCCAGAAACGTCGTGCCGCCCGCGAGATTGACAGTGCCGGAGTATGCGCTGTTGGTCGTATTGATAGATAACGAACCGGAACCGGATTTGATCAACGGACTGGAACCGGTCCATGCGCCGCTGCCGCCAAATGCGTAGTCGAGGACGTTGTTCGAAACCAACAACAGGCCCGGTTGCAATGTTCCCGCAAGCGTGACGGTGCCATTGGCCGAGGTGTCGTCAAACCGGACGGAATCTGCGTTGTAAAATTTGTCGGCAACTGATCCGTTCAACCAATTTGTCGTGGACGAATCCCAGGAACTGCCATTGGTGCCCTGCCAGATCAAATTTGCCGAGGGCGTTCCGGAGACAACCAGCCAGACATAACCGATGCTGCTGCCGGAGGCCGCGCGCTGCATGGAATAGGTCTGCCTGCCGCCGGACGGCAGATTGTTTACGAAGCCGACGCCCGATGCTGTGTTGTAAGTCGCGCCATCAATCAAATCATAAGTGCCGTTGCCAAGCGAACCGTCGGTCAGATTGAAATTAAACGTCTGAGTGCCATTGAGAGTAAGTGAACCGCTGCTCATCAGAATTTTATCATTTCCGGCGGATGGCGAACTGGATAAATCAAAATTCAACGTCGCCGTTGCAAGTGAAAGTCCGTTGCCAACAGTCAATGTGCCGGCGCTGTTGTTGCCCGAGCCGGGAGAAATTGTGCCGCCGGAATTTATGGACACGCCGCCATTGAGCGCGCCGGTGCCGGATAATTTTCCGCCGCTGGTCACGGTGACAACGTTGCCGTCAATGCTTCCGTTGACGCAAAGCGTTCCGTTGCTGACAAAAGTTGCACCGGAAAAAATGCTGTTGCCGCTCAACGTCAATGTGCCGGTGCCGACCTTGCAGAAGCGATTTGTGTTGACCGTGTTTGTGATGACGCCGGCGAAAATCGTATCGAGATTCAATCCGCCAACGAGGCAAATGTCGCCGCCCGCGTAGCCGCCGCCGGCGTAAGTGCTGGTGGCATCACCGCTTAACGCACCGATGCGAAGCGTGTTACCACCGGAATTATGCCGTGCAATGATTCCCACGTTGGAGAGATTGACGGCTGCATTTCCGAGATTGCCGTCAAAAGCGCCGCCGTTGAAATTCGCCGTGATCATCCCACCGGCGACGGTTCCCGTGGCATTTAGTGTTCCGGTGAAATTGGCGAAAGCGCCGTTGAAATAGTTATAGCCGGTCGCGGAACCAACATTGAAAGTTCCTGCGACGGTGAGATTGAGCGTGCCGCCGCCGGAAAGTCCGGTCAATGTGGTGCGGCCCGACATGTTCAAGGAGCTGATATCCGCAGCTGGAACATTGACGCCGCCGGATAACGTCAGCGTTGAGCTCTCATTGTAGAGTGAATTCAATGTGGCATTTTCCAGCGTCAACTGGCCGCTTCCGATGCTGCCGCCGTTGCCGATGTTGAGCGTGCCGCCTTGCATGTCCACGCCGCCGGTAAAGGTATTGGCGTTGCTGATGGTGAGTGAACCGGCGCCGGATTTGGTCAACAGGCCGGTTCCTGAAACGGTTCCGCTGCCGCCAAAAGCATAGTCCTGATTGGCGCTGATGGTGACGGATGCGGGCGCCACTGTGCCGATGATGTTGATGAACGGTGCATCAGAGCCGGTGTCGTCGAAAGTGACCGTGTCGCCGGAATGAAATGTTGTTGCATTCGTTCCGTTGGACCAAAGCGTATTGGTGGTGTTCCAGACATTCCCGCTGCCATCGCCCACCCATATCAAATCCTGGGGCGTGGTCATCGGCGTCACTAAAACCATGATGGTGTTGGTAAAAGCAACACCGTCGTTGACTGTGAAATCAAATCTTCCGATGCCGGCGAAGCTGGTTGACGGCGCGAAATGCGCGGTGCTGCCGGTCAGCGTGACCACACCGTTGCTCGCGCCGGTGACGGCATAAACCGCGCTGCCGCTGAATCCGGCGGTGTATTGTGAAAGGTCAACGTCCACGGTTGCGTTGGTCTGCGTAACAACGTGCAGAACGGCAAGGAAATTCAAATAATGTTCAAGGAGCGTATAACCGTCGGAAGTATTGGTCAGGCTGTTCGCGGAGTAGGGATTGGAACCAGCGGCCAATTCCCAATAATCCGGCATTCCATCGGCATCGGAATCCGTCGGCGTCGCCCCTCCTTCAACCGTGCCGTAGCCATTGTTTCCAAGGCCTGTCTGCGTCTGGCTTGAATAAAGGCCTCCCGTAGGGCCGGCGGTTCCCGCGCCGGTTCCAGCGGCGCCGTTACCGAGCGTCTTCATCTGGCTGACAATGAGCGAATCTATTTCGTCACGCGGCAAAGTGCCGGCGAGAGACAGGTCGTAACGCCATGCCAGCGGTGTGGACATGATGGAAACGCCCGTCGTCACGGATGACCAAGGAGTGCCGAGAATGGTGCCGCCGCCCTGATAGCCGGGCAGGGGAACTGTTGTGCTGCCATTGAGCGTGGAATTTTTGTCAGAATCGTAAAGATTGCCGGTGAAATACATGCTCTGATTGTTGTCAATTTGATACCACGGAAAATTGCCGCCGCTGGCCGGACCGGCGACAAAATAATTGTTCACGATATCGTGCTTGAAATGAGTGCTGGTATGCGTTGTGTAGCCGGCGGAGCAGTTATATTCCGCATTGTTGATAAAAACCGTGTCCACTTTGGCCAACGGATTTCGATTATGCGAATTGGCGAAAATATTGTTGAACCAGGACCATGTTCCGCCGACAGATTCGGAATGACAGCCGAATCCCTGAGGCGGTGGCGATGAGGCGTCGTAGGTGGGATCCGCGATGATGCAATTTTGAAAGGTGATATTGGTGATGACATGAGAACTGTCGCCGACTCCATCGATATTGTTCCAGGGTGCAAACTCAATCGAACAATGATCGAAGATGGCATTTTTCGCCTGATAAAGGCTCAAGGCATCGTCAGTATCGCTTGCCGTGTCGCTGCCGGGCCGGATTCGGATGTAACGCATGATGATGTTGCCCCGGCCGGCAAAGGAGATTTCTCCGCCTTTGAAACCGATGCCGCTACCGGGAGCGGTCTGGCCTGCGATAGTGAGATTGCCCTGGCAGGAAACCGCCGAATTGAGAGTGATGTATCCGCCCACGTCGAAAACAATGGTGCGGTTTCCGGAACTGACAGCGTCGCGGAACGAGCCGGGACCGCTGTCGGCAAGTGTGGTGACGTGATAAACCGTGCCGTTGCGCCCGCCGGTGGCAATCGAACCAAATCCCGCGGCGCCCGGAAATGACGGCGTTTGCGCAAAGGCGATTGTTGAAAGAAAAATTGCAAATAGCGCAAACGCGAAAGATGCGACGGTGCGACGGTGGAAACCAGCGGGAATGGGATTCATTATCGCAAAGAATATAATTTTTGATTAACGAAATGTCCATCTGTGACAAACTGCGGAAAGATATGATTTTTCTGCAAATGACAGATTCAGACGCAATCACGGTTCCTGCAACAGATAAAAATATTGCGGCGTATTTGGATCGGCAGGATTGGTAAAATTGAAATTGCCGTTGCCATCAAATTGATTCGTCAGCAATCGCGTCCAATTGGAGACCGGCATTGAGACATTTGTCGAGCCGAGCAGATAGAAAGTGGCATTGGTTCCGCCGCCAGCGCCTGAAAAAACAACCTCGCCGTTCGCCGGCGAGGAAACATTGAAAACCGGCGGCGCCGGCGACGCAATGGAAACAACGCTGATGATGCCGCTCGTGTTCAGCGCGTTTGTATCCCAGCGAAGGTTTGGATTGTCCAACGCCGGCAAAAGGACTTTGGTGAACGAGCCGCTTACGCCCGATGCGTTGAATAATTTAAAGCTGTCGCCAGCCGCAACGGATGAATTTCCGGTGTTCGTTACAATCAATGTTCCGTTCAATGCCAACGTTCCCCCGACGTTCACGATGTCGTTCGTCAAAGGCGAATGATTGATCTCAAAAATATTTGTGCTGCCGGCGGCCATGGAGAGAGCATTGTTAAATGTCAATGTGCCGATGGATAAGCCCGGGGACAATGTTGCGCCGCTGGACACGGAGAAATTGCCGTTAATTGTGCCGAAGCCGGAAATTGTCTTTCCGCTTCCCAGGGTAAAGCCTCCGGCGGCGCTGATGTCGAAAATGCCGCCTGCAACAATGATGTTCGTAGAATTTGCGATCGAGCCGGATGCGGCCAGCGCGAGCGTTCCATTGCTGACGACCGTATTGCCCAGATAAGTGCTTGCGCCGCCCAGCGTCAATGTTCCCGGGCCAAGTTTGATCAATCCACCGTCCGCGGTTCCGAAAGCCGGATCGTGAGTCAACGGCGCGGCGATGGTGATCGGAAAGCCGCTGTCGTCAACAATTGCGCCGCCGGATTGCACGACGGCTTTGAACCCGGACAGTGCGGGAAGAAATGAACTGTTGGCGGCGTAGGCTTTCAGAGTGCCTCCGTTGAAAAAGTTTGTGGAAAGCTGGCTGGAACCGGTTCGGGTTTTAATAAAACCGCCGACGGTCAACGTCCCGCCGTTCAAATTGATGGAGCTGACCGCGGAGCTTGCGGTTGAATTATGCAAATCAAAATTGGCCGTGACGGTAAAATTTGCATTGTCATTGATCGTCAAAATCATTCGGCCTCCGGATGCTTGACCGCCGCCGAGGGAAAATTGGGCGAACGATACGGAAGCATTGTCCTCGACCGTGAAGAAGCCGCTGTTGCCGGTCGAATTGCGATCAAATGAACTGGCAGAGCCGGTGGCGCTGAAATCAGCATTGCCGGCGATATGAACGCTGCCGCGCGGGATGATGAAATTCCGGTTTCCAAAATTTCCGTGGCCGGTCAGATACAATGTTCCATTGATGCCGCTGGGACGAAATTGCGCTCCGCCGCCGGTTAGGACAATGTCTCCCGCCCATGTCGCTGTGCCGCTGACAAGATCCAGCATAGAGTCAGCTGTTGAGCTGGGAACGACAAACGTGTTGGTGATAACGGTTTCATCGGCGATATGAACCGCACCCGAAAGATAAGTAACTGGACCGGCTCCAACCGCTGAATCATTGGCAATGTTCAGAGTGCCGCCGGAATTTGTCGTGCCGCCGGAATAAGCATTTTGCGCACTTAAAGTGGTGGTTCCCGAAGCATTGACGGATACATTGCCCGAACCGCTGATAAAATTATTCAAAGTTGTTGAACCGGACGGCGCTAAAATCAATGTTCCATTGTCAACAATATCGCCGGATGGAATTGATCCGGAAAATTGAAGTGAACCGGAATTGATCGTCGTCGAATTCGTATAAGTTTGGGTGCCGCTTAAAGTCAGGGAACCAGCGGCATTTTTGATTAATACGCCCGAGCCGCTGATATTCACGGAGCTTGAAAGCGTTGCCGGGTTCGCATAAATCAACGTATCATTGTTGGTGATATTGCCTGCCAGACTTCCGTTTGCGGAAACACCGTCGCCCAATTGAACCGTTCCTTCGGCGATGGTCACGCCGCCGCTGAACGTGTTGATGGTGTTGACGAAAAGATTTCCCCCGCCAACTTTGTATAAGGTGCTGATGCCGGATAAGATACCGCTGCCGCTAAATGTGTAATCCTGGCTATCGGCAATCACATTGATTGCCGTCGCCGATAACGCGCCCGAAAGATTGATCGCCGGAGAATTAAAACCGGTGTCATCAAAAGTCACCGTGTCGCCGGCAGTGAAGGCAACGTAATTGGTGCCATCAAACCAATTGGTTGCGCCGCCGGCGTCCCACGTGTTTGAAATGCCGTCGCCCACCCAAATCAAATTCGCGCCCGGGCCGGTCGAAAATGATTGCGGTGTCACAAGCACGTTCACGATGTTCGTATAAGAACCATCCGTTGTGGTGACGGTGAATTGAAAACTGCCAAGGCCGGAGAAATTCAAATCCGGCGTGAAATGAACAATGTGGCTGCTGTCCAAAGTGACGACGCCATTGCTGGCATTATTGAGCGAATATGTCGGGCTGGCATTGGTAAAGCCGCTCGTAAATTGCCATAAATCTACATTCACAGCGGTGTTTGTGGAAGTCAGCGAGTGAAGCGAGCCAAGCCAATTGACGTAATGTTCGATGTTCGCGTAGCCGTCTGAAGCGATTGTCGTCGCGTCGCCCGCTGAAACGGAGTTTAGCCCGACCGCATTTTCCCAATAATCCGGCATTCCGTCGCCGTCCGAATCGGTCGGGCCAATCGCGCCATTGATGATGCCGTATCCGCTGTTGCCGAGGCCGGTCTGTGTTTGATCGGAATACAGGCTGCCATCGGGGCCGGCCGTTCCCGCGCCGGTTCCAGTCGTTCCATTGCCTAAATTTTTTATTTGGCTGACGACCAGGTTATCCATTTGATCGCGCGGAAAGGCACCGGCCTGCGAAATGCAGAGACGGAATGCAGTGGCGGCATTGTAAGTTGGAATCGTCGCGGTCACCGGCGACCACGGAGAAGCTAAAACGGTTCCGCCACCTTGATAGCCGGGCAATGGCGCCGTAACGCTGCCATCGAGAGATGAATTTTTATTTGCGTCGTAAAGATTCCCTGAAAAATACATGCTCTGGTTGTTATCAATTTGATACCACGGAAAATCACCGCCGCTCGCAGGCCCGGCCACAAAGTAATTGTTTATGATATCATGGTTGAACGACGTGCTGGTGTGTGTGGTGTAGCCGGCGGAACAGTTGTAATCCACGTTGTTGACAAAAACGGTGTTGATTTTCGCAAGCGGGTTGCGGTTGTGCGAATTGGCAAAAATACTATAAACCCACGTCATCGTGCTGTTCACGGATTCGGTATGCGCTCCAAACTGTTGATAAGTGGGATCGGCATCGAGACAGTTTTGAAAAGTGATTTCGGTTACCGGCGTGTTTTGCCAATCACCACTCACAGCATCAACGTTATTCCACGGGCCGAATTCAAATGAACAATGATCGAAAATCATGGTCCGCGCATTCGCCAATGCCAGCGCATCATCGGTGTCGCTGGACGTGAAGCTTCCGGGACGAATGCGAACATAGCGGCAAATCAAGTTGCTGCGACTGGAAAAAGAAATCTCGCCGCCGTAAAAGCCGATTCCTCCGCCCGGCGCAGTCTGTCCGGCGATCGTCAGATCCCCGGCGCAGGAAACAGCTGAATTCAATTTGATGTAGCCGCCGACGTCAAAAATGATGATGCGATGGCTGTGGCTGACAGCATCGCGAAACGAACCGCTTCCGCTGTCCGCAAGTGTCGTGACGTGATAAACCGTTCCGCCGCGTCCGCCTGTGACACTGGCTCCAAAACCGAGCGCGCCCGGAAACGCCGGAATTTGCGCATGACTGATAATGGGAAATAAAATCACCAAAGGCACAATGATGCCGCGGAGGAAAAGGGCCGGGATAAAATTCATCTCAGGAAATATAAGATTACGGTGCCTGGAATGTATCGGATGAAATGCCGATGTCAGTGCTTCAAAGTGTCGCGATATTTTTTCGCGGACATGCCCGTCGCGCGTTTGAAGGCGATGCAAAAACTGTTGGTGCTCTGGTAACCACTCATCCCGGCCACGGTTTCAATCTTGTGATTGGATTCCACCAGTAATTTTTTGGCGCGTTCGATGCGCACGCGTTGCAATTCCTGTCCCGGCGTGCGGCCGAGAAACGTCAAAAACGCCTTGTGCATCCCGCGCCGCGACATTGCGGAAACGCCGACCAAATCCTTCACGCAAATCGGTTCGTGACCGTGTTCCCAGATGTAGCGCAATGTTTTCGCGATGCCCGGATGCCGGATGGTGAGAATATCACTGCTCCGCCGGGCCACGACGCCGGCGGCGGGAACACGCATCGGCTCGTGCGACAGTTTTTTGCCGTGCATCAATTGATCCAGCACTTCCGCGCCGCGATAACCGAGCACGTCCAGATTTGTATCCACGCTGGAAATCGGCGTGTGCATCGCATCTGCCGCCAGCAAATAATTCTCCGCGCCAACGATGGCGACCTCTTCTGGAACCTGGATGCCGGCGCTTTCGCATGATTCCAAAACATCCAGCGCCTGCGCATCGTTGGCCGCGAAAACCGCGAGCGGCTTGGGCGCCTGTTGCATTTGCGACGCCAGCCAATTGCGTTTGCGCTTCCATTCATCGCGCCCGTCGGAAAAGGCGGGTGATTGATGCCAGCGCAGCCAGTTGCAGGCAAAACCCGCTTGCGCCAGCGCTTTGACAAATCCTTCGCCGCGCTCCTCGTAAGACCAATTATCGGCGTCGCTGTAAAAAATGAAATTGGCAAAGCCACGTGAAAGGAAGTGTTCCGCCACCAGTTGCGCCGCATGGGCGTGGTCTTCGAGAACGCGATGGAATTTAAGTTGCGGGCGGCGGCAACTCAAGTCCACGGTGGGCTTTCGGACGCTTTGAACGAATTCCGCCAAATCATCCCCAGCGCCCAGCCACGCTAAAACACCATCTCCATCCCAACCCCAGGGGATGACCTTCTCGCGAGCGAGATTAGAATACAAATGCCAGCCGTGCTCCTGTGCGTATTTTTCGATGCCTTGATGGACGCGGTAATCATACCAGCCTAAAGCGAGCAGCACGCGTTTTTGTTTCTTTGACATGGAGACATCAGAACTAAACGCAGGAAGTGAACTTTTTTCAAATCTTGTCGTTGGTCAGATTTTGCAATTTTATTTGAAAAAAATGCCCTTGGCAATCCCCGCATTTTCTCAAATTTTCAAATCCACGATCACGGGCAAATGGTCGGACGCGATGCGCGTCAAATCGTTTCGCGGCACGGAAACTTTTTCCACCGAGAAATGTTCCGAAACGAAGATGTGATCAATGCGTGCAAATGGATGAAAGGTTGAATAAGTGTTGGCCGGCCGAAAACCGTTGACGCTTTGCGCGTCGCGCAACCGTTGTGAAATGGCATGATAAGCGCGTGTGCCGGGCATCAGATTGAAATCGCCGCACAAAATCAACGGTTCGCCAGAGCTGATTTTGCCGATCCAATTCGCGCCGAGTAATTCCGCCGCCTGTTCCATGCGTTCGCGGCGTCCCAAACCGAAGTGCGTATTCATCAAATTCAATTTCAGGTCATTGAATTCCAAACAGACCCAGAGCGCCCCGCGCGGCTCAACGTGACGCCGCCTGACTTTGTTTTCGAAGGTAGCCGTCCGGATGATTTTCATCGGGCGCTGGCTTAAAATTGCATGACCATATTGTTCGCTGTGGTCAATGACAGTTGGACAAAATTGCACATGCATTCCCAATTCATTGGCAATAAGTCGCGCTTGATCTCGTTGTTGGGAACGGACGCGGCCAAAGTCGAGTTCCTGCAATGCGACCAGATCCGGGCTGTAACGCTCAATCACGCGCGCGATGCGTTGCGGCGATATGCGGCCGTCCATGCCGCGACAGCCGTGGACATTGTAAGTCATGATTCGCAAGTGTGGATTCTTTTTCGGAACACGGAGGGGCAGGGGAAGCGTCCGTCGCTTGAGAAAATGTAATGCCGCCGCGCGCAGATCAGTCGGCCGGAAAAATTCAGCTGTCGTGTCCGGCATTTTTGTCGATGGCGGCAACAACACAAACCCTTGCGTCTCTTCCGGTCCCGGCCCCGCGTGCGAGCCGTGTTCGTTCACAAAGGTTACCGGCGATTGGTCGGGGCTCCAGCCAAGTAAAACCAGGTCGCCGGCAAACTTCTGTCGGCATAAATTCGCAAGATCCCGGGCAATTTCGTTTTTTAGCGAACCGGGATGCGGTAAAAATGCGGTTGCTTCGCGCGGCAGTGTGATTCGGCGATCAGCGCGCAACCATTCGATTCCTGTTGGATTGCATGTCAAGACGCCGGGAACACGGCCTTCATGCACAAGACGTTCCGCCAGCCGTAATTTTTGCGCCTGTGCTTTCGGATGAATCAAATATAAATGACCGAGCGGTCCCATTGCCGCGACGGAAAACCATTGTTCCTGGTCGCCGCCAAAAATTTCACGCTGCCAGCCTTCAATGATGCGATCGCCGCTCTTGCGTGAAATGTAGGCGCGTCGGTGAATAAATTTTTTCCGCTGGCGAAGCGGTTGTTTTGTCGGATCGAAGCCTTCCAAAAGACCGCGAATGATTTCATCCAATTCCTTTCCGTCATGCTTGAACAGTTTTGTTCTTTCCTGGCCGTGATCGGAATAGATCCAAACCTGATAATCGCGTCGGGCCGAACGCCGCGCGGAACGATAAATCTGCCGGATCGCACGGTCAATTCCCAGCAGACTCCAGTGTGCGAAAGCCGAGGATGGTCCGCGCCGATGTGATTGCTCATCGTAGCCCAGAAAGTTGGCGTGAATGACCGGTAAACCGCGCGCCGCATCAATTTTAACCCCGATGGTGATCAATTCGCGCAAAACGACACAAACGCCGAGGCGCGAAATCAATGTCCGCCATTCCATCAAAAAATTTTCGCCGCGATAAACACCGCGACACAAATCCGAAAGCGCGACCGATAATTCCGCAAACGTGAGCGCGACGATGCGTGCGAGCGATCCGAAATGCAAAAGCGGGAACGTAATCGCCTGGATGATTCGACGTGGACGAAAAGTATCTGCCGCGCCAAGGCGAGAAGCGCAGAAATGGCTTTCATCCGTCGCCGCGCCACCGGTAAAAATGTTGGACCACGAACTGCCGCCATGAAGCAAGCCATCGCCTTTCGCACTGATTTCGGTTTCCACTTCGCGGGCGCAATCGGCATCGAACATCGCAAAAACGCGGCGGGCTTCCCGGTTGAGGAAACTGAAGGCGGGAACGGCACCGCGCGCGCCGTAGAAAAGTTCCGCCTGGACGGCAGGCGTGCTGGACGGAAGGCCGGGATAAAAGGTGCGGAGCTCGTAATTTTCCCGTTTCATCAGCCGCCGCAAAAATGGAAGCCGGCCGGATTGCATCGCGCGTTCCATTTGCTGGCGCGAAAGGCCATCGATTTGAATCAAAATCAGTCCCGGATCGTTGATAGCGCCTTCGGAAACGGACATCCCCAAAATTTTTATGAGCCATTCGCTGCGGCTGAAACGCCGGCGAAATTTCCGAAAAAAATTTTCAAATTGTCCAAACATCGGCGTTTCCCTGAGTTTCAAGCTGTCCCGCTGAAGGTCTGATCCAATCCAAATCTCCTCACGTTGACAGTCGCTTCAAATGGAGGAATTGCAAGATGCGATCTCATGCAGAGAAAATGCCGGGCGCCGGTTTTCAAATGTTGAAATATGACGGATTTTGCTCGAATCCGGCGCTCCCAAACTGGCTTGATTCAAGCTGAAAAGGCTTTAAGAAAATCAACAAAGGAGTTTTATGAGCATGATAGCTGAAAGAGAAATGGAACAGATCGGCCGGACCAAAGGCGCTGAGAATCACGACCACGATATGATCCAGGAATTGAGCAAACGGCTCGATGCGTTGTGGCGTTACGATCAATATATCGCCAATGCGGAAGGGGACGATGAATTGCAGGAATTTTGGGAGCAGTTGAAGGACCAGGAACAGGAAAATGTGAAGCGGCTGAAAGAAATTGTGGCCGACCACGTCGAAAAGGGTTGTTTCTGATTTGACCGCGCCAAATGAAAAAAGCCGGACTTTTTGGTCCGGCTTTTTGATAAAAATAATTTACCAGCGGAAATGGGCGAAGGCTTTGTTGGCCTGGGCCATTTTATGGACCTCATCGCGTTTGCGGATCGCGTTGCCCTGTCCTTGGTAGGCTTCCAGGATTTCGGATGCAAGTGCATCGCGCATCGCAATGCCTTTGCGGGCATCGGCAAAATCAACGATCCAGCGCAACGCCAACGCGTTCTGGCGATCGGTCGGGATTTCCATCGGGACCTGATAGGTTGCGCCACCGACGCGGCGGGCTTTGGTCTCGATGCGCGGCTTGGCGTTGTCCACCGCGCGCTGCAGGATTTCAATCGGGTTGCTCGCGGGATTTTTTTCGGAAATGGTATCGAACGCTCCGTAAACGATGCGTTGCGCGGTGCTCTTTTTGCCACAAATCATTACGGTATTGACGAGGCGCGTAACGAGCGTGCTGTGAAACTTGCCGTCTTTTGTGATTGGCCGTTTGGTAGCTTGACGTCTGCGGGACATGGATTCGTTAAAAGTTAAATGTTATACCGTTATTTCGCGGCGGCTTTGGCTTCCTTGGGTTTTTTGACACCGTATTTGGAACGGCTGACGCGGCGTTTTTCAACGCCGGCGGCGTCGAGGGTGCCGCGAACGATGTGATAACGCACACCGGGCAAATCTTTCACGCGACCGCCGCGCACGAGCACGATGCTGTGCTCTTGCAAATTGTGGCCTTCATCGGGAATGTAGGCGATGACTTCGTAGCCGTTGGTCAGGCGCACTTTGGCCACTTTGCGCATGGCGGAGTTCGGTTTCTTGGGTGTGCGGGTCATGACCTGAATGCACACGCCGCGACGAAACGGCGAATTTTCCAGAGCCGGGGACTTTGATTTATACTTCACTTTGGTCCGGCCCTTGCGAACGAGTTGATTGATTGTCGGCATCTTTTCTTAAATTTTCTTAAAAATGGAACGCGGAATATAGCAAAGCCGGTTATGGTTGCAACAATTTTATTCAGGAATTTTGAATAGTTGCGGATGGTGGAGCCGAGGGGATTCGAACCCCTGACCCCCACAATGCCATTGTGGTGCTCTACCAACTGAGCTACGACCCCATCCGCGAGCGGAACGACAGAGTAAATTATTTTTTCCGCGAGTCAACCATTTCACGTCATAATCCGACCGTCCTTGTTCCCGCTGAATTTTGCATTTTGTTTGACCCAAGCTAAAATGCTTTATGGAGGCGAAAACGTATTGGCAACAGTCAGTGGAACTGCCGCGATTTGATTCCATTTCGAAAGATATTGAAGTGGATGTCGTCATCATCGGAGGCGGATTGACCGGAATCACCGCCGCGCACTTGCTTAAAAAATCCGGCGCGCGCGTGGCGTTGCTGGAGCGGGAACGTTGCGCCGGCGGCGATACCGGACGCACCACCGCACATCTGACTTATGTCACGGACACTCGGCTGAATGAATTGGTCAAAACATTCGGACGCGACGGCGCGAAGGCATTTTGGGAAGCCGGGATCGCGGCGATTGACCAGATTTATGAAATCGCCAAAACGGAATCGCTCAATTGTGAATTTCAATGGGTTCCCGGATTTCTTCACGCGTCGCTCAAAGGTGAAAGCGAAAAGGATCGTGCATCGCTGGAATTGGACGCGCAATTGGCGCAAGAACTTGGCTTCGACGCAAAATTTGTCGAGCGCGTTCCTTACGCAAACCGTTGCGGCGTGCGTTTTGAAAATCAGGCCAAATTTCATCCATTGAAATATCTCGCGCCGTTGCTCCAAAAAATTCCGGGCGACGGCAGCTACGTTTTTGAAAATACCGAAGCGCACCAAATTGAAGATGACCCGCTCACCGTTCACGCCGGCAATTACAAAATCCGCTGCCAATATCTCATCATCGCCACGCACACGCCGTTACTTGGAAAAACAAATCTTTTCAAAGGCACGCTCTTCCAAAGCAAGCTCATGCTCTACACCAGCTACGTCTTCGGTGCGAAATTGCCGCGCGGCCAATTGCCCGAAGCATTGTTCTGGGATACGACCGATCCCTATTTCTATTTGCGCGTGGATCGCCACGACGATTTCGATTACGCGATTTTCGGCGGCGAAGATTCCAAAACCGGCCAGGAAGAAAATACCGAATTCAATTTCACCAAACTGGAAGCGCGCCTGAAACAATTTTTACCGCAGGCGGAAATCGTCAATCGCTGGCTCGGCCAGGTTGTCGAGACCAACGACGGTTTGCCGTTTATCGGCGAAAGCGCGGGAAAACAATTCATCGCCACCGGCTTTTGCGGAAATGGCTTTACGCTCGGCACGCTGGCGGCAGTGATGGCGCGAGATCGTTTTCTTGGGCGCAAAAATCCGTGGTTTGATTTATTCAACGTCACGCGCAAAAAATTTCATGGCGGCACCTGGCGTTATCTTTCGGAAAATCTGGATTATCCGTTTTACATGTTGCGCGACCGATTGGCGAAAGCGGAAAGCGAATCGCTGGACGATTTAAAACCGGGGCAGGGGAAAATCATCAAATTGGACGGCAAAAAAGTCGCCGCGCATCGCGATGAAAATGGAAAAGTGATTTTGCGTTCGCCCGTTTGCACGCATTTGGGCTGCATCGTGCGCTGGAACGATGCCGATAACACCTGGGATTGTCCGTGCCACGGTTCGCGGTTCAAACCTGCAGGCGAAGTCTATTCCGGCCCGGCGGAATCGCCATTGTCCGAAACCCTTCCAAACAAGTAGAATCACCTTGTGTTCCGATGTGAGCAGCAAATTTACGACAAACTTTGGCAGGAATCTGTTTCAGCATTTGACCAAAATGCCGTGCGATTGGATGGCCATTTGAAAAATCGCCAAAGCGATAAACGCCGCGGCGTCACATTGCTGGCCAGGCCAAATGCAGAAATATGTTCGCGCGTAAAAGAATTTCTGGATGAAGTCGCCGCGATCGCACCGGAACAACACTTTTATTGCCCCACCGAATTTCACATGACCGTGCTGGCGATTGTTCCTGGCTCCGAAAATTGGCAGGAGGCGATGTCGCGCTTGCCGGAGTATTTGGCGGTCCTGGAGGAAACATTAAATCAATTTGCCGGATTTTCCGTCGAATTCCGCGGCGTGACCGCATCGCCGGAAGCGATATTGATTCAAGGATTTCCCGTGGACGATTCGCTGGTGCAATTACGAAACAAATTGCGCTCGGCATTGGCAGCGCGCAATCTCGCGGAAAATCTGGATCGCCGTTACAAAATAGCCACGGCGCATTTGACGGTGGCGCGCTTTTCGTCGCCGCAGAACTGGCAGCCGTTGAAGTCGTTGCTCGCAGCCAATCGGCAGCGCGATTTCGGGAGGACTTGTTGTGATTCGCTTCAATTGATCAAAGCGGATTGGTATGCGTCAACCGGGTCTGTGGAAACGTTGTGCGAATACCAATTGCGAGAACCGGATCTGCCGAAAATTGCCTGACCCAAAATGTCGGCTTCCGGGATTCGGACAACCGAAATTCGCCCAAGAAATTTATTGCTTCCGGCGATTGTTTGCGTATATTCCGCATTCCCGTTTGACGAAAATTTACAGTCGTTGAACCGTTAAATTGTTTTGGCATTGGAAGAAAACGATTTAACGGTTCAACAGTTTAACGGAACAAACGAAAAATACACAAATGAGCGCAGTCTTAGACAAAGAAAAATCGGCATCGGTCAATTCGCCCAAGCGCGAATACACCCTGGAACGCACGCGCAACATCGGCATCGCCGCGCACATTGACGCGGGCAAAACCACCACGACCGAACGTATCCTCTTTTACACCGGCTTGATCCATAAAATCGGCGACGGGGATGACGGCAACACCGTCACCGACTGGATGGAACAGGAACGCGAACGCGGCATCACGATCACGTCCGCCGCCGTGACCTGCTTCTGGACGCAAAAGCAGAACAAGGTGGGCGAAGACAAGATTTATAAAGCCTTCAAAGACGTGCCGCATCGCATCAACATCATTGACACTCCCGGCCACGTGGATTTCACGGCGGAAGTGGAGCGCTCGATGCGCGTGCTCGACGGCGCGGTCGCCGTGTTCTGCGGCGTTGCCGGCGTGCAGCCGCAATCCGAAACCGTTTGGCGCCAGGCGACGAAATACAAGGTGCCGCGCATCGCGTTCGTCAACAAAATGGACCGCACCGGCGCGAATTTTGAAAACGCGCTCAATGACATGCGCACAAAACTGCGCGCGTATGCGTTCCCGATTTTTCTGCCCATCGGCGCAGAAGATAAATTTCGCGGTCTCATTGATGTCGTGAACCAGAAATGTTACTGGTTCGGCGAAGGCGACGTGGTCAATGAAGGGTTGAATTTCGAAGTCCGGGACATTCCCGCCGAAGACCAGGAACGTGCCAAAAAAGCCCTCGCGGAATTGATTGACGCCGTTTCCAACAAAGACGATGCGCTTGCGGAATTGGTCCTCGAAGAAAAGCCGATTACGCCCGAAGCGTTGAAGGCGGCCATCCGCCGTCTCACCTGCAAAATCGAACTGGTTCCCGTTCTTTGCGGTTCAGCCTTTAAGAAAAAAGGCGTTCAAGTTCTGGTTGACGCCGTCGTTGACTATCTGCCCAGCCCGCTCGACATTCCTGCGGCCGAAGGCACTGAACCCGGCACGGAAAATAAAGTCCAGGTGCCGACGGATGATAATGCCAAATTCTGCTCGCTGGCGTTTAAATTGTGGACCGATCCCTACGCGGGCAAACTCGTGTTCTTCCGCGTCTATTCCGGCGTGTTGAAGAAAGGCGACACCATTTACAATCCGCGCACGCGCAAACGCGAACGCGTCAGCCGCCTCATGGTCATTCAAGGCAGCGAGCGCAAAGACATTGACGCCGTTTATTCCGGCGACATCGCGGCGCTCGTCGGTTTGCGCAACATCACCACCGGCGACACGCTTTGCGACGAATCATTCGACGTCACGCTCGAACCGCCGACGTTCCCTGAACCGGTCATCAGCATGGCCGTGGAACCGAAGACGAAACAAGATCGCGACAAAATGTCCGAAGGTCTGCAGCGTCTCGCGGAAGAAGACCCGACGTTCCGCATGTTCACGAATGAGGAAACCGGCCAGCTCATCATCGCGGGCATGGGCGAACTCCATTTGGAAATCATCACCGACCGTTTGAAACGCGAATTCAAGGTGGAAGCCAACACCGGCGCGCCGCAAATCGCCTATCGGGAAACGTTGACCAAGGCGGCCGACGGCGAAGGCAAATTCATTCGTCAATCCGGCGGTCGCGGTCAATACGGCCATGCTTGCATCAAAGTCGAGCCGAACGAAAAAGGCAAAGGCGTTGAGATCGAGAACAAGATTGTCGGCGGCGCTATTCCCAAGGAATACATTCCGGCGGTCATTGACGGCATCGAAGAAGCCATCAAAGGCGGCGTTTACGCGGGTTACCAGGTCATTGACATCAAAGTGCAGGTCGTGGACGGAACGTTCCATGAAGTGGACTCGAACGAACTCGCATTCAAGATGGCCGGCATTTTCGCGCTCAAAGATGCTTTCAAAAAAGCCGGCCCGATTCTGCTCGAGCCGATCATGAAAGTCGAAGTCACCACGCCGGACGAATATCAAGGTGACTTGCTCGGCGACATCAACCGCCGCCGCGGCATCATCAACGGCATCGAAGCGAAACAAGGACAAACGATTTTGAACGCGCAAGTGCCGCTTGCGGAAATGTTCGGTTACGCCACGGCGATCCGCTCGCTGTCCAAAGGCCGCGCCAGCTATTCCATGGAACCGCTCACATTCGAGCAAGTGCCCAACAGCGTCCTAACGACCATCCTCGACCAGGCCGCGAAGAAACCGGCTGCGAGAACGTAATCAAAATTCTAAATGCGAAAGCCGAGGTGAACAGCCTCGGCTTTTTTGTTTTCAATTCTAATTATCGAAACGTGGGTGACACAATCAAATGAGCCAAATAGGTCAGTTGTCATATAGTTTATGCCAAAACTTCCGCTAGCATAACCATAATAGCCACTTTTGATGCGCGCCTTACCAGCGTCTTGTAATCCGCATTGAGGAAGGCTTACAACATCCTGTCACGTTAATAGCTCTGCACTATGAAAAATAGACTTATTAAAATACTATTGGCTGTGGTTTCATTCGTTGGCATTCATGCCGTTTCTGTCTTTGCCGCAGGCTTTTCTATCAATGGTGGCTCAGACCAAACAGGCGTCGTTATTGGATCGTCTTCAGGAAATGATTCGGTGGTGGGTTCAGGCATTTTTACGGGAGCCTACGAGCAAAATCAGGCAAATACTTCGGCGCGTCCTACAATCAGTATTCTTTCGGGCGCAGCAGTCAGCAATCCCGGCACGCAAGGCTGGTTCCTGACCAACTCCGGTTCGGATTCCAGCTTTTATAGCGGCCAAATAGAATTCAACCAGGGCGGATTTACCAACATGGGAAGCATCAATTGCACGAATACGACGATGCCGGCATCGTCGGACCTGGTGACGTTTGACTCGTTTGTTCATTCAATGCCAAGTGGCAGCGGGCGTAACTTCTACCGAGGTGCCGGGGTATTGGGATGGTCTTATAATTCCGGCACTCATGGTCCCTCAACATTTGTGAACGGTTCGGCGGCCAATGGCAGTGCAACGATTAATTCCATCATTATCGGCAGCGGCCAAAGCACAGCTTACGGTTTGTATGCCGAAGGCCGATATGGTCCGTCGTCAGATTACAATATCGGCATTGACAACTTCGGCACGATCAATGGAGCGGTGCAAAATGTGGACGGTTCAGCCGCGGGCATTTACGCGTATTGTAATTCTGGCGGGATCACGTTCACGAACCATTTCAGCGGCAAAGCCACGGCGACGGCGGATTATTACACCACGGCAATTTATGCCAACGCCAATAACGGAAGTATTGCTGCGCTTAATGTCGGCAATGCCACAGCGAATAGCACGGGAGTTCCGTCCGGCACGTATGCGGGACAATCTTACAGTGTGGGCGTTGACCTCTTCACTTATGCCGGGAACATTGCCTTCAACAACAATTACGGAACTATTTCCGGAACCAGTAGCGGTTCAGGCGAAAACGTTGCGTATGGTTATTTTGGGTGGGCGCAAGGCGGCTCTGGAGTTGGTGGCGCGCTAACATTCACAAATACAGGAACAATCACCGCAACTTCTTCATCCTCCGGCGGCGCCAAAGCGATTTATTGTGGCGGCAATGGTGGTGATGTTTCCGTGCAAAATTCGGGGACCATTCGGGGGACGGGCGGAAGTGGTTGGGGGTTGGGCATTGAAGAAGATACCGGCCAACAAGTAACAGTCGTCAATACAGGTTCAATTACCCACAACAACGGCTTGGGATTGTTTCTATATTCCACCGCTCACGACACGGCCACGGTCATCAATACGGCCAGCGGTTCAATTTCCGGCGGCAACGAAGGCATTGCTGCGGAAAGTTTTACAGGGCCAATAACTATTTATAACTATGGCAATGTCATTTCAGGAGGTTCAACCCATAACGCCATGGACCTCGGTTCGAGCAATGACGTTGTTCACATTTTCGGGCTGCCAACGATTACCGGAACAATTAACGGCGCCGGCGGCGTCAACACGCTCGACCTGCAGCTCAATGGAACGTTGCAAACTGTTAACGGCCAGACTGCCACATTAGGCAACGATCTTTCCGCTTACAACCTTGGCACCTCCGGAAATATAGTTGTGTCAGGGCTCACTTACAAATGGTCGCAGTTCAACGTCAGCGGCTACATCAATAATTTGCCGAGCCCTTGGACGACATTGGACATTGGTGCGGTGGCTGCAAGGGGAAATGCCAGTTACAGCAGCGGCACATTTACAGTCAAAGGTTCCGGTTCGGACATTGCCGGAAATTCCGATGAATTTCGCTATGTTTCCCAGCTGTCCACTGGTGACTGCACGATACAAGCGCGCGTGGCCAGCGTCGGCAACACGAGCAGTTATGCCAAAGCAGGCGTGATGATTCGGGAATCAATGGATCCTGCTTCCACTTTTGCAATGGTTGCGGTAACACCTTCGCAAGGAATTGTCTTCGAATGTCGCACCAGCACGGGCGCATGGCATGCCAGCGCGTGGGCAACAGGATTGAAAGCGCCGTATTGGGTAAAAGCCGTGCGCAGTGGTTCGACATTTACCGGTTATTATTCCGCTGACGGCTCAACATGGACGCAGCTGGGCTCGCAGACGATCAACATGAGCAGCAGCGCCTATATCGGCATGGCGGTGACGAGCCACAACGACGGAACGCTTTGCACCGGCACGTTCACAAATGTTACTCCTACACCATAGGATTTTCCATGGCTTCCAAAATTCAGCGGGACGGCAGCTTGCGTTCATCGCGCAGGCTGCCGTTTTGGTTGTTCATTTGCGCCATGCTTCTTTGCGAGGCGCTGGCGTGCTGGTGTAAAAAAGCAAATCCCGTAAATCCTGCCGTTCAAAAATCTCCTGCAACCATTCCTTCGGCAATTACAAAGACGGATGAGCAGCCTTTGGAGCAGTTGCAATTTTTTCTGGCGCAAATCAAATCGGGAAATGACATTTCAAAGCGCGAGGAGTTGATAGATGCTTTCTTGAATAATTTGAATTCAAATGAAATTTCCAACGTGCTGGTCATGCTGCAAACAATAGAACCGGGAGACTTGGCAAAAGATTTGAGGGGCAGGGTGATTTATCAATGGGCGCAACTGGAGCCATCCACCGTCGCGGTGCAGGCTGACAATTGGGATGCCGAAACCCGGCGGCTCGCGATGGACGACGTCGCAATTGCGTGGGCTAATCTTCAATTGGACGATGCCATCGCATGGTCCAAAGGACTTCCCGACGAAGGCGATCGCGACCGTGCAATCAGTTTGATTGCAAATGAAGCCGTTCGCATTGACCCAACCGTCGCGTTGCAGTTGGCAATGAGTCTTCCGATTAATGTCGAGCGTAACCAATTGGTTTGTCGTGCCGTCACCGAATGGGCTTTAACAGATGAACCCAACGCGCAAACGTGGTCGGAACAAATCTCAAACGACATTTTGCGCGAACAAGCCGTCGCAGCCGTTGCGACCGTCCTTGGAAATTCCAATCCGGCTGCCGCGGCGGACTTGGCCGTTCAAGAATTGCCGCCGGGAAAAGCGCAGCAGGATGCGATTGCTTTAATCATTCAACATTGGGCGCAGCAGAATCCAACCGCTGCTGAAAATTGGGTTGAGCAAACACCTCAAGGCTTTTTACGCGAAGTTGCGGAACAAAATTTGTTTGTTCAGCAGGCCATTTCCGAATAATTAACACGACAAATCAAAAAGTGTTTGCTTTGTCGCTGGCAATCATCGGTTCAATTCATAATTCAAAAATGACAGGCAATAAATGGCCGCCGTTTCGACGCGTAAGGTGAGATTACCGAGCGTGATCGGTTGCGCGCCGGCGTTTTGAATGGCTTGCAATTCGTCCAAAGTAAAATCGCCTTCCGGCCCGATCCAAACCGCAACGGGTTTCGGCAATCGCCGGTTTGCTTTTTCGAATTCAGAAATAATTTCGCGCGGATGGCGTCGCTCTTTTTGCAGCGAGCCAACAAGTTGCAAATCAAAATCTGAATTCTGAATTCTGAAATCCGAAATGGAAACCGGCGTTTCGATTTTCGGCAGCCATGCCGCGCCGCATTGTTTGATGGCTTCAACGGCGACCTGTTGCCATTTTTCGCGCTTGGCATCGGCGCTGTCGCCATCCAAATGCGTCACGACGCGCTCGGTCAACAGCGGAACGATTCGGCACACGCCAAGTTCGACGGATTTCTGGATAATGCTTTCGATAATTTTGCCTTTGGGAATTCCGACGAGCAACGTGATGGAGCAGGGCGGGGCGGCGATGGAATTCTTCTTTGCGACGCGCAACGTCATTGAATCGCGCGAGGCATTTTCCACCTGGCAAAGAAATTCATTTCCCGCGCCGTCGAGAACAACCGCTTCATCGCCGTGTTTCAATCGCAAAACGTGAAGCGCATGATGCGCTTCGCGTTTATCGAGGCGAAGCAAATCGCCGGTGCAGCTTTCGGGCGGTAAAAAGAAACGGTGCAAAGACATTCGGATTTATTAGCCGCGAAAGAGCACAAAGACCACAAAGAAATTGCATCACGAAAAGCTTTTGCTCTCTTTGTTTTCTTTTGCGGCGATTTCAGTGAAAGAATTTTTTGGCTTTTTCGAAAAAGCTTTGGCGCAACGGCATTTCTTTGCCATCGAGCGACGCCGCGAATTCCTCGAGCTTGGCGCGTTGCTCGCGGTTCAAATGCGAAGGCACCTCCACCTGCACGCGCACATGCAAATCGCCGTGGCCGTAGCCCTGGACGTTTTTTACGCCTTTGCTTTTTAAGCGAAAGACGGAATGCGATTGCGTGCCGGAGGGAATTTTGATCGTCGCCCGGCCTTCGAGCGTGGGCACTTCGATTTCGGCGCCAAGCGCGGCCTGCACGAAACTTACCGGCACTTCGCAGATCAAATCATCGCCATCGCGTTTAAAGATTTCGTGTTCCTTGACGTGCAGCACGACGTATAAATCGCCGGATGGTCCGCCGCGGAAACCGGCTTCGCCATTGCCGGCGGAACGCAAGCGCGAGCCGGCATCCACGCCGGCGGGAATCCGTAATTTGATTTTGGAACTGCGCTGCTTCTTGCCTTCGCCGTGGCAGGCTTTGCAGGGTTTCTCCAAAATTTTTCCCGCGCCACGGCAATGCGGACAGGTCTGTGCGATGCTGAAAATGCCGCGAGACATCAGAACCTGTCCGCGTCCGCCGCACGTCGCACAAACTTTGACGCCGGAACCTTTTTCCGCGCCGGAGCCGTGACAGGTCTCGCATTGATCCAGTTTGGTGACAGAGATCTCCTTTTCGCAGCCGAGTGCGGCTTCTTCGAGCGTCAATTCCAGGTCGTAGCGTAAATCATCGCCGCGTTGCGGAGCGGACGGATCATGAGCGGCGCCTCCGCCGAAAAGGTTCTCAAAAATGCTGCCGCCACCCGCGCCGCCGAATACTTCGCGAAAGATATCGAATGGATCGTGAAATCCGCCGCCACCGCCGAATCCGCGGCCGGCGCGCTGGCGTGGATCAAACGCGGCGTGGCCGTATTGGTCGTAGGCGGCGCGTTTTTGCGGGTCGCTCAACGCTTCATAGGCTTCGCCAAGTTCTTTGAATTTTTCTTCGGCGGCCTTATCGCCGGGATTTTTATCCGGATGATATTTCACCGCGAGCTTGCGATAGGATTTTTTGATTTCCTCATCGCTGGCGGTGCGGCTTACGCCAAGAATTTCGTAGTAATCGCGTTTGGACATTGGGTTCGTTGAATTGGAAAAACGGTTTAACGTTTAACGCAAATCATTTGCCCGCCGGTTTTTTGGCGACGATCACCGTTGCCGGACGGAGCAACCGGTCGCGCAATTTGTAACCTTTGCGGACTTGCTGGATGACGTTGCCTTCGGGGACATCGGCGCTTTCCTGTTGTGAAATCGCTTCATGCAACGTTGCGTCAAATGTTTTCCCCGCGGCATTCACTTCCTCAAGCCCGGCTTCGGCAAGCGCGCTTTTGAGCTGGGATTGAATCATCGCGACGCCGGCTTGAAGTGATGAGGCGTTTTGGTCTTTGGCATTTTGCGCCGCCGCCATCGCCATTTCAAAATTATCAAGCACGGGCAACAGTTTTTGGATCAGGCCGGCGTTGGCGAATTGGATCGCCTCGATTTTTTCCCGCGCGGCGCGTTTGCGATAATTTTCCAGGTCCGCGGCGGTGCGCAACCAGTTGTCTTTGAACTCGTCGGCTTTGGCCGCGGTTTTTTTCAGTTCATCCAATTGCTCTGGTGTCAACGTGGCCGCCTCAATCGGGGCGAGCGGTTCCGCGGCGTCGGCGGTTTTGGCCGCCGGATTGTTTTCTTTTTTCAAATCTTCCTTTTTCATCGTCTAAAAACTCGAGCGCAATAGATTAAACGATTGAAGAGCAACCGGCAACTGGGTTGTCGGGTTGCGTTGGGGTTTTTCGGAGAATTTTACGGAACGAGTTTCTTGAATTCGGGCGATTTGCGGATGGGATCGAACCGCGGATCGTTGCGAACGGTATTCATCAAATTCAAGGCGGCGGAATTGGTTTTCAATCGGGCATCGCTCAAAGCGAGCGCAATTTTCAATTGCTGGATCGCTTCGTCTTTTTTGCCGAGAATCGTTTTAAGCGCGGCAAGATCGTAATGAGTTTCAGGTTTGTCCGGATCAATTTTAACGCAACGTTCGAGGGCCGCTTCGACTTTCGCGAGATTCCCTAATTCGGCATAGATCTGCGCCAGCGCCGTCAGGTTGTCCGTGCTTTCGTTTGTATCCGAAAGCGCTTTGTCTCCGGCGATGGCTGTCGTCTGTTGAAACAATTGAATGGCGACGTTTGTCTGCTGCATTTGCCGGAACAAATCGCCGAGTTGCAGGACATTTTTGAAATCGCCGGGATTGGTCTGGGCGCGCTGTTCCATGGTTTGCAACTGGTCTTGCATTTCCGAGCGTTGTCCGGCGTTTTCTTTGAACGATTTTAATTGCGCGATCAAGCCTTTGACCTGGTCGTTATAGGGATCCAGTTTTGAACAGGTTTCGGCAACGGTGATCGCGTCGTCAAAGCGGCCGAGTGGCAGCAGGAAATTGACGTAGCGGAACACGGCTTCCGGGCTGTAAGGGCAGAAGGCAAACGCCTGCTTGAACGCGAAATCGGTTTCCCGGACGAGATTGGTCCGTTCGTGTTCGTTTTTCGGCTGATATTCCGGAGGACAGAAACGCTGGTCCAGTCGCCACGCGTAAACGCCGGCGATGGAGCTGCGCAATTTGGAAAATGCTTTTTGGCCGTCGTCGTCGCGCACGAATTTCGGATCGCCTTTGAAATTGCTCAAGTCATGTTGCAAATAGACTTTTTGTGCAAAATCGGCGATTTGTTGCACGGTCGTATCGTAAGTGATCCAATTGCCGCAAAGGCGCTCTGAATACTTGCTCCAGAATTCGTGGTCTTTCTTGAAGACGTCGTCCGGAATTGAAGAAAGCGGATGGCGATTGATTTTCATGATGATCCCAAACGGTGTTTCGTAAGGATACATCCAGTCGAGCGGGAAGCTTTCCTCGACGAAAAATTCGTTGGTCGGGTTGTGATCGAAAATGACCTTGCAAAGCAAGCCGTTGATCATCATCACCGGAACCGTGCCGGAAAGCTGCACGCGACCGTTTTCGAAATTGACGCCTTCCTCGCCGGGATGTTGCAGGCCGATGGAGCGGCGATGTTCCAGGTCGGCGGCATAATCCTGGAAGCTTTGATTCAAATCATCCGGCGATGGGGTGTAAATTTCATTGTGAGGATAGACACCCTCCGCGCGCCGGCGCGCTTCCATGTTTGCGCCAAGTTTGGTGAATGGTTTGTCCAGCAAATTGTAACCGGCTTGAGAAATGCCGTTCACAAAACCGCCGCCTTTGGAATTGGCAAAAACAATGATGAAAAAGATTCCCCAAA
>DASTWS010000017.1:0-217497 GCA_035776755.1 Verrucomicrobiia bacterium
TAATTCAACGATATGCCGCGATTCATTTGGTCGGGACATCGCAAAAATTCCAAAACCAAGAAAGAGGACGGCGAAAATCCACGAATATGGCGCAGCCACCGCCTGAACAAAATAAATTGTGGCAACAAACGAAAGCCCGCCGACAATCTTGTTAAAGTGTTTCATTTCAAAATAAATTTACCAATGAAGATGCCGATTATCAGTGCACCCACTGCGACGAGCAGAACCGTGAAATAAGGAAATTGCCAAAGATCATTTTTGATTTTAGGCACGCCCCGCAGTTCGACGATGATGTCACCACTTTGTTTTGTGAATCTGCCAGCCAACTCGGTCAACTTTTCCAATTCCTGTCGGAAAAGATTTGTCGGCTCGCCGGAAGAAATGTCCTGCATCAAAATTTCCCACAGATCCAACGTCGCAAGAAGCGGGTCGTTATTGCCGATGTGATATTTCTTTTTCCATTCGGCAATTGCCTTTTGCATTTCCGCTTTTCTTGCTTCGTGATTCATGGGGAATTAGTTTTTTCTTTTGGCAACGATTTGGGTGGCAACAGAAAATCGCGGGCAAGTTTTAGTTGCGCATTGAAATTTCGTTGCCAGACAACCAACCGTTGACGGTCCATGACGACGAATTTGTCGCTGCGCAAGGCCGGAGTGATGGTGGTGGCGGCTTGGTTCAACCCGACGACAAGCCAATCATCCAGCAACGGCATTTCAATTTCCTGCCCGTTTAATTCGTCGAGAAGCCGGATGCGAGTTTTGCTGTTGTCGTAAATCTTGAACTGCTCGCCAAAGAACCGATTTTTGACGACAAGATAATTGGCTTTGTCTCCAAAATTTTCCGTCAGGATTTGAATTTGGTTCAAGCTGTCCGGGTCGTTGTTGACAGGCAAAACAATTGTCAACGCAACGTCCAATTCTTTCAGCACGTCGAAGACTTCGTATTTGGCGAAATAACGGATGAAAATATCCGTCGAAGCGGCGCGGCAATCCACAACGACAAGTGATTGCTCTTTCAGTTCATTGAAAATCGGATCAACGGCTGATTTGGTTGTCAGGTCGAGAAAATTTGCGTGAGAATGAAACCGTTTCAATGTCGAATTTTCATTGTCGGTATCAATGGCAACGTGCTTGATGGAACGGTCTTTGAGAAATTGAATGAAGTTGACGGCAAAGAAACTTTTCCCAACGCCACCTTTTCCATTCAAAATCAAATCAAGCCGTTTTTTCATAACTGTTCAAGTTTGGCAATGCGTGGCTGGCCGATGCTCCATGTTTTAGAGCGCGTTGCGGACTTTAAGGCAACATGCTTTTTGCCGGTGACTTTTCGCCGTCGTTTTCTTCGCACAGGCTTTTGCGCAATTACTTCCTGATAAAAAACCCGAATAGTTTCATGCGAAACACGAAATGAACTTGTCCGTAGAATTTTTTCAATAGTTACAAATGAAGCATCCTGATTGCGAAGGTCGCGAATTTGCTCCTTGTATTCCATGAGCTTGTTGAACTGACGCCGCCGCATTGATTGGTTGCGAGCGGCAGCAGAAATGAGCGCGGCACGAATTTTATTTTCTTCCGGTTCATTCATATCGGACGCTGGCCGGCACTAGCGATTGGCTAGCAGTTGATTGGTTGAGAATTAGTCGCGGATTAGCGGCGTTGTGGACGGCAAACTTGCCGTTGTTCTGCAATTTTTTCCTAACGACCGTTAGGAGTAGGGCGTCCGGCTGGATTTTTAACTCGAACATACAGTTTAGATAACCCTTATCGCCGTTCATTTTGTCCAGTTTTCTGGACAAAATTGCGCCTATCGTGCGCTAAAATTCTTCATGTTGACCGCGAAAGCGCAATATGACCTTGCCAATGCGGAGAAGTATTTCAAGGAGCATCTGTCCATTGGAGATCATCATGTCAAAGGCAATTACTACTCCGAAAACAGTCAGGTCATCGGTCGTTGGTTCGGTGCTGGCGCGGACAAATTAAATCTGCATGACGAAGTGGTTATGGACGATTTCGTAAAGCTCTGTCGCAATATCAATCCGTGCACTGGCGAACTGCTGACGCAACGGATGAAATCAAATCGCCGCGTGTTTTACGATTTTACACTTTCGCCGCCGAAGTCAGTTTCAATCGTCGCGCTGGTCGGTGGCGACAGTCGCGTCGAGCGAGCACACAAAGAGGCAACTATGTCCGCGTTGGGTGAACTGGAAAAATTTGCTGCGGCGCGAGTTCGCAAACATGGAGCATCAGCCTATCGGAACACCGGCAACATTATCACGGCCATTTTTCAACATGACACTTCCCGCGCACTTGACGCGCATTTGCATTGCCACTGTGTTGTATTCAACGCGACTTTTGATGCAACCGAAGAAAAATGGAAGGCGCTTGAAACTTACGAAATGCTGCAAGCCGCCAAGTATGCTGAAAATGTCTATTACCATGAATTAGCACAAACGTTGAAACAATTTGGCTACGATATTCAAAACAATCAGCGTGGCGATTTTGAAATCAAAGGCATCTCCACAGAATTGATTAAGAAATTTTCAAAACGTCACAGCGAGATAGACGAAAAAACGCGCCAGCTTTTGGAGCAAGAGCCGGATAAGCGCGGTCGTAATCTCAATGAAATTCGTGAACACATAGCACACAACGAACGCGCCAGAAAAATCAAGGACATCGGGCGCAAGCGGCTGAACGAACTTTGGAGCAAACAAATTTCCACAGAAGAAAAAGAAGAATTGGCGCAACTAAAGCGGCATCAACCGGAAAAAGGGCGAACGAAAGCAACGCTCAAATCTTCCGTTTCATGGGCCGAAGAACATTTGTTTGACCGCCGCTCTGTCGTTAACGAATTCGACGTGTGGCGCTATGCGCTTGAGCGCGGGCGCGGCTCGGATTTCTCGCTTGCGAATCTGAAATCTTTAACCGCTCACAGGTCATACGTTCGCGGTGAAGAGCAACAAAGAAAAATCACGACTCACGCGACGTTGGAGCGCGAGCAGCGGCTGATTGCCGCCGCTAAAGATGGACGCAATCAATTTATGCCATTCGGCGAAAAGCATGATTTTCAAAATGCCGGACTCGATGCGGAACAACAAGCTGCCGCAAAACAAATTTTGGCATCAAAAGATTTTGTCACTTTGTTTCGCGGCGGCGCGGGCACAGGAAAAAGTTTTACGCTTAAAGAAATTCGCGATGGTTTGCTCACTGCCGGTCATTTCGTTTATTTCATTGCGCCACAGCGACAGCAGGTGATTGATTTGGAAAAAGATTTTGGCTGTCGCGGCGCAACATTGAGTGAATTCTTAATGAAAGAAGAAATGAAATGCGGCGCGGTAGTCGTATTGGACGAGGCCGGTCAGGTCGGGGCGAAGCAAATGATTCAACTGTTTGAATTAGTTCAGGCCAGTGGCGGACGCCTGATTCTTTCGGGCGATACACGCCAGCATGGAGCCGTGGAAGCGTCTGATGCGTTGCGAGCCATTGAAAGATTTTCAGGGCTGGAAGCGGTCGAGTTGAAAACTGTTCGGCGACAAAACCCTGAACTGGCGAAGTCAAAAGCAGAACGCGCAGCCATCAAGGAATACAAACAAGCCGTCATTGAAGCGCGAGACGGGTTGCTTACGGCATCGTTCGAGAGGCTCAATAAAAATGGCTCGATTACGCAATGCGGCTTTTCAGAGCAGCATAAATTTCTTGCAGAAAAGTTTCTCGAACTGGCGGCGACTGGACATTCGACTGTCGTTGTTTCACAAACGTGGTCGGAATTGAGCAAGGTCAACGAACATATCCGCAATGGCATGAAAACGCGCGGTATGGTCGGCACAAATGAAGTCCTTGTTACGTCTCTGGTCAGACTGGATTTGACGAACGCACAAAAGCGAGACGAGCGTTACCATACCGACGGTTCTGTCGTCTTATTTAACAGGAATTTAGTGGGTATAAAACAGGGAGCTTGGGGGCGGTTGGTCAAAGTGGGTGAGCATGAATTGCTCGTGAGTGCCGAGGGCATCACCCGACAAATTCCATTCGATCAACTGGAACATGTTTCGGTCTGCGAACCAAAAGAAATTGCATTGGCTTGCGGCGACCGAATTCAACTCAAGGCCAATGCAAAAACGGAGAGTGGCGAACACCTCGCAAACGGCGAACTTGTTACAGTCAAACAAGTCGAGGACAGCGGACAAATCACACTTGGAGATGGAAGAATCCTTCCCAGGAACTACCGTCAATTTGTGCGTGGCTACGCAATAACTTCATACGCTGCGCAAGGCAAAACTGCTGACTATGTTATTTTCTCTGACGCCGCAATCCGGGCGGCCACAAACCAAAAACAATGGTATGTGACCATCTCTCGTGGCCGTAGAGGAATTCATATTTTTACATCGGACAAGGAGCAATTGCGGGAAAACATTTCCCACTCCGGCAACCGACAATTGGCCGTTGAATTGACTCTACAAAACAGTCCGATAAAGGCGGTGTTACACCGATTGCAGATAAACACAAATGTCACCATTTCGTAACTGAACGGTTATTTGATTGCTCTGTCTATTCGGTTAATGCTCATGGTTACGGCATAAGTGGAATTAAAAGGTGGTGGGTTGTGAATGCGCGTGCGCGCCTAATACGAAACTTGGTCGGACAACAAGTTCGACGCATTCGCTGGAAGCGAAATTGGACACAGAGCGATTTCATATCGCGGCTGCACGATATTGGCTGGAACATTTGCCGCCAGCGGCTCGCTCGCATTGAAGCTGGGGAAGCCCGCGTCAACGACATAGAGTATGTCGTGTTTGCACAGGCTCTTGGTGTTAAAACCGATGATTTGCTTCCGCCAATCAATGGCGGTCCATCATTTTTCATTGCGTTATCAAAACTGACAGGGGGACAACTGAAAAAACTGATGTCTCCCGATGAGATTCTCGCCAAGGATTCAGAAAAAATTTTGTCCAGTATTCTGGACAAACGCAACGGACACCGGAAGTAAATTGGGGAATGAATAATTTCAATTCGATTTTCCCCAATTTCACCAATCAGTGTGTTCAATTGCAGCAACTGCTATTGCCGGTCGCGTATGTGTTGCTGATTGCCGGAACAATTTCAACCGTTCTCACCGGCCAAAGAAGCGGTGACGCCTACATGCGTAGTCTTGTTCGTTTGTTGGTCTTGGTTGTGATTTTGAATTTTGTCGTGTCATGGGGCAACACGGTAAGTTCGGTAGTGGATTCGACGGTCAAAAACGTTCTTCACGTTGACCCGACGCAAATCTACAACCAATACCAAAACGCCCTGCAAATGCAAAAGACGCCGCAAAGCGATTCAAGCTGGTGGCAAAAAGTTTTTTCCGTTACGGCAACGATTTTTGAGTCGCTTATTTCTGCGTTTCTTTGGGCGTTGGGTTGGATTGCCAGCGCGATTGTTTTTTACGCCTACATGATTCAAAAAATTATTTTGTATTTTGGCTATGCCCTCGCGCCCATTTTCGTCGGCTTCTTTGCCTTCGGAAGTTTGTATGACATTGCCAAACGTTATTTCTTAAATCTCGTCGGCGTCATGATTTGGCCATTGGGCTGGGGCGTTGCAGGTTTGATTACACAGGGACTGATTGACTTTATGACTGACCAAAGTTTTTTGCACACCGGCGGTTTTCAAGGCATCAGTGGATACAGTCTGCAAAATTTCATGGGCGCGGCATTTTTAGGGATTTGGATTATTTTCAGCACAATTGCCGCGCCAGTTATTATCAGTAAATCAATTTCATTCGGCTCTTTGGCTGGTTCATACTTGATGAGCGGTGCAGCAGCAGCAGGGCGTTCGGCTGTTGTGACGGCGGCAACCGTTGGAACTTCCGTTGCGTCTGCTGGTGGCGGTGGAGCTGCGGTCGCGGGTGCAATTGCCGGAACAGGAGCAGGCTTAGAATCTCTCGTAGGAACATCTACGGGTGTAAGCGGTGGCTCACTGATTGGCTCGCTTACCGGCTCATTCGTATCCGTAAGGTCGGGCGGCGGCGGAACACAGAAAAATAAAAGCGGCAAAGTTGAAAATCCAACATTTAAGAGCGATGATTTAACCGGAGACAAAGCAGTTGCCGAAATGTTGAAGAAGTCGAAGAAATAATTTGGCAGCGCAATGTAAAAATGGTTTTTGAGATTATTTGCTGGGTTGGCTTGTTGTTTGTCGTTCTTGCTTTGCCGGGTGCATTGCGAAAGCGGCGAGGCGATGTGCGTTTTGTTCGACCGTTTGCCAACGACGCCTCAC
This sequence comes from Verrucomicrobiia bacterium, assembly GCA_035776755.1. Classification (GTDB taxonomy): domain Bacteria; phylum Verrucomicrobiota; class Verrucomicrobiia; order Limisphaerales; family UBA11358; genus UBA11358. Next base: position 6,255 of record DASTWS010000017.1, read on the forward strand.
CAGATGTTCAGTCGCAAACTTCACCTTTAGCAAGAGACAGGCTTGAAGTTTTGGAATTGTGGGAGAAATGCAGCGAAGACTCAAAACAACCAGCTCCCATCCCGCCAGCCAAACCTCACCCTTATTTCGGTGATGAAAAAGGCCGCGATGTCGTGGACTAATTTTTCGTATTTTGTCCAGTTTTCTGGACAAAAATTTTCTTCGTCAGTGATAGGTTGCTTCATGAGTGCTGAAGCAAATCAAAATGCAGTTTCGATTCCGAAAACAGCGAAAGAATTTGGCATGGATTCTTTCAGTGTTTATGGACTCATTCAACGCGACCAATTGCATCCTCGACGTGAGCGTTCCGGGGAATTGATGATTTTACAAATCGAAATAGACGAAGCTCTGAAAAGAACAGAATCAAAAATTGAAAAGCATTGAGGTGATTTATGGCGCTCAAACGAAATGGCGAATCATGCAAATACACTGTTCCAGATTTCATCGGTAAACTCACGTCAGCGGAGTTCGATGCTTACAACGAAGCGTTCAATGCCATCAAAGACGAATTCGCTTCGCTGGAACAAATCAAAAACGAAATTAAAGAATTGGCTGGCAATCCGAGCGTTCAACTCATACCCGATTCCCAATTTCTCAATGAGTCAGTGACAACGCAACATAGCGAGCGCGGCGATCTGAATTTACATTGGGACATTCGTTCGCGACTTCTGAAATTGAATTGCAGCGATGTGCTGTTGTGTGAACGCATGACCGCCGACGGAAAACAATTTGCCGTGATTGAGCGGTATAAAAACGATTCGGCCTATGCCAGAGCTAACGGCAACGCAAACGTGCTCCTTGTAAGTGATGATGTTTCTGAAGCAGTCCAGGATTACATTGCCAATGCCGAACATACGTTGCGGTTTATGGCGAGCAATATGGTCGCAACAGCGCAGACGGTTGTTTGGGAACGCTTCGCTAATCAAAGCCCGGCGCGCGTTATTAGAGCTATCTCGGAAAGATGCGCGAAAGCCGCAGGTGAAGCACAAAATGAAATTCAGGCGCAAATTTTTGAACATCGTATTTCACAACGACAAAGTTCAATTGGCCGTCGCGTATGAATTCGCAAGCGGAACAATTCCTGAATCTCAAGACACTTCCGGCGCGTGTGCGTGTTGAGGAAGCGGCAGTGTTGCTCGGTTTTTCCGTGCGTGAAATGCCGATTCTGGCAGCGGGCGGCTTATTAAAACCGTTGGGGCGTCCGCCGCTGACGGGTGTGAAATACTATTCGACTGCCGTGTTGGAAGAATTGCGGCGGGATCAAAAATGGTTGGCAAGGGCTTCCGACTACATCGTCGAATACTGGCAAAACATGAATCAAAAAAGAAAAGAGACGCGAAAAAATTCCGCGTCTCGCAATCGAAACAATCTCAAACGCCCATTCCAATTTTCCGCTTCCCGTTTTGAGAATGCAGTTCAATGATTTTGTTCTCGTAATCTTCCAGCGGTGGCAAAACAACGTGCGCTCCTTTTGAATATGCCCGCGCCCACGCCTTACTGCCGTGCCCTAACGCCTCTTGCGCGTATCGTTCGGGATAACCTGCTGCCTTTGCCCGCTCCGCCCACGCATAGCGATAGCTGTGCAAACTGATTCCTTCGAGTTCCAAAATCCGGCAACGGCGGCGAAACTCGGCAGCGCGAGCGTTGGCGTTTGTTGCTCCCCACTTCGGAAACAACATTCCTTGCTTTGGCAGTTGGCGAAGCAAATTTTCCAAGCGTTCGCCAATTTTGGTGTGTGACCACGTTCCGGTTTTTTGGCGCTGGTAGGAAAGCGTCCGTTCCTTCCAATTGATATTTTCGTTCGTCAGCGAAGCTCCATCGCTCTGCGCTGCGCCAATTTCCCAAAGTAATTGATAATAAAGTTTTCGCTCCTTGTTGTTCTCGGTTGAAATGATTTTTTCTTGTTCATCTGCAGTGATGCCGCGTTTCAGTTTGGTTGTGACTTTCGGCCACATTTTCGGCGCGAGAATCGGCATTGGCAACCAGCCAACGCCGACAGCGAGATTGTGAAGGCCGCGCACGAAGCAATTGGTCATTACGCCGCCTTCTTCGAGAATTTCCAGTAAATCGTCAGCGGTCGTCTCAAGCAACTTTTTGGTTTTCAAATAGCATTGCGGTTTGCGGTTGGAAACACGGCGGCGGTCTCGTTGCGTCACTTCTTTGCCAATGCTGCAATAGCGGTCAATTACATCCTGCCATGTCCGTTTTCCACTCTCTGCGTCATGCGCGGAAAGATACGCTTTGGCGAGTTGCACGCTTAATGTAGGGCGGGCTTCGGCCTCGTTGCGAGCATCGCGGATGCGCTCGGCCTCCTTCGAGTCGCGCGTGTGCAGACTGATTTTCTTCCGCGTTACGGAGTCGTCCAAATAAAAGACGCCGTTTCTCTCCCACAACCAAAATCTCTTTTTCATAGCATTGAAGCTACGTGCAAAGAGATGGAAACCATTAACTCATAGCTGCGTGAATACGCATCATTCTTCCATCATTACCCTGTGAAACGGTGAGCCAGATTTTTCCCCTACAAATTCCCCTACAATTGGTGGTTTTTGTCCTAATTTTTGAAGCCAATCCCCTGAAAATCAGGGAATTTAGATTGGCTCCAGAGGTAGGACTCGAACCTACAACCACACGGTTAACAGCCGCGTGCTCTACCATTGAGCTACTCTGGAATCTTCCCAATCGTCGCGATTGAGCGGGAAATAATACGTTCTTTTTTTCCGGTTTCAATAAAAAATTCTCAAACGAATCGCCTGGATGATTCTGATCCCGTTTACGTGCGCTTGCTTTCGCGACAATTCAGCGGACAATCACATTTTTTCTTTTACTCCGCGTTTCAACAACCATGCATTTACCGGAAACGCAGTCAGAAAGCCAACGCACATCGCGATTTGCATCATAAACCAAAACACCGACGTATTCTTTTCCAGTTCGTGACCAAAAATGACAAACGTCGTGATCGCCATCCAGCCATACATTCCGATTTGCCAAAATGTGATGGAAAGCGTGTCAGCCTGGAGCGCCCTGGCCAGTCCTTTTCCCGGCGAAAGATTTCGCATCGGTTTGATGGTGAAATATTGAAAGGCGATTCCCAAAAGGAATGCCGCGATGAAATCTGCCACCCATGTCGCAAACAGTTTATGTCCGAACAACACGAACGGAAACGCAAACAAAAGCCATTCCGCAAAAATATCTCCGAGCGTGCAACCCGCGCCGCAATGCGTCGCTGCCGTGCTACACATTTCCCAAAACGGTTTCTTTTTTGACGGCATTTCTTCGCCGCGTTTTTTTGCCTGCATCATTTCGTGATGCGAACTTAATCGTCCCCATTTGAAATACGCCCACACTGCAATCGGCCCGGCATACAGCGCCGTGACAGGCCAAACGATATTCATGATCCACATGTGCTGCGAATTTCCCGCCAGCAAATCCAGCACGATGACCAATGCGCAAAAACCGGACAAAGCCAGCGACGCGATGGAAAGAATCACCAGCCAATGTGGAATCATAATCAAAGAATTTTCCCTACGTAATCCCCCGCCGCGCGAACGGCCCGCAGCAATTCCTCATCCGAAGCGCCGTCATGTTCTACCGTCGCTTCGCCCTCGACGACCTTTGCCTCTTTGACCGCCGACACCGCTTCCAATGCTTTTTGCACATGGGTAACGCAGTTCAGGCACGTCATTCCCTCAATTCCGATCCGTGTCGTTTTCACCCCTGCTCTTTCGCAAAAACTGTGCCGCGAATTCAGCAACAACAGCATTCTTTCAAATCCGATCAGGAAATCCCAACCGTTCTGCAAAATGCCATTGAAATATAATCTGATTTGCAAATTGCCAATGATAATTACCCGCCTTGAATGATTTCTTCAAATAGACCGTGGCAAGCATTTAGCTGAATCTGTTTCATGCCGCCACGAACACAACACGAGCAGCAGGAAAAACGGGAACACGACAAGCTCAAAACCATTGTCGAAGAAGACCGCGAATCGCAAAGCAAACCGGAAGAACACCGCGCCGGCGAAAACCGCCCGCAAGACCAGGCCGGCGGCGCTGAACATTCCGGCGGTGATGCCGACGATGATCGCAATCCCTGACGTTTACCCCGGCCGCTGGCAACGCGGACAGAAAAATGTGCTGCGGGCCGCCTGCGTGATGCGCCGGATTTTCGTCCCGCAACGGAAACACGGTTTTCCCGCGCGGTTATAAATTCGCAATCGCTTCGTATAAAAATCTTCGCCGTCGCCGCCGTAATAAAACAGCGCGCCGGATTTTCCGCTCATCGTTTTCAACGGCACCGTGCTGCCAAACCGGATCGCGCGGTTCAATGTGTCGCGGATCGCGCGCCGCAATTTTTTTGTTTGCGCAAACGTCAATTTGTTCGCGCCTGCTTTCGGAGAAATTCTGGAGAGAAACAAAGCTTCGCTCGCGTAAATGTTCCCGATGCCGGCGACAAGATTCTGGTCGAGCAATTTGACTTTGATCGGCTGGCGCGAACGTTTCAATTCCCGCGCGAACATTTCCGGCGAAAATTCTTTTCCCAACGGCTCGGGGCCAAGTTTTTGCACCGGCGACAAATCTAAATTCATCCGGCCGAAATAACGGTAATCTTCAAAAACAAAATTGCGTTTGCCCAAATCAAAAATGATTGCGGCGTGTTTCGGCAGCGGCTCTTTTTTCAACGCCACGAACATTCTACCCGTCATTCCTAAATGGCCGAGCAAACCGATTTTCTTTTGGCCGGAATCCGCTTTGCTCAAATCAAACAACAGATATTTCCCGCGGCGCGACAACCCCAGGATTTTCGCGCCGGACAAAGCTTTTTCAAATTCACGCGGCGATGTCGGCCGTGTGGCGCGCTCGCGCCGGACGACGACATTGCGGATGGTTTTTCCGCGCAATAACGGGCGCAAATGGCGCGCGAGAATTTCAACTTCAGGCAGTTCCGGCATCCCGCAAATTTACATCGCATGATTTTCACGCAACAGCGAAATCACTTCCTTGTCCGTCGTTGGAGAAAATTCCTGAAAATATTGGCCAACAGCTTTAAAATCTTTGTCCACGAACAAAACCTCCACCGCATCGGCGATTTTTTGCAGCCGTTCGATGGCACCGATTGAAGCCACGGGCGCCGCGATAAAAACGCGCCGCGCTTCCCGTCGCCGCGCGGAATGCACAGCGATTTCAGCCGTTGCGCCCGTCGCCAGTCCGTCGTCCACGAGCAGAATGTCTTTTCCGGAAAATGACGGCATTCCGGCAAAATGAAATTTATCCGAGTATCGGCGCAGGCGGACTTTTTCTTCGGCAATGATTTCCTCGAGCGCCAGTCGTTCAGCGGGAAATTCCTCCAAAGTTTTTTCATTCAAAAACACGAAATCCGGTTCGGCGAGCGCGCCCACCGCAAATTCACGTTGCGACGGATGCCCGATTTTGCGGACGACTAAAACATCCAGCGGCAGGTTCATTTCGCGGGCGACTTCGGCGGCGACGACAACTCCTCCCCGCGGCAAGCCGAGAACCAAATCCGCCCTGACTTTGCGTCCTACCAAGAATTCAGCGAGTTGCCGCCCTGCGTCGCGACGTGTGGCAAACGTCATGCCTCAACGTCCGTCTTTTTCTCATAAAAATCAACTCACCAGCGTCCCGACTTTTTCGCCAAGAACGACGCGCTTCAAATTGTGCGGCTTGAAGAAATCAAAAACGATGATGGGCATTTTGTTGTCCATGCAGAGCGAAAAAGCCGTGGAATCCATCACTTTCAACTGCCGTTGCAGTGCGTCCAGGTAGGAAATTTTTTCAAACCGTTTGGCGTCTTTATTCTTCTTCGGGTCGCAATCGTAAACGCCGTCCACCTTGGTCGCTTTCAAAATCACTTCCGCGCCAATTTCATTTGCGCGCAGCGCCGCGGCTGTGTCCGTGGAAAAATAGGGATTGCCGGTGCCGCCGCCAAAAATCACCACCCGGCCCTTTTCCAAATGCCGCACGGCGCGACGTCGGATGAACGGCTCGGCGACTTGCGACATCGCGATAGCGCTTTGCACGCGCGTCGGACAACCAAGTTTTTCCAGCGCATCCTGAAGCGCAAGCGCGTTGATGATGGTGGCGAGCATTCCCATGTAATCGCCGGTCGCGCGTTCGATGCCGCGTTCGCTGCCGCTTAACCCGCGAAAAATATTCCCACCGCCGACAACCACGACTACTTCCACGCCCAAATCACGCACTTCGCGGATTTGCTGCGCCATGTGATGAACCGCTTCGGGAAAAATGCCAACGCCATTTGCATCGCCAAGCGACTCGCCGCTGAGTTTAAGAAGAATTCTGGAAAATTTTGGCTTTTTGGCAGTGGTCATAAAACGTTGCGGCGCGCGAAATGTGTAACAGTCTCGCGCGCCGACGTCAAAACCAAACGCAACGTTTACATCATCTTCAAGAGCGTATCCGCCATTTCACTCGGCGTTGCAGCGATGCCAATTCCCGCGTCTTTGAACGCCGCGATCTTCGCCGCCGCCGTTCCTTTGCCGCCGCTGACAATCGCGCCCGCGTGTCCCATGCGACGTCCCGGCGGCGCAGTCGCACCGGCGATAAATCCGGCGACCGGTTTTTTGCAATTCTTTTTGATCCATTCCGCGGCTTCTTCTTCCGCACTGCCGCCGATTTCGCCGATCATGATGATGCCCTTCGTTTCCGGATCGTCATTGAACATCTTGATGACGTCCAAATGGGACGTGCCGTTCACTGGATCGCCGCCGATGCCGACGCAGGTGCTTTGGCCGACGCCGCGCGAGGTCAATTGCCAAACCGCTTCGTAAGTCAACGTGCCGCTGCGCGAAACGACGCCGATGTTTCCCTTTTTGTGGATGTAACCGGGCGCAATTCCAATCCGGCAGCCGCCGTGAGAATCTTTGCCTTCGCCGGGCGTGACGAGGCCGGGACAATTCGGTCCGATAAGGCGCGTTTTGGTATTACCCTGCATCGCGCGTTTCACACGAATCATGTCGCGCACAGGAATGCCTTCCGTGATGGCGACAACGACTTCCAATCCGGCGTCCGAGCCTTCGAGAATTGCGTCCGCAGCGAACGGCGGGGGAACAAAAATCGCCGAAGCCGTTGCGCCGGTTTGTTTCACCGCGTCGGCGACGGTGTCGAAAATGGGCACCTTCTTGCCGCCGTGCTCGAAAAATTGTCCGCCTTTGCCGGGCGTGACGCCGGCAACGACTTGCGAGCCGTAATCAATCGAAAGCTGCGCATGTTTGGCGCCGAAGCTGCCGGTGATGCCTTGAACGAGAATTTTAGTGTTGGGTTTGACGAGAATGGACATGGAAAAATTTGTTGAGTTGCTTCGGTTATTTGCCAACGGCTTTGACAACTTTCTGCGCCGCGTCGGCCATGGAATCGCCGGTGATGATTGCCACGCCGGATTCGGCCAGCGTTTTTTTGCCGGCGGCGACGTTGTTGCCTTCCAATCGCACGACGAGCGGGATGTTTAAATGCGTTTCTTTCACCGCCGCGACGATACCGGTGGCGATGACGTTGCAATCCATGATGCCGCCGAAAATGTTCACGAGAATTCCCTTCACGTTCGGGTCGCTCAAAATGATTTTGAATGCCGCCGTGACCTGCTCCTTGCTCGCGCCGCCGCCAACGTCGAGGAAATTGGCAGGCATGCCGCCGAAATGCTGGATGATGTCCATCGTCGCCATCGCCAAGCCCGCGCCGTTGACGAGGCACGCGATGTTGCCGTCGAGCTTGATGTAATTGAGATTGAATTTGCTCGCTTCGATTTCCAGCGGCGCTTCCTCGTTCAAGTCGCGCATCTCCTGAATGTCTTTGTGGCGATAGAGCGCGTTGTCATCGAGAGAAATTTTGGCGTCAAGCGCAACGACGATTTCCTTGCCGTCGCGCAATTCAATAACGGCAAGTGGATTTAATTCCACCATCGCCGCATCACATTCCCACCAGGTGTTGTAAACGCCGATAATTAATTTCACGCCGGCATTGAACAAATCACCTTTAAGGCCGAGCGCGGCGGCGATTTTGCGCGCTTGAAACGGCTGGATGCCAACGGCGGGATCAATGTGTTCTTTGAAAATTTTTTCAGGATGTTTTTCGGCGACTTCCTCGATGTCCATGCCGCCTTCGGTGCTGGCCATGATGAGCGGACGCGAATTGGCGCGGTCGAGCAGCACGGCCAGATAAAATTCCTTTTTGATTTTTGCGCCTTCGGAAATCAACAGCGTCTGCACTTTGCGTCCATCCGCGCCGGTTTGTTTCGTCACCAAAATTTGCCCGAGCATTTTTTCGGCGAATGAAACCGCTTCATCCACCGAGCCGGCAACTTTGACGCCTCCCTGGAAACCGGATTTGAACGTTCCTTTGCCACGGCCGCCGGCGTGGATCTGGGATTTGACGACGACTTTGGCGCTGCCGCTGGCGGCGATTTTGTCCGCCGCCGGCCGGACTTCGGCGAGGGATTTGGCGGGAATTTCGAGCGGGACGGCGACGCCGTATTTTGCGAGCAATTGTTTGGCCTGATATTCGTGGATATTCATTTCAAAAATGAGTTGCTTATTGAAATGGTGTTGGTAAAAGAAATCAACCCTTAACCCTAAAAAATATGAAACCACATCGCGGCACACTCATCCTTGTTTTTGGAATTCTTGGCCTGCTTGTTTGCGCTCCGCTGGGCATCGCCGCCTGGATCATGGGCTCCGGCGATTTGAACGAAATGGCTGCCGGCACCATGGACCCGGGCGGTCGCGGCATGACCCAAGCCGGAAAAATCTGCGGCATCATCGCCACGATTTTGATGATTCTCGGCGTCGCCATCTGGATTCTATGCATGATGTTTTTCGGCCTGGCGGCCATGCATCAGGGCGCGCGCTAGGTTTCTCTTGAATCCGGCGCGGGACAGTGACAAGTTGCGGCGATGAAGTTTTTTTTCGCGCTGACAATTTTGTTTTGTTCATTTTGTGGAACGGTTTCCCAAGCGGCGACCATCAACGGCCAGAAATACGTTCCGATTTCCAGTTGGGCCAGAACGCATAGTTTCCATATCGTAAAACAGACGCGCGACGAAATCGTTCTCTCCGACAAAGCGGTGCGCTTGGTTTTCAATATTGATTCCGCCGAATCGGAGATCAACGGCGTGAACGTGCGCCTCTCGTATCCGGTTGCCAAAGGCGGATTGATTTCGGAATTGGATCTGGAAAAGACCGTTTGGGCGCTCGCTTTTCCGCAAAAGGTTTACGACGGTAAAATCCGAACGATTTGCCTCGATCCCGGCCACGGCGGCAAAGACACCGGCAATCGGGTGCACAGTTTTTATTGGCGTAATGAAAAATATTACACGCTCGCGCTGGCGGATGAATTGCGCGACCAGTTGAAGCGCGCCGGTTACAACGTCATCCTCACGCGCAGCAAAGACGTTTACGTGGATCTGCCCGAACGACCGGCGATTGCCAACCGCGCGCGCGCCGATCTGTTCATCAGTTTGCATTTTAACGCCACGGCTTCCGGCAAAGACCAGGTGCACGGGCCGGAAACGTATTGCATCACGCCGGTCGGCGCGGCGTCGTCGAACGCAGCGGGCGAAGGCGCGGACCATCCGGCGACCATCGCCAACCGCGTCGAGAACAATAGCCTGTTACTGGCTTATGAAGTCCAAAAATCGCTCGCGCAAAATCTCCACGTTCCCGACCGCGACGTCCGCCGCGCGCGCTTTGCCGTATTGCGGGATGCCCGGATGCCGGCCATCTTGATTGAAGGCGGTTACATGACGCATCCCGTCGAAGGCAAAAAGATTTTCACCGCCGAATATCGAAAACAAATGGCCGCCGCCATCGTCAAAGGCATTTTGGATTACGACCGGCTGACGCCATCGCCGCGACATTGAACCGCGCGATGTTTAGCCGTTCATCAATTTAATGGATCATAACCATGAGCATCGTCACCAAAACCGGGGATTCAGGAACAACGGGATTGATGTATGGCCGCCGCGTCCCGAAAAATCATCCGCGCGTCGAAGCCTGCGGCGCCATTGATGAATTGAACGCCGCGCTCGGCATGGCACGCGCGCTGGCCGCAGAAAGTTTTCTTTCCGAAAATCTCCTGGCTATTCAACGGGATTTGATCGTGCTCATGGGCGAACTGGGCGTGCAGCCGGAAGATTTGAACCGCTATTTCAATGACGGTTATTTGCCCGTCACGCCGGAGATGACGGCGCAGTTGGACAAAATTGTGAAAGAGATTGAAGCGCAAAATATTTCGTTCAAAGGCTGGGCGACGCCGGGCGCGACGCAATGTTCCGCCGCGCTGGATGTCGCGCGAACGATTTGCCGTCGCGCGGAGCGGCGGGTTTGCGAATTGAAATTCACCGGCGAAGTGCGCAATGCCGAAATGGTGATTTATCTGAACCGCTTGAGCGATCTGTTGTGGCTGATGGCGCGCAAAGCTGAAAACAAATGAAACGACGGCAATTCAATCCACGCTATTTTTCGCACGGCATTTGTCACAAATCGCGTTGAACAAATTGCCAAACTCGCCTTAAATGATTGCCCACCATCAAACCCATGACGTTGCGCGCGGCCAATTTCTTTTTTATTTGCCTGCTGCTTCTGGCAATCGTTTTTCCGGCGCAGGCAGATGTCGGCTCGGATTTTTTGGTGGATGTTTGGACTTCCGAGCGCGGATTGCCGGACAATTCCGTGACCGCCGTCGCGCAAACACCGGACGGCTACTTGTGGGTGGGCACTTACAACGGATTGGCGCGTTTCGACGGCGTGCGGTTCGTCACCTTTGATCCAGCCAACACGCCGGCGCTTTCCCACGCCCGCATCCGCAGCCTTTTCGTGGATGCCCGCGGAACATTGTGGATCAATGCCTACGACGGTTCACTCACAACTTATCGTGACGGAAAATTTACTTTGGAACGGCGCAATATCCGTTTTTCCGAAGGCGATCTGCTGATGGTTTCAACCACGCCGGATGAAATCGTTTTCCTGGCCGGACGCGGCGAGATTTTCCGGAAAAAACTTTTCGCGCCGCCGGGCGAAGGCTGGGATGAAATTTCTCCGCCGGGCCACGGCATCGGCTCGGTCGCCTGCGCGAACGAAACCGGAACGATCTGGTATCGCGACGGCGACAAAAAACTTTGGCAGCTGGCGGGAACCAAATTTATGCCGGTCACAAAAATTCCCGGGCAAGAGGTGGATTATCTGGCTGCCGATGCGCGCGGCAAAATCTGGATCGCCACCGACCGCGGCATTTGCGTTTGGGACGGAAAAAAATTCACATTGGCCGCGAGAACCGAATCGCCGGCGACATTCCTTTCCATCGATTCCAGCAATCGCGTCTGGGCCATCGTCGGCGGCAGTATTTGCGCATGGGCGGATGGCCATTGGCTGTTCGCACCGGACGCGGCGAAAAGCATTTTTTCTGGAAACCCAAACCGCATCAGCGCGCTGGAGGACGAGCATGGCGGCGAATGGTTTTACAATTACGGCCGCGGCCTCTGGCACGCCGATGCTCCCGGCCACATCAGTGAATTGACCACCGCCGACAATTTTCCGGGCGAACGGATCTATTGCGTGACGGAGGACGCCGAAGGCAACTGGTGGGCGGGTTTGGATGCTTCCGGCCTCGTGCGGGTGCGTGACCGGCAATTTCGCGCCGCGACCGACGAAAAAAATCCCGCGCGCGCCGCGAAATCCGTTTGTGAGGATGGCGGCGGATCAATTTGGATCGGTATTTTGAGCGGCGGATTGGAACGCTGGCGCGATGGCGCGTCCACAAATCTTTTCGTGACGGACGCAGGCGGCGGATCGGTTTTCTGTATTTGTCCGGATGACAAAGGCCGCTTGTGGCTTAGCGCGGGCGACGAAGATCTGTTCATCCGCGAAAACGGAAGGACGCGGCAAATCACGCCCGTCATCCATGGCGTGAAAACAATTTTTTCCGACCATGCCGGACGCATCTGGATCGGAACTACCAGCGGCTTGTTCGTTTCTTCCAATGCGTCGCCGGATGAAATAACGCCGGTGACTCAATTTGGGCGGCATTCCGTCCGGGCGCTGGCCGAAGACAGAAACGGCAATCTTTGGGCCGGAAGCGGCGGTGGCGAACTTTACAAAATTTCTGGCGAAACGATTTCCCTTTTTCATACCGACACCAATGAGCAATACGCCATCTGGTCGCTGCTGGCCGAATCGGATGGAACGCTTTGGATCGGCACATTTCGCGGCGGCCTTTGGCGGTTGCGCGACGGGAAATTCACGCAATTTGGAAAAGAGGACGGCCTGCCGGACAATATCATCTGCCAAATCCTGGATGACGGCGCCGGCAATCTGTGGATCGGCTCGCACCAGGGAATTTTTCGCGCCAGCAAATCCGCGCTCGACAATTTTGCGCGCGGGAAAATCAAATTCATTCCCTGCGTCAATTACGCCCGCGCCGACGGTTTGCCTTCCATCGAATGTTCCGGCGGCTACGAACCGGCCGCCTGGCGGGATAACGCGGGGCGTTTGTGGTTTACGACTTCGCGCGGCGCAACGTGGATCGAACCGGACAAAACAAAAATCAATTCCACGCCACCGCCGGTGGTCATCGAAGAAATCCTTGTGGACGGTCGCGCGGAAAATGTTCCCGGAAAGCTGCTGAAAATTCCTCCGGGCAAACATCAAATTGAATTCCGCTATACAGGTTTGAGCTTTTCCTCGCCCGAGCGCGTGCAATTCCGCTATAAGCTCGACGGCGTGGACAGCGATTGGGTTCTGGCCGGGACGCGCCGCTCCGTGCAATACAATTTGCTTTCCGCCGGCGATTACTGTTTCCACGTCATCGCCTGCAACAGCGACGGCGTTTGGAATGATGCCGGCGCGGAATTGCGGATGAGAATCCTTCCGCACTTTTACGAAACGTGGTGGTTCCGCACGCTCGTCGGAATCTTGATTTTAGGAGCGGTGGCCGGAATTGTCCGGCACACGGCGACCAAGCGATTGCATGAAAAAATGGAAGAATTGCAGCGCAAACAAATGCTCGAACGCGAACGGGCGCGCATTGCCAAGGACATTCACGACGATTTGGGCGCGAGCCTGACCCTCATCGCCGTGCTCGGCGATTTGGCGAAGAAGGAAAAAGATGCCAGCCGAATTGAAAAGATGTCCGCCACAGCGCGCGAAGCGGTTTCTTCGCTCGACGAAATCGTCTGGGCCGTCAATCCGCGTAACGATACGCTGGCGCATTTGATTGATTACACCGGGCAATTTGCGACGGATTATTTGCGCGACGCGGGCATCCGTTGTTTGCTCGATGTGCCCGACCAAATGCCGTCACGCGAAGTGCAGGCCAATGTCCGACATAATCTGTTCCTCGTCGTCAAAGAAGCGCTTCAAAACATCGTCAAACACGCGCACGCCACGGAAGTTTGGCTGCGGGTGAACGCGGAGAGCGGTTTGCGGATCGAGATTGAAGACAACGGCTGCGGCTTTGATCCATCGCAAAATTCGCCGGTCAACGGCAATGAACATCCGTGGGCCGACGGTTTGCGCAACATGCGCCAGCGCCTTTCGGAGATCGGCGGGAATTGCGAAATCCAGAGCACGCCCGGCAAAGGCACCACGATTTCCGTCAAACTTTTCCTGTCACCGGGTTAGCAATTGCCACACAACAGGTTTGACTCAACCGCCGCGCGAAAGTAGATTCAAAGCGAATGCTGGCAGCGGAATCCAAACCGGCGAGAGCGGAGGTCGCCCACTCGCCCAAAACCGACCTGAACCGTTCCTGGAAAAAAATCGTGGAACCGGTTGAGCCTTTTCTTCAAGCCGTTACCCATCGCCTGATCCAACAGGCGGACGAATTTGATCCTAAAATCGTTCCTTATGCCGAATACGCGTTGAACGCCAACGGCAAGCATTTGCGGCCAACGCTCGTCGCGCTCGCGGCCAGCGCCGTCGGCAAAGTTTCCGACGCGCACGTCACCGCTGCCGTCATCATCGAAATGGTGCACCTGGCAACCCTGGTCCATGACGACGTGATGGACGAGGCGGAAATCCGTCGGGGCCAGCTCACGCTCGCAGCCAATTGGGGAAATGAAATCGCCGTCCTGTTCGGCGATTGTTTGTTTGCCCAGGCGTTGAAACTGGCGGCCAGCTTTCCGACGCCGGAAGTTTGCCGCGCAGTTTCGATGGCGACCAACACGGTTTGCACCGGCGAAATTTTGCAGACACAACATCGCCGGAATTTCAAATTGTCGCGGCAGGAATATTTTCGCGTCATTGAAATGAAGACGGCGGAATTATTTACGCTCTCGTGCGATCTGGCGGCGTTTATCGGCAATGCCAAACCGGAGCAGCGCATCGCGCTCAAAAAATTCGGCGCGGCTTTCGGCACGGCGTATCAGGTTTACGATGATTGCGTGGATTTGTTCGGCACAGAAATGGACGCCGGCAAATCGCTGGGCACGGATTTGGCGAAAGGCAAATTGACGTGGCCGCTGCTGCTTGCCTGGGAACGCGCCGGCGCGGATGAACGCGAACGCCTGGAACATTTGATTCAGAATTGGCAGCCGGAGCATTTCCCGTTTGTGAATGGATTGCTCGCTAAATACGAAACATTTGAGCCTTCGCTCGAAGTCGTGGGAAATTATCTGGGGCAGGCGCGGACGGCATTAAATGTTTTGTCGAAAAACAATGGCAGCGCCGGACTTTCCGGACTGGCCGATTTTTTGGCGCAACAAATCGAGACTTTGGCTGTTTGTGTTTAGAGCATGATTATGGCCGAACCCATCGAACGCACGGAGAGGGAATCGCCCGCGCCCGAGGACGAGTCCACTCTTGTGGCGCGCGCCAAACGCGGCGACCTTTCCGCCTATGACGAACTCGTGAAGCGTTATCAGGAACGCATTTACGCGACGATTTATCACATGACGAGCAATCACGAGGACGCCAACGACCTCGCACAGGAATCGTTCGTCAAAGCATTTCACGCGTTGAAATCGTTCAAAGGCGGTTCGACATTTTACACGTGGCTCTATCGGATCGCGGTCAATAAAACCATCAATTTTCTCAAGCAACGGAAAAACCGGCAGAGCATGAGCTTGAACGATTTGGATTTCAACACCGAGCACGATCCCGATCTGGTGGCGTTGATTTCGGAAAAAACACCGCGACGCGAAGCGGGTTTGACCGAGTTGCAGGAAAAATTGAACGAAGCTTTGCTCAAGCTGTCTGAACCACATAGATTGGTTGTGGTCTTGCACGATGTGCAGGGACAGTCGCACGAAGAAATTGCGAAAGTCATGCACTGTAACATCGGCACCGTGAGGTCGCGGCTGTTCTATGCGCGGCAGCAGTTGCAAGCGCATCTGGCGGATTATTTGCAGAAATAGTATGAACGAGACTGAAAATTTTGAATCGTTGCGGCAATTGCTCGCGCTGAAACGTCACGAAATTCCGCCGCCGGGTTACTTCGACCGGTTTTCCGGCAACGTCATCGCGCGCATCCGGTCCGGCGAAACCGCTTCAGGAAAATCGTGGTTCGTTCGCATTTTTGAAGCGCTGGAGGTGAAACCTGCATTTGCCGGTGCGTTTGCTTCGGCGGTTTGTCTGCTGATGCTGTTCGGCATCGTTTACGCCGGCTCTGACAATTCAGCGCCGCAAAGCCTTTTCCAGCCCGGCGCTGAAAATTCGCAGCTTAGTCCCCAATTGGCGTCCGCTTCACCGCAACAAACCGCCACTCCAGAAATTCATAAAGTTTTCGCCTCCGACCCGACCAATTTCGAAGCCAGCCTTCAACCGGTCGCCTCCGCTTTTGGCGGAAACCCGATATTCGAGCAGGTAAGCTTTAGCGCCGGACAATAATTTTATTCTTTGAAAATCGCCTGCGCGCTTGAAACGTGCAGGCGATTTTCATTTAATTCCGTCAGTGCCAACAAAAATCATTGCGGTTGCCAATCAGAAAGGCGGCGTCGGAAAGACGACCACCGCCGTCAACCTGGCAGCCTGCCTCGCTGCCACCGGAAAACGAGTTTTGCTTTTCGATCTCGATCCTCAAGCCAATGCCACCAGCGGCGTGGGCGTGGAAAAGGTCGAAGGCAGCAGCGCCTATCGCGTGTTGCTTGGCGAAGGTAATTTGCTGGAGAAAATCAAACCCACCCAATTCAACCTGCTCGAAATTGTTCCCAGCGAAGTGGATTTATGCGCCGCGGACCTGGAATTGGCGCGAACGGAAAATCATTTGCAGGCCGTGACGCGGGCGCTTCAACCGGTTCAGGATTCGGCCCGATTTGATTTGACGATTATTGATTGCCCGCCCTCACTTGGCATTTTGACGCTGAATGCATTTGCGGCGAGCGATGGAATCCTTGTTCCGCTGCAATGCGAGTATTACGCGCTCGAAGGGATTTCGATGATGAACCGCGTCCTCGGCCAATTGCGCGACGCCGGCGTCAATCCGCGCCTCGACATCTTCGGCGTGGTGATGACGATGTTCGATGGCCGGACGAAATTATCCAACGAAGTCGTCGGCGAAGTGCGGAATTTGCTTGGAGCGCGTGTTTTCGAGACAGTCATCCCCCGCTCCACCAAACTGGCCGAAGCGCCAAGTTTCGGCAAACCCATCATTCACTACGACAAATACAGCAGCGGCGCCGCAGCCTATGAATTATTGGCGCAGGAAGTTTTGACGAAGCTCGATCCCAACTGATTACGCAAAAAAAGTTTCAACTTTTTGCGGTTTCAGGCATCTATATTGTGTGCGAACCGTTTTGAAATTCTTTGCCGCGCTGTTTCTGGCCGGAAATATCGCCCATGCCGCGCACACGCAGGCAGAATTGCTTTTGTCCGCCGACACGGTCAAACCGGGTGATACGATTTATGCCGGACTGGTCCTGCGAATGGATCCGGACTGGCACACTTACTGGAAAAATCCCGGTGATGCCGGGCTCGCCACCCAAATCAAATGGCAATTGCCCAACGGCATTTCCGCCGGCGAAATCGAATGGCCGCTGCCACAAAAATTTATCACTGCCGACATCACGATTTATGGTTACGAAAACGAGGTGATGCTGGTCGTGCCGCTCACCATTGCCAGCAATGCGGTTTTTTCCACCAACCAGATCGAATTGAAGGCCAAAGTCTCCTGGCTCGAATGCGATCCGCAGGTGTGCATTCCGGCCGGGCAGGAAGTGGAAACCAAATTGAATATCGGCTCAGCGACGAAACCTTCTCCATTCGCGGCAGACATCGAATCGTGGCGCGAAAAGCAACCATTTGCCATGACCGGTTCGTCAACCGATTACGCCTGGTGGCAAACGACCGGAACGAACGACACGCGCATTCTCGTGATCGGCCATTTGACGCCGAAAAAAACAAATTCCATCAGCTTCAACGTCGTCAAATACGATTCTGTCGATTTTTATCCTGACGTCGCCACGAATTATGAAATTCTCGGGCCGACGAAAGTCACGTCGCTTTTCGCGGAGGACATCCGCCTGCGCAAAACAGTGAAAAAATTTGATGGCAATTGGCCCAAACAAATCTCCGGCGTGCTCGTTTTGCAACGCGGCGATTGGCGCGTGGGAAATGAAACCGTCGTGACCGTTGCCGACCAGGCGCCGCCGGATGCCGATGTATTGGAAAAATCACTGACATGGAAACCACCGGAACCGCCCAAACCACTTGTCGTGCCGCAACATATTTTACTGCTGGCATTTCTCGGCGGATTGATTTTGAACATCATGCCGTGCGTGTTGCCGGTCATTGCGCTAAAGATTCTCGGCTTCATCAGTGAAGCCGGCAGCCGGCCGCGCCGCGTGGCCAAATTGGGATTCATTTACGCATTCGGCGTTTTATTTTCATTCCTGCTGCTGGCCGAAGCGGTCATCGCCGTCAAAGACGCAGGCCATCACGCCGGCTGGGGAATGCAGTTCGGCAACCCGGTTTTTGTCGTCTGCCTGGTCACGCTGGTCACGCTGGTGGCGTTGAATCTGTTTGGCGTTTTTGAAGTGACCTTAAGCAGCCAGGTGATGACTGCCGCCGGAAATGTCGCTTCGCAACACGGCGTGCTTGGCGCATTTTTTAATGGACTGCTGGCCACGGCGCTGGCGACGCCATGCACCGCGCCGTTTCTCGCGCCAGCGCTCGGCTTTGCGTTCTCGCAGGATTCCAGCGTCATCATCATCGTTTTCATGGCCGCCGGGCTGGGTCTGGCGACGCCTTATGTCGTGTTGAGCTGTTGTCCATTTTTGCTGCGGCTGCTGCCAAAACCCGGACCGTGGATGGTGAAATTCAAAGTCGCGATGGGCTTCCCGATGTTGGCGACAACGATTTGGCTTTTTGATCTGGCGGCGAATGATTATGGCAAAAGCGTTTTCTGGCTCGGCATATTTCTCGTTTTCGTCGCATTGGCGGCGTGGATTTTCGGCGAATTTTATCAACGCGGGCGAAAATTACGCCCGCTCGGATTGCTCATCGCCCTGTTCGTGGCCGGAACCGGATATGTTTTTGCTCTTCAAAGTCAATTGCATTGGCTCGAACCCGTCACGCCAATAGCAACGGCGGAAAAATCTGGCGGCCCGATCAATTGGCAACCGTGGTCGCCGGAAGCCGTGGCCAAAGCGCGCGCCGCTGGACATCCGGTGCTGGTGGATTTCACGGCGGACTGGTGCCTGACCTGCCAGGTGAACAAAAAAATCGCCATCGAAATTCCGTCCATCGAGAAAAAATTGCGCGATTTGAATTTCGTGACGCTTGTCGCCGATGACACACACACGCCCGACAACATTTCCACCGAATTAAGCCGTTACAATCGCGCGGGCGTGCCGCTGGTTCTGGTATTTAAACCGGACACGAATGCTCCCGCCGATGTTTTGCCTCAAATTCTCACGCCATCTATTGTTGCCGGGGCGCTCGACCGGGCGGCTTCATCAAAATGACCAGTTCACGATCGGAAACACTGGCGTCAATTTGCTGGGAAAATCCGTGAACCATGGATTGTTCATGGCGATGTTGACTAATCCAATCTGAACGCCCGTCAAATTTCTTGCGTAATTGACCCAGCCAAGCTGCAATCCGGTCGTGTTCTGCGAATAATTGACGAAGGCAACCTGCGCTCCATAAAAATCGCCGCAGGAAATATTTAACCAACCGCGCTGCAGGCCGACGAAGTATTGGCGGCTGATATTGACAATTCCCCATTGCACGCCTTTGTAAGTCTGGTCGTAATTGACGATTCCAAGGCTGAAACCGGCGCTGGCGCCGGTGCTGCCGTTGACGACTCCAATCGCCACGCCGTGCTGCGGATTTTCGCCCCATATGTTCAGCGACAAACCGTCGATCACCGTCGTGCGCGGATGCAACGCAAGCGTCGGCGTGAGCGATAGTTGCAAAAACGCCATGCGTGATCCTGACGGTTCCATTCCGCTATCGTTTGCATTGGCCTTGGTCATCGGGTCGCCGCCATTGTTGCCGGAGTTATCCATCGCAACGGAATTTACTGTGAATGGTGTGTCCAGCGATTGTTGCAGAAGAATGGATTCAGCAGTTTGAGCGGCGAAAAGGTTTGCGGCACCGGCAATTAAAAATCCGGCGAGGAACAGGTTCAATTTCATAGCCGGGAAAGCAAACTATTTTTATGCCAGAAGAAACATTTGGTTTTTGAAGCGAAACCAACGGCTGCCGTTTGCAATTCGCAGGGCGCGATTGCGTTTTGCCAAAAGGATTTCGAAGGTCAGCGAAGCGCCTGAGCGAATGTCTGGTCCACCCGGAGCCATGTTCCGGCGGCTACCCTGGGAAATTTCGCCGCCAGCCATTCGACCAATTTTTTATAGGAATCCACCGGCACGCTGATCGTTTCCATTTCTTCTCCCTGCGCGTGTTCGAAACTGATCCGGTCGCCGCCAGCCTCGTCCTTTTCCAGACCGGCAAAAAACAATTCCCCTTCGAGCGGCTCTTTCTTTTCCGCCCATTGCTCGTAAAGCGTCAGCTTGAGAAATTCCATCACCCGGTCGTCGAAACTGAAATCGAATATCCGGATTTTTTCGATCAGCTGTTCTTTGGTTTCCACGCGGCGCAATTGATAATCCTCCGTGAGTTGTTCGACCGGAATCAAAGCGTTGTCCGGTTCTTCATCGTCCGGCAGCAGCCAGATCATCACCCGCCGTTCCATGTCGTGATACAAAAGCGGATAAACCACGTCACCCGACCATCCGCACTTTTGACATTTGAAAACCGTCAGGCCGCCGTTCAAAAGCTCCTCCTTTTCCACGCTGTCGAGCGGGACGTTCAAGGATTCCCATACGAGAAAAGGTTGAGGTTCTCCACAACCACTGCATTCAACAGTCGTTTCAGATGGCATACTCACGCCTAAGCTGTCCCATTGAAATGCGTTTGTCACCTCTTCTTTTACAGTCGAAATTCGCTCGTCAAATGCCATGCACAAAAAGTATAAATCTTTCATGCGAGCCGTCATTCAGCGGGTCAGCCGCGCGGGCGTCACGATTCATAACATCGTCAAAGGCAAAATCGGACGCGGACTCCTCGTGCTGTTGGCCATCGAAGATGCCGACACCGGCGAAGACATCGAATGGTTGAGCGGCAAGATTGTGCGCCTGCGGATTTTTCCCGATGATTACGGCGTGATGAACCGAAGCGTGCAGGAGGCCGGCGGCGACATTTTACTCATCAGCCAGTTCACGCTTTACGCCAGCACCCGCAAAGGCAATCGCCCGTCCTACGGCCGTTCCGCCGCGCCACCCACAGCCGTTCCATTATACGAAGCGTTCATCCAAAAATTGAGCGCGGATTTGGGCAAATCAATTCAAACCGGCGAATTCGGCGCCGACATGCAGGTGAAACTCATCAATGACGGCCCGGTGACCATCCTCGTTGATTCGAAGATAAGAGAATAGCCGCCGTTTTCTGGATTCAGCAGGCACAAACGGTCAACGGGCAAATGGTTTCGACGCAATCGTCGCGCCGCAATAAATGCAAAACAATCGCTTGGCTAAATTCGTTTTCCCACAATTCGGACACGTCACCGGTGCATCTTTTACCGCTACGCCGTCAACGACGACTTTGCGCTTTTCGATTTCGCCAATCACCTGCGTCAAGATTTCATCCGTATACCCGTTCTTCTGTTTCATCAATTCCCACATCGCTTCCGCGACCAAAAGCAAACGGTCAATGTCGTGCTTGATAAATTCGATGTCATCCTGCGCTTCACGCGCGGCGCTGCGCGCTTCGTTCGCCGCCACGGAAGCGTAGCCGTTGTAGTAACCGCCGGATAATGAAGGATAGAACATAAGCGTAATCGGTTGATGGTTTATTCAACGCTGTTGCGGAACCGCCCGCTTGTCCAGCAAATTTATTCCGGTGAACTTCTAAATGACTTGCTCCACGGCGCGTTTCTGCTCAATTGATGCTATGAACGGATTTCAAAATAATTTGCCACGGATCGGATTTGTCGGCGTGGGGCGCATGGGTGCAAACATGGCGCGTCGCCTCAAGGAACGTGGTTTTCCCATCACCGTTGTATTCGACACAAATACCGCCGCCGCCGAATCGCTCGCGCAGGAAATCGGCAGCACCGCCGCCGCGGAACTCAAAATCGTCGGCGCGCTGGCCGATGTCATTATCACCGTCGTCAGCGACGACCGCGCGATGAAAAAAATTTTTACCGGCGGTTTGCTCACGCGCGCCAAAGGGAAATTGTTTATCAATTGCGCCACCGTCACGCCGGACATCCATGTGTGGGTGGAACAAAAATGCGAAGCCAAAGGCGCGCAATCGCTCGAAGCCTGCATGGCATCAAGTATCACACAGGCGCGCCAGGGCACGCTGTATCTCATGTGCGGCGGCAGACCCGAAGTGTTTGAACGCGCCAAACCGGTTCTGGAAAAACTCGGTGAATCGCCGCGTTATCTCGGCACCGCTGGAAAAGCGGCCCAGGTCAAAGCGCTGGTCAATATGGTGATGAACGCCAACACCGCCGCATTGGCGGAAGGACTGGGATTGGCCGACGCGCTCGGCCTGGATTTGACGATGTTGCGCGAAGTATTTTCGCAAACCGGCGCAGCTTCCAGAGTGCTCCAAACCGACGGCGAGGACATGCAAAACCGTGATCATGCCTGTTTCTTTTCCGCGGCGCATGCCGCCAAGGATTCAGGCATTGCGCTTAAATTGGCCAAAGCGCATGGTTTGAATCTCCCGCTGACTGTGGCGACCAAAAAGCAATATGACCGCATGGTGACCGCCGGACTCGGTGAATTGGATAAATCCGGCATCGCGGAATTCACCTTTAAAAATCGCCGCCCGGGCAACGCATAACTTCAATCCGGCGAAATCACGTGGATGCGATTGGATTCTACTTCAATGTCCAGGTCCGCATAAATGCTTTCCGAGCTGACGCCGTGGCGCGAAGGATTTTTTCTGACATTCTCCAATTGAGCCTGCAATTCCTGCGCATTGTTGAATTTGCGCTCCGTCACCAGCCGTTCCGCGATGTCGCGGCGCAGACGATTTTCCAGAAGCGCATAATCCCTGTTCGCCTGTTCCAAATTCGTCGTCGTCGTCGCGAGGCGCCCGACTAAATCCGCCATTTGATTCGTCAATGTGGCTACATTTTTGCCGAGCATCTCGTTTTCGGATTTGACGTTAAGAAGCTGTTGATTCAATTCTGCCAATTGCTTTGTATCGCGATCGGCGGCGGAGCGCGCTTCCGCCAATTGATTCGAACAGATCGCCGACGACGATTGAATTTCCGCAAGATCGTTCGACAAACTGAAAATCCTGGCATCGCAGACAAGAATTTCTCCTTGGGCCGAAACCAATTGATTGGAGCAATCGGTAAACGCACTGACATCGCCCTGATGCTGCGCATTGTCAATGTGTTTGACGGAAACGATGACAGCGACCAACGCCAGGCAGATCAAAATGAGCATGGTGGAAAAATACTGTTTCATTCCGCGCATCTTAAGAAATCGCCGGACGCTTACAAGCGAACTGGACGACAGAATCAGGACATCCAATCGGCAACAGGTTACGAATTTGTGACAACCGCAAAACAAACGTCGGAACCGGAGCCGCCGCATCAAATAAATCAATGTCCGTGCATTAACTATCAATTCACCGGTTTTCCGCGCTTGCGTTACAATGGCGGCGTGACGACCAATCTGCCAACTTGCAAAACATTGTTTCCTGCTTTTACCATTTGCCTATGAATCTCGCCAACGCCTTTACCAACAGCGCGCAACTGCATTCCAAAAAAGCCGCCATTTATTTTGGCGAGCGCGAAGTTTCTTATGCCGATCTTTTGGCGCAATCGCAAAAAGTCGGCGCACACCTGCGAAATCATTTCGGCGTCAAAGCCGGCGACCGCGTGGCACTGTGGCTGAAAAATTGCCCGGAATTTGCCGCCGGCGTTTTCGGCATTTTGCTCGCGGACGCCGTGGTCGTTCCCGTCAACAATTTTCTCAAACCCGCCGAAGTAAGCTACATTTTGAACGACGGCGGAATTGACGTGGTGATCACCGACGCGGAATTGTCGGTGCATTTTTCCGAATTGTTCGCAGCGCGGCCGCAATTGAAATTGTTGAAGGTCGAAGAATTTTCCACTTTGGCCGATTCGCGATTCACGATTCACGATTCACGCTCTGAAAAAGATTTGGCCGTTATCATTTACACCAGCGGCACGACGGGCAAACCGAAAGGCGCAATGCTCTCGCACGGAAATCTGCTGCACAATGTCGAGAGCTGCCGGCTGGTGTTGCAAGCGGTCGAAGACGATTGCCTGGCCGTGATTCTGCCGATGTTTCATACTTACATGATGACGGTCGGAATTTTGCTGCCGTTTCTGGTCGGCGGCTCAATCGTGCTCGTCAAATCATTGCATCCGCCGCGAGCGATGTTGCAGGAAATTTTTTCGCGCCGCGCGACAATATTGCCGGCCGTGCCGTCGTTTTACCGGATGATTCTCGGCGCGCAATTGCCGACTCCCCTGCCCATCCGCATTTTCATCAGCGGCAGCGCACCGTTGCCGATGCAAACGCTCAAGGAATTTGAAGAAAAATTCCATGTGCCGCTCATCGAAGGTTACGGCTTGAGCGAGGCCAGCCCGGTCGTCTCCAAAAATCCGCTTAAAGGAATCCGCAAATCCGGTTCCATCGGCATTCCCATCGCCAACGTGGAAATGAGCGTGCAGGATGATTCCGGAAAAATTCTCGGCCCGAATGAAACCGGCGAAATCTGCGTGCGCGGCGGCAACGTGATGCAGGGCTATTGGAACCAGCCGGAGGAAACTAAAAAAGTCATGCGCAACGGCTGGCTTTTGACCGGAGATGTCGGTCATCGCGACGCGGACGGCTACTATTACATCACCGATCGCAAGAAAGACATGTTGCTCGTCAACGGCATCAACGTTTATCCGCGCGAGATCGAGGAAATCATTTATCATTTTCCCGGCGTGAAAGAAGCGGCGGTCGTCGGCGTGCCGGACACGCGCAAAGGCGAGCAGGCGTTTGCTTTCGTCGCGGCGGCGGATGGCCAGACGATTGATGAAAAAGCGCTGCTGCAATTCATCCGCAGCAAATTGGCCGATTACAAATGTCCAAAACAAATCGTCATCAAACCTGCTTTGCCTAAAAATGCGACAGGGAAAATTTTGAAAACCGAATTACGCAAAGTCGCGGCGGAAAGCTGATACCCGCAGCCGTCCTCGTTCGTCTAAGAATTGCGTGGGCGAGCGTTTTTTATCGCACTCGTTCAGGGAGCGTGATATAAAATGATTACGATGGCGCGAGAATCAACGGAGACGCAGACGCAAGAGCGTTTTGGGGGACGGTTTTACCTGCATGAGCTTCTCAACAGCGGCGGCATGGCCGAAATCTGGCTGGCCACGGATTCGCGCGGAAAAGCGTATGCGCTGCGACGGTTAAAAAAGGAATTTCGTTTCAATCTTCTCGAACGCCGCCGGTTCGCGCGCGGTTGTGAAGTGCTTTCCAAATTAAATGAAAGCAATTACATCGTCGGCTACGTGGAGCACGGCAAAGCCGACGGCACGCTGTATCTGCTGATGGATTATGTTGAAGCGGAAAATCTGAAAATTCTTTATTCGCGCCAGGACCCGCTCGTCACGGAAAACATCGCGCAAATCCTGATCGATATGGCCATCGGTTTGAGCGACGTGCATGAAAGCGGTTTCATGCATCTGGATTTCAAGCCGGAAAATGTTTTGGTCACGCGCAATGGAAACGTGCGATTGATCGATTTTGACCTGGCGCAGCCGATTTCCGATAAACCGCTGAAATTTTCCAAAAATCCCGGCACGCCCGGCTACATGGCGCCGGAACAATTCCGTCGCGAAGGCGTGGACCCGCGCTCGGATATTTTTGCCTACGGCGTGGCCGCGTATGAATTGTTGACCAATCAAAAGCCGTTCCCGGGCGATTCGCCCGGAGAAATTCTCGCCGCGCAATTGAACGAAAGCGGGCCAATCCCGCCGCGTGAGCATAATCCCGACATTCCGCCGGCGATGGAAAAAGTGATTTTGAAATGTCTTTCCCGCGATCCTGAACGGCGCTATCCATTCACCAGCGTGCTCGTGAACGATCTGCAAAAAGCGCTTTATATTTAACCGCAAAGAATCAACATCTTACGATTCCGCGGCTCAACTTCCTGTCCGGATTCCGTCATTTCGCCGTAAATCGGACAAGCTTCAATTGTGAACAAAAGTTCACGAAGCCGTCACATTCTTGTCACACAGCCAGCATAGAGTTCTATCGTCGTAATGAAAAAAATTCTCATTCTGACGGCAAGTTTCGGCGATGGTCACAATTCCGCGGCGCGTGCGTTGCGCGATGCGATTGAACTGGCCGATGAAAACGCGCGCGTGGAAATCCTCGACCTGTTCGCGGACAGCTACGGCGCGTTCAACACCTTCATGAAGAAATCCTATCTCGGCATGGTGCAATACGCGCCAAAACTGTGGAGCGGATTTTATTCATTGATGGAAAGTCCTTTCGTCGAAAAACAACTCGGCGGCTTGACGCGCCTGCAAACGACGCTCGGAAAAGTCCTCGACCAGACGCAGCCCGATGTCGTCGTTTCCACTTATCCGGTCTATGGTCACGTCATCAAAAGGATTTTCGCGAGCCATAACGAACGACCGTTCCGTTTCATCACCGTCATAACAGACTCAATCACGATCAATTCCACCTGGTTCCGCGCGCCGTCGGATTATTTTTGCGTCGCCAACGACGAAACGGCGGAAGTTTTACGAAAAAATCGAATTGCCAAAGATCAGATCAAAGTTTTGGGATTTCCCGTCAGCCCGCATTTCGAAAATCCGCCGGACGAATTGCCGCTGCCCGCCAGCGGCAACCCACGCCGAATTCTTTACGTCATCAATACGGGCAAAAAGAAAGCCGGCAAAGTCATCGACCGTTTGCTTGACATTGACGACGTGCATTTGACCATTTGCGCCGGACGCGACCCGGAATTGCGCGTGGAATTGCTCGAACAAACAAAACATTTCCGCGACCGCGTGAACGTGCTCGGCTGGACGAATGAAATGCCGCAATTGATGATGTCGCATCATCTGCTCATCACCAAAGCCGGCGGCGCGACGGTGCAGGAAGCGATTGCCGCAAAGATTCCGATGATCATCAATCAGGTCATCCCGGGACAGGAAGAAGGCAACGCGCAATTGATTGAACGTTGCCGCATCGGCGCGATCGCCGAAAAAAATAAAGAGGTGGCCGCGCTCGTCGAAGATACGTTCGCGAAAAAAGCGGCGCAATGGCAGGACTGGCGCGAGAATCTGGAGAAGGTCAGCCGTCCGTCAGCCGCCGGCGACATTGCGGAATTGATTTTGGATGAAGCCGAGGACAGAACCGTGAATCGCGAACCGGTCAATCTCTTTGAAGCCCGCGACCGGGTGATGCGCTTGCAAAATTCCGACCGCAACGGTAGCGGCGCTGATCCGCAAATGCTGCTTTGCGATTTTCATATTCATTCGAATTATTCCGACGGCAAATTGTCCGTGCCGGAAATCATTGATTTCTACGGCGAGCATGGATTCGATTGCATTTGCATCACCGACCATTTGGCCGATCCACGACGTTTGCTGGGAAAAGTTTCCGAATTGGTGAACATGACGTTGCCGCAAAGCCAGCTCGGCGAATATTTCGCCGTCATCGAACGCGAACGTCAACGCGCCTGGCGGCGTTACGGAATGCTCGTGATGACGGGAATTGAATTCAACAAAGACGGTTACACAAAAAAAACGTCCGCGCACCTGCTCGGCATAGATCTGAAAGTGCCGATTGATGCCTCGCTGGAAATCACGGAGACGATTGCGCAAATCCATGCGCAAGGCGGCCTCGCCGTGGCATCACATCCGCACATCATGAAAAGCGAATGGGGCAAGAACACGCTTTACCTTTGGGAAAATCAGGAAAAATTTGCGCCATTGCTCGATGCCTGGGAAATCGCCAATCGCAACAACATTTTCAACGACATCGGCCTGAAACGATTGCCGTTCATCGCCAACAGCGATTTCCATAAGCCAAAGCATATTTACTCGTGGAAGACGCTGATTCACGCGGAGAAAGATTACGAAGCCATCAAGGAATGCATTCGCCGCAACGAACACGTGGCGATCACGCTTTACCGCGATTTCAGGACAAAGCCGCTGGCAAATGCGAAAAATGAATCAATGCCCGCCATCACGTCGCGTCCATTTGTTGACCCAATTCCGGTCCAGGTGGCGAATTCGTGA
Source organism: Verrucomicrobiia bacterium (assembly GCA_035776755.1). Taxonomy (GTDB): domain Bacteria; phylum Verrucomicrobiota; class Verrucomicrobiia; order Limisphaerales; family UBA11358; genus UBA11358. The sequence continues at coordinate 34,058 of DASTWS010000017.1, forward strand.
CAGCGTTTGGCCGTCGCGTGACTGCTTCCGACGGCTTGATAAAATTTCCAGCCGATTTCCTTCTGGTGCAATCTGTTGACGGGAGTTCTTTCTGTGCGAAAGTTCCTGCTCGCGTCACCTTTAGCAAATCAGCCCTGCATTCACCCACGCCGGGCAGAGGCAGAATCTGATTTCAAAAGCCAACACCAGCGATCCAATCTAGCGCGAACGATGCCCTCACGTTTGCGATGTCCAAGCCGGGCAATTTCGCATTATATCCCGGCTTGCCATTTCCCTCAAATTCAAGGAGTTTGATTAATCCATGGCTGAATACCACGCGCAAAGCAAAGCGAACAAATTGGCGCTTAAAGTCTGCCTTCTTTACTGTTTTGTTGCGGGCTTATGGATCATTGTTTCCGATAGAGTATTGGCGGCGCTGGTCGCCAATATACAATTAATTGCCGCGCTTCAAACCTACAAAGGACTGGCTTTTATCGCGGTCAGCGCTTCGATGCTTTACGTGGTCCTCGTCCGGATTTTTCGCAAAAACGAATTGGCCGTCGCTAAACAGGCGCAGGCGGAACAAAACGCGCGCGAGAGCTGCGATCGGTTGAAGCGGATTTTGAACGGCATATTTGCTTTTGTCGGCGTGTTGACTCCTGACGGCATTTTATTGGAAGGCAATTATGCTTCATTTGGAGCCGGAAAAATCAAACCGGAAGATGTCATCGGAAAACCGTTCCCCGAAACTTATTGGTGGTCGCATTCGGCGGAAACGCAGCGCGAATTGCGTGAATGTCTGAAACGCGCGGCACAGGGAGAGATCGTGCGGCGCGATTTTGAAGTGCGCGCAGCGAACGACCAACGGATGACAATTGATTTTATCGTCAGTCCGCTGCGAAATGCAGACAATCAAATTGTCGAGTTGGTGGCTTCCGCGGTGGACATTACGGCGCGCAAACAGGCGGAAGACGAATTGCGCGAGACCAGCGCGAGATTTCATCAGTTGGCGGAAAATATTACGGATGTTTTCTGGATACGCTCGCCTGATTTTCGCAAAGTGATTTACGTCAGCCCGGCCTTTGAAAAAATTTGGAGACGCCCCGTGGAGGAACTTTATTCGCGGCCGGATAAATGGACTGACTATATTTTTTCCGAAGATCGCGAGCGCGTGACGACTGCTTTTAAGGAACTTCAAAAAGACGCGCCGGCCCTGGACACTGAATATCGCATCGTTTGGCCAAATGGAGAGCTTCGTTGGATTCGAGCGCGCGGTTTTCAAATCCGTGACGCCGCCGGGCAGGTCATCCGTTACGCCGGTATCATCACGGACGTCACGGAACGGCGGAAATTGGAGGAACAAATCCGACAGGCGCAAAAAATGGATGCGATCGGGCAATTGGCCGGCGGTGTGGCGCATGATTTCAACAATATCCTTGCGGTCATTCAAATACAGGCGGGCTTGTTGGCGGGCAGCTCGGAAATTCCGCGCCAGCAACAGGAATTGGCCGGTGACATCATTCGGGCAGCGGAACGTGCGGCGAATCTCACACGCCAGCTTTTGTTGTTCAGCCGCCGCCAGGCCGTCCAGGCGCGCGAGCATGACCTGAATGAAATCGTTGCCAACATGGCCAAGATGTTGCAACGCGTTTTGGGTGAAGATATTTACATGCAATTCAAATGGGCAACCGAACAGCTGTGGATTTGCGTTGATGCAGGCATGATGGACCAGATTGTGATGAATCTAGCGGTCAATGCGCGCGACTCCATGCCCAAGGGCGGAACGTTGACGATTGAGACGTCCGCAGTAAGGTTCGATAAACGGAGTGCGGCAAATATACCACGGGCGCGGGCGGGTTCGTTTGTGTGCCTGAAGGTGAGCGATACCGGCTGTGGCATTTCGCCGGAAAATCTGCCGCGCATCTTTGAGCCGTTTTTTACCACTAAAGAAGTTGGCAAAGGCACCGGTTTGGGATTGGCCACGGTCTTTGGCATTGTCGAACAGCATCAAGGCTGGATCAACGTTGAAAGTGAAGCCGGCCATGGCACAACATTCCGGATTTATTTTCCGCGACTCGATAAACCATCGGCGACGAATTCCCGGCAAGCAGCACTGTCGTCCATGCGTTCAGGCAACGAAACCATTTTGCTGGTGGAAGATGATTCGGCTGTGAGCACGTCGGTGCAAAGCATTCTCGCGCATCTGGGATACCATGTTCTTGGCGCTTCCAACGGCGTTGAAGCATTGAGATTGTGGAAACAGCATCGCCTTCAAATCCAGTTGTTATTGACGGACCTGGTGATGCCACACGGGATGAGCGGACGCGAGCTTGCCGCAAAGTTGCTGGCCGAAGAACCAGAACTGAAAGTGATTTATACCAGCGGCTACGCCACCGATTTTATGAATGCGGATTTTCAATTGCAGGACGGCGTCAATTTTTTGCAAAAACCATATTCTCCCCAACGACTTTCAGAAATCCTCCGCAGTAATTTGGATTAATATTTTCCGTCAACAGGTTGTCTGGACGGTTATTAATGTAACAAACAAGGTTAAGGGCGGCGACGGGCGCTACGCGCTTCGCTCGCCGTGCGCCAAATATGCCATGAGGCTTAAAATAAAGTTTCCCTTCTCAATAGTGCCGGGCTTTTTCGTTCCCTGTCCGCTTGAAATAAAATGAATCCGGCATCTTTTTTAAGTCGTTGATTGGATCCTCGACCTTGAGCCGGGCGTAATGACGACCGTGCGCATCCACAGGGCACGAATCGGTTGCTTGCGTCCGTCGAAAACTTTTGAGAAGTTAGAGCCATGTGATTGACGATGAACACGAATTGCCCCGCTACTTGCGGTTGCTTCTGCTTTCATAAATCACAGCAGCACAAATGGTAGCACAGGGTTTTTGGTATCAGCAGAAATCGCGCAACTGCTTATAAATAAAGCGTTGCCGGTGTGGCGAAATGGCAGACGCACAGGACTTAAAATCCTGGGACCTTAAAAAGTCGTGCCGGTTCGAGTCCGGCCACCGGCACCAACTTATGCCCGCTTTCGGGCTAAAATTTTACAAAGAGTTTTCCTTCTCATTCTTCCTGACGCCGCGTCACCGTGCCGTCACCCGTTCGCAACATCCGTAACCGTGAAATAACAATTGTCACGTTTACTCTCCCTGCTCAGGTGTGGTTGAGTTCAGCGCGAAGAGGTGAACCGAAAAACTTAAGGCAATACAAACCACAACAAACATGAAAATAAAATCAATACACACAACTGAATATCGCCGTAAGCACGCAGGAAAAATCGGCGCCTTGCTCGGCGTGGCCGTCGCCGGCGCTTTACTCGCGCAAACGGCATCGGCCGGCAGCATCTTCGTCATTGCGATGGAGAACCATAACTTTACGCAGCCGAATCCGACGAATAATCCGCAGCAAATCCTCGGAAATCCGGCGGCGCCTTACATCAACAGCCTTACCACGCCGGGAAATCCCGATGCAGCTCAGGTTTCTTACGCATTGAATTATTACAATGCCGGCAACGGCGTTCATCCGTCCGAACCCAGCTATGTTTGGGCCGAGGCAGGCTCGGATTTCGGCGCGCACACGGATGCCGATCCACGCGCCGCCAACAACAATACATTTTACGACAGCTCGATCAATCTGGTGAACCAATTGACCGCCAATGGTTCGACGTTGGGTTTTTGGCATTTCAATGTCACGCCGCATTTGACCGCCCAGATGAATCGCGCCGGCGTTTCGTGGAAAAATTATCAGGAAGACATGCAGTTGAGCGTCAGCCCGACGAACAGCGCTTCCGGAACGAATGGCCCGATCAATCCGTTTTATGGAACCACGCAATATAATTACGCTGTAAAACATAATCCGATGGCGTTCTTTTCTGAGACCGCGTTACAAAATGTTTACCCGCTCGCGCAATTGTTTACCGACATGGCAAATGACACTGTCGGCGCATACAACTGGATCACGCCCAACCAATACAACGACGCGCACAGCGTGTTGAACGGCGGATTCACTTATAACGGCACGCATTACACCGGCGACCAGGCGGCCATCGCACAGGGCGATAATTTCCTCTCCCAAATCATTCCGCAAATCATGGCCTCGGACGCTTACCGGGACAACGGCATGATCATCATCTGGTGGGATGAAAGCGAAGGCGGCGACAATACGAACTTCACCGTTCCCGAATTTGTCATCTCCCCGCTCGCCAAAGGCAACGCCTACGCCAGCACCGTGCCGATGAACCATTCGTCCGATATCAAAACGATGGAAGAAATCTTCGGCTTGCCATTCATCAACAACCCCATTCCCGCAACCGAAACCAATTCGTTCGGCGGCTATAATAACGTCGCAATCGTGAATGATTTGAGCGATTTATTTGCGCCCGGCACCATTCCCGCTCCGGCAAATATCTCGGTAACCAGTGTCAGCTTGAAATTCGATCCTCATTCGAATTTGTATTCGCAGGAAGTGCATCTCAAAAACAACGGCAGCAATCCGGTTCTTGCGCCCGTGTTTCTGGCGCTGGACAATTTGAGCACCAATGCAAAGCTTGTGAATGCCGATGGCACCACCGCAATTCTGTCTCCGCTCGACAGCCCGTATGTGCGTGTGAATCTCGGCGGCGACAGCGTTTTGCGCCCGCATGAAGGCAAAACAGTGAAGCTACTCTTTTCGAATACCGGCGGCTCCATCACCTACGACGCCCGCGTCCTCAATGTGGCGCCCGCTCCGTAATTAAAATAATCATCCGCGAAACCAAGGCGCACCGGCAACGGTGCGCCTTTTCCGTCTTGCGCTCCTTTGTGTTCGAAGACAAGCTGCGCCAATGAAATCCACTTTCGCGTTCACCCTGCTCTGCCTGATTTCAGCAATGACATTTCAAGCCTTGGGACAGGCAGATACTCCCGCCATCACACCAGCAAAAAAAATTGTGTTGTTCGACGGCAAATCTTTTTCCGGCTGGACGTTTGTCTCCAAAGATACCGATGCGCCGGTAAATTCGATTTGGTCGATAACGAACCGCGCGATTTATTGTGCCGGAAAACCGAACGGCTACGCGCGCACTCTAAAATCATTTCGCGATTATCATTTGCATGTCGAGTGGCGGTTTCCCGACGGCGCGGGCAACAGCGGCGTTTTTCTGCACGTCAATCCGCCGGATAAAGTCTGGCCGATGTGTTTCGAAGCACAATTGCTCTCCGGCAATGCCGGTGAAATCCGGTTCAACGGCGGTTCTTCCGCAAATGGAGCGACAACGAAAAATCCGCGCAGCGTTCCGCGCCAAAAGCCAAGCTCGGAAAAGCCGTTGGGCGAATGGAATTCCTATGACATTCTTTGCCACAGCAACACAATCACGGTGCGCGTCAATGGCGTTCCCCAAAATGAAATCACCGGCACGTCGGTCAACTCCGGCGCGATTGCATTGCAGGCGGAGGGAAAGCCGGTCGAATTCCGGAACCTTTATGTCCAACCTCTGCCGTGATATTGCAGCGGATTAAATCCGCTGTTCATCCAGATCAATCACGTCCACAAACGTCTTCACATCATCGCGCTGCGGTTGACCGCATTGTTCTTTGCGCAATTTCAATCGCGCCAGAGCGTCGGCATCGCCGGGTTTGGGACGGCTCAACATCTCGTTCCAGTGCGCGTCTTTCCCGGCTTGAGATTTCTTCACGTTGATGCGCACCCAATCACAAACCTGTCCATCACAAATGGAATTCTTCACGACCTCAACCATTTTTTCGTGCGTGACGCCGGCGGTTTTGAGCCAAAGGGCGTCAAAGGCTTTGCCGAAATTTTCCGTGTAATCGGAATGCAATTTGCCGGCCAGATGCAGGCGGATTTTGTCAACGTAGCGCGGCAGATAATGCCAGCCATCCATCGTTTCGCGCGGACTGCGCGGCGGAATACGGTCGTTCATGCGCCAATTTTCTCAACTCAAAGCGCGCTGTCAATTCTGCGGATGTTTTTCGCGGCAACGTTGAATGGCCGATTGCAGCCACCACCGGCGGTCATCATCAGTTTCAATTTTCAAAGCCCGCTCCAAAACCGGCAACGCCGATTCAGGATTTTGAGCGAGCGCATCAATCGCCGCATCGCGTTTGGAAAAATCTGCGTCCTGCAATTGCGTAATCCATTTTTGAATTTGTCCGGGCGTGGCGGATTTTCCCGTGTTTGTCACCGGTCCAATCGCCGCAGCCGCCAATGGCTCAACTGTCAATGATTTTACAGTGACCGTTGAACCTTCGGCCGGAAAAACGACCACGGGCTTGTCTATCTGCGAATAATCGCCGGCGTGTTGGAATCGCAATTGATCGTCCACATAAATCTGTTGCTCCGTCGGTGTGACCAACCAGCGAATGGCGACAAATTTTCCCGCCGGAATTTCACCCGCTCCCGCTTTATGCATACCGTTGGCCGGACCGCCATCCACCCGCAATTGGTTCTTGTTCAGTTCCCAGTTAAAAATCACCTGATCAGCGGCGTAACCGATCCGCAAATTTGTCGAATCCGTTTTGGCAATGATTTTGATCTCCACCGGTGGACGAAATGACTCCGGCGTTTGATACCGTTCGCCGGTTTTCAACACCAGACCGCCATCCTTTATGTTTGCGTCAAAGGCATTACCCATTTCGGCATCTGGAAACGGAATCACATATCCGAGGACACGCCGAAAACTATAACCGGCGTTAGTCGCATCCTTTTCTCCCTGCGCCGTGGCGGTCGTAAAATTGTCGCCCCGCACATGCGAATACAATTTCAACGGCACTGTTCCGGGTTGCGGATGAGCGTAAACGTAACCTTCAACGCTGACGAATTTATAGCCGCCATTTTTCTCCACCGTTTTGGGGATTTTGCCGCTGAGCAGCCAATGATCGTGACGGCGCGCGCTCCAATATTGCTTGAGCGGAATGGTGCCTGCCTGCAGTCGCGCAAAAATAAAACCTTCAACGCGAACGAAATGGTAATCTCCCTTTGCCTGGCCGCCGGCCGCCGTGTAATTGTCGCTGCCGTCCCAATATAAATTCAATGATGCCAATCGCGGCACGGGCGGAATTTGAACCGCGGTCATTTTTTTTGGCGGCGCAGCGCAGCCGGCAAATAATCCGCAGGCCAGCAGAAACAGAATTTTCGTTTTCATAACGGCTCACCAGGAATAGTGCACGGTGTAAGTGATGGTTTTTTCCTCATCCGGCTTCACCTGCACACGAAATTCAATCGTGTTCGAATCTGTTTTCAAAAACGCATCGGAATTGGTGGTGATTTCCCAATTGTTCCAGCGATATAAATGCTCAACGACGCGCACTTCCGCCGGTGAATCTTTCTTGCGATTGCGCAATTTGATTTCAAACGATTCATCCGCCGTCCGGCGCGAATTATCCACGTTGAAATCCGTTTGCCTGCGTTCGCCAACCAGATCAAATGCGTTGCCGGTGTTGACGCGAATTGTTTCATTGCGCGGCGTGTGGTCAATCTGGTCTTCGCCCACAAATTCCAATTGGCCATCCGCATCGCGGCGATAAAACCTCAATTTTCCTTTTGGCAGCGCGATGCCCAGATGATTCGTTTCCGAATTCACAAACTCGCGCATCACCCAAATTTTTTTGTTCGATTGCGTGCCGTAGTCGCGGTTTCCGCGAATCATCTCGTAGCTCCAACCACGGTATTGCGAAACATCGGCGCCGTCATAAACGTAAATGGTTTTCGATTTGATTCCTTCGGCGTGAACAAATTCAACCTGCTTCGTCTCGCGGTCGCGCAATGTCGTCGGCCGTTCCAACGTGTAAAGATGAAATTCATCGAACGATTTTTCGGAAACGGGCGGAGACATGCTTTTATCAAGCATTCCTTCAAAAGCCATCGCCCTTGAATAACCCGGCTGCGGCTGGATTTTATTCACGTCGCCGGCCATCAATTTGATTTTTGCCTTTTCGAAAGTCTTTCCGCTTTGATTGTCCATCGTCACCCAGCCGACCAAATCCACGTCATCTCCTTTTTCCGGCGAAACCAGATTGTAATCCGCTTCCCAGGTGAAACCGCCGGTGACGTAGCTGATTTCACCGTCGAATTTGCCGGCCTTCTGCGATTGAATCTGCCAATCCAGCGTCGGCTTGAGAATCGTGTCGCCGCCCAAATCTGGAAACAGCGGCTGGCCGGGCAAACCGAATTGCAATTTCCCGTTCACTTCGATGATCGGCTGGCCGGCTTGCGACGCCATCGCCATTTGCGATTGTTGATATTGATAATCATAACGATTCATCGCCTGATAATGCGGCACATAGCCACTGCGAACAATTTTGCCCTGGACAATTTTCTCCTGCTGCTGCCCGTCGCCGCTCCAACTGTTCACCTTGAAATCAATCGTCTTGCCCTCGAACAACGACAGCAACAACTCCTGCGAAACCGGATCGTTGCGATAATTCTGTTCGAGGATTTGCAGCGAATGTTTTCCAGTCGGATCGCGCAAAATCACCGAATCCGGTTCGACATGCGCCGTCGCATTCGCGTATTGCACTTCGGTGACGCCGGCTTTCAGACCCAACGGCACGATGTCGCGCACGACGGCGAAATTTTGGTTGTAAATGGTAAGCGCCGGTTGCGCGGACGCGGCCAGCGCGGCGGCAAAAACAGAGAGTGCGAGAATTGATTTCATAGACAAAAGATTAGACGACGTTCCGCATAGAATGCTCCTGACTTTTCGTTATTTAATTCCGCGCCGGTGCTTTGTAAATGAAAATAGATTTGAAAATCGCGCCAACTCCATCATTTTCAAACTATGCAACGATTTGATTTTGATGTGGCGATTCTCGGCGGCGGCAGCGCAGGTTACGCGGCGGCGCGAACGGTGGCCGGTGACGGATTAAAAACTGTCGTCATCGAAGGCGGCGAAGAGATCGGCGGTCTCTGCATTTTGCGCGGCTGCATGCCCACCAAAGCGCTGCTTTACACTGCCGAAGTCGCGCATCTGGTCAAAAATTCCGCGCTGTTCGGCACGCGCGCGGGAAATGTTTCCTTCAATTTCAAAAAAGCGATGACGCGAAAGGATGCGCTCATCAAGGAATTCGCCGATTACCGCGCGCAACAATTGCAAGGTGGTAAATTCAAATTCATCCGCGCCAACGCGAAGTTTTTGGACGCACACACCGTTGAGCTGATTCCATTTTGTTGCAGGGGACGGAAGCCCGCTCATTCTAAAAACCAGAGCCGGCTCACGTCGGCTGCTACAATTACGGCGAAAAACTTTGTCATTGCCACCGGTTCGAAAATCGCGCCCTCGCCGCTTTGCCAGTTGAATGATTTGGATTGCCTGACCAGCGATACGGCGCTCGCGTTGAAAAAACTGCCCAGGTCGCTCATCGTTCTTGGCGGCGGGCCGACGGCGTGCGAGTTCGCGCAATTCTTTGCGCGATTCGGCGTCAAGGTCACGTTGATTCAACGCAGCGTGCATATTTTGCACGACTTCGATTTCGATGCCGCGGCCGTCGTTGAAACCGTTTTTCGACGCGAAAAAATTGAAATGTTCACCGGCACGAAATTGCTCGACGCCAAACGCCGCGGAAAATTGAAAGCCGTTTCCTTCGAGCATCGCGGCGAAATCAAAACCGTTTCCGCCGAAGAAATTCTTTTTGCGCTCGGCCGGATTCCGAACACGGCTTCGCTGGATTTGCCGAATGTCGGTGTCCGGACGGACGCAAACGGACGCATCATCGCAAGCGAATTCATGCAAACGAGTGCGCCGCATGTCTTCACTGCCGGCGATTGCACCGGGCCGTATGAAATCGTGCATATCGCCGTCCAACAAGGCGAAATTGCCGGACGCAATATCATCGCGAACTCGAAAGGCGCCTCGCGAGGACGTTTACCCCATCAAACCGACTATCGCGTGCTGATTGCCGTCGTTTTCACCGAACCGCAATTGGCCTTTGTCGGCTTGACGGAAAAAGAAGCGAATCGTCGCGGCATCAAATTCATTTCCGCGAGCTATCCGTTCAATGACCACGGAAAATCGCTCATCATGAATGCGATGGATGGATTTGTGAAATTGCTAGCAAATCCGGTCACGGGCGAAATCATCGGCGGCGAATGCGTCGGTCCGCTCGGCGGCGAATTGATTCATGAAATCGCCGCGGCGATGGCGAAACGGATGACCGTCCAGGAATTGGCCGCGATGCCGCATTATCATCCGACGCTTGCGGAAATTTGGACCTATCCGGCGGAAGAATTGGCGGAAAAAATCAGCTCGCGGTTTCGCCAATGATTATTTGACTCCCGCCAGCCTTTCCTTCCAGATTTTGTAAAGTTCCACGGTGGCTTTCACGTCGCGCAGGCAGTATTCGGCAATCTCGCGGAATTTTTTCTCGGCCATCAGCGTGGTCACGTCCATGCCGGTCACGCCCGCGCTCTTGGGCGATTCGATGCCGAACGCCTTGCAGTAAAAATCCAGATTGAACCGCCGCGCCGCGCCGTCGCGTCCGCTCACGCTGTAAAAAGTCAATTGTTCCGCGAGATCACAATGCGGTTCAGTGGCGTAACGATAGCCGAGCCAATTCTTTTTGGTGATGTTTACGTTCAAAATTGCCGAGCGCAAATAAATGAACGGCACGTCAAACCCGCGTCCGTTGAAGGTGACGATGGAATCAAATTTTTTCGCGGCATCCCAGAATTGCGCGAGCAGTTCCGCCTCGTCGGCGCAGGGAACGAATTTCACCGGCGCATTTTCTTCTTCAATTTCCTCGAAATCTTCAGCGACAAACAAGCTTTGTCCGCGCAGCGTTTCGGGATTGAGCATGGCGATGCAGACGACTTGCGATGTGAACGGCCAAAGCGACATGAACCGCGTGATTTCATCGCGTTTGGCGCATTTTTCTTTTTCATCCGTGAATTTCTCGCATTCGCGGAAAAGATATTCCTGCTGGGCGTCGTCGAAGTTATCGAGCGGTTGCGCGGAGGTTTCAATGTCGAAAACGAGCGTGGCCATTTACCGAATTAAACCATCAAGGCACAAAGACACAAAGTTTTTTTAAGCGGCTGCCTCCCGTGTCTTGGGGATTGTCGGCGCGCGCCCAAAATGTTTCACTCGCGCATGATTTTTTTGCGTCTATTGATTTTGGCCGCCCTGCTCTTTGCGCCGTCGTTGTTTGCGCAAACGAATGACGAAGGAATGGCCGATACCAACGCGGTCATCAAACCTTGGGACGACATCAGCGCGTATCACGAGCAGCGCATCGAAGGCTGGCGCGTTTTGGTGAACGACAAATTGATGGCGCAAACGAATTTGTGCGAGCGCGTCCTGAAAATTCTTTCGGCGCAATTGTTTCAAATCACGCGCGTCGTGCCGGCGCCGGCGTTGGCCAGGATCCGGACGATTCCAATTTGGGTTGAATCAAACGACCCGCTCTTTCCGGGTTCGGTTTTCCATGAATCGCCGGATTGGTTGCATGAGCATGGCGTCAATCCCGCCAAAGCCGGCGCCGTGGAAATCGCGAATGCGGAGCATTTCACCACGTGGACAATCGAACAGCCGTGGATGGTGTTGCACGAACTGGCGCACGGTTATCACCATCTTTTTCTCGGTGACGATAATGAGGACATCAAACAAGCTTTCGAACACGCAAAAAGAGAACATCTTTACGATTCCGTCCTGCGGATCAATGGCAACCACGAACGGCATTATGCGATGACGAATGAAAAGGAATTCTTCGCCGAAATGTCTGAATCCTTTTTTGGCGTGAACGATTTTTATCCATTTGTTCGCGCGGAACTGAAAGAACGCGATCCGGACACGTTTGCGATGTTGTGCAAAGTTTGGGGCATTAAACCGTAGGACATTGCCTTTGAGCAAATCGCGGACGCAATCAGCTCACCGTTTTCCACCGGATTGATAGAGAATTTTACGAACGGCTGCAGGCTCGCTCAAGTTACCCAACCGGTCAACGGCGCGGATGGAAATGGCGTTCGGCACCGGCTTTCCGAACGATGCCGTCATTTGAGTTGCCGGGAAAATGTGGGTTGTCCAGAGATGGTTCGTGCCCATCACCTGCAAAACCCATTGCCATGGCGCGGCGTCGCCGGAATTTTCCCAGTGAATATCGAGGCCGTCTTTGGTGCTCTTGAGCAGAAGCTTTGGTTTTTTCGGCAGCGTGGAGCTTAACCACGGCCATGCGGGACCCAGGGCCGGCTGCGAAAATCCAGCACGGGCAATCTGATTCAACCGCGGATCATCCAGGAGATTTCGCAAATGGAAAAAGATTTCCCCGCTGGCGCCGGATTGCGCGCGCGTGGCAGCAATCTGCCGGGCAATTTCATTGGCGGGAAATTTATCACCAACATTCGCGGCGCTGATGCCGGAAAAGATATTCCGCTGCATTTTATTTTGTTGCGTCCACCAATTGAGCAAGGTCGTGAAGCTTTGGGCCGGCGGGTCGATCGGCCAATAAAGTTGCGGCGCCAAATAATCCACCCAGCCGTTGGCCAGCCAGAGCCGCGAATCGGCGTAAAGCGTCGCGTATGCGTCCATGCCGCGGATCGGCGCGGGATTGTTCGGCCGCCAGATTCCAAATGGACTGATGCCCACTTTCACCCATAATTTAGCAGCTTTGACTTCGCGATAAATTTTTTGAACGAATTCATTCACGTTTTGACGACGCCAGTCTTCCAGGCCAATTCCGTTTGGCTGCCCGTATTTTTTCCATGTCGCAAAATCCGGAAATTCGAGCACGCGTCCGGAAGCATCTTTTTCAGGATACGGATAAAAATAGTCGTCAATTTGAATGCCATCCACGTCGTAACGTTTAACGACATCCAGAATGACGCGCGCAACGTAATCGCGGACGGCGGGTTCGCCGGGGTCGAGCAAAAGCTGGCTTCCGTAATGCCGGATCCATTCCGGATGCGTTCGCGAAATGTGGTTCGCCGCGACCGGCGATTTCGACAATAAATGCCAGGCACGAAAAGGATTGAACCATGCGTGCAATTCCAGTCCGCGTTTGTGCGCTTCCTGGATCGCAAAGGCGAGCGGGTCGTAAAATGGCTGGGGCGCTTTGCCCTGCGTGCCGGTCAAATACGCCGACCAAGGTTCAATTGAAGATTGATAAACGGCGTCGCAGGCGGGACGGACTTGAAAAATGATGGCGTTCAAATGCAACTGCTGCGCGCGGTCGAGCAGCGAAATCAATTCCGCCTTTTGTTGCGCAACGGAGAGATTCGGGCTGGAAGGCCAGTCCTGATTATTGGCGACGACGGTAACCCAAGCGCCGCGAAACTCGCGCGGCACAGCCGGCGGCGTTACGTTCTCCGGACGATAGGTATAAAACAACCGTTGCGAACATCCGGCGTTCGCGAAAAAAAGGATTGCCAGCAAAAGGGCTGCGCGAATTTTCATTTTGTTTTGAGATTTGCAATTTAGACGCGAACGCGCAAAGCCAAATTTCAATTTATTTTATTTCCGTTTGCGCTTCGCAATTTGACAAGGCGCCACAATTTTGATTTCATTGCCTCGCAGCCTAAATCCGCTTTGCGGATGCGGGAGAACCAATTCCGGAACAAATGTTTCGGATGGGGCGTAGAAGTTTAGAAATAAATTTCAGGCCACTTTCAAGGCCCAGCCCGTCAGCTAATCTCGCCGGCATGTGAAAGGGCGATCCTCTGGAGCGCGCGCAGCCTCTAAGTTCACCCAAAATAAATGCAAATATGAATGTGTTTGGTTTGGTGAAGGATTTGGTGATCGGCAAAGCGCGAAATCTTTCCGATAAAAACCTGTTCCACAAAACATCGCTTATCGCGTTGATGGCCTGGGTCGGCCTGGGCGCGGATGGTTTGTCATCTTCCTGTTACGGCCCGGAAGCCGCATTCGTGGCGCTGCAACAACATCACTTTTTGAGCCTGATCGTTGCCGGAGCGGTCATCGTCACGATCACGGTCATTTGCGCCAGTTATTCGCAGATCATCGAATTGTTTCCGAGCGGCGGCGGTGGTTATCTCGTTGCCAGCAAATTGCTCTCGCCCACGGCCGGTGTCATTTCCGGCTGCGCGCTCATCGGCGATTATGTTTTGACGATTGCCATCAGCGTCGCCAGCGGCGCGGACGCGGCGTTCAGCATGTTGCCGGCACACTGGTTGGAATGGAAAACGACGTTTGCCGTGATCGTCGTAATTTTCCTCACGCTGGTGAATCTTCGCGGCGTCAAAGAATCGGTGCTGCTTTGGATGCCGGTTTTTTTCCTGTTCGTCGGAACATTTACGTTCACGATTCTCTATGGAATCGCAACGCATGTCGGTGAACTTCCGGAAATCACGCGAGGCGTTTCAACCGATATGAACGCCACAAAAGCAAGCCTCGGCGTTTGGGGAATGATCATGATTGTGCTGCGCGCTTACAGTTCCGGCGCCGGCACGTTCACCGGAATTGAAGCCGTAAGCAACAGTCTTTCGACGTTGCGCGAACCGCGCGTGCAAACCGGCAAACGCACGATGGTTTACATGGGAACGTCGCTGGCATTTGTCGCCAGTGGATTACTGCTCATCTATCTGCTTTACCATGTCATGCCGGTGGAAGGGAAGACGTTGAACGCCGTTGTTGTCGAAAAGATGACCGCCGCATGGCCGCTGTGGATAGGAAAAGTTTTCATCTTCGCCGCCATGGCATCGTCGGCGGCCCTTTTATTTATCGCAGCGCAAACCGGCTTCCTCGGCGGCCCGCGCGTTCTTGCCAACATGGCCGTTGACCGCTGGATGCCGACTCGCTTTGCCAATTTGAGCGATCGCCTGGTCACGCAAAACGGCGTCATGCTCATGGGCGCCGCGGCGCTGGCAGTGATTCTTTCGACGCGCGCTTCCGTCAATATGCTTGTCGTGCTTTACAGCATCAACGTGTTCATCACCTTCAGCCTGTCGCAAATCGGAATGGTCCGGCACTGGTGGCTTTATCGCATTTATGAACCGCGTTGGCTGCGGAAAATTTTTATCAATGGCTTTGGCTTTTTGCTGACGACTGGAATTCTTATCTCCCTGTGCGTTGTGAAATTTTTTGAAGGCGGCTGGGCGACACTGCTCGTCACCGGCATCTTGATCGCGTTCGCGTTCTGGATCAAACAACACTACGTGCAAACGCAGCGCCAGTTGCAGCGGCTCGACGAACTTGTCTCCGCCGCGATTGTTGATGAATCCAGCACCGGCAAAAAAATTCCGGCGATAAAATGCGACCCGAATGCGCGCACGGCGGTCTTTTTAGTCAATGGTTTCAACGGTCTCGGCTTGCATACATTGCTGGGCGTTATCCGGATGTTTCCAAAAGTTTATCAAAATTTTGTCTTCCTGCAGGTGGGACTGCTCGACGCCGGGAATTTCAAAGGGGCGGCAGAAGTCGAAAACCTCCGCAAACACGCCCAGCAACAGGTCGAACGTTATGCCAATTATATGCGGCAACAGGGATTTGCCGCGGAAGCCCACATCACCATTGGCACCGACCTCGTCGATGACGCAATCCAACTCTGCGAGGAAACCGTCAAAGATTTTCCACAGGCGACTTTTTTTGCCGGCCAGCTTGTTTTCAAAAATGAAACCACGCTCACCCGCTGGCTGCACAATAACGCTGTTTTTGAATTGCAACGCCGTCTTTATCAACACGGCTGGCCGATGCTCATTCTACCCATCCAGGTCTGATTAAAATTCGCGGGTTTCGCCAATCGCCAGCAGGTGCAAATTTTTTCCGGCAGCTTTGAATTTTTCCTTCGCCACGGCGTGATCAATTTTAATCGGAGGAAATGTGTCATAATGCATGCCAATAATCTCGTCGCACCGGACAAATTCCGCGGCTTTTATGGCGTCGCTCACGTCCATCGTAAAATTGCTGCCAATACACAATGCGGCAAATTTTAATCCCGTTGATTCACCGATCAATTTCATGTCCATCGTCAATGCCGTGTCGCCGGAGTAATAAAAATTGCCCGCCTTGGTTTCAACCACAAAGCCGGCGGGGTTTCCGCCATAGCTGCCGTCCGGCATCGAACTGGAATGGATCGCGGCCGTCAACTTCACGCGACCGAAATCAAATTGAAAACTCCCGCCGTGGTTCATCCCGTGAGTTTTTTCCGCTCCATTTTTGTTGAGCCACATGGCCACTTCGTATCCGGCAATAACCGTTGCGTGCGAATTCTTGGCAATGGCAACAACATCGGTAACATGGTCGCCGTGTCCGTGCGATACCAGAATGTAGTCCGGACGGATTTGCTTGATATCAATGGATTTAGCCGCTGGGTTGGGTGTGATAAATGGATCGAACAGCAATTTTCTTCCGCCCGCCTCCACCAAAAAGCTCGAGTGACCGTAATATGTGACTTTCATAGTGATTCAAGTTTTATTTTGTCTCCTCAATTTTTCAATCTTAATCCAGATACGGTGAATCACAAATGAGTTCAACTCCCAATAAAAAACGCGCCGGAAAAAATTCCAGCGCGTTCAATTCTTTTGGCAGTTCGGTTACGCCGTCGTCGCCATTTCCGGCTCCGCCACGTCAAGGAAACCTTGCAAATGACGGACGCGCGTCGGGTGCCGCAACTTGCGCAACGCCTTTGCTTCAATCTGGCGGATGCGTTCGCGGGTGACGTTATACATTTTGCCAATCTCTTCAAGCGTTCGTTCGTAACCGTCGAGCAAACCGAAACGCATTTCAAGGATTTTACGTTCGCGTTCCGTCAACGTCGTCAGCACGTCGCTCAATTTTTCGCGGAGCAAACTGTAGCTTGTCACGTCGGACGGATTTTCCGCCGATTTATCTTCGATGAAATCACCGACGCTGACGTCGCCATCGTCGCCGACGGGCGCGTGCAGGGAAACCGGTTGTTGCGCCATTTTCAGCAGCGCATGGATACGGGCCACCGGCATGTGCATTTCGTCGGCCAATTCTTCCGGCGTCGGTTCCCGGCCAAGTTCCTGCGTCAATTGCTTCTGCGCGCGCCAGAGCTTGTTCATGATTTCAATCATGTGCACTGGAATGCGGATCGTCCGCGCCTGGTCGGCAATCGAACGCGTGATCGCCTGACGAATCCACCAGATCGCGTAGGTCGAAAATTTGTAGCCGCGGCGATATTCAAATTTTTCGACGCCTTTCATGAGGCCGATATTGCCTTCCTGAATCAAATCCAGGAACGACTGGCCGCGGTTCGTGTATTTTTTCGCCACGGAAACGACGAGCCGCAAATTGGCTTCGGCCATGTGTGTCTTGGCTTTGAGCCCGCGGTCGGCGGCAGATTTCAATTCGGCAAAAATCTTGAAAAATTCCTCGCGCGGCATCCGCACAAATTGTTCGAGCGTCTGCAATTTTTCGCGTTCCGCTTCGAGCGCCGAACGCCGCTCCGGCGTGGCGCGCTGCGCTTCCAATTCCTGGACGCGGCGCAGGCTGGCTTGAAATTTTTCGTGGATGTTTCCAGCCACCACGATCATTTCTTCAACGATCTTCTGCTTGTAATAAAACTTGCCGAACATTTCCTGGAGCTTGACGCCCATCTTTTTCAGTTCGCGCCCAAGTTTTTCTTTGCGGCCTTTTTGAGCCGCTTTCTGCCAGACAAAATATTTTTCGTCCACCTTCTGGTCGAGCGCGTGAACTTTTTTGATGAGTTTGCGCAAATCGCGCAGATGACCTTCGCGATTGGCGATTTTCTTGTCCACTACGACCCGATCAAAACGTTCTTTCGGCGGATCCGACAGAAGTTTCTCCGCGATGGCGATATGTTCTTTGGCGGTGAAGCCGAGGCTGTAAATGATGGCCTTCATCGAGACTTCGGCTTCTTCGATTTTTTTGCAGATCTCAACTTCCTGTTCGCGGGTGAGCAAAGGCACTTTGCCCATCTGATTCATATACATGCGAACGGGGTCGTCCAAAATTTCCAGCCGCGCATCTTCGTCCACCTCTTCGGCTTGTTCGGGACCTTTGCGGTCTGCGCGTTCGGCTTCGGCCTGGTCCATGACGATTTCCACGTCCAGGCTGCGCAGTTTGGAAAGCAATGCATCCAAATCGTCCGGACTCAAATTGTCCGGCAGAATGTCGTTGATGTCGTCGTAAGTGATGTAGCCGTGCTCTTGCGACAGATGCAAAAGTGTCTTAATCGTTTCCGTCAAATCAACGGACGGTTGAAATTGCGGCGTCACTTCGGGCGTGGCATGGCCGTTGGCCGGAGCTTTTGGAGTTGACTCGGCGGACGGCTGCGGTTTTCCATTAGAAGCTTGCGGTTTGTTCGCCTTGCTGGAAATGATAAAACGCCGCCGCACTGGAACGGCTTTGGCCGAACTGCGCTGGCGGTCGCGTGATGCTTTGCCCGTTGACTTTCGCTTCACCATAAATATCAGACCTCAATAAAACGTTTTGGTTCAGAGAAATATTGGAATCTCTGGATTGCCGAAAACGGCAGCTTCGGTTCTTTGACCTGTGATGAAAACCTGAAGACTGACGCCTCGTTATGTTAAATGCTTTTGCGCGAATTTCAAGCAGAATTCGGCCAACATTAGAAAATGTGAACAACTTGCATTTTCTGCGCAAATGATTAACTTTAAGCGACTTGCAAATTGCAATTCACGGTAGAGACCGGACGGCGGCCACGTCGCTCTCGATTTGCCGTCGCAATTCCGTAACCGAGTCAAATTTCATTTCCGGGCGGATTTTCCCCGTTATTTCAATCTCCAACTCCATCCCGTAAAGGTCACCCGAAAAGTCCAAAATATATGCCTCAAATCGCAAGTCCGGCTTCCCGGCAGCCACGGTCGGGCGGACACCGATATTGATCGCCGCGCGATAAAATTCGCCGTTGAATTTCAAGCAGCCGGAATAAACTCCGCGAGGCGGCAAAATTAAACCCGCAACGTCCAGATTCGCCGTCGGAAATCCAATTTTACCGCCTAACCGGTCGCCGGCGATGACTTTGCCACAAATCGAATATGGCCGGCCGAGCATTTGGCTCGCGCCGTCCAAATTTCCATCGCGAATCGTCTCGCGGATCCGCGTGCTGCTGACAGCCTCGCCATCCAATGAAACCGCCGAAAGTCCATGCACTTGAAAATTCAATTCTTTGCCCAATTGCCCGAGCAATTCGACATTTCCGCTTCGCTTGTGGCCAAAAATAAAATTCGCTCCGACACAAATACTATGAATCTTTCCGATTTCCCGAACCAGATTGCGAACAAATCCCTCGCCGCTCTGCTCGCTAAATTTTTGGTCAAACGCGACTAATAAAACCGCTTCCGCGCCAAGTGATTCAATCGTCCGCAATTTTTGCGGCAGCGAGTAAATCAATGGCGGATTTTTTTCCGGCGCAACGATCGAATTCGGATGACGATCAAATGTCAAAACAACGGAAATCGCATCATGCTGCCGCGCGTCGGAAATGGTTTGCCGGATGATTTGTTGATGACCGAGGTGGACGCCGTCAAAGAATCCGATAGCCAGGCAAATTTTTTTGCCGCCGGCTTTCAGTTCGTTTGCCGCGCGAACGATTTTCATGACGACGCCAATTTCAAAAATGGAATCACGCGCTTTTCGAATTCCGGCAGCGATATTTGCAAAATTTTTTCGAGCGGCAATGCGTCCGCAACATCAAATTTTCCCGAAACGCTCCGCCGCAATGTCGCCAAATGCGCGCCGCAGCCGATTTTTTGTCCCATTTCGTGCGCCACGCTGCGAACGTAGGTGCCTTTGGTGCAAGCCAGCCTGAATTCCCCCAGCGGCTCGTTGTAAGCGGTGAACCGGAAATTGTAAATGTGGATCAATCGCGGTTCACGTTCCACTTCTACGCCTTTGCGCGCCAATTTGTAGAGCGGCACACCGTCTTTTTTAATGGCTGAAACCATCGGCGGCGTTTGCATCTGGTCGCCGATGAATTGCGCCGCCAATTCGTTCAATTCTTCCAGTGTCAATGGCAGAACCGGCCTCGTTTCCAAGACTTCCCCATCGGCATCGTAAGAATTTGTCGTAACACCAAATCGGATTGTTCCTTCGTAAACTTTGTCGTCACCCATCAATTTTTCGGAAAGCTTCGTGCCGCGCCCAAGAACAATAATCAGCAGCCCAGTCGCGTTTGGATCAAGCGTGCCGCAATGGCCAACTTTTTTGATTCCGAATTTGCGACGGATGGCGTCCACGACATCGTGTGATGTCAGTCCGGCGGGTTTATCCACGAGAATCGCGCCATCAAATGCAGAGAAATCTCGCATGACAGAATTATTTCGCGGCGTTCAGCGCGCGTTTTACCGCGGCGATCACTTGCCGCTGGACCGCAAGTGGTTTTCCGGGAATTCGCGCGCCAGCTGCCGCCTGATGTCCGCCGCCGCCGAATTGCGCCGCGACTTCGTTGACGTTCACATTGGGATTTTTCGAGCGCAAGCTGATGCGTGTCAATTCCGGTTCAACTTCTTCAAAAATGCACGCGACGACAACCGGTTCGATGTCGCGGATGTGGTCGATCAAACCTTCGGTCTCATCGCTCGTCGATCCGGTTCGGGTGAAATCCGATTTCTTCAGCCACAAATAAGCAATTTTATCATCCGCCGTGAGTTTGAACTTGTTGTAAAGATGCCGCAGTAATTTCGCGCGGGAGAGCGGATAGCTTTGGTAAACTTCATCGCAAATTTTCGCAAGATCAGCGCCGCGCGTGACCAGTTCCGCGCCGGCGTGAAATGTTCCCGGCCGCGTGGTCGGATATTGAAACGAACCGGTATCGGTTGAGATCGCGGCAAACAATAAATCGGCGATCGGTTTTGTGATCGGCCAGCGTGCCACTTTGAGCAGCCGGAAAATCAATTCGCCACAGGAAGGTTCGCGCGCCGAAACCCAATTCACATCGCCGTAGCGCGGATTACTTTCGTGATGGTCAATATTGATGAGAATTTTGCGATTTTGAGAATATTGCCCCGCTTTGCCGAGGCGCTCAAAACTCGCGCAATCCGTCGCGATAACACAATCAAATTCTTTTCCCTGTTTTGGCTTTTCAAACAATCCTTCTGGATCAAGGAACCGATATTTCGGCGGCATGGAATCTTCGTTCCACACGGTGACTTTTTTCCCTTCGCCGCGCAACGCCAGCGCCAGCGCCAGTTGCGAACCGACGCAATCGCCATCAGGCCGGACATGGCCGACAATGCAAAAGGTCTCGTGTTTACGGATGACTTCGAGAATCCGGTCAATAATTTTCGGGTAACTTTTCAATTCGAATCTTTTTCTTTTTCAGTCTCGGTCCGTTCCAACTCATCAATGATCTGCAAAACGCGGTTGCCGCGAACGACAGACTCATCAAAAATAAATTTCAACGTCGGCGTGTATTTCAAAATGACCGCGCGTCCGACCAGGTTCTGGATCCGGATGCGATTTTCGGTCAGCAATTGCAGCCCGCGTTTCTGCTGCGATGGATTTCCCAAAATGCTGATGAAAACGGTCGCGGATTTCAAATCACCGGCCACGTCCACGTCGTTGACGGAAATCAGTCCGCATTCGTTGACGTGAAATTCACGGCGGATGGCTTCGCCGATTTCGCGCTTCAACAATTCGCGCACGCGTTCATGTCGCAGATTCGGCATGATTCAACCTCACAACTTCGCAGCAATTTTTTCAACAGTGTAACATTCAATCGCGTCGCCGGTTTGGAATTCGCCAAAACCTTCGATGCGAATGCCGCATTCCATTCCCGCGCGCACTTCGTTGACTTCATCCTGAAAACGCCGGAGCGATTGCGTGACGCCTTCGTAAATGACATCTTTGCGCCGGCGCACACGGACTTTGCCGCGGATGATCCGCCCGCTCGCGACCATGCAACCGGCCACCGGCACGCCTTTGGACAATTCAAAAACCTTGCGCACTTCGGCCGAGCCGACGATGTTTTCTTTCAACACTGGTTCCAGCAAGCCGGCCATGGAATCTTTCACTTCGTCAATCAACTCGTAAATGATGGCGTAAAGTTTGATCTGGACTCCTTCGCGCTTGGCTTTTTCCGCCGCCGTGCTGTCTACGCGGGTATGAAACCCGAGAATGACGCCGCCGGATGCCGAGGCCAAAGCCACGTCGTTTTCCGTGATTGCACCGACATCGCTGTGGATGATTTCGAGCATCACCTTTTCCGATTCGATTTTGTTGAGCGCATCCACGATGGCTTCAACCGAACCTTGCGTGTCCGCTTTGACAACAACTTTGAGCGCTTTAGCCTGTTCGGCAGCGAGCGTCGCAAAAAGATTTTCGAGCGTAACCTTTTTGGCCTCCTGACCTTCGGCACGCGCAGCGAGAAAACGCTGTTCAGCCAATTCCCGCGCGGCGCGTTCATCTTCCACTACGGAAAATTCCTGTCCGGCGTCCGGCACACCGTTCAAGCCCAGAACTTTCACGGCCACAGAAGGGCCGGCTTCCTTCAAACGCTCGCCTTCTTCGTTGATCAAAGCGCGGACGCGCCCGTAAAATTCGCCGCACAAAATAATATCGCTCACGCGCAACGTGCCTTTGCGGACCAAAACCGTCGCCGTCGGGCCGCCGGGTTCCACGCCGGATTCGATGAC
Source organism: Verrucomicrobiia bacterium (assembly GCA_035776755.1). Taxonomy (GTDB): domain Bacteria; phylum Verrucomicrobiota; class Verrucomicrobiia; order Limisphaerales; family UBA11358; genus UBA11358. The sequence continues at coordinate 56,570 of DASTWS010000017.1, forward strand.
ATTGCCTTTGGCCGCGCGATCCGGATTTGCTTTCAATTCGAGCAGATCAGCTTGAAGCAAAATCATTTCGAGCAATTTATCAATCCCCTGCTTCGTCAGCGCCGAGCAATCCACATAAATTGTATCGCCGCCCCAATCGTCCGGCACCAATCCTTTGTCCTGTAATTGCTGGCGGACTTTCAGCGAATTGGCATTGGGATGATCGATTTTATTGACCGCGACCAGAATCGGAACTTTTGCGGCCTTGGCATGATTCAGCGCTTCGATCGTTTGCGGCATCACGCCGTCGTTCGCGGCGACCACGAGCACGACGATGTCTGTGACGTTCGCGCCGCGGGCGCGCATGGAACTGAACGCCGCGTGGCCGGGCGTGTCCAAAAATGTGATTTGCGCCAGTTCACTTTTGCGTTCCGGATGCGGAACGGAAATCGTGTAAGCGCCGATATGTTGCGTAATGCCGCCGGCTTCGCCAGCCACGACATTCGCTTTGCGGATCACGTCGAGCAACGATGTTTTACCATGGTCAACGTGACCCATGATCGTCACAACCGGCGCGCGTGGCTTCAACTGCTCGGGCTTGTCTTCGACATCCAATTCTACTTTTTTCTCGACGGCGTGAACGGCTCCGGCGCCGCGCTCGCGTTTTTCCACTTCAAAGCGGAATCCATATTTCGCGCAAATCTGTTTCGCAATTTTTTCGTCAATCGCCTGGTTGACCGTCGCGAAAACGCCCAACTTCATCAGATCACCGATCAGGATGAATGGCTTTTGTTTCAGCGCATTGGCCAGATCGCGAACGATGATGGGAGGCTTGATGGAAATGACTTCCGCATTTTCCGGCGCAACAAATTTCGGCTGCGCGGGCGCGGACGGCCGTTGACCATCGCGCTGTTGTGAACGGCCATCCCGATCGCGGTCACGGTCGCGACGATCATCGCGGCGTTGCGGTCCGCCCGGACGCGGTGGTGGCAATTTGACCGAACCCACTTTTTCACCCAAACGCGGTGGTTGTGGGCGCTGGGGTAATTGAATAAATCCCACCTTTTCACCGACGCGCGGCGCGGGTGGTGGTGGCGGAGGCGTAACCGGTTTTGGCTTTTCGACAACCGGCACGACTTCGGGAGGCTTCGGCGCGGCAGGCGGTGGTGTCGGAATCGCTGGCTCAGGGGCCGCAACTTTGGTTTCAACTTTCGCTTCCGGTTTCGGCTCGGGCGCCGGTGGCGGAATTACCGGCGGCGGCGCGGAAATGATTTGAATTTTTTCTTCAACCGGCGCCGGCTTCGGCTTTTCCTCTACTTTCGGCGCGGCGAGTTTCGCAGCAATATCAGGGTGATCTTTGAGGAGTTCCCCTTCAAGCCATTCGGCCGAAATTTTATCGAGCGAACTGGACGGAACTTTGGCGGCGGCAATGCCCAGCGATTTGGCCTTGGTGAGAATTTCTTTGTTCTCGAGGCCATATTTCTTCGCAATGTCGTAGATACGAACGGGCATAAATTTTTTCTTTTGCCGCAAACAAAATTGTGCAATCGGCCTTCATGGCTAAATCGCAAAAACAAATCTGTTTCCGGCTCGCAACATAAATCAAGTCGCGGCAGTTTCGCCGATTTTGATTTTCCTGCGCTCGGATTCATCGCGCGCAGCTTTCAAAATTTCTCCGGCTTTTTCGCCGATTTGCGGGATACTGCTCAAATCGCTTTCTTCGGCGGACAATAAATCTTCCAAACGCGTCAGGCCGGCGTGGACCAATGCGTCGGCCTGTTCGCGGGCGATTCCTGAAATCGCCGCCAGAGCTTCGATCGCTTCAGCCACTTTTTCTTCAAAACCCTTGGTCACAACTTCTTCAGCGTCAATGTCCACTTCCCAACCGGTCAATTTCGCCGTGAGCCGCGCATTTTGTCCGCGCTTGCCGATGGCGAGCGAAAGCTGGTCTTCGGCAACTAAAATTTTCAAACGCTTGCCGGCTTCGTCCGTTTCAACACTCTTCAATTTCGCGGGCTCGAGCGCTTTGGTGACAAAGGCCTTAATATCGGACGACCAAGGAATCACGTCCACTTTTTCGTTATTCAATTCGCGGACGATATTCTTTACGCGCTGGCCGCGCATGCCGACGCATGCGCCGACCGGATCCACTTTCGGATCGCGTGAATAAACGGCCATTTTCGTGCGAAAACCCGGTTCGCGTGCGATGCCTTTGATTTCAATCGTGCCGTCGCTGATTTCCGAAACCTCAACCTGAAAAAGCTTGATGATGAAGCGCGGATCGGCGCGGGACAAAATGATTTCCGGGCCGCGCGCGCCTTCTTCCACGGCTTTGACGTAACAACGGATGCGTTCGCCGACCTGATATTCCTCCGTCGGAACGCGCTCGCGGTTCGGCAATAACGCTTCGTATTTTCCCAAATCCAAAATCACATCCGAACGCTCAAAACGGCGGACGGTTCCACTGACGATATCACCGACGCGATCTTTGAATTCGGTAAAGATGAGCGATTTTTCCGCCTGTCGGATTTTTTGCATCAGCGCCTGCTTGGCGTATTGCGAAGCAATCCGGCCAAAACCGGTCGGAGTGACTTCCTTTTCAATTTCATCACCAACATTTGCGCCATCTTTGATGCGGCGCGCGTCAAAAACAGAAATCTGGTCGTGAACAGAAATGACTTTTTCGGAGACGATCAATTTGGCGAATGCCCGGATATCGCCGCTTTTGGGATCAATTTCGACCCGCAATTCGCGCGCCGGCCCGACGGCTTTTTTCGCGGCCTGCAACATCGCTTCCTGGACAGCCGCAAGCAAGACATCACGGCCGATGCCTTTTTCGCGTTCCCAAAATTCCAAAACTGCCAATAAATCTGCGTTCATAAATCGTCGTTCGCGGGCCATCCGGCGAATAAAAAAGCCGGAAGATGAACATCTCCGACTTCGCGCGCTGGTTGAACCAGCAAACTTTAGCGTTCTTGCCTAACAATAATTTTTCGCGCCAATGCCGTCAAGCGCAAATCCATTGGGTTTCTCAATAACTTTTTGATTTTGCGGTGCTTTTATAATTTCTGCCGCTTTGATTTGCGATAAATTTTCGATCGTCCAGTCCGCGCTGTGCGGCTTTAATTCCGCAAACGTCGCGCCGCCGGTCGCCACGGCCAAAACCTTCGCACCGATGAATTTGCCGCAACGAACATCAAAGGGCGTATCACCGACAACCACGATTTCTTCCCCGCGCATTTCGCGTCCGAAAACGCGGCAGGCGCGTCGGTGCGCCGCAACGGCAATGTGATTCCGGTCTTCGTGATCGTCCGCAAATCCGCCCATTTCAAAAATGTCCCAAAGCCCAAAGCGGCGCAGCTTGATTTCGGCGCCAATCCGCATATTTCCCGTCAGCAACCCAAGCATCGGCGGATCCGGCAGCGCCAGTAAATCCGCAATGAATTGGCGCACGCCGGTGCAGGCGTTGCCATTGCTTTGCGCGACAATGCCGTCCAGCCAAAAGGCGTAATTGTCAAAAAAATGCGAAAAATTGCCGGGCGTTGCCGGAATGTTGTGAAGTTTGAACAATTCGCGGACGAGACTCTTGTCCGTGCGACCGGCGAACTTCACTTCCTGCGTCCGATCCGGCACGTTAAAATGCGCGGTCAGCGTTTTTGCGAACGCGGCTTTCCCGGCATGTCCGGTGTGAACCAGCGTGCCGTCAATGTCAAATAACACCAATCGAACCATTTTTTTATTTTCCCAAAAATGCGTCCGGCGGGCACGGCAAATCTGGATAATTTTTACTCATCCGTTGCTTGTCCTGATTCAAGAACGTTCGTATATTTGCGCCGACGATATGATTCCAAGCGGCCGGCAATCTCTAAACACCAGCAACGTGCTGTCAGTCGTGATGGGCGGCGGACAAGGCACGCGACTTTTTCCACTGACCAAAGACCGGGCGAAACCGGCCGTGCCGCTTGCCGGAAAATACCGGCTTGTGGACATCCCGATCTCCAACTGCATCAATTCAGGGCTGCGCCGCATTTATGTCCTGACACAATTCAACTCCGCATCGTTGCATGGACATATTTCGCGCACTTACAAATTTGACCAGTTCACCAGCGGCTTTGTGGAAATTCTCGCCGCGCAACAAACGTTGACCAACACGTCATGGTATGAAGGCACGGCAGATGCAGTCCGGAAAAACCTCGTTCATTTTCTGAATCACGATTTTGATTACCTGCTCATCTTGAGCGGCGACCAGTTGTATCGGATGAATTATCGCACGATGATTGCGCAGCACGAACAAAGCGGCGCGGACATCACCGTGGCAACGATGCCGGTGAATCGCCGCGAAGCGCAATCGTTCGGCATCATGCAGATTTCCGAAGATCTGCACATCACGCGTTTTGAAGAAAAACCCAAAGACCCGGCCGTGCTGGACTCGTTGCGATTACCCAAAGAATGGCTGAAAAAATTTGGCATTCCGGATAATGAAGAACGTTTTCTGGGCTCGATGGGCATTTACGTTTTCAACCGTGAGCTCATCGAAGGCCTTTTAGACAATCCCCTGTCTGATTTCGGCAAGCACATCATTCCGCATGCGATCAAGACGCACAAAGTCTTCTCCTACATCTTCCAGGGTTACTGGGAAGACATCGGAACCATCCGCTCGTTCTTCGAAGCAAATCTGGATTTGGTTTCCGAACTGCCACGATTCAATTTCTTTGACATGAGCGCGCCCATTTTTTCGCGCCCGCGGTTTCTGCCCGGCTCAAAAATCAATGGCGCGGAAATCGAACATGCGCTCGTCACCGATGGCTGCATCATCAATTCCGCCAAAATTAAAAACTCGATCATCGGCTTGCGCACCTTCGTCGGATCGGGAACAGAATTGGATCGCGTCATCATCCTCGGCTGCGATTACTATGAATCGGCGGAATCCATCCAGCAACATGAAGCGGCCGGCCATCCGCGCATCGGCATTGGCGCCAATTGCAAAATCGAAAACGCCATCATTGATAAAAACGCGCGGATTGGAAACAACGTGACCATTTCGCCCGGCGGAAAACCCGAAAGCGTTGACCACGAACTTTACTATATCCGCGACGGCGTCGTCATCATTCCCAAGAACGCCGTCCTTCCCCATGGAACGGTTATTTAGTTCTTCGTTTTTCGATCAGGAATAAAAAAGGCGGACTGTTTCCAGTCCGCCTTTGAATTTTTCCACCGAAGGTTATTCGGATTTCTGCGCTTCGTCCGCCGCGTCGAAGGCGTGTTGCAATGCAACCAGGTCTTCGCCGGGCTTGAGCGAGTCGAGCAATTTCTGTTCTTCGCGCAATTGTTCGTCGCTGTAATTCGCGGCTTTGATGGACAAACCGATACGGCGTTCGCCTTTATCAATTTTCACCACGCGCGCGGTGACTTCCTGGTCCGCTTTGAGCACGTTTTTGATCTTCTCCACGCGCTCTTCGCTGATCTGCGAAATATGCACGAGGCCGTCAATTTCATGCTGCAATCCGACGAACGCGCCGAAGCTGGCGATCTTCGTGATTTTGCCGGTGACCAGATCGCCGACTTTGTAGAGCGATTCGATGTTGTCCCACGGATCGTTGCCGAGCTGCTTCATGCCCAAAGCAATACGTTGGTTCGGGCGATCCACCTCGAGCACCACGGCTTCGACTTCATCGCCTTTTTTCATCACTTCGCTCGGATGATTGATCTTGCGCGTCCAGCTCATGTCGGACACGTGAATCATGCCGTCAATGCCTTCTTCCAATTCCACAAACGCGCCGTAGCTGGTGAGATTGCGAACCTTGCCTTTGACATGTGTGCCGGGTTTGTATTTGTCGGCGGCATTGTCCCACGGATTCGATTCCAATTGGCGCACGCCGAGGGAAATTTTTTGTTCCTCGCGATTGATGCCAAGAACGACCGCTTCAATTTCCTGGTCCTGCTTGAGCACGTCGCTCGGCTTGGCCACGCGCTTGGTCCAGGACAATTCCGTGACGTGAACAAGTCCTTCCACGCCGGGTTCGAGCTGCACAAACGCGCCGTAAGGAACGAGGCTGACGACTTTGCCTTTGACCTTCGCGCCAATCGGGAATTTGCTTTCGATATTGTCCCATGGATTGGCCATCTTTTGTTTGAGGCCGAGGCTGACGCGTTCTTTTTCTTTGTTCACGTCGAGCACGACCACGTCCAATTCCTGGCCAACTTTCAAAACTTCCGACGGATGACCGATGCGTCCCCAGCTCATGTCAGTGATGTGGAGCAAGCCGTCAATGCCGTTCAAATCAATGAACGCGCCGAAGTCGGTGATGTTCTTGACGGTGCCTTTGCGGATGTCGCCCGGAGTCATTTCCGCGAGCAACGCCACGCGCTTCTCGGTGCGCTCGGCTTCGATTAATTCGCGACGCGACAACACGATGTTCTGGCGATCCTGATTGATTTTAACGACCTTGAATTCGTAAGTGTTGCCCACGAACTGCGCGAGATTCTTCGGCGTCGTCACGTCAATTTGCGACGCCGGTAAAAACGCCTCGACGCCGACATTGACGACCAAACCGCCTTTGACGACGGATTTGACCTTGCCGTTGACGCGGCCGCCTTCGTTGCAAATAGAAAGAATGCGTTCCCAGTTCTTCTTGAACTCCGCCTTTTCATGCGAAAGCACCACGGTGCCTTCTTTATTTTCGAGCTTTTCGATGAACACATCAATCTCGTCGCCGACTTTGACGGCTTCGGGATCCTGAAATTCGTTGAGCGGGACAATGCCTTCGCTTTTGTAGCCGATATCCACCAAAACTTCTTTGGAACGGATTTCGATGACGTGACCTTTGACGATTTCGCCTTGCGCAACGAGCGAGCGACCGCTCTGCTTCAAGGCTTCTTCCATGGTGAGCATAACTGTATTTGAACTGCGGGAGCTTTGGATTCCGCGACGGCGGAACTTGAAGGCTCCATTGCCTAAATAAACATCCGTGGCAACGGAGGTTAAATGTTAGGTTCTTGGTTAACTATTTTTTCTCAGCCTCAATTGAACATCCGCACACGCGGCGTTCAGGCAGCGTGAAAGATAGGGCAAATGCGGGAATTGGCAAGTTAAATTAATAAACCACCGACTTCCGACCGAGCGATTTATTTCCCGTTTTGTCGAAAAAATTAATCCCCCGAAATCGCCCGCAATTCCTTTTCCAATTCCTGTCGCAGTTTTTCGCGTTCTTCGTCGCTCGCGTCGCGCGGAATCCGGAAAACTTTTCCCCCGGTCACTTCGCAAACCGAAAACGGCAGCGGAATCTGGAACGCATCCCAGCTTTTCAATTGGATTTTCCACTTCAACGAATATGAAACCGGCACCAGCGGCAAGCCGGTGATCTGCGCCAGCGACATCGCGCCGTGCTGGATCACATAACGCGGACCGCGCGGTCCGTCCGGCGTGATCGCCAAATCGCAGCCGCGTTCCGCCGCGGTCGCCAATTCCAGCAGCGCCTGCGGCCCGCGACGCGACGACGAGCCGCGCACGGGCAAAACGCCGAACCGTTCGAGAATCGCCGAAAGAAACGCGCCGTCCTTGCTCGCGCTCACCAGCCCGGCCATTCCCGCTTTCGAACGATGTTTGCCAAAGGCAAAATACAATTTCATGCACAGCGCCAACCGGTTGTGCCAGATGCAGTAAATCGCCTGCGAAATGTCGGTGCGCTCCAGGAATTTGTGCGGGTCGCGGATGCGATAACGCAAGGTCGCCGCAATGGAAGTCAACCCGGCCCAAACAATCCACGCCGCGACACGCTGGATAAACGTCGGCGAATTGGGAACGACAACGCCGGATTTTCTTTTTTTGACCGGCGCAATTGATTTTTCGTCGGGCATCAATTTCCTTTTTTCAAACTCGCGCGCACCAGTTCCTCGACCGTCGCCTTCGCGCCCAGCATTGCCTGCGCCGCGCGGACGGAATCATGCGCGTCAATCTGTTTGAAGCCCAACGCCATGAGCGCGAGCACGGCGTCGTTGATTTTTTGGTCGTCGGCCGAAAGCCCGTGTTTCGCGCTGGCGGCTTCCAACGCGCCCGCCGCGCCGATTTTATCCCGTAATTCCACGACGATTCGTTCCGCTGTTTTTTTTCCGACGCCGGAAATTTGCGAAAGCGCTTTCACGTCGCCGTTCGCCACCGCGCCGCGAAAGGCCGTGGCATTCATGCCGCTTAAAATGTTCAGCGCCGTTTTTGGACCAATGCCGCTGACGCTATTGACCAGCAATCGAAATAAATCGCGTTCCGCCGCGCTGGCAAAACCGTAAAGAGTGTGCGCATCTTCGCGGATGACAAGTTGCGTGAGCAATTGAATTTCGCCGCCCGGTTGCGGCAATTTGTCGAACGACGACAGCGGAATCAAAATTTCATAGCCGATGCCGTTCACATCCACGACAACTTGCGTGGGGAGCGCTTCGACGAGTTTGCCGTGGAGAAAAGTGATCATCAATTCAGCGGCACGCCGCGGCGGATGAAGGTCGGAATGTCCAAATCTTCGCCTTTATGGATCGTCGGTTCGCTTTTATCGAAGCGGCCTTTCGAGATAATTGCCAGCGGCAATTGCGTCTGCAGCATTTTCGATTTGTCGCGGCGTGGACGACGCGAAACGATCTGTTCGCGTTGTTCCAGGTTCAACGCGCTCGCCGCCTGCCGGACGCCGTAACGCGATGACGCTTCCCGCAAATTCATTTCTTCGTGCGACGCTGCGGAAGTTTCCGCTTTCACCGGCGCATTTTTCGCGGCAATGAGCGTGACGGATAATTTTTGCTTCATCGAGCCGTCGATCGCCGCGCCCATGATGATTTGCGCGCGTTCGCAATGACGGCCAATCTGTTCCATCACGCGATTTACTTCGGCCATCGTCAAATCTTTTCCGCCGGTCAGGCTCACCAGAATCGCATTGGCCTCCGTCAGCGCGCGGCCTTCATCAAGCAGCGGATGTTTGAGCAATTTTTCAACGGCTTCGCGCGAACGCGCCGCGCCGCCGGCTTCGACAAATGCAAACGCGCTTTCGGAATGTTGGTCGCGCACGAGCTTGCACAAATCGTCGAAGTGAATTTGAATCAGGCCCGGCCGCGTCAGCAATTGCCAGATGCCGCGAACACTTTCCAAAAGCAAACCGCCGGTGATGCGAAACGTTTCGAGCACGCTCGTATTTTCGTCAATCAGCTTGAAGGCCTTTTGATTCGGCAGACAAATGACGCCGTCGGCCACGGATTTCAATTGCTCAAAACTTTGCGCCGCCTGCGATTGACGGCGATTGCCTTCGCAAAGAAATGGCTGCGTGACAAACGCCAGAACGAGCGCGCCAGTTTCTTTCGCCGCGCGAGCGACAACCGGAGAAATGCCACTGCCAGCGCCGCCGCCAAGTCCGGCGAGAATGAAAATGACATCGCAATTTTCGCACGCGGATTTCAGCGTGGAAAATTGTTCTTCCGCCAGCACTTTTCCGCGTTCGGGATCGCCGCCGGTGCCGAGGCCGCGCAACAATTTGGTTTCGAGATGAAATTTGACCGTTGCGGAAGAAGCGGCCAGCGATTGCGCGTCGGTGTCCACAACGACAAATTGCGCGCCGGCAAATTCTTCATGGTTCAGCGCGTCGGCCAAAATCACGCCCGCGCCGCCAACGCCAAAGATTTTGATCTTGCGCGTTTGCACTTCGATTGCACTCGCCGGAATTTGAGTTTCAGTTTTCATGGCGATTTATGAGCGTTGCAGAAATTTTCCGATGATGCCTTTCAATCCCGATTTGCCTTCGCGTTTTCGGTTTTTGAATGAGCCGAATTTCGCGAGGCCGATGGCGGTGACAAATTCCGGCTGATCCAGCGCTGATTTGATGCCGCTGACGGAATTGGTCTGCCCGGGCGTGACCGGCATCTGCAGAATTTGTTCGGCCAGCCGGGTGATTTGCGGGATGCGCGCTCCGCCGCCGCAAAGAAAAACTCCGGCGCGCAAATAATCGAACAGGCCGGCATTTTCCAAATCCTGCGCGATGAGCTGGAAAATTTCTTCGAGCCGCAACGACATGATGCGTTGCAGATGCTCGACATTGACGGTTTTCAAAGTCAGGCCAAGCTCGTTGGTGATCGCCACGGTCTGGCCTTTGACGGCTTCGTCCACAATCGCGGAGCCGTGTTCCAATTTCAATTTTTCGCCGCGGCTCAACGGAACTTTCAGGCCAAAGGCCAGGTCGTTGGAAATATGGTCGCCGCCCACCGCGAGCACGCCGGTGTGTTTGATGACGCCGTCGGAATACACGACGAAATCGGTCGTGCCGCCGCCAATATCAATCACGAGCGCGCCGAGTTCTTTTTGTTCGCCGCTGAGCAGCGCGAGCGATGAAGCCAATCCATTGAAAACAATTTCTTCGACGTCAAGCTGCAACCCTTTGACAAGGCGAATGGAATTTTGCAGGCGATTGGTGTTGCCGTGAACGACGTGCATGTCCACTTCGAGCCGCGAGCCGAGCATTCCTACCGGATTTTGCACGCCGTCCTGGCCATCCACGAAAAAATGCTGGCGCACGGCGTGAACCACGTTGTTTTCCGCCGGCAAATTGATGGCTTTGGCATTTTTGATGACGTCGTCAATGTCGTCCTGCGAAATTTCCCGGTCGGCGGAAACGACCGGATGCACGCCGCGATTGTTGAATCCGCGGATGTGTCCGCCGCTGACGCCGAGATAAACGCTGCGAATTTCCACGTCGGCCATCTGCTCGGCTTCGACGATGGCGTTGCGGATGTCTTCCTCGGCCTGCGCGGTGTCCACGATTTCACCTTTGCGAACGCCGCGCGAGCGCGATTGACCGAGACCGATGATGTTGAGCGCGCCTTCAGCCGTCACTTCGCCGACGACGGCGCAGACTTTGGACGTGCCAATTTCCAGACCAACGATGATATTTGAATCGTCAAACATTTTTCCTCCGGGCGTTTGCAGGCATTGAATTTTTCGGCGCGACGGGAACGGAATTCAGTTCCGCCCAGCGGACGGGAATGTTGTTGTCCACCGCCAAATCCGCCGAGGCGATCATTTTATTACTTCGCAGACCTAAATCGTAAATTTCACGCCATCGCGCCAATTGGCGTCCGAAATTTTCGACGCCAAAAGTGATTTCGCTGCCACGCACCGTTGTGGCAACGACGACGCCCGGCGACGAAACATCAACACTCCTTAAGGCGACGGCGCCGGCCATTTGCGAACGGTTGAAGGCGGAGATCAATTTCAACGCCGCCTGTGCCTGCGGCAAATCCACACGATGACCCGGTTGCAATTGAAAAACGTTCAGGCCGGTGATAACCGGCAATTGGTCGGTCATTTGCGCGAGCGGAATCGTGCTCAAGCGACGATCCAGCGGCTGCATCACAAATCCATTCGCATCGAGCTGAAAAACGGAAACAACAATTGCGCCATTCGCGCCTTCGCACGACACGTTGACCTGCGCAATCGGTTGACGTTCCGTCACGCGGATTTTCAATGTCTGCGGCAATACCCGTTCGACGGAAACCGATTCAACCGCCGGAACCAGTTCCAGATTTCGCTTAACCGACGCCAAATCAAGAGCAATAAGGTTGGCGCCGGGTTTTACACCCGACCAGCGACGCAATTGGTCGGGGGAAATCACGCCATCCGTCTGCACGTCAATCTTTTGGATGGCGAAATCGGCATTTTCATAGATGAACGTGTCGAGCGCCCATTCGCCGGCGCGCCAAAAAAGGTAAAGTCCAAAAACCGTTCCAAAAACAACGCTGAAGATGACCGTCGCCAAACGCGTGCGCGTGGCGCGGACTTTATCCGAACGCAATTTCACGTCGAGCACGTGTCCCCTGCTCAACCGGCGATTTTTTTGTTTTCGCTTAAACATTTATTTCAACACAAAGTCGCAACACAAACCTTCGCTGTAAACGCCGTGTTATCGCCCATTCGTTCCATGGCGCTCCGTTTAAGCGCCAAATCAATCATACGCTGGCAAAGGTCCTCATAACTGATTCCCGCCGCAGCCGCGGCTTTCGGCAGCAAACTCGTTTCCGTCATGCCCGGCTGCGTATTCACTTCAAGCACGATAGGTTCTCCATTGGCGCGAACCATCACATCCACACGACCGTAATCACGTCCACCGACCGCGCGGAATGCGGCAAGCGCTGCGGCCTGGATCTTTCTCGTCGTCGCGGCGTCAAAATCCGCCGGACAAAAATATTCCGTGCAGCCGGCAGTATATTTATTGCGATAATCGTAGGCGCCGGTTTTTGGACGCACTTCAACAATCGGCAGCGCGCCGTCGGCTAAAATGCCGACAGTCGTTTCGCGCCCGACAATTTTTTCCTCGACCAAAACTTCCGAATCGAATTTCAATGCTTCGGCGATTGCATCCGGCCACTCTTCCGGCCGCTCGACAAATCGCAGGCCGACGCTGGAACCTTGCCGGATCGGTTTGACGACGAGCGGCAATTTCAAATTTTGCGGCATTGGCGCTTGCGCCGAATGGACGACGACAAATTCCGCCGTCGGCACGCCGGCTTTAAGGCAAAGCTTTTTTGTGATGACTTTGTCGAACGCCAAACGGCTCGACTCCGGATCGCAGCCGGTATATGGCACGCCAAATTTTTCCAATTGCGTCTGCGCCTGGCCGTCTTCGCCGTAAGTCCCATGCAGCGGCGCGAGGCAAACCACGTCGGTTTTCGGCGGCAAAACCCAATCCGGCATTTTGGGATCGATCTCGAAAACCGTATGCCCGAGCGACCGCAAAGCCTTCGCGACGCCCGCGCCGGATCTCAACGACACTTCACGTTCGGCGCCGGGGCCGCCGAGCATCACCACGATGTTCAATTTTTGACTCACTTTAGTCGCGCAGACTTCTTGATTGATTGTTGCGATTGCGGTATCCGCACCGAGACATTCGGCGTCCCGCCAAGCATTGTTTCCAGGGTAAAAATGATTTCGTTGTTCAAACTGCGGCGGTTCGCAGCCGCCCGCTTTTTTAAGGCGCGATGCGTTTCTTTCGGAATGCCCTTGATCGTGAGCGTTATCATGGCGCAACCATAACGCAACCACTTTGGTTGTCAATCAATCTTCCCCGATGATTTCCACTTCCGTTTGCAATTCAATTCCACGCTCCGCTTTCGCCTGCGCCTTCAATTTTCCGATCAATTCCAAAACGTCTTTCGCCGTTGCTTTTCCATCATTCACCAAAAAATTTCCATGTTCGTCCGAAACCATCGCGCCGCCGACGCGCATTCCTTTCAACCCCAATTCGTCAATCAACTTTCCCGCCGGAATCGTCGCCGGGTTTTTGAACATGCAACCCGCGCTGGGCGACGCCGGCTGCGATGCCCAACGCTTCTCGCTGAACGTTTTCATCCGTGCTTCAATTTCGTCGCGCGGAGCCGGTTTGCATTTAAACATGGCCGCCAGCGCGACGTGATTTTTCAGCGCACCGCAAGTCCGATAGGCCACGGACATTTGTTTCGACGACATTTCAAAAATCGTTCCGTTGAAATCCATGACCTGAACCGACTCAATAAAATTGAATGTTTCGCCGCCCATCGCGCCAGCGTTCATCCGCAAAGCGCCACCGACGCTGCCGGGAATTCCCTCGAGAAATTCCAGGCCGCTTAAGTCGTTCCGCTTTGCCGCGATGGAAACCTCTTTCAATTTCGCACCGGCGCCGCACCGGATCGTTTCGCCCACAATTTCAATCCGGCAAAAATGCGGCTGCGCCAAACAAATCACGACACCGCGAAATCCGCCGTCCCGCACCAGCAAATTCGAGCCCCGGCCCAGGACAAAGAATTTGATTTTGCGCGCCATGCAAAATTTCAAAATCGCGGCCAAATCGTTTTCGTCCGCCGGCTCAACATAAACCTCTGCCGGACCGCCGACGCGAAGAGTCGTATGTTTGACCATCGGCTCATCGCGACGAAAAATCGCTTGCGCCGAAAGGATGCCGGCAATTTCATCAGCGAAAATCGATTTGTCAGCCGCAGCGGTCATTCAATGAGCGTGGCCGTGAGCATGGCCACAGCGACAAATGTTTTGCGCTTTTGCTTTTTGCACAATGGTTTTCAAAATCCGTTCAACAACGAGCGCAGCCGCGTTGGGCGTGTGCCATTGCGCCAGCGCCGATTGCATCTGCGCGCGAACATTTTGATTTTCGACCAGTTCAATCAAAATCGCCGCCATTTTTTCCGGCGTTGAATTTTTTTGTTCCAGCAATTCGGCCGCGCCGGATTTTTCAAAGGCCACAGCGTTAAAAAACTGATGATTATCCGCGGCGGCAGGAAATGGAACGAGCAGCGAAGGCAATCGCTTCGCCGCAATTTCCGAAAGGGACGAGGCACCGGCCCGGCTCACGCAAACCGTTGCGGCGCCAAGCGCCAAATCCATTTCCGACAGGAATGGTTTCACAACCGCTTTCAAATTTTTGACCGCATAAGCGGCTTCGACCTTTTCAAGGTCGTTGGCGCCGGTGAGATGCAGCCACTGCCAATTTTTTTGCGCGAGCAACGGCAACGCGGACAAAATCATTTCATTCAAACCGCTCGCGCCCTGGCTGCCGCCAACGACGAGGATGGTTGGGAGGTTTGGATCCAAATGAAGGCCGGTCCTGCATTTTGCCGTTTCCTGGATCTGAAATTGCGGACGGACAGGCGTTCCTGCGACAGAAACTTTTTTGGCGCGCAATTTCGATTGAGTTTCCGCAAATCCGACAAATGCCTCATCCACAAACCGCGCCAGATAACGATTGGCTTTTCCAGGGATCGTATTGGATTCGTGAAGAAATGTCTTTGCGCCAAAGTCTTTTCCAACGAAAACCGGCGGCGCGCTGGTAAATCCTCCCATCGCGAGAACCGCATCCGGTTTTTGCTTTTTGAAAATTTTCCGCGCGGCGAACAGGGATTTCAGGAAGTTTTTGGCAAAGGAAAAATAATTGCGATTTTGCAACCCGACGGCCGGCAGCGTGAAGATTTCAAAGCCACGGGCCGATTTTACAGCCTGTTGATCAATTTCTTTGGGCGAGATGAGCAACGCAATTTTGCAGCCATGTTTTTTCAACTCTTCGGCGATGGCGATTCCCGGAAAGAGATGTCCGCCCGTTCCACCGCACGCGATGGCGATGAAGGGCATTTTTGGTTCCGGCACATTCATGTCGCGCGGGCAGCGAAAGGATTGTCGCTGAATCTGTCAGCGGCGGATTTTTTTGACTTTTTTGAAGAAGCTTTTTCGCGCACCGGCGCGTGGCGTGCGACGCTCAACAAAATGCCGACGCAGGCCATCATGGCCAACAGGTTTGAGCCGCCGTAACTGATGAACGGCAGCGGCAAACCTTTGTTCGGCAGCGCGCTGGTGACGACGCCGATGTTGATGGCGGCTTGCAGACAGATGAGCAAGGTGATTCCCGCAGCCAGCAATGTTCCAAATGTTTCGCGGGCATTGAGCGAAATCAAAATTCCGCAGATAGCGACGATGATAAATGTGAGAACCACCAGCAACGTGGCGATAAGTCCAAGTTCTTCGCCGATGTTCGCAAAAATAAAATCCGTGTGGATCTCCGGCAAATAACCGAATTTGCGAACGCCATTGCCGAGGCCGAGGCCGAACAGGCCGCCGTCGCCCATTCCGATCATCGCCTGCTGCGCCTGAAGCGCGGCGCCGTTTAGATGTTCGTCAGGATGAAGCCACGCTGCGATGCGATTGCGCCGCATGGAATCATGCAACAGTGAAGCCGCAAAGGCCGCTCCGCCGAAAATCACCGGCGCAAAAAGATGCGTCCAGCGGGAACCGGCCAGCAATAAAAGAGAACCGGTCACGGCAGCGAGAAGAATAGTTGTGCCGCGATCCGGCTCGATAAAGACCATTCCCAGAATCGCGCCGGCGATTATCCCGGGAAAAATGACACCGGCTTTAAACGTATTCATCTGCCGCTGAAAACGGTCGCCATACCAGGCCAGAATGATGATGAGCGCGACTTTGGCAAATTCAGATGGCTGAAGCGTCAACCCTGGAAAATGAATCCATCGATGCGCGCCGTGGCTCGCGTGACCGATTATCGGTGCAAACACGGCGGCAAGCAACGCCAGTGCTATGACGAAAATCGGCCACGCTAATTTTTTTAGCCACAGATAATCCAGCGCGGTTGCCGTTACGCAGACAACGAAACCGATGCCGCACCAGATGGCCTGCATCATCAGGTCATGCGCACCGTCCATGATACTCGAGCTGTAGAGCATCACCAACCCCAGCGCCAACAGGGCCGCGACGCAAACAGCTAAAGTTGTGACGGCGACTTTCATTTCAATGCTTCAAAACAGATTGCGCCGTGCCAGAGATCATTGGCCAACGGGCGCGGACGACGTATCGCTCTGCGTCGGCGGCGTAACGACCGGCGTGGGAACGGGAACCGGTTGTGCCGGTGCGCTCATGGTTGACGCTGCCGGCGCTGCACCGGCTGGAATTTTCAATTTTTGTCCGACATAAATTTTTGTGGACGGCAAATTGTTTGCGGCTTCAATCGCTTTGACTGTTACGCCTTTTGCTTTGGCGATTTTTGTCAACGTGTCGCCGGATTTGACCGTGTAGGTCACTTCACCACCCATGCTGTTGTCCATCGGCGCGGCAGTGCTCGTTGCGGAAGACGTTGATGTTCCGCCGGCGGGGATGGTCAATTTCTGTCCGACTTTCAATTTCGTCGGCACAACATTTGGATTGGCCGCTTCAAGAGCTTTGACGCTCACGCCGTGCGCTTTGGCGATTTTGCCGAGCGTGTCGCCGCGGACGACGACGTATTCGGTTCCGGCGGCAGCAATGGGCTGCGTTTCAACCGGCGGCACGGTGACAACCGGCGAAGGTTGCGTCACCGGCGGCACAACGACCGGCGGATTGGATTCTTCCACCATCGGCGCGACATTCGTATCCACGGTGGTTTCCATATTGGTCATTTCCGAATTGTCGGCAGCCGGTTCTTCTGACTGGCGTTTGCAGCCCTGGATGAGCATGGCCATAAGGCCGGTGACCGTCACTGCGAGCACGCAAAATACGCCGAGCTTCATATGCGAACGGCGTTTGCTCTGCTGCTCAAGCATCGCGTTGGGTGGTGTGAATGGATTCGGTTTCATGAATTTGGCGCTGGTAGCGTCCTTTCTTCGAGGTGATTTTGATTGTTGATTTTCCGCAGCGAAATTTTCCCTCGAAAAATTCCGCAGCGGGTTAAATTGACGTTCTTCATTTGCGATGAAACGACATCGCCTGCTGCTGCGAACTGGTGTAACATCCCTGTCACGCAGGTGCAAGAAACAAAGCGCAAAATCTGGAATAACAGCGTTGTTTTCATCTCAATTTCAAAGTCGCCAGCGCAATGACCGCAAACAGCACGCATAAAATGTAAAAGCGCGTCACCACCTGCGATTCATACCAGCCTTTTTTCTCGAAATGATGGTGCAACGGCGCCATCAAAAAAATCCGTTTGCCCGTCCCGGTCCGCAATCGCGTGAATCGGAACCAGCTCGTCTGGATCATCACCGAACCGGCTTCCAACACGAAAATGCCGCCGGCGATCACCAGCACAAACGGCTGATGAATCAAAACCGCCATGATTCCAAATGCACCGCCGAGCGCCAGCGAGCCGGTGTCGCCCATGAAAACCTGCGCCGGATGACAATTGAACCATAGAAATCCCAAACCCGCGCCGATGAGCGCCGCGCAAAACACGGCCAATTCACCCGCGCCGTTCACAAAAGGAATTTGCAGATATTCGGCCAATCTCACGTTTCCTGCGACGTAAGTGAAAATCAGAAAAACAATCCCAACAATCAGCGTGCAACCCGTTGCCAATCCGTCCAGGCCATCGGTCAAATTCACCGCGTTCGAACTGCCAACGATCGCGAGCAGAACAATTATGATTCCAATGATTGCAAATGTGTGGATCGGAAATTTGTAAAACGGAAACATCACGTCCGAAACCAAATTGCTGACGATGACGTGTTTACTCTCGGAGATTCTCAATTCGCTCAGCGCCGGCAATTTCCAGAGATAAATTCCCACGAACAAACCGAGCACCGTTTGCACCAGCAATTTGATGCGTGGTGGCGTTCCGCCACCGCTTTGCTGGATGATTTTTGCGTAATCGTCGTAAAATCCCAGCCCGGCCAAAACCAAAACTGACAGCATCGTCAATTCCACCTGCGCGTTCCACGCCGTCCACAACATCGTCGAAAAAATCAAGACCGTGACAATCAAAACCCCGCCCATCGTCGGCGTTCCCTTTTTGCTCAACACGCGCGCGGCCAAACCGCCGGCTTCCTCCGCTTTATCTTTGTAATCCTGGCCGAACTTCAACGTCTTGAGCCAATGAATCATTTTCGGCCCAAGCCACCAGCTCAACAACAGCGCCGTGATGGCCGCACCCGCGCCGCGAACGGTGATGTAATGGAAAAGCCTCAGCCACGACAACCGGTTTTCCCAAACCGTGCCGTGCGACCAATCCAAAATTTGTTGGCTCAAGTAATAGAGCATTTATTTTTGAATATTTTTTACCATTTCGCGAATTTGCATCGGCGAATAATTTTGTCGCGCAGGAACTCGAAGAATTGGAATTGCTGCATCTCGAAGCGCAGCATCAACCAAACTGTCCCGAATTCCACGTTCAAATCTTTCGTGAGTGCGGTCGTCGAGTTCAACAACAACAACGACTCCGAGACTTTTGGAATCGCAAAGCACAAAATCAACATGCTTGCCTGTAATTCGATTAAATGCCGACTGCCAACCGCTGCGACTTGAACTTTTAATTGGACGAACAATGTCTGCCAATCTGACTTTTGCAAAAATTTGAAAATCGGATGCAACTGCTTGTTGCAGCACGCCAAAAAACGAGCGTTCTGCGGATGATAAAAAAGCTGGAATTGCTTCATAAGCCTGCCGACCGTTTTGCCGGGAATCATTTTGTCCAAGGAACTTTGCAATTGCTCCGTTCACAGCGAGCAATACTGCGATTACAATTACGACAAGTATGATTGTTCCAAGCATTTTATTTTTCCATTTTCAATATTTCCGCAATCCGTTCCAATCGCGCCGACCGCGACGCTTTCAGCAAAACCACATCGCCTGCTTTCAAAATTTTTTTAATCGCGATCACCGCCGCTTCGACATTTTCAAATTCAATCACGCGGAGCAATCCCGCCTCGCGCGCCGCTTTTGCCACCACCGGCGCCATTTTTCCAACGGCGAACAATTGCCCGATTTTCAATTCCGCCGCGCGCCGGCCAATTTCTTTGTGCGCCGCTTCGCTGTGCGCGCCGAGTTCGCCCATGTCGCCGAGCACCGCCACGCGCCGGCCTTGTAACGGCAGATCGCAAAGCGTTTCCAGCGCCGCGACCGTTGAATCCGCATTCGCGTTGTAGGTATCGTCCAAAACGCGCACGCCGTTCGCTTCCCAAAAATTCATCCGCATCTTCGGCGGCTTGCAGTCGGCCAGGCCGCGCTGGATTTCAGCGCGGCCCAGACCGTGTTCCTCACTGACCGCAACTGCAAAAAGTGCGTTTGCCACTTGATGCCGTCCGAGCAGATTCACGCGGTATTCACCGCAAAAATTTTCATTCGCCGCCGCAATCCGAAACGTCGCGCCGTTCTTATCCAATCGAATTTTCTCCGCGCGCCAATCGTTTTGCTTTTCAAATCCAATGCGAACCACTTTCGCTTTCGTTCGCGCGACGATTTTTTCCGTCCATTCATTGTCGCCGTTGATGAACAATTTTCCGTCCGCCGGCAACAATTCCGCGATCGCGCCTTCTTCACGCGCGACGCCTTCCATGTCGCCGAAAAATTCCAGATGCTCGCGGCCGATATTTGTCAGCACGCCGAATTTTGGCTGGATCATTTTCACGAGCGGCGCCAATTCGCCCGGATGATTCGTGCCAGCTTCGAGCACGGCAATCTGACGCGACTTTTCCAGTTTCAAAAGCGTCAGCGGCACGCCGATGTCGTTGTTAAAACTGGCTTCGCTCCATAGCACGGAAAATTTTTGGCGCAAAACGGATGCAACCAATTCTTTCGTCGTCGTTTTGCCGTTTGAGCCACAAACGCAAATCATCGGCAAATCAAATTGCTTCCGATATTCCGCCGCCAATTTTCCGAGCGCGAGGCGCGCATCGTCCACCGCAAGCACAGCGCAATCTGGCAATTGCTTTGGCGCTTTTGCTTTTTCGATCACGACTGCCGCGACGCCTTTTTCCGCAACTTGCCTGACAAAATCGTGGCCGTCGTGATTTTCGCCGCGAATGGCGAAAAACAAATCACCGGGCTTTGCCTGCCGCGAATCGGTGCAGATATTTTTGACGATGACCTCCGGCGCGCCATGCTGAATTTCAGCGCCGCACGCTTCGGCAACAAATTTCAAAGAACGTTCTTCCACAAAATCACTGGGCGTTTCCCGCCACCTGCATGGTTTCCTGCTTCGGCAGATTATCCGGCGGAATGTTCAGGTAACTGGCGCAGCGTTCCGCGATTTCATGAAACACTGGTCCGCAAAGTGCGCCGCCGAACGCATGGCCGCCTTCCTTGGGCGCATCCATCACCACGGCAATCAAAAGCTCCGGATTGTCCGCCGGAAAAAAGCCGATGAAGGTCACGACAAATTTGTCGTTGGCGTAAGTGCCGTTGACGACTTTTTGCGCCGTGCCGGTTTTGCCGGCGACGGTGTAATTGGTCAGCGCGGCTTTTGGCGCGGTGCCGTCCGGCGTAACGACCGTTTTCAACGCTTCCACCATTTCATGCGCGGTTTCGGGCGTAATGACCCGGCGCACGGCTTGCGGTTCGTATTTTTCGACGACGTTGCCGTCGCTGTCGCGCAAAGATTTCACGAGCATCGGCCGCATAAGCACGCCGCCATTGGCAATCGCGGCAACGGCCATGGCGATTTGCAATCGCGTCACCGCCACGCCTTGTCCCATCGGGATTTGTGCGATGGAATATTTGCCCCAAATCGGTTTGCCGTTGGCATCGCGCGGCGGGCGGACAAATTGATGCGCGCTGACTTCGCCGGGCAGCGGAATTCCGGTGAATTCGCCGAGACCGAAATCCGTCATATAATCGTAAAGTTTTTCCGGCCCCATCTTGATTCCGATTTTGGATGCGCCGATGTTCGACGATTTTTGCAAGACCTGTTGAACAGTCAGGTTTCCAAAATGGTCGTGCTCGGCGTCATGCAGAACAATGCCTCCGTAGTGAAATGCGCCGTTTTCACAAAACACGGTGTCGTTCAGCGAAACGATGTGTTCATTCAACGCGCCGGAAATGACGATAGTTTTGAAAGTGGAGCCCGGTTCATACAAACGGCTGATGCAGACATTGGCTTCGTTGTTCGTCGTGATGGTCTGCAAATTGTTCGGATCGAAATTCGGCAGCGACGACATCGCCAAAATTTCTCCAGTTTTCGGGCGGAGGACAATGGCGCTGATCCCTTGCGGCGAATGTTCGCGATAGGCATTGGCGAGCGCTTCTTCAACAATGTGCTGGATGGCGATATCAATTGTCAGTTGCACGCTCAAACCATCACGGGCGCCGACGTCCTGATCCCGCAATTGCACGAGCTCGTGTTTATGGCTGTCCACGCCGGTGACGCGCCAGCCCGATGCGCCGGACAGCTTTGAATCAAAAAAACGTTCGATGCCGTCGTAACCGAACAATTCAGAAGTATTATTCGTCTGGCGGGTGCCGACAAACCCCAGCACGTGCGCCGCGAGCGCGCCGTTTGGATAAACCCGTAATTCATCCGGTTCGGCGAAAACGGAATACTGTTTCAGACAGAAAACAAAATTGCGGAACTCTTTGCGTTCCGCTTTGGTCATTCTGCTTTCGTCAACGGCAACGGAAAGATTGGTCATGGCCGCGCGAATTTTCAGCCAGGCATCTTCAGGAACTTTGCGTTGCAATACGACGTAACGATTTGTGCAAACCTCGCCTTTGGAATTTTTATAGAGCCGCGGTTGCAGTCGCTGGAACACTTCGTTCTCATCCATCTGCAGCAACGGCGCGATGGTGCGGGCCACAAGCGATTGCTGGCCATTGATCAAAAACGGATCAGCGCAAACCGTTTCCGCGGGGACGCTCGTGGCCAAAAGATTTCCGTTGGCATCCAGAATGTCGCCGCGCCGCGCCGTCTGCCAAAAACGGCGCTGCGTATTGGCTTCGGCGCGGGCGCTCAATTCATCGTGACGCCAGACCTGCAGATCCACCAGCCGGAAGCCCAGGCCGGCGAAGGCGAGCAGCACCAGCGCCAGCAGCACCAGCGCACGATAAACCAGTTGTGCGCGCGATTTCATTTGGCGGTCCGCTTATTCATCTCTAAAAGGCCAGCCGCCCGCGGCGATCGGTTTCCTCACCCGACGGCGTCACGAGCGGCGGCCAAAAATTTTGTTATTGCGTCGTTTCCTGATTCGGCCGCGCGGCAAATTGTCGCGGTAAATTATTATTCTCCTGCGTCATCGGTTCCGGCATGCGAAAGACCTGCGACGGTCGCGCCGGAATCAAACCCAATCTCAATTCCTGCACGCGCTGATCCAATCGCAACGGCGATTTCATATCGGCCAGCGTCTTCGCCATGCTTTCGTTGTCGTCACGCAACTGCGCCAGCTTGCTTTCGGCAATGCGATATTGTTTGCCCAACTGGATGACCTGGCCTTTTTGCCAGACATAACCGACCGCCGCGCCCGCGATGACCAGGCAGACAAATGACGCCGCCAACGCCGGCCCGAACCGGATTGACGCCGCCTGACTTTTTTTGTTTTTAGCCATTAAATCTTTTCCAGCAATCGCAACTGCGCGCTGCGCGCCCGCGGGTTTTCACTCAATTCAATTTCGCCGGGCAAAATCGCCTTTCGTGAAACCCATTTCATTTCCGGCGGCCGCGGAACCCGCAATTCCGGCACGTCCACTTCCCCGCCGAACGTGTAGTCACGGGTTTTCTCGCGGCCAAATTCCTTGACGACGCGATCTTCCAGAGAATGAAACGTTATGACCGCCAGCCGTCCGTTCGGTTTCAAAATTTTTCGCGTCGCTTCCAGCCCGCGTTTCAAAGAACCAATTTCATCATTCACCGCGATTCGCAGCGCCTGAAAAACTTTTGTCGCCGGATGCGCTTTTTTTCCGTGCCGCGGCGAGATCCGTTCAATCAATTCCGCCAATTGGCGCGTTGTCGTAAACCTTTTTTGCGCGCGATCACAAACAATTGCTTTGGCAAACCGCCGGGAATCGCGCTCACCGCCAAATTCCCAAAAAATTCTTGCCAATTCTTCGTCACCCGCTCCGTTCACCAGATCCGCCGCCGTCAATGCCTGGCGATCGTCCATCCGCATATCGAGCGGGCCGTCGCTCTGAAAACTGAATCCGCGCTGCGCCCAATCCAATTGCGGTGAACTCACGCCCAAATCCAACAGCACGCCGTCGCAACTTTCCGCCGGAATCCAATCCGCCATTTCCGAGAAATTCGCGCGGCGGATTTCAAAGCGTCCGGCGAATTGGGCCAGCCGTTTTTTTGCGGCTTCAACCGCGGCGCCATCGCGATCGCACCCAAACAGCCATCCAGTCGGTGAACTCGCGGCCAAAATGCTCGCCGCGTGTCCGGCTCCACCGATTGTGCCGTCGGCGTAACGCCCGTTCAGCCGCGGTTTCAAGGCGTCCAACACCTCCGCCGCCATCACTGATCTGTGAACGAATTCTGGCACTTTGCATTTTTTAGAGCGCGGTGACGCGCATCAAACGTTCGCCTAAAATCTCCCAGGATTTTTTCGCAGGCTCCAATTCCGGAACTCCGCGCGATTTCATGGGAACGATTTCAACATCGGCATCGCTTAAATCATTGTGAACCACTTTGACTTTTTCCAAAGACAGCTCGGCCTGCACCGGCTGCCGGGTTTCTTTCGGCTCGCCGCGCAACATCGCCATCGGATTCAACTTGCTCGCCCAGGTCGCAAGCGGTTTCGGCTCGCTGGAAATGGTCGGCATCTTTTGTGTTTTGGCGGCGACGGGTTTTTGCGCCGGCAATTCCGACAAGTTCTTTTGCGCTTCCGGCATGGTCGTCGTGGCAAATGGATTTTTATCCGAATTGAATTTCGGCAACGGCACTTTTGCGTCGCGATAGGCGATTCCATCGCGCGTGGCAAAAATGTTTTTTCCGGCGGCCAACAATTTTCCAAATTTCATATTTTACTCCATGAGTTTGAAGGCTTCGGACGCGAGCACCGCGTCGGCTGCCTTGACTTTTTCATAACGGTCTGGATTCCAAATTTCGAAGCGATCAAGCAACCCGACGAGCACGGCTTCGTCTTTGATGCCTGCCGAGCGAGTCATTCCGTCCGGCAAACAAATCCGCCCGGCCTTGTCCAACGCAACTTGGACTGATTCGCTGCCGATAAAACGTTTCAAAACGGTCTTGTTCGGGTCACCGTTCGGCATCGCGTCAATATCGGCTTTCATTTTGGCCATTTGTTCCGGCGGCAAAACACGAAGACAGCTTCCGGCCTGATGTTGCGGCCAAAGCATGAGGGTTAATTCCGTTCCTTCCTCTTCCGGCCGCCACTTGGCCGGGATTTGAACGCGCCGTTTCTCATCCACGCCGTGGCGATAGCATGAATTGTAATAAATCGGACCGTCTGCGCGCTCGCTGCTCATTTATTCACCCGAAATTTCAAAACGGTCTAAAACCGTTCTTTTCATACACAACGCCCCATATTTACCCACTTTAACCCACTTCAGTCAATCCAAAAGTGATTGTAAAACGGGGATTTATTCAAAAGTTATTCACAACCCGTTTCGGGAAAGGCGTGAACTGTTTTCGCAAACCGTTTATGCTGCGCGCAATGCGAACTGCCGATTTTCAATTCGATTTGCCATCCGAACTCATCGCGCAACATCCCGCAGCCAAACGGGATCAGTCGCGGCTATTGGTTTTACATCGAAAATCCCAACAAATTGAACATCGGCGGTTTCCTGATCTGTTGGATTTTCTCCACGCCGGTGATGTCCTGGTCTTAAACAATTCCCGTGTGATTCCGGCACGATTACATGGTGTAAACGTCAAAACGGGCGGAAAATTCGAAATGCTTCTGCTTGAAGAAAATGCGCCGAATGATTGGTGGGCAATGATGAAACCGGGCAAAAGCGCGCGGGTCAAAACGCAGATTGCGTTATGCCAAACAAATGGCGGAGTCTCGCAAATCGTCGCCACAGTTCTGGACACAAACGCCGAAGGCCATCGTCGATTGCATTTTTCCGGAACACCGGACATTCGCAGCAACTTAGACCAATTCGGCGAAGTGCCGTTGCCGCCTTACATTGAGCGTCCGGGACAATTGGCAGAAGATAAAGAGCGTTATCAGACCGTTTTCGCCAAGGCCGATGGCTCGGTCGCTGCACCGACGGCGGGATTGCACTTTACAGCCGAAATTTTAGAACAAATCCGGGCAATCGGGGTGAAAATTTGTTTCGTGACACTGCATGTCGGCGTTGGAACGTTTACGCCGGTAAAGGCGGAAAATTTGTTGGAACACAGAATGCACGAAGAGCGATTTGAAATCGACAAGGAAACAGCGAAGACGATCAATGATGCGAAAAGTTCCGGCAATCGCGTCATCGCGGTCGGCACGACAAGCGTTCGCGTATTAGAATCAGCTGCCAGGCAGAACGTAGAAAAAGTCAATGTTTATGCGGGCAAAACAAACATCTTTATTTTTCCGCCATTTCAATTTCGAATCGTGGATGCGTTGCTGACGAACTTTCACCTGCCCTGCTCCACATTGCTCATGCTCGTAAGCGCCTTTGCGTCGTCGGGCGGAATTCGCGGACGGGAATTGATTTTGTCGGCCTACACCGAAGCCATTCGCGAACGTTATCGTTTCTTCAGTTACGGCGATGCGATGTTGATTTTATGAAATTCGCATCCAAAATTTCCGGAATGAAATTGCCGTTTGTTTTTTCCAATTTTGCGATGACGGCAGACGGAAAAATTGCTTTTGCGGACCACGAATTCGAACCGTTCAGCAGCGAACGCGACCGCGAGCACATGATGGAATTGCGCGCCACAGCGGATGCCATCATTTGCGGCGCGAGAACAGTCGAGGTAACGGAAACAATTTTGGGAAATGGCGGTGAACACTATCGTCGCCAACGGCTGGAAAATGGTTTAGCGGAATTTCCGTTGCGCGTCATCGCGAGTGGCAGCGGTTCGATTGAGCCGGCTGCGCCGATTTTTCGAAAGCGGTTTTCACCGGTCATTGTTTTGACAACGGAACGAATCCCCAAAGCCAAATTCAAGAAGCTTCAAGCTGTGGCCGACGAAGTGAAAATCTCCGGCAAGAAGGAAATCAATTTCCGTTCCGCGCTGATCTGGCTGCGGAAAAAATGGAACGTAAAACGACTGCTTTGCGAAGGTGGTGGTGAAATTCACGGCGCATTGATCCGCGCGAATCTGGTGGACGAATTGCACCTCACAATTTGCCCGGCAATTTTTGGCGGCCGCATAACTTCGACGATTGCCGATGGCGGAGGCTTCGCCAAACTGATTGATTCAGCGCGGTTTAAACTGAAGTCATTTGAGGTTGAAAACGACGAGTTATTCACAATCTATAAACGCCGTTAAAACCCGGATTTTTGGCTCATTTTCGAGGTGTTTATTAAAGAATTCCTTTGGAAAAGCAAAAAGGCGGAGCAGCTTTCGCCGCTCCGCCGGCATTAGTTCAATGGCCAATGCTCAAGGCTGACGCAGAATGTAGAACTGCTGTGAATTCGTCGCCGTCACCGAATTTGTGAAGTTATAAATTCCAGCCGGGCCTTCAATCGCCGTCCCAATCACCGGCCAAGTCGAAACTGGCGCGGTGATATTGTTGGTTGAAAGGACTGAGAAGCTCAAGCCCGGCGTGTTGGTGAAGGTGAATTTCATCCCGCCGTCATTCAACGAAATGCCACCCAAAGTCGTCGAATAGACCGGGTTAATTGTTTGGACAACGGAGTCAGCGCTGTAACCGATTGCGTTGATGACGATGGTTTTCGAACCTGCGCTTTGCAGCAACCCGGATTGGGCCGGATCAAACACAATCAATCCCGATCGCGTCGCGTCGTAAGCAGCGGGCGGCAAAATCGTTCCATCCACCGTGACGCTGGTGATGCCTGAACGCCAATTCGAATCTTCCGGGTTCAGGACGACGTTAAACGAACTGTTCGTCGTCACTCCAGTCGCAGCGATCAAACCGGGCGGAGGAATCAATTGCGTAGCGTAAGGAGTTTGCAGCGGCACAAACGTCACGCCGGCGATTGATTTATCCGCCGGAGCGGTATAAATCACGTAATCGGATGTGATATTAAGCGGGCCGGCAACCGTATCGTCAGTCAACCGAATAAGTTGATTTCCGCCTTGGCCGCCGGAACCGTTGGCGTAGTAAAGATAAACACCGCCGCTGCCATTGGTGGTCGCAAATAAAGTGTCGCCATTGTCGTCATTGGTCCATGAGCCGGCGGCAATCCAGGTATATCCATCGCCGCTCAACAACCACTTATTGATCACCACACTGGAGCCGTTCGTTCCGGCATTCTGGTCTAGAATATATGCAACGCCATACGTCCCATTGGTGGCGATCATATAAAAGTCCTGCGCGACTGGATCCGATGGAGGAGTGAATGTATCATGGATCACTGGACCGTTGTCTGAGGGATCTCCAAAGTCCACATCCGATCCGCCGGAACCGGCATTTGCAAATTGATACAACGAGGGCGTTGGCGGAAAGGCGACTTTTGCGGTCAGGACCCACGTCGCACCACCAAACGATCGCACACTGATATTGTTTTGCTGATAATTCAGGAAATTGTTGACGTAGAGTCCGCCTTTGTCATCAATCACGAAATTATTGTTGTCCGGGCTGCAAGCGGCACGCGCTTGACTGCCGCCGAACGATGTGGATTCGTAGCTGACAGGAGAAGTGAATTTATTCGTATAATTCAGTGTTCCAACCGCGCGATTGAGATTGAACGTCTCGTCCGGCGTCGCTGAACTTCCGTCCTGAAAGGCGTCGAATACCAGGAACGTGCCGTCATCGCTTAACGCCAAATGACCGCAACTGCCGGACGGCGACATCCGCAAGGCATTTGTCCCCGTAGCGCTGATCGGGACGATGTTGATCGCATTGGTCTGGCCGATCGTGGAAGGAGAAAGTTCAATGATGCTAAAGGTTGTGTTGTTCGACAGCGTATCCATCTGAAGCACTGCCAGGTTACCCGGAGTAAATGGAACTGGAGGAGCTCCGATGTCGAATGTAGTCGAATAAAAATTAGTCGTTGTTCCCAAAGTTGCCGCATTGGTATAGCCAACCACATTGAATTGGATTGCGGCACCGTTAACCGGCAACGTGCCCGTGACTGTCGCCGTCAAATCAGTAAAGACGCAAAAGCCGTCAACAATCTGCTGGTTGGTAGCACCGCCCAAAGTCCAACCGGCGGACGCGGAATTACTGACCGTTACAAAGACATCGAAATTGCCATATGGATTTGTCGTGCCATTACCGTATTGGTCTGTGATTCCAACAGTCGGATTCAAGGTCAAGGTGCCGCCGCTGGCGGACGGGCTGGCGACTTGAGTCACAACCAATTGTCTCGCCACGCCGGTCGCAACGGGTTGGGTCACTTTAGCACTGGTGTAACCGGTCGCGTAGATAACGATATAATCCAATCCGCTTACCTGAAGCAGAGCGGATTTAGACGGATCAAATACAATATTGCTTGAAGTAATGGTATAAGCGCCTTGCGGCAATAACGAGCCGTTCACATAAATACTTTTGATTGCATTTGTCCAGGCAGGACTTACGGCAAAAGTATTTGTAAAAGGGGCATCTACGGTGGCTGATGGAGAGTTAGTAATCGCCGGCGCGATCGTTCCGACAAATTGGCCGTTGACCGCGACGTTATCCAATCGCCAGTTACCGGAAGCATTATTATAGGGCTGCAGCAAATAGTTCACACAATCGGAACCTTTCGAGGCATTGACAATCCTCACACCAAAGTTCGGATTATTGTTCACTGCGCTCACTCCGGTAAAGTCAACGACCAGGTCATTATAGAATAATGAACCGACATTGTTGAAGAAATAAGTGCCTTGCACAGTATTTGGAGAAGCGGAATTTGTCTCGATAAACGTTGGATTCGCGCCATAGGCGAGTTGATCGGCGACATTTGTTGTAGCCCATCCATCGGTCGTATAAAGCACACACATTTTAGCTTCGCCCTGGCTGGTAAAGTAACAGTCAAAAGTAACCACAACATTGCTGTAGTTAACCGTGCTGACATTTAATTCTGCACCCTGCGTGCCTATCGCGGCATCGCTGTTCCAGCCATTGCCGGGTTTCTGGCCGCGCAAACGCCATGCGTAAAGCGCGTTGGGAGTGGAACTCGCCGGCGTAGTAGAGGTTATGTCCGCATAATTTGTGCTGCCAACGGAGCCATCACCAAATACATAGGATGGCAAATTAAAACCTATGATCGAGGCGTTGGCATTGTTGTTTGTTATCGCGGCGGGCGGATTGTTCACCGGTTTTTTGAGGCTCGAATCGTTGTCAAACGGCCAGTATGCGATGGTATCGTAGGAAACACCTTGAATCATAACATTATCAAAAGTCCAATTAGCCGTCGCATTGCTGTTGTCGTAATGCGCGCCCGTGGTGTCCAGGCAATTCGTCCCGGTCGAGGCATTCACAATGCGAATGGCAAAGTTCGGATCATTATCCACTCCGGAAACACCGCTCAAATCAACTTTGATTTGATTGTTCCAGCCACTGGATAAGTTGACGTAGGAACCCACTACCAGGCTGTTGGTTGTGATGCTGTTGTTCTTGAGAGTTGCGCCACTTCCGACGGAAGCGATCGCAGCATTATTCCAAATAGAACCGTCTGTGGTGTATTGAACCTGGAGATTTGCTTCCGCATTAGCTGTCGCATAAACGTCAAATGAAATCTGGATCTGATAAAATCCGACCGTGCTGACGGCGAATTTGGCGCCTTGTTTGCCAATGGCAGCATTCGTCGTCCATCCATCGCTTCCACCGGTGGCGCTGAATTGCCAACTGTCCGCCGCTCCCGAAGAACTCCCCGCCTGAAGCACAATACTTGGGCTGACGGTATTGCCCAGGCCGACGGCTGCGGCCGAGCCAAGCCCCGCGGAAGGCGCCGGATTATTGTTGGCTCCGATAGAAAGATTATCGAATGTCCAGGATGATAAAGTATTCGCGGCAATTGCTCCAGACAACGAAGCAATAAGTATCGAAGCTATACAGATTAGGTTTTTAATTTTCATTTAGTTCAAGATTGTTTTCCACCGAGTCATCGAGCGACAGACCACGCAACAATGTCGCGGAGAAGATTTACCCATTACCACGTTACAATCAAACGAAGGAGAGGTAACAATCCGGCCACAATGCTTCGCGCTGCCGATAATTTCAAATCAGCCGAAAATTGCGGGCCGGAGTTTCTGCGGGAAGCATATTCTACTTATCACAAATTAATAATGTGACCTCATTGTCACCATTCTGCCATTTCCCTGTCATCGCGGTCATCCAGGATGATTAGTAATTGGATGGAGTTTTCTTCATGAATACGAATTTAAAAAAAAGCGGATTTACGCTGATTGAATTGCTGGTGGTAATCGCGATTATCGCCATTTTAGCGTCCATGCTTTTGCCGGTGCTGGCAAAAGCAAAAGCTCGGGCTCAAGAGATAGCTTGCGTCAGCAACATGAGACAATGGGGAATGGCCCAGACTTTATATGTGGATGACAGCGACGGTCTGTTTCCATTTCCCAGGTATCAATCCAATGCCAACCCTGCAGACCAGGACAATCCGGTGTGGTCCGATATCGCTTCGTATCATTACAACGTCCATCCCGCTGTCGGTAACGATGTCTGGTTCAATGTTCTGCCTCCTTATGTCAGCAGCCGGCCTTTATATGAATGGGCATTGGCTCAATACAAACCCACCTTCAATTCACTGAACAGCGATGGCCGCAACATATTCATTTGTCCTACCACCGTCTCGCAAGGTATTGACCATAATGACTTGAGCCCAACCCACGGCAACATGCAAGTCGGCCAACGCCCGTTGTTCAGTTACGGAATGAATTCAAAATCCACGGCAAACGAAAGCCTGGCCGCCAATTCCCCGACCAACCTCATTTGCAGAGCCACCATGGTGCGGAATCCTTCTGCCTTCGTGCTTTTTTCGGATGTGCGCAACCGTTCCGCCGAATCTCCCTATTATGCCACTCCGGATAATTCATCCCCCAGTCCCTCGCCGGCAAATTGGTTGATGCTCGCCACGCCGCATTGTTATACGACGCGCTTTTCGTCAAGACACAGTAAAGGCGGAAATATCACGTTTAGCGACGGGCACGCCGCTTATTTCAAATACGATTATGTCGTTGCCGATGGAATTAAAACTGCCGCGGACGGTTCCGGCGCCACTCCGATTGCCGGCCACGATCCCGGCGAACCGGATCTCAAGTGGGATGCCAACGGCGTGAGAGTTCCCTGAACGTTTCAAATTAATCTCAAAACAATAACTATCACCAAAAATCGCTCGTAAAATGAATCGCATCAAATTTACACCCGGCTTAATTGCTTCTACTTTAATTTTAGCTGCCGTCGCAACCATTCCGCTTCGCGCTGACGACACAATGATGGCCGAAACCAAAGCCGTTGATATCAGCCATCTTCATTATTTGCCCGCAAACCAACCAAATGCGACCGCTTTACTCGCGCCGCCGCCGTTGCCGGATTCCGCCGAGCAATCCGCCGACCTCGATGAAGTTCGCGCCGTTTATCACCTCGCCACGAGCAATGAAATCGCCGCTGCTTATCTGGAAAAAAAATTCACCGTATTCAATTACGCGGACGCCGTTGGCGCTTATTTCCTGTCCAACAATTTGCCCAAAACAACGGCCTTTTTTCAGCGCGTCCAGAAAGACGCCGAAGCGGTGACCGACAATGCGAAAAATTTTTACAAACGCCCGCGCCCCTACTTCATTGATCCGTCGCTGGCCAATGGCAAACTCGAAAAAAGCTTCAGCTATCCCAGCGGCCATTCCACCGAATCCATGGTGCTCGCGCTTGTGCTCGCCGATTTGATCCCCAATAAAAGCGATGCCATCATCGCCCACGCCCGGATGATTGGCTGGCATCGCGTGGAAATCGCCCGGCATTATTACACCGACATTTGCGCCGGACGAGTGCTTGCCCAGGCCATCGTGCGGAAAATGAAGGAAAATCCGGCATTTCAGAAAGATTTCACCGAGGCCAAAGCCGAAATCATCGCCGCGCAAGCTGCCAGCAAAAATTGAACGGCGAAACCACGCGGCCCGTATCCGCGTCTTTGCGGGTTGAAATCAATGTCCGCACCGAATGAACAGGCAGCAGCAAAGCGACACGCGCGGCGATTGCGAATGACCGGCACAATCGTTCTGCTCACGGGAATTTCCGGCGCCGGGTCGCTGTATTGGATCCGGACCCGCGGAAAAGGTTTAAGCAGCGATATTTCCATGCTCGGCTTCGACAAACCACAGCGGCGTCAAATGGAATTGCTCTACGGAAAATCCGGCGCGCTGTTTCAGGAATGGATAAACGATTTGAAAGAGCCGCGCACACAGGTGGTTCTCATCGTCATTTTATCGGTCATTATTTTTGCCGGTTGTCTTTATTTCGCGCGGTGGACAGAAACTGAGGACGACATTCCCAAATCTTAAAAAATGAAAACTATTTGTATCCGTCTTCCGTTTCCGTTTCGTCACCTGTCTTTTACGTTTCCGCCGTTGTTTTCGCCATAAAAACAGCGAATGTTTATGACATGGTTCCGCGTATTTTGATTGTGGATGATGAGAATGACTTCATTGAATTGGTGAAATTTCGCCTGGCGAATTTGCATTGCGAATTTCTCGTGGCCAACGACGGCGTCCATGCGTTGAGCCAGGCGCGCCAGTTCAAGCCGGATCTGATTTTGCTCGATATTTTGCTGCCGGATTTGGATGGGCTTTCCATTTGCGAAATTTTGAAACGGCAACCGGCCACAAAGAAAATTCCTATCATTTTTATGAGCGCGCTTTCAAGCGGTGTGACGCGCCGGACGGCAGTGATGCAGGCGGAAGATTTTTTCACCAAGCCGCTGGATTTGCCGCGATTGGAACGGCGTATCGGCCAATTGCTTTGCCCGGATCTGTGACCTGCCGGCAATCGTTATTCCCCCGCAGTGTAATTTTCATTGATTACAGCTTTAAGTCCTGGAGTCATCGGGGGAATGCGGTTTTGTGAATAGAAACTGGTATCGAAGCCCCAATTGCGTTTCTTGGGGGGATTATAATAGTTCCCAGTTTTTTGCCAGGGGCTGACAGCGTATTGGCTGGGAAACATAACAACGATTGAGCCATTGTAAGTAAGGATATCAGGAGACCAGTTTTCCAACAGACGCAGAAAATTTTCAACGCCACCGCTATAGTGAGGATTTCCCTTTTTGTCATTTCCAGTTGTAACAATGCCTTCGAAACAAGCGGCATTAATGGTAGTATCATCCGCATTTCGCCCACTGATGCCATTGCCGTTGGATTTTGTGCCATCGGCCCATTGATCCGATAGAATGGTAACGGCATCGCCCATCACTGCTGCTGGGACAGTGTAGTCCGTGTTTGTGGTGGATCCTTGAGTCAAAGCGAAATGCACGCCGTCTTGGGTCGTATTGTAGTCGCCCTTGATATAAATCGGCTGCGCCGTGGCCAGCGTAAAACCATATGGTGGAAGACGTGTTCCGTTGGCCAATCGCACGGCGGGAAGCGTGCCATCAGCCGAAGTGCTTCCTTGAATAAAATTAACGCCATTCCAGACATACATTGAGTTGATGTGGTGTCCCTTTGACGTCGAGCCATGGCTGTTCAGAAAATCATATTTTCCGCCAAGATCGGAGTTGGTAAGCCAGACGCGGAATTTATCAACATCCACCTGCACCGCGTGAGCGTATGCCATCTCACGGTAATCGTAAAAAACCACATTCGTGATAAAGGAAAAATAGATGTTGGTCGTCCATGAGCTTTTCCCGGTTTTAACAATATTAGTCACATCCGGATAAATCTGTTGCAATGGATTAACAGTGTCGTTGCCGTTGTCGTAATAAGCCGTCAAAACTTCTGTTGATGAATTGGATACAATGATGTCCGCTTCGTTATAGGGATACAACTGGCCGCTGGATGAATATGCAGACGGATCCGGCGCAATCAAACCGGACGGCGGCAATCCCAAGATAGCACGGAGCACCGCAGGATCCCGATTCGTGCCACCAATCGGCAAATTCAATGAATTGACATTGGACGCAGGATTGTTGGCTTTTAATTTAAAAGTAACATTTCCACTGCGCCCGACATTTTGCGGATCATCTGGACTCGGGTTCAGATTGACTTTGTTAGCCGCTTCCACGATGTCAGAAAAGGTTAATTGCTGCGAACCGCTGCTGCCGGTGGCATAAATGTTTTTATTGGAATGGACTTTGCCGTTCACCACCATTTCCGCACCGGGATTTATTTCAAGATCTACGTTATAAAATATCGCATACTCAAAAATCGGAATGGTGCCGAACCAGATTTTTTCTTTGATGGCTGCGGATAAATTTTCTCCTTCGTTTAATGGCGACGCTATCGCGCAAATCGTGCATTCCTGGCCGAAGCCATATAGACCGGAGTATTGCGCGGGAAGTGATTCTGTCCAATTCGTATCGCCCATGGTTACAGAGACACGGTCAACGATGCCGTTGGTATCCGTGATCTGGAACTGGATCGGCCAATTGGTTTGGAAAAGGGCATTCGTCTCATACGAGCCGGCGGAATTCAACTGCTGACTTTGAAAATCACGCATCATCGCCGCGCGGGTCAATTCCACCGCCGATTCCGCCGCTGCTTCAGATTGGTTGTAAAGGTTGTTTCGCTTCGTGATCTTGGCGTTGGTCGCCGCCCAATACATCACGCTCGCAAACATCGTCAACAGCACGCCGACAAACACCAGCGTCATCAGCAACGCATACGCTGAACGACGGCTTTTTTGAGAGGAAGCGGAAACGCGCATATTTATTTTTCACGCCGGGCAATTCGCGTTCTCAATTGATAAAAATTGTAGGCATTGGCGCCATTGTCTCCCACCATGGCGATCGGATATTCCCACTGGTAAAATTGCAAGGTGACTTTGATCACCGGATTGTTCTGGTAGTTCGTCAGGACAATGCCCTGGTAATCTTCTGCTTCAAAAACAACCGAATTGGTGACGTATTTTGCCAGCACCTCCGTCACCCCATTACTGATACTGCAAACCGTGTTGTCCGCGCTTGCCGCGTCTTTGAAAAAGACCAAATAATTTGTCGCCGCCGC
The DNA here is from genome assembly GCA_035776755.1 of Verrucomicrobiia bacterium. Classification (GTDB taxonomy): domain Bacteria; phylum Verrucomicrobiota; class Verrucomicrobiia; order Limisphaerales; family UBA11358; genus UBA11358. The sequence continues at coordinate 91,975 of DASTWS010000017.1, forward strand.
GTTCGTATATTGAATGGCCAACGCATTGCCGACCTGCGGCTGGCCATCGGCTACCTGTGTAAAACCACCGGAATAGTTTCCGACCATGATGACATTCGCCGATCGGATTTGATCGCGCATCGCGTTCAACGCCTGACGAGCATCGGCGGTGGAAGTCAATTTTGTCGCCGACAACGTATAAACGCGCATTGCAAATAACTGGATGGCGACCATTGCGCCCACCAGCATCGAAAATATCATCACAACAAAAATCATTTCCGTCAGCGTGAACGCGCGCTTGCTGTCTTGTCTTTTTGGGAAACGAATTTTCATTTTATTGGTCCGGCCCCCGCAAAAGAATAATCGTGTTGGTGATCAACCGCCCCGACTGCGGCGCCGTCCACACGCAATCCGAACGGATTTGTCGCATTGGCGGATTGACCGAATAGGTGGTAATGGAAACATAATTGGTCACCCAGGATGTGTAGTCCGTTGAATCAGGCGCTCCTTTTGATGGAATGTCCATGATGTCCACCCGGACATAATTTGTCGGCGGCAATTCATCCATTGTTCCCGGACCATTTGTTGCCGGGTAATCCCACGGACGCCAATCCGCCGCGCGGGCCTGCTCGGCTCCTTGAGACGCATAAGATGTCGCCGCCAGCGACATGGAACTCCAAAGCGCAAGGCGATTTGTCTGGACATAACCGTAAATGACGCCCGAAGTGGCGATTAAAAAGACGAACAAAGCCACTAAAACTTCGACGAGCGTAAACGCGCCCAAGTTTCGTCTTTTTTGACCAAAAGTCCGCAATAACAACATTATTTAGCCTGTTGACCTCGCTATTGATGAGAAATCGCGCCTTTTTGTAGCAAAAGGCATACCCATTGTCAACGTCGCGGTAATAAATCGCATAAGCGTATCTGCCAAAAGAATTAGCATTTATCTTTCTCCTGTCTCATTTCAGCTCAACGCATAATTTCACTGCTAACAATTGCACCGCTTGTCAAATTTTTTGGATTCCGCTAGCATCTGCGAATGTCGTTGAAGAAGTATTTCATTTTCTCAGCTTTGGCCGTCTATTGCGCGGGAAATTCCCTTTTTGCGGATACGGTGCAGTTAAAAGATAAAGCCGCCGTCACTGGAAAAATTCTGGCCGACAAACCTGATTCCGTCATCGTGGATGTCGGCTACACTGTTCTGGTCATCCCCAAATCTGCCGTCACCAAAATCACCAAAGCCGACGAAACGCTCGCCAAAACATCCGCCGCAAGCCCTTTGCTCTCGGTCATGACGCCGGATTTTTACAACATCGGCACGGCCAACGCGCCGGTCCGCGATGTGCAGGATCTCGTCAAACAAATCGGCGAAGCCGTCGTCCAGGTGCGCACGCCCGAAGGTCTCGGCTCCGGTTTTTTCATCAATGCCGAGGGCTACCTCATCACCAATTTCCACGTCATCGAAGGCGAAACGGAAATTTCCGTCGAAGTGTATCATCGCACCGACGGCCACCTGGAGCGCGACGTTTATCGTAAAGTCCGCATCATTGCCATCAACAAATTCCACGACCTCGCGTTGCTTCATATCGAAGACAAGAACGCGCCGAAATTCAAATACGTTTCGCTCGGCAGTTCCGATGCGTTGAATGTCGGTGACTCCGTTTTTGCCATCGGCAGTCCGCTCGGCCTTGAACGCACCGTCACGCAAGGCATTTTGAGCACCAAAACCCGTGAGCTGGAAGGCGAACTGTATTTGCAGACCAGCGCCCAAATCAATCCCGGCAACAGCGGCGGCCCGCTCTTCAATCTCGCCGGCCAGGTCGTCGGCGTGACCAACATGAAAATCACCTTCGGCGAAGGTCTCGGTTTCGCGATTCCCGTCGAATTGGTGAAAAGCTTTTTGGACCATCGCGATGCGTTTGCTTATTCGGCCGATAATCCGAACAATCCGTATCGCTATCTTGATCCGCCCAGCCGCACGAAACATTCCGTGGAAGAGAAATAACTTCCGCAACTTTCGGCAGCAGCTAGACTTTAACTCACAATGAAACGTTTACTGCGCCCGCTTTTTGTCGCCGTATTTTTCGTTGCCGCCCATTTTTCCCGCGCGGCAATTCCGCCGGCCGAAAATTTGCTGCCCTCGGACACGCTGCTGGTCGTGACCATTCCCGATTGCGCGGCGTTCCGGTCCAATCTGCATCAATCGCCGCACTGGCTTTTGTGGAATGACCCGGCGATGAAGGCATTTCACGACAAATTCATTTCCAATTATCGCGAGCAATTCGCGGCTCCGCTTGAGCGCGACCTCGGCGTGAAGCTTTCGGATTTCGCCGATTTTCCGCAGGGACAATTCACCTTCGCCGTCACCGCGAATGGCTGGAGCGGAAACGACGACAATTCGTCGCCGGGAATTGTTTTATTGCTCGATGCCAAAGACAAAAGCAGCCTGCTCAAGACCAACATCACCGCGCTGCAAAAAAAATGGCGCGATGACGGCAAAACCATTCGCACGGAAAAAATTGGCGCGATTCCATTTTCCATCGTCACGCTCGCCAGCAATGATATTCCCTCAACGCTGCAAAACATGTTTCCATCGCGCCCGCCGGTGCAGGAATTGGGCCGGGAAACCAAGCCATCCAGGCCCGATGAACTGGTCGTCGGCCAATTCGAATCGCTGCTGATCGTCGGTAATTCGCTCAAAGCCGTCGAACCCGTCGTGCAACATCTCACCGGCGGTTCGCGTCCCGCGCTGAAAGACAACCCGGTTTTCGCGGCGGATAAATTGTCGCAATTCCGCAATCAGCCGCTGTATTTCGGCTGGTTCAATGCCAAAACATATTTTCAAATTTTATCGCAGATTCCCGAACCGGAACCCAATCCCGAGGCGCCCAGCCCGCTGCCGCAAATGCCGTGGCAGACCATCCTGAACGCGTCCGGCCTGACCGGGATGAAGAGCGCCAGCTTTGCTTACCTCGAGTCGCACGACGGTGCGCGGTTGAATCTTTTCATCTCTGTGCCGGAATCCTCACGCGCCGGAATCTTCAAAATTTTTTCGCTCGAACCCAAAGAAGCCAACCCGCCGTCATTTGTTCCCGCAGATGTCGTAAAATTTTCGCGAACGCGGCTCGACGGAAAAAAAGCTTGGAATGAATTTGAAAATGCCCTCAAGCAGGTTTCGCCGGTCGTGGGAACGTATCTCGATTCTGCCATCAACATCGCCAACGCCACGGCGCAGGCCAAGGACCCAAGTTTTGATCTGCGGAAAAATCTCATCGGCAATCTCGGCGATGATTTTATCAGTTACGAAAAAGCGCCGGCTGCTTCCAATCCGTCGCGTTCGCTCTTTTTATTTTCCGCGCAAAACCCAGAGCAGGCCGTGATTGCTCTCAATACGCTGGCCACGCTTGTTTATCGCAAAGCCGTGCCGGAACCGCGCGATTTTATGGGCCGGAAAATTTACACGATTCCCCTGCCCGTCAATCCGAACGGCATTTCCGCCGGGCCAGCGCGTTCACTTTATGTTTCCAGCGGCAACGGCTACGTGGCCGTCTCCAGCGACAGCGCGATGATGGAGGAATTTTTGCGCCAAGGACAAAGCGGCGGCAAATCACTTCGTGAAACCGCGGGATTTGCCATCGCCAGGCAACAGGTCGGCGGCGCGGGCAATGGAATGTTCGGTTACGCCAACCAGCGGGAAACCTGGCGCGCAATTTTCAAAGCAAAGAAAGATTCGCCGGTGCTCACGCCGATGAGCAATGTTGAAAACAACATCCCGTTTTTAAACCTGCAAAACGGCATTCGCGGCTGGATGGATTTTTCGTTGCTGCCGGATTTCGACAAAGTGTCGAAGTATTTCTATATTTCCGTTTCCAGCGGCAGCATGAACAATGAAGGTTATACGTTCAAAATCTTTGCGCCGCGCCCGCCGGGATTGAATTGATCGGTTCGTCGAGCCTGCCCAAAAATGAAATCACGGCCTTGCGATTTCGCTTTGCCGAATTGAGGCGGGGTTAATCCTGCGGATAAACCAAAATCCGGTCGTGGACGATCACGATCAAATCGTTTTTGTGGTCGCCGGTCACGTCAGACACCAGAGCTTCACGCGGTTCCGGGGTCGAATCGCTGCGCGAACGGAAGGTGTGCTGTTCAAAAACCTGCCAGCGGTCGCCGGGCACGAGCTTTTGATTTTTATCGAACCGGACAATGTCCAAATAGTTTCTCGCCGTTTCCATGAAAATGATTTCCTTGCGGCCGTCACCGGTCAGATCGCCGGCGATTTCATCATTCAAATAACCGTCTTTGATCGGCGTGTCATAACCGTCCAGCGCCGAAAAATCCCAGACCTGCCCGGCCAGCGGCATCCAGGCCACCGAATTCTGTCCGAGAAAGGCGATGCTGTTCGTGCCGTTGAGCATGACCGAGCGCAATGCGTTAAAACCCGAGACCGGCAATTCAATGTTGCGGACGATTTGCCAGACGCCGTTCGTGTCGCGTTCGGTCAGCGTCAATTGCTTCTGCGCCGCGTCGAGCAAGAAAATTGAAGGCGTAGATTTTCTGGAATCAGAGACAGCCGCCGCGCCGACGATTTGCGAATCGCTCTCCGCGCCGTTGATCTGGTCTTTCACGCGGAACGTCCAGTTCTGGCGATTCGTTCCTCCGTCCACTTTTGCCTGCTGCTCCAGCACGACTGCGCGAAGGAAATTTTTCTGCGGCAGAAGCAATTCCGGTTTGCCATCGCCGTCCACGTCCACCATCGCCAGCCACGGCTGTTCGATTGCGCCGCCCGGCGGATCAATATCTTCTTCATCGAAATTGCCATCCTTCTCCTGCAACAACACTTTGACCTTTTCGTAAGGAATCAATACCACCAGGTCCGGCCGGCCGTCCTGGTTCACGTCGTTGACCGCCATCGTCGTCGGATTCGATTTGAAATTCTCGCTCAATTTTTGCGACTTTATTTTGCCGTCCGAAGCGCGCGTCAACAGCGAGCGCTGCCCGTCTTTGTCCACGATCACGGACAGCGATGGTTTTTCACCGCGCTTCAAACTGCCCGTCGCCATCACCAGCGGCTTGCCATCGAGCGGCAACAGCGTCGGAAACGGCAATTTGCCGTCCTTGTCGAATTCCGTCACGCCCACGGCATTTTCATCTTTGCTCAACAGAAAAATTTCCGGATGACCGTTGCCGTTCACGTCGGCTGCGGCGATTTGCGTGACGCCGGCCAGCGACGGGAAGGTTTTGGGCGATGCCAATTCACCATCCGGCTGCTGCAAATAAACCGAAAGTTGTCCGCTCGCCGGTTCCGCCACGAGCAAATCCGCCAGGCCGTCGCCGTTCACATCCGCCCAGCAGATGCCGCGCGGCGCGTCGGATTTGTTCAATGGCAAAACCTGAAATTGGCCATGACGAAAATGGTCGGTGAGAATTTCCCCCGGTTTGCGCGTGAATTCAGAAACCTCCGCGCGACCGGAATCGCGGGCAATCGTCACCATATAAATCTTCCTTCCACCTTCCAGATTGTCCGCCCAGAACGAACGAACGGGCGGCGATTTGAAATAAATTTCCGGCCCCAATTCGCCGTCCTTGTCCTGCAAGCGGAAACGGAACGGCGTGGCGCTGTCGAAATCCACAAACAACAAATCATTTCTGCCGTCGCCGTCAATGTCCACGATCTGCACCGCGCGCGGCGTGCCGGAATACGGAATTTTCTGCGGTTCCGCCAGCGTGTGGTCGGCTTTTTGCGCGAACAAATACGCCGCGCCGCTGTCGCCCAGCAACAGCAGATCACGCCGGCCGTCGCCATTCAAATCCCCTTCCGCCAGCGCGTTGGGCGAAAGCATTCCGTCCTCCAGATGCCAATGTTTCGGGTCGCTCCAGCCCGTCGCGTCAAAGCCTTGCGTCGTTGAGCCGTTCGTGCCCTGGTTGTAAATCACTTCCAAATCTTTTGCATCGCCGAAAAATGCGATGTCCGGCTTGCCGTCGCCGTTGAAATCCGCGACCGCCATCGCGGCGATATGTTCATCCACGGGAATTGAATCAATATGAAACCGCGAGCCGGGCGGCAATTCGTTGACTTCCAATTTGCGTTCCGGCGGCGGGTTGGTTTTGCCGGTCATGTTGTAAAGGAGATCGATTTTGGAACGCAAATTGTTCGCCACAATCAAATCGTTCAGATGGTCGCCGTTCACGTCCGCGCTGTGCAACAGGCTCACGCCGATATCAATCGGGAAATCCTCCTTGCCGCTGAAACTGAAAAAATTCGTGACCGTTTCCGCGCGGACGGAAATTCCCAATCCCAAAACAAGCGCCGACGCAACGGCGCAAAAATTCTTTTGCATAGACAACCGCAAACTGCCATCGCCCGCCGCAATTGGCGAGTTTATTAATCAAATGGAAAAATCTTCGGCAAATACTTTGACGTTTTTCAAACCCACAAAAACCTGTTCGCCTGCTTTAGGTTGCAATTGTTGAAATTCCTCTTTGCTCAATTGCGCGGTGAAGGCGCCGCCGCCATCGAGCCGTTCCAATTCCAGATTCGCCAGCGGACCGGCGGCATTGCAACGGATGACGCGCGCCGGAAATGTTCTTGTGCCATCGGACTGGCGCGTGATGCGGATGTCGTGCGGACGCACAAATGCCGCGACGTTTGCATCCGTTTCCCCGGCCGTTTCCGGAACGTCAAATTTTGATTCCCCGATCTCCACGGAACCTTCGCGCACGCGGCCGCTGAACAAATTCACGTTCCCGAGAAAATCGTAAACGAACGGCGTGGCCGGATGATCGTAAATCTCCTCCGGCGTGCCGATCTGCTCGATCTTTCCATCGCGCAAAATGGCGACGCGGTCGGCGACTTCAAGCGCTTCCTCCTGGTCATGCGTCACGAACAGCGTGGTGATGTGGATTTCCTCGTGCAATTTCCGCAACCAGCGGCGCAATTCTTTCCGCACCTTCGCGTCGAGCGCGCCGAACGGTTCATCGAGCAACAGGACTTTCGGCTCCACAGCCAGCGCGCGGGCAAGTGCCACGCGTTGGCGCTGGCCGCCGGAAAGTTGCGAGGGAAAGCGTTTCGCGAGCGGTTCGAGCTGGATCAATTTCAGCAATTGCCCGACGCGCTCGCGGATTTGTTCCTCCGCCGGTCTTGTTTCGCGCGGACGAACACGCAAGCCGAATGCGATATTTTCAAAAACGCTCAAATGCCGGAACAATGCGTAATGCTGAAAGGCAAAGCCGGCTTTGCGCTGGCTGGCGGGAATCGTCGTCACATCTTCGCCGTAATAGAAAACTTTAGCGTCACCGGGATCCGGAAATTCAAGACCGGCAATCGTGCGCAGCAACGTCGTTTTGCCGGAGCCGGATGGGCCAAGCAGCGCGACCAATTCGCCGGACTCGACTTTGAGGCTCACGTTGTCGAGCGCAACAAATTTGCCGAACGTTTTTGTGACATTGCGGACTTCGATGCTCATTTGGTTCGTTAAATGGTTGAATCGTTACATCGTTAAATCGGTTATTCAACAGCACGTTTGCGCTCCACCCACGTTTTAAGCGCCAGGGTGACGAGCGCCAAAAAGGTCAGCAGCGAGGCGACGGCGAACGCGCCGGTCACGTTGTAATCTTCCCAAAGCATTTCCACCTGCAACGGAATCGTGTTGCTGTGGCCGCGAATTTTTCCACTCACGACCGATACGGCGCCGAATTCGCCCATCGCGCGGGCGTTGCACAAAATCACGCCGTAAAGCAAACCCCATTTGATGTTCGGCAGCGTGACGCGCCAAAACGTTTGCCAGCCGCTCGCGCCCAAAACACGCGCCGCTTCTTCTTCCACGCGGCCCTGCGCCTGCATCAGCGGAATCAATTCGCGCGCGACAAAGGGAAAGGTCACAAAAATCGTCGCCAGGACGATTCCCGGAACCGCAAAAATGATCCGGATGCCGTGGTCAATCAGCCACGGGCCGAACCAGCCTTGCGCGCCGAATACTAAAACGTAAATCATGCCCGCGATAACGGGCGAAACGGAAAACGGCAGGTCGATCAGCGTCAGCAAAATGTTTTTGCCGCGGAAATTGAATTTGGCGATCGCCCATGCGGCGCAAACCCCAAAAACGCAATTGAGCGGCACGGAAATTCCCGCGGCGATAAGCGTCAATTTGATGGCGCTCAATGTATTCGGTTCGGCCAGCGTTTTGAGATAAAAACTCCCGCCTTTGTGCCACGCTTCGGCGAAGACCGCCGCGAGCGGCACGACGAGAAAAACGCCGATGAATCCCAGCGAAATCGCGATGAGCAGCCATTTCACGAACGGCGGCTCGCTCATGCGACGCGATGAGTTGATGGTATTCATAGTGAACCTTGCGCGGCGTAACGATTGTTCCACCATTGCAGTAAATTGATCGCCAGCAGCAGCAGGAACGAAATCACGAGCATCACGACTGCGATCGCCGTCGCGCCGGCGTAATCGAATTGCTCCAGCTTGCTCATGATGAGCAGCGGCGTGATTTGGGTTTTCATCGGGATATTGCTCGAAATGAAAACGACGGAGCCGTATTCGCCGAGCGCACGGGCGAAGGCCAAAGCAAAGCCGGTGAGCAGCGCCGGCGTGACCAGCGGAAAGATCACGCGCCAAAATGTTTGCCAGCGATTCGCGCCGAGGCTGGCGGACGCTTCTTCGATTTCCGCGTCCAGATCTTCCAAAACGGGCTGAACAGTGCGGACCACGAACGGCAAACTGATAAACGTCAGCGCCACAAAAATGCCGAGCCGCGTGTAGGAAACCTTGATTCCCAGCGGTGCGAGGAATTGTCCGAGCCAGCCGTTTTCCGCGTAAAGCGTCGCCAATGTGATTCCGGCCACGGCGGTCGGCAGCGCGAACGGCAAATCCACCAGCGCGTCCACGATTTTTTTTCCAGGGAATTTGTAACGCACCAGCACCCAGGCGATGAGCATTCCGAAAATGGCATTGATGAATGCGGCGGAAAACGCGGCGCCAAAGCTCAATCCGTAGGATGCCAGCGCGACGGGCGAAAAAACCGCGTCGGAAAATTGTTTCAATGAAAGCGTCGCCGTTTTTGCGAACGCCGCCGAAAGCGGGATCAAAACGACCAGCGACAAATAAACCAGCGCGCAACCGAGCGTCAATTTGAAGCCCGGCAGGACGTCGTATTTTGTTTGTTTGGACGCCATTATTTCCGTTGGAAAATTTGGTCGAAAACGCCGCCGTCGGCAAAATGGATTTTCTGCGCTTTTTGCCAGCCGCCGAATTCGCCCTCCACGGTGACCAGTTTCAATTCCGGGAAATTCGCCGCATATTTTCTGGCGATTTGTTGGTTGCGCGGCCGATAGAAATTGCGCGCGGCGATTTGCTGGCCTTCTTCGGAATAAAGATAATCGAGATAGGCTTTGGCCAATCCGTTCGCCTTGTGTCGTTGGGCGTTTTTATCAATCACAGCCACCGGCGGCTCGGCCAAAATACTCAACGGCGGCGTGACGATTTCAAATTTGTCCGCGCCGAATTCTTTTTGCGCAAGGTGCGCTTCATTTTCCCAGGTCAACAGGACATCGCCGATGCCGCGCTGGGCAAAGGTGATGGTCGAGCCGCGCGCGCCGGAATCGAGGACGGGAACATTTTTGTAAAGTTTCGTCACAAATTCGCGCGCTTTGGAAGCGTCGCGATTGTTCTTTTCCAGCGCGTCCGCGTAAGCAGCCAAATACGCCCAGCGCGCGCCGCCGGAAGTTTTCGGATTGGGCACCACGACCGTCACATCGGATTTAATCAAATCGTTCCAATCATGGATATTTTTCGGGTTTCCCTTTCGGACGAGAAAAACGATGGTCGAAGTGTAAGGCGTGCTGTTGTCCAGTAATTTTGTCTGCCAATCGGCGGGGAGCAATTTCGCCTGTTGCGAAATCGCGTCAATGTCATACGCCAGCGCCAGCGTCACCACGTCGGCTTCGAGTCCGTTGATAACGGCTTGCGCCTGTTTGCCGGAGCCACCGTGGGACATTTCAATTTTCACGTCGTCGCCCGTTTTCGCCTTCCAGTATTTTGCGAAGGCGGCGTTGTATTCCTGATACAATTCGCGCGTCGGGTCGTAGGACACGTTCAACAATTTCACCTCCCCGGCGTTTGTTGAAATCGCGAGCGCCAGAACCGTCAAAATGCTCAAAAATGTTTTCATGTCTTGCGAGATATTCGTTCCAATTTGTTAAAATGCCAATTGAACGCGGGTGAACAGCACGTTTTCGGGTTGTTTCGTCACGGCGCCGCTATTGCCATCCACAAATTGCGTGTGCGAAAAGCTGGCATTCACGCGCAGGTTTTTGTTGAGGAACCAATTGACGCCCACCGCCCATTCGTGCGCGGCAGACGCGGATGTTCCGGGGTTGGAAAAGATCGGAAACGCTTTTTTGTCAATGTCCACCGTCGAATAGCGCGCCACCAGTTGCCATGCGCCCCATTGATTTTTGTGCGGGTCAAACGGACGCGCCGGCGTGAATCCGGTGTAGGACGCATTTTCTCCGGTGAGAATCCACGAGCCGGTGACTTCCCACGCGGTGTTGTTCAGATTGGCGGAGGCATTTCCCTTCGTCACGCCTAGATCCGAATAGACATATTCGCCCAGAATGCCGAAAGATTTCCAGTAATAATATGCCTGCGGCGAAATGCGCCAGTGCTCGCCGTCCGCATAGACGCCGGAATTGTAGGTGAAAAATTTTTGCTGGCCGTCCGTCGTGTAACCCGGCGTCAATCCCGTGCCGCTGGCGCTCGAACTGGAACGGTCCACTTCCCAACTGCCGCCAACGCCAAAACCAAGGCCTTGCAACGTGGAAATGTCCGTTGTCCTGAACGGTTGAAGAAAAACGCGGGCGGCCAAAGCCTTGTTATCGTCGTAATCCAGGTTCGGCACGGAACCGGAGAAATCCGGAGCGCCGTCGAAAATGCCCAGCGCGTAATTCAACGAACCGCTGAACAGATCGCCATGCAGTTCCACACCCAAATCGCGGTTCGGCACCAAATCCGTGACCATCGAGCGCTCGTTGAATGCCGTCACGGTGTCCGACTCCAGCGCTTCCAATCCCACCGGCGATTTAAATTTGCCGATTTCCAACTGCAATTCCGGACGAAAACGGTAATTGATGTAGGCATCCAAAATCTGCACCGTGCTGCCGCCAAAATCCGGCACAAAGGCAAAATCAAAATCCCGATACACTGTTCCCTGCAAGATCGGACGCGCCCGGCGCAAAATAAAACCATCGTTGTCCTTGATTCCGCCATCTTCAAAAAATGTCCGGCTGTCCAATTGCACCAACCCTTTTAATTGGATGACAAAATTGGTGTCGGCAGACGAAATTTTGAAGCCGTTAGCGTCCGCGCTGAATTTCGGCGCCGTTTTGGCCGCGGCCTCCGCTTGCTCCTGATCCGATTCGCGCTGGCGTTCCAGAATTTTCACCTTTTGATCCAGTTCTTCCACCCGCGCCGATTCCACTGGTTGCGTTGCGACATTTTGTTGCGCGGCTTGTTGCTGTTCGAGTCGTTCAATTTTCCTTTCCAATGCCTGCACTTCTTTTTTCAATGCTTCGATTTCCGCGTTCGGCGAATTTGTCTCTTCCGCCGCCGCGCAGACCTGCGCGCCGGCAATGACAATCAGCAACCACCATTTCAGTTTCATATTTTGACCTTTCGCTCTAAGAGCCGACTACCACTCAAATTTTGTCATGCTCTCGCCAACTAATGACGACTTAATTAGTCGTCATTATGCCGCCGACGTTCGTTTCGTCAACTATTTTCGGAAAATTAAATGCCTTCGCCGTAAACGAATCCCGCGGATACTTCCTGATTGGTGACCGGAGCGCGTTTGGCCACGTCGGCCAGTGTGGATTTATCCATCAACCCGGCGACGTAATTGCGCACGTCCAAGAAAACGCGACGGAATTTGCAGACCGGTTCCTGCGAACAACGCTGATAGCCTTTGACGGAAACACATTCGATTGGCGCTAAAATCCCATCAAAATGCCGCACAATTTCGCCCATCGTGATCTTTTCCGGCTTCTTTGCCAGGATATATCCGCCACGGATTCCGGCCACGCTGTCCACCCATCCCTGCTCTTTCAGGTCCAACATGATTTGTTCCAGGAACCGTTTCGGAACGTCGTTGCGCCGCGCCAGTTCACGAATGGGAATGGGCGCACAACCGAAATTGTCCACCAGCGTGAACAAGGCGCGCAAGGCGTAATCCGATTTCTTGGAAACCCACATGAAATGACGATAACAATAGTCGTGTTTAAGTCAACGCAATTGCAGTCGCCGTTTCGACTGAAGTTTTTAACTCAAAATGCGCCGGCCTTCGTCCAGGAAGATTCCTTTGAAATTCATTTCCAGCGCCTGCGGATTGCTGGCCTTGGCGAGCGCTTCTTTTTCGGTCACTTTGCCGGCTTTGACCAGGTTGAACAGCGCCTGGTTAAACGACAACATTCCGTCATCCAAACCGGTTTCAATCGCCGCGCCCAATTTATCCAGCCGATTTTCCTCAATCAATTTTCTTACGACAGGCGTGTTCAACATGATTTCAAGCGCCGGCGTCATTTTTCCTTCAATCGTTGGAACCATACGCTGGCAAACGACGCCGCGCAAGCAACTCGCCAATTGCCGGCGCACCTGCTCGCGCTCTTCCGCCTGGAAGAAATCCAAAATACGCGTCACGGATTGCGACGCGGTCGTGGTGTGCAGCGTGGACAGAACCAGATGTCCGGTATCGGCGGCGCTCATCGCGGCGGCAAAGCTGATACTGTCGCGCATCTCTCCAATCATGATGATGTCCGGGTCCTGACGCAGAACGTGCTTGAGCGCGTGATGGAACGACAATGTATCCAGACCAACTTCGCGCTGTTCGAGAACGGATTGGTTGTCTTCGAACGAAAATTCGACCGGGTCTTCGAGCGTGATGATGTGTTTTTTGAAATTGCCGTTGATGTGTTCGATCATCGCGGCGAGCGTCGTGGATTTGCCGGAACCGGTCGAGCCGGCCACGAGCACGATGCCACGCGGCGATTCGGCTATTTTCTTCACCTGCGGCAGCAATCCCAGGTCTTCAAAGCTTGGCACATGCGTTTTCACGTAACGCATGGCGAAACACCATTGGCTGCGTTGTTGGAATAAATTGGTTCGAAAACGCCCGACCTCCGGCAGAAAATAGGAAAAATCAATCTCGCGCTCTTCATCCAGCCGCTTCTTCAAATGCGACGGCGTGATGGTCTCAACGATTTTGTTCATCCAATCCTGCGTGGGAAACGGGCAATCCACCGCGACCAGTTCGCGGTTGATGCGGTAAATCACCGGCGTGCCGATCTTCAAATGGATGTCCGAAGCGCCGCCTTCAACGGCGGTTTTCAAAATGCGATGAAAAAGTTCCATGCGGGAAAAAGTAGCAAATTTTTTACATCACGCCAGTAAATCCGCTGTCGCCGCGGCGATGAATTCAAATATCGATGGGTGGTTTTTCGTTCACGGGCTGCTTGCGTTCTTCGATGCGTTCTTCGCGGCGACGCAACACGATGACAGCGATCGCGCACGCCGTCCACGTCGGCAAATCTTCCACCGGCGGAACCAATTCCGTCACAAACGTCGGCAGCAACAAAATATGAAAACCGATCAACCAACTCACCAGCACCATCGCGACCAGATCAATCAATTGGTCCAGCCCGGCCCAGCCGAATGCGCCCAACACCAACTGCGTGCCGTCCGCCGCCAGCGCGACGGCCAGCGCCAGGACAATCCGCAGCCGCGACAATTTTGCCGGGCGATACAGATTGTTCAGTTTGTGAAGCGGAATCATTTTTGAAAAATTAACCACAACCGGAGATTTTGAAATGACAAAAAAGTTGAGCCAATCGTTTTATCGGAGAACATTAAGCCGATGGACCTGAGGTTGCCGCCCGTTGAACATGCCGACGCCTTTCGCCTGAACGCCGCGCAAGGCTGGCTTGAATTGGGCGACACGGCTTCCGCCGACGACGAACTCGACGCGGTTTCGCCGGAAACCCGCGCGCATCCCGCCGTGCTGCTCATCCGCTGCCAGATTTATTTCAAAGCAAAAAAATGGGACGCCGCGGCCGAAGTTTCGGAAACGTTGACGCAATTGTTTCCGGGTCTGCCCGAACCGTGGATCAATTTCGCCTACGCCACGCGCCGCAAAACCGGCGGCAGCGTCGGACAGGCGAAAGAGATTTTGCTCAAGGCCGAACCGCAATTTTCGACGCAATTCATTTTTCCGTTCAATCTCGCATGCTACTGTTCCCAACTCGGCCAATTGGACGAAACGGAACAATGGCTGGCCAAAGCGCTGGCGATTGACGATAAAACCGTCCAGAAAATGGCGCGCGAAGATGACGATTTGAAATCCTTCCGCGACTCCCACAATTCGGAAATTGCCAGGTTGCTCAAAGAAAACCCGCAAAGTTAAAGCTGGCATTGCGCCAATTTCCTGCTTTTTGAATAGTTGCGGAATGGCGGCAATCACAACCATGATTTCAACCGGTCGCGTAAAAGATTTCTTCCGCGATAAAGCCGTGATTCAATTGCCTTGGGCGTTGCGCCGAGAATCCTTGCCGCGTCGGCAACAGTGCGATCTTCCCATTCGCAAAGGACAATCGCATCTCGAAAATCTCCCGGCAAAGCATGCACGGCGGCGCGAACGGCTTCAACGCGTTCCGCCGCGACCGTTTCTTCGAGCGGTGAACGCGCATCGGACGGCAACACATCGGCAATTTTATTTTCCGATTCCGTTTGCGCTTCGAGCGAAACATTTGGATGTCGCGAACGCCATCGGAAATGATTTTTAGCAAGATTGGCGGCGATGCTATAAAGCCAGGTGGAAAATTTTTCGTTGGCGCGAAAACTTTTACAGGAGCGAAAAACACGGACAAATGTCTCTTGCGCCAAATCATTCGCATCATTTTCGTCGCCGAGCATCCGGCAGAGAAATTGAAAGACTGGCGTGGCGTGCCGTTCCATCAAATCATCGAGCGCGGCAGGATGACCGGAAACCAGGCGTTCCATGTCCGCGCGGTCACGCGCGTCGGTATCCCGGGAAGGTGAGACATCATTCGTGATGATGCTCATGGCTCATGGTTTGCTCGACGTCTTCGTGCGCGCCGAGGGTGAGTCGTTCCATTTCCGCCAGATAACGCCGACCTTCGTCATGCGGCATCGCGCGGCTGACTTCGACAAAATGTTCCAGCATTTGCGCCTGGCAACGCGCGCGCAATTCGCCCAAGTCGATCAACTTTTGTTGCACATCGGCAGTGACGTTCGTCCCATCGCCAAGCGCCGCGGCAATTTCTTCCTTTTTCGCCGCGATTTTTGCGCACATTTCGGCGCACTTGGGCAGGTAACCTTCGTGCAATTCCTGGATGCGCGCCATTTCCGCGCCGCTCAAATGAAATTCATCGCGCAGCCAGGTCAAATCATCGGTTGAATTGCTCATGCAAATCATTCCGACGTGCCGTGCGCCAAAAAATGACGCGGCAAAAACGCCGCCGGCCAGCGTCAACGCTGCGAGCAAAATGACAAGGGAACGATTCATTTAACGGATTGAATTGGGCGCAACGATCGCGACATATCGCGCTTCGGCATTTTGCCGCGCCAGTTTCGTCGCATCGAAAGCGCCGAGCGAAATTCCCAGAATGATTAATGCGGCGGCCGTCGCAAAAGCAAATCGCGGCCGCAAAAGAAGCGCCACAACGGCGTCCACCCAATTCATTTCATGCGCTGATTTCGGCGCCTCGATATCTTCAATCCGCTGCCAGACATTTTGCTGAAATCGGGGCGGAAGCGATGGCGACGCGCGCCCTTCGCGAAGCAGCGCGCTTAATTTGGCATCATCTGGATTCATATTTTTTCGTGGCTGCGGGCGGCTGAATCACCGCCCGCAGATTAATAGTTCTCGACGTCGGCGACAGCATTATTTTGTATCTACAACCACTGTGCAACACGCCATCGGCGCGCCGGGATGAGAAGCACATTCGGCAATCATTTTAGGACTGCCGTCCATTTTGTTGCATGTCGTCGCCGTGCCATTGCTGGCCGCGGCAGCCGTTTTGCTCGCGTTGCCCGCCAGACGTGGGGAAACGGCGGCATTCAATTTCACGGAAACTGCATTATCTGTTGTGGCAATGTGTTTGATTTCATTACCGGTCGCACGAGGTGACATGAGTGCGTCAGCGGCGGTAAGATTCAGACTGCCAAGCACGGCAGCCGTTCCAAGAGCGATGAGGAGGTTCCGGATTTTCATATCTTTCTTTCTGTTTGCCAGCACTGTTTTGCCGGCGTTTTTTGTTTCATTCATTACTACACCGGTCACACCAAAAACCCTCAAAACATCCGAATAAAAAAATCTTGCGTGATTCTTCCTCTCGCGGTGTAAAATGGATGTATGATTAATAAACACACCTTTATCGTGGGACTGGCTTTCGCCGCCGTGCTTGTCGTGCCAGCAATCGGTCATGCCGGCGACACCAATTCCGCCGCCGCGAACAAACCCAAGCCCGATTTGCTCAAGACCTGCCCCGTGTCCGGCGAGAAACTCGGCGGCGACATGGGCAAGCCTTACGTCTTTGTTTACAAAGGGCAGGAAGTCAAACTGTGCTGCCCGATGTGCAAAGCGGATTTCGACAAAGACCCGCAAAAGTATTTGAAAAAAATCCAGGACGCCGCCAAAAACAAAGACAAGAAATGATTGGCCTCGGCCAAAATTGGTTTGGCGCGATTTCTTGGTTGATCCGAAAGTGTGCTTGTGAAATTTGTATTGGCCATTTTATGCAGCCTGATGTTGACGGCGATGCCAGTCGTCGTCTCGGCATCGGCGGTCTGCGCCAATGCGCCACGCGCCTGCTGCGCTCACGGCAAAACGATGCCGTGCTGCGCCGTAAAAAATAGTTCCGCGCCACAAAATGCCCCGGCTGTTCCGGCGCAAAACAATTCGCTGCAAAATCAAATCCCCGTTCCCGCCCTGACAGTTGTGATTTTCGCGTTGCCGGAAGTCCCGGGCAACACCATTTCTTCAACGACCGTTTCTCCTTCCTTCGCGATTTGCGCGCCACTTTTTGCGCGTGATTGCGCTTTTCTCATCTGAGTTAGTTTTCTTCCACGCCCGCGGTGTGCCTTGAGCCGGCGCATCAAAGCCGTTCGTCTATTTCGCGCTGAAAGTCTGTTGTCGTTTGAAAATTATGAAGTCCATTGCCATTTTAAGCCTGTTCGCCACTGGAGCGATTCTGCTGGCCGGTTGCGTGGGAATTCCTGCGCCCGGCGAAAGACAGGCGCGACGCGAAGTTAAAGTGATTGAAAAGGAACTGAGCTCGACAAATCAACTCAAACTCTCCGCTGATTCCAGCTTGAGCAATTATCTGGCATTTGCGCTGATGAACTCGCCGGCGGTCCAAACTGCATTTTACGATTGGTCGGCCTCGGTGGAAAACATCACCGTCCAGCGTTCCCTGCCCGATCCGCAAATCACGTTTCAATCGGACATCGCCGACGTTGTGCAAACCGTGATGCCCGGATTTCTTCAGGAATTTCCCGGACCGGGAAAATTGAATGCCCGCGCGCGCGTTGCCAGCGCCGAAAGCCGCGCCAAATACTTTGAATTTCAAACTGCCGTGCTGCAAACCGCGTTCAATCTCAAACGCGCCTATTACCAACTTGGTTTCCTGAACGATGAATTCCGGATCAAACGCGAAACGCTTTCGCTGCTTGAAAATCAGAAATCGTCCGCCCGGGCGCAGAGCATGACTGGCGGCGCGTCGTTGACCGAATTGTTGCGCGTGCAAAACGACGCCGACCGTGTGCGGACGGAGATCGCCAACCTTGAAGATTCACGCAAACCGTTAATGGAAAATTTCAAAGCCGCGCTGGGCATGACGCCTGAAGAAACAAATCCGCCGACGCCAGCACAATTCGAATTGCCGGATGAAAAAGTGGATGCCGATAAACTCATGCATTCCGCGTTTGCCCAAAATCCGCAACTGAAGGCAATCGAAGCCGAAGTGCGCGCGGCGGAAGCCGGTGTTGCCGTCGCCTACAAATCGCGTCTGCCGGATTTCAGCCTCGGCTTGATGGCGGATGTGAAAGCCTCGCCCACGATGTTCCGCCCGCTCGCCGGAATCACGCTGCCGATTTGGCGCGATAAAATCGCCGCGGAAATCGCGCAATCCAAAGCAGCGGAGATGGCGGAAAAATCAAAGTTGAAAGCCGCGCAAATTGAATTGGCCGTCAGCTTTGCGGAAAAATTATTTGCGTGCCGCGAAACCGGAAGAAATCTCGCGTTGATCCAAAACGAATTGCTTCCGCGCACGGAACAAATTGTTGAAACCACGCGCGCCGGTTATCGCACCGGAACAATGGATTTTTCGGCGCTGACGGATGCCGAACGCGTATTGCTCGATCTGAAACTCGAAGCCGCGAATGAACGGACAGCTCATGCCATTGCGCTCGCGGATCTTTCACTCATCGTCGCCGGCACGCCGCCGCCAAATGCGCCGTTTTTGTCCGGCAGCAGCGGACGCGAGCCCGCTCCATTTCAGATCGAAAGCCAGAGCCGCACGCCGGCTGCTACAAAAAATTGATTTTATGAATACGAAATTGAAAATGGTTTTGATCGTGACGTTGTTGGTCGTCGTAATGAACGGCGTGTTTGCCGCCGGCAATTCGACGACCGTTTCAACCAACGCGGTTGCGGCGGGCAAAACGCTTTACACCTGCGGCATGCATCCGTGGATCATTCAGGATCACCCCGGCAATTGCCCGATTTGCGGAATGAAATTGGAGCCCGTCCATAGCACGGCCAAAGCAGCCGGCGCATCGGCAATTGCGATTGACCCGGCAACGATTCAATTGATGAACATCCGGACGACAACGGTCGGTCGCGGACCGTTGCGGCGGACGATCCGCACGGTTGGAACAATTGATTACAACGAAACCGCACTGGCCGATGTGACGA
This sequence comes from Verrucomicrobiia bacterium, assembly GCA_035776755.1. Taxonomy (GTDB): domain Bacteria; phylum Verrucomicrobiota; class Verrucomicrobiia; order Limisphaerales; family UBA11358; genus UBA11358. The sequence continues at coordinate 110,940 of DASTWS010000017.1, forward strand.
CGAAATTCAAAGGATGGATTGAAAAATTGAACGTGGATTCAACCGGCGAACTGGTGCATCGCGGTGAGCCGTTATTTGAAATTTATTCACCGGAACTTTACAGCGCGGAAGCGGAATACCTCGCGGTCGCCAATGCCACGAACAATTCCGGTTCCTCGATTTTGCGCGATGCGGCGCGGGACAAGTTGAAATTTTTCGATGTTTCGGACGCACAAATCGCCGCGCTCGCGCAATCGGGCGAACCGAAAAAGACATTGCAAATCCTTGCGCCGGCGGATGGATTCGTCATTGAAAAAGATGTTGTGCAAGGCCAAATGGTCAATGCCGGCATGACGCTTTATAAATTGGCCGACCTCGGCGTCGTCTGGGTTTACGCGCAGGTTTACGAGCAGGATTTGCCTTACGTGCAACTTGGCGAAGAAGCAACGGTCAAATTATCATCGCTGCCTGACCGCGAATTTCGCGGGCGCGTGACTTACGTTTATCCGACCGTGGATGACAAAACGCGCACGGCGCGGGTTCGCCTGGAATTTGAAAATCCCGGATATTTTCTCAAGCCCGGCATGTTTGTGTCGGCTCAAATCACCGCGGAATTGGAAGCATCGGCGTTGCTGGTTCCGGATTCAGCGGTGCTGCGCAGCGGCGAGAAAAATACCGTGTTCGTGGCGTTGCCGGGCGGAAAATTTGACGCGCGCACCGTCGCGCTCGGTCCGGCGGCGGAAGATGAAATGGTCGAAATCGTCAGCGGCTTGAACGAGGGCGAGCGCGTCGTCACATCCGGGCAATTCATGCTGGATTCGGAAAGCCAGTTGCGTGAGGCGATTGCCAAAATGCAAGGCGTTGAATCGTTAAATCGTGAAATCGTTAAACCGAAAACCAATTCAACAATTCAACCGCTTAGCAATTCAACAAATTCAGTCGTCTATGTTTGTCCGATGCCGGAACATACCTCAATTGTTTACGATCATCCGGGCAATTGCCCGATTTGCGGGATGACGCTTGTGCCGGTCACGCCGAAGGAGCTTCAGCAAATCCGGCCCGGCAGCGAAGTGCTGTATTACACCTGCCCGATGCCGGAGCACAATTACATCCATGAGGAAAAACCTGGCAAATGTCCAGTTTGCGGCATGACGTTGATTCCGGTGATGGCGCCGCCGGAAGAAATCCAACAATCCAATAATCCGGCAATTCCAGCCAGCCCGGAAACAACGAATACGAGTTCCCTTCCTGAAACCAAGCCTGCTGCCAAACAACTCTACACTTGTCCGATGCATCCGGATGTGATTTCCGACAAGCCCGGTAAATGTCCGAAATGCGGAATGAATCTGGTGCCGGTCGAAAACAAAACCAAATAGCGAGGGATTATGCTCACACGCGTCATAGATTTTTCGCTCAAGAACAAGTTCATCGTCGTGCTCGCGACGGCGGCGCTGGTGCTGGGCGGAATTTATTCCATCAGACATATTCCACTCGATGCCATTCCCGACTTGTCCGACACGCAGGTCATCATTTACACGCCATGGGAAGGGCAGGCGCCGAACATCGTTGAAGACCAGGTCACTTATCCCATCACAACGAAAATGCTTTCCGTGCCGCACGCAAAGGTGGTGCGCGGTTATTCGTTCTACGGTTATTCGTTTGTCTATGTGATTTTCGACGATGGCACCGACCCTTATTGGGCGCGCAGTCGCGTGCTCGAATATTTAAGCAGCATCAGCGGGCAATTGCCGAAGAACGTCACGCCGACGCTCGGCCCCGACGCAACCGGCGTCGGCTGGGCGTTCATGTATTCCATCAATTCGACCAATCGCAACCTCGCGGATTTGCGTTCGATTCAGGATTGGTATTTGAAATATCAACTCACCGCCGTGCCGGGCGTTTCGGAAGTCGCATCCATCGGCGGTTTTGTGAAGCAATATCAGGTGACGGTGGATCCGACAAAGTTGCGCGCCTATAACATCTCGTTGAACGATGTCAGCCGCGCCATCGAACGCAGCAACGGCGAAGTCGGCGGACGCTCGCTTGAATTGTCGGAGCGCGAATTCATCCTGCGCGTGAAGGGCTACATCGAAAATCTGGATGACTTGAAACGCGTTGCGGTTGGCGTCGGCGAAAATGGCGTGCCGATTTTATTGCGCGACGTGGCAAACATTCAATTCGGTCCCGACATGCGCCGGGGCATCGCGGATTTGAACGGCGACGGCGAAACGGTCGGCGGCATTGTCGTGGTGCGTTATGGCGCGAATGCCTACAAAGTGATTCAAGACGTGAAAGCGCGCCTCGACCAGGCGATGAAAGCCGTTCCGCCGGATGTAAAGGTCACCGTTACTTACGACCGCACGGCATTGATTGATCGCGCGGTTAAAACGCTCGAAGAAAAACTTTTGGAAGAAAGCATCGTGGTCGCGCTCGTCTGCCTCGCGTTCCTGTTGCATCTGCGCAGCGCATTGGTCGCAATTATTATTTTACCGGTGGCGGTGCTGATTTCATTTCTCGTGATGTTCGGGCAGGGTATCAGCTCCAATATCATGTCGCTCGGCGGCATCGCCATCGCCATCGGCGCGATGGTGGACGCGGTCATTATCATGATTGAGAACGCGCACAAGCATTTGGAGCATGACACCGGTAAAAAACCTCATTGGCAAATCATCCGCGACGCTTCGGTGGAAGTCGGTCCGGCATTATTTTATTCGCTGCTCGTCATCACTGTTTCGTTCCTGCCCGTATTCACACTGCAAGAGCAGGAAGGGCGGCTCTTCAAGCCGCTGGCGTTCACAAAAACCTATTCGATGGCGGCGGCAGCGTTGCTTTCCATCACGCTTGCCCCGGTATTGATGGGCTGGTTCATCCGCGGAAAAATTCCGAAGGAAGAACGCAATCCCATCAACCATTTTCTGATCTGGCTTTACAAACCGGTGGTGGATTTTGCCATCCGTTATCGCTGGCTGGTTGTCGTTTGCGGCGGCATTCTCGTTGGCTGGGTTTTCCTTCCGTGGAATGCCATCGTCGCGCGTGTTTTGCCCGACGGTCGCGTGAAGCAATTCGCATTTACGGTTGGCAAAGTTTTTCCGTATCAAAACATCGGTTCGGAATTCATGCCGCCGCTTTACGAAGGCGATTTGCTTTATATGCCGACGACTTTTCCGGGAGTTTCGCCGACCAAAGCGCGCGAATTGATCCAGGTCACGGACCGCATCATCAAGTCGTTTCCCGAAGTCGAAACCGTTTTCGGCAAAGCCGGCCGCGCCGAGACCGCCACCGACCCCGCGCCGCTCGACATGATTGAAACAACGATTCGCCTGAAGCCGGAATCTGAATGGCCCGCCGTGGACATCAAGGACGATGACGACCGGCTGATTGCGCATCGCCGTCGCACACCGGACGAACTGGTCGCCGCGATGAACGCCGCCGTGCAGATTCCCGGACTGAACAATGCCTGGACGATGCCGATCCGCACGCGCATTGATATGCTTTCGACCGGCATCAAAACTCCGGTCGGCATCAAAATTGCCGGGCCGGATTTGGATGAACTGGAACGCATCGGCATTGAAGTCGAAGCCGTTGTCCGCAAAGTTCCCGGCACAGCCAGCGCCTTCGCCGAGCGCGTGACCGGCGGACGGTATATCGAATTCAATATTAATCGCGATGCGATTGCGCGCTACGGCTTGACGGTCGGTGATGTGCAGGACGTGTTATCCGTGGCGCTTGGCGGCAAACCGTTGACGACAACCGTGGAAGGATTGCAACGTTACACCATCAATCTTCGTTACGACCGGGATTTCCGTTCCGATTTGGATTCGCTCAAACGGGACATCGTGATTCCGACACCGACTGGCGCGCAAATTCCACTGGGAGAACTTGCTGATATCAAAGTCGTTGATGGGCCCATGTCCATCAAAACCGAAGGCGCCGTGCCGAACGACTGGGTTTACGTGGACATCCACGACGTGGACGTGGGCACTTACGTTCAAAATGCGATGCACGCCGTGAACGCGGCGATTGCTCGCGGACAAATCAAATTACCGCCCGGTTATAACATTTTCTGGAGCGGCCAATACGAATACATGTTGCGCGCCAAACAACGCCTGCTCCTCGTCGTGCCGCTGACGCTGCTCATCATCTCGCTCATCATTTATCTGAACACGCGTTCGTTGCTTAAGACAGCCATCGTGTTGCTGGCGGTTCCGTTCTCACTGGTCGGCACATTTTGGACGCTTTATCTGTTGCACTACAATTTGAGCGTCGCCGTTTGGATTGGAATTATCGCGCTCGCGGGTCTGGATGCGGAGACCGGCGTCATCATGCTGCTGTATCTCGAATTGGCCTTCGGGGAATGGAAACAAAAAGGCTTGATGCGAAATGTCACGGACTTGCGCGACGCGATTTATCATGGCGCGGTGAAACGGTTGCGTCCGAAGATCATGACCGCGTGCGTCATCATCGCCGGCCTGGCGCCAATTCTTTGGAGTCACGGCAGTGGCGCGGACGTGATGAAACGCATCGCCGCGCCGATGATGGGCGGCGTCGTGACTTCGACACTGATGGAACTGGCCGTTTATCCGGCGATTTTCTATTTGTGGCGTTCGCGACGGATAAAAATGTCCGATTGAATTGTTTTGCCGGATTGCGCGAAAATTCGTGAAATCCCCGCCTCTTTTCGGCAAACTTTCCGCGTGGAACAGGCCATTGCGGCAATTTTGCTGTTCGCAGGCGCGAGCTTTTTCTTTGCGCTGGCGGAAACGGCATTTTTTTCCCTAAGCAATTGGCAAGTCCGTCAACTCGTGGAAAAAAATCCGCGCGGAGGAAAAATTGTCTCCGCACTCCTGGAGCGGCCGGAAGATTTGCTCGCCACTCTCGCCCTCGGCAACACGTTCGCCAATGCCGCCATGCTTGCGGTCAGTTTGTGGATGGTCTTTGAAGCCGCATGGACGCTGGCGTTCACGATGATCGCGCTCGTCGTTTTCGTTCTCGTTGTCTGCGAAGTATTTCCCAAAACGCTCGCCGTGCGGCGACCGGATCGCTGGGCGCTGCGCATCGCGCATTTGCTCTCGCTCTTCCAACGAATTTCCATGCCGCTGCATCGCGCCGCGCGCCGGCTCAACACCTTCACCCTGCGCATCGTCGCGCCGCAATCCGCGTCGCCGTCCGCCGCGCTGACCAACGCCGAATATCAGGAACTTCTCGAAATGGCGCAGCAGCAAGGCACGCTGGCCGAATCGGAAAAGGAAATCATCCTCCAGATCATCAACCTCGACCAGCGCACCGTGCGCGACGTCATGCGTCCGCGCACGGCGATCGCCTGCCTTTCCGATGAAGCGGCCGTGGAAGAAATGATTTCCATCGCAAAAAAACTCAAACATCGCCGCCTGCCGATTTACGATGAAACGCCGGACACGATTGTCGGCATCCTGAACGCGCGGGCATTATTGTTGAATCCGGAGATCGACCTGGCCGAAGCGATTGAATTCCCGTCGTTCGTTCCGGACACGATGAATCTGCTGCAACTGTTCAAGAGCCTGCAAACGCAACAACGCGGAATGGCCATTGTCATTGATGAATTTGGCGGCACGGCCGGATTGGTGACGATGGAAGATATTCTCGGCGAAATCGTGGGAAAAATCCACGGCCGCGCGCCTGCGGAAGGCTTCGTCATGGAAAAAATCGCGCCCGGGAAATGGCGCGTGAACGGAACGATGCGATTGGATGATTTCCGCCGCGAGTTTCCGGGGCTTGCGTCATTGGATGATGTGGAAACGATGGGCGGTTTGGTCACTCACCTGCTCGGCGTCGTTCCCGAGCAAGGCGAATCGGCCACGTTTTCCAATTTGAAACTTATCGCGCACGTCGTGGATGAACGCCGCGTGCGCGAAGTCATGATTCAACGCCTGAAATAAATGGAAAATAATTTCATCAACTGGCTGAGCTGGAGCGCGCTGGTCTTATGCCTGGTTTTTTCATTCCTTCTCTCGGGCATGGAAGCGGGCGTGTTCGCCCTCAACCGGCTTCGCGTCCGGCGGCTCGCGCGCGGCGGCCAGCCTTCCGCGCAATTGCTCAATCGCTTTCTGCAAAATCCGGAACGGTTTTTGTGGACGATTCTCGTCGGCAACACGCTGGCCAATTTTTTGATCCTCGGCTGGATCCTCACACAATTGCACGCGGCCTTTTATGGGCGGCCGGTCCTGGAATCAGGCCTGTTTGCCGTGGCGGTTTTTTTCTTTTACACCTTGTTCGATTTACTCCCCAAAATGCTTTTCCGCGCGCGGCCGAACCAGCTTTGCCTCAGCATGGCCTGGATCTTCCGATTGGTCTATTTCGTCTTGAGTGTGCCCGTCCTGATTGTCGAAGACGTTTCCAAAACAATTTTGCGCTGGACCGGCGGCCGGACTTTTACCGGAAGGCTTTTCGGAAACCGCGAAGAAATGCTCGCCATCATCCAGGAATCATCCCAATCGCTCACCAGTGATGAACGGGCGATGATCAACCGCGTTTTGGATTTGCAAAATCTCACCGTCCGAAAAATCACCAAGCCCATCGCGCAAACGGTCACCGTCGAAGCAAACACGCCCTTGCGCCAGGTGCTGGCGCTGGCGCGCGAAAAGAAATTGTCGCGCCTGCCGGTTTGGGAAAATCGCGACGGCCAGCGGCGCGTGGCCGGATTGATCGAAGCCAACGCCCTGCTCTTCCACGAAAATCTGGATCTGGAAAAGCCCGTCGCCACGCACATGACACCGGCGCTGTTCATCAATGAAAACGTGCGGCTCGAAACCGCGCTGCGATTGATCCAGCGCGCCGGCCATCGGCTCGCCATCGTGCTGTCGCGCGAACGCAAAGAAATCGGCGTCATCGCGCTCGAAGACATCCTGAAGATCCTGTTCGGCGAGGTAAAATTGTGAATATCGCGATCGCCATCATTTTGAAAATCATCGCCGTGCTGGCGCTCGTGCTGTTGAATGCATTTTTTGTGGCGGCGGAACTGGCGCTCGTCCGCATCCGGGACACGCAATTGGCATCGCTCGCCAACCGCGGAAATCGCCGGGCGAAAAAAGCCCGGCACATCATCGCACACATTGACACTTACATCGGCGCCACGCAATTCGGCATCACCCTCGCCAGCCTCGGCCTCGGCGTCGCCGTCGAACCGGTTTTCAACAGCTTGCTCCAACCGCTGTTCAATCTCGCCAACATCACTTCGGAAAATGTCCGGCACAATATCGCGCTCGGGTTCGGATTTTTTATCAATTGTTATCTGCTGATTGTGGCCGGTGAATTGGTGCCAAAAGCGGTGACGATCCGGCGCACCCTGCCCGTCGCACTCTGGACGGCCAGTCCGCTGACCTGGTTTTACCGCGTTTCATTTCCATTCATCTGGCTGCTGCATAAATCGTCGCAATTGATCGTTCGTTGGATGGGAATGGAAACCGATGAAACGCGCGCCACACATTCGGAAGAAGAATTGCGCCTGGTCGTCGCGTCGGCAAAAACCGCCGAAAGCGGACGTGACATCATTTTGAACGCGCTCGATTTGCGCCATCGCGTCGCCCGCGAAATCATGCGGCCGCGGCATGAAATTGTCGCGTTCGACACCACGGCGGCGATCGCCGATTGCATCGCGCTGGCGGAAAAGACGCGCTATTCACGATTCCCGATCTGCGAAGACGGTGACTTGGACAAAACACGGGGCATCATTCACGTCAAAGACCTTTACGCGCAACGCGATAAAATGCAAAGCGCAGCGGATCTGCTGACAGTTTCGCGAAAATTGATTTATGTTCCTGAAACCGCGCGGTTGGAAAAATTGTTGCACCTGTTTCTCGACCGCAAATTACATTTCGCGATCGTCGTAGACGAATTCGGCGGCACGCTCGGGATTGTTACGCTCGAAAATGTCCTCGAATCACTCGTCGGCCAGATCCAGGATGAATTTGATTCGGAAAAATCGGAATTGGTCAAAACCGGCGAAAATATCTGGGAAGCCGCCGGCGCATTGCCATTGCATGAACTGGAAAAAATCATCGGCACCGTCGAACACGACGAATCGGTTTCGACGGCAAGCGGCTGGGTGACGCAACGGCTTGGTGGATTTCCTAAAGCCGGAGACATCTTCAATTTCGGCGCATCTGAATTACGCGTAGAAGAAATGGATGGCCCGCGCGTGGCGAGATTGAAAATAACGAAGAAAAATGATCAGGATTCCGGCACCCGGTTCACTCCGAAATAGAGTTTGCTCACCACCTCGCGCCGCGAACCGCGAAAACCGCCGTAACAATTCCAATCGCCGCGTCGGCTCCGACCGCCGGCCAATTTTTTGAGACGGCCGATTCAATCGTGAAAACCAAGATCGCGCCGATCCAAATCCAAAGCGGATAAAAATCCGGCGCGCGGCTTTTGCTCAGCTGCTTGTTGATGAGCGCCGGCGTCACGAACGCCAGAATCAACAGCGTGACGGCAAACCACGAAAAGAAATTCGACGGCGGTGCGCCCTGCCATGCGAAATGCGTATCCTGCCACAACCAGAAATGCCGCGCGTGAACGAATGATTCGAGCGCAAATTCAAACAGTGTCGCCAGCGCCGCGGTGATGCCCATGAGCCAAAAGCCGTAGGTTTTGATTTTCCGCCATGGACGCAAAATCATTCGCGCCACGCCGCGAGAATTCAAAAGGATCAACACCCACAATAATGGCAGCGCCCACGGCATTTCGTAAATCTGCGGCTGGATTTCATAAATGACCGGCCCGAACGGAATTCCCGTCCGCGCTCCGGCAAACGACACGCCGCCGCCGATGAGCGCGATGACGAATGCGGCGAGCAAAACATTTTGCAATGGCAAGGTCCGCGTCAAAGCCGTCATCGTGCTGACAATGGCGAGCACGAACAAAACGGATTCGAGCCAATTGGAAAACGACAGCGGCGCGAGCAGGTTGAAAATTTCCAGGGCGAAGACGGCGGCCAGCAATGTGGCAAAAAGGCGATGGATTAAAATGACGCTGGCGTTCGGCGGATTGCTTCGGTGGTTTTCGGCCATGCGTCATTTTCGCCAAGAAACAAATCCGGACAAAGAAAAATTGCAAAAATGGCAAGATTGCGTTCATTCCGATTGTCCGGCAAATTGTGGGTTTACGAATGAGCAAACGGTTTTACATCACCACCGCGATTGATTATGTCAACGGCCAGCCGCATCTCGGCCACGCCTACGAAAAAATCATCGCGGATGTCATCGCCCGCGCCCGCCGCAGTTTGGGCGAAGACGTTTTTTTTCTGACGGGCCTCGATGAACATGGCCAAAAAGTCCAGCAGGCGGCCATTGCGGAAAAGAAATCGCCGCAGGTTTATTGCGACGAATTGGCAGCAGATTGGATGGCTTTTGCCAAAAAATTGGAATTGACGAACGACGATTTCGTCCGCACCACGCAGCCGCGGCACAAGGAATCCGTCCAAAAAATTTTGTCACAACTCAACGACGCCGGTCATTTTTACAAAGCGAGTTACGAAGGCTTTTATTCGACGAAGGAAGAAACATTTTTGACCGAAAAAGACCGGCGCGCGGACGGCACGTTTGACCCGGCTTACGGCGAAGTCGTCAAATTGGTCGAAGAAAATTATTACTTCAAACTCGGCGCGCACCAGCAATGGTTGATTGATACCATCGAGAAAAATCCGTCGTTCATCCAACCGGATTACCGCCGCAACGAAGTGCTCGGTTTTCTCAAAAACAACACGCTCGAAGATCTGTGCATTTCGCGCCCGGCAGCGCGCTTGAATTGGGGAATTCCCCTGCCCTTCGATCCGAATTTTGTCACTTACGTCTGGTTCGACGCATTGGTGAATTATATTTCGGTTCCGGACGCGCATAAAAATCTGGAGCTCTGGCCGGCGGACATCCATGTCATTGGAAAAGACATTTTGAAATTTCACGCCGTTTACTGGCCGATCATGCTCAAGGCGATGAATCTGCCGCTACCGAAACAAATTTTGGTCCATGGCTGGTGGCAGAAAGACGGCGCCAAAATCAGCAAAAGCACCGGCAACATCGTGGATCCCGTCGCCGTGATTGATGAATGGGGACTCGACGCGTTTCGCTTTTATGTTTTGCGCGAATTGGACATTGGACCGGACGGAAACTGGACCGATGCCGGATTTCGCGCCCGCTATTCCGCCGAATTGGCGAATGGCCTGGGCAATCTGGTGAATCGCTCGCTTTCGATGCTGAAACGCTATCGCAATGGAATTGTGCCGGAAAGATCGGAAGAACTTGCCGCTGACGCCGCGCGCGCCGCGGATGAAACGCGCGCTTTATTGAAACAAAATCAATTGCAATCCGCGCTGCAAAGCATTTGGTCGCTCATCAATCGCGCCAACAAATACGTGGACGAAACCGCGCCATTCAAATTGGCCAAAGAGCCGGCGCAGGCGAAGCGGCTGGATGAAGTTCTGTATAACCTGGTCGAAACCTGTCGCGTCCTGGCGATTTTGTTGAATCCATTTTTGCCCGGCACATCCGCGAAAATTTTTGCGCAACTCGGCTTGGTTGAAACGCCCGAAAAATTGGCAGACGCCGCCTGGGGCAAATTAAATCCCGGCCATAAGATCGGCGACCCCGCGCCGCTGTTCCCGCGAAAAGAAATTTGAAGCCGCAGCATTTGCGATTACATTGCCACGATGAAAAGGAGCATGACTTTTTTGGCTGCCGTGATGGCAATTGCCGGCACGTTATTGTTCGCCGGCTGCGCCACCCGGCCTTTGACGCGGGAGCAGAAAACTTATCCCGTTGAAAAAGTGGATGCGCGCGGAATTTTTCTCGAGAATTGCGCCACCTGTCACGGCAAAGACGGCCAGGCGAAAACGCTTCACGGCCGGTTGGTCGGCGCCTGGAATTTGACCGCCGCTAAATTTCAGAATAAAACGACCAATGACGAAATCCGCGAAGCCATCATGACCGGCCCGGCAGCAATGCCATCGTTCGAGAAAAAATTATCTTCTTCCGAAATCGAAGCACTGGTCGTTTACGTGCGGTCGCTGAAAACCCAATGATTGATTTGCAGCAGCCGGCGTGAGCCGGCTCTGTTCAATAAATTGAAAACGAGAGCGGACTTTGTCCGCTGCTACAATTATCAGACGTTGTAAGTGCCGCTCGCCGTCGTGCCGCCTTTGCCGGTCCAATTCGTGTGGTAATCTTTTCCACTCGGATCATCAATGCGTTTGTAAGTATGCGCGCCGAAATAATCGCGTTGCGCCTGCAACAAATTCGCCGGCAGAACGGCGTTGCGATATTGATCGTAGAAATTCAACGCGGTGCTGAACGCCGGAGCGGGAATCCCTTTTTTGGCCGCCGCCGCGACGACATTGCGCCAGCCTTTCTGGCAACGTTTGATTTCGCCGCGGAAATAATCGTCGAGCAGCAGATTCATCAGCTTCGGATTATTGTCGTAGGCTTCCTTGATCTTGCCGAGGAAGCGCGAGCGGATGATGCAGCCGCCGCGCCACATGAGCGCGATGCCGCCGTAATTGAGATTCCATTTCTGGTCCGCCGCCGCCGCGCGCATGAGCATGTAGCCTTGCGCGTAGGAAATAATTTTTGAAGCGTAAAGCGCGTCGCGGATGTCGTTGATGAACGCTTTTTTCTTCGCGTCGTTTTTTGCGACGCCGAGAACCGGACGGGGACCTTTCAATTTCTTCGCGGCCTTGACGCGTTCATCTTTCAACGCGGAAACGCAGCGCGAATAAACAGCTTCGGCAATCAGCGTGATGGGAATTCCCAATTCAGCAGAATTTTGAACCGTCCATTTACCAGTGCCTTTTTGACCGGCGGTATCAAGAATTTTGTCCACGAGCGGTTGGCCATCGGTGTCTTTGTAAGCCAGAATATCGCGGGTGATTTCAACCAAATAGGAATCCAGTTCGCCTTTGTTCCATTCGGCAAAGACTTCATGCATTTCCGGCGCGGACATGCCGAGGCCGTTTTTCATGATATTGTAGGCCTCGCAAATCAATTGCATGTCGCCGTATTCGATGCCGTTGTGGACCATTTTGACGTAATGACCCGCGCCGCCTTCGCCGACCCAATCGCAACAAGGTTGCGCCTGGCCACCGGTGCTGCTTTCGACTTTAGCGGAAACGCCCTGGAAAATATCTTTGACGTGCGGCCATGCGGCGGGCGAGCCACCGGGCATGATGGATGGGCCATGACGCGCGCCTTCTTCACCGCCGCTCACGCCGGTGCCGATGAATAAAAGTCCTTTGCTCTCGCAGTATTTCACGCGGCGATTGGTGTCTTCGAATAATGAATTGCCGCCGTCAATGATGATGTCACCGGCTTCGAGGTGCGGGATGAGTTGTTCGATGAATTCGTCCACGGGCTTGCCGGCTTTGACGAGCATCATGACACGGCGCGGTTTCTTCAATTTGGAAACCATTTCAGCGATCGAATGCGCGCCGAGGACTTTGGTGCCTTTGGCTTCGTTGGCGAGGAAATGGTCAACTTTTTCGACCGTGCGGTTGTAGGCGACGACGGTAAAACCGTGGTCGTTCATGTTGAGGATCAGATTCTGGCCCATGACGGCCAGCCCGATGAGTGCGATATCAGCTTGTGCGTCCATAAAATTGAACGCTCAACTTATCGGAAACAGCAGCGCGCGCCAGTAGAAATTCTTTGCGAAAATTGCATTTCGTTATTCCGGCGCTGCACTGGCGGCCGCCGGGTTTATTTCGCCGGCGGCCGAAAATGCATTTGAATCAGAGGTTTACCACCACGCCGGGCGTGTGGTCTGAATGGCCGTTTTGGCTCACCGCGTCGGTTTGACCGAGGATTTCCGGCACGTTATAGCGTTCCAACGCGATGCGCATCAGGCGCTGGTGCATCTCGGAAATTTGTTCGTCGCCGAAAACAATGCGGCTGATTTCCCGGGAAATGTCGTTGAGCGATTCCGCGGATTTTGTTCCAAGGATTTGCGGCACGTTGTAACGGTCGAGCGCGATCCGCGTCAAACGCACGTTCATTTCGGAAAGCGCGTCATCGCCGAAAATAATGCGCGCGACTTCGACGACGAGCTTGTTCATGGATTCAGTGGTCGGATTTTTCATAAACGTATTCTGTTGGTCGCCGTTGAACGGCAATGTGATGCGGTTGTTCTTGAACGGTTCTACGGATGAAAGTTTTGCCCTGCAAAGTTTTAACGCCGGCGGTTTGATCTTCGGCGCCGGCACCGGCGTATTGCGATGGATCGGTGAAGCAAAACGGTCGCGATTGCCGGTTCCGATGTCATTGCGACCGGTAAATGTGCCAGCCGGAACCGGCGGCACTGCCTTGAGCGCACCGTGTCCATCCGGTGCTTCGGGTTTGATTTCCCGGAATGAAATTACAGCCGCAGGAATCGGCGGAATGCCCGATGTCCCGGTGTGCCTGGCGGTCGCGTGAACGGCGCGCCCATTTGGTTCAATCAAGTGCATGACCGTTTTGAGCGTCAATTCAAGCGGCGAAATCGGTTTGGTGATCAAGTCATTGCCGCCGCTCAAAACGCTTTGCGCCTTGCTCTGGAAATCGCCGGAGGAGGTGACAAAAATGACCGGCGTATCCTTGTAATTTGGCAGCAACCGAAGCTGCTTGCAGACTTCAAAACCGTTTAAGCCAGGCATATTGATGTCGAGCAGCACGATGTCGTAAGTTTCGGCCTGCGCCATTTTTAAACCAACGGCAGGTTCCTCCGCGCTGACCGCTTCCAACCGCGCACGCTTGAGCGCTGTAGTGGTGGCAAAGGTGCAAACCGGGTCGTCATCCACAACCAACACTTTGGCTTTCAATGTGGTTTCGGAAAATTCAATGTCGCCCAATTCAAACAACCGTCCCAGACAATCCACCGCTTGCGCGATGGTCTGCAGCGCCGATGGCGATGGCGTCGCGGATTTGAAAATAATCTCGAACAACATCGCTTCGAGCGCGGCGGCCAGATGGGCGATCCGTGTGCAATCACCTAAACCGGCGCGGCCGGCAAAAAAGCGAATATTTTGATACAACTCATTTAAATGTTTGGCACTATCAGGCGCACCGCCATTCTTGACATAGGCCAAACAATGCTCGCGGATTTTATTGATTTCGGAAGGAGCGTCCTTGATCAGCTCGTCCCGCGTTTTTTTCAGGGAAACTTCGTCGGCCTTCGCCAGGGCAGAGGCTACTTCTTCGCGTTTGAAACCGTGCAAAGTGATGTTCTCTGGGCTGATGCCCAGGACTTCGTGGACAGCCGCCATCAATTTAGCCGGTGTGCATTGCGTCTTGGGGAAACATTTATTCGCGCCGGCCTTCATCGCTCGGGTCGCGCGGTCATCCATGTAAGCGTTGGATAAAATCAGGACAGGTGTTGCCTTTAAATCGGAATCGTCCCGGATGAATTTCAGGACGTCAATTCCGTCCAACATCGGCAACATCAAGTCCAGAATCACGAGGCACGGCCGGATTTCGGGCAATTTTTCCAGCGCCGCCAGGCCGTCGGGAGCCACTTCGACATGAAAACCCTCACGTTCAAGACGGCTCCGATAAATCGTCAGAATCAGCGGATCGTCTTCGATAAATAAAATCGTCTTTTTCTGATCTTTCATACCTGTTTTGCCTTTTGGGCAAAACGATAGAAAGCATCTATTAAGCCAACTTAAGTATCAGACGCTTAAGGTAATTATTCAATCCACCCAGCCTTGAAAGATTAAATGGACGAATGATTTATGCCGAACTGCCGAGCTGCAAACGCGAATCAGATTCCAACATCATTTTCAAGTTTGCCCAATTGGCTTCATTCATTTCATTGAACGCGTTGAGGTAAACTGTCACAACCTCCGGCGAATATTTGGACAGCAAAATATCCACGGCCGATTTCAATTTATCGTCGGCCACGCTTTCGGGCAAATCGTCCACGACACCTTCGTTGTTCTGGATGCCAAGCGCGTTGAGAAAATCAATCAACATCGCCTTATGCTTTTGCACCAGCCAGGCGCGCAAAAGTCCGCCGGCAACGACATCCAGTCCAGGCTTTGCCAGGACGTGAACCATCGAAGCGTGCCGCTGTGTGCGCGGCTGGCGTTCCAGATAAACCGGGCGCACGCGAAGCGCGTTGGCCACGCCGTTCATCGTGGCCTTATAAGTCGGCCGGTCCGATTCGCGGGCAAAACTCAAAATATCATCGGCCAGCGCCGGCGACATAAATCCGAAAAGTTCGTGTGACGTAAGCATGTTCTTAAATCGTTAAACGGTTGAATCGCGATTCGATCTAACAATTCACCGATTCAACGGTCAGAATTGAAATCCTATTCTTTTTGGCGATTTGTTCGCAAGCTTCGCGTTCAAGCAAAAGCGATTTGCCGGATTCCACCGCCAAAACCGAAATTCCCGAGACCGCGCAAATCTCCAATGTTTTCGCGCCAAAACACGGGATATCAAAACGCAGATCGTGCTTTTCTTTGGCAACTTTTACCGCGACGGCGCCGCCGTTTTTTCCGGCCAATTCCCCACCGCGTTGCAAACATTTGTCCGTGCCTTCAAATCCTTCCACGGCCAAAACGGTTCCGTTTTTCACGATGGCGAGCTGGCCGATTTCCAATCGTGAAATTTCTTTGGCAATCTGGAATCCAAATTCCACGTCCGCGTTTTGTTCGGCGGAAAGTTTTGGGCCAAGCACAAAATCGCGCGACGGCATCAACGGCGCGAGCCATGGCGTCGCGTCAATCAACTCCACGCCATCTTTCTTCAATTCATCGGCAATGCCGCCAAAAATCGTGTGCGCATTCTTTTCTTTGAGCCGCAATAGCGCCGCCATCGCGCGCAGGTCCGGACGCAGATCAAAAAGATTTTTCGGGGCGATTTGCCCGACCATGACGCATTGGGAAATTCCACGGCTCGTGAATGTCGAAATCAATTTCGAAAGTTGCCCGACACGCATCCAGACGATATCATCCACGAGTTCGGCCAATTTCGGGTCTGTTTCATTTTCAAAGGCCGCGGCGACCAATTTCTTCACGCCGGCAGCCCGCGCCAGCCGCGCAAACTCCAGCGGCAATGAGCGGTTTCCGGCGATAATTCCCATGGATTCGAGCGCAAGATTCATTAAATCAAGAATGCAAAATGGAAAATGAAGAAACAAGATTGAAGCGCGGTAGGCTTCCCAAAAAACATTGTCCACTTTTCTCGAAAATGTGTCCCGTTTTTCTCAACCCATTGAAATAGAACTTAAAAAAATACTGTTTTTATCTTAAATTCAGGTCGGCCATCAGGCCAAATTTGGCGCGCAAGGTGCTTTGCATCCTGCAATGTCAACTTACGATTCGATCTATAAAAAAATTGCATCTTCCATCGAACATGGCGGCGCCGGTCATGCCCACGAAGCGAAGTTTGATCCGGCCCGTCATATTTCGCCTTCCGTCGCCCACGAATTGAACAACATTTTAACCATCGTGCAGGGTTACGCGGAACGATTGCAGCAGAAGACCCACGACGATTCGTCATTTCAGCCGCATCTGAAATTGATCGCCGATGCGGCACGCCGGGCGGCAATCATCATCCGTGACGCCACGCCGCCGGTCGCCGGTGCATCGTTCCGGCAAACGCCGCCCCCGCCGTCCATCCAGCCGAAAAATCCGCCGGCCTGACCAACTCCAATTCACGGCGATTCGCTTTGACGCTGCGCAGTTCTACGCGTAGTTTGTCCGTTCCATTTTAAGAATCACCATGACTGGTTTATTCAAAAAGATTTTCGGGTCGAAGAATGATCGCGAAGTCCGCAGGCTCTGGCCGCTCGTCCGGCAAATCAATGAGCTTGAAACCGGATTGCAAAAGCTTTCCGACGACGAATTGCGCGCCAAAACAGCGGGGTGGAAAGAGGAACTTTCCAAGATCGAAGACCATGCCGAACTCGCCGCGAAGCTGGACGAAATCCTGCCGGAAGCTTTTGCCGTGGTGAAAAATGCCTGCCGCCGCATGTGCGGACAGGAAATCGTCGTGCGCGGTCATCCGCTGAAATGGGAAATGGTTCCATTCGACGTGCAATTGATCGGCGGTGTCGGATTGCATCGCGGAAAAATCGCGGAAATGGCCACCGGCGAAGGCAAAACGCTCGTCGCCACCCTGCCCGTTTATCTCAACGCGCTTTCCGGTCGCGGCGTCCATGTCGTGACGGTGAACGATTATCTCGCTGCCCGCGATTCCGAATGGATGGGCGCGATTTATAAATTTCTGGGATTGACCGTCGGCTGCATTCTCCATGATCAACCGCCAGCCGTTCGCCGCGAACAATATTTCCGCGACATCACTTATGGCACAAACGCCGAATTTGGTTTCGATTATCTTCGCGACAACGGCATGGCTTCGCGCAAAGAGGAACAGGTCCAGCGCGGACATTACTTCGCCATCGTGGACGAAGTGGATTCCATCCTGATTGATGAAGCGCGCACGCCGCTCATCATTTCTGGTCCTTCGATGCACACGCACGACGAGCAATTCGCGCAATGGAAGCCGACCGTCGAAGGTTTGGTTCGCGCGCAGCAGCAATTGTGCGGGCGCTTTTTGAAGGAAGCGGAAGACATCATCAAAAAATTAAATCCGGCCGACGGCTCCAATGTCAAAAACGCCGATGAATTGGAACGGCAACTCGGCTTGTTGCTCTTCCGCGTCAAGACCGGCCAGCCCAAATCGGAAGGGCTGATGAAGGTCCTGGAAAACCCCGAATATGCCGGTTTGATGAATCGCGCCGAACTGGACTTGCACAAAGACCAGAAGAAAGTGGATCTGTATCGCGAGAAGGAAGAATTGCTCTTCGCGATCGACGAGAAAAGTCATGAAGCTGATTTGACGGAGAAAGGTCGCAATTACATTTCGCCGCAAGATCCGGAAGCGTTTGTGTTGCCGGATTTGACGACGATGCTTCACGACGTGGATGCCGGCGGGGAAACCGACGCGCGCAAACGCATGGAGGCTAAAGCGAAATTGCAGCAGGAATTCGAAGCCAAGGCGCAGAAAATCCACGCGATCTCGCAATTGCTCAAGGCCTATTCGCTTTATCAGCTCGACGTGGAATATGTCGTGCAGGAGAACAAAGTCATCATCGTTGACCAGCACACCGGACGTCTGATGCCCGGCCGCCGCTGGAGTGATGGTTTGCATCAGGCTGTCGAAGCGAAGGAAGGCGTGGAGATCGAACGCGAAACGCAAACGCTCGCGACCATCACAATCCAAAACTATTTCCGCCTTTACGCCAAACTCGCCGGCATGACCGGCACGGCGGAAACCGAAGCCGCGGAATTTTTTGACATTTACAAACTCGGCGTGCTGACGATTCCGACGAATAAACCGAACATCCGTAAGGATGCCAACGATTCGGTTTACAAAACACGCCGCGAAAAATTCAGCGCCGTCGTCAAAGAGATCAAAGAACTCCACGCCAAAGGCCGGCCGATCCTCGTCGGCACCGTTTCGGTCGAAACGAGTGAAATGCTCTCGCGCATGTTGAAAAAGGAAGGATTGATCCATTCCGTTCTCAACGCGAAATTTCACCAGCAGGAAGCCGAAATCGTCGCGCGCGCCGGACAACGCGGCGCGATCACGATCGCCACGAACATGGCCGGCCGCGGCACGGACATCAAACTCGGCGAAGGCGTGCATGAGGTCAGCGGATTGCATGTGCTCGGCACCGAACGCCATGAATCACGGCGCATTGACCGCCAATTGCGCGGACGTTGCTCACGTCAGGGCGATCCCGGCAGCTCCCACTTTTTCATTTCGCTGGAAGACGATTTGATGCGTTTGTTCGGCAGCGACCGCATTGTGAAATTGATGGAACGCATGGGACTGGAGGAAGGACAGGAATTGAATCACGCGTTGCTCAATCGCTCCATCCAGCAGGCGCAAAAGCGCGTCGAAGCACACAATTTCCAGCAACGCAAACGCACGCTCGAATATGACGACGTGATGAACAAACAGCGCGAAGTCATTTACGGTTTCCGGAACGAAATCATCCGCAGCGACGACGTGCGCGACCGGCTGATGGACATCATCGAAGAAGTCGTGATTTTGAAGGTGGAACAATTCACCGATGCCGGAACCGAAGCGAGTGAATGGAAAGTCCGCCAGCTCGCCGATTGGGTGAATTTGAATTTTCCGCTCGGGATGCCGGAAGCCGAAATCGTCAAAGCCGCCGAAGCCGGAAAGGAAAAACCCGTGGCCGGCTCGATTTACGACGGCTTGAGCGAAGGACAATTCGCCGTCTGCACCTTCATTTCTGACAGCATCCGCAAAGCTTACGAACTGAAAATCAGTTTTGAGGAGCCGGAGAAATTGGCGACCGTCGAGCGTTACACCATTTTGAGCGCGATTGACAAGCTCTGGCAGGAACATCTTTACGAGATGGATTCGTTGCGTTACAGCATCGGCCTGCGCGGTTACGGCCAGCGCGACCCGCTCATCGAATATAAAGCCGAAGCGTTCAAGATGTTCGACGAATTGATGGTGAACGTGAAAACGGAAATCTGTCACAACGTTTTCCGCAGCGCGTCGAGCATGATGGCGTTTGAAAATTTCCTGCGCAATGTGCCACAGCAAACGTTGCACCAAAGCGCCAGCGCTTTTGGCGGCAGCACGACCACCGCCACAAGCGGTGGACAATCACAAGGCAAACCAAGCGATGTCGTCAGCGAAGCGGCCGCAGCTGCGGAAGCCCAGGCAAAAGCCAAACCTGTTCGGACTGGACCTAAAGTCGGCCGCAACGATCCCTGCCCTTGCGGCAGCGGAAAGAAATATAAACAGTGCTGTGGAAAATAATGCGGATTGAAGCGCGGGATTTTAATTCCCGCCGCGATTGCCGCCTCCCCTGCGCCCGCCAAATCCGCCACCTTGACGAAACAGGGAGCGCATGTCCTGCGGCTCGACCGGCTGGCCATTTTGTAACGCTGCCGATACCAGCGCAATTGCCTGCGACATCGTCGGGTCATTCGCATAGGTCGGCGCAATGGCATTGAGCAATTGAAGCCGCGCGGTCGCCGTGTTCTGGTCAGGCGCTTCGGTCGCGAATGGTCCAAAACCGCCGCCCGCCAATTGGACAATGGTTCCAATCTTCATCGGCGTCGGCAAATCCGGATTGTTCAACGTTTCGGTAAAGAGTTGATTTGCCTGCGAATTTTCACCGACATAACCCATAATCTCGCGGCCAAGCATCATTTTGTCGAAATTATTCGAAAGACTCGGATTTTGGTAAGCAGCATAAAGCGAATTCACGGCCTGTTCTTTCAGAACCGTGGAGAGATAATCCATCGCATCCTGATCCAACCGTCCATCCGGGGCGACCAACATCTGCTGCGCATTCACGACAAAGGAAGAATCGTTGTAAAATTCCAGAACGCCGTAGAGATAAGATTTTGCCAATTGGTCGAGCCGGTCGGGACTATCCATCGGCGGCGGATTCATCAATAACTGCTTTGCGGCGGACAAAGCGGCATCCCGATATTTGCCTGGAGCAATTTCTTCGAGCATCACCGTAAGGTAAGCCACTTCAACGCCGCGACCGGTGCTGGCCAGCATTTCGGCCATTGCCTGTTCAGAATCCGCACCGCCGATGTCCTTCAACACGCCAACCAATCCGAGCCGCAACGACGGCGGCACCACCCAATCCGTCCGCAAATTTTCCAGATTGCGCGCGCGACCGGCATTGAACCGGCCATTTCCCGCGGCGAATCCGCCGAAAAATCCGTTATTGCCTCCATTATTTCCGCGATTGAAACGTCCACCACGCCCACGGGTATTTCCGTTTGCGTTGGTCTGGTCATTGCCGCCCGCCACGGCGGCATCGGCTTGTTGCTGGATGACGTCCTGCTGGTTGTAATCCACGTCCACATTGCGCCCGAGAAACGCGCGGATCGCCGGCACCGCCGACTGGCCGCGCATCGAAAGCATCTCCAATTTATAAACCACCAAGCGCAAAGCCGTGTTGCGGGCGCTGCCTTCACCAAGCTGGACGTTCAGCAAATCATCAATAATTTCCGATGGCGATTCTTCGGCCGGCGCGGAGGGTTTGGCAGAAGCAACGATAATTTTTTCGGCAGGCGCCGCGGCAACCGGCGCGGCAGCAGGCGCCGAAGCCACGGCCGGCGCAGCTTGTTTCGGAAGAACGAAATAAGCCGCGGCGAATCCGATGCCCAGCGCCAAAATGATAATGACCAGTGTTTTCATGTTTGATTTGTCCGCGTAAGCTAGACGATTGTGTAAAAATGGCAGTTACAAAAAACTGCTCTCCATGCCAACCCAAAGGCGCGCTTGAACAGCAACTCCATTCCAGCTATGCTAGTTATTCTTTATGAGTGAGGCATCGGTCAAATTGACCCACAACGAAGAGATCAAATCGGCGTTCCCGACGCTGGCCGGCACGATTGCCGCCACGATCGCGAACCAGGCCGAGGACCATTTCTCGCACGACGATTACGAATTCCTGAAATTTCACGGCTGCTACCAGCAGGACGACCGCGACCTGCGCAAGACCGAGAAAAAATACATCATGATGGTGCGCGGACGGATTCCCGGCGGCGTCATGACGGCAAATCAATGGCGCGCGTTCGATGAATTGTCCGCCAATTTCGGCAACAACACGCTGCGCATCACGACGCGCCAAAGCATCCAGTTCCACGGCATCGCGAAAAACAACCTGCGCCATGTCATCAAGGGCATCAATGATTGCCTGCTCTCCACGTTGTCCGCATGCGGCGACGTGAACCGTAACGTGCTCGCTCCGCCAACGCCTGCTTACACCAGGGCGCGCGAACAGGTCTATGCCGATTGCAAACGCGTGGCGATGGAGCTGGCGCCGAAGACGAAGGCGTATCACGCGATCTGGATTGACGGCGTGCAATTGGATTTGAATGCGGACGACAACAAAAGTTTTACCGACCCGCTTTACGGCAAATATTATCTGCCGCGAAAATTCAAAACGGCGTTTGCGATTCCGCCATCCAACGACATTGATATTTTTACAAACGACGTCGGCTTCATCGCGATCGTCGAGAATGACCAACTCGTCGGATATAATATATGCGTCGGCGGCGGCATGGGTCGCAGTCACGGAAATACGGCGACGTATCCGCGCCTGGCGGACGTGCTCGGATTTTTGCCGGCGGATAAAGTCGTGGACGCGGCAAAGGCCGTGCTGACGATCCATCGCGATTTCGGCGACCGCACGAACCGAAAGCACGCGCGTTTGAAATACGTCATTGAAGAACGCGGCGCGGATTGGGCGCGAGAGGAATTTGAAAAACGCGCGGGCTTCAAATTGGAACCGGCGCGGCCATACAAATTCACGACGATGAGTGATTTGCTCGGCTGGCATAAATCCACCGACGGAAAGAATTTCTTTACGCTGTTCGTTGACACCGGTCGCGTGAAAGACGCGAAGAAAATTGCATTGCGCGAAATCGCGGAAAAGTTTCCGCATCTGGAATTCCGCCTGACGACGAACCAAAACATCATTCTCGCGAACGCAAATCACGAAGACAAAGTCGGCATCAATGCCATTTTCGCGAAGCATGGCGTCAAAACGGAAAATCAGACGACGATTTTGCACGCGGCGTCGATGGCCTGCCCTTCGCTGCCAACGTGCGGCCTCGGCCTTGCCGAAAGCGAACGCATGTTGCCGGGCTTGATTGACCGGCTCGAAAAACTTTGCGCCGATCTGGGATTGGGCCATGAGGAAATCATCATTCGTTCGACCGGTTGTCCGAACGGTTGTGCGCGGCCTTACATGGCGGAAATCGCGTTCGTCGGCAAAGCGCCCGGACGCTATCAGGTCTGGCTCGGCGGAAATGTTTCCGGCACGCGCATGAACCGCATTTGGAAGGAAGTCGTTAAAGATCCGGACATCGAAAACGAATTGCGTCCGTTGCTCGCGCGTTTCGCCAAGGAACGCCACGACGGCGAACGCTTCGGCGATTTCTGCGACCGCGTCGTTTTGAAGGAAGAACTCGTCGCAGCTGCAAATTAATCTGGAAATCAATTCAATGACTGCCGCTGAAATTTCCAAAGCCAATTCCGAATTGCGAAACAAATCGCCGCTCGAAATTGTGAAGTGGGCGATTGCGCGAGCCAATGGCCGCGCGATTGTCTCGACGAATTTCCGTCCTTATGAGGCCGTTGTTTTGCATTTGTGCGTGCAGGCGCAGCCGGACGTTCCGGTGTTGTGGGTTGATCACGGTTACAATCGTCCGGCAACTTACAAGCACGCCGAGCAATTGAAAAAATTGCTCAAGCTGAACCTCAAACCATTTTTGCCGAAAATTTCCGTGGCGCATCGCGATGCGATTTACGGCGAGATTCCGTCCACTGACGACGAAAAGGCGCTCAAAGAATTCAGTGCATTGATGAAGCTGGAACCATTCCAGCGCGGCATGAAGGAATTGGCGCCGACGGTTTGGATCACCGCCTTGCGCAAAGTGCAGAATCCGAATCGCGCGGAATTGGACATCGTCAGCGAGGACAAAAATTTCGGCGCATTGAAAGTCAGCCCGGTTTTTTATTGGACGGACGCCGAAATGGAAAATTATTTGAAGCAAAACAATCTGCCGAATGAATGGGATTATTTCGACCCGGCCAAGGCTGACGACAAGCGCGAGTGCGGCTTGCACGCGACCTGGGGCGGCACGGCGGTTTCGTCCGGCGCAGGCATTTAGCCTGACAGTTAATTCGTGCAATTCGCGCCTGAAATTGCTTTCATATTCGAGTCACAATGACGAGTTATCATTTAGATCATTTGCAGTTTTTAGAAACCGAAGCGATTCACGTCATGCGCGAAGTCGCGGCGGAATTCGAGCGTCCCGCCATTCTGTTTTCCGGCGGCAAGGATTCAATCTGCCTGCTGCGCCTTGCCGAAAAAGCGTTTCGTCCCTCGGATATTCCGATGCCGCTGCTCAACGTGGACACGGGCCATCATTTTCCTGAACTGAATGAATTTCGCGACAAACGGGCGAAACAACTCGGCGCCAAATTGATTGTGCGCAAAGTCGAAGACGCGATCAAAAATGGCATCGCGGTTCCGCGTCCGGGCGAGATCAGCCGCAATCAATTGCAGATCCCCACGCTGCTGGCGGCGATTGAAGAATTTCAATTCGATTGCCTCATCGGGGGCGCGCGGCGTGACGAAGAAAAAGCGCGCGCGAAAGAACGTTTTTTTTCTTTCCGCGATTCTTTCGGCCAATGGGACCCGAAAAATCAAAGGCCGGAAATCTGGAACATTTACAACGCCCGCGTCAATCCCGGCGAAAATATGCGCGCGTTTCCGTTGAGCAATTGGACGGAAATGGATGTCTGGGAATATATCAAACGCGAAAAGCTCGAAGTGCCGACGATTTATTTCAGCCACACGCGCCAATGCGTCCGCCGCAACGGCCAATGGCTGCCGGTCACGACTCTTTTGCCACCGAAAGAAAAAGAATCCGTCAAAGAACTCATCGTTCGTGTTCGCACCATCGGCGACATCATCAGCACCGGCATGGTGGAATCGCCGGCGGATTCGGTGGACGACATCATCGCGGAAATCGCCGCCGCGCGCGTGACCGAACGCGGTTCGCGTGCCGACGACAAGGCAAGCGAGGCGGCGATGGAAGACCGGAAAAAGGCCGGTTATTTCTGATTTTTTTTGCGAAATAAATTCCTATTCGCGTTTTCTCCCTTTGCGTCGTAAAATTGTTTTGACGGTTTAACGATTCAACGCTTTAACTTTTTAACGAAATGCAGTGTTCCATTTGCAAAGAAAAACCGGCGACGGTGCATCTCACCCAAATCGTGGGCGACAAGATGCAGAAGCTTGATCTGTGCGAAGATTGCGCCAAAGCCAAGGGCGTGAACGATCCCACGGGTTTCGCGCTGGCGGACTTGATGCTCGGGCTGGGCGCGTCGCAGGAAATCGAACAGTCTGCGGGTGGATTGGAACTGCGTTGCCCGCGTTGCGGCTTCACGCAGGCGGATTTCAAGAAATCCGGCCGTCTCGGTTGCCCGGATTGTTACAAAACATTTTCCGAAGGCTTGAGCGGCTTGCTCAAAACCATGCACAAAGGCACGCGGCATACCGGCAAAGCGCCGGAAGCCTTGCGCGCCTCGCGCGAAAACGCCGATAAATTGAAGGCCTTGCAAAAAAAATTGGCCAAGGCGATTGAAACGGAGAATTTCGAGGAAGCCGCGCAATTGCGCGACGAAATTAAACAATTGAGCGACCGTTCAACGTCGCCGAAAAATCTGGCGCGATGAAAAATCTCCACGAATTTTTGGTTCCTCCCGCGGAAACGGCCCGCCGCCACGGCCCGCATGACCGGATCGTCATGTCCAGCCGCGTTCGTCTGGCGCGCAATTTGAGAGGCTCGGCATTTCCCGGTTGGGCAAAAAAGCCCGAGCGCGTGAAAATTTTGGAAACGGTCCAGCCGGCCATCGAAGGCCTGCCGGAAATGGCCGACTCTTTTTCCGAAGCGATGGACAATCTCGGCGCGTTGGACAAACAAATCCTCGTGGAACGCCATCTCATCAGCCGTGAGCACGCGGCAAAAAGCGCCGGCAGCGGCCTGGTCTTGAACCGCGACGAAACTTTTTCGGTGATGATCAATGAGGAAGATCATTTGCGGATGCAGGCGCTGCGCCCCGGCCTGCAATTGAAACAGGCATGGACGGCGATCGATAATTTCGATTCCGAACTGGAAAAGAAATTGGAATATGCTTTCGACAGCGATCTCGGCTATTTGACGGCCTGCCCGACCAATCTCGGCACCGGCATCCGCGTCAGCGCGATGTTGCATTTACCCGGCCTCGTCCTTGCCGAACAGATCAATCCCATTATCCAGTCCGTCAACAAGCTCGGCCTGGCCGTGCGCGGACTTTATGGCGAAGGCACCGAGGCGCTGGGAAATGTTTTTCAGGTGTCCAACCAGATGACACTCGGCGAAACCGAGCCGATGATCGTCGAACGCCTGGAAAAAGTTCTGGCGCAAATCATCGAGCACGAAGAAAACGCGCGGCTGACGCTTTTGGAGAAAAAGCCGAAAACCGTTTACAACCATATCGGCCGCGCCTACGGCATTTTGGCCAATGCGCACAGCATTTCGTCGAAAGAAACGATGAACTTGCTTTCGCTGCTGCGGCTGGGCGTGGATTTGGGGTTGTTTCCCGGCGCCGAGCGGTCGCTCGTGGACGAATTGTTTCTGACAACACAGCCGGCGCACTTGCAAAAGCAATTTTCCGATAAACTCACCGCCGAGGAGCGCGATTTGATCCGCGCCGACATGGTCCGCGAACGTTTGAAAAACGTCAGCCGGCCCATCGTCAAGCCCTCGCCGTCGAACACCTCAAATTGATTCCGTAAAATTCCATTTGCGCAAAAATTCATTGCGTGTATCAATGGCCGGACGTTTCGCAAATGGACATCGTTGATTTCATCCTGAATATCGCGGCGGTTTTGCTTTGGGCCAATTGGCGTGCACTCCGTTTTGACCCGATTGTCAAACGCCGCCCGGCCACCCTTGTCGGCGCGCTCAAACCCATCACTCCGCTACAATCACGCCATTGGCAATTGCCTGCCGCCATCGTCGCGTTGATTTTTTTTCGCGCCATTTTCTATTGGCAGATCGGAAAAGGCTTTGGCTGGTCAGGCAAATTGGATTTAAGTGTCATCGCGCTGTCATTCCGCAGTGATTCCTTTTTAAGAATCTTTCTATTTTCGATTTTGAGTTTTGGTGTCCTGCTCGCAATTTTTTATCTCTGGCTGCTGTTGTTCTCGATTTTGAAAGGCCCGGAACCGTTCCAGCGCGTTGTGCGGATCCAATTGGGTTTTGTGGATGGCTGGGCGCGAGCGACGAAATTGCTTTTGCCATTTTTTGCCGTTGCCATTTTATGGTGGCCGGCAAGCTGGCTTTTCGGATGGCTCGATATTTTTCCCGAGCCCATTTCCGCCGCACATCGGATTGAAGAGGCCGTTGTCATCGGATTGGGAAGCTATCTTCTCTGGAAATTTTTGATCATCGCGCTGCTGATTTTGTATCTGCTCAACAGCTACATTTATTTCGGCAAACATCCGTTTTGGAATTATGTGGAAGTGACGGCGCAGAAATTATTGCAACCGCTGAAAATGATTCCGTTGCGCATCGGCAAAGTGGATTTCGCTCCGATTGTGGGAATTGTTCTTTATTTTTTCCTCGCGCAATTGTTTGGACTTCTTCTGGCAAAGCTTTATGCGCGGTTGCCGCTTTAATTTTACTTCCGGAATTATCCCACTTTTGCCTTCGGCAATTTCGCGGTAACGGTCGTGCCGGCGCCTTTTTCACCTTCAATTGTCAATGCGCCGCCGTGCAATTCCACCAGTCGTTTGGCAATCGTCAGTCCCAGGCCAAGCCCTTGCTGGTCCTCCATTTTCCGGTCGAATTGCATGTAGGCGCCGATGCGTTTGATTTGTTCCGTCGAGAACCCTCGCCCTTTGTCGTCGACGGCCAGCGCCGCGCCGTTAAAAATTTCGGACAAGGCGATTTTAACCGGCGTGCCGGGTTCAGAAAACTTGAAGGCATTGTGAACCAATTCGCTGATGACGCGGCTGAAATAATTTTCCGACATCGGGACCGAGATATTTGAGATTTCCAGGACCAGATCGGATTGACGGTTGAAATGCGCGGCCTGTTCGGTGCAGAGCTTTTTGATCAATTCCTGCGCGCGGTCGGTCTTGCCCACGCGCAACGCATTGACGTTTTTTGCATCGGCGGAAATCATTTCGATTTGGGCAAAGATCAGAAAGTTTTCGATCAGCCGTTCGAGTCGCAAACTGGATTCGTGGATTTCTTTCCCGATCTCAACGATTTCCGTTGGCCTGAGCGTCGTAGCCGAAGTCGCGAGCATTTCGGCGTTGGACAAAATTCCGTTCAGCGGCGTGCGCATTTCATGAGGCATCACAAGACTGATGCTGTCGCGCAAATGGCGGAGCTTTTGTTCCGCTTCATCGCGGACGGTCTGCGATTTTTTCAGACGCGCGTCCACGGCCGCATAAAGCGCGTCGGTCGTAAACGGTTTGGGAAGATAATCATCCGCGCCGAGTTCCATGCCGTGACGCATTCCGGCGTTGTCGGCCAGGCCGGTCATCAAAATGAACGGAATCGCGGCGGTCGGCGCTTCGGTGCGCAACGCGGAGAGCGTCAGATAGCCGTCCACCTTGCCCATATTGACGTCGCAAAGGATTAGGTCGGGAAGTTCCTTTCGCGCGGTTTCGATCCCCTCCGTGCCGTTGGTCGCTTCAATGACTTCAAAACCCCGCTGTTTCAAAGCGAGGTGAATCATTTCGCGCAACCATTCTTCGTCGTCGATGACCAGAATTTTTTTCACAAGAGATGCCGTTAAACGAACGACTATAGAGCAACAATCATACCCGTTGTGCTTACGGCAACGGTATTTAACCTGCTCAAACAGACGAATTACTTCCGCTCATCCAGCGGAACGTAATGGTTCAGCGTCTTGCCCGTATAAATCTGTCGCGGACGATAAATGCGGCCTTTCGGTTCTTCCATGATTTCTTTGTAATTGGCAATCCAGCCCGGCATTCGCCCGATGGCGAACATCACGGTAAACATTTCCATCGGAATGCCGATGGCGCGCATGATGATGCCGCTGTAAAAATCCACGTTCGGGTATAATTTGCGTTCGACGAAATAGGGATCCTTGAGCGCCGCTTCCTCCAGGTGTTTGGCGATGTCCAACAACGGGTCAACGATGTGCAATTTGGACAGCACTTCATCGCACGCTTTTTTGATAATTTTGGCGCGCGGATCATAATTCTTATAGACGCGATGGCCGAAGCCCATCAATTTGCGCCCGCTGTTTTTATCCTTCGCCGCATCGATGAATTTCGAACCGTCGTCGCCTTCGCGATGAATTTCCTGGAGCATTTCGATGACGGCCTGGTTGGCGCCGCCGTGCAGCGGCCCCCACAAGGCGCAAACGCCGGCGGAACAGCTCGCAAACAGATTCGCCTGCGACGACGCGACCATGCGCACCGTCGAGGTGGAGCAATTTTGTTCGTGGTCGGCGTGCAGCAGGAAAATCAAATCCAGCGCGCGCACCACTTCGGGCTTCAATTCAAAATCTTCATACGGCGATGAAAACATCATGTGCAGGAAATTCGCCGTGTATTTGTAAGTGCGCTTCGGATAAATCAGCGGCAGTCCGCGCGATTTGCGATACGAATATGCCGCGATGGTCCGGACCTGCGACATCAGCTTGGCCGTATAAATGTCGAATTGCTTGCTCGCCTTGCCCCATTTCCATTGCATCAATTCATCATCGAAACAACTGGCGGCATTGATCATCGCTGAAAGGATCGCCATCGGATGCGCGTTGGTCGGAAAACTTTCGAAATGATATTTCATGTCCTCGTGGAGATATTGATACTCCGTGAACATGTCCGAGAAACGTTTGATCTGTTCGCGCGTGGGCAATTCGCCGTAAATGATCAAATACGCCGTTTCGATGAATGAAGATTTTTCCGCAAGCTCTTCGATGGGAATTCCCCGGTAGCGCAAAATGCCGTTTTCGCCGTCAATGAAAGTGATTTTGCTGGTGCAGGAACCGGTGTTGCCGTAGCCGTCGTCCAGCGTGATATAGCCGGTATCCGCGCGCAATGAAGAAACGTCGATCGCTTTTTCGCCTTCACTGCCGGTCAGGGTCTTTAATTCGTAATTCCTGCCTTCCAACTCAAGTTTAGCCGCTTTACTCATAAATTTTGATTTGAGCAATTTGCCGATGAAAAGAAAAATTGGCAACGGCAATTTCAGAAAAACTCATCTCTCCCACGCGTAAATCCCACGAAGAACGGCTGATGATTTCGAGCAGTGAATTTTCGCGCGCCAGGAATCGCGGCGGCTGCGATCGCGATTTTCCCATCCAAAAAATTCCCGTCAGCGATGACGCGCGACGGTGGCTTTGATTTTCAGCACCCGGCAAATTCAAATTTCGGAAAATGAATTTTTCATCAATGAAAAAATTTCCACGCACACGATATCGCAGCGTCAGCGGTTTTCCTGCAATTCTTCCAATCGTTTTCCCGAAGTTTCCCTGCCGTTGATCCACAAAGCCGCGGCGGCCAATACCAATGGCGTTGCAAGGGAGATCGCTGGTATCGCCAAACCGGAAGACGCGGTCATGATCAACGCCACGGCGGAAGGTCCGACGATTCCTCCCACTTTGCTGCTGCTGGCCGTTACGCCGCCGCCGCTGGCTCGCAATCGCGTCGGGTAAAGCTCGACGCTGTAAGGCGAAAGCATGGCAATCATTCCGCTCAAGCCGATCAACAATAAAATTGTCATCACGCTGAAAGTTGCCGGGCTGACTCCCGGTTTGAACGTTGCAAATCCGGCCAGCACAATCGCCGTGCCGATTGCGAAAAGGATCATCGTCCGTTTGCTGCTCCAGAATCCATACAACCAGGCAACCAGGATGCATCCCGGCGCGGCAAACAATGCTGACTTGGCCAGCAATTGATACGCAACTTTTCCATCCATTTGCAGGTAATCCCGGAGGATGCTCGGCAGCCATGTCAAAAATCCCCAATTCACCAATCCCCAGGCCAGGCCGTAAAGACAAACGGTTAAAGTCAGCACCGCATAAGGTTTGCGAAACAATTGTTTGAATTCTGTCGCATGTTTCACCGGTTCGGCCTGCGCTTCCTTTGGAACCGGAACCAATTCAATGCCAAACCGCGCCAGGTTCTTCTTCGCCTCATCCACCCAGCCATCGTGCAACAGGAATCGCGGCGATTCCGGAATAAAACGGCTCAATAAAATGACCAGCAAACCCGTCGGCAAATTGAGCAACCACAAGACGCGCCAGCTGAAGATCGGTTCCAGCCACGCGGCTGCGCCGCTTGCCGCGAGATAACCGCCGGCCGTGCCCACGCCACCGACAAGCACCGAGAGCCAGCCGCGATGCCGCGCCGGCGTCATTTCCGCCAACAACGCAAACACGATCGGCAACAAGCCGCCGGCTGAAAGTCCCATGAAAAAACACATGCAGAGATTCCATCCAAATGTCGGCATCGTGCCGCAGATGCAAGTGCTGATGAACATCAGTGCAGCCAAAAGAATTGAACCGCGCCGGCCGTAACGATCCGCGAGGATGCCCCAAAGAATCGAACCCGTCGTCGTGCCGATCATCGCCGACAACGCCAGCAGCGATGCCGTCGAAGCGCTGATGCCATATTCCTGTCGCATTCCCGGCATGACAAACCCGAGCGTGGCCGGTTTCATCACATCCACCACCAATGCCAGGCAGAGGACCACGACCAATTGCCAATGCGCCGGGCTTAACCGCGCGTTGTCCAGCGAATGGAGCTGATAGTCTCCGCTCAAATTGACCGCCTTCTTGTTGCCCACCGGAAATAAACCGTAACATGTCATCGCAATTCCGGCGGCGATAAGTCCCATTCCGGACAACATCAATTTCGACATCGGCATGCAATTCATCATGTAATGCATGTCCCGCGCGGCAACAAAATCGGGCAAATGAAAGGATACGCCGGTCACGATGGCGACCATGCCCAGCCAAAAAGCGAGCGCGTGATAAACGGTGGAACGGCTTTCCGAATTCATCGGGACGCGGAGATTAAAAGGTTTGATGCGCATTGCAACTGTAATCCCGCACGCGGCAGCTAGACGAAAAAAAGTTGCCCGGCTCAATTTCATTGAGCGAAAGCCACTTAACCGCGCTTGCAACATTTCTCCTCGCGCAGTGTTTCATTTCGTGGCTCAATCAAAGCAACCTTATGAAACGCTGGGCAATCCTGACCACAACGCTTTACGCCATCGCCCTTGTTCTGCTGACCGTGCCGGTCACGTTTGCAGCATTTGCAGACTGGGGAAAAAATCCATCTGACACCACTATCGGCAATACCATGGGAATTTTTACCGCATGGGGTTATTGGCTTTGGCTCGCCGTGTTGGTGACCGGCCAAATCCTTCTGCTGCTCGTGCCGATTGATCTTTCCGAAAAGCGGTTGCCCGCGCGTCGCAAATTGAAAATCCCCATCATCGTCAGCGGATTCTTTCTCGCAAACCTTTTCATCGCCGGCGTTTTTTCGATCCTTTGCGCCATCATCAAAGACAATGCTTTTGGAATTTTTTCGTTCACGGATTGGGTGCTTGGACACCGCGTCGCCGGCCAACCCGGAACCGTGAATACAACCGACGGCGGAGTTTGGACGAGCATTTTTCTCATCATCGGAATTTTCTGGATCATTTGGGGGCTGATTTTTTCGCGTTTCGCCAAAGCGGATGACGCCGATTCATTGCTCAAGCGCGCGATGCGCTGGCTGTTGCGCGGCAGCATCCTCGAACTCATCGTCGCCGTGCCGAGCCACGTCATCGTGCGCCGCCGCGACGATTGTTGCGCGCCGGCCGGGACATTTTGGGGAATTGCCACCGGCATTTCCGTGATGCTGCTCTGCTTCGGCCCCGGCGTTTTCTATTTGTTCGTCGAACGCTGCAACCGTCTGAAATCCAAATCCATAAAAGAAGCAATTCCAAAATCTTCCATAAATTGACGTAAAAAATTTGACGCCGCAAACGCGACGGACAAATTTATTGCCGGTGAGGTGAAAAGAACTGTCTCAAAAATCTATATGCAATGCCGAACGCTTGCTGCCGTTGCATCGCTTGCTGCTTTCTGTTTTTCCGCGAACGCAAAACCTTACGGACTCGGATCGCGCCCGCAGGTCGAACCATTTCTCAACGGCGCGATGCCGGAACGCGCGCCGACGATTTCCGGCAATTGGTCGGCGGTCGTCGCCTTCCCTCATTTGCTGTTCACGAATGCCGTCGGCCTGACCGCCGTGCCGGATTCAAATCAACTCTGCGTCTGGGAACGCGAAGGTCGTGTCTGGATCTTTGAGAATTCCTCCAATGTTTCGCAAAAAAAGCTCGTCCTGGACATCCACGACCGTTGCCAGGGCTGGGACGATTCCGGCCTGCTCGGCGTCGCGTTTCCTCCCGGCTTTGCGACGAATCATTTCATTTACATCTATTACACGGCAGTTCCATCCGGCGCAGTTGTCGGCGATCCTTACGCGCGACCCAATCCGATTGTGCCCAACACCTACCATGACCGGCTTTCGCGATTCACGCTGGATGAAAATGGCGTGGCGATTTCCAATTCGGAATTGATCCTCATTGACCAGACCAACCAAACCATCTGGCACGACGGCGGCGGAATGTTTTTTCATCCGCAAAATGGATTTCTCTATCTGACCATCGGCGACAATTCCGTCGCGGAAAATGACCAGGTCCTCAACAAAGGTCTCTTCGGCGGCGTGCTGCGGCTGGATGTGGATTGCCGCGGCGGAAATATCAGTCATCCGATCCGACGCCAGCCGTTGAACGGCGTGACTTCAAATTATTTTATTCCGAATGACAATCCATTTGTCGGCCAATCGAATTATCTGGAAGAATTTTTTTGCCTCGGATTGCGCAGCCCGCATCGCATGACGATTGACCCGCCGACGGGACGGATTTTCATCGGCGACGTCGGCGAAAGCACGCGCGAAGAGATTGACGTGATTGAAAAAAACGAAGCTGGACTGAATTTCCAATGGTCTTACTGCGAAGGCGCGCTCGGCAAAATGCCGGCGAATTACCCCGGCATCAGCCGCGGGCCGATTCTCGATTATCCGCACAGCGACGGTCGCGCGGTCATCGGCGGCTACGTGTATCGCGGCAAAAAATTCGAGAAAGATCTCGGCGGCAAATATATTTTTGGCGACAACGTCTATCGCACGGTTTGGGCATTGGACGAAACCGCCACGCCGCCGAAGAAGGAGGTGCTCTGCGTCATGCCCAAAGGCGACGGCCCGAATTCCGGCGCGGATTATACGGGATTATCGTCGTTCGGCACCGATGCCGATGGCGAAATTTATTTCTGCCAGATGAGCAGCATCGGCGGACATATTTACACGCTGCAACGCGGAGGACCGCCGCCGCCGAAAAAAAATCTGCCGAAATTGCTTTCGCAAACCGGCGTGTTTGCCGATCTCAAAACGCTCACGCCAAATGATTTTCTCATCCCCTACTCCGTCAATTCGCCGCTCTGGTCGGACGGCGCCGTGAAAGCGCGCTGGATCGCGCTGCCGGAAAATTCCAAGATCCATTTCTCGCGGACGAATGAATGGCAATTTCCCGCCGGAACCGTCTTCATCAAAAATTTTTCACTGCCGGTGGACGACACCGATCCCAAAATCCTGCGCCGGCTCGAAACGCGATTGCTCGTGCGCGACACCGCCGGTTACGTTTACGGCGCGACTTACAGATGGCGCGACGATTTGAGCGACGCGGATCTGGTCAATTCCGGCACGAATGAAATCATCCACATCAAAACTGCCAGCGGTGTCCGGAAGCAAAACTGGTTTTTCCCCGGCCGCCAGGATTGTTTGACCTGCCATACGCCTGCTTCCGGCGGCGTGCTGGGATTCAAGGCACGGCAACTCAACGGCGATCTGAAATATCCAAACGGCGTGACGGATAACCAATTGCGTGCGCTCAATCACATCCACGCTTTCGATACGACGCTGGATGAAAAAGAAATTCCGCATTTTCAGAAATTGGCCGCCGTGACGGACGTTCATGCGCCGCTCGAATTGCGCGTGCGCTCCTATCTCGATTCCAATTGCTCCCAATGTCATCGGCCCGGCGGCGTGGAAGCATTTTTTGACGCGCGTTTTGATACGCCGCTCAAGCAACAAAAAATCATCAATGGTCCCGTCGCCAACACGCTCGGCATTGCCGGCGCGCGTGTCGTCGTGCCCGGCGATCCCGCCAAATCGCTGTTGTATCAGCGTGTCGGCATGGTCGGCAATCTGCAGATGCCGCCGCTCGCGAAAAATGTCGTGGACGACCAGGCCGTGGCCATGCTGAACGATTGGATCAATTCGTTGCCGCCGACAGTCGCTGCTCTTCCGAAAAATTGGACGCATCAGGACATCGGAATGGTCGCGCTGCGCGGCGACGCCAGTTACGTGAACCACGAATTCAATCTCATCGCTTCCGGCGGCGACATCTGGGGTTACGCCGACGCTTTCCATTTTGCCTGCACGACTTTGAGCGGCGACGGAGAAATTGTTGCGCGGGTGAAAACGTTGCAATTCACCGATCCATGGGCCAAAGCCGGCGTGATGTTCCGCGCCTCGCTCGCGCCGGATGCGAAGGATGTTTTGATCGCTGTGACCGGCGAAGGAAATTCCACGTTCCAATCACGCGTGGCCGACAAAGGCCGTTGCACGGCGACGACCAGTCCGAAAGCGAAAACGCCGCATTGGGTGAAACTGGCGCGCGCGGGAAATATTTTCCGCGGTTACCTTTCCGACGACGGTAAAAACTGGCAGCTCGTGGACAGCGTCACGAATTCTTTGCCGAAGAAAATTTATGCCGGCCTGGCGCTCACGTCGCATAACAACGCCGCGCTGAATTCGGCACTGTTCGACAACGTGGAAATCTTGAGATGACCTTTATTGTTTGCGCGGGACGGTCAAATCCGGATCCAGCTTGCGGGCGATTTCAAAATGTTCGGCGGCAATTTTCGGGTCGCCGTGCTGCGACTGAAACGTCGCAAAATTGAATTGCATCACCGGATCAGACGGATCCAGCCGCACGGCTTCCGCCAGATGATTCGAGGCATCGAGAAAATCGCCGCGCTCCAGCAAAACCATGCCCAGATGGAATTGGCTTGAGGGAAAGTCAGGCTCGACTTTTACCGCCGCGGCAAAAAATTCCTCCGCTTCTTTTGTTTTACCGATGCTGTCCAAAGCGTGGCCAAAACAATCGTAGGCGGAATAGTTGTTGTCCGTCACTTTTATCGTATGCCAAAAAATTTCGATGCTGTTGCGCCAATACGTCAATTGCACTGACGTGACGGCGATGCAACCCGCGAGCGCGGCGCCGGCGGCTGCCGGCAAAATTCTTTTTAGACGCGGCGCGCGTTGCGTCAAATCATTCGCGCCCCATGCGACCAGGATAAAAATTCCGATGGATGGCAAATACGCGTAGCGGTCGGCCATCGCCTGCACGCCGACCTGCACGATGCCGATGACCGGCACGAGCATTCCCAAAAACCAAAACCATCCGACCGCCAGATATGGAAAATGCTTTATCTGCAGAATGAAGATCGTTGTCAGCAACAGGAGTAATGCCGCGACCCCAGGCACCAGCGTCGTCGGCCAATGATGAGGATACGGATAGATCAATGCCAGGTCCGATGGCCAAAAGATTTTGGAAAGATAACGCACATACGACACGGCGGCATTTTCCACGCGGAACGAAAGCGGCAGCAATCCCGGCGACCACATCGCCACCCGTTGGGCGCGCGCGGTGATGATGCAGGCCGCGATTGAAAGCAGGAAAAACGGAATTTTTTCGAGAAGCAATCTCTGCCACGAACCGGGAACCGCAAACCGTCTTAACGGCCAGAAATCCAGCAACAACAAAACGCACGGCAACGTCACCACCATCGGTTTGCTCATCAAACCGCACGCAAAAAGGAACAGCGCAAAAATGTAAAAATTTTTTGCGCGACGTTTTTGAACTTTCCACAAATCCGCAAACTGGACATAAGCCAGCAACGCCAGCAAAAAAAAGAATGCCGACAAAACGTCCTTCAGTTCCGCCGCCCACACCACCGATTCCACGTGCAGGGGATGCAGCGCGAATGCCGCGGCGACGAATGCGCTGCGCCATATTGCGTTCGTCATCCGGCTTAACAAAAGGAACAGCAACATCGAATCGGCGACGTGAAACAGCACATTGACGAAATGATGTCCCGCCGGATGAAGGCCGAACAATTCGCAATCGGCCATGTGCAGCATCCAGGTCAGCGGATGCCAATTCGCGGCGTGACTGCCCTGGAACGCCCAGACGATGTTTGTCATCGTCAATCCGGAGGTGACATGCGGGTTTTGCGCGATGTAATCCGGATCGTCGTAGCTGATGAAATCGTTGCGCAACACTTGCGCGTAAACCGCCAGCGTGACGGCGGCCAGCGCGACACAAACCGCGGCCCGCGGCCGTTGCCGGATGAAAGTGATGGCGGACATGATTTATTTTTTGGCCGGAATGGAAGGGGTCAATTCCGGATGTGCGGAAAGAATTTCATTCAATTCCTTTTGCGCATCGGAAAAATCCGGCGTGAGCTTGAGCGCGGCGCGAAATTCATCCGCTGCTTCGGCGAATTTCTTTTGCTGCGCCAGCGCGTTGGCCAGCCGGTAATGCGCTTTTGTCGCATCCGGCGTGAGCTTGAGTTCGGCGCGGAATTGGTCCGCCGCGGCGGCAGGCTGATGATTGTCCAGCAACGACAACCCATAATCGAATTGCGCTTCCGCGTCCTCCGGTTTGAGCCGCGCGACATCCGCAAAAAACGGCAACGCTTCGGCGAATCGCTTTTGTTTTGACAGCAAAACGGCCAGGTAATTTTCTGCTTTGGAATAATCCCGGCGGTCGGCCATGGCCCGGCGCAATAAACGCTCGGCTTCCTGCGGCACGCCGTTCCGATCAAAATATACCGCCAGCGCATATTCCACCTCCGCATCGTGATCCTGCAATTGGACGGCATTGCTGAAATGTTCCAGCGCCTCGTTGGTGCGCTGGAATGCCAGCAGGCAAACGCCGTATTCAAATTGCGATGGCGCAAAGCGCGATTCGACCGCCACTGAATTCGAAAGGCAGATCAGCGCGCGCCCGTAATCGCCCGCCTGTTCAAATGATTTGCCCAGCGCGTTTTCGGCGATGTAATTGTCCTTTGTTCGTTCGACGGCGTGATAGAACAAATGAATGTCGTCCTTCCAGTAATTGATTTGGATGGAAGTCGCTCCCAGCCATCCGGCCAGCGCGATGCCCGCCGCGACCGGCAGATATTTTTTCCAGCGCGAACGGTTTCGCAACAGGTCATTTGCTCCCCATGCGACAAGGATGAAAAAGCCGATGCCCGGCAAATAAGTATAGCGATCCGCCATCGCCGCCGCGCCAACCTGCACGATGCCGATGGCCGGAACCAATGTGCCCACGAACCAGAGCCAGCCGAAAATAAGATACGGATTTTGCCGCGCGCGCCACAAAAACAACGCCGTCCAGGTCAACAGCAATAATCCCGCGCCGATCGCCGAAGCCAGCGGCAGATGACGTTGGAACGGATAGATCACCACCAAATCCGCCGGCCAGCAAAGCTTGGCGACATAGCGCACGTAGGAAATAAATATGTTTTCGATATGCACACCCAACGGCGGTTTCCAGACCGCTTTCCCATGTTGCTGGACCAGGTAAGTCACCACGCTTCCCGCCGCCGATAAAATGAAAAACGGGATTTTCTCCACGACAAGCTTCGCGACGTGTTTGATTTGGAATTCCGAAATGTTCAGCCGCTGCAACGGCCAGAAATCCAGCAACAACAAAACGCATGGCAACGTCACCACCATCGGCTTGCTCATCAAACCGCACGCAAAGAAAAACAAAGCCAGAAAATAGCCCGAACGCCTTTTATCCTTCGCATACGCCGACCACGCCAGCAATGTCAGCATCCAAAAAAACGCGCTCAAGACATCCTTCCGCTCCGCCGCCCACGCCACCGATTCCACGTGCATGGGATGCCATGCAAATGCTGCCGCCACAAACGCGCTCCGCCAGAATGCGTCCGTCAAATGTTTCAGCCACACGAACAACAATAACGTGTCCGCGATATGAAAAAACAAATCCATCAGGTGATGCCCTCCCGCGTTCAACCCGAACAGCTGGCAATCCACCATGTGTGAAATCCATGTCAACGGATGCCAATTCGAAGCCTCGCCGCTCGTGAACGCCCACTCGATGTTCGCCGGACTTAAACCCGTGTTGACATGGGAATTCTCCGTGATGTAACTGTCGTCATCGTAATTGACGAAGCCGTGCCCGGTGATCGGCCAATAAACGGACAACGTGATCAGCGCCAGTCCCGCGCAAACCAAAATAAAAAACTGTCGCTCGTTGAATCGTTGCATGGAAAAAGAAAACGAACGGATTTTTTCAAAACTACCGGGTCGTGTCGAGAAATTGCCTCCCGCCAGACAACTCCGACGGGCTATGCCCAATACGTTTCTTCGGTGCGCAGGGACAACTGCCTGAAGCGGGCCATCCCATGGAACTGGTCGCGCAGCTTGGTTTTGAGATTGGGCACCAGCCGCTCAGGCGGAACATTGCCGGAATTAAAAATCATGGCGGAGCGCGGTCTAACAATTCGCTGAAGCTGCGAAAGAAGGCAAATTCGTTTCCCATCATTGACAATTCGGGGTTTCGCAGCTTAGCTCTTTTACGTTAGGCGACAGGAGCATTTTGTGAAAAAGCACGTCCAATAATAATATGAAACGTCAGGCAGTTATCATCGCCGCATTGTGTATCACCTGTTGCACTGCCATTGCAGCCATATGGTTTAATGACCCAAAGATTGCTCCGACAGTTCCATTACCAGATGCTTACCGACAGGCCATGACAGCACTTGATTCCGCCACCAACACATTCCATTGCACAGAAGCACAGTGGCAGAGGCCAGGATGGTGGAGATTTAGATTTTACGATACGAACGGAATCTTGAAGACAGTGGATGCTGATAAAAAAGTAAGAGTTTTTGATGGTGAGCCACCAGTTTATTGATGTGACGATTTTGCCGCCTAATACCGCGCTGGAGCCAACCGCCGGGAGCGCCAGCGGTTTGCCGGGAACCCCCGGTAATTTGCGACGCCGGCTCTGCTGCTGTTTGACGTTTTGATTTTCTCCCCGCGTAAAAATTGTTACAGTGCGCGCTTCAATGCCTGGCCGTCTGCCTATTTATGAAATCGAAAATGAAATCGTTTCGCACCTGCAAAACGATCGGCGACTGATCCTTTCCGCGCCCACGGGTTCCGGCAAATCCACGCAAGTGCCGCAAATGTTATTGAAGCACGGCTTGCTCCAAAATGGCCAGGTCGTCATTCTCCAGCCGCGCCGGCTGGCGGCGCGATTGCTCGCCGCGCGGGTTGCGCAGGAGCTTGGCGTCAAACTGGGCGATGAGGTGGGTTATCAAATCCGGTTCGAGAATTGCACCTCCGCCAAAACCAAAATCCGTTTCGTGACGGAAGGCGTTCTGCTCCGGCAAATGATTGACGATCCGCAATTGCGCGGCGTTTCTGTTTTGATCTTTGACGAATTCCATGAGCGTCATCTTTACGGCGATATCACGCTCGCCCGCACGCTGGATTTGCAGGAGCAACATCGGCCGGATTTACACCTCGCCGTCATGTCCGCGACGTTGAACGCCGGTGAATTGGAAAATTATCTGAAGCCGTGCGCGACGTTGTCATCCCAGGGCCGCACGTTTCCCGTGGAAATCGAATACGCCGCGCAACCAGCCTACAATGACAAGCGGCCGGTTTGGGAACAAGCCGCCGAGGCATTTTCAAATTACGTTTCCGGCGGCGGTGAAGGCGATGTTTTGGTTTTCATGCCGGGTGGATTCGAGATTTCGCAAACGATTGAAGCAATTCGTCATACGTCCGAATCAAAAGGATTTATTCTCCTGCCGTTGCACGGCGAATTGGATCCAAAACTTCAGGATGCCGCCGTGGCGCGTTATGACAAACGCAAAGTGGTCGTCGCCACCAACGTCGCCGAGACCTCAATCACGATTGACGGCGTCCGGTTGGTGATTGATTCCGGTCTGGCGCGAGTCGCGCGCTACGATGCCAATCGCGGCATCAACACGTTGCTCATCGAAAAGATTTCGCAATCGAGCGCCGACCAGCGCGCCGGTCGCGCGGGCCGCACCGCGCCGGGCGTTTGCATGAGATTGTGGTCGCGCGAGGAACATTCGCATCGCGCGCCGCAGGAATTGCCGGAAATCAAGCGGCTGGATTTGGCGGAAGTCGTTCTCACGCTCAAAGCCGCCGGCGTGGAAGATTTGCGCAAATTTCGCTGGCTCGAAAAGCCGGACGAAATTTCACTCACGCATGCGGAGGAATTGCTGCACGATCTCGGCGCGCTCGACAAAAACAATTCCATCACACCGGTTGGTCGCAAGATGCTCGCATTTCCGTTGCATCCGCGTTACGCACGGATGTTGCTGGCGGCGCAGGAATACAATTGCGTTTATCAAGCCGCGCTCGTCGCCGCGCTCACGCAAGGACGCGATTTGCTTTTGCGCAACGTGGATCGCGAAACCAATTCTCTTCGCGAAGATTTGTTGGGCGAAAAGGCGACTTCCGATTTCTGGATTTTGATGCGCGCATGGAATTACGCCGCCAAAAATCAGTTCCGGCTCGATGCCTGCCGCAAATTGGGAATTCACGCCGTCACCGCGCGACAGGTCGGGCCCCTGCTCGAACAATTCCTGCGCATCGCCGCACGCGAAGGACTCGACGCCGCGCCGCGCGAAGTAAAAGACGAAGCGTTGCAGAAATGTATTCTCATCGGTTTCAGCGACCGCGTTGCACGGCGGCTCGATTCGGGAACGTTGCGCTGTGAATTGGTTCACAATCGGCGCGGCGTTTTGGCGCGAGAGAGCGTTGTGCAAAATAAGGAATTGCTGGTTGTCGCGGAAATCCGGGAAGTGGAAATGCGCGACAAGGAAGTGAACACGATTTTGTCGTTGGCGACGGCGATTGAACCGGATTGGCTGCGCGAACTGTTTCCCGAAGATTTGGAATCGGATCTGCGCGTGCTGTTCGATTCCACGCAAAAGCGAGTGGTCGCCGCCGAACTTTTGAAATTTCGCGGATTGGCGCTTTCGGCCAAACGCGTTGAACCGCCGCCCGCCGATGCCGCGGCAAACATTTTGGCCGAAGAAATTTTATCGGAACGATTGCCGCTGCCGAACTGGGATCATGCCGTCGAACAATGGATTTTGCGATTGAATTTTCTGTGCGCGAATTGCCCGGAATTGCAATTGCCGCCGTTTGGCGACGATGACAAAAAATCCGTCATCGAACAATTGTGCCACGGCGCGGTTGGTTACAAGGAAATCAAAGAACGCGAAGTGAAACCGGTCGTGATGTCGTGGCTTTCGCAATCGCAGCGCGACTTGTTGGACAAACATGCGCCGGAACGTTTGAAATTGCCGAACGAGCGCACGCCGAAAGTGAATTATGAACCCGGCAAATCGCCGTTCATTTCCTTGCGCATCCAGGAACTTTACGACGTGAACCAGACGCCAAAGATTGCGATGGGTAAAATTCCGGTGACGGTCCATATTTTGACGCCGGGCATGAAACCGATCCAGGTGACGCAGGATCTGGCGAATTTCTGGCGCGAGCATTATCCGAAAATAAAATCGGAGCTGGCGCGAAAATATCCGAAGCATTTGTGGCGATAATTTATCGACGCGGCTTTTAGCATGTTTTAACTTCGAGAAAATGAAGAATAAAATTCTTCGCATTTTTGGCTTTGGCTTTATTTTGATAGCCGCAGCCATCGCTTTCTTTTGGTTTGTCTGGCTTATTCCTCTTAAACATATTTATTCACGAGATTGGAATGAAAACCATTCCACCTATCGCTATTGGATTGAAGCTCAAAAAACCGTAGGTCGCGTTGGCGTAACGCACGATGTGGGCATAGAAATTGGAAAATGGGGTGATGAAAAATGGGTTGCACGGATTATAACTAAATTAAAACCAAATCAGGAAATTGGAGGTTGCGAAAATTCTCATTTAGGCGAAGCGTTGGAAGATTTGACGAATCAAGGATTGGGAACCAAATCAGATGCATGGATTGCATGGTGGAAAACGAATCAAAATAAAACTCAACTGGAATGGATTCGTGATGGATTTGAGAAGCAGGGCATTCAACTTCAAAAACCGTTAACAACGAACAATATCATCGCTCTTTTGAAACTGATCAATCCGTCGCCGTGGTCAGTTTTTTCAACGAATCAGTTTTCCCATACTTTGAGATATAATGCGATGCGATGGTTAAGAGATTCAGGTTTCCGAGCGCAACAATTTGACTTGAGTCTCATTCCAGAAAAAGATCGCGACCAAATTATTTTTGCCTTGCTTGAATATGCGCAATGGTATGGCGAACATTATTTTGACCCAGGCCATTTACCGATAGATGGTGAATTTTCCTATTCTTACCCGGAGCCTATCTTTCTGTCGAAGGAGCTTAGATGGAAAGTTTATTTGGCGATTATTTTTGTGGGACTGTTTGGCTTTATTTTAATTCATTTCAGCAAATGCGGACGAAAGTCTGAAATGGTCAAATGAAGCTAAATAATTTCATCGACCAACTTTGTCCGAATTGCGGTTTGTGCTGCGACAGCACGCTGTTCGCGGATGTGGAATTGCGCAAAGGCGATGATGTAAAGCGATTGGAAAAATCCGGCTTAACCATTTTTCAAAAATCGAAAACTAAAATTGGGTTTCCGCAACCGTGCGCCTGTTTCGACGGAAAATTGTGCACCATTTATCCCGACCGGCCAAAACGTTGCCGCTTGTTCGAGTGCGGCTTGCTCAAAAAAGTTCAAGCCGGCGAAATAACGTCGGCGCGCGCACTCAAAAAAATTGCAAAAGCAAAAAAATTGGCCGGACGCGTCCGCGAATTGCTTCGGCAATCCGGTCAGCGCGATGAACAAATGGCATTGACGCCTCGTTACGCCGAGGCGATGAGCGCGTCGATTGATTTGGCGAAAGATGATTCCAAATTGCGCGGCAAATTGATGCGGGCGATGCCTGATCTGATGGAATTGCTTCACCGCGATTTTCTACAATAAATTAATTGTGCGTTTTCGGGTTCGGCGGCTATTACATAGGAAATGGCACAAAACGATAGCGATCTCTTAAAAGGTTTTGTCACAAACCATTTGGAAATGGCGTTCACTGAACTGGTGGAAAGGCATGTTGATCTGGTTTACTCGGCGGCTCTCCGCCAAACAAATGGCGACGCTCATGCCGCTGATGATATTGCCCAGGAAGTGTTCAAAAATCTGGCCGCCAAAGCCGCGCAATTGACCAAACATACGTCCATCGCGGGATGGTTATTCGTCAACGTCCGTTTTATCGCATCCAATTTCCGG
Source organism: Verrucomicrobiia bacterium (assembly GCA_035776755.1). Taxonomy (GTDB): domain Bacteria; phylum Verrucomicrobiota; class Verrucomicrobiia; order Limisphaerales; family UBA11358; genus UBA11358. Next base: position 155,000 of record DASTWS010000017.1, read on the forward strand.
CGCACCGAACACCGGCGTTTTGTTCGCGAACAGGAGGCATACAACATGAATCAGCTTTTACAAACTGCCGGGCCGTCCCCGGACTGGGAAAATCTCCGCCCGGTGATTGACGAAACGATGTGCGAATTGGACGAGGAGGATCGCGAAGCCATTCTTCTGCGCTTTTTTCAAGGATGCCGGATGGAAGAAATTGGCGCTCGTCTGGGAATCAAAGAAAACACAGCGAGAATGCGGATTGAACGCGCGCTGGAAAAATTGCGCGTTTTGTTGACGAAACGAGGCATCACTTCCACGACGGCGGCCATCTCCGTGGCGCTTGTTGGCCGCGCTGTTTCCGCCGCTCCGTCGGGATTCGCAAATAAAATCTCGCGCGCGATTTTAGCAGGGGGAACTATTTCCGCCGGCGGCGGTCTCACCGTGTGGATTACCAGCACGGCAGCTAAATTCGTGCTGGCCGGATTAATCGTCGCCGGCGGTCTTTTGTTCTTTTATCGCTCACAAATTCTTCACAGCGATTCGCCGCAACCCGGTCTCACGAAAAATGTAAAAGGAACAAATCTCAGCGCAGGAATAAATCCGGTCGCCAAAAATGTGAGCCAAACAGGTCAACTTTCCAATGCTGCCGCCAATGCCGGCCCGGTGTTGAATCTTTATTTCAAGGATCCCAAAACTGGCAAACCGGTTCCGAATGTTATCGTGGAAGATCGTTGCTGGTCCAAAAATAAATTCAAAGGCAGCAAATATCACGGCGACAAGAATGGCTGGTGCCGGATTTATTATCCGTCAAATGTCACCTGGCTTGAATTGACCTCGCAATCAGACGGTTACGCCGATACGCGATTGGATTGGCATCCCGAGCGCGGCGACGTGATTCCTTCGTCTTACACGCTTCACCTGGAAAAAGCGGTCCCGATTGGCGGACAAGTTTTGGATGACGATGGATTTCCGGTGCAGGGAGCAAAAGTCGGTTGGAATCACGAAGATGAACCGGCGGCAACGACCTCGCCGGAAAGCCACGAATTCGGCTGGATCGAAGTGACAACGGATGCCGATGGGCGCTGGCAAATCAATCGCATCGCCGGCGACATGATTCATCGCCTTTACGGAAGCGCTAGAGATTCCGATTATGTGGATTCAGCGCTGGTGTCGGTCGGACAAGATGCCGCCGCGGAACAGGCTTTGCGGAAATTGAATTTTACTTTCAAGCTCGGCAAAGCGGCGACCATCGAAGGCAATGTCGTTGATGCAGACGGCAAACCGGTGCCGAATGCGAAAATCTTGCTGGGCTTTGTCAGCGGATCTGATCGCCGGGAAACGACGGCATCGGTTACAGGAACTTTTGTTCTTTCCGGCTGCAAGTTCGGCAAAAATTTATTGACCGCTTCGGCGCCCGGCTTTGCCAATTCCACCGAAGAAATCAATATCACCACTAATTCACCGTTGTATCGAATTACATTAACATGCGGCAACGTGTTGAGATTGTTGGTTCAAGATCCGAACGGCGCGCCGGTTCCACACGCCAGCGCATGGCTGGACACCATCAATCAGGGCCCGGTCAATTCTCCGCATTTCGATGTCAAACGCACGCAAGTGGATTACACCGGCAAGAGTGATGCAAATGGCCGGATTGTCTGGAGTAACGCGCCGGATGGAGAATTGAAATTCCAATTCTCCGCGCCGGGTTACATTCGCTCGGAAGATTTTTATTTCACCGCCGATGGCCAGGAACACATCGTCACTTTGAATCCGGCAGTGACGGTTTTTGGAACGGTTCGCGACGCGGATTCGGGGGAACTGATTCCGCATTTCAAGATCGGCATCGGCTGGCCGAACAAAAATTATGCGACCGGCCAGACCAATGGACAATGGAGTTCCATCGAGCGGTTTTGGCCGGAGTTTTCCGGCGGCAGTTACAGCAATTCACTTGAAGAAGCAGCCATCGGCGGGATGAAAAACCCCGGTTACATCTTAAAATTTCAAGCGGATGGCTACCGCAGTTTTATTTCCCGGGTCATCGCACCCGATGAAGGCAAAGTGCAGCTCGATGTTTCATTGCATCGAGAAACTTCCATGCCGATAACCGTTCTCACTCCGGATGGCCAGCCTGCCGCCGATGCGGATGTCGGATTGGTGAGTCCCGGCGCGCAATTGCAATTGCTTCCCGGCGGCTTTTCCCATAATTCGACCAGCGCCTCTCTGCTGCAAACCGATAATGCCGGTCATTTTGTTCTCCCGTCAGATGACACCATTTCCCGCGTGGTGGTCGCCTGCCCTGATGGCTTTGCCGAAACGACTCCGGCGGAATTAAAACAATCGCCGACAATTACTCTGCAAAAATGGGGACAAATCGAAGTGACTTGTCTCTCGGGCGGACAACCGGTCGCGGGACGCGAATATCTGCTTGGACTGAATCCTTCGACGGATAACGATTACAATGCTATCAGTCCAGATTTCAATGCCTTTCACGTGACATCAGATGACGACGGCAAATTTACGATGGCAAGGGTTCCGCCGGGGAAACATAGTCTCGTCCGTTTGATTCCCCAAACATTCGGGAATCAAAAAAGTTGGGCGCATGGAAATAAAACGGAAGTGGACATTTTGCCGGGCAAAACCACCACCATCACGCTTGGCAACAAAGGTTACACGGTAATGGCGGCCATCGAATGGCCAAATGGCGCGCCCACCGATTTACAACAAGTCGGCGGCGCTTTGCACACCCCCATGCCTCCGTTACCAGAAGACGTTCAGGGTCATCCTGATTTGATTCAGCAATATCGCCAGTCGCCCGAATTTCAGATGATCGCAAAAACAGTGAAATCCTTTCCGATGACGATGAACGCTGACGGCAGATTGGTGGCGGAAGATGTCCCGCCAGGGGAATATACTTTGTCTGCGTATGCCTTCGTTCGTGCGTCCGGCGGCGATCCGGCGAGCGGCATGAAAAGCGGAGAAAGCATTTCCGTCACGGTTCCTGCCGATCCGCCAACGGGTCAACTCGATGCCGACATAATTAAATTCCACTGAATTGCAAAGAATTTTTGCCGTGAAAATCCGACCTTGAATTTTGCGAAAGTAAAATGCTTTTTGCCATGCTGCCAAAAACACGACATCGTAACGCAGCATAGAAACCTTCCAAAACCCGATAATTTCCCCGCATTTTGGCCGGCCAGCAGATAATTTCCGGGTCGGCACGGCCACTGCTAAATGGCGGATGAATTTGACGCTTTTGGCGACGCGAAGGAGGAACGGCCAGTTCGTGGGGATCCAGGGGCGCGGCACGTGGTTTGCCGCATGTGGAAAAGGACCTGCTGCAAGGCGCAAATTACCATAAGTCGGTCTGTGCTGTCATAAGGAGGTGGCAACCGGCTGTGGGACACGCCAGCAGTGAAAGGGTCGCGCGCGCCGAAATTGAAGCCCGGTGAATTTTCGCCGGGCTTTTTCTTTTGCAGGATTCGATTTGCCAAGCGCCGCCGCCTATGGCACACAAAAGCCTCCTGATGAAAAAATTCATTCTGCTTGGCGCACTTTTTCTGTTGCCGACAATCGGCCTGCGCGCGCAAAACGATTCGATCGCGCGCATCCATTTTCTGGGCGGCGATAAAATCTCGTCCGATCCGGCGTCCAAAGCGTTTGCGAACGAATTTGATTCGCCGGAAGCACGCACGCTGGAAAACCAAACGCTCGGCAAATTGGCAGCTGCTCCAGCGACATGGTTCCGATCTAAAATTCCCGCCGGCGCGGCCGACGGCTCGGCGCAATTGCGTCCGCTGCTCGGTGATTTGCTGAAATCAGAATGGATTTTTGAAATCCGCGACGCGCCCGGCTCGCCGGAATACGCGCTGGCGATCCGCGTGAACAGCAGCCGCGCGGTATCGTGGAGCAAAAATCTGCAAACGCTGTTGGAATCATGGACAAAGATTTCCGCGCAGAAAACCCCGAACGGCTGGGAATTAAAAAAACACGATGCGCCGGATTTGATCCAGTTCAGCCGGAGCGGCGATTGGGTGATCGTTGATTGCGGGCAAAACAAATTGTCTTTGACCGGAGAGATTTTGAAACCGTCCGCCAAAGACGGCTGGCTGGCCGCGGATTTGAACTGGCCGCGATTGGCGCAACTGTATCCGGCGCTGGCCAAATTCGATTTCCCAAAAATCGAGATGCAGGTCATCGGGCACGACGGCGAATTGCATTTCACCGGCAATTTGAATTTGTCATCTCCCCTGCCCGCGCTGGCAAAATGGAATCTGCCGGCGACAGTGATCCATCAGCCGTTCAACAGCTTCACCGCCGTGCGCGGCATCACGCCGTGGCTGGAAAAGCAAAGCTGGGCGCGACGTTATGAAGTTTCGCCGATGCCAAACCAATTTTTCATCTGGGCGCTGCCGGCTGTTCCGTTCCAGACGTTCGCCGCCGCGCCGGTTCCAAACGGCAATTCCGCTTTGGCGCAATTGGATTCAAAAATTGTCGCCGCGCAAAATCCAAATCCTGCCCCCGGATTGTTCATGCCGATCACGGCGCAATTGACGAACAACGAAATCACCTGGCGCGGAATTCCGTTTGCGTCGCCGTTTATCCGTTCGCTGCATGAAAAGTCCGGCGACTTTTTGTTCGGCGGATTTTTCCCGAACATCGCGCGTTCGCAGCCGTTGCCCAAGGAATTGTTCACCGCGCTCAATCAGCCGAACCTCGTTTATTATCATTGGGAAGTCACCAGCAATCGCGCGCCGCAGGTTTTGCAAATCAGCCAGCTCGGGTTGATGCTGTCCGAACACAAACAATTGGATGGAAATTCCGCCGCGGCCAAATGGCTGGCTCATTTCACGCCGATGCTTGGCGCGACGGTCACGACGGCAACGGAAGTTTCGCCGATGAAAATCTCATTCACGCGGCGCGCGCCGGGCGGATTGACCGCGCCCGAGTTTTATGCGCTGGCGGATTGGCTGGAAGCGCCGAATTTTCCGGGCTGCAATCTGAAATTGCCGCCGCGACCGGATTTGAAACATCGTCCCCTGATGCACGGACACGTGCCTGTCCCGGCGGCTCCAGACAAACAGAAATAATTTCCACGCGCGACCATTTCTCTCATGCTCAAACTTGGCGTCAACATTGACCACGTGGCGACGATCCGCGAGGCGCGTTATCGCGGGCGCGGATTTGGCGAACCCGATCCCGTCGCCGCGGCGCGGATTTGCGAAGCCGCCGGCGCGCATGGCATCACCGCCCATCTGCGCGAAGATCGCCGCCATATCCAGGATCGAGATGTCTGGAAATTGCGCGAAGTGGCGAAGCGCTTGAATCTCGAAATGGCCAATGCGCCGGAAATCATTTCCATCGCATTAAAATTGAAGCCGGATATCGTCTGCATCGTGCCCGAGCGACGGCAGGAAGTGACGACGGAAGGCGGCCTGGATGTCATTGCCAACGAAAAATCGCTGACGGAAACGCGCAAAAAAATGAACGATGCGGGAATTGAAGTCAGTTTGTTCATCGCTCCGGATGAAAAGCAAATCGAAGCCAGCGCGCGTGTCGGCAGCCAGTTCATCGAGTTGCACACTGGCCAATTTGCGGAGCACTTTGGAAATCAAAACGATCAGAGCAACGAATTACAGCGACTGATTTCCGGCGCAAAACTCGCCCATTCGCTCGGATTACAGGTCAACGCCGGCCATGGATTGAATTATGAAAATCTGCACACAATTTTCGTCGTTCCGCATCTGATGGAATTGAACATCGGCCACAGCATCGTCAGCCGCGCGGTTTTTGTCGGCATGGAAACCGCCGTGAAAGAAATGCTCGCGGTGATGAAAAAATATTCCGCGTAATATGATTCTCGGCACCGGCATTGATGTCATCGAAGTTGAACGCATCGCGGCGTCGTTTGAAAAATATGGCGAGAAATTCGTGAACCGGATTTTGTTGCCGGACGAAATCGCTTATTGCCTTTCGCATCGCCAGCCCGCGCCGTTTCTCGCCGCGCGATTCGCGGCCAAAGAAGCGATTTCCAAAGCATTCGGCACGGGCATCGGCGCGCAACTCGGCTGGCAGGACATGGAAATCTGCCGGAAAGAAAGCGGCGAACCGTTCGTGATTTTGCACGGCAAAGGAAAAACGCTATTCGATTCGCGTGGCGCAAAGCAATTGCACATCAGCTTGAGCCACACGCAAACGTTCGCCGCGGCGACGGCGATTTTGGAAAGCTGAGCAAAGCGAGCGCTGTCGCTCAATAAACCACTTTATTCAATGGATATTCGATGATTCCTTCCGCGCCAGCGGCTTTGAGTTGCGGAATCAATTCGCGAACGACGTGTTCATCAATGATCGTTTCGACGGCGACCCAGCCTTTCAAACTCAAACTGGAAATCGTCGGATTTCGCAGCGCGGGTAATTCCTCAAGTAATTTCGCCAGATTTTTCTCGGCGATGTTCATTTTCAAACCGACTTTCGCTTCAGCATCGAGCGCGCCTTTGAGCAACATCGCCAGCGTTTCGATTTTTTTGCGTTTCCAGGAATCTTTCCAGGACTTGTGATTCACAATCAATCGCGGCGTGGAACTCAATAATTCATCCACGATGCGCAATTTATTCGCGCGCAGCGATGAACCGGTTTCGGTGACTTCAACAATCGCGTCCACCAATTCGTGCGCTTTTACTTCGGTTGCGCCCCAGGAAAATTCCACGTCCGCTTTCACGCCGTGTTTCTTGAGATATTTTTTCGTGAGATTGACGACTTCGGTGGCGATGCGTTTGCCCTGCAAATCTTTCACGGATTTGACCGGAGAATTTTCCGGCACGCAAAGAACCCACCGCGCGGGACGGCGCGTCGCTTTGCTGAAAAGAAATTCGCCGACTTCGCGAACGTCCGAGCCGTTTTCCACGACCCAGTCGTGTCCGGTGATGCCGCAATCCAGATAGCCGTGCTCGACGTAGCGGGAAATTTCCTGCGCACGAATCATGCGGATTTCGAGTTCGTCGTCGTCCACCGTCGGAATATAAGAGCGGCTGCTGACGGAGATATTGAATCCCGCCTTGGCCATTTTTTCGATGGTGGCGTCCTGTAAACTGCCTTTCGGCAAACCAAATTTTAATTTCTTGCTCATTTTTCAGCCAAAGCAAAACAGTTAAGCGTGCCAAAGACTTTGCATTAATTGCCTTCCTGTTTTCGCAAATTGTCTTTGCTGCGGGCGCGCGAGTATTTTCTGGACGATTCCTTCACGCGCGTGACCGGATTAATCTGCCAAGTCCGCCGCGGAAACGCCACTTTCTTCTTTTTGGATTTTATTTTAGCCACAGATTAAACACGGATGAAAATTCAGGACTCATTCTTCTTTTTAAGATCGGTCAATCGCTCTAAAATTTGTTGTTTTGTAAGAGATACAGCTTCTTTATTAATGTTGAGAGCCATCGCAACATATCCAAGTCCAAGTTTTTCTGGAGGTTTTAAAAAATTTTGAAACGTTTCTTCGTTTGCAGGATGCATAACTTGAATTTCCTCAATTGGAAAACGATTAAAAACTTTCAAAAATGCGACAATGTTATGGATAGACATTGAAATCATGCAGAGAGCCGAAGCTGTTGCCTTTGGATCTGAATTCAAATGACAATGCTCCAGCACGAAGTGATGGTCTAAATGTGACCCCAATCCTACTCTCTCTAAATCCTTAACCACATTGAACCAAGTTCCGTATTCACTTGATAACACAAGCGGAGGTTTTTCCTCTGGATTTGATGAACTAAATGTGAGCGTTGGCCCAGTTCCAACGCTTGCCCTAAAACCGTGTTTGAAACTGTTGTATTCATTTCCAAAATAAGGCTCGACATAATCGGATGCTAATTTTTCCCAAACTTGAGCAAAATAATCTTTAGTCTTTGCGCAATCGTCGCAATCAGCGAAAAGTTGTCCGTTGATAAGTTCAGAAATGCCGTCCCACGAAACAGTTTTTATTTTCCATTTCCAGACAAACGGCAATTCACCCTTGGAAATACCCCTGACAAATTTGTGCAACTGCTGTGTTTCGCATTTCAATAACCAGCCAACCACGCTATTCGGCGCTTGCAAAGTTGCAAACAATAACATGAAAAAGGTCTCCAATCCTTGATGGTAAGCCGTCCGTAAAGCGATGATTGCTTTTTCCTTATTTTCGCCTTCAAGGTTTTTTGAATGAACGTCTGCCAAATATAAAAAGTATTTTGTATCAATTCCTCGAAGAAAAGCTTCAGTTGTTCCTTTCGCATACCAAACACAATACGGTTTGTCGCCGACTACAAAAGCACGGTTGTCTATTGACTCCGGCATATTAATTTTCAATATGTGTTCAATCCGTGTTTCATCCGTGGCTAAAATTATTTCCTCCAAATCACTTTGCGGCCTTGCACGACAATTTCTCCGCGCGCAATCGCCGCGACGCATTTGGGATAAAGCTCGTGTTCCGCCGCGTGAATCCGTTGATGCAAACTTTCCGGCGTGTCGTTGTCCAAAACCGGCACGGTTTGCTGGCCGATGATTGCGCCGGCGTCAATGCCCGCGTCCACAAAATGCACCGTGCAACCGGTCACTTTCACGCCGTGGTCGAGCGCCTGCTTCCAAGATTGCAATCCGGGAAATGACGGCAACAATGAAGGATGGATGTTCACGATGCGGCCTTCAAACGCGCGCAGAAAATCGCCTTTGAGGACGCGCATGAAACCAGCGAGAACAATCAAATCCACTTTCGCGTTCTGCAATGCTTTGACGAAGGCGCGCTCGGCGTCTTCGTCCAGCTTGGTGCGGAATTTTCCAGGTGAAATGAATTGCGCGAGAAGTTTTCGGTCGCGCGCATGCTGGAGGATTCCGGCATTTTCGATGTCGCTCAAAACGATGGCGATTTGCGCGGGAATTTTTCCGGCGGCGACGGCGTCGGCAATGGCCACAAAATTGGAACCTTTGCCGGAGCCGAGAACGCCGATTCTGAAATTGTTGCTCACGGCGATTGAATAGCAAAATGGCGGCGAAGTGTCTGCCAAAATCCGCTGTAACTGCGCGCGTTTACGTCGCGTCTAACCGCGAATCCATGAAATTTCAGAAATCCCTTTTGGCCGCCCTGCTCTTTTTGCTTCCGGCAATTCTTCGCGCGACTTCGGCGGTCACTCTTTCTGAAAACGATAATTCTTTCACGCTGGCCAACGGCATCGTCGCCGCCGAAATCTCCAAACGTTCCGGCGATTTAATTTCGTTGAAATATAAAAATCTCCAGATGCTCGACGTTGACGATCCGCATCAGACGGCCTATTGGTCGCACAACACGGCGCGCGGAAAACAAATCATCGACCGTGTCACGATCGACCCGAAATCCAACGGCGGTGAACGCGGAGAAATTTCCGTCAAAGGCATTTCCGGCGGCGGTCAAATGGGCAGCGGTCCCGGTGGAAGCGTGGTCGCCGACATTGAAATCCGTTACACGCTCGGTCGCGGCGATTCGGGAATTTATACTTATTCCATTTTTACGCATCCGACGAATTATCCCGCCACTTCGGTCGGCGAAGCGCGTTTTTGCGCCAAGCTCAATGATGACGTTTTCGATTGGATGACGGTGGATTCGAATCGAAACATGGAAATGATCACCGCTTACGACTGGAACCACGGCACGCAGATGAATTTCAAAGAAGCGCGCCGGATGAACAGTGGCATTTACAAAGGCGAGGTCGAACACAAATACGATTACTCCGCAAACCAATTTGATGTGCGCACGTGGGGCTGGTCTTCGACCAAACACAATGTCGGCATTTGGTTCATCAACGCCAGCACGGAGTATCTCAGCGGCGGGCCGACCAAAGTCGAATTGTCCGCTCACCGCGACGCGACTTTCAACACCAACGCGTTCGACGCCCCGGCTCCGCCCTGCCTGCTGAATTATTGGCGCGGCAGCCATTACGGCGGCAGCATCTGCAATATCGCCGCGACCGACGCGTGGACAAAAGTCGTCGGCCCTTTTCTGATCTATTGCAATTCGGCCAACGGTCACAATGCTCTCTGGCAAAATGCGCTGCAACGCCAAACGGTCGAAGAAGACGCCTGGCCATTTGACTGGGTCAATGGCGTGGATTATCCGCACAAGAACGAGCGCGCAAGCGTCAGCGGAAAAATCCTCCTGAACGATCCGCAGACGCCGGACTTAAAAATGAAAAAACTTCTGGTCGGACTTTCCGCGCCGGAATACGCGCCAGCGGTCATCCCCAGAACATTTCGCGGCGGCTTCGGCCGAAGATTCCGGGGCCGTAACTTTGGATCCGAAGCCAATGGATTCGGCCCGGGCGGCGGCGGCGATGATGATGCATCCGCCACGAACCAGAATAATGTTGCCATTGAAACGAATAATTTCAGCCGGCGCTTTGGCAATGACACAAATTTCTCCGCACGATTCGGGACAAATGGTTTCAGGCGTTTTGGAACCAACGGTTTCGGCGGCCGCTTCGCGTTTGCGTTGCCGCGCGTCGTGGACTGGCAAATTGACGCGAAGAATTATGAATTCTGGGTTCGCGCGGATGCGAACGGCAATTTCACAATCCCCGATGTCCGCCCTGGCCGTTACACGCTTCACGCCATCGCGGACGGCGTGCTCGGCGAATTTGACCTGACGAATGTCACCGTCGCCGCCGGAAAAAACCTCACGCTCGGAAAATTGAACTGGCAGCCGGTGCGTTACGGAAAACAACTTTGGGACATCGGCATTCCCAATCGCAACGCCTCGGAGTTTTTCAAGGGTGACGATTATTTCCACTGGGGCTGGTATCTCCAATATCCGAAATTGTTCCCGGACGACGTGAATTATGTGATCGGCAAAAGCGATTTCCGCCGGGATTGGTTTTTAGAGCAGGTGCCGCACGATGAAACTGCCGATGACACGACCGGCCAGGGCCGCGGACGCGAAACCACGTGGACGGTTTCATTCAATTTAACCCATGCGCCGCATGGCAAAGCGACGTTGCGGCTGGCGATTTGCGGCGCCGGCACGCGGGAATTGACGGCCACGATGAACGGCGAATCCATCGGCGCGGTGACAGATCTGGTTTACAATGCCACCATCAATCGCGACGGCATCGGCGGCACATGGAATGAGCATGATCTGGTTTTCAACGCTTCGGCGATGCACGCCGGCGAAAACAAATTGGCGCTGACGATTCCGCCCGGAGGATTGACGAGCGGCATCATGTATGACTATCTGCGATTAGAATTGGACGAATCGGGCATGATGCAGGGTTCCAGGACCTCCGCTAATTAAATTGCAAAATTTTTCTTGTGGCTCTATTTTTTAAGCAATCAGATGAGCATCTGGCTGCCTAAGAAAATTTTGGCCGTGGACGACAATCCGGTAATCCTGAAGGCCACGCAGCAGATTTTGCAGAAGAGCGGCTATGAAGTTCTCCAGGCCACCGATGGTCCCGAAGCCGTTTCCGCCGCGCGCACTGAAAAACCAGACCTGATTTTGCTGGATCTATCTTTTCCCCCCGACCCGATGAGCGGCCCGCTGGCGGATGGATTCGATGTCATTGAGTGGCTTCACCGGATGCCCGAGTCGAAAAATATCCCGATCATCATCATTTCCGACACGCCGCCGTCCCAGTATAAAAGCCGCTTTACCGAAGGTGAAATTGCGGGTTTTTACCAAAAGCCTTTGGATAAAAAACAAATGCTCGCCGCCATCGAAGCCGTGCTGGGAGAAAATTGATTTTCTCGGTTCAAATGCCGATCTCCATCATTCCGCGGCTTTCGGATCCGCCACGATTCCCATGAATAAAATCGTTTGAGTTTCGCGGTCCTCAATCAAAAATAAAAATGGCCGGTCCACGATCATCTGGAACGGCGGCGGCTTTCGGATGGCGACGCTCGCAACCATGGTAACGGTCGTTACCGCCGCCGCTTCCGTTCCTTCCTCGTTCACGTCCACAAAACTTTTTTGTTTCACCTCGCTGATAAAAAGAGGTTCCTCTGTCATCGCGGAAAAATCGGCGCCGGCTGAAAACGCCCGCTTCATCCCGATCGCTTTCAACGCGTCGTTCAAGGTGATTTCGTAATCCAATTTGAATTTGGGGAACGCCAAAAATCCGTCGCGGTTTGAAAATTTTGCGAGAAAACTTTCCTGCCAATCTTTGCCGCTGAATTCCGCCAAAACTTTTTGCGGGCCGGAATCTGTCGCCGGCAAAACCAGGATCATTTCCAATCGCCCGCCGGAATACGGCAATTTCACGGCCTGAAATCCGTCCGTTTCCAAATACTCGAATGACTTGCTCTTTCCCATCATCGGCACCGGTTCGATCGCGCCGTCCGCCAGATGAAAATTGCGTGGCGACGTCAAACTCTTCTTAAATGGATCCGCCCATTTTCCCTTGAAATAAATCGCGTTCGCCAAAATCACGCGCGTCTGCGGCGGAAACGGAAACGAAACAATCTTCTGAATTTTTCCGCGCGTCTGTTTGTCCGCCCAACGGTTGATGACCTCCGCCGCCTTCGCATTTTTAAAATCCACGGCCGCCAATTTCGCGTCGAAGAAATGTTCGTTGGTCGCGATGAAATCCCGCTCAAGATGGAAATCGTTTTGGAACCAGATTCCGTTGGCCAATTCCAGAATCACATTGGTCTGCGCGTTCAGCGATTGATTCAGATCTTTTGCGTTCGCGTTCAAATCGGCCTGTGAAACGCCCGACGTTTTCAAAACATTTTGCATTTCATTTTTCGTTTCCCCGGCCGCGCCGTTGGCGACCACCTGCAATGCCGTTGCCGCGCTGAGCGGTGAAATGAAAAGATTGTTTCCCGGTTGCTCTTTTGCAATTTGGTTGAGCAGATTAAAGGCAAAACCGTTGTCGGCTGCAGCGATTGCGCCGGCATCTGCGATGGCAAACCGGATTCCCAGAAAAATTGCGGCGATGGCTAAAAAATTGAGTTTCGCCGTTTTCATGATCGCACTATCCCACTTTCATCCGTTGCAGGCAATGGGTCAAATACGGAAGCAATTGCTTTTTACGGGAAACAACGTTTCCCAATTCAAACACGCCCGGCTGCGGCTCGGGATAATCCACCTTGTCCACAAATTTTTTCGCGCCGGCCACAAGCATGAGCGAATGCTGTCGAACGACGTCCGTGACGAGCAGCGCGGAGAACAGGAAATTTTTCGCCGCGCGATAATTTTCCAGCGCCACATGCAATTCGTCTTTGCGCTTCCAAAACTGCTCAAAACCGATTTCCTCGATTTGCGCGACACTGAACGATTCGCCGTCCTCCCGATATTCTTTGCAGTCGGTCGCGATGGCTTGCGGCGCGGGTTTGAGCGTCAACAACGAGCCGGAGGCAAACAATTTTTCCGTGAATTCCCGTGCGTTCACGCCGGAAATCTCTTCCAAGCGCGATAGAATTTCTTTATCGCGCGCCGTTGTCGTCGGCGAAGTCAGGTTCAATGTGTCCGAAACCAGCCCGGCCAGCAGCAAACCGGCGATCGGCCTGGGCATTTCAACATGGTTGCGTAAAAATTCGCCTGCCACAATCGTGCTCGTCGAGCCGACTGGTTCGTTCCGGAACAAGATCGGCTGCGGCGTCGTCAATGTGCCGATGCGGTGATGGTCAAGGATTTCGAGGATTTCCACTTCATCCGCGCCGTGGACCGCCTGCGACAATTCGTTGTGATCCACCAAAATCAATCGCCGCGCCACCGGTTTGATGAAATCCGTTTTCGACAAGACGCCAATCACGCGGCCTTCTTCATCCGTCACCGGAAATGCCGCGTAACCAGAGGATGCCGCCTGCTTTTGCACGGCGTTGAGCGACGCGTCATCGCGAAACGAAAGAAATTCTTCGTTGATCATGTGCCGGATCGCCACCGCCGCGCGGCATAACGCCGTCGTCGTGGAGGTGTCGTGCGGCGAGGAGATCACCGTGACACCCGATTGCTCTGCGTCTTTGATCACTCTTTCATCAACGGCCAGCCCGCCGGTGACAATCAAAACGCGCACGCCTTCGCGAACGGCCAATTGCTGGATGTCCCAGCGGTCGCCCACAACGACGACCAATTTTTCGGCGGCGTATCGCTGCAACCGTTCCTGGAACGATTCCAATTTCATCGCGCCGATCATCATGTCCAAATCCTCTTCGCGCGACAGTTCGTGCCCGCAAAAGATCTTTCCGCCGAGCGTTTTGGCGAGGTTTTCCAGCGATGACCAAACGCGACGCGAATCAATCAACCGGTTCGCCGCCGGAAAAAGGAATTTGCTCAATTTGAAAAGCGAGAGCAGCCCGCGGCATTTTCGCTGGTCATTCAGCACCGGCAAAATGCGGATGTTGTGCTCGTCCATCAGGCTCAAAGCCTCCGCCGCCGTCGCGTCCGGCGTGACGCTGAAAACCCGCTTCTGCATCACGTCCGCAACGCGCGGCGAAACATCGGCCACAAACCGCGGCGCGGGCACGCCGAAGGTCTCGAGGACAAAATCAATCCGGTCGTTGGTGTCGCCACAGCGCGCGGCGACGGCTTCAGTCATGCCGGTTCGGCGTTTGAATTCCGCGTAGCCGATGGCAGAGCAGATCGCGTCGGTATCCGGATTGCGATGGCCGATGACAAAAATTTCGTTCATGAATTTTCGAGCGCGGCAAGGACTTCGGCGGCGTGTTCCTCCGGCTTGACCTGCGGCCAAATTTTTTTGATGCGGCCATCGCCGCCGATGAGAAAAGTCACGCGATTGGTTCCCATATATTTCCGTCCCATGAAACTCTTTTCGCCCCAAACGCCGTAAGCTTCAACAATTTTTTTATCTTCATCAGCCAGGAGCGTGAACGGCAATTTGAATTTCTCCACAAATTTATCGTGCGATTTGACGGAATCTGTGCTGACGCCCAGGACGACCGCGCCGCGTTTTTTGAATTCAGCAAAATGGTCGCGGAACGCGCAGGCTTCCTTCGTGCAACCCGGCGTATCGTCTTTGGGGTAAAAATAGAGAATGATGTTTTTGCCTTTGAAATCGGCGAGAGAAATTTTTCCACCGCCGCTGGTGGCCGCGGAAAAATCCGGCGCCACGTCGCCTTCCTTGAGTTTCAAATTCAATTCCTTTGCCATAATTTTCCAAAGATTACGCGGATTCATTTGCGTTGACCAAAACAAATTTGCCCGGCGGCAAATCGCCCAGCCAAAGACCTCCGATGCGCACGCGGAGAAGTCGCAACGTCGGATGACCGATGGCTGCCGTCATGCGCCGCACCTGCCGGTTTTTTCCCTCGATCAGTTCCAGGCCGATCCAGCAATCGGGAATGCTTTTGCGGAAACGGATCGGCGGATCGCGCGGCGGAATTGGGGGTTGCGGTTCCAAAATCCACGCGCGGCACGGCAACGTTTTGCGTCCCTGAATGACGAGGCCGTTTTCCAATTTCCGCAGATTTTCCGGCAAGGGAATCCGTTCCACCTGCGCCCAATACTCGCGTTCGTGGGCGTTGCGCGGATGCAGCAATTTCGCGTTCCATTCCGGTTCATCGCTCAACAGGAGCAATCCTTCCGAATCCGCGTCGAGCCGTCCGATGGGATAAACATTTTTAGGAAAACCGAATTCCGCCAGCGTGCGGTTTGGCGAACCGTCGCCGGTAAATTGCGACAGCACGCCGAACGGTTTGTGAAATGCGATGAGCACGCCGGATTCTAACCGCAGAGAACGCAAAGAGCGCAAAAATTATTTGAAAAAGATTTCTCCTTTGTCTTCTTTGCGTTCTTTGTGGTTAAATGGATTTGTGATCCGGAATATCATTTTCGATTGGTCAGGAACCCTGGTAGATGATTTGCCTGCGGTTTTGAAAGCATCGAATTTCGTTTTGACCCGCGCGGGAAAACCGGAGATGACGCTCGAACAATTTCGCGCCGAATTTCAATTGCCCTTCACCACTTTCTACGATCGTCACACGCCGGAAGTGCCGATGGCGCAATTGGAAGAATGGTTTCACGCCGGATTCCGAAGCGCCCAAACTGCCGTTTGCGAATTGCCGCACGCGCGAACGTTTCTGGAATTCTGCCGCAAGAACAATTGCCGCATGTTCCTCCTGAGCACCATTCACACCGACCATTTCAAGGCGCAATGCGGAACGATCGGTTTCGATGCCTTCCTGGAAAAACTTTACACCGATGTCTGGGACAAGCGAAAAAAAATCCACGAAATCCTGCGCGAAAACAATTTGCGCCCGGAAGAAACCCTGTTCATCGGCGACATGCAGCACGACATCGAGACCGCGCGGCACGGCGGCGTCCATTCCTGCGCCGTGCTCACCGGTTACAACACGCTGGAACAATTGCGCGCCGCCAAACCGGATTTGATCGTCGAGCATTTGTCCGAATTGCGCGATGTGCTGGAACAAAACGATTTCCGGGATTTGAAAAAAACAATTTCGTCATCGAAGACCGAAAGCGGACCAATGCCATTGGCGACCGTCGGCGCGCTGATCTTCAATTCCAAAAACGAAGCGCTGATGATCCGCACGCATAAATGGTCGGACAAATGGGGAATCCCCGGCGGCAAAATCAAATTCGGCGAGGCCAGCGAAGCTGCGTTGCGCCGCGAAATCCTCGAAGAAACCGGATTGAAAATCCGCGACATCCGATTCGTGCTCGTGCAGGATTGCATCCATTCCAGGGAATTTTATCGCGACGCGCATTTTGTTTTGCTCAATTACACCTGCCGCGCGACCGCAAAAAATCCGAAGGTGAAATTGAATGACGAAGGCCGCGAATTCCGCTGGCTCAAATTGGCCGGCGCCAAAAAATTGAGATTGAACAAGCCGACAAAAATCCTGATTGATGCCGTTTTGAAATCGCGACGCAAATGAAAATCTCCATCGTTGACCTTGAAGTGTTTTATCATCTCGGCGTGCCGGATGAAGAACGCGCCCGGCCGCAAAAGCTGTTGCTCACCGTTGAAATGGAATTTGATTTTTCCCAGGCCGCAAAATCCGATTCGATTTCTGACACGATTGATTATTTTGCCGTTTCGCAAATGCTTTTGAAATTCGGCGCTGGCAAGAATTGGAAATTGATTGAAACGCTCGCGTTCGAAATTTGCGAAATGATTTTGACCGGATTCAAACCACAAAGCGTTTCGGTTGAAGTCAAAAAATTTGTGATTCCGCAGGCGAAATACGTTTCGGTTTTTGTTTCGAAACAGAATTGACCGACAGCGCAAGCGATCCGGTCAATCTTGCAAATTCTGTCCCGCCTCGAATATCTGGCCGTCCATTGTTTGCAATTTCCAGCCGCTTTTATCCGTCATGATTTTCACCGCGCCCGATTCGCAGGTGTAAACAACTGGAATTTTCGTTTGTTTAAGGCGCTCCTTCAATTCGCGGCTCGCCCGCCGCGCCGGCGGAAAATCCGAATCGACAATGACAATCGCCTTTGGCTGGATCGAATCAATCATTGCATCCGAAAGCGGTTCATCGTCCGCCGGCAAGCCGGCGATGACGATGTCCGCGCGCAAATCATCTTTGCGGTTGAGCAATTCACTCTGGCCCTCGCGGCCCAAATCCGACAGCAACAAAATTTTCGTCGCGTAAAAATCGCCGCGCAAAACAAGCGCGTTGTCATCCGCGCGTGAAAAGCAATTGGTCGCTTCCGGCCAGAAAACTTTCCAGGCGCCGGTTTGAGAACCGCAAACGAATACCCGCCGCCGCGACGACGTTTCAAAATCCGAAACAATTTTCCGATAAACACCGGAGCGAAAATCCGCGGCGCCGGTCCACAATTCACGAACGCCAAAAAGTTCGTCCAATAGAATTGCGCCGCCGCAATCGCGGGCTTTGCCAACGGTCAATGCCAGTCGCGGAATGGTGTTGACGCCGCGTGCGCGCAGAAAATTTTTCAACGTGAAATTGACGGCATTTTCGTTGCCGCAATCAATCAGCCAATCGTTTTTGCGTCCCGCGGCGTCCACGTAAACCGCCTGGCCGCCATTGAGCGGCAAAACGGTGATTTCGGTTTCATCCCGCGAACTTTCCCAATCCCAAAAGAAGACCGCGCCGATGAGAAACAGGATTGCCGCGCCAGACAGTTGTCGCCGCAAACGATTGAACCATCCGGTCAAAACAGCGATGAGCGCGGCGAAATAAATTGCAATCATTGTCCACGACGGCGACGGCACATAAAAAAATGCGCCGGGAATTTTTGTGACGGCGTTGCTCGCGCCGATCATGGCGTGCATAAAAAACCATGCGGCGTTATTGAACAATTCTCCGATCCACGGCAGCCATGCGCTGCAAATCAAACTTCCGAGTTCAGCCATGAGCGCAAACCCGGAAAGCGGAACGATGATGATATTGGCGAGGAGGGTGACGGGGCTGAACAAATGGAAATACAACGCGGTCAGCGGCATGGAACCCATCCACGCCGCGAGCGATGTGGTAAAACAGGTCGCCAGCCAAAAAAGCGGTTTGCCCAGCCAGCGTCGCCAGCGCGGAACCAAAGACGGCGGCAAAAACGGATCCGGTTGCAGCAACCGGTCGCGGATTTTGTTCAGCGGCGGCGCGAGCAACGCGATGCTCAACACGACAAAGAAAGACAATTGAAAACTCGCCTGAAACAATTGCAGCGGGTCCCAAAGCAGGATGATGAACGCCGCGGCGGCGAGTGAGTTGAGCAGATTGCCCGGCCGTTTCAACATCCAGCCGCCGATGATGACGCTCATCATAATCGTCGAACGGATGGCCGAGGGCTGCCAGCCGGTCGCCGCCGTATAAAACCAGATCAGCGGCAACACGATGACGCCGCAAATGATTCGCGGCAATTGAATCACGCGCAAAAGGCCAAGCAGAATTCCGGCGATGAGGGCGATGTGAAGTCCGCTGATGGCAAAAATATGCATGGTTCCTGACCGCATGAATGGCTCGCTGACTTCGTCGGTCAGCGCGGTTTTTTGCCCGAGCGTCATTGCCAGCAGCAATTGCGTGGATTCATCCGAAACATCGAGGCCGCGCGTGAGTGTTTTCGTTGCCCAGGCGATGAAGCGATCGGAAAACGGGATTTTGGCTGAAGGATTCGGGCCAAGCCGCCAGTCATTCGTTGAACCGGTTTCCATCTGATAAAAAATCGCGAGCTTTTTTAAGTAATCGCGATAATCAAAAACACCTTCCGCCTTGGGCAAATCCGGCGGCGCGATGACGCCGGTGATTTCGACGGATTGCCCGCGAAAAAAAATTTTCGGCAGCACGCCGGGCGTCGTCACCACAACGGTTCCGGCAACGGGCTCGAAATCGTTTTTGCCGTAGAAGCGCAAATTGGCCAGGCGAACGGTCGCGACCGAACGCAGAACTTCATCGTTGCCGCGAAGGAAAATTCGGGCGTCGGGAGTTTCAGCCAGCGTTCCGCGAACCGTCACAATTCCAGCACCGTTTTGGACAATTGTCCGCAAATCGTCCGGCGAAATGATGCGTGTATGGAGCTCGATATTCAACCAGCCTGCCAACATCAGCAGCGCGCCAAGCAAAAACGGACGGGCTTTTCCGGAGAAAAATGCGAGCGCGAGAAAGGCCGTGGAAACGGCAAACAGAAGGACAACGGAAAGAGAAAGATAATTTCCTGTCAATAATCCGACAGCATAAAGCAGAACGATGGGAACAAATGGTTGCTTCATCGGTTCCGCGTTTTCCCCCGCTCTTTTAAGATCCAAAACCCGAGCAGACCAACCGCGCCGCCGGCCGTATCAATCAACACGTCAGTGAAATGCGGCGTGCGTGTCGGAACAAAAACCTGGTGAAATTCATCCGTGCCGGCATAAAGAAACACGATCAGCAATGCGCCCAGCACGCGCGGCCACGACCACGGCGGAAGATTTTGCGATCGATTGAGCGCACGAAAAATCAGCAGCGCGAGGATGGCGTATTCGCCCAGATGACAGCATTTCCGGCAAAGATGATGGATGATTTCGATTTGCGATTGCGCCAGATGCGGAAAAAGCCATCTTAAAAATGGCTCGAAAAACCGGGACGAATGTTCATAGGAATGCGCATCGGATGAAAACGAAAAAATCAGAACCATCCAGATCAGCACCGGCAGCCAGAATTTCAGGAACAACTGGAATTTTTGCACGACGAAATGAAAACGGAAAAAGCGCCATTTGGAAATCAGGAATTTTCACACTGACATTTCTCCGCGGCGGATTTAATTTTCCAAAATGGCAGCGCCACTGATTTTAGTTTCGCCAAGCATCGAAAAGCGAGGTGTCGAGTTTCACGACCTTTCCATCAGCTTATCCATCAAATATGACAACGCCATTTTGAACGCCGGCGGCATCCCCGTCACCGTTTCCACATCCACGGACAGTAAGATTTTGACGGAAACGTTGCGGCGCGTGGACGGCGTTTTGCTCACCGGCGGCGACGACATTAATCCGGATATCTACGAAAAAAAATTGCCGGCGAAAATTCTCCGGACTATCGACCAAACACCCGACGGCGGCGCGCGCGATCTGCGTGAATTGATTTTGATCGATGAAATTTTCCGGCAGCGCAAGCCATTGCTGGCCATTTGCCGCGGCCATCAGATCTTGAATGTCGCGCTGGGCGGGACATTGTTTGCCGATATTCCATCGCAAGCCCCCGGCGCGATGCGGCACAGCCGGCTGGACAAACCAAACGCGCCGGTGCATGAAGTGACATTGACACGCGGTTCATTGCTCGCCAAAATTGTCGGCGCGGCCAAACTGGCCGTGAACAGCTCCCATCATCAGGCGGTGAGAAAAATCGCCGGGCCGTTGATGGCGACGGCGCGCAGCAGCGATGGAATCGTAGAGGCGATGGAATTGAAGCCGGAGGCCGCGCGGCGGATGCCGTTTTTATTGAGCGTGCAATTTCATCCGGAGCGGCTTGAGGAAAATTTCGCGCAACATCGCGCGATTTTTCAACGGTTTGTCGAAGCGTGCGCCCGAAAGAAAAAATCATGAAAGCAAAAGTTTTGATTGTGGACGATGAAGCAGATTTAAGAGACCTGCTCGTTTCCGTTTTGGAAAATTTTTACGAATGCGACCAGGCCGGCAGCGCCGCTGAATTGCAGAAAAAATTTCCCCAGGATCCGCCCGATGTCGTTTTGCTCGACGTGAAATTGCCGGATGCTCACGGCCTTGACCTTTTGCCACAAATCAAAAAACGCTGGCCGGACACGGAAGTCATCGTGTTGAGCGGCCACGGCACGATCACGATGGCGGTCGAAGCCGGCCGCCGCGGCGCCTACAATTTTCTCTCCAAACCGTTTGAAAATGAAAAATTGCTGGCGGATGTCAAATGCGCCATCGAGAAAAAAGAACAGACCGAGGAAAACGTCACGCTCCGCCGCGCGCTGGAAACGATGAGCGGCGCAGCCTCGCCAGTATTTCGCAGCGCGGCCATGCAGGAAGTCGTCCGCACCGTCGAACGCGTCGCACCCAGCGACGTGGCCGTTCTAATCACCGGCGAAAGCGGCACCGGCAAAGAAGTCATCGCCGATTTGATCCATTCATTGAGTCCGCGCAACAAAAACAAGATTGTCAAAATCAATTGCGCCGCCCTGCCCCGTGAATTGATCGAAAGCGAATTGTTCGGTTCGGTGAAAGGCGCGTTCACCGGCGCTCACACCGACCGCGAAGGACTTTTCCGGCTGGCCGAAAGCGGCACGTTGTTCCTGGACGAAATTTCCGAAATGCCGATTGATACGCAAAGCAAATTGCTCCGCGTGTTACAGGATCAGGAAGTGCGTCCGGTTGGCGGCAAAACCAGCTACAAGACCAATTGCCGGATCGTGGCCGCGACGAACCGCAAACCCGAAGAAGCGATCAAAGATGGCAAGCTGCGCGAAGATTTGTTTTATCGCATCAGCGCCATTTCCGTCCACCTTCCGCCGTTGCGCGAACGGCGTGATGACATCATTCCGCTGGCGAATTCGTTTCTTCGCAAATTTGCCGCGCAAGCGAACCGCACGATCCAGGGTTTTGCGCCGGCGGCGATCGATCGGCTCACGGCATTCGATTGGCCGGGCAATATCCGTCAATTGCAGAATGAAATTCAACGCGCGGTCTTGTTGAGCGAAGGCCATGAAATTGCCGCTGCCGATTTGTCGGTAACGAATGTGAAACCGGCCGGAGAACAACCGTCTGGTGAACAGGATTCAAGTTTTACCCTGCTGGAAGGCGTCGAACGCAACGCCATCATCCAGATGCTCAAGCAGACCAACGGAAACAAGCTGGAAACAGCCAAACGTCTCGGCATTGGACGTCAGACGCTTTATAACAAAATTAAAGCTTACGGGATTGAGGTTTGAGGCCTCGCGAAATCCTGTCCGTATAAGCGTTTCTTTTACAGTCGTTTGGACATTCAGGATAGTTTCATCTGCGAATGGCATTGGCCGTCATGCGTTATTCCGTTCTCAACGAATAGTGAATATTTTTCAAACTTCTTTGCAGAAATTAGATAAAGACGGTTTTCAAAAGAGGTCTAATATGTCAACAATTCAGACCCTAACCTATGAAAACACTGCGCTCTGTTCTTCTTGTGGCGGTTTTGCCGTTAATTTCTTTCGGCCAAACTACAAATGTTATAATCCATGATACATGGGCAGACGGTAACCGCACCAGCACCGGCGCTGATGGAAGCGACATCGATTCAGCGTGGTATTCATCGTCAGCAAGCACCTTGACGGTGCCTTCGGCCGGAGATTTACGGGGGACGGTGGGAACCGGCTCCTCATTTTGGACGACTTATTTTCCTAGTGCGGTGACACTAAATAATCCTGGCGACGCGTTAAGTCTTACTTGGGTCTTTACACCAACAGGACTCAATTCAGGCAATGCAAATCAAGGTTTTAATCTTGCTGTCGCAAATACACCAGGCACTCAACTCACTTCAGACGGCTCATCACCTTCGCAACAGATTTACGCTGGTTATGCGATGTTTATGAATATGTCGCCTGCATTAAGCAATTCCTTTTCGTTAAGAGAATGGATTTTGGGTGGTTCGGGCGCACTTTTGGGAACTTCAGCTAATTGGGGCGCAAACGGTGCTTCTGGCAGTTTGGCCAGCATTAACGGAACCGGTCAAGCTGGCTATTCCAGTGGATTTCAATACACGTTTACGATGACGTTCTCTTTAGATACATCCACAAATGGAACTCTGGATGTAATCGCAACGATAGCTGGCTCTGGCCTCAATGGATCCGGAGTAATGTCGGTTACGAATTATGATTCTACTCCTAATTCTCTAACATTTAATACTTTTGCTATTCGTCCGACGAGCGCTGCCACATCTGCTTCTCAGTTTGATTCCAGTCTTTTAAGCGTTGAATTTATTCAACCCGTCCCCGAACCATCCATCATCGCACTTTCGGGAGTCGCCTTTGTCGGACTGGCCGCGGCAATCCGCCGCCGCCGCAAATAATTTCCCTGTTCTTTCCCAAGGCGCTGGATTTTTCCAGCGCCTTCTTTTTTGTCTCACTTAACACTTGATTTGCAAATTGCTTGCATTCAAACTTGTGACAAGTTGGCGCAGAAAATTGCTTCAATAAAATTGAAATGGCAGCAATAAAACCAAGCTTTTTGGATAAAGTTCTCGGCCGGATCGGCAGACTCGACACCGAGGGACTCCAAACCGTCGTCCAACGCCTCGCCCGCGAGCGCAGTTTTCTTGAAACACTGTTCAATACCATCGAAGACGGCGTGCTCGTTGCCGATGAACGCGGACGCGTCCTTTACTTCAACCAGGCCGTCACCCGCCTCATCGGCCTGCAGCCGGATGCCGAAGGTAAAACCATTTCTGAAATTTTGCCGGAAGCCGATTGGGAAAAAATTTCCAAAGCCGATCTCGATGGCGGGCGGAATTCCATCCGTCACGAATTTGAAATCCATTATCCGCGCCCGCGCTTTTTGCGGCTTTACGTGGCGCCGCTCGATGGCGAAGCCATCGGCAGCTCCGGCGTGGCATTGATTTTGCACGATGCCACCGAAGCGCGGCAAAAAACGTTTGAAGCGATTGAAAGCGAGCGTGTGCAGGCGTTGACGTTGCTTGCCGCAAGCGTGGCGCATGAAATCGGAAATCCGCTCAACGCGCTGCATATCCACTTGCAATTGATAGAACGGGAATTGAAGAAATTGAAATCGCTCTCGAAGGAAAACGCCGAAAGCGCGCGCAAACTGGAGCAATTCCTCGAGGTTTCCAAAGGCGAAATTTCGCGTCTCGATTACATCATCACGCAATTTCTCCAGGCGATCCGCCCCGCGCCATTGCAATTGAAAATCGTTTCGCTCAATGAAATCGTGGAAAAAACCCTGGAACTGCTCCGCCCGGAAATTGAAAACCGCGGCATCGCCATCAAGAAAAAATTGGCGCGCAATTTGACTGCCACGCCGGTTGACGCGACGCAAATGCAGCAGGTTTTGGTCAACCTCATCAAAAACGCGTCGCAGTCCATGAGCACCGACGGCGCGCTTACATTGCAAACCGGCGAAAATGCGGATGGCGTATGGGTGAGCGTGGCTGACACCGGCGGAGGAATTCCTCAGGAACAAATCGCCCGGATTTTTGAGCCGTTTTTCACCACCAAGAAAAAAGGCAGCGGCCTGGGCCTGATGATTGTCCAGCGCATCGTCCGGGCGCACGGCGGCAAGATCGAACTGGAAAGCCGCGTCGGTCGCGGAACAACGTTCCGGATTTTGCTCCCGCTGCATGAACGGAAACCAAGATTATTGGAAAATAAAGCTCCATGAAACCGACTTTGCTGATTGTTGACGACGAAAAGGCGACGCGCGAAGGCTTGCGCGCCGCACTGGAAGAACGTTATGACGTTTACATCGCCGAGGATGCAAAAGCAGCACTAGAACTGCTCGAATCAGAAAATTTCGACGTGATGCTCACGGATTTCCGTTTGCCGGGCGAAGACGGAATGAAATTGATTTCGCGGGCAAGGTCGCTTTCCAGGCCGCCGATCTGCATTTTGATGACCGCTTACGGCTCGGAAGAAGTGGCCGTCGAAGCGATGAAACGTGGCGCGGATGATTACATTGCCAAAGGCCGCCTGCAAATCGATGAATTGGAAATGCGGATCGCCCGCGCGTTGCGCCAACAAAATCTGGAAACGGAAAACGTCTCGCTGCGGCAGCAATTGGACAAAAAGTTTGGCCTGGAAAATATCGTCGGCGAATCGCCGGCGATGAAGGAAATTTTCGAAGTCATCCAGCAGGTCGCGCCCACGCGCGCCACGGTTTTGCTCACGGGTGAAAGCGGCACCGGCAAAGAGATTTTTGCTAAAGCGATTCATCAATTAAGTCCGCGTTCCAAACAGCCCTTTGTTGCCGTTCATTGCGCTGCTCTCGCCCCGACGCTTCTGGAAAGCGAATTGTTCGGGCACGAACGCGGCGCATTCACCGGCGCGCACGAGCGGCGCATCGGCCGGTTTGAACAGGCGCAAGGCGGAACATTGTTCCTGGATGAGATCGGCGAAATTGACGCGGCAATTCAGGTAAAATTGTTGCGCTTCCTCGGCGAACGGACCTTCGAACGCGTCGGCTCGAACAAAACGTTGAGCGCCGACGTGCGATTGGTCGCCGCGACGAATAAAAACCTGGAGGAACTGGTCAAAGCCGGAAAATTCCGTGAAGATCTGTTCTTCCGCCTGCGCGTGGTGGAAATTGAATTGCCGCCGTTGCGCGACCGCAGCGGCGACATTCCATTGTTGGCGCACAGCTTCTTGCGTGAATTCGCGAAAGAAAACGGGAAACCGGTGAACGATTTCACGGCCGATGCGCTCGAATTGCTCATGAAATATCCATGGCCGGGCAACGTGCGCGAACTACGCACCGCCATCGAACATGCGGTGGTCTTGTGCCGCGGCGAAAAAATTTCCGCGCGCGATCTGCCGCCATCGGTCCGCAGCGAACGCGCCGCCGGAACGCAATTGTTACAACAAAATGATTTGACGGTTAAGGAAGCTGAGAAACAATTGATTGCGCGCGCGCTCAAAGAAACCGGCGGCAACCGGACCTTGGCCGCAAAAAAAATCGGCGTCAGCCGGCGCACGTTTCACAGAAAATTGCACACGTATCAACTGGAACATCTTTAATTTATGCAGCCGGGATTTGTTCAGAATTTTATCCATCACCTGGAAGTGGGAACCGGAGCGCGTTATTTGCGTTTGACGTTGCTCGCCGTCGTCGTCCTGACGATTGGTGTTTTATATGACATCCGTTCCGCAAGCGATTTCGCCGCGCCGGAAGCGATGGATTCCGCGCAGGTGGCCCGCAATCTCGCCGAAGGCAAAGGTTATTCGACGGACTGTATCCGGCCGTTCGGCATTTATCTTTTGCAAAAACATAACGGCGAAAACGCGAGCGATTCCGATCCCGCGCGCTTGAAATCCGCTCATCCGGATTTAGCCAACGCGCCGGTTTATCCAACTTTGATTGCCGGCCTGATGAAAATTCTTCCGTTCCGGTATGCCGCTGACACAAAAAGTTCATTTTGGTCCGACGGCACATATTTCCAGCGTTATCAGCCGGAATTTATCATCATGCTGTTCAATCAAATTCTTCTGCTCGTCGCCGCCGGGCTGACATTTTTTCTGGCGAATGAATTGTTTGATGTTTCCATTGCCTGGCTTTCCGCGCTGCTGGTTTTGTGTTGCGAAGAATTATGGCAGTTCAGCACGTCCGGGCTTTCAACCATTCTCCTGTTGAATATCTTTTTGGCGCTGACATTTTGCCTGTTGCGGATCGAAAAATCAGTTCGAGGCGAACAGCCAAAGAATCTGTTTCTCTTCGCTGCGTCAGCCGGCGCGCTGGTCGGCATCGGGGCATTGACGCGATATTCCTTCGGCTGGACGATCTTTCCCGTCGTTGCATTTTTGATGCTGTTTGGCGGACAAAAAAAATCCATTCATGCCGCGATCGCTTTTGGCGCGTTCCTCGTTTTTTTAATGCCGTGGGTTGTGCGCAATGAAATTGTCAGCGGCACAGCGTTCGGCACGGCAGGCTACGCGATCCTGGAAAACAGTCCGCTCTTTCCGAAATTCCAGCTGGAACGCTCGTTGCATCCGGATTTTGGCCAAATCTTCCTGCTCAAACCTTATTTGCTCAAATTACTTGCCGGCGTGCGTGAAATTTTTTCCAGCGGCCTGCCCAAACTGGGCGGCAGTTGGGCAAGCATTTTGTTTTTGGCCGGGCTGTTGCTCGGTTTTCGCCGCGATGAGACGCGCCGGATCCGTTATTTTCTGCTGATGTGCCTCGGCGTTTTCATTTTTGTCCAGGCGATGGGCCGCACCGCGCTTGCTGATGAAACGCCGGAAATCAATTCAGAAAACCTTCTCGTGTTGTTCGCGCCGCTGGCCTTCGTTTACGGCGTCGGTTTCTTTTTCACGTTGTTGGACGCGATGACATTGCCGGTGCAACAATTGCGTTACGGCGTCATCGGCATTTTCGGCGCGTTGTGCTGCCTGCCCATGTTTTTTTCGCTGCTGCAAAAATCGTCGCCGCTTCATTATCCGCCGTATTATCCGCCGGAAATTCAAACCGTCTGCGGCTGGATGAAACCGGATGAATTGATCATGAGCGACGTGCCCTGGGCCGTTGCATGGTATGGAAACCATCAATGCACATGGCTCACCCTGAATTCAGACGACGAATTTTCCGCGATCAACCATAATTTAAAAGCGGTGAAAGGCATTTATTTCACGACGGTAACACTCGATGGGAAATTTCTTTCCGAAATGGCCAGGAACAGTCCCGAAAGCTGGGACCGCTTTGTCCTCAACGTCGGCACGTCGAATAAATTTCCCCCGGGATTTTATCTGCAGACGATGAAAATCTTGAGCACCGGCCTTTTCATCACCGATACGCAACGCTGGAGCGACGCCAATTAAGCCGAGGCCCGCCGCAACCGGTCGGCGATGCCCGACCATTCCGGCGTGTCCGGCGGCGCTTCCACGACAATCACCTTCGCGCCGGCTTCGTCACCGCGATGCAATTCCGCATAAATCGCCCGCGCAAACGCTTCCGCATCATGCGGGATCACGCTCACGTTCGCCAAATTTTCGCCGGAAGGAATTTTGGTATGAGCGATGACGTGGCAGTTTTGGATCTTGAATTTGAAATTTTGAATTTGCGATTTCAAATCCGCATCATTTTTCCAATCCAATAAAAGCAATTTCGCTCTTGGCGAATAATGTTTCTGCAAAAGTCCCGGACTGCGCAATTCCAAGCTTTGAATTTTGCACTTTGAATTTTGGACTTCGCCGACCACGGCAGCGAGCGATTCGGCATGGATCATTCCCGGGCGCAAAATGCGCGCCGGCGTTTCACACAAATCCAAAACGGTGGATTCGATCCCGACCTGCGATTGGCCGCCGTCCACGATGAGTGGAATTTTTTCGCCAAGACTTTTGCGAACATGCCCGGCATTGGTCGGCGAAATGGAATTGGACACATTCGCGCTCGGCGCCGCGAGCGGAAAATTGCATTCGCGGATGACCGCCTGGATGAATGGATGCGATGGCCAGCGGATGCCGACCGTATTTCCGCCGGCAGTGACAATATCGGGAATTTTTCCAGCGCGCGGCAAAACCATCGTCAACGGCCCGGGCCAGAAGGATTTCGCCAGTTTTTCTGCGCCGGCCGGGAAATCTTTCACACAGGCCTTTGCCATATCTAAACCGGCGACGTGAACGATGATCGGATTATTCGCAGGCCGTCCTTTGATCGTGAAAATTTTTTCAACGGCGGCCGGTTGAAAGGCGTTCGCCGCAAGGCCATAAACCGTTTCCGTGGGCAGCGCAACAACTTCGCCGGCGCAAAGCAATTGCGCGGCGCGTTGCACCGCTTTTTGAAAAAGCGCGGGTGTGTGCGTTGGCAGAATTTCTGTCATGGTTGAATTGTTAAATCGTTAAATTGGGAAACGTTGAGTGATAATTCCGATTCAACGATCCAACCATTAACGCTTCAACGAACTCATTCGTAGCGCAAAGCATCAATCGGGTCGAGCTTGGAAGCTTTCCACGCGGGATAAAATCCGGAAATGATGCCGATAACGGCGCTGGAGATGAACGCGATAATGATCCACGCCCAGGGTGTCAATGCCGGCCAGTTCTGCCAGGAAGCAATTGTTTTGGAGAAGGCCACTCCACCGGCGATGCCGATGCCACCGCCGATGGCGCTCAAGGTGACGGCTTCGATCAAAAACTGGATGAGAATATCCGCCGCCCGGGCGCCGACCGCCATGCGGATGCCAATTTCCCGCGTCCGCTCGGTCACGCTGACGAGCATGATGTTCATGATTCCGATGCCGCCGACGATAAGCGAAACGGCCGCGACGCCGGCGAGCAAAAATCCCATAACGCGCGACGATTCAGAAACGGCTTGCATCAATTCCACCTGGTTGCGCACGGTGAAATCCTGTTCCTTGCTGCGATGACGCGCCAGGAGCAATTGAGTGATCCCGTCCTGGACATTGTTGATGAGTTTGTCGCTGGCGGCTTGAACCAAAATATCGTTCACGAAAGTGCGCGCGGTGATGCGACGCATGTGGCTCGTGTAAGGAATGATGACAACATCGTCCTGGTCCTGGCCGAAAAGATTAAATCCTTTTGAAGCGAGAATGCCGACGATTTTAAAGGGCAAATTGCGGATGCGAATGGTCTGCCCCAATGGATCTTCGTTGGGAAACAATTGGTCGGCGACGGTTTTTCCGATGACGGCGACCTTTGCGATGCTGCGGACATCGCTGTCGCCGAACATCGCACCAGTGGCGATCGTCCAATTCCGGATTTGCGGATAATCCGGCGATTCGCCGAGCACTTGAGTGTTCCAATTCAAGCCATTGGCCAGGACCTGCGAGCGGTCGCGCACTTCCGGGCTGACGGCAACGGCATTGGGCACTGAGCTGGCGATCGCCTTCGCATCCTCCACCGTCAATGTCGGCGCACTGCCCCAGCCACCGCGCATTCCGCCTTGCGTGAAGTTCCCGGAAAAAACCGTAACGACGCTTTCGCCCAAACTTGAAACCTGATCCTCCACCTGTTTCGTCGCGCCGGTCGTCAAACTGACCGAGCCGATCACCGCGCCGACGCCGATGATGATGCCGAGCATTGTCAGCAGCGAACGCATTTTATTGCGGCGCAACGCCCGGCCGGCAATTCTTAATGACGCGAAAATCCTCATGCGAGCCTCACCGCTTCTTGTTCCTGTCTTAATTTTTGCAATTCTCTTTCCGCAATCAACCGGTCGGCCACTCGTTCATCGGTCACAATTTTTCCGTCGCGCAAAATCACCATCCGTTTCGTGTAGCGGGCAATATCCAGTTCATGCGTGACCATGACGATGGTGATGCCTTCTTCATTCAATTTTTGGAATACGCCCATGATTTCGATGCTCGTCTGGCTGTCGAGATTTCCCGTAGGCTCGTCCGCGAGCAATAGCGCCGGTTGATTGACCAGTGCCCGCGCAATCGCGACGCGCTGCTGTTGTCCGCCGGAAAGTTGGTTGGGCTTGTGGTCCGCGCGCCGGGCCAGGCCGACGATTTCCAGGCATCGCGTGGCGCGTTGCAATTGTTCTCTCGCCTGGATGCGATTGCGGTTGTAAAGCATCGGCATTTCGACCTGTTCCAAAGCCGAAGTGCGCGCAAGTAGATTGAATCCCTGGAAAACAAAGCCGATTTTTTCGTTGCGGATGTCCGCAAGCGCGTCGCGGTTCAACGTCGAGACATCCACGCCATCGAGTTCGTAATTCCCGCGCGTGGGACGGTCGAGACAACCGATCATGTTCATCAATGTGGATTTTCCCGAACCGCTCGAACCCATGATGGCCACAAATTCACCGCGCAAAATTTCGAGCGATACGCCTTGCACAGCGTGAACGTCCACTTCGCCGGTGTGATACACCTTATGGATGTCTGCGAGTTTGATGACGGCGTCGGTTGGCACAAATCCTCCGCAATTAACGCCGGCGCCGCGGAAAGCCGCCGCCGAATGGATTATTTCCCTGCGCATCCGTTTCGGATGAAATCGAGCCGGTAACAATGTGGTCGCCGTCGGTCAAACCACCCAATACTTCAGTGTAAAGACCGTCGCTGATACCGGTATGAATTTGCACCGGCCGTAATTTTTCGTGGCCATTTGCGTCGGTTTCCAAAACGTAAACGGTATGAAGCTGCCGGTCCCCGCGGGGACGTCCGCCGCCACCGCCGCCACGACGGCCCTGCCCAAATCCCCCGCGCCGTTCGCCACCGCCATTTTCAGATGCAACCGCATTGGTCCGGCTGCCGTCGTCTTTCCCGGTCTCGGCGGTCTCGACATTTGCGCCTTCCGGCGGCCGAAAACGCAACGCGCCGTTTGGAATTTTCAAAACGTCGCCGTGTTTGGCAATGATGATGGCAACATTCGCCGTCATGCCGGGCTTCAATTTATAATCCGCGTTGGTCACGCCGATAACACAATCATAGGTCACCACATTATTTTGCGTTGTCGGCGAATTGCGCACCTGCGTCACAACGCCATGAAACGTGCGATAGGGATAGGCATCCACCGTAAAATCCACGCTTTGGCCCTCCTGCACACCGCCGACATCCGCCTCGGCCACGGCGGAATCAATCTGCATTTTCGTCAAATCATTTGCGATTTGAAAAAGCACCGGCGCATTCAGGCTGGCGGCAACGGTTTGGCCTTCATCCACCGCGCGGGAAATCACCACGCCGTCCACCGGCGAATAAATTTTGCAATAACCAAGATTGGCTGTCGCATTGGTAAGCGACGCTTCTTTAATTTGCACCATCGCTTCGGCCTGATGCCAGCTTGCCACCGCGGTGTCATAATCGGAGGCGGAAATCAAATGATTCGTATACAGCTCGCTGGCGCGACGCGCCTGGACCGCTTGCAATTCCAAATTTGCCCGCGCATTGGACAGGTCTGCATCGGCCTGGCTCAATTGCGCCAGATATGTCCGCGGATCAATTTCCGCGATCAATTCGCCGTTCGTCACCTTTGAATTGTAATCCACATAAAGTTTGGCGATGCGCCCGGAAACCTGGCAGCCGACCTGCACGTTCACAACCGGATTGAGCGTGCCAGTGGCCGTGACCGTATTGGTGATGTCTCCGCGCTCCACCGGCGCAGTCTGGTATTCGATGTCCGGAGTTTTGTTTCGACCAAAATACCATCCCGCCGCCGCGATGACGACGACGATTCCGACAATAATGATCGGCCATTTGAACCAGTGATTCCGATTTTCCTGCATAATTGAGATAATTCAGACTGCAAACGCGCTCAATAAGTTACGAAATTAGACAGCAATTCTAAAAATTTTCACAAATAAATTTTTAATCGCGCAAGATTTTGAATTTCATTTCTAAATCCGTCCCCGGCGTTTAACATTTCCGCCGTGTTCCAAAAATGGATCGAACAACTCAAAGCCGCGCAACCACTCACCGAAAATCAGGTGAACGATGCCGCGGATTTGCTGACGGATGAAAATATTTCGTCCGAAACGAAAGCCGATTTCCTTGCCGCGCTGGCGCAAAAAGGCGAAACGGTTGAAGAAATCACCGCGTTTGCACGCGCCCTGGGCGCCAAAGGAATCAAGCCGCCGATTGATCCGCAGATCCGCACGCGCGAATTGCTCGACGTCGTCGGCACCGGCGGCGACCGTCTCGGCACGTTCAATATTTCCAGCACCACGGCCATCCTTTGCGCCGCCGCCGGCGTGGCCGTCGCCAAGCACGGCAATCGCGCCATCACCTCGCAAACCGGCAGCGCAGACGTCCTGCAGGCGCTCGGCGTAAAAATTGATTTGTCGCCCGTCGAAGCGGCCCGCTCGTTGCGCGAAACGAATTTCGCGTTTCTTTTTGCGCCAAATTATTATCCAGCCTTCAAAAATATTTCCGCGGCCCGGAAATTGTGCGCCCAACGCGGCCAGCGCACCATTTTCAATCTGCTGGGCCCGCTTTTGAACCCGGCGCAACCGTCGGCGATGCTCGTCGGCGTGCCGCGACCGGAATTGTGCGAGCCACTCGCTCGCGTTTTGCAATCGCTCGGTGTGCGGCGCGCGATGGTGGTTTGCGGACAAGTCGCCGGCAGCGGATTTCTCGATGAGCTTTCCACGCTCGGCGAAAATACGATTGCAGAATTTTATCAGGAACGCGGCTTTTCCGTTTCCGTTTTGCCGCCGGAACAATTCCCAATCCAAAAAGCCACGCTCGCCGATCTGCTCGGCGGCGATAAAATGATGAACGCAAAAATCGTCCGCGATATTTTATGCGGCGAAGAGCGCGGACCAAAACGCGATGCCGTTTTGCTCAATGCCGCGGCGGCGTTATTTGTCGCCGGAAAATCAAATTCGCTCGCCGATGGATTGGAATTGGCGGGAAAAATTATTGATAGCGGAAAGGCGAAAGCCAAGCTGGCGGAATTGGCTTCTTAGAAACTATTCCGTTTCCTCTTCAACTTTTGCCTGCGCTGCTTCCGCCGCTTCGAGTGAAGCGTAATATAATCCCAGGTTGTGCTGCGCCGTCACGTCGCCCTGTCGTGCCGCGCGAAGAAACCATTTCACGGCTTGCTGTTGATCTTTTTCCACCCCGCGACCGGTCTGATAGCAAAGGCCCAAATTGCATTGCGCGGGAGCCAGCTCCTGTTCAGCCGCTCTTTCATACCATTTCACGGCTTCACGAAAATTCTGCGGCAACACCTGGCCGGTTTCGTAAAAGACGCCGAGATTGAATTGCGCCGCCGGATAACCGCGCGCCGCCGCCTTGCGATACCATTTGACCGCTTCGCTGTAATTTTGCGTGACGCCCTGCCCGGTTTCGTAGAGCACGCCGAGATTGAATTGCGCCGCCGGGTCTTCCTGTTCCGCCGCTTCGCGCAACCAGCGTGCGGCTTCGCCAAATTCCTGCGGCACGCCGGCTCCGTTCAAATAACAGACACCCAGATAACATTGTGCCACCGGATCGCCCTGCTCCGCCGCGCGGCGAAACCATTTCACAGCATCGTGATAATCCTGCGCGACACCCTGGCCGTTTTGATAGCAGACGCCGAGATAACATTGCGCCTGCGGATCTCCGTCGTTCGCGGCTTGGCGCATTGCTTCAAAACTTTCCCATGTGCGGCGATTGGACATTTAGTGGACGCGAATTTCGCGACGCTACCGAATAATAAAATTTGCCCGCGCGAATTCAAGTGGCTAATTTCCGGCCATGGCAACCAAATCAAATATCATCGGTTTTCTGGGCGCCGGCAAAATGGCCACGGCGCTAGCGCGCGGATTTATCTCGGCCGAGATTGCATTCCCGCGTGAAATCATTGCCAGCGACGTGTCCCAGACATCACGGAAACATTTCTCCGCTGAAACCGGCGCGCAAACGACCGCGTCAAACACCGATGTCCTGAAATTTGCGACGGTCCTGGTTTTGGCCGTGAAGCCGGACCAGGTTGCGAACGTTTTATCTGAATTAAAATCCGGCTGGACGAAAAAGCATTTGCTGATTTCAATCGCCGCGGGCGTGACGATTTCAAAGATGGAAAGCCTTCTGCCCGCCGGCGCGCGAGTGGTCCGCGTTATGCCCAATACGCCGGCGCTCGTCAGCGAATCCGCCTCGGCTTTTGCGGCCGGCAAAAATGCGACCGAAGCAGACGGCGAACTGGCGAAGAAATTGTTTTCCGCCGTTGGCGCGGCGTTTCAGGTGAAAGAAAGTTTGCTGGACGCTGTCACCGGTTTGAGCGGCAGCGGACCGGCTTACGTTTATCAATTCATCGAAGCGTTGAGCGATGGCGGCGTCGCCGCCGGTTTGCCGCGCGACATTTCCACAAAATTGGCAGCGCAAACGGTTTTAGGCGCGGCCAAAATGGTTTTAGAAACGGGCCAGCATCCCGGCGCGCTGAAAGACCAGGTGACCAGTCCGGGCGGCACGACGATCGAAGGTCTGCATGCTTTGGAAAAAGGCAAAATGCGTGCGACGGTGATGAGCGCCGTGCGCGCAGCGGCAGAAAAATCTAAATTGCTTGGGCGAAGCTAAATGCTTTGACGGAATTTCAATTCGGCAGCAATTTGCTGAAAAAGCATGAACCAAAAGCATCCCAGCGAAAATCAATCGCGAATCATGTGGTTCGCGCTGACAGCGCTGTCGGTCATGGCCATTTTAGCGGTCATATCCGCAATCGTCTGGGGAACGGGCCGGGTCTTGAATTTGTTAAGCCCGGTGCTTTGGCCGCTGGCCATCGGAATCGTCGCCGCATATTTATTGGACCCGCCGGTGAGCTGGCTGGAACGGCGCAATGTTCCGCGTCCATGGGGAATCATTTTGGTTTTTTTCCTCGCCTTCGCCCTGGTCGGCGGAGTCATCGGCAGCGTCGTCCCGCAAATCGTCAGTGAAGCGAGCAATCTTGCCCAAAAATTTCCCGCCTATGCCGCCCGAGCGCAAAGGAGTTTCAAAAATTGGGCGGAACATGCGGAAAAAACCGCTGCGGAAGAAAACGTCAAGTCGGACGAAGAATTGGCCTCAACCAATTCATTGGCCGTCTCGACAAATTCAACCGCGGCCACAACCAATGCGCCGGCGGTGACCGAACGCGCGCGCCAAATCAACAACAAGCTCATGTCGTCGGCTGCGGATTGGGTCAGCAAAGCGGTTCCGAAAATCGGTTCGTGGGTTTTAGGCGAATTGGCCAAAGCCACGGCCTTGATTGACGTTGCGATGGCGTTGATTTTGATCCCGGTTTATACGTTTTATTTTTTGCGGGAAAAGCGCTGGATCAAAATCCATTGGACAGAGTATTTGCCGGCGCGCAGTCCACGCGCAAAAGAAGAAGCCGTGTTCATTCTCACCGCCATCAATCAATACATGATCGCCTTTTTCCGCGGCCAAATTCTTGTGGCGCTGTGCAGCGGCGTGCTTTACACGATCGGCTTTTTGGCCATCGGATTGGATTACGCGTTCCTGCTGGGATTTCTGGCGGTGTTGCTGCTGATCATTCCGTATTTGGGCGCCATCATTTTATGCGTGCTGTCGGTGATCCTGACCGTCGTGCAATTTGGCGACTGGTTTCATCCCGTGTTGATTTTGGCGATATTTGCGATCGTGCAATCGCTGGAAAGCTTTTTCTATTCGCCGCGCATCATGGGCAATCGCGTGGGCTTGCATCCGGTCGTGGTCATCATCGCCGTGATGGTGGGCATCACGCTGTTCGGTGGATTGCTGGGCGGCGTTTTTGCGATTCCGATTGCCGCCGCGTTGCGCGTGATTCTGGTGCGTTACGTGTGGAGCGAATCCAAACGTGATTAACTGACGAATTTCTTCGCCGCGATGCTCGCGTTATGGCCGCCAAAGCCGAATGAATTGTTGATGACGGCATTGACGTTCATCTCGCGCGCCGTGTTCGGAACGTAATCCAAATCGCATTCCGGATCGGGCGTTTGATAATTGATCGTCGGCGGCACGATTCCATTTTTGATCGCCAGCGCGCAAATGCTCATCTCCACCGCGCCCGCCGCGCCGAGCATGTGTCCGGTCGCACCTTTGGTGGAACTGACGGCAATTTTCCTGGCCTGTTCGCCAAAAACCGCCTTGATCGCCTGCGTTTCGCACAAATCGCCTTGCGGCGTGGATGTGCCGTGCGCATTGATATAGGTGATGTCTTCGACGTTCAAACCGCCGGTGCGCAACGCCATTTTCATGCAGCGCGCCGCGCCTTCGCCTTCCGGCGCCGGAGCCGTCAAATGATATGCGTCGGCGGTATTTCCGTAGCCGACGATTTCGCAGTAAATTTTCGCGCCGCGTTTTTTCGCGCGTTCGAGTTCTTCGAGCACAATCACGCCCGCGCCTTCGCCCATCACGAAGCCGTCGCGTTCTTTGTCGAACGGACGCGACGCGCGTTTGGGATCGTCGTTGCGCGTGCTCATGGCTTTCATCGCGCAAAATCCGGCGATGCCGAACGACGTGATGGTCGCTTCCGCGCCGCCGGCGAACATGACTTCCGCCGCGCCCATTTTGATCGTGCGCCAGGCTTCGCCGATGGCATGATTTGCCGTCGCGCATGCGGAACAGGTCGCAAAATTCGGTCCGCGCAAATTGTAATACATTGAGAACAGCCCCGAACCCATGTTCGCGATGAGCATGGGAATGGTGAACGGCGAAATGCGATTGGCGCCGCGGTCGCGCAATAAATCGTGCTGGTCAGCGGTGGTCTTCAGGCCACCGATACCCGAGCCGATGATGGCGCCAATGTCATCGCAATTTTCCTTCTTCAGATCCAAACCGGAATCCAGCAACGCCTCGCGTCCCGCGAAAATTCCCATTTGGGAATAGCGGTCGGTGCGGCGGATTTCTTTGGGCGACGGCAAGGCGGGCGTCGGGTCGAAGTTTTTCACTTCACCTGCAATTTGCGTGTCCAGTTTGGACGCATCGAATTGCGTGATGCGGTCAATGCCGCATTCGCCGGCGAGCAGAGATTTCCAGAAGGGATCGAGTTCAGTTCCCAACGGCGTGACGACACCGAGTCCGGTGACGACGACACGTCGTTCTGATGGATTATTTGCCATAAATGAAACGGGCAGTTTGAGCCGGTTTCAGCCAAACTGCCCGAAGCGCGGAAATTCGCAACTATTTTTGGTGTTCCTCGATGTATTTCATCACATCGCCCACGGTCAGAAGCTTCTCAGCCTGCTCGTCCGGCACTTCCACGCCGAATTCCTCTTCGAGTGCCATAATCAACTCGACGGTGTCGAGCGAATCGGCGCCAAGGTCTTCGATGAACTTGGCTTCGGGCGTCACCTGGTCAGGTTTGACGCCGAGTTGTTCGACGATAATGTCTTTTACACGTTGTTCGATTGGTTTGTCAGCCATAAATTTCCTTTTGTCTATCTGTCCGCGTTGAAATCGTCAAGCTTTGAATGGAAAATTTTTCTCGAAAATAACGATTACGAGGGCAATTCAATTACATCACCATTCCGCCGTCCACCGTCAAAACCTGTCCCGTGATGTAACGCGCGCCGCCGCTGGCCAAAAACAACGCCGCTTCCGCGATGTCGTCCGCCGCGCCGAATTTGCCCATCGGAATCGTCCGCAAAATGTTCCCCTTCAATTCCTCATTCAACACCGAGGTCATGTCCGTTTCAATGAATCCCGGCGCGATCGCGTTGACCGTCACGCCGCGACCGGCCAGTTCGCGGGCGCAGGATTGCGTGAAGCCGATCAATCCGGCCTTGCTCGCCGCGTAATTGCATTGGCCGGGATTTCCGACCAGGCCGATGACGCTCGAAATATTGATGATGCGTCCGGCGCGTTGCTTGGCAAACGACCGGAACATGGCGCGTGTGAAATGAAATGCGCCCTTCAAATTGGTGTTCAGCACCGTGTCCCAATCCGCGTCGCTCATGCGCATGAGCAAACCGTCGCGCGTCACCCCGGCATTGTTCACGAGAATGTCCACCTTGCCGCATTCGGCGAGAATTTTTTCCGCGGCGGCATTGACGGCGTTGGAATCCGAGACGTCCACGGCCATCGCCCACGCTTTGCGGCCGAGCGCGCGGATTTCGGCGGCGACCTTTTCGGAATTTTCCTGCGTGCGCGAAACGACGACGACATCCGCGCCGGCATTCGCAAATTTCAGGGCGATGGCGCGACCGATTCCGCGGCCTGCGCCGGTGACGACGGCAATTTGATTGGTTAGTTGAGACATAATTTTGAAAAATTGTAGAGGCAAATCGAATTCGCGGCAATTCGCGAAATTCGTGTCAAAAATTATCCCGAAATCAAAATTGTATTCGCGTATTGGACGGTGTCGCCGGTGCGGATCAACCCAATGGCGTGCGGCACGCGCTTCTTGAATTCAACGTGCGGCTCAAACGCCGTTGGAATTCCTTTGAGCGCAGCGGAAAATTTTTGGCGCGTGGCGGCGGAATTGTTTTTCAAAAACTCTTCCGCCTGAAATGCCTGCGTGAACTGATGATTGGCGCGAACGGCGGCGATGACCTGCAAAATGGCCGGCACGTTGTCCACGAGCGAAATGTCCACCGTTTCGATTTGCGGCCAGAACGGAAAGCCACGATCGGCGATGACGAGCGCGTTGGTGTGGCGAACGCGCGCCAGCAATGAAAGGATTTGTGGATTGAGAATGCCGTTATTGATCACGGCGGAATTGTCGGCAAACGTTGCAGTTTGTCAATTCCCGCAAATGACGCCGCGATATTGATGCATTTATTTTTCGTCGCTTTCACACGTCGAAATTTTTAGACTGCGGCATGGTTCACGTTGGCATCGGCTATGACGTTCATCAATTGGTCGCCGGCAGAAAACTCTTTCTCGGCGGCGTCGAAATTCCGCACACCAAAGGTCTCGACGGCCATTCCGACGCCGATGCGTTGATGCACGCGATTTGCGATGCGCTGCTCGGCGCGCTGGGCGAACCGGACATCGGCCATTTTTTCCCGAACACCGACCCGCGCTGGCGCAATGTTCCGAGTAAAATTTTTCTTGAAGCCGCGGCTAAACAAATCGCCGCGCGCAGCGGAAAAATCGTGAACGTGGACGCAACGGTCATTGCCCAGGCGCCGAAAATTTATCCACACATTACGGAAATGAAAAAATGCATCGCCGCCGCGCTGGGTATTTCCGAAAAACAGATCGGCATCAAGGCGACGACGAACGAGCACATGGGATTTATCGGTCGCGAAGAAGGAATTGCCGCGATGGCGGTCGCCAGCGTGGATTTGAGCCAATGACCTACGCCGAAGCGGTCCAATTTCTCTACGGCCTGCGTTTGTTCGGCGCGAAGTTCGGTCTGGAAAACACATTCAAATTGGCCGCACTGGCCGGAAATCCGCAGAACCATTTGCGTTTCATCCATGTCGCCGGCACCAACGGCAAAGGTTCCACCTGCGCGATGCTGGAAAGCATTTATCGCGTGGCTGGTTTGCGCGTGGGACTTTTCACGTCGCCGCATCTCGTTTCCTTTCGCGAACGGATCCAAATCAACCGGCAATTGATTTCGGAAAATGATGTCGTGCGGCTGGTGGAAGAATTGCAGCCGCTGCTCAAACAATTTCCAGAAAATCATCATCCGACCTTTTTTGAAGTCGTCACCGTGATAGCGTTGAAATTTTTTGCGGAACAAAAATGCAATCTGGTGATTTGGGAAACCGGCCTGGGCGGACGGCTGGACGCGACCAATATCGTCACGCCACTGGCCAGCGTCATCACCAACATCGCGTTGGATCACCAGCAATGGCTTGGCGATTCGTTGGAAAAAATCGCGACGGAAAAAGCCGGAATCATCAAGAATAAAATCCCCGTCGTCACCGCCGTGGACGAACCGGAAGCTCTGATGGCAATTGAAAAAGTCGTCCGCGAAAAAAATGCGCCGCTCATCCGGATTCAAAATTTGAGATCCGAAGATTTGGAATTATCGCTTTTGGGCGAACATCAAAAACAAAACGCCGCGCTCGCCATCGCCACGGTCGAAATCTTACGGAGGCAAATTCCCGTTTCGCCAAAGCAAATTGAGACCGGCCTGCAAAATGTGAATTGGCCGGGACGTTTGCAATTGATTGAAAAGAACGGCCAAAAAATTTTGCTCGACGGGGCGCATAATGTCGCCGGCGCCAAAGCGTTGCGCGAAACCATTGAAAAAAAATTTCCTGCGGAAGCGAATCGCGCGTTGGTTCTCGGCGTCCTTCAGGACAAAGACTGGCAACGCATTTGCGAAGTTGTCGCACCGCTGGCAGAAACGATTTGCGCCGTGCCGGTTTTGAGCGAACGCTCGGCTGATCCGCAAAATTTTCTCAAAGCCTGCCGTCAGGCAAATCCGACGGCCAAAATTTTCGCGGAAAAATCGTTGGCCGACGCCTTGAAAAAATTGCGGGACGAAAAATTTGTTGTCGTCACCGGCTCGCTCTATCTCATCGGCGAAGCATTGGAGGTTTTAAATTATTTCCCGCTGTCACCGGGAGAACAAGGGTTGAATGAATGGACGGCGACGATAAGTAAATGAAACTTTTCAAACGGCGCGACTTATATTTGTTTTCCTTCTATTGACGTCCACACGACAAATTCGGTAAGATAAACGAATATGGCCGACGCTAACGTAAACGCATTGCCGCAACAACGTCGCTTCGCCGAAACACTCCGTCCGGATGCGTGGTGGCTTCAACCGCTCGTGGTCTTTCTCGGCTTTTCGGCATTCATTGTTTATTCGACCTGGGCGGCATTTCATCCGCTGTATCATGGAGCTTGCGCCTATTGGTTCAATGGCAACGGCGCGGATTATCTTTCACCATTTTTCTCGCCGCAGATTTTTCATCCGGCCAATTGCTCTCCGGAACTCGCCCGACATGCCTGGCTTGGCGGACAGCCCGGCTGGTGGCCGTCGTGGATTATTTTTTCGCCGGCCTTTTTTGTATTGTGGGCGCCGGCCGGTTTCCGCTTCACCTGTTATTATTATCGCGGCGCGTATTACAAAGCATTTTGGGCCGACCCGACGAATTGCGCCGTTGGTGAACCGCGCAAAAGTTATCTGGGCGAACGTTATTTTCCCCTCATCATCCAGAACGTTCACCGCTACTTCATGTATATCGCGGTAATTTTTATCGGCATTCTGGCTTATGACGCATGGAAAGCGATGTGGTTCACGGAGAATGGCGCGGAACATTTCGGTATCGGCGTGGGAACAATTGTGCTTTTGCTGAATGCTATTTTTCTGGGCAGCTACACATTCGGATGCCATTCGTTGCGGCACTTGATCGGCGGATTTTTGGATCAACCGTCGAAGAAGCCCCTGTGCGCCAAAGGATATTCCTGTGTCAGTTGCCTGAACAGACGCCACATGATGTGGGCCTGGATCAGTTTGTTCTGGGTCGGTTTCACGGATGTTTACGTCCGCCTTTGTGCGATGGGAACGATTCACGATTTTAGCTGGCACTTCTAAAATTCCTCATGGCTACACAATACGAAACATTTGAATACGACGTGCTGGTCATCGGCGCGGGCGGCGCGGGTTTGCGCGCGGCCATCGAAGCCTCTGCCGCCGGCGTAAAAGTCGGCCTGGTCTGCAAATCCCTGCTCGGCAAGGCCCATACCGTCATGGCCGAAGGCGGCATGGCCGCGGCCATGGGCAACGTGGACGACCGCGACAACTGGAAAGTGCATTTCTCCGACACGATGCGCGGCGGCCAATACGTCAACAACTGGCGCATGGCCGAACTCCATGCCAAGGAAGCGCCGGCGCGCGTTCGCGAACTGGAAGCCTGGGGCGCAGTTTTTGACCGCACCAAAGACGGCAAAATTCTCCAGCGCAATTTCGGCGGGCATCGTTATCCGCGCCTGGCCCACGTCGGCGACCGCACCGGTTTGGAATTGATTCGCACGTTGCAGGACCACGGCATTCATCAGGGCATCACCGTTCACATGGAATACACCATCGTGACGCTGCTCAAGGACGGCGCGCGCGTCATCGGCGCGTTCGGTTACGACCGTGAACGCGGACGATTCAAAGTGTTTCATGCCAAAGCCGTGGTGCTCTGCACCGGCGGTTTGGGTCGCGCTTACAAAATCACTTCCAATTCCTGGGAAGGCACTGGCGACGGCGTTTCGCTCGCGTATCATGCCGGAGCGGAATTGCAGGACATGGAATTCATCCAATTTCATCCGACCGGCATGGTCTGGCCACCCAGCGTGCGCGGCATTTTGGTGACCGAAGGAGTTCGCGGTGAAGGCGGCGTTTTGAAGAACAAAGAAGGCCGCCGCTTCATGTTCGACGACATTCCCGACCTTTACAAAAACCAGACTTCGACTGATCCGGAAGAAGGCTGGCGCTATACGCAAGGCGATAAAAACGCCAAACGCCCGCCGGAATTGTTGACGCGCGACCACGTAGCGCGCTGCATCAATCGCGAAGTCAAAGCGGGTCGCGGCAGCCCGCACGGCGGTGTCTTTCTCGACATCGCGTGGATCAAAGAAAAACTTCCCAACGCAGCCGAGCACATCAAACGCAAACTGCCTTCGATGTATCACCAGTTCATGCAATTGGCGAATCTCGACATCACGAAGGAACCGATGGAAGTCGGCCCGACGACGCATTACGCGATGGGCGGTATCCGCGTGGACGGCGATTCGCAGGCGACGAATGTTCCCGGTCTTTTTGCCGCGGGCGAATGCGCCGCCGGATTGCACGGCGCGAACCGGTTGGGTGGAAATTCATTGTCGGATTTGATCGTTTTCGGCAAACGCGCCGGCGAATACGCGGCAAAATTTGCGAAGGAAAATGGCGCGGGCAAAATCAACGACGCGGAAGTCGAAGCCGCGACGAAATACGCGCTGGAGCCATTTGAACGCGAAGGCTCGCCGGAAGGCCCGTATCAGGTGCAGCACGATTTGCAAAATATGATGCAGGACCTGGTCGGCATCGTGCGCCTGGAAAATGAAATGCAAAACGCGCTGGACGGCATCCGGAAATTGTGGCACCGCGCCAGCAAAGTCGCCGTCGCCAGCAATCGCGAATACAATCCGGGCTGGCACACCGCGCTGGATTTGAAACATTTATTGACCGTTTCCGAAGCGATCACACTTTCGGCAATTGACCGCAAAGAAAGCCGCGGCGGCCATTTCCGCGAAGATTTCCCGAAGAAAGATCCCGAGGCGCAGAAATACAACACCGTCCTTTCCAAAGCGCCCGACGGTTCGATGAAATTGCGGCGCGAACCGATTGCGGAAATGCCGGCGGAATTGAAACAAGTCATCGAGGAAATGAAATGAGCAAACAGGTGACATTTAGAATCTGGCGCGGCGACGCGAACGGCGGAAAATTCGTGGATTACACCACGGAAATTTCCGAAGGCATGGTTGTGCTCGACGTCGTCCATAAAATCCAGGCCGAGCAGGCAAACGATTTGGCGTGCCGCTGGAATTGCAAGGCCGGGAAATGCGGTTCGTGTTCCGCCGAAATCAACGGCA
The DNA here is from genome assembly GCA_035776755.1 of Verrucomicrobiia bacterium. GTDB lineage: Bacteria > Verrucomicrobiota > Verrucomicrobiia > Limisphaerales > UBA11358 > UBA11358. The sequence goes on from DASTWS010000017.1 coordinate 198,920, forward strand.
TGCCCAAGCTCATGTGCATGACGCGCATGGACACGATTGACACCAGCAAGCCGATCACCATCGAGCCGATGCGCGCGTTTCCGCGCATCCGCGATCTGGCGACCGATGTTTCATGGAATTTCCGCGTCAAAACGAAGATCAAGAAATTCAATCCGCGCAAGCCGGACGCGCCGGACGGGACCTGGCGCATGGCGCAGGAAGACGTTGATCGCGTCCAGGAATTCCGCAAATGCATCGAATGTTTTCTTTGTCAGGACGTCTGCCACGTTTTGCGCGATCACCACAAGCATGAGGAATTCATCGGCCCGCGCTTTTTGGTTTACACTGCCGCGCTGGAAATGCATCCACTCGATACTGAAGATCGTTTGCCGGAATTGAAGCAGGCGCACGGCATCGGCTACTGCAACATCACCAAGTGCTGCACCAAAGTTTGCCCGGAACATATCACTATCACCGACAACGCCATCATTCCGCTCAAGGAACGCGTGGTGGATGATTTCTTCGATCCGCTGGGCTGGTTGTGGAAGGCTCTCCGCCCGAAAGAATAACTTTTTTCGGGGTCATTCGGGTCAGACAAATATCTTATTGCGATAATCGTCAATTTTGGCGATTTTCTCGTGCAGAATTCTCAAATAACATTGCAGAAATCGCATGGCACGCGTTTTTGCAAATTTGCTAAACTGCCATCATCACAGCACTATGAATAAATTCTTACCATTGGGAAAAATTTCCTTCGGCATGGGCGATCGTTTTGCTCATCAAGGCAAAGCACAACTCCGCGCCTGCGTTTTGGCGACCGAACTGGGCGCCGAAGTCACACCGGTCTGGAATAAATCAAACCGCGAACATACTTTCATCGGCACCGAACCCTCCTCTTTGCGCGCGGAAGCCGACGCCGCTGTCAAAGCTCTTGGCTGGAAAAAATCCTATCACGTGGACGCCGACCACATCCGCCTCGAAACCGTTGACCGCTTCATCGCGCCGTCCGATTTCTTCACGATTGACGTGGCCGACACGATTGGCAAACCCGCCGATCCGAAAGACGTAGAAAAATTTCTCAACCATCATCCCGAACTCATCGGCAAGATTGTCATCCCGCAAATTGACGAACCGTTTCAAACGACGCGCGAATACGTCGAGAAGATTGCCAACAAATTTTTGCTGGCGGTCAAAGACGCGGGAAAAATTTATCGTCATATCGCCGCGGCGAAAGGCGAAAGCCATTTCATCACCGAAGTTTCGATGGACGAAACCGACAGCCCGCAAACACCGCCGGAATTGTTGATCATCCTAGCCGCGATCGCCGACGAACAGATTCCGATCCAGACCATCGCGCCGAAATTCACCGGACGCTTCAACAAAGGCGTGGATTATGTGGGCGACATCAAACAATTCGAAAAAGAATTCAACGACGACCTGGCGGTGATTGATTTTGCGGTCCGCGAATATGGCCTGCCGCAAACGCTGAAATTGAGCGTTCATTCCGGCAGTGACAAGTTTTCCATTTACGCGCCCATCCGCAAGGCGTTGCAGAAATTTGACGCCGGCCTGCACATCAAGACCGCTGGCACGACGTGGCTCGAAGAATTGATCGGGCTGGCGGAAGCCGGCGGCGATGGATTGGAAATCGCCAAGGAAATTTACGCCTACGCCATTAAGCATGTGGACGAATTCTGCGCGCCTTACGCGACGGTGATTGACATCCATAAAGATAAATTGCCATCCGCCGATGTCGTAAACGGCTGGAGTTCCAAGCAATTCACCGATGCGTTGCGCCACGACCAGAAAAATCCGAATTACAACCCGAGCTTCCGCCAGTTGCTGCACGTGAGCTTCAAAGTTGCGGCCAAAATGGGCGACCGTTATTACAACGCGTTGAAAAAACACGAAGCGGTCATCGCCAAAAACGTCACGGAAAATCTTTTCGACCGGCACATGAAACCGTTGTTGCTCGGAGGCGAAACCAAAACGGCTCCGTGGCGCGAAGCAGTCGTTGCCTGATGTATTAGAAGGGAGTTATGCCTTTTATCCACGACGATTTTTTGCTCGGCACCAAAACTGCCCGCAAGCTGTTCCATAAATACGCCGAAGCGGAACCGATTTTTGATTATCACTGCCACATTCCGCCCAAAGACATCGCGCAGAACCGGCAGTTCAACAATCTGTTTGAAATCTGGCTCGAAGGCGACCACTACAAATGGCGCGCCATGCGCAGCAACGGCGTGCCGGAACGCTTCTGCACCGGCGACGCCACGCCGCACGACAAATTCATCGCCTGGGCCAAAACCGTTCCGCAAACATTGCGCAATCCGTTGTATCACTGGTCGCACCTCGAACTGGCGCGTTATTTCGGGATCAATGAATTGCTCAACGAAAAATCGGCGGAAAAAATCTGGAAAAAGGCGAACGAACTATTGGCCAAGCCGTCGCTTTCAACCCAGGGCATCCTGAAGAAATTCAAAGTCAAAGTCGTTTGCACCACCGATGATCCGGCTGACAATTTGGAACATCATCGCGCCTTCGCAGCGCAAGGTCATCCGACAAAAATACTTCCGGCATTTCGTCCAGACAAGGCGCTCACCGTCAATTCTCCGGCCGCTTTCAACAAATGGATCGAGCAATTGGCATCCGCCGCAAATATTGACATCAACGGTTTCGGCGCTTTTGTGACCGCGATCAAAAAACGCCACGACTTTTTCCATTCGCAGGGCTGTCGTTTGTCCGACCACGGAATGAACCATTGTTTCGCGGATTTTTGCAGCGAAAAAATTGCCGCCGGAATTTTTGACAAAGCCCGCCGCGGCGAACAGGTCACGCCGCAGGAACACGCGCAATACGCGTCGTTCATGATGCTGTTGTTCGGCCATCTGGACGCCAAACGCGGCTGGACGAAACAGTTGCATCTCGGCGCACTCCGCAGCAATAATACGCGTCTGCTCAAGCAACTCGGCCCCGACACCGGATTTGATTCCATCGGCGATTTTCCGCAAGCACAAACGCTTGCGGCATATCTCGACAAATTGGATGCGGAAAATTCGTTACCGAAAACCATCATCTACAATTTGAATCCCGCGGACAATTACCTGTTCGCCACGATGATCGGCAATTTTCAGGACGGCACGATGGCCGGAAAAATTCAATACGGCGCCGCCTGGTGGTTCCTCGACCAAAAAGAAGCGATGGAATGGCAATTGAACGCGCTGTCGAATCTCGGCCTGCTCTCACGCTTCGTCGGCATGTTGACCGATTCGCGCTCGTTCATGAGTTATTGCCGCCATGAATATTTCCGCCGCACGCTGTGCAATATGATCGGGCGCGACATCGAGAATGGCGAAATTCCGAACGACGAAAAACTCGTCGGCGGAATGATTCGCAATATCTGTTATGCGAACGCAAAAAATTTCATGGCGTTTCCAGGCGTGGAATAACCACCGCACTTTTCCCGAACAAAATCTAAACCTCATTGCCTTCCGGCCTCCAAAAGTGGCGGAACTGCTTTGAAAAAGTTTATCGCTTCGGTTGCGAGCGGTTTCGTTTCTTATTATTTTCGGAGACCAACATATGAAAACCGTCACCCCGGAACGCATCATGCAATTCGTGTGGAGCTATGCGCCCACGCTCATCATCCAAACAGCAGTGCATCACCATGTTTTTGATTTGCTGGATCAATCGCCACAAACGGTTCAGCAATTGGCGAAAAAATCCGGCGCATCCGAACGCGGGCTGAAGGCCGTCCTCAACGCGCTCGTCGGATTGCAACTGTTGTCGCGCAAAGGAGAACGCTACGTATTGGCACCCGAAAGCGCGGCGTTTTTGGTTTCAACCAGGCCGGGATTTCTCGGCGCGATTTTCAAGCACATGTCGGGACAAATCATTCCAAAATGGTTGCAGCTCGACCAGGTTGTCCGGAGCGGCCGTCCCGCGATGGCCGTTAACAGCAAAAAAGATGGCGGGAAATTTTTTGCGAAATTTGTCGAATCTCTTTTTCCGATGGGCTATCGCGCGGCGCAAACATTGGGCGAACACCTGAAAATTTCCAAAATCAAAAATCCCGTCAGCGTGCTGGACATCGCCGCCGGTTCCGGCGTCTGGGGGATTGCGCTGGCGCAACAATCGCCGCTGGTCCGCATCGCTGCCGTGGACTGGCCGGAAGTATTGGCGGTCACCCAACGTGTCGCGAACCGTTGCGGCGTTGGCAAACGCCTGACAAAAATTCCCGGCGATTTGCTCAAAGCCGATTTCGGCTCTGGCCATCATATTGCTACGCTCGGCCATATCCTGCACAGCGAAGGTCCCGCGCGCAGCCAAAAGCTGCTGAAGAAAGTCTTCAAATCACTGGCATCCGGCGGCACGATCATGGTTTCCGAATTTCTGGTGAATGACCAGCGCACGGCACCGCCGGTCTCATTGCTCTTCGCCGTAAACATGCTCGTCAATACGGAAAACGGCGACACGTTCAGCTTCGGCGAAATCAGCGCGTGGCTTCGCGCCGCCGGGTTTGTAAAGCCACGCCTGCTCGATGCCGGCGGCGTTTCGCCGTTGATTCTGGCGACGAAGCCGTAATCCATTGAAAAATAATTTGTATTCTTGTCAGCGTTTTGCGATTAAAACAATTCGCCGATGAAAGAATTTTCACCAACGCCGCCGCCGCTCGTCCGAAATCAATTCGAATCGGTGCGGGATTTGTTTTCCAGGAACGTCATTCCAAGCTATGGCCGGTTCGACCTCGCCTTGAGCCACGGCTCGGGCAGTTACGTTTTCGACGTCGCCGGAAAACGATATTTAGATTTGGGCAGCGGCATCGCCGTCAATTGCCTCGGCCACGCGCATCCGGCCATCATCGAAGCGCTCACAGAGCAATCCAAAAAAATGATCCATGTCTCGAATCTCTATTACACCGAACCACAGGCACGATTGGCCGCGGAAATCATCAAGCGCATCGGCATGGGAAAATGCTTTTTCGCCAACAGCGGCGCGGAAGCGAATGAAGGATTGTTCAAACTCGCGCGCAAATTCGGCCACGACGAAGGACGTTTTGAAATCCTGACGGCAGTCAATTCATTCCACGGCCGGACACTTGCGGGAATTGCCGCCACCGGACAAGACAAAGTTAAAAAAGGTTTTGAGCCGATGATGCCGGGTTTCCGGCACATTCCGTTCAACGATTTGGCGGCCGCGCGAAACGCGATTTCGCCTGCGACCGTCGCCATCATGATTGAAGGCGTCCAGGGCGAAGGCGGCGTCACGCCCGCCACGCCGGAATATCTGCTCGGCTTGAGACAATTGTGTGACGAAAAGAAATTGCTTTTGCTGATGGACGGCGTGCAATGCGGCCATTTCCGGACCGGCAAATATCAAAGCTTTCAGCGAATTTTGGAAAATGTTCCAGGCGGCGAAAAATTTTTGCCCGATGGAATCTCCATGGCCAAATCGCTCGGCGGCGGATTCCCCATCGGCGCGTTTTGGGTGCGTTCGCCGTTCGCGGATTTGCTCGGGCCGGGCACCCACGCCACGACGTTTGGCGGCACTCCCCTCGCCTGCGCTGTCGCGCTGAAAATCTTTGAAGTCATCGAGCAGGAAAAACTCGCCGACCATGCGCGAAAGCTTGGCGACTGGATGCTCAATGAATTGAAACGGCTGGCTGAAGTTTATCCGACTGTCGTCAAAAACGCCCGCGGACTCGGATTCATGCTCGGCCTGGAATTGCGTGAAAAAATTCCCGCGTTTGCCGCGAGCGAAAAATCTGCGGCAATTCAATTCACCAATCGAATGCACGCTGCCGGGGTTCTGGTCGTGCCGGCTGGAATGCAAACGATTCGTTTGTTGCCGTCGTTGAATTTGAAACCGCAGGAAGCCGGCGAAGGCATTTCCGCGATTGAGGCGGTCGTGAAACCACTCGCGTGAATACATGACTCCCGAAGCGCACAGGCATTTGTCAAAATGCGATCCGGTGATGCGACTGCTCATCCGCGAGCACGGCAAGTGCGGTCTCGTTCCGGAAAAGCGGCCGTCGCCATTTCAAACACTCGTCCACGCCGTCGCGCACCAGCAACTCAACGGCACGGCGGCAAACACGATTCTCGGGCGTTTCAAAAAATTGTTTCCGAACCGGAAATTTCCGCGCCCGGAAGATTTGGCCGGCGTGACCGACGAACAAATCCGCGCCTGCGGATTTTCTTACGCAAAAATTAAGTCCATCCGCGACATCGCGGAAAAGACGTTGTCCGGCATCGTGCCGTCCACGCGCGAAATCATGCTGCTTTCCGACGATGAAATCGTCGGGCGCTTGACCGAAGTTCGCGGCATTGGCCGCTGGACGGTGGAAATGCTTTTGATTTTTCAGCTTGGCCGGTTCGACGTTTTACCCGCCGCTGATTTCGGCGTTCGCACCGGATTTCGTCATGCCTACAAAAAGCACGCGTTGCCGACGGTGAAAGAATTGCTCGCGCACGGCGAAATCTGGCGGCCGCATCGCACGACGGCGGCGTGGTATCTCTGGTGCGTGGCCGACGCGATGAAGGAATCCAAGAAAAAGAAGTGACGGCGCTTTTGGATTGCGGTATAAACTTTTCTTTGGGCGGAATTCCCAACTTTTTGAGAAATGAAACATCTATTGTCATTGGAAAAATTGGCGGCGTCAGATTTGGAAAAAATCCTGCGCGATTCCGTGATTTTCAAACGCGAACGGCAACGGCGCGACCGCGTTCCGCTGGTCGGCCAGACCTGGGCGCTGATTTTTTCCAAATCGTCCACGCGCACGCGAGTTTCGTTCGAAACCGGCATCCGCGAGCTGGGCGGAAACGTGATGTTTCTCAATGCCAACGACATCCAACTCGGACGAGGTGAACCGATCAAAGACACCGCGCGCGTTTTGGGCCGGATGATCCATGGCGCGGTTATCCGCACCTACGCGCAAAGCGACGTCGAGGAATTCGGGGAGTTTTCAAAAATTCCGACCATCAACGCATTGACCGACGACGAACATCCGTGCCAGATCATCACCGATATCTTTACGTTCAAGGAATTGCGCGGGCCAATTTCCAACAAGGTCGTCACTTTCGTCGGCGACGGCGCGTGCAACGTTCCTGTCTCATGGATTTTTGCCGCCGCGAAATTGAATTTCGAATTGCGCATCGCCGCGCCGAAAAAATTCCAGCCTTCTGCTGCGCTTTTGAAACGCGCCGGCGGAAAAGTCATTGTCACCGACGATTTAAAAGCGGCGGCCAAAGGCGCCGATTTGCTTTACACGGATGTTTGGGTTTCGATGGGCAAGGAAAGCGAAAGCGCGGCGCGCATCAAAGCGTTGAGCGGCTATCAGATCAACGGCGACTTGCTCAAGCTGGCGAATCCGGACGCACTGGTGATGCACTGCCTGCCGGCGTATCGCGGCAAAGAGATTGATGAAGAAACGTTCGAGGCCAACGCCGATACAATTTTCACGCAGGCCGAAAACCGGTTGCACGTGCAAAAAGCGATTTTGAATTGGGCGGTGAGTTGACGTTCAATAGAGGAAAACGATGATTTTGATTCCGCAAAATCAAACATCGTTTTCTTCGCCGCGTTGATTCGCTTCTGCCGAATTTGAATATTGCCGCAGATATTTCACTGCGACGCGCAAATCTTTTGGCCATGGTGCGGTGATTTTCACCGTTTCGTGGGTGACCGGATGCGACAATTCCAATTCTTCGGCGTGCAGCGCCACGCGTGAAATCAACGGACGTTCCTCGCGCCCTTCTTTCAGACGATAATCCTTTTTTAGCCGCGAAAGCCAAAGCGCTTTGCCGCCGTAAAGTTCGTCACCGACGATTTTCAGACCCGCATGCGCGGCATGAACGCGGATCTGGTGGGTGCGCCCGGTCAAAGGTTCACATCTCAACAGCGCGTAACCAAATTGCGAGAAATTTTCCAGGACGGTAAATTTCGTTTTCGATTTCTTCCCTTTTTTCGGGTCCATGCGCATCACGCCGACTTTTACCGGATGCGGCGCGAGCGCGGCATCCACTTCAAATTGATTTTCGATGATCTCGCCGCGGACAAGCGCGATATATTTTTTCGACGGTTTTTCCGCGCCGAACAGATTCGCGAGCGCAACCAGAACGGGTTTGCTTTTGGCCAGCAAAATGACGCCGCTCGTTTCAAAATCCAGACGATGCGCGTTGGCCAGGTAATTCAAATTCCGTTCCCGCGCCCATGGCTTTTGCTGCTCAATGCCGGCGTGCAGCAATTTCATCAGGTTCGGACGATTGGGATCGTAACGGTCGGGTGAGGTGAGCAATTTGGCCGGCTTGTCGAGCGCGAGCAGATGCTCGTCCTCAAACAACACCGGGATTTCCCAGAATTCATTTGTCGCGGGTGACGAAAGCTTGACGGCCGCGCTCACTGTGCGCCCTGCAATTTACGGGTCAAATCGGGAAACTGGTGCGCGGCTTCCATGTTCAACCAGATATTGAACGCCTCCTGCTCACGCTGCTGGCGGATGCTGGCGAGAAATTGCGGCATCGCGGCATTCATTTGTGCTTCATCCACCGGCAAACGCGATTGCACGTAAAGCACGAATCCGCCGTCGGCAGTTTCAATCAAACCACTGGCGCGGCCGCTCGGCGTAGTGAACGCCGTCCGTTTCAATTCATTCAGCAAATCGCTGTCAGAAATTTCCGGAATTTGCTGCGTGCTCAGGGAAAATGGCGATAATTTTTCCGTCTTCACGCCATTTGCCGCGCAAGCGGCGGAGAAGCTGTTTCCACCGGCCAAAGCCACCTGCAATTTGTAAACGAAATTGGTTCCCGCCGTCAGCGCCAGAGCGCGCGCTTCATCGCGACGGAAATCGGTCAGCACGCGGTTATGGATTTCCGCAAACGCCGGAATTTCGCTCGGTAATTTTTTATCCAAGGCGATGACGTAAAGCGCTTCCGGTCCGGGAATCGGGCCAGCCATCGGCGCGTCGGGTGACATTTCAAATGCCGCGCGCGTGAATGCCGCCGGCGCGAGAAATTCTTCCGGGCCGAATTGTTCACCAAAGGGCGCGGTCGTTTTCACCGTCAATCCTTCCTTTTTTGCGAGTGTGGCGAGATTCGACGCTTTCACCGGAGTCATCGCGAACAAATTGTTGGCAAAATCTTTGGCCCTTGAAGTGGCTTCGGCAGCCGCGTTACGGCGAATCAAGTTATCGCGAATGGCCAGTTTGGCCTGTTCCGCGTTTGTGGCGCCGGGAACGCCTTCAATGCCGATTTGGCGGAAGGCATTTTCCACCTGATAATCCAGATTGGTTTTGCCGATCTTTTCTTCGGCCGCGGCCATGAAATTCGTCACGTTGAATTCTACATAGCTGACCTGCACGCGGTCGGGCAAACGGTAATCCGCCAGATGATTGGTATAAAATTGACTGACGGCAGCGGGCGGCGCGGCGATTTGAGAAAGATAATTTGAGTAGTTGAAGAAAACGGCTTCAGCGGAGATCGGCTGTCGTTCGCGGCGATAAAGTGCATCCGCTTCCTGCGGCGTGATGAGCGCGCCCGACAAACCGAGCACTTGGATCAATTGATGAACAGACAAATCATCGCGGACAAATCGTTGAAAATCTTCCGCGCCCAGGCCTTCCGGAGCCAGGATCCCCTTCAGCAAATCCTGGAACGGAATTGTTTTACCTTTAAAGCCGAGTTCCTGCGCCAGTTCCGGCGAACTCAACATGCGGTCCGCCGCCGTCGCCACGTCGTCATCGGAAATATAGATCCCCAATTGCTCGGCCTTCGCGCGCATCAAAATGCGGCCGTAAATCTGGCTTTCTATTTCCATCTTGGTCACGCTGGCGATGCGTTCCGGCCATTGGCCTTCGCGAAAGAGATAGAGCAATTTGATGTCGTGATCGGCCGCCGCATACATTTCCGGCGTGATCTGTTCTCCGTAAACGGTGCCGAAATTTTCCGCGCCACTGCGGCCGCCGCGCGATGGCGTCGCCGCCTGCCACCAAAGGAGTGAAACCGCCATGGCTGCGACGATGAACCACCAAAGCCACGCTGAATGTTTGCGAATTGTTCCGATCATTTTAGTAAAAAAGGGAACGCGAAGCGTAGCTGAATTGAACGATTGCGGTCAATCTTGATTTCATAATCTTAATCCCGCTCCTGATTCATAATCGGAGCGACGATAAGATTACGATGACACCCGGATTAAGGTTGTCGTAGCCACTTCGCCACGTCCGCCGCCGCGTAAGTGATCAAAATGTCCGCGCCGGCCCGGCGCATCGCCAGCAAACTTTCCATTGTCGCCCCGCGTTCGTCCAGCCAGCCGTTGCGCGCCGCCGCCTTGATCATCGCGTGTTCGCCGCTCACGGCGTAAGCGGCCGTCGGATAACCGAATTCCGTTTTCACGCGATGAATCAAATCCAAATACGCCAGCGCCGGCTTGACCATCACAATGTCCGCGCCTTCGGCGATGTCCAGCGCCGTTTCGCGCAACGCTTCGTTCGCGTTCGCCGCGTCCATTTGATAACTGCGACGGTCACCGAATTGCGGCGCGCTTTCCGCCGCTTCGCGGAACGGCCCGTAAAAGGCCGACGCAAATTTCGCCGCGTAACTCATGATCGGCGTTTCGGTGAAATCATTTTTGTCGAGAATTTCCCGAATCGCGCGAACGCGTCCGTCCATCATGTCGCTCGGCGCGACGATGTCCGCGCCCGCTTCCGCGTGGCTCAAGGCCGTTTGCGCCAGGATTTTCAAAGTCGGGTCGTTCAAAACTTTTCCGTGTGAAACAATTCCGCAATGCCCGTGCTCCATGTATTCGCACAGGCAAACGTCCGTGATGACCAGCAGCGACGGCAATTCCTTTTTCAGCAGGCGAACGGTTTGCTGCACAATTCCATTTTTCGCAAACGCGCCGCTGGCTTTGGAATCTTTTTTATCGGGAATTCCAAATAGCAAAATCGCCGGAACGCCGAGTTTATGGATGCGTTCAGCTTCGCGCAAAACTTCATCCGGCGACAATTGAAAAACGCCAGGCATCGCGCCGATTTCTTTGCGCAACTTTTTGCCGGAGCGAACGAACAGCGGCAAAACCAATTGCTCGACACTCAATCGCGTTTCGCAAACGAGCTGGCGCAGCGCCGCTGACGAACGCAACCGGCGCGGGCGATAAATGGGAAATTGTCCAAAGTTCACAAGGTTATTTTAATTTGAAAGCGTGAAGAGCAAAGCGCAAAAGTTCAACAAAAATTGCTCTCTTTGCATACGAATCCAAATCCACTCGCTTTTTTTCGGCGTGACTTTATTTTTACCGGATGTCAGTGACAGAAAATCCGTTGGCTCATCCCGATCAATTTATCCGCCGTCACATCGGCCCGAACGCCGCCGAAACGCAGGAGATGTTGAAGCTGCTCGGCTTCGATTCGCCCGACGCGCTGGCGTCCGCCGCCGTGCCGAAGAAAATCCGGCTCGATAAAAAATTAAATCTGCCCGCCGCGAAAAGTGAATTTGAAGCGCTCGCTGAATTGAGAAAGATTGCGTCCGAAAATAAAGTTTTTCGCTCATTCATCGGGCAAGGCTATTACGATTGCATCACGCCGCCGGTGATTCAGCGCAATGTGCTGGAAAATCCCGGCTGGTATACGCAATACACACCGTATCAGGCCGAGATTTCACAAGGCCGTCTCGAAGCGCTCCTGAATTTCCAGACAATGGTCACTGATTTGACCGCGCTCGACATCGCGAACGCCTCGCTGCTCGACGAAGCCACCGCCTGCGCTGAAGCGATGATGATGTCGCACCGGCTCAAAGGCGCGGATGCGAAAAATGTTTTCTTCGTCTCTGAAGCCTGTCATCCGCAAAATATTGAAGTCGTTCGCACGCGTGGCAAAGCGCTGGGAATTGAAATCGTCGTCGGCGACCACGAAAAATTCCAGTTCAGCGAAAAAGTGTTTGGCGCACTCGTGCAATATCCCGACACGTTCGGCGCGATTCACGATTACTCCGGCTTCGCGGAAAAAGTTCACGGCGTCGGCGCAATGTTGACGGTCGCGACGGATTTGCTCGCGTTGACTTTGATAAAACCGCCCGGCGAATTTGGCGCGGACATCGCCGTCGGCAGCGCGCAACGTTTTGGTGTGCCGCTCGGTTATGGTGGACCGCACGCGGCATTTTTTGCGACGCGCGATGAATTCAAACGCCAGATGCCCGGTCGCATCGTCGGCGTTTCCAAAGATTCGCGCGGCAAACCGGCGTTGCGCCTTGCGCTCGGCACGCGCGAGCAGCACATCCGCCGCGAAAAAGCCACGAGCAACATTTGCACGGCGCAGGCGTTGCTTGCAAACATGGCGTCGCTTTACGCGTGTTATCACGGCGCGGACGGACTCAAAGCCATTGCGCAGCGTATTAATCTTCTCACACGAATTCTCGCTAACGTTTTAACCGCACTAGGACACAACGTTTCCACGCAAAATGTTTTTGATACTTTGCGCGTTGAACCCAAAGGAAAATCTTCTGCTGATGTTTTGAAAATCGCCGAGGCGCACCAGATTAATTTCAGGATAATTGATGAAAAATCTATTGGCATTTCACTCAATGAAACGACGGGAAAAAACGACATTGAAGAAATCATACAAATCATCAATGGCGACCAAGTTTTCAATATTGCGAATGTTGTTTCGGCATCAGCATCCGGCATTTTAAATCTCGCATCTCGCACTTCGTCATTTCTCACGCACAAAGTTTTCAACTCCTACCACAGCGAAACTGAGATGCTCCGCTATATCAAGCGGCTCGAATCGCGCGATTTGTCGCTCACGGCTTCAATGATTCCGCTCGGCTCGTGCACGATGAAGCTCAATGCCGCGGCGGAAATGTTTCCCGTGTCATGGCCGGAGTTCGCGAAGATTCATCCGTTCGCGCCGATTAAACAAACGCGCGGTTATCAAAAGTTGTTTGAACAATTGGAAAGCTGGCTCGCAGAAATCACCGGCTTCGCAGGAATTTCGTTGCAGCCCAACGCCGGTTCGCAGGGCGAATACGCCGGATTGCTCGTCATCCGCGCCTATCACGAATCGCGCGGCGACAAACATCGCAACGTCTGCCTCATTCCGACATCTGCGCATGGCACGAATCCCGCCAGCGCGGCGATGGCCGGAATGCGCATCGTCGCCGTCGCGTGCGACAAGAACGGCAATATTGATGTCGCCGATTTGCGCGCGAAAGCCGAAGCGCACAACAATGATTTGTCGTGTCTCATGGTCACTTATCCGAGCACGCACGGCGTGTTTGAGGAAACCATCCGCGAGATTTGCGACATCATTCACGCGAACGGCGGACAGGTTTACATGGACGGCGCGAACATGAACGCGCAAGTCGGTTTGACTTCGCCTGGTTTTATCGGTGCGGACGTTTGCCATTTGAATTTGCACAAAACCTTTTGCATTCCTCACGGTGGCGGCGGTCCGGGCGTCGGGCCGATTGGCGTCGCAAAACACTTAGTTCAATTCCTTCCCAACCACAATTTCTTTGAGGTAGGGTCGTCGCGCTGCGACGACCGGACGGCGCAACGCGCCGTCCCTACCAACATCGGCGCCGTCAGCGCCGCGCCGTGGGGTAGCGCGGGCATCCTGCCAATTTCGTGGATGTATATCGCCATGATGGGCGCGGACGGCCTGACCGAAGCGACGAAATTCGCCATCCTCAACGCCAATTACATTTCCAAACGGCTCGCAAATTATTTTCCAACGCTCTATCGCAGCAACAACCTCGTGGCGCATGAATGTATTTTGGATTTGCGCGCGTTCAAAAATTCTACCGCCGAAGACGTCGCGAAACGGCTGATGGATTATGGCTTTCACGCGCCGACGCTGTCATTTCCCGTCGCCGGCACGCTCATGGTCGAGCCGACCGAAAGCGAATCCAAATACGAACTCGACCGTTTCTGCGACGCGATGATTTCCATCCACGCGGAAATGACGGCGATTGAAAACGGTTCTGCCGACGCGAAAAATAATTTGCTCAAGAACGCGCCGCACACCGCCGACCAGATTGCCAGCGACAATTGGAACCGTCCGTATTCGCGCGAGCAGGCGGCGTTTCCGGCGAAGGATTTGCACGACTATAAATTCTGGCCGCACGTCAGCCGCGTGGACAACGTCTTCGGCGACCGCAACCCGGTCTGCTCGTGTGTGGGGATGGAGAATTATTCGTAGACCAACATCCAAAGGAACTCTATGCCTGACATAACAACCCTCATAACTTCAGGCGCATTGTCAGCAGCTTTGGTGTTCCTCTTGCGCGGTTGGATTTCACAACGGCTAAAATCTTCGATTCAGCATGAATACGACCAAAAACTCGAAACTCACAAAGCAAAACTTTCTGCTGAATCTGAAATAGCAATTGAGCACTTGAAATCTCAACTTCAAATTGCTGCCGCAGAGCGAAACATCAAGCTCACAAAGATTTTTGAACAACAAGCCGAGGTCATTGCAGAGGTATTCGCGAAATTGGTTAGACTGATTGCTTCAATCGAAGAATACACCGCAATCATGACTTACGAAGGCACGCCATCAATGGCAGAGAGAAGAAAGAAAGTTGGTGAACGCATGACCGATTTTGTTGATTACTATCACCCCAAAAAAGTTTTCTTACCTGCTCCGACTCAGAAGCGAATTGATGCTTTCGTAAAAGAACTAAATTTAAAAACAATCATGTTTATGCGCAAAGTCGAACAAGGGCGTGAGCGAGCACAAAGTCCTGAAGAAGATACATGGTTTCAAACTATGAATTTCATGAACAAAGATGTTGCTCAAATCATGGCCGATTTAGATCAAGAATTAAAAACCATACTTGGTCTTTCAGAAACAAATCCTACGGTTGAAAATCAGAAGCATTAGTTCAGTGACCGTTCTTCATGGTTAATTGAATCCGTGTTCATCGGTGTTCATCCGTGGTTAATTCATTTTGAATCGCCGCCAAATCCGCCACCGTTCCTTTATCCAGCCGGCTGTTGCAAAAGGTAGGAAACCACTTCGGCAGCGGTGTAGGTGTTGTGGCCGGGCTGGAGATAACGGGCGACATGGGCAACGTCGTTTCCGGCCGTGAGCAAAGGCAGGTCGCGGTCAGTTCCGGCCCGGATCTGAGCAAGGCCGATGGTGGAAACCAATCCGTTACAGACGCAGAGCCGGCCTTCCGTTTCCGTTCGAGCGCCGCCTTTGCGGACAAAATCGTCCGCCGGTTCCGCCGGGCAACGATATCCAATCGTGCCGTCCTCTTTGCGGTAGGCATGACGGAGATAGCCGAGGTCGCAGAGGCGCACGCGGGGAACATTTGCCGCCGAATCCGACAGCGTGCCCGGCACTTGCACAATTTTGAACGGAAAGCCGGTGGGCGAAGCGAGCGGATCAGTGAACACGCGGGCTTTGCCTTCGCGACTCAATTGAAAGACTTGTTGTTTCAAATCGGCGCGAATGCCGGATTCTTCACAAAACGCGAACGCGGTTCCGACTTGAATTCCCGCCGCGCCGAGCCGGCGTGCTTCGGCCAATTTTTGCGGGTCGCCATACGAACCGGCAAGCCAGAATGGAAGTCCCAATTCGCGAATTTTTTCCAAATCCGGCACGTCGCGCGGGCCGTAAACCGGTTCGCCGGCGGGATTCAGTTGCAACGCGCCGCGCGGAGGAGCGTTGTGGCCTCCGGCGGTTTCGCCTTCGACGACGAAGCCGTCCACTTTACCGTTGGATTTGCGCGCAAGCGTCATGGCTAACGTGGCAGAAGCCACGATGCCGAGAAACAGCGGACGTTTCAATGTTGGCGCAACGCCGCAAAAAGTTGCCGGATCAAATCGGGAAGGAAATTCTTCGCCGGGCAAAGCGCCTTTGACATCCATCTTCAATTCCACCGCTTCGCCTTTGGCCAGCCGGTCGAGCACGCCGGGAATGCTGCGCGGAATGCCCGCGCCCATCAGCACGTAATCCACACCCGCAAGCATCGCTCCAAAAATCGAAGGCAGCGTGGGAAATTGAATCTTTTCGAGGAAATTGATTCCGACCGGGCCGGCATGGCCTTCTTTGGCGAGGAATACTTCGGCAAAATTTGCCGCCACGGTCAACGCCACAAAATCCGCGCCCGGTTGAAGCCCCGGCAATGGCGTCAATTTGAACGGCGCGCCCGGCGCTTTGCCGTCGGGAATGTAATAGTCCGCGAGGATTCGGTCCGCGATGCCGGGAACGGGAAAATGTTTCAGCGCATGGCGCATTCGGCCATCGGGATCGCCGATTTGCAGCCGCCGCGCCAGGATGGCGGCCAGGGCAGTGCCGGAAACCACACCGAGTTGGCCGGTGAGCGAAACCGCTCGCGCAAGTCGCCAATCGGAAACTCCCGCGCCCATTCCGCCCTGAATAATTAATGGTAGTGACATGATGTCCGTGACCGTTCTGAGAACTGGAAAGCAAAGCAATTGTCCAGGCGCAGGAACGCTATGGCCTGGCGCTCCAAATAGCAAGCGTTCAAATCACGATCGGCCCGCTGACCTCCAGCTCGGTCGCGCCATTGGCGGTGATCAATGTCGTCGCATTGGTCCGTCCGCCGGGATATTGGCCGAGCGGCAACATCAGCAAACGCGCGCCGTCGTCGAGTCGCAGATTGATGTGGCTTTTCAAGGTGAGCGGCCCGCTCAAATATTTGCCGGCGGAAAATTCAATGATGCCACCGCCGGCAGCATCGGCGGCGTTGACGGCGTTTTGGAGATTTGTGGTGTGTCTTTCACGCCATCACCGAGCGCGCCAAATTTTGCGACGTTGAAAATGTTTGTGGAAATGGATGGCAGCGCGGGATTCACCGCGCGGGCTTTGATTCCGCCGAGCGCAAAAGAAATTAAAATGCAGGAGAGCAAATAATTTTTGGAATTCATCATGTGATTACTTTGAGAGACGGCGAGCGAGGTTTGGTTTCAGAAAACGTGCGCACATTGGAACATGGAACGCGGATTGACTGGTTAAGTTTTTCGGCACAAACTATAAAAATGAATGGGCGAAAACTGCTAAAAGTTTTTGGGATTTTAGGATTATTATTTTTTGTTTGTCTGCTGCTCGTGGCAGGAATTTCTATTTCGTCAAATTCAAGGAAAACGACTTTCGATGATTCAGATTTGGTTTTGGTTCGTCCGAAAATTCCGGTTGAGAGTAATGCGTTCTGGACATTGTTAAAAGCAACAAACGAACTATATTGGCCGGCTTCAGAGGAAACTGCATTTTTGGAATTGAGCGAAGGAACAAATTGGGACAACTCCCTGGCAAATGAAGTATTGCAAACCAATCGTGTCTGCTTGGAATTATTTGATGAAAGTCTGCAGCAGCCTTTCCTGATGATTCCAAAACCTCAATCCTTTGATGAAGAATATTCTTATCTTAGCTGCTGGAAAATCATCAGCTATTTGGAATCAATACAAACAGAAGCGTTGCTTCGCGCTCATAGAGAAAAAGAGGCTTTCGATTCGGCCATGAAAATCATCCGGTTTGGACAGCGCGTGGAAAATTGCGGGGGACCGATGATCCATTATTTGGTCGGTTCAAGTATAAAAGCGATCGGATTACAATGCGTTCAGAGAATCCTCGCGCAAGCTGTATTGCCTGAATCAAATTTCAAAGAACTGCTTAATGACTTAAACAATTATCCGCCAGACTCCGCAGGGCTGACAAATGCGTTGAAAGTTGAATACGGCCTCGAATGCAAATTTGTGGATAACTATGCTAAGGGAAAAATTCCCGGAGTCACCAACTCCGGCCCCGAACGATTTACGACGTCAATCGGCATGAAAGTGCTTTTCGACCCAATAAAAACGAGAATGGAATTTGCCGAAAGAGACCGCTTTCTTTTCGCCAATTTTTCAAAACCGTTTTCAAATATCGTCTGGCCTGAATCAACAATTGAAACCAATGTTTCGTTCATCAAACGGCTGGTCAGCGGCAACTTTCTGGGCCAAATAATTTTCGACCTGCTGGAGCCATCCGTAAAAAGTTTTGCCGTAAGAAAGAGTCGCGAAAACGTGGATATCACCGCCACGCGGATATTATTGGCATTGAAAATTTATAAACTGCGTCATGGCAAACTGCCTGGCTCGCTGTCGGAATTGGCGCCGGAATTTTTTTCTGAAATTCCGATTGATGATTTTGACGGTAAACCATTTCGCTATTCTCCGGAAAAGAAAATAATTTATTCCGTCGGGCCGGATCTAAAAGATTCTGGAGGCAAAGAAAGAATCAAATACTCCAAGGATTACGATTTGCTGTTCAAAATTGACTTTTAAATCAGCAATGAATTTGGGCCGGCCGTTAAGCGCGGGCAAATTCAATGGGCATCCATCACGGATAAACCAATCGCAGGAAAACGCTGCGGTTTGTGGAATTGACTGAAATATTCGTGGAGATAACGTTCGTCGAATCCGGCACGGTTGTCCAATTGGTCGAAAGTCCCGTAGCGAGATTGTTGGTCTGAATTTCCAATCGCCAGCCGAGATGATCCTGCGGCCAGGAAAGCTGGAGCTGATTGCCGATGACTTGCATCACGATATTTGTCGGCGTGGTGGATGGTATCGTTCCCGCCGCCGCCATTGAGGCATTG
>DASTWS010000022.1:0-31904 GCA_035776755.1 Verrucomicrobiia bacterium
ACACCAAAGGAGATCGGACCGGCGATCAGGTTGGTGCTGTTCGGTCCGCCGGAGATATTTCCGCCGTAGCCGTTGCCAAGCGCGCTGGAATTGAGAATCGCCGTCGCGCCATCGGGAATGATGATGTTGTTGTTCGGGAAAACACCTCCATTGCGCTGCTGCAAGAAGAATGTTGACCCGTTGCTCATCGTGATATTGCCATTGTTGCCGATGACGGATGCCCCGCCATTGGCGACCAGGTAAGCGCCTTCGCCCAGAACAGTTCCGCCACTATAGGTCGTGCCATTTCCAATGAACAATGAATTTGTCCCCATCAAAAGCACTGCTGTTTTTGAGCCGGACGAGTTGTCAGCAATCATGCCATTAAATGTCATCGGCGTCGTTCCCAATATCGTCAACGTATTTGTGGTCGAAGTCGAAGCGCCGCTATTGGTAATCATACCATTGAGACTAATAGTATCATTGGTTGCGGAAACGGCATTGATAGTTTCATTGAATCCAGCCAAGTCGAGTCCGCCAGCGGAATTGCCGTTATCCAAGACCAATATGCCGGATGAACCGGAACTATTGGCATCGGGTAATTGGTCATTAGCCGCGAGTTTGATAACACCGTTGCTATAGATGGTGTCACCCTGATAAGCCAGTCCGGCGTTCAACACCACGGTCCCACTTCCTATCTTGATTAAATTACCAGTTCCTTGAACTCCATTGGTAAGCGCGTATGAACCGGAACGATTCAAGATCAATGTTGCATTGTTGGTAATAACAGGAGTTACAACGCTTCCGGCGGTTCCACCTTTACCAAGTTGCAATGCTCCAGAATTAATCACCGTGTCGCCAGCGTATGTATTATCCTCTGCCAGAATAACAGTTGCTCCACCCTGTTGCGTCAGCGAGCCTGAGCCGCTGACTTGACCTTCAACGGTGTGGACACTGTCGCTGCCCTGATTAAAAACCAGCGCACCATTGTTGGTTACGTTTCCTTTGCCAATATCGCCAGCGCTGCCATTACCAATTTGCAGCGTTCCATCTTTAACCGTTGTGGGACCTGTGTAAGTATTTGCCGTCTGGACGATTAATGTGCCAGTGCCGTCTTTGATCAGCGACGCCGAGCCAGCAATTTTGCCGCCGCCCGTGCCAGTGCCATCAGCAAAAGTATAAGTTGCAATCGCTGTATTGCTCACGACCACCGACGTCGGCTGCAACGATGTTTGAAGTTGAACAGTCGAATTGCCGGACGCGGAATCGTTAAATATCACGTCATCGCCATTCGTGTATGCCCATGCGGTAGCACCATTCAGCCAATTGAGCGTTCCAGACAAATCCCAATCCGTTCCCGCTCCCGACCACGTCAAATTGTCACTGGCGCTGTCGGCAACGATCAAATCAATTTCTCCCGGCGTTTCGTCGCTCAATGTCGCTGATTTGCCGGATTGAGAGAATCCGGACACGATCAAGTTACCCGAAGAACCCGCGCCGCTGACGAGCGAACCACCGTAACTGATTAATTTATAAGAACCATTTACCAGTGGTTCTGTATTGGTAATCACTAAAACTGAACCGCCGTTGATCGCCAAATTTCCACTCACGGAAATCTGGTCATGATTCGTCGTGGAAATATCCATGACCAACTTACCTCCGTTAATGTTCAGCGTGCCGTTGATACTCAACGTCCCATAAACACCGTTTGTAGCCGGAGAAATCGTTGTCGAAATCGGATTTGTAACATTTCCACTGATTGTGCCGACGCCAGCCAAAATCTGATTGGCCGATGTGGAAAGCTGCAATCCAACTCCACTGGTCGCCGTGTCAAACGTCGCGCCAGCATCAACGATAATGGCGGAGCTGCTGGAAACATAAGTGTTCGTTTCCAGAGCCAACGTGCCATCGGAAACAACGGTATTGCCGTTAAAAGTATTCGCACCGTTCAGCGTCAAAGTGCCGCTGCCGGCTTTGATAAGCCCGCCGGCGCCGCCGTTACCAATTGCGTTGGCAAAGCTCACATTTTGGCCAGCGGTATCGATTGTTCCATCACCCGAATTAAGCGTGACTGTGCGGACTGAAATGTCATCCGTATTGCCATTATATTGCAAGGTGCCGCCGCCAAAGTTGATTGCTCCAGAACCTAAATTACCGAGCGTCGAAAATTCGACAACACCGCCGTTGATATCAATTCCGCCTGTGAATGAATTGGTTGTTGACAGGGTCAAAGTGCCCGAACCGGATTTAGTTAAGTTGGCAACGCCACCGATGCTTCCAGTTCCAGTAATGGTATAATCTTTCGCCGCGTTGACCGTTACTCCAGCAGGAATTGTATTCGCATCAAGCGTAACTGTGATCGGCGAAGTGCCGCTGGCGCTATCGTCGAAAAGGACACTATCACCAACACCATTTGCTTCTTCATAATCCGTCGTAGCGCTCGTGGGATCGACCCAATTGGCAGCACCGGCAATTTCCCAATTTCCATCACCAACGGCCCAGCTAATCGGTTCATTGACATTGGTAATCACAAGGTCAACCGAGCTATTAGCCGTATTGTTGCTCAAATAACCCTGAGCGCGCAATGGAAGCGCCGCAAGAGTCAAATTGGCGAACGCGCCCGAATCAATCGCATTGGTCCATTGAATCAAGGGATATTGACCGACCACCGCGTGACCGGCGACGACCCGAATGTTTACCGGACCATCCACTTCAAATTGTCCCGGAAGATTCAACAAGGCGCTGGCGTTTGCGG
The DNA here is from genome assembly GCA_035776755.1 of Verrucomicrobiia bacterium. Lineage (GTDB taxonomy): Bacteria > Verrucomicrobiota > Verrucomicrobiia > Limisphaerales > UBA11358 > UBA11358. The sequence goes on from DASTWS010000022.1 coordinate 2,735, forward strand.
TCGAGAGAGCCGCATCATAAAACTTCAAATTACTCCCAGTGTTCAACACAAGATTGCTGATAGTAAATGTTCCCAATCCGTTGGTTCCCGGCCAAATTGTTCCACCGGCCAAATTAGTTGCGACATCGGAAATCCTTCCAGTTCCCGACAAAGTTGCGCCGTCATTGATCGTCACGGAAGCGGAAGCAGATGCAATTGTCGTTCCGTTCATCATGAGTTCACCACCAATAACGTAAGTAGGACCGGTGTTTTGCGGCCATGCATTAAAGATGACGCGTCCACGTCCCATTTTCGTCAATATGTTACTAGCTGTGTGAACGCGTTCAGAACAATTACCATTAACTATAAAATTTCCAGAGGTATTCTCCTGATCAAGAACAAGGTCTGTGCCGTTGTTCCAACGAAACGCATGTGTGCTACCCGTGACAATTACGTCCTGCACGCCGACGTTTGTCGTTACCAAATAGATGGAAGATGGCGATGAGATATAATTCACGCGACTGTTCACATCATACGTCCAATCGTTCCGGAATTGGTGATGGACATTAAAGCGAACAATAACCGGCGTTGTGGAAGAAGATGTTAAGCGGTAACCGTAGTTTCCCGCCGCGCTGCCATTCGTAATATCCAAATAAGTCACAGCGCCGAGGTTAGGAGGATTTGCATCTGTGTTTTGCGTATAAGTAATTACCGATGCAGCATCGGTTACGTTTTGAGCGGCATCTACCGCGCCGACGTCGGTGCCGTTAATCTCCGAATACGGCAAAACAGAACTGGCGGTGACACCAGAAATCACAATACTTCCGCCAGCCGTCGTATCAAAATTCAATCCGGAGCCGGTAGAGCGGGTAAATGCACCAGCCAGAGAAAGCGTCTGTCCGGACGCTACTCTCCACGTCTGTTCACTTTTCGCGAGCACAACATCATTGCTCAACGTCAACCCGACCGTCGCCGCGGACATGTCAATTCCACCCGCGCCCAGAGTAAGCGCATTGCCGTCATTCGCGATGACAATCGGACCAACAGGGTCCAGGATATTGATTCCATACCATTCCGTTGCCGCACCCAAAACGCCTGTCGTGTTGCCGGCATCCGAAACAGTGTTGTCCCATTGAGCAACATCTGACACGCCCGGAACGGCGTTATTCGTCCAGGAAGTTGCAAGATTCAACACATCGGCGTTATTCGTTTTTACAAAAACCGACGCTTGCGCTTTAAGCCCAACGGCAATCGCTACGAATGCCGTCAAAGCCATTAGCCCGGTTCGTAGGTTTTTTTTGTGATTAGTTATCGGGTGCGGAGGGTATTGGCTCATGGTTTCTGTTGGTTGTTGTTTCATTTCACGATTAAAGCTGTCTTCCCGTTAAACCCTTAATACTTCCAGCCCGTTCAAGCAGCTCTATCAGCGACGCGACAACACATCTCTGAAGAGATAGATTGAGGCGTGTGTTGGACAGTAACACAGTAAAATGTCCCAAAAAATCACAATAAAAGGGCAGGACTATATGTGCATCACCAATTCGGGTGATTTTTGCATATGATGAAAAAATGATATTAAATCAAAGAAACGCGATTTTATTATGTTATTTTCATATAACCTGTTTTTTTTAGATGAGAGGATGTCACCAATATTTGTGACGCCGTTCTCCCGGGAGTCAATACCTAACGCACACAAATAGTTGGAGAAACCTATATTTTATGCGGTTGGAAATGGTGTTTTTTTAGGCAGGATTTTTACGCCTTGTTTTTCCACTTAAAACGGAGTCTGATGCTCTAAATCCGAATGGCAACTTTCATCTTCAAATTCAAAGTAAAACCGGCGGCAGGTTTTCACATGACCGTGAAACATGGTCACGCGGCTGTCTATGCAAATGCTGAATCCTTAGATGCTGCTAACAAGATGGCGAGAGACCATGTTTTAAAACATAACTGGATTATTTTGTCCGTGGAAGTAAATGGGATTGAATATAATCCAGAGCTTCACAATCTGCCAGATGAAGCGAAACAATTGTATTACGAGGCAAACATTTGCGGTGTTTCAATGGGCGTGGCTGCTGTTGGTTTTGACCCTTCTGGCGCGGGAAAGAAAAGTTAGATTTCATCAAAAAATCACGCCCGTCAACCCCCTCCCGCCAATTTTTCAGACGTTAAAAACCCCCTATGCCCGTCGAGCGGCGGCAAGCAACTTGTTTCTGACCCATTCCGTTTTCCCCACGCCGGATGATTTTATTGCCGCCATGATTTCCTGATATTCCGGCGGCGATAATCGCGTTGAAATAAACTCTCCGCGCTTTTCTTTCTTGGGCAAAACCGGCCTGCCCATCTTGGTTTCGGTCGTCATAAATTTACATTTTGTGACACAATAAGTTTGACAGAATATACTTTCCGTGTCACATTTAGTCAAGATGAAAACGAAATTGGATGCAGAAGATTTGAACCTGATAATGCTCGCCAAAGAGTATTCCAGCGAGCGCAAGGCGCGAAAGCTGTTTGAATCATTGCGCTGGCCGAACGGAAAACCGATTTGCCCGTTCTGCAAATTTGATGAGTCTTACAAAATCGTTTCCAAGCATGATTCAAAGAACAAACGCCGCGCGGGATTATATTGTTGCGCCGCTTGCCGCAAGACTTACACGGCAACCGTTGGCACGGTGTTTGAAGATACGCGATTGCCGCTCTCAAAATGGCTCATGGCAACTTTCATTCTTTGCTCCTCAAAAAAATCCGTTTCGGCTATGCAACTTTCGCGGATGCTGAAAGTCACTTACAAAACGGCTTGGTTCATGGCTCACCGTCTGCGTTTCGCTATGGGAACGGATTTGAAAACGGCAAAGCCGTTGGAAAATGTCTGCGAAGCGGATGAAACATTTGTGGGAACGCATGAAGATGCGAAAAGCAAATTCAATGTCAAAACCACTGTGGCTTTGGTTTTGGAACGCGACGGGCAATCCCGCGCTCAAATTATTCCATCGGTGACGGCTCGCAATGTTGGCAGATTTTTAAATGAGCGCGTGAGCCGCAAAGCCACAGTGAACACCGATGAACACGCCGCTTACAAAATGCCGATGAAAGATTTTGCGCGGCATGATTGCGTGAATCACGGCAAATACGAATATGCACGGCATAATCCAGACGGCACGGTTAGCCATGTCAATTCTTGCGAGTCTTGGTTTAGCCTTTTGAAGCGTTCGGTGTTTGGCGCATGGCATTGCGTGAGCCGTGAGCATTTGCCGAAATATGTTAATGAAATTGAATTTCGCTGGAATACGCGCAAAGTCACAGATGGTGAACGCATGGCTGCTTTTATGCCGATGATTGATGGCAAACGGCTCATGTATCGCCAGCCAGCCAATTGATTGCAACTTCTGGCCAGCGGGAAAAATGTTCGCTGGCTAATTCAACCGAAATTGCGGCGCGAATTAAATCGCCGCAGATTTTTTCAGAAACCCGCTAAAAATCTTCGCGTTTATCCGCGCCAGCAAACGCGCTCGCCACAAGCTGTCCGGCAAATCCTTTTGCATAATCACGGGCTTTGCATCCGTTGCGGAAAACCTGCTAACGGCTTTTGGCATTGTGAAGTTTGCCGGAAGAAAATTCAGGCAGCGAAATTGATATGGCGAGCGAAACGGAAAGCAGCAGGACTGAAATTTATGTAATTTTTTTTGTCTTGCGTATAAAAAGAAAAATGCGGGTAATCACTAAAACAATCAGCAAAAAAGCCGTGCCGCATCCGCAAACAATCATAACCCTGTAATGTATGGCGTCGGGATCAACATTCTCATTTTGGGATTGGGCAAACATCGCCGGACTTTTAATGGTCACAATCGGCGTTCTGTTTGAAGTTTTGTTGAGGATGGAATTTTTTAAAAGGCGATTAAAATTTCCATACAACCCCACAAACTTTTCGCCGCTCGAAACAAAAAAGGAATTGTCTGAGATTATTTGCGATGCGCTGATTTTTTCAGGCTTGGCAATTGAACTGATTGCGCTTCCGTTCGCGTTATTTGATGAGCATAAAAAAATTGTAGAAATTAACAGACAAATCGCGGCGCAAAATCCTCTTAACCAGCCGATATATGCCTTTGAAGCGACGGCGACGATTTTAGTTAAACCATCAGAACCGACCACTGATTTGCAAACGCTTCCCAAAATATATTTCTCTGGAAATTCATGGAGTTTTCCTCCGGATAAATCCGAAAAGGAAAATCGTTTGATAATGTTGTATTTGGGAACAAAAAAAGAACTGGAAAACGGCGATTTTGGATATACGCAGATTGCTTCCGATGATTCGAGAAAATGCGTGGCTGTTCCGTTCGGTGGAAAGGATGAGTTTCTAAGATTTGATTTACATTTTGGAGGAATACAGGAGCATTTTTTTGAAAACAAAACTGGCGGCCAATTTAATTTCGACAACGTATCATTGACCCCGTTGCGCTTGGAGGCAATTAACATTGTCCTGCCGATACGCTGCGAAGTGATTGCGGGAGAATTGAGAATGCAAATTGACAACGGCATTACTAACCGAGTTTTCCAAATTCCAAAACAGAAAAGTTTTGTCTGTGCTGTAACCAGTTTTGAAACAAATGGAATTTTTTTGCCGATAGATTTTTCGCCAGCAGTTCGCAAACTGCATGACGGCAAATGAATTAACTTTCTGTCTGCTTTGACTTGTGGTTCATTTTGATTATGGGAAAGCCGATTGATTTGAGATTGCGCGGCGTATCGTTTGGCGATGCGCTCAAAAAACTTGTTCCCGCTGCTAAACCAGCCAAGCCAACGCGCACAAAGGCTGTGAAAAAATCCCGCCGCAAATAAATTTTTCTGTCCTGTCATTTCGGGTGCACACTCATAACGCTGCGTGCGTTATAGATATAGCCCCGCCGTTCTCCCCTCAAAACACCTCGCGCAATGACATTGAATCTTGTTTTTAAATTCGAAGTTATGCAATTTCCTTGCGTGAGATTCCCCTCTGTCAACCGCTTGAAACGCCTTGCAGCCATCGTTCTAGTCGTTTTGTTCGCGTCCAAAAGTTTTGGCCAAGGACTCGGACAAAATCAATATCTGGTTGACCAATGGACAAGTGACGATGGTTTGCCGGATACTTCAGTTACCGCCGTCGCGAGAACGGGCGATGGCTATACATGGATCGGAACCTATAACGGGCTTTCGCGCTTCGACGGAGTGCGTTTCGTCAATTTCGACCCGTTCAACACACCGGCGTTGCAACGCTCTCGGGTTTCGGGATTGTTTGTGGATAACGCTGGCACGCTTTGGATAAATACTTATGACGGTTCGATGACTTCCTTTCGCGACGGCAAGTTCATTCACGAATGGAAAGGTGGAACCGTGGCAAACGTATTTGCAAACACGAATCAAACTGTCTTTGCGCTTGAAAACGGACAACTGGCCTATCGCCTGAATCGCGACCCGAAAGATTGGCATGTCAAACATTTGAATTCATCCGCGTTAAAAAATTGTTTCCAAACCGTTTCCGGCGAGATTTGGCTTCTCTTTGCAGATGGAAAAATCGCGCGCTTCGCCGGAACCAACGAGGAAATTCTTCCCAGGAATCAAATCGGTCTGCCGCGAGAAAATATCAATTGTTTGGCTGCCGACAAAAACGGACGGATCTGGGCCGGCACAGACAACGAATTGGATGTTTGGGACGGGCATCGTTTTGAAAATGCCACGCCCACCAATGGAGAATCCAATTTGAACGTTTCCTTTATTTTTTGCGCCCGGGACAATAGCTGCTGGGTTTTTGCCAATAAACGCCTGCGCAAATGCGTCAACCGGCAATGGATTTCAGAGGTCGAAGCAAATTTCTCGGAATCAGAAATCAGCAATGCGGCCGCGATTGACGATGGCGATGGCGGTTTGTGGTTCAAAAATCTCGGCAGCGGATTGCTTCACGTAATGCCAGACGGAAAATTCGAATGGATTTCGACCCATGAAGGTCTGCCAGACAATCGCATCAGTTGCTGGCTGGATGGCTCGGAAGGAAACCTGTGGCTGGGAACTTATTCCGATGGATTGGTCCGGCTCCGGAAAAGGCAATTTGAAGTCATCGGCACAAGTAACAACAATCCTGCTATTTCCAGCATTTGTGAAGACGCCGAAAGCAACATCTGGATCGGCACTTACGGCGACGGGTTGAACCGCTTCAAGAACGGCAATTTGAAAAAATTTGATCTCAATGACGGACTCGACCGCGGATTCTTTTTTTCTCTTTATCCCGACAAAAACGGACGGATTTGGTTTAGCGCCGGCAAAGAAAATTTATATTTCCTTCAAAACGGCCAGATCACGCAGTTGGATAAAAACATCAATGATTTGAACACCGTTTTCGTTGACCGCGATGATCGCGTTTGGCTCGGAATGCAAAGCGGCTTAAAGTTCCTGACCAACGGCATTCCGACAGATGTCTCATCCGATGAAAAACTTCAAACCGTCCGCGCCATAACGCAAGACCGCCAGGGAAACCTCTGGATCGGCACGCGCTACGGTGACTTATATGAATTCAAAGACGGGAAATTCACGCATTATCGCGCAACCGATGCGCTGCAAAATCAGGCCATTTGCACGCTGCTGCCCGACGATGACGGGACGCTTTGGATCGGCACGTTCCGCGGCGGCTTGTTAAAATTTCATGACGGCAATTTCACCCGTTATACCACGCATGATGGATTGCCGGACGATATTATCGGCCAGATCCTCGACGATAAATCGGGCAATCTCTGGTTCGGTTCGCACAACGGAATCTTTCGCATTTCAAAAAAATCATTGCGTGAATTTGATGACGGCAAAATCAAATCCCTGCCCTGCGCCTGTTATGGACAATACGACGGATTGCCGACGCGCGAATGCTCGAGCAATTATCAGCCCGCCAGTTGGCGCAGTCACGATGGAACGCTTTGGTTCGCCACACTGAACGGAGCCGTCGCCGTCAGGCCGGAAACAATTTCCAACAATCCCATTCCGCCAAAAGTCGCAATCGAAGAAGTTTATGTGGATGGAAAACTATTCGCGGACAATGTTCATCCCGCCGCGCAAAATGCCGGCGCCAGAAGCAATGAATCCATCCGCGGTCTGGCGCCTGAAACCATCCTTTCAATTCCGCCGGGACGCCATCAAATTGAATTTCGTTATACCGCGTTGACCTACACGGCGCCGGAGAGCGCCCGGTTTCGCTATGAACTTTCCGGCCATGACGCTCAATGGATCCAGGCCGGCACGAGACGTTTCGCCGATTTCGGGCCGTTGTCTCCGGGCAAATACAGCTTCCATGTTTTAGCCTGCAACAGTGACGCCGTCTGGAATCTGCGAGGCGCGACGATTCGCTTTCAGGTTCTGCCCTTCTTTTGGCAAACATGGTGGTTTAATGGATTACTCGGCATCGCGGTCACGTCGCTTGCATTTGCTGTCGCCCGATTTATTGCCAACCGGAAATTGCGCGTGAAACTCGCGCAAACCGAACAAGACCGCGCTGTTTTCCGCGACCGCGAGCGCATCGCCCGCGATATTCACGACGACATCGGCGCCGGGCTGACTCAAATTGCGCTACGTTGTTCGCTCGCGCGCCGTGAGCCGCCGCAAAATATGCCTGAACATCTGACACAAATTTCGGAAACGGCTCACGAGCTGGTCCGCGGCATGAACGAAATCGTTTGGGCCGTAAACCCGGAAAACGACACGCTGGAAGGATTGGTCACCTACATCGGAAAATTTACACAGGATTATCTCGCGCTGGCCGGAATGCGTTGTCGGCTCGATTTGCCTCCGCAGCTTCCGGCCATGAATTTGTCCGCCGAAGTCAGGCACAATCTTTTTCTCGCCATCAAGGAGACGCTGAACAATGCCATCAAACATGCCGGCGCCACCGAAATTTCATTACAGCTCAAGCTTCAACCCGAGGATGGATTCACATTCATCATCCACGACAACGGGCGCGGATTATCCGGACGCGACACGGCGGAAACGACGAATTCATTCATTTCGACACGGCAGGGATTGCGCAATCTGGTGCGGAGACTTGAAGCGATTGGCGGCCAGTGCATCATCAGCAGCGAGCGGGATGGCGGCACGCGGGTCGAGCTGATGTTTGTGAAAAAAAGCTAATTCCTCTTGCAATTCCTTTTTGCCGATGCCAAATAGATTCAGTTAACCAATGGAAGAAGAGAAAAAAAAACAGGTGATCAATGTTTCCGTGGTGGAAGATGACGTGAAAGTGCGCAGCAGCCTGGCGCGGCTGATTGATTCAACGGAAGGCTTTTGCTGCGTCAGCCAGCATCCCGATGCCGAAAATGCGTTGAAAGAAATCCTCATCACCAAGCCTGACGTCGTTTTGATGGACATCAATTTGCCGAACATGAATGGGGTCGAATGCGTGCGGCGGCTCAAAACTTTGATGCCGGAATTGCAGGTCATCATGCTGACGATCTACGAAAACACCAATATCATCTTCAATGCTTTGTCCGTCGGCGCAAGCGGTTACCTGTTGAAACAAAGTTCGCCCGAAGAATTGATCGACGCCATCCGCGATGTCCACAACGGCGGCTCGCCGATGACCAGCCATATCGCCCGTAAAGTCGTGGCCTCCTTTCAACAGGTGTCCAATCCCGTTCACGAATACGAAAAACTTTCGTTGCGCGAACAACAGGTTTTGGATTATCTCGCCCGTGGTTTTCTTTATCGGGAAATCGCCGAGGCGCTCCAGATCAGTTACGCGACCATCCATACGCACATCCGTCACATTTACGAGAAATTGCATGTCCGTTCCCGCACGGAAGCCGTGACGGTTCATCTGCAACACATGGAAAGCCTGCGCACTCCGTCGGAAAACATTCCTTCGTGACTGACGCCTTTGCATTGGACAAGCGGGCGCGGCATATAAACCGGGAACTATTTATTCGCATGAAATGGCTGTTTTGTAATTGCTTTGCTCTACTCATCGGAACGTTCATTCCGACGAACGCGACCGCCGAGTTCATGCCGCCGCAATCGCAAATCATGAGCGACATGGTTTCAGCGAATCATTATTTCACCAATGAATGGCCGAATTCCGGATGCGCCAAGTGCCTCTCCGGAAATCATCCCAGTTGCATCTGGACACGCGCCACTTATATCGAAGGCGCGCTGGCGATGTATCAAATCAATCATGACACGAACATCTACAATTACGCCGTGCAATGGGGCGCGTTCACCAATTGGAATTTGCGCTACGGCGATACTGACAAATTGCAGGACGACCAATCCGTCAGCGCGGAATACTTTGAGCTTTACCAGCTCGACACCAATCATCCCGAACGGGTCGCGCATGCCATAACCAATCTCAATTTTCTCGTCGGCCGCACCAACGAAGACTATTTGTATTACGTGGATTCGCTGCACATGGTGATGCCCGCCTTCGCCAAAGCGTTTGCGATCACCGGAAATACAAATTATTCGGAAAAAATGTATTCCTATTTCCATTTCGCCAAAAGCATCATCGGAATCTCAAACGGCCTTTACAACGCAACGGATCATTTGTGGTGGCGTGATACGAACTATTTGAATAACTACAAAGCCGCTGATGACACCACGCAAAAATGTTATTGGTCGCGCGGCAACGGCTGGGCGTTTGTCGCATTGGCCCGCGTACTGGAAGTTTTGCCAACCAATGAAGTTCATTTCGCCGAATATCTGCAAACTTTTCAACAAATGGCCGCCGCGCTCAAAGACACCCAGCGCACCGACGGTTTTTGGAACGTCAACCTCGGCTACACGAACGATTATCCCGGCCCCGAATCCAGCGGAACCGCGTGTTTCACTTATGGATTTGCCTGGGGAATCCGCCACGGCTATCTCGACCGCAACAGCTATTTGCCCGCCGTCATCGCCGGCTGGAACGCGCTCGCCAATCATGCATTGCATCACAGCGCCGGTTCCGACAACGGATTTATCGGTTACGTGCAAGGCACCGGCGCCAAACCCGCCGACAGTCAACCCGTGACATATAACAGCGTGCCGAATTTCGATGATTTCACACTGGGACTGTTTTTACTCGCCGGCAGCGAAATTTATCAATTGAGTTCCGCGCCGGACATCACGCTTTCCGCGCCGACAATTTCCGACAAGCAAGTGCAATTCGATTTCACCATCATCACCTCGCAAACCAATGGCACGATTGATCTGCTCGAAACTCCGGATCTGGCGAATGATTGGACGACCAATCATGTTGCGCTGTTGACGACCAATATTCCCGGGTTTTCCTATCGCTTCACGATTGCCGAGGAATCGCCCGCGGAATTTTATCGGCTGCAATTGAGCGAATAACGATTTCAAATCGCTTTGAACTCGCAAGTCAATCCGATGCCGCGTATAAATTTCCGCGTGCCATCGCCCGGTCAGCCCAAAATCAATGCCGAAACGCGCCTCTGCGCCGTGCTCGGCTCGCCGATCCGTCATTCGGCCTCGCCGGCCATGCACAACGCCGCGTTCGCAGAGTTTGGCATGGATTGGCGTTATCTGGCGTTTGAAGTGGATCCAAAAAATCTGCGCGCCGCCATCGAAGGCGCGAAAGCCATGAATTTTGCCGGATTAAATTTAACGGTTCCGCATAAATTGCTCGCCGTCGAAATGATGGATGAATTGGATGAATCCGCGAAAATTTGGAGCGCGGTCAACACCATCAAATTTCAAAACGGCCGCGCCATCGGTTTCAATACCGACGCCGACGGCCTCGTCAATTCATTGCGCGAGGATTTGAATTTCAATCCACGCGGCGCGAAAGTTTTGTTGCTCGGCGCCGGCGGCGCCGGCCGGACCGCGGCGCTCAAATTGGCCGCCGAAAATGTTGCGGAATTATTTCTCGTCAATCGCACCCAAAGCAAAGCCGAAGAAATTGCCGCTGAAATTCAAAAACAATTTTCTTCGGTGAAAATCGCGGTCAGCTTTCCAAAAGTTAAAGTAGATCTAGTCTTGAATGCCACCTCACTCGGTTTGAAAACCGAAGACCCATCGCCGCTCGATGAAAGACAATTTTCACTTAAAAACGCAGGCGCAGTTTACGACATGATTTATCGCCCGGCGGAAACAAAATTGTTAAGCGCCGCCAGGAATTCCGGCAGCAAAACCGCCAACGGCCTCGGAATGTTGCTGCATCAAGGCGCGAAAGCATTTGAAATTTGGACCGGCAAACCTGCGCCGCTTGGGGTGATGCGCCGCGCGCTCGAACAAAATATTTATGGGCATTGACGCCATTTTCAACACCCACAATTGGTCCGTTGTTCCCTTCCATTTCTGGTCGCTGTGCTTTTTTGTCTTCGGCTGCATCGTCGGCAGTTTTCTGAACGTCTGCATTTATCGGATGCCGCTCGGCTTGAGCGTCGTCTCGCCGCCGTCCCATTGTCCGCACTGCAAATATTCGATCCCGTTTTACCTCAATGTCCCGCTCGTGACCTGGCTTTCGCTCGGCGGCAAATGTAAAAACTGTGGCGCAAAAATTTCACCGCGCTATTTCATCGTCGAATTGCTCACCGGCCTCGCCTTTCTTGCCTGCTGGCTGAAATTCGGCGGCGTTGACCATTTATTTCACTCCATGGCCGTCGCCGCGGTTTATTCCATTTTTCTCGCCGGATTGATCTGCGCGACGTTCATTGATTTCGAGCATTTCATCATTCCCGACGAAATCACGCTCGGCGGAATCGCCGCCGGGTTTATCGCTTCATTTCTCCTGCCCGGATTGCATGGCGCCGATTCATTCATTTTGGGAATGTGGCGCAGCTTTCTCGGCATCATTGTCGGCGCCGGAATCGTCTATGCCATTTTGCGGATCGGCAAATTGTTGTTCGGACGCCACCGAATCCCATTGCCCGAAGAAACGAAAATCGTTTTCTCGGAAACGCATTTGCATTTTGACGGCAAAGAGATTCCATACGAAGAAATTTTCTATCGCAAGTCCGACGCCATTGTTCTTCACGCCAAAACCATCGAATTGGTGGATCGCGGTTATGAAGACGCCGCCGTGCGTTTGACGCCCTTTTCGCTCAAAATCGCGGACGAAGACTTTTCTCCCGACACCGTGCGCGTCATGGAATGTGTCGGCACCGAAATCGTGCTGCCGCGTGAAGCGATGGGCCTGGGCGACGTAAAATTCATGGCCGCCATTGGCGCGTTTGTCGGCTGGACCGGCACCATTTTCTCACTCGCGGTCAGTTCATTTATCGGCGCGGCCATCGGTGTGATTTTGATTTTGCTGCGCAAACGCGAATGGTCATCGCGCATGCCTTACGGCCCCTACATCGCGCTGGCCACCGTGATTTGGATTTTCACCGGCCCAAAACTCATGACCATGCTTTTCCATTGACTGAATTGACGCCTCCGCTGCACGAAAATTCTTTTGCTTTGGCCATTTGCGCTTTAATTTGCGCGGACACAAATGGGATTAAAACTGTTCAACACCCTTTCGCGATCAATCCAGGAATTTTTGCCGCTCGATCCGGCCCGAGAACGCGTCGGCATGTATTGCTGCGGTCCGACGGTTTACGATTTCGCGCATATCGGCAATTGGCGCACTTTTGTCTTCGGCGACCTGGTGCGCCGCTATCTTGAATTCAAAAACTTCCAGGTCACGCACGTCATGAACATCACCGACGTGGAGGACAAAATCATCCGCCGCGTCCGCGAATTGAAGATCCCGTTGCGCGAATTCACCGGCAAATACGAAGCTGCTTTTCTCGAAGATTTAAAAACTTTGAATTGCCGCGAGCCACATCAGAAACCGCGCGCGACGGAACACATCGCGGAAATCATTTCACTCATCGAAAAACTGTTGGCGCGCGGCATCGCCTACAAAGCCGCCGACGGCTCGGTTTATTTCAGCATCGAGAAATATCGCGGCTGCGGCTGCACTTACGGGAAATTACTGAAATTGAATTTCGATGAAATGCGCGCCGGCGACCGCGTCAAAAACGACGAATACGCGAAAGAATCCGTCGCCGATTTCGCGTTGTGGAAAGCGCGTTCACCCGATGACGGCGACATCTTTTGGCCCAGTCCTTTCGGCGAAGGCCGGCCGGGCTGGCACATCGAATGTTCGGCGATGAGCATGAAAATTCTCGGCGCAAGTTTCGATCTGCATCTCGGCGGCGAGGATTTGATTTTTCCGCATCATGAAGATGAAATCGCCCAAAGTGAAGGCGCGACGGAAAAGCCGTTCGTCAAATACTGGCTGCATGGCGCGCATTTGCTCGTGGAAGGAAAAAAGATGAGCAAATCGCTCGGCAATTTTTTTACATTGCGCGATTTGCTGGCCAAAGGTTTCAACGGACGCGAAATCCGTTACGCGTTGCTGCAGGCGCATTATCGCGAGAGTTTCAATTTCACGCTCGACGGATTGCACGGCGCGAAATCCGCGCTGACGCGGATTGACGAATGTGTTGGAAAATTGCGTGAGCTGGCAGATTCAATAAATGAACCAAACCAATTCAACGGTTCAACGATTCAACGGTTCAACGATTCACTCGACGAAGACTTAAACATCTCGGCGGCCTGGGCGGTTGTCTTCGATTGGGTTCGCGACACCAACAAACGCATCGCCGAAAATTCGTTGAACGCCGCCGAAGCTGCAGCGGCATTGACAAATTGGGAGAAAATGGATTCAGTTTTGGGCGTTGGCACCAGATCAGAAACGGAAATTCCACCGGACATCTCTGCTTTGGCCGAAGCGCGGCAGTCCGCCAAAAAAGCAAAAGATTTCAAGCGCGCTGACGAAATCCGGAATGAATTGAAAGCCAAAGGCTGGGCCATCGAAGACACGCCCAAAGGTCCGAAGCTGAAAAAATTGTGAGCAAAGGCCTGTTCATCACATTTGAAGGCACCGAAGGTTGCGGCAAATCCACGCAGGTGGAATTGCTCGCGCGCCGGATGCGTGCGATCGGCCATCGCGTCCGCGCCTTGCGCGAACCCGGCGGCACGCCCATCGGCGAGGAGATCCGCCACACGCTCAAGCACAGCAAAAATAACGCGGCGATGACCGCCGAAGCGGAATTGCTGTTGATGAACGCCAGTCGCGCGCAACTTGTCCGTGAAATCATTCGCCCGGCGCTGGCCGACGGCGAAATTGTTTTGTGCGATCGCTTTTACGATTCCACGACAGCGTATCAGGGTTATGGCCGTAAATTGGATTTGGAGATGGTCACGGCCGTGATTGACGTGGCCGTCGGCGAAACGCGCCCGGATGTGACTTTGCTGCTAAAAGTTTCGCCGGAAATCAGCGAACTGCGCCGCGCGATGCGCCAAAGCACGATGCCATTCGTCCGCGACCGGTTTGAAGAAGCCGACAAGGAATTTTTTGCCCGGGTCGAAAAAGGATTTGAAGCCATCGCCACCGCCGAGCCAAATCGCTTCCGGGTTTTGGATGGCTCCGGCGATCTTGAAACTGTTTCCGAAAAAATCTGGGAAATCGTCCAGCCGCGATTGCCGAAAATCGGCCGCTGGTGAACTTGCTGAAAACCACGGCAGCATTTACCTTTACCGCATGATCGAGAACACCATTGCCGAACTTGAAGCCAAAATCCGATCCGAATCGTTGAGCGAAGACCGCCGCCACGAATTGCTTCAATTGCTGGCAACGTTGAAAACGCAACTCTCCGAACGCGATAAAACCAATCTCAAACCGCTGAAAAGTTCCGTGGAAGAATTACGCGCGTCCGTCGAAGGTTTCGAAAAATCGCATCCGCAACTCGTCCAAACCGTCAACAATATCAGCAGCGTTCTGGCGAATTTGGGAATTTAGTCGCGCTTCGGTTCCAGCTTCGCGATTTCCATCATGATTTCATCCGCGATTTGCTGATAAATTTCTTTCAGCCGCGCCTTATCGCAGGTTTTGGCTTCCGCGCGCAATTTCTCGAACATCATCGGCTGGCCGAATTTGACGGAAACTTTTTTCGGACGTGGAAATCTCGCATTGCGTCCCATCGCTTCAAAGGTTCCAAACGTGCGCACCGGCACAACCGGTGCCGTGGATTTGGCAACAATCAATCCGATGCCCGAACGCGCCGGCTGTAATTTTCCGTCGCGCGTCCGCGTGCCTTCGGGGAATAAAATGATGCCGTTGCCCTGCTCCAGCCGGCTCAAAATGATTTTCAATCCGGCCGCGTTGCCGCCATCACGATCAATCGGAATTGCGTTCCAATTCCGGAAAAGCCAGCCGACGACGGGGATTTCAAACAGCGTCGCCCGCGCGAGGTAATTGATTTGCCGGCTCAACGCCGAACCGACCACCGGCGGATCCAAAATGCTCGCGTGATTGCTGGCCAAAATCACCGAGCCGGAATTGGGAACACGCTCGGCGTTGAAATGACGCCAGCGCAGCCACGTCCACATCGAGACGCGAAAAAAAGTCCAGCCGCAACGGTAGAGAAAATTCATTTGTTTTGCGAAAGACGTTTTTGAATCTCCGAAATCAAAAGTCCACTCGTCTGTTCCGCCGTCATGTGCGAATTATTGATGACGTGCGCGCCCAGCGCGATCATCAGCGGGGCCACCGCGCGCTGGCTGTCGCGCTGATCGCGCGCCGCCAGGTTTTCGTTCACGCCTTCCGCCGCGCGACGTTTGGAACGCTCCTCCAATTGCGCATCCAGATAAAATTTGAAATCCGTTTCCGGAAAAACATTTGTGCCGATGTCGCGGCCTTCCATCACCAGGTTTCCGAATTGAACACAATCGCGTTGCGTATTTTTCATCCATTCGCGCACTTTGGGAATCGCGGCGACGTGCGCCACCGCAGCGGCCGTTTCCGGCGTGCGAATTTCGCGTTCGGGAAAATAATTGTCCACGAGCAAACGCACATAACGCAAACCGTCCTTCTCCGCGCATTCCAATTTCGTTTTCCATTTGCGGCACAGCACGGCGACGGCTTTGGCGTCGTCCACATCCACTTTTTGTTTCAGGCAAAACCACGCCAGCGTGCGATACATCGCGCCCGTGTCCACGTAAACGTAGCCCAGCGCGCGGGCAACGAGCTTGGCGTTCGTGCTTTTGCCGCTTGCGCTCGTTCCATCAATGGCTATGACAATGTTTTTCAAATCGTAATTCGTTAAATTGTTGAATCGTTGCATCGTGAATTGCCGAACCGATGTAACGATTCAACGATTCACGATTTAACGACATCAATCTGCAAAGAGTTCTTCGTGCGCCAATTTCTTGCCAGTTTTTGCGTCGCGAATTTCAGCGCCTAAACCTTTCGGCGGTGGCCCTGCCACTTTCTGGAAAAAATTCGGGAACGTCTTTTTCACACACGCGGGATTTTTAATTTTGATGCCCGGCACTTTCAATCCAAGAATCGCAAAACACATCGCCATGCGATGGTCGTTGTAAGTTTCAATCTCCGCGCCGTGAAGCGGCGATGGATAAACCGTCAGCGTGTCGCCTTCCTCGACCACTTTCGCGCCGCACTTGGTCAATTCCGTCCGCAACGCGACAACGCGCTCGGTTTCTTGAAGGCGAAGACGGCCAAGGTCCGAAAAAATGAGATTTCTTACGGCAAATGGAGCCATAATAATTCCGGTCATGATACTGTCACCTAAATGTAAAATCCTTGAAATCGAAAGCATTAAGAAGTAATTGCGATCATTTGTGTCAGGCAGCGGATCATTCGCGGCCGATATGAATTTAAGTGCCCGTGGAAAATTTGTATCAATTTGAAAATTTGATTTCGGCCAACTTATGACTTGAATATTCAGTTCATTCAAGTCACTCACGTCATCAAGTTTTGAATCTGGTTTTTCCAACAATTTATAGAAATCAGCTAAACCATTTGCCGCCCAAAAATAACTTCCACTGCTCGCATCCGGCTCAATTTGAAATTTTCCGCCACGATGTGGAAACGCTTCAATCAATTTTGAAGTCATCGCCACATACGGCGATTCTTCCGCATTTTCGCCGACGACTTCAATTTTCCATCCGCCCACTTTCGCACACAGCAACAGCGCCGAAGCAAATTGCGAACTTTCTTCGATGCTCACTTTGCATTTTCCGCTTTTCGGACCGTCGCTAAAAATATTTACCGGCAATTTGTCATTTCCGTTTTGCGATTCCACGCGATAACCCAATTCGCGCAGCGCTTTAAATAACGCCGCCTGCGGACGTTCACGCATTCGCGGCACGCCATCCAAACGATAAATGCCGTTTCCCAGGCAAACGAACGCCGCCAGAAATCGCGCCGCGGTTCCCGCGTTGCCGACGAACAATTCGAGCGGTTCCCGAATGATGCCGCTGTTTGGAATTTTTCCGCCAAGACCTTTGACCGTGATGGTGCGATTGCAAAATTCGTCCGGATCGTTTTCCACGCGGATTTCAAAGCCGAGCTTTTGCAGGCACTCGACCATGATTTGCGTGTCTTCGCTCCAAAGCGCGCCGGTGAGCGTGACTTCGCCGTCGGCGAGCGCGGCGAGAATCAGCGCGCGATTGGTGATGCTCTTGGAACCGGGCACGGTGATTTCCGCGCGCACCGGTTTGTCGAGCGGCACAATTTCGATGAGGTCGGGTAAAGCCATTTTATTTCTCACGCAAAGACGCAAAGCTCGCGAAGAAAATTGTAAAAACTTTGCGCCTCTGCGCCCTTGCGTGATTCAATTTCATTTTATTCCGCTGAAGTGGTTGAATTCACATTCCAATTGTCTCGACGAAACTTCGCCTGCTCAAAAAATTTTGAAATCGCTTTGGCGTCGGCGGTTTTCAAGGTCCGCTGGAATTTCCGCAATTCCGAGATGAAAGCATCGAGCGAGCGCGACAGGTTTTTCCGGTTGGAAAGCGCGATGTCGCGCCACATTTCCGGCGAGCCGGACGCGATGCGCGTCGTGTCGCGAAAACCGCTCGCGCACAATTGCGATTGTGATTTTGAATTGGCCGGATGCAAAACCTGATTCGCCAGCGCGGCGGCAACGACATGCGGCAAATGACTGGTGCGACTGACAAATAAATCGTGTTGCTCCGGTGCCAATTTCAAAACGCGTGCGCCCAGCGATTTCCAGAATCGTTCCAATTTTTTAACGGCAGCAGTATTTGATTTTTTTGTTGGCGTCAAAACGCAAACGGCATTTTGAAACAGATCGGCGCGCGCGGCGGACACGCCGGTTTTTTCCGCGCCGGCCATCGGATGGCTGCCGATAAAATGCGCGCCGGCTGTGGCGATCAGCGATTGCAATTCGCGCACGACATCCGCTTTCACGCTGCCGACATCGGTGACGATGGCGCCGCGTTTGAGCGCGGGAGGAAATTGTTCAACCAGCGAACGCATTTGCGCGAGCGGCGTGCAGAGAATGACCAGATCGGCATCGGAAACGGCGGCGAGCAAATCCATCGTCGCGTAATCGGTCGCGCCAAATGTTTCGCAATCGCGAATGGTTTCCTTGCGGCGGACGTATCCGGCAATTTCGCGGGCGATGCGGAATTTTCGCGCGGCGAGTCCGATGGAGCCGCCGAGCAAACCGACGCCGATGATGGTGATCTTCCGAAATTGCACGCGCGGAGGATAGCGGGAATCGTTGAATTGTTAAATCGTTAAATCGCAAAACGATTTACAATTGAACGGCGCATTTGCCGCGGGCCGATTCCAGGCACGCGTCCAGGACTTTTTGCGTTTTCAGTGCCCACATCGGCCAATTGTCATTCAGTTTGCCGGAAAAAATCTGGTTGGCGAAATTGCGGAACATATTCGCTTCCTGCGCCGTTTGATGACCGTTGCCATGTTCCGGAATCGTGACGCGCCGTATTTCCGGCACCACTTTATAGCCGTCCTGGCCGATGTTGGTGATTTGGAATCCGAGTTCGCCGCCGTAAAACGGATTCACAAAATCGGGAATTTCAAGATAGCCTTTCGTTCCGCTGACGTGGACCCATTGCTGCCGGAAATTGACGAAGGAACAATACAAACTCGCGGTGACGCCGCCGTCGAAAATCAGTTCGGCGGAAAAATCGGTTGGAACAGAATTGCCGGTTTGCGCGAGCAATCGTCCAAAAACTTCGCGTGGCAATTGCCAATTCATCGCCCACAGCGCAAACCGGATGTTATACCAGCCAAGATCGCCAAGACAGCCGGCGGGTTCGAGCGCCGCATTGGCGCGGATGTTCTCCGCGAAAAATTTTTCGTGACCAAGAAAACTGAATTGCGACGCGATGCGCTTGATCTGACCGACGCTTTTGCCGTCGTCCAGGATTTCGCGAACGCGCGGAAGCCGCTGGCTGTGCATGAACATCACGCCGTCGAGAAATTGCACGCGATTCTTTTGGCACGCGACAAGCATTTCGTCCAAAGCAACCGCGCTGACGGCGCAAGGCTTTTCGCAGAGGACATGTTTGCCGGAATTCGCCGCGCGGATCACCCATTCTTTGCGCAAGGCGGTAGGCAGCGGAATATAAACGGCATCCACGTCAGGCGATTTAAGCAATTCATCGTAATCGCCCAACGCCGCGGGCGTTATTTCAAACGCCGCTTCTTTCGACATTTCGTCAATGAACCGCCGGCTTTTGGCCAGGTCGCGGCTGGCGACGGCGGAAACGACGCAATTGCCGGAATGAAAAGCGGCCTTCCAATTTTTCCGGCCGATGCCGGCGGTGCTTAAAAATCCAATCCTTAATTTCTTCATGCTTAATCTTTCTCTTCGTCTTGCTCTTCCTTTTTAATTTTGATTCAAGAGGAAGCCGAAGAGCAAGAGGATGATTCCTTAACCCGTTCCAAAATCACATCGGCCATTTCCGGCGCGCTGCCGACGGCGGATGCATACCAAATCAACTTGCCGTCGCGTTCGGTCGGATTTCGCCATGTCGGCTGTCCGGCGGCAAGGCGTTTTTCCACGACGCTCTTTGCTTCGCCCAACAAAACAGGAATGTCTTCGACGACATGCAAACCGTCGCTGATAAAAAAGGGAACGACGACAATATTTCTCGTTTTTGCCAGGTAATAGCAATCTGGTATGCGCGGTGATTCTTCCATGAATATCGCGTGGACGTCCGTAAATATATTTTTCGCCCGGATCAATTCCACCTGCCGGTCAACCGGCCTGCGCGAATCTTTATTTTTTTCCGTTCCGTGACCGGCGATGAACAAAGTCGTTTCCGAAAATTTCGGCCGGCGCGGAAATGGAAATTTCCGGACAATCTCCTCCACCCGCGCCAAAATGACTTTCGTCATTGAATCGTGCGTGCCAACCGGTTTGCAATAAAACAATTCTGAATTTTGAGTTTTGAGTTTTAAGTCGTTTGAAAAATTAAACCCCAGTTCTTTCGGGATTTTATCGGCAGCGAAATAGCCTTCACTGATGAACAATGGTGCAATAAAAATTCTTGGCGCAGTAATTTCCGCTAAAACTTTTTTGATTTGCGCTTCCTGTTTCCAAAATGCTTCGCGCACTTCGTCAAAAATTTTCCTTCGGCGCAATTCGCCCACATGCTGATGAACCGGCGCGGCGGAATTTTCATTCAATTCCGTTCCGTGACCGAGCACGACGAGCGCTGCGTCGTGGAAATCTTCATTGTTCACGCCGGGATTTTGGCGGAATGGCGGCAGCGGTTCAAAATTTTTCCTTGAAACTTTTCGACAAATCCGGCGTCTTACACGGGAAATTGTCCGTAACCAAAATTATGATCAAACCAATTGCGCTCGTTTTGCTTGCAACTTCAACCGCTGTTTTTGCCGCTGACACGGCGAAATTGCCGCCGGCCTCGACAAAATCTGGCGTTACTTACACTGCCGATATCAAACCGATTTTTGACGCGTCCTGCGTGAAATGTCATACCGCGGGCAAAAAGCCCAAGGCCGGGCTCACGCTCGATACCTTGCAAGGCGCGCTCAAAGGCAGCCGCGACGGAAAAGTCATCAAACCGGGCGACAGCGCGGATAGTGATTTGGTCAAAAGCATCGCTCACGTTGGCGATCCGGATGGGTTCATGCCCAAAGGCAAAGGCGCGAAGAAACTTTCCGACGAAAAGATTGGATTGATCCGCGCGTGGATTGACCAGGGCGCGAAGTGATTTTGAATCACGCAATTTGCGCGGACAGAGGCAAACGCTTTTGTTCGCGCAATTTTTTTTGCTCGCCCAACAAGCTGATTTTATCCGCGTCGGAAATATCCGGCCGGCTCAATTTCTGGATACAGGCGGCAATTTGTGAATCCAGAAACTGATTGCGCAATTTCGCGATCACGTCCGCCAACTGCATTTCGGGATTTGGGATTTTCCGGTCTTCAGCGGCGACTTCCGTAACGAGATTCCGCATTCCCGCCGATCTGCACTCGTCGAGAAATGCCGCAAGATTTTTCCATGTTTGATTTTTTTGTGCCACCAATCGTTGCTCAACAATTTGCCGTGCGAGCGGATTTGAAATCCAATTCACCTCCAAATGCAGCGCCGCCGTCGCCACCAATTCATCGTGCAGCAATAGCAGTTTCAGCAGGTGAAATTCAGCCGGTGACGGCCGCGGAATTTCCGTCGGCGCGGCGCTTTCAAACGATTCATCTTCATCCATCGTGACAACCGGAGTTCTTTGCGACGGTGTTTTTTTGAATTCGGCGCGAACCGAATCCACCGAAACGCCCAATTGCAACGCCGTTTTTTGCGCGTAAGTGTCAATCAAAACGGCGCTGCCGGTCTTGTGAACCGCTTCCGCCATCGCGTGTAAAATCGAAATCCGGCCTTTGTCACTGGCTGAATCGTTTTGTTTGCAAAGGCGATTCAGATAGTAATCAAAAAATCCGGCGGCTTTAGAAACCAGCTCACGAAATTTTTCGCCGCCGAAATTTTTAATAAAGCTGTCCGGGTCATGCGGCGCGGGCACGACGACAACGCGAACGGCTAAACCGGACGCCAGCAAATGATCCAGCGACCGGACGATTGCGTTTTGCCCTGCTTCATCAGAATCGAAGCAAAGGACAACTTCGTTCACGTAACGTTTCAAAATTCGAGCGTGCTGTTCGGTGAACGCCGTTCCTTGCGGCGCGACGATGTTTTGCACGCCAGCCGTGTAGCAGGCGATCAAATCCAATTGTCCTTCACAAATGATGGCAAAGCCGGCGTCGAGAATCGCGCGCTTGGATTTGTCGAGGCCGAAGAAGATTTTACTCTTGGTAAAAATCGCCGTTTCGGGCGAATTGACATACTTGGCGGTTTTCTCATCGCCGGACAAAATACGTCCGCTGAATCCAACCACCCTGCCCTGCTCATCGCAAATCGGAAACATGAGCCGTCCGCGAAAACGATCATAGTAATTTCCCGTTTCTTCTTTACGGATGATCAACCCGGCTTTTTCGACAAGCGTCAGATCGTAATTTTTGCTGCGCGCCCAATTCACGGTGTCATCCCATGCTTCCGGCGCAGCGCCGAGGCGGAACAATTTTACCGCTTCCGCGGAAACGCCGCGTTTAGCCAGATAATTCCGCGCGGTTTCGCCGGCGCTTTCATTTTGCAAACAATTCTGCCAGCGTTGCGCGATTTTCTCGTGGATCTCCAAAAGCTGGTCTTTGAGATGACGTGATTCCTGCGCAGCGGGATTATTTTCAAATTCGAGCGGAATTTTCGCGCGTTCAGCCAGTCGCCGCACGGCATCCACAAAACCGATATTTTCGTATTCTTTGACAAACGTGAAGACGTCGCCACCTTTGTGGCAGCCGAAACAGTGAAAAATTTGTTTGTGCGGATTGACGTTGAAGCTGGGCGTTTTCTCTTTGTGGAACGGGCAAAGCGCGGTGAAATTCGCCCCGGCTTTTTTCAGCGGCAAATAGGCGCCGATGATGTCCACGATGTCACTGGCGGCGCGGATGCGTTCGAGAGTTGCAGAGGAAAAACCGGCCATGCGAACCGCCGCGCGGGTTATTGGAATTTGATCACCGCTTTTTTGGCCGGCGGTGCGTTGCCCGGAGCGCCATTATCATGGCCAGTATCAATGAGGAGGAAATCCATTTTATCTTTGACGAATGGGCCGACAAGAGAATGTTTGAAAACACTGGCCTGAATCGTTTGCAAATCCGGAATAAAATCTCCACTGTAACCAGCCAAACCGCCGCCGAACCAGCGATTGTTATAGGCTTCCTTGGCGGCGATATCGGCTGCGCTATAATATGGCGCGTTCAACAGTGCGAGAACAAAAACCACGATACAGGTGTAGCGAATCAAGCCGGCCAATATTCCCAAATAGTATTCTCCACTGCCGAAAATGCTGCTGCCTTCCAATCGTGGGCCGAGATATTTCCGCGGCAAAAGAAAAACGCACAACACCAGCGCTGCAAGCAACAAATAGCCGAAAACGTAGCTGATGGTTTTTCCCCAGTTGAGAGTATTGATAAACAATTGACCGGCCATGCCATAGCCAAAGCTGCACACGGCGACAATGGCCAGCCATTCAAAAAACGGGATGATTTCCTTGGTCATGCCGTTCTTGCGTCCGCGAACAACGCCAAATATCAAAACCGCCAGCAACGCTATGTCAAACCAGCTGAACGGCAGGTTATTGATCGCGTTAACGAGCGAATTGGCGGTGTGCGGAGCCTGTGTGGCCGCAGCAATCATGGAACCGAGGATAAAGTCTTTCCGCCAGAATGCCAGCCAAAAATGGCATGATCATTGTGGATGCTGTGCCAGCCAAAAACCGATGTCCGTGGCCTGGGGATTATGCGGATCGATTTGCAGCACTTTAAGGTAATGTTCACGCGCCAGCGCCGTGTCCTGTAACTGCTGCGCATACAAATTCCCGAGCGCCAAATGCGCGCGAACATCCGCCGGGTTTTCGACGACAAGACGTTTCAATTCGTTGACCGCATCCACCGCGTAACCGGCGCCTTTGAGCGTCAACGCAAAATTGTAACGCGCGTCTTCTGATTTTGGACGGATCGCCAGCGCCATTTCATAAGCCTGCAACGATTGGGATAAATTGCGTGCGCGATAAGCGATGACGCCTAAGTTGTATTGCGCTTCAAACCACGCCGGATCCAATCGCGCCGCTTCCGCGTAAGCATCCGCCGCTTCCCGCCAGCGTTCCCCACGTTCAAAAACCCGGGCCTTTTCAAACGCAACGGCCGCCACATCATGGTTTCCTTCCCGCGGTTTCGACGGTGATAAATAATGGTAGCGCGGAAACGCCGGTGGCGGCGCCGGTTTCGGTTGCGCCGACGGAACAATTACCACGTCCGGCGCGATTGGCTGCGGATTGGGTTGGACCGCCTGCGCGCCAGTGGATGTATAACTGATCAACGGCGGAGGCCGGCGCGGCGTGTTCAGTCGTGATGCCACGCTCGGCTTTTCGTTCAATGCGTTTCTTGAAACCACCGCCGGAGATTGCGTCTTCACGGTTTCAGGAGCCGGAGCTGTATGCGATGGAGAAGTCATCGTTCGAGCCGGAGAAGGCGGCTTTGCCGGAGTTTCGTGAACCTGTTTTTCCGGCGACGGTTTTTCCGCTGCCGCCGGCGTCGGAATTTGGTTTGGCGCCGGCGCAGAATTTGCGGCCGCAAGTTGCGTCGCCGCCGGCTCAAGATGATTCGCCAGCGCATTGACTTCGTCCCAATTTGCCGGACGAGGCGTGAGCGCGAGGTATTTGCGGTAATATTCCAGGGCCGTTTTGTCGTCGTGCAAATACTGCATTTCCACCGTCGCGAGATTCAGGATGGCCGGCGCGAAATTCGGTTGATATTGCAATGCGGCGGCAAAAAATTGCGCGGCTTCTTTTGGACGGTTGCGTTGAACCCGTGCCATGCCGAGGCCGTTGAGCGTTTCAACGTTATTCGTTTGCAGGCCGTAGGCGATGCTGAAACTTCTTTCCGCCGAAACAATTTCGCCTTCGCGCAATTGTGCGATGCCGAGCTTCGTCCAGCCGTCGGCAGAATTGCCGCGGTTCAAAGTATAGGCGGTGAATTCCGTCTTGGCGTCCGCCACTTTGTTTTGTGAGAGATAAAGGCAGCCCAAATTGTAATGCGCTTCCACCAAATCACGGTTGAGCGTCAGCGCCCGCTGATACGAGAGCATCGCGTCGGAAAATTGTCCTGCATGTTGCTCGGCCACGCCGAGATAATTCCATGCCTGCGCATTATCCGATAAAATTTTCGTCGCCGTCTTGAATTGTTCCACCGCTCCGGCGTAATCATGGCGTTCCAAAAGTTTTTTGCCTTTCAGCAACGCCCGCGGTCCAGGTGGCGTGCATCCGGATACGAAAACCGCGAAAATGACCGCCAGCAGAACTGACGCTTGAAAAGGAAATCGGCCGCCGGAGCGCCGGATTCCTTTTCTCGTCTGCGAATTTCTAGCTGCGTTTTGAATTTTCGTGGCTGGCATCGGCGTCCGTGGTAACATCCTGGCTTTGAAGTGTCAATTTGAATGAAGAATTGCGAATGAAAAGAGGAAAAGCAAAATTGAAAAACCGCGTTGCGCTGGCCGTTGTTTCTTCATTCATCCTGTTGAACTCTCCATTTTTATTCGCCAATCCCTTTTCCTTTCAAGGCACAAACATCGCGCGCGTCATCGTGGTCGAGAACTCAAACGCCATCGTCAATTTTCAGCCGGACAACGCCATCGTGCAACAGATGATCGCCTCCGGCGTGACCAATTTGACCGGAAAAGCAAAACTGGCCGATGCCTGGCGCAGTTTGGTTTCGACCAATGATTTCATTGGCATCAAAGTATTTTCCGCGCCCGGCGAATTGAGCGGCACACGTCCAGCCGTTGCCGCTGCCGTCATCAGCCAGCTCCTTTCGGCCGGCGTGCCGACGAATCACATCATCCTCTGGGACAAAAATGCCGACGATTTGCGCGCTGCCGGCTATTTCAAACTGGCCGCGCAATTGCGTGTGCGGATCGCCGGGGTCCAGCAAACCGGTTACGATCCTACCAATTTTTACAATCCCGATACCGCCATCATTGGCAATTTGATTTGGAGCGATTTGGAATTCGGCAAAAAAGGAGAAGGCGTCGGGCGCAAATCTTTCGTTTCAAAAATAGTGAGCCGCGAAATCACCAAAATCATTTCTATCACGCCGCTGCTCAACGAACCGGATGCCGGAACCACCGGGCACCTTTTCAACCTCGCCCTCGGCGGCGTGGACAACACGTTGCGATTTGAAGGTGATGCCAGCCGTCTGGCCGTGGCCGTGCCGGAAATTTACGCCCTGCCCTCGCTCGGCGATAAAGTAACACTCAACATCACCGACGCACTCATCGGCCAATACGAAGGCGGCGCACACGGATTGCTGCACTATTCCTCCGTGTTGAATCAATTGTGGTTCAGCCATGATCCCGTGGCGCTCGACACGCTGGCCATCAAGGAATTGGATAAACGCCGGCGCGAACTGGGCGCGCCGGAATTCAAATTGAATCTCGAACTTTACGCCAACGCCAATCTGTTACAACTGGGCATGAACGATCCGGCAAAAATCCAAGTTCATATTGTCGGAAAACGGCTTTCTGCGCTGCCGTGATTTTACCCGCGTCTCCCTGAGAAGAAGTTGAAAACGGCAAACATTTTCCCTTTCACTGCTTCCATATTTCCGGTTCAATTTCTTTTGAACTATGGCAATCAAACAAATCATCAAACCCAAAAATTCACCCGCCGCCGTTGGCCCATACAATCATGCTGTCCGCGTCGGTGAATTGCTTTTCTGCGCCGGCCAGATTCCAATTGACCCGAAGGATGGCAATTTGATTTCTGGCGACATTAAAGCGCAAACCGAGCGCGTGCTCCAAAATGTCAAAGCAATCCTGGATGACCAAAATTTGACCTTCGCCAACGTGGTTAAATCCACGGTATTTCTTACTAATCTCGGCGACTTCGCCGGCATGAACGAGGTTTACTCGAAGTATTTCACGGAAAACTTTCCCGCGCGTTCCACCATCCAGGTTGCGGCGCTGCCCAAAGGGGCGAACGTCGAGATTGAAGTCGTCGCCCATTTTTAATTTACGATTTAGATATAAGATTGATCCGCCTAAAAATTGAATGTGCGCTCGTAAAATCGTAAATCGAAGATCGTAAATAACCAATGCCTCCAGAAATTCAAATCTTACTCGGCATGCTTGTCGGCGCGGCGATTGGGATTGTTTTCGGCTGGCTCAAATGGGGCGGCAAGCGTTCCGATTTGCGGTTGGAAAATGAATTGCGCGGGCAAATCAAGCAGCGAGAATCGGAACTGACGCAATTGCGCACGCAAAATCTTGAAACAGCAAATGCTCGCGCCGCCGCCGAAGCGAAACAGGCTGCAGCGGAAAACTTGTTGGCGGAGCAAAAATCGCTTCAGGAAAAAGCGCTGGCGGATCTGCGCGATTCCTTCAAGGCCTTGAGCGCGGATGCGTTAAAACAATCGGCGCCGGAATTTTTGCGATTAGCCGAGCAATCGTTCGGTAAATTTCAGGAATCGGCCAAAGGCGATCTCGCGCAACGGCAGGAAGCGATTAAAACTTTGGTTGAGCCGCTCAAACAACAACTGGAGGTTTATCAGAAGCGATTGCAGCAAAGCGAAGTTGTGCAATCCACAACGCTGGGCGAGGTTCGAAAACAATTGGAATTGTTATCGCAACAAAGCCAATCGCTTGCCAGCGAAACGCAACAATTTCGCATGGTGCTGCATTCGAATCAGGCACGCGGACGTTGGGGTGAGGAGACGCTGCGCCGGGTGGTGGAAGCAGCCGGCATGAGCGCGCATTGCGATTTCACAGAGCAAACGACAACTGGCGAAAATCGTCCAGACCTGATTGTGCGCTTGCCCGGAGAACGAGTTATTATCGTGGACGCAAAGGTTCCGGACTTCGATTTTCTCAACGTGCTGGAATCGGCCGATTCAACAAAACGCTCGGAAGCTTTGGCGATGCATGCGACGAAATTGAAAAATACGATCAAAGCACTCGCTGATCGTGATTATCCGCGGCAATTTCAAAATGCATTGGATTACGTCGTGCTATTCGTGCCTGCCGAATCGTTGTTCAGCGCTGCGCTGGAAGGCGATCGGGATTTAATTGTCTGGGCTGCCGAAAAACAAATTTTGCTGGCAACCCCGGCTTCATTGATCGCCCTGCTTCGTTCGGTTGCGGTCAGCTGGCAACAACACAAACAAACCGAAAATGCCCAGCATATTGCCGAAGCCGCCCGGGAATTATTCATGCGTGTTTGCGTTTTCACCGAACACTTCGAACGAATTGGTGACGGCTTATCCAGGGCAAGTGATGCCTTCAACAAAGCGGCTGCCAGTTATCAAACCCGAGTGCGACCGGCTGGGGAAAAATTGACGCTTCTCGGCGGCACTGCGCCGGAAAAGAAATTGTCCGAAGTTAAACCGATGGAAACGTCGCTGCGCCGACTGCAATAACTTATTGCCATCGTAGCACAACAATTCCAAATTATTTCGGTGCGGCCCTCGGAAAAACGGTTTCCGTCTTAACTCCTCACATCACAACCATTAAGGGTTTGTTTTAAGCAATAAATTGCCGGATGTGATTTTATGTTGTCGCTCCAATTATCAGGACGATAACTAAGTCATTGAGCTTAAATCTCCCTGAGATCCATCAAAGAATTGAAAAACCTGCCAAATCCACAATTTAGACATAGACTCAATGCTATATTCAGTCACCTTACCACAACCGAAACAGTGGAGATATTGAAACGAAAAAAAGCCGGAGAAACTCTCCGGCTTTTATCAAAAGACTGGCGGCTACCTACTCTCGCGGAAGCTATACAACCACTACCATCGGCCATGCAGTGTTTGACGGCCGTGTTCGGAATGGGAACGGGTCGGACCACTGCGGTAATGCCACCAAATTGTTGCGCACGATTTTTGACGTGCAAATTTCTAAAGAACACCGAATCGCTCGGCAATTCCATGAAAACTACACACAGGAAGAATATAGGTTATCCAATTCGCGAGTTGAAATTGCAATTCCATTAAAAGGAAAAAGCAATCAAGCCGCACGACCAATTAGTTCTGGTCAGCTGAATGCCTCGCGGCACTTATACCTCCAGCCTATCAAACGGGTAGTCTGCCCGTGGTCTTTAGGGACTTACGTCCGGGAAACATTATCTTGGGAGGAGCTTGGCACTTAGATGCTTTCAGCGCTTATCTCTTCCGCACATGGCTACGCAGCGATGCCCCTGACGGAACAACTGCCACACCAGAAGTGCGTCTAACCCGGTCCTCTCGTACTAAGGTTAGAACCCCTCAAGTTTCCT
>DASTWS010000001.1:0-127005 GCA_035776755.1 Verrucomicrobiia bacterium
ACACAGCGGTATTGGATGCCTCAACGATGGGTTATGCCAGCAATCAATACGATTCTGATGGGGTGACGTTGACCAATCAAATACTCATCACCAACAGCACGCTGGAAATCGTCTCAGGCCAGACTCTGGCAGGTATCGGAATAATCCGGGGTAATGTAAAGGCCGACGTTGGGTCAATCGTCAATATAGGTTTGCCGACTGGCAACTTGACGGTGACCAACAACGTGGAACTGGGTGGAGCCGTGACGGTGTCCATCGTTACATCGAATGCGCCGAACTGTTCCGAATTACTGGCCCATAACATTATCGTGGACGGAACGGCCACCTTGGTGGTGACCAATCGCGGCACGAATATCCTCAATGGCACTACCTTCCAATTGTTCAACCATGCGGTGAACTTCACTGGTGGGGTGACATTGCCGGCGACCGATCCCTCTGGCACGTCCACTTATGTATGGAACAATAATTTAACGACCGATGGCTCGATTCAATTGGTCAGCGGCGGAATCAATCCCGTGAACACGACGCCGACCAACATCGTTGTCTCAGTGAGTGGCGGCAACATTAACTTGTCGTGGCCTGCGGACCACACCGGCTGGCGTTTGCAGGTGCAGACCAACTCGTTGGCAACAGGCTTAAGCACCAACGATGCGGACTGGTTTGATGTCTCAGGTTCAACCAGCGTCAATTCGGAAAGCATACCGATCAACACTAACACCAACGGAGCCGTGTTCTATCGCATGGTTTATCCGTAAAAGCTTAAGGCGCGGAGCAATAAAGGCTCCGCGCCTTTTTATTTAAATGTCGGAATCCAGGATGTTGAAAAAAGCAGAAATCAACAGAAATGGTGATATTTGTCCCTTAAGAATTGGAGTATATTCGTGATATGAACCAATCCGTCCCCAAACGTCGTGGCTTTACGCTGATTGAATTGTTAGTGGTCATTGCCATCATCGCAATTCTGGCGGCAATGTTGCTGCCGGTGCTGGCATCAGCCAAACGCAGAGCCAAGCGGATACAATGTATCAACAATCTGCATCAGATATATATCGGATGCGCTGTTTACGTTGCTGATTTTGACGATTGGTATCCCGTGGTGACTGTGGGAGCTGGCAATCCTTATGGCACTGTCAACCACCTTTCAGGCATACATTATACCCGTTATATCATGGATACCAGCCAGCCCGATGGCACGGTCGTTCCCTTGAATTATCTCAAACCGTGGAACGGCAAAGGTGCAAATTCCGCGCAGACTATGTCCGATGATAATTTGGGTTATCTATATGCTGGCGGGATGATTCCCGACGGTCATACATTTTATTGTCCGACTTTTGCCGATGCGACACCGGCTTCGCCGATATATAGCTTGAGTGCGGAATATTATTCAAATCCACAGTTCATGTCTGTGCATGGCAATGGAGCGGTCCGGGCCAGCTATATGTTCAATCCCAGAATTAAAGTTCCACAAGCCAGCGGCTACAATACCGAGCGTAAATACCAAAAAACGACGGATGTCCGGACATGGGATGTGTTCACGATTGATTATTTGTCATGTCCTGCGGCGGACGGAGCAAGCCCGCCGGGAGTGCCATTCAATGCGAATAACTGGACTCATTGGCCCTCCAAAGGATTGAGCACGTTATACACCGACGGCTCGGCCAAATTTGCGACCCTGAATCCCGATCAATTGAACAAAATTGTTACGTTGCTGACCAGTGACGAATCACAAGTATCCCAATTGCGTTACGATACGCTGTTTAATTACCTTCAACAGAGCCCGTAGCTGTTTGGCTGCTAAGAATTTCATTGCTTTTTTCTTCCACTGCTGGCAGCTTACGCCGTTCAGCGTCGGGGCGTAGCGTAATCTGGCTAGCGCGCTTGCTTCGGGTGCAAGAGGTTGTGAGTTCGAATCTCACCGCCCCGACCATTTTCAAAGTCAGAGTCCCCGAACGCAGATTGCGGAATGGAAAATCAAAATCTCGTCGTCGAATTGCGTTCAATCCTCGAACCGTTGGATTTGGCGGAATTATTTCCAAAACGACAACCGCTCGAAGTGGAACTCGGCTGCGGCGATGCCTCATTTCTCGTCGAATATGCGCGACGTCATCCTCAGAAAAATTTCATCGGTGTCGAACGTTTGCTCGGTCGTATCCAAAAATTACACCGCAAAGGCCATCGTCTCGGCCTCGGAAATTTGCGCGGTGTGCGGATCGAATCCTCCTATTTCCTGGAATATCTGCTTCCGCCGCACTCGGTGGCAGCCATTCATCTCTATTTTCCCGATCCGTGGCCGAAAAAACGTCATCACAAAAATCGCCTGGTGAATGAGATGTTTCCGCAGATGATAAAAAATGCTTTGATTCCCGCCGGTGTGGTTTACTTGCGCACAGATCATCCGGATTATTTTTCTGAAATGCTGGGAATTTTCGGGGCGGACAACCATTTTCGCGAAATTGAAACCCCGATCGAACTCGCAGAGATCCGGACCGATTTCGAGCGCGATTTCAACGCAAAAGGAATTGCGACGTTGCGTGCGGCTTACCAATGGATGCCTTGATCTTTGCCCGCATTCAGACATCGATCACGTCATCATCTTTATCCTTCGGTTCTTTTGTTGGGGGACGATGACGTTTTATCGAAACACGCGCGTTGCCCGTCAATACATTTAGTCCCGTGGAGACGACGCCGATGATGAGTGCGCCCAAAAAGGCATAACCAAAGCCGTTCACTTCAAAATACGGCGACAGCAAAAATCCGACGCAATAAAGCAATAAGGCATTGATGACCAGCGTGAACAGCCCGAGCGTAAAGATCAGCAGCGGCAGCGCCAGGAACATCAAAATCGGACGCACAAATGCGTTGAGGATTCCCAGCACCAGCGCCGCCAGCACCAAAATCCAATTATTTTCGCAATGAATATGACCGCGCAGAATGATGGCCGCCAATGCCACGGCGAGCGTATTGATCGCCCACGTTTCCAAAAAGCGGAGGAATTTTTTCGTTCCGGTCTGCATATTTCTTCGACAAATTGCGCCAGCTTTCCGCTAAAAACAAGAAACGATTTTTTTATTGGATTTAATCCGGCTGCCGCCACAAACTTCAGTCCCGCATATGAAAATTCCCTTCGCATCATTGGTGGCGCTGACGACGTTAATTTTCACCGCGCAAGCCGATGAGGTCATCGCGCCGGGCGCGAAATTGCAAAAGCTTTCCGGCCATTTGAAATTCGCCGAAGGTCCGACCTGTGACGCGCACGGCAATCTCTTTTTTTCCGACCAGCCAAACAATCGTCTCATGGAATGGAGCGCCGCTGGAAAATTGTCCACCTTCATGCAACCGGCCGGCCGCATCAACGGCATGATGTTTGACGCGCGCGGCAATCTCATTGCCTGTGCTGAAGAAAAGAACCAACTTTGGTCGATCGCGCCGGACAAAACCGTTTCCATCCTTATCACCAATTTCCAAAGCCGTCGGCTTTACGGTCCGAATGATGTCTGGGTGGCTCCCAACGGCGGCCTCTATATCACGGACGCATTTTATCGTCGCGGCTGGGCCGATCCGACTGTGCAGCACGTTTCCAGCGAGCAGGTTTTTTATCTTTCGCCCGACCGGAAAAATTTGCGTTGGGTCACCGACGACTTGAAAAAGCCCAATGGCATCACCGGCACGCCGGACGGCAAAAATCTCTACGTTTCCGACATCCGCGCCGAGCAGACCTGGCGTTACGATATTTTGCCTGACGGCTTGCTGACCAACAAAACGCTCTTTTGCGACAAAGGATCAGATGGCATGACGATTGATGCCGAAGGAAATCTTTACCTCACCGCGCGCGGATTAACCAACGGCGTTTCCATCTTCAATTCCGTGGGGAAAATGATTGGACATATTGACGTGCCGGAAATCTGGTCGGCCAACGTCTGTTTCGGCGGCGCCGACCACAAAACGCTGTTCATCACCGCCAGCGAAGGACTTTATTCCATCCGCATGAATGTCCGCGGCGCAAACGTTGCGAAATGATTTGGTGAATTTCCCCGAGTCAAATCATGAGCGCAAAATTACATTCGTCGCAAACAGTAGAATCATTATCACTCCGATAGCAAATTTTCCGACGATGCCGGCGAACATGCCGACCGTTGCACCAATGCCGGCCTTTAACGATTTGTCCAATTCACGGTCGCCAAGCAGTTCAAACAGCGTCGCGCCGACGAACGGCCCGAGGATGATTCCGGGCAGGCTGAAAAACAGTCCGACGATTCCACCGATGATTGCCCCGAGCGCGCCGCGCCATGTTGCTCCGAATTTGTTCGCGCCGAACATTCCCGCGAGAAAATCGAAAGCGATTGAAAGTGCCGTCAGCACGGCTAAAATGACCATCACCGTATTGCTGACGCTGTGCGTGCCGAAATAAAGGCGATGGCCGATGACGGCGGCCAGCATGATGGGAATCCCCGGAATGGCCGGCAAAACACTGCCAGCCAATCCGGCCAGCATGACAAGCAATGCCAAGCTCAAACCGATGATCTCTGCCGTCGTCATGAAATGATTCGCAGATTGCCGTGAGGAATCAATTTTGTCGAGTATCTCCGAATGATCACGGCATTCTACGTTTTCTATTTTTGCCTTAAAAGAGCAGCGGCAATGAATTTGGTCATTTCCGTTCCCCTTCAAATGTCCGTTGCGCAAAACAATTTTCAGTGCGAATTTCGCTGGAATAATTTCAAAGGAGGAAAATTATGACCGAGCAAATGAATCCAGCGAATGAAATTGATCGCGTCCGCAAAAATACTACGACGGAGCAATTGCGGAAAATCGAAGAGCAAATCGAACGAAGCGTGCGTTTTTACGCCACACAATCACCTGAAACTATTTCCGAACGCATTCGCGGATTGGAAGAGGAATGGAGCATGGAGCGATGGCTGGAAACGAATGCCTCGGCACTGGCATTTACCGGCGTGGCACTCGGTCTGACGGTGAACCGGAAATGGTTTGCGCTCCCGTTGATTGTCTCGGGATTTCTTTTTCAACATGCCATTCAAGGCTGGTGCCCGCCCGTCCCGCTGCTGCGCCGGCTGGGCATCCGCACGCGTTCTGAAATTGACCGGGAAAAATTTGCCTTAAAAATTTTACGCGGCGATTTTGAAGAAGCCGCAGACGCCGCAATGCGACGCGACCAACAGGACGGCGAGACGGACAAGGTTTTGGCTGCGGTAAGTGCTTAAATATCAATAGCCTGCGCATATTTCGGCGCGACGATGTCAGCCTTTGGATTCATGCCGCGCAAGGTTTCGGCGTGAGCGAGACATTGTTTTTCTTCTCCATGAATGCAGACGATCTTCTTGATGTCGCCGGTCAATTTTTTGACGTAAGCCTTCAATTCATTGCGGTCGGCATGGCCGGAATAGGTATCGAAGGAGACGACCTTGGCCTTCACTTCGTGCGGTTCGCCGAAAATATTTACGGGACTCACGCCGCTGATGATTTTCGCGCCGAGCGTGTCGGGCGCACAATAGCCGATAAACAAAACCATATTGTTCGCCAAGCCGATGTTGTTGGCGAGATGATGCCGGATGCGTCCGGCTTCGCACATGCCGGAGGCGCTGATGATGATCATGCCGTCCTTGCGGTCGTTAAGCTTCTTGGATTCTTCAACATCGGAAATGTAAGTCAAATTCGCCATGCCGAATGGATTTTCGCTGTCGCACATGGTTTGATAAATCGTGTCGCGCAAACTTTCAGGATGACGTTTATAGATTTCCGTGGCATGCAGGCTCAAGGGACTGTCCACAAAAATTGGCACGCGCGTCAATTTGCCGGCACAGGTCAATTCGTGCAGCACATAAACGATTTGCTGCGTGCGGCCGACGCTGAACGCGGGAATGATGACTTTGCCGTTTTGCCTGAGCGTTTCGCCAACGGCTTTGCCGACCAGATCGTCTGCGTCGGGACGTTGTTCATGAACACGCGCGGCGTAGGTGGATTCGATTTGCAGATAATCGACATTTTCGACGGGAACGGGATCGTTCAACAATTCGTCGTCACCACGGCCTAAATCGCCGGTGAACAGGTAACGGTATTTGCGTCCCTTTTCGTTGATGTCCAAAATCACCTGGGCGGAGCCGAGGATGTGTCCGGCATCGCGAAAAGTGACGGTGACGCCGTTGACGACTTCGAATGGTTTTTCGTAATCGTGCGCGACGAATTGCTTCACGCATTTTTCCGCGTCCGGCATGGTGTAAAGCGGTTCTACGGGCGGCTGACCTTTTCGTCCGCGGATTTTGGAAACGAATGCGGCGTCCTGTTCCTGGATGTGTGCGGAATCAAGGAGCATGATGCCGCACAGATCGCTGGCGGCACCGGTGCAATGGATCGGGCCGTCGTAATTTTTACAGAGCGCGGGCAATTTGCCGGCATGATCAAGGTGCGAATGACTTAAAACGACCGCGTCCAATTGTCGCGGGTCGAAGGGAAAATTTTTGTTGAGCCGTTCCGATTCTTCGCGATGGCCTTGGAACAAACCGCACTCAAGGAGAAATTTTTTGCCATTCACTTCCAATAGATACATCGAGCCGGTCGTGGTGCGGGCCGCGCCGAAGAAATGGATTTTCATGCCGGAAGATTATTGGGCGACAAAGATTTGTCGAGGCACGAACGCCTAAAAAAATGGCGGGAGCGGCGGGGCTCGAACCCGTAACCTCTGCCGTGACAGGGCAGCGCTCTAACCAATTGAGCTACGCCCCCGCGAAGGGGAAACGTAAAGTAAGAAATGTTTTGGCTGCGGTCAATTGAAAAGAACGGGAAGATAGGATTGTTCCAGAAATAAAAATTCGGGCAGCAGACGCCAAGGAGGTGGGAGTGGGGAACTCCGCTGAAGAAACGTGCTGCTACCCGAATAATTTTAATGTGACGTTTCAGCAACTTTTTGTCAAACACTTATCGTTCACGTCGCCCGGTTTTGTTGCACAATGCACAATAATCCGGCTTTACGCGGCCTGATAATGTCTTACAGTGGCGCCATGGTTGAATTGGAAGGCGTTCCTTTATTCCGCGGTTCCGGCAAGAAAGAGTTGCAGGATTTGAAAGAGATTTCGGTTGAGAAACGATTTTCGGCCGGCGCGGAAATTTTTCGCGAAGGCGATCCGGGCAACGGACTTTACGTTATCAAGGATGGATCGGTGGAAATCGTTCATCTGGTCGAAGGCTCGGACGCGCGGCATGTTTTTTCGCAACTTGGACCGGGCGAAATTTTTGGTGAAATGGCGGTCATCGAATTGCGGCCGCGCTCGGCCACGGCTGTCGCCGCCAAAGACACCATCGTCTATTTTCTACCGCGCGAAGAGATGCGCATGTTGCTGCAACACGCGCCCACCCTTTCGTTCAAAATGCTCGAAGCCATCAGCCATCGCCTGCGCGATTTCAACCAGCGGCATTTGCGGCAGGTCGTGGACGCCGAGCGGCTGGCGCTCATCGGACGTTTTGCGCAGGGCATCGTCCATGACCTGAAAAATCCATTGAGCATTATCGGCCTTTCTTCCGAATTATTTGGGATGCCCGGCGTGAGTGAAGAAGTTCGCGCCAAAACTCAG
Source organism: Verrucomicrobiia bacterium (assembly GCA_035776755.1). Lineage (GTDB taxonomy): Bacteria > Verrucomicrobiota > Verrucomicrobiia > Limisphaerales > UBA11358 > UBA11358. The sequence goes on from DASTWS010000001.1 coordinate 7,584, forward strand.
GAACGCATCCGGCGCCAAATCGCCCGCATCAACGAAATGATCGGCGATATCCTGATTTTCACCGAAAACCGGAAACGGGAAAATGACATCATTCAATCCGATTTCCGCAAATTCATTTTCGCCATGCTCAACGATTTGCGTCCGGATCTCGAAATCAAAGCGATCGAAATCCAATTGGAAAATGACCCGCCGCCCGTCTCGGCACCGCTCGACACACGACGGCTGGGCCGCGTTTTTCACAATCTCATCAATAACGCCACCGATTTCATGCTTGACGGCGGTAAAATTTTCCTGCGTTTCAAGCAAGATGAAAAGGAAATCGTCGTGGAAATCGAAGACACCGGCCCGGGCATCGCGCCGGAGATCGTGGACAAATTATTTCAACCGTTCGCCACGCACGGAAAATCTCACGGCACCGGCCTTGGCCTGTCCATTTGCAAAAAAATCATCGAAGATCACGGCGGCAAAATCTGGGCGCAAAATAAAGCCGGGCATGGAGCCGTTTTTTGTTTTTCATTGCCGTTAAAGCCGTCCTGTTGATCTGGAAAAATTGTGAAAAGAATTTCTTTGCGCTCGTTGCGTTCTCTGCGGTTCAATTGAATTTGTGAATCGCATCCGTCTTCTTTCCGAGCAAGTCGCCAACCAAATCGCCGCCGGCGAAGTGGTGGAACGCCCGGCCAGCGTCGTGAAAGAACTTGTCGAAAATTCCCTCGATGCCGATGCCAAGAAAATCTCCGTGGAAATCGGCGCGGGCGGACGCAGTCTGATCCGCGTGACCGACGATGGCGTGGGTATGAGCCGCGACGACGCGCTGCTTTGCCTGGAGCGCCATGCCACGAGCAAAATTGTCCGCGCCGAAGATTTGGCCGCGATCGCGACGATGGGATTTCGCGGCGAAGCATTGCCGAGTATCGCCAGCGTCAGCAAATTTATTTTGACCACGCGCGAACGCGATTCGGATTCGCCGGAAGGCACGCAAATCATCGTCAACGGCGGGACGATCGCTGAAGTCAAAGCTGCCGGCAGCGCGACGGGCACCAGCATCGAAGTGCGGCAATTATTTTACAATCTGCCCGCGCGCCGGAAATTTCTGCGCACGGAAGAAACGGAAGCCGCGCATATCCAGCATTATCTGACGCTCGCCGCGCTGGCGTTTCCCGATGTCGCTTTCACCTTTCAAAAAGACGGGCGGTTGATTTGGCAATTGCCCGCGCAAAGATCTGGCGAGGCGATTTCCAGCAAAACCGATGCGTTGCGCGAACGGCTGCGCGCTTTGCTTGGCGATGAAAAATTGCTGCCGGTCAATTTTTCCGCGTCGCTCGAAGAACATTTTCAACCGCAGGAAACGGAAATTTCCTTTGAAAGCGCGTCTTCGGAAAAATCCCATCTTGGCGACCAAAAATCGGGAATCAAAATCTGGGGATTGACGGGTCCGCCGGGAATTTCCCGTGCCACGCGCGAGAGCCAATTCATTTTCGTCAACCGCCGTCCCGTGGAAAATCGCGGCATCAATTACGCGCTGATAGAAGGTTACCACACGTCGCTGATGAAAGGGCGTTATCCGGTTTGTTGTTTGTTCCTTGAAATCAATCCGGCGGCGGTGGATGTGAATATTCATCCGGCCAAACGCGAAGTGAAATTCCATCGCGAATTCGAGATCCGCAAATTTGTCGCTGATGCCGTGCGCGAAACATTATTGGGATTTCACGTGGAGGCGGAAAAGAAAATTTCCAACGGGACACAGAGCCGCGGAGAAGAACAAATAGAAATCAAAGCTGCGGTGGATAATTCGTCGCCGTCGTTGCCGAATTTTCCGGAAAAGCTAAAACCGTCGGCGATTGAACCGCAAAAAATCTCAATTCAACAAACGCCGTTGAAAATGGGGTCCGCTTCAACGGTTCAGCCCAATGTTGAACCGGTGTTGAAAACCGATGCCATTCCAACTTCCATTCTGAATTCGCCTCCTCCGCCGCCAGAAAAATCGCCGTTCGCCAGCCGCCCGCCGGCAATTTCAGTCACGCCGCTTTTGAATGTTCCTCTCCGTTTGATCGGGGTTGTCGGCAAGCTTTACGTGCTGCTCGAATCCGACCGCGGACTGGTTTTGCTCGACCAGCACGCGGCGCACGAGCGGATTTTGTTCGAGCAGATGCTCAATCGCCTCGAGCAAAATGAATTTGCGCCCACGCAGAAATTATTGTTGCCGGAGACGATCGAATTGCCGCCGCGCGACGCGCAATTCCTGCGACAGCAATTGACGGCGCTGACGCGGCTGGGCGTCGGCTTGAGCGAGTTTGGCGAACGCACTTTTTTACTCGACGCGCTGCCGGCGCTCGTCAAAACGGGCGATGCGCGGAAATTTGTGCTGGATCTGGTGGATGAATTGAAATCCGCCGGCCGCGAAGTGAATCTCGCGCGCCTCGGCGAGCATACCGTCGCCAAAACCGTTTGCCGTCATGCGGTGAAAGCGAACGACTTTCTCGCCGGGCCGGAATTGGAAAGTTTGATTGAAGATTTACGCCGTTGCGCGATGCCTTACACCTGTCCGCACGGAAGGCCGACGCTGATTGAGATGAATTTTCGCGAACTGGAGAAAAAATTTGGCCGGACGCAATGAAAAAGCTCTGTTGCCGAATGTTGTCCGAAGGCTTATTTTATGAGCGATGAAGCTGCGAACCGATTTGCTGGAGCACCTGACCGATCAGGACATCCTGAAGGAAGTTCTGGCGAACAATCACCGCTACAAACCCGAGCCGCTTTTCTCAAAAACCGGAGTTGGGAGCTTGTCATCGGCTTCAATCGCGGAGCGTGCGCAAGAGGAGGCGCGCAGCACGGCTTTAATCGCGAAACTCAAGAAGCGACAGCACGCGAATGGGCGGAAAAGCGGCAACAAGAACTCTCGTTAGCGGAAACATTGGATTTTCTTCTTCACTGCCATCGGCGGGCACCTTTTTTATTTTTCAACGGTAATACTTTCGCTGATGTAGGCCGTCAACTGGCCACCGCTCTTTTTGCCGATTTGCCCGCCACGCGCCGACGCGAAGTTTCTTCACTTGTCGCCCACTATATTGCCGGCGTGCTTGATCGCGAAAGCATGGTAAACGCCGTTGAAAGCTTGTGCCGGGCAATGGAATTCAAAGTCGGCGACCATGTCAAAACCTTGCGCGGTTCCGCCTCCGGCAAAATTTTGAAAATTCTCGGCGATGGCCGAATTGTTTGGCGTCCGACCGGCACCAAATCCGAATTGATTGCGCTTCCGGAAAGTTTGTTGAAGGTAGGCAAATGAAAACTTCCCCGCGCGAAAATGCGATGGAAATCGTCCGGCAATTGCAGGGCGCCGGATTTTCCGCATTCTGGGTGGGCGGCTGTGTGCGCGATTTTTTGCTGGGACGCGAGCCGCAGGATTTTGATATCGCCACGGATGCCAAACCGGACCAGGTCGAAAAACTTTTTCCCAAAACAATTTCCGTCGGCAAAAAATTCGGCGTCATGGTTGTCGTTGCCGGCGAACATCATTTCCAGATCGCCACCTTTCGCGCGGAATCGGATTACGAAGACGGGCGCCGGCCGGCAAAGATTCATTTCGCCGACGCGAAAGCGGACGCATCGCGCCGCGATTTCACGGTGAACGGACTTTTTTACGATCCGATTTCCGGTAAGACGCATGATTGGTTTGGTGGTGAAAAGGATTTGCGCGCCAAAATCATCCGCACGATCGGCGAACCGGAAGAACGTTTTGCCGAAGATCATTTGCGATTGTTGCGGGCGGTTCGCTTTGCGGCGCAATTGGTTTTTGAAATTGAACCGGAAACGTTTTCGGCAATTAAATCGCTGGCGCCCAAAATCAAAATCATCAGCGCGGAACGAGTTCGCGACGAGCTGTTGAAATTGTTTCGTCCGCCACATGCGGCGCGCGGATTGGATCTGTTGCGCGAAAGCGGATTGCTTGAACACATTTTGCCGGAATTGGCGGCGACCATTTCCTGCGAACAATCGCCGGATTTTCATCCGGAAGGCAGCGTGTTCAATCACATCCGGCTGATGTTGAAGCAATTGCCGCTGGCCGCGCCGGAATCGTTGCCCTGGGCGGCAATTTTGCACGACATCGGAAAGCCGCCGACAGCGCAAACGGATTTGGCGACGGGCAAAATTCATTTTTATACGCATGAAAAAATTGGCGCGGAAATGTCGCAGAAAATTTTGAACCGGCTGCGTTTTCCGAAAAAACAGATTGATGAAATCGTCGTCTGCGTGAGAAATCACATGCAATTCAAGGACGTGAAACAGATGCGCACGGCGACGTTGCGGCGGTTGCTGTTGCGCGAGACATTTCCGCTGGAGCTGGAATTGCATAAATTGGATTGCCTGGGTTCGCATGGGAATCTGGAGCTCTACGATTTTCTGTTGGAACAGGCGGAGGAATTGAAAAGGAAGCCGCGGATCCGTCCGCCGCTGTTGACGGGAAATGATTTGATTGAATTGGGAATGAAGCCGGGACCGAAAATGGGATCGCTGCTGCATGAAATCCGCGAGAAACAATTGGCAGAGGAATTGAAAACGCGGCGGTCGGCAAAAGCGTGGGCGCGGAAGCGGATTAAATGAGACAAATGCGTGACATTTTTGGCTTTCGGCTTGTCAGCGGCGGAACGTCGTTCTAAAGTAGTTCCGTCGGCGAGCGATAATTTTTTGACATGATTGAATTGATTCAGTTTCCGTGGAGTCCGTTCTGCATCGTTCAGCGCCGCATTTTGGAATTTTCCGGCGCGCCTTTCAAGATCACCAATATTCCCAACCAGGATCGCTCGCTCATCTGGAAACTCACCAAACAGCGTTATTACGGCGTGCCGATCCTTCGCGACGGCAAAAACGTCATCTTTGAAGTCAACGATGATTCGCAAGTGATCGCGAAATATATTGATGACAAATTTGGGCTTGGCCTTTTTCCCGACCGCTGGTGCGATGTGCAATTGATCTTGTGGCGTGACGTGGAAAATCAAATTGAAGGTCCCTGCTTTCGGCTGAATGACATTTATTGGAAGGAAATTGTTCCAGCCGGCGAGCAATTACAATTTTTGCGGTTCAAGGAGCGCAAATTTGGTCGCGGCTGCATTGACCAATGGCGCAAAGACCAAAAAGCATGGCTGAAAAAACTGGAAGAGGAATTGCTGCCGTTCGAAATGATGCTGACGCATTTGCCGTTCATTTTGGACGAGCGTCCGCGCTTCGTGGATTTTGATCTGTTCGGCATGTTGGAAAACTTTTTGTATTCAGGCCATTACGAATTGCCGAAGCGTCACACGCAAATCCGCAAATGGCACGCCAAAATGGCCAAAGTAAAAATCACTGACTTCAAATGAATATGAAACTCGTTGAACCGAAAATGGAACAAATTCCCCAACCGACAGCTCAACGATTGAACGCCAACTTTGTGAAAAATTATATTCTCGACACGAACGTTTTGTTACATGACCCGAACGCGCTTCTGAATTTCGACGACAACCAGGTTCTGCTTCCCATCGAAGTCATCGAGGAAATGGACCGGTTCAAGCGCGAATCCACCGAGTTGGGCCAAAATGCCCGGCAGGTTTCGCGGATGCTCGACGGCTTTCGCGCGCAAGGACATTTGAATGAAGGCGTGCAATTGCCCACCGGCGGACAATTGAAAATTGTCTTTTACAAAAACGGCCACGTCAACGGCGAGAGCGGCCTGGACGCGCATTCGGTGGACAACCGAATCCTTGCGATGGCGGCAAGCATCCAGAAAGCGCAGCCCAAAAACGAAACAATTCTCGTCAGCAAAGACATCAATTTGCGGATCAAGGCCGATGCGCTGGGTTTGCTGGCCGAAGATTACGAGACCGACCGCGTATTCATCACCGACCTTTACACCGGCATGATGGAAATGACGGTCGCTTCGGAAAAAGTGGCTTCCTTTCGCGCCAACGGCGAATTGGATTTGGATGTCGGCAAAAAGTATTCGCCAAACGAATACTGCCTGCTCACGGATGAAACGAATCCCAAAAAAACCGCGCTCACCAAAGTGGACGCGACCGGAACCAAATTGATTCCCATCGCTGATTCGCGTGATGGCATTTGGGGAATCAAGCCGCGCAATCGTGAGCAGCATTTCGCTTTTGACGCTTTGCTGGATGACCGCATTAAATTGGTGACGCTCATGGGCAAGGCCGGAACCGGAAAAACATTGTTGGCGATGGCCGCGGGATTGAAACGCACCGTGCTTGACCGCGAATTCCGCCGCCTGATCGTGGCGCGCCCAACGATTTCAATGGGCAAAGAACTGGGATTTTTGCCGGGTTCGCTCGAAGAAAAATTGGCGCCGTGGATGCAGCCGATTCACGACGCGCTTGAAATGTTGAGCGATTTGAACATGGGCCACGATCATCGTCGCAGCGGTGACCTGATGCGCAGCGGCTCGATTGTCGTCGAAGCATTGAGTTATATCCGAGGACGCAGCATCGCGAATCAATTCATGATCATTGATGAGGCGCAAAACCTGACACCGTTGGAAGCCAAAACGATCATCACGCGCGTCGGCAACGGAACGAAAATCGTTTTCACCGGTGATCCGTATCAAATTGACAATCCGTATGTGGATTCGTCGTCGAACGGATTCAATTATGTCGTCAGCCGTTTCCGGGATCAACCGATCGCGGCGCACATCGAATTGCAAAAGGGCGAGCGTTCGGAGCTGGCAGAGCTGGCCGCGAATATCTTGTAGCATGTGTCCAAAATCAGTCCGCGCATTTTTCAATACATAAAATCGGGACAGATGTGTCGAATTTAGCTATTGACAAAATTTACCATTAACGGAGATTTTATAGTAGCTGGATGCCGCCACGGGCACTTCAGCCGGAAATTATGATATCAAACGAAAGACCATCACCATTCGGGAGACGACCCTATTCGGGCGGATACGGCCAGCCTAAACCACCCGTTCAGGAGGACACGCTCAAATCGGAAAAAATTCAGATTGAACGCAAAACCTTTGTTTTCACGCTTAAGGAAAATCCGCGGGGAAGATTTTTGCGCATCACTGAAGATGTCGGGGGAAGACGCGACAACATCATCATTCCCAGCACCGGCCTTGAAGAATTCAAGAAGGTTGTGGATGAAATGGTGAAAGCAGCTGGCGAAGTGCCGCCTCCGAATCCTCAATGATTCCTGCGCAAGTTGCGCTGCTTTTTAGATTTTTTTCAGCAAGTCCAGCAGCCGGTGAAAGCCGGCTGTTCGTGCTTTTTTATTGGCCGCAGTCGCATCCGGAGCTTCGCCGGCGCGCATAAAACCGTGGCCTGCGCCATCGTAAGTCATCGGCTCATAAACTTTTCCCGCATTTTTCATTTCTTCAACAGCCTTTGGAACCGTTGCCGTCACGCGCGCATCATTACCTCCGTAAAATCCGTAAATCGGACAATTTATTTTGGCCATTTCAGCGGCATTCGGAGGAGTGCCGTAGAAAACAAACGCCGCTTTCAATTTTCTGTTGTTCGTCGCAAATTGGAATGATTGTCCGCCGCCCCAGCAAAACCCGGCAACCACGACCTTTCCATTGGCGGCAGGAATTTTCGCCGCATAATCCGCAGCCGCATTTAAATCGCCTGTCACTTGTCCCGGTGGCAATGACGAAACGCCTTTGACTCTGGCGCTTTGATCCGCAAAAGCATCCGTGCCTCCGCCATTGGGCGCCATTCCGGAAAGCAAATCCGGTTCGACGACGATATAACCTTCGGCAGCCAATTCATCGGCCATTTCCTTTGCCCAATCCGTCAGGCCAAAGATTTCATGGATCATCACCACCGCCGTCGCTTTGTTTTTAACCTCCGGATAAACGACAAAACATTGAACTTTGCGCGTGCCGTTGGTCAGCGTGACCCATTCCTGATGGCGCGGCGATTTATCGAGTCGCGCTTTGGCCCAGTCCTGCGCGTGAAGACAAGCGGCGGCAAAAAGCAAGACGGCAAAAGTGAAAATGCGTCGCTTCATAAATTCGCCGTAAATGAATGCTTACAATTTTTTCTTCGCTTCGTCGGGAATGGAAATCTTTGTGGAATTCACGTCGCTGATTTCCGTCGTCGTCGTGCGGTCGACGTCGCGGTCGTTGCCGTTGAAACTGACCGTGCCGGTGACGTGGGTTTGAAATTTCGTCAATTTACCGTCCGTAATCCAGAACGCCACGGAACCTTTGGCATTGCTGACCTCCGGTCCGCCGTTGCCGCCACGCGGGCGGAATGTCAAAAGCGATTTCGCGCCGGCTTCCGTCAGTTCGCCCGAAATGCCATTTGTTCCGGCTTTCAAATCTTTTGCTTCCCCGGCCAATTCGGCGGCTTGTGCGGCGGGTGTCTGATAGTTTTCCAACATCCGCGCCGCGAACATCCCGGGATTAAATCCGCCGCCGCCATTATCACGCGACGCCTCGGCGAGCGATTGCCAGCCGTTGTCCGGCAATTTGATCGCTCCGTTTGTGCCTTTGAGGAATGCTTCCGTCGAATTGTCGCGGAAAGAAATAGAAATCCAGGTATAACCGCCTTTTTCAGTTTTTCCTTCGGTCGGACCAGGACGGAAACGCGAATTGGCCGGCACTTCAACGGTCGTTTTCCAGCTGTAATTTTTCTGAGCGTCAAGGTTTGCCACGGCCTTTTGGACATTATCCTTTTCTGCCGCCATGATTGAAGTTGAAGCCAAAACCAATACCGCGAGGAGAAGATTTGTTTTCATAATTGTCAGGTTTAGTTTTGGACGTTGCACCTGATGGCGTGGTTACGCCGGACGTCTTGAAAAAAATCTTATTTTTCGCGCCAATTTCGCTATTCTGGTGCAATGAGCAAGTTATTGCTGATTGATGACGAAGAAGACGTGCGATATTCGTTCCAACGGATTTTGGATCTGCCGGAAATTGAATTGGCCACCGCTTCGTCCGGTGAAGAAGGTTTGAAAGTCATCCCCAAATTTAAACCCGACCTGGTGCTCATGGACGTGCGCATGGGCGGCATGAACGGCCTCGAAACGCTTCGCCGCATCCGCGAGAGCGACCCGAAATTGCTCGTCATTTTGATGACCGCTTATGGCACGACCCAAACCGCCATCGAAGCGATGAAGCTGGGCGCTTACGACTATTTGCTCAAGCCGTTCGACGCGCCGAAAATCAAGGAGATCGTCCGCAACGCCCTCAAAGCCGCGCGCGACATGAAACAGGTCGTGTCCTATCAGCCGCTGCTTGAGTCCGAAGATTACGAACTCGGCATCGTCGGTCGCAGCGGGGCCATGCAACAGGTTTTCAAATTGATTGGGCAAGTCGCCGCGAGCGATGCCACGGCGCTCATCACCGGTGAAAGCGGCACGGGCAAAGAACTCGTCGCCCGCGCCATTTATCATCACAGCAATCGCAGTAAACAACCATTTCTGGCCGTCAATTGCGCGGCCATTCCGGAACAATTGCTCGAAAGCGAATTGTTCGGCCACGAGCGCGGCGCCTTCACCGGTGCGACCAACCAGCGCATCGGAAAATTCGAGCAATGCAACAAAGGCACCATTTTTCTCGATGAAATCGGCGATATGACACCCGCCACGCAGACGAAAATTCTGCGCGTATTGCAGAGCGGCACCTTTGAGCGCGTCGGCGGCAATCAGCCGATCAAAGTGGACGTGCGCGTGATTGCCGCGACCAACAAACCGCTCGAAGCGGCTGTCGCCGCCAAACAATTCCGCGAAGATTTGTTTTATCGCCTTAACGTCGTGCGGATTCCAATGCCGCCATTGCGCGAACGGCCGGATGATATTCCGTTGCTCGTGAATTATTTCCTCGAAAAAAATGCCCGCGAACAAAATCGTCCGCCCAAATCCGTCGCCGCCAGCGTCATCAAAATGCTCGAGAAATATCATTGGCCGGGGAACGTGCGCGAATTGGAAAATGCCATCCGCCGCGCGCACGTCATGGCCAAGAGCGACGCGATTTTGCTTTCCGATTTGCCGCCGGAAATATCCGGCCAGGGCGCCACGGCAATTTCTGCGGCTGGAATGAGTGGCGAAGTTCCGGCGACCGATGCCGCCGGCCTCGCGCGGCAATTGTTTCAACTGACGCGGCGCGATCCGAAATTGAAAGTCCTTCCGGCCGTCGAACGCGAATTGGTCATTCAGGCGCTCGTCGAAACGAATAATAATCAGGTTCATGCCGCGAAATTGCTGGGCATCACGCGCGCGACATTGCGCAAACGCATCGAGAAATTTGGCATTCAACGCGAATTGAATGTAAAATGACAGAGTCGTGCCTTCGTTAGAAAAAATTTCCGATCCCGCCGCGGCGATTTCGCCGCTGCCGGAATTGCTCGCGCCCGCGGGCGATTGGGACTGCGCCAAAGCGGCCGTCGAAAATGGCGCCGACGCCATTTATTTTGGCCTCGAAAAATTTAACGCGCGGATGCGCGCCCGTAATTTCACCGTCGCCGATTTACCGAAACTGATGGAATTTCTTCATCAGCGCGGGGTGCGCGGCTACGTCACCTTCAACACGCTCATTTTCCAAAATGAAATCGCCGAGGCAGAAAATTATCTGCGCTCGGTCATTTCCGCTGGAGTGGATGCCGCGATTGTGCAGGACGTTGGCATTTGCCGTTTGATCCGCAAATTGTCGCCGGATTTTCCGGTTCACGCTTCGACGCAAATGACGATCACGAGCGCGAACGGCGTGGAATTCGCGCGTGAACTGGGCTGCAATCTGGTGGTGCTCGCGCGTGAATGTTCGATTGCAGAAATTGAAAAAATAAATTCGGCGGGGCGAGACCCGCTCCAGCCCAAATCTCAAATGCCGCTCGAAGTCTTTATCCACGGCGCGTTGTGCGTGGCCTATTCCGGCCAATGTCTCACGAGTGAATCGCTTGGCGGCCGTTCGGCCAATCGTGGCGAATGCGCGCAGGCCTGCCGGATGCCGTATGAATTGATTTCGGATGGCAAACCGGTTCCGCTGGGTGATAAAAAATATCTTTTGAGTCCACAGGATCTGGCCGGGCTGGAAGTGTTGCCGGACTTGGTCCGCGCCGGAGTGACATCGTTGAAAATTGAAGGCCGGTTGAAGTCACCGGAATATGTGGCGAATATCACCAAAATTTATCGCCAGGCGTTGGATCAATTGCGATTAACGAATCACGATTTACGCGCCACCGCCGAAATCAAATCGCCAACCGTAAATCATAAATATGAGATGGAAATGGCATTTTCCCGCGGGCTTTACACCGGCTGGTTTGGCGGCATCAACAATCAGGAATTGGTCCACGCGCGTTTCGGAAAAAAGCGCGGTGTTTTTCTCGGCGAAGTTCAAAAAATTCTTCGCGATGGTGTTATCGTGAAGCTCGAAGCGCCCTTGAAGCCGGGAGACGGAATTGTTTTTGACGCTGGAAAGCCGGAAGAAAGAGAAGAGGGTGGACGGGTTTATGAGATCCTGGCGCAAGGCGCCGGAAGCGTATTAAAGTTTGGCCGCGATGACATTGATTTCAGCCGCGTTTGCATCGGCGATAAATTGTGGAAAACGGATGATCCGGAATTGAACCGCCGTTTGCGCCAAAGTTTCGCCGGCGACGCGCCGAAATTCCAACGGCCAATCCGAATGGAAATTCATGGTCTGGCCGGAAAACCGCTCACGCTGATCGCACAGGATGAAGCCGGTCATATTGCCCGGGCGGAATCTCAAATGCCGCTGGCCAAAGCAGAAAAATTTCCGCTGACGGAAGAAAAATTGCGCGAGCAATTGGGCCGGCTCGGCGGAACGCCGTTTCAGTTGGACGATTTGGGAAATCATTTGGAAGGCGATTTGCATTTGCCGGTGAGCGAATTGAACCGTTTGCGCCGGGAAATTGTTGCGGAATTGGAAAAGCAACGCTCGCAGCCGAAGCGATGGCAAATTAATAATTGTAGCAGCCGACGCGGGCCGGCTCCAATTGAACGAACCCAAAACAATCAGAGTGGGCTGACGCCGGCTGCGACGACAGATTTAATCGTCCTTGTCCGCAATTTGCCGCAGCTCGAAGCCGCGTTGCGCTGCGGCATCGAGACGGTTTATTGTGAATTTGAGGATCCAAAAAAATATCGCGAAGCCGTTACAATTTACCACACTGCGCGCGGCTGTTCCGCGCCGTCTTCCATTCTCAATTCTCCAACCGCGCCGGGCATATTTGTTGCGCCGCCGCGTATTTTCAAAACCGGCGAAGATTGGATTTTGGACCAAGTCCGCTCGAGCAATGCGGACGGTTATCTTATCCGCAATTACGACCAATTGAAATTTTTCGCTGATGGTCGCAAGCGCGGTGATTATTCGCTCAATATTGCCAACGCTCCCGCGGCGGATTATTTCAAAAACCAGTTCGGGCTGGAGCGCGTCACGGCCAGTTACGACTTGAATGTGGAACAACTTGAAGCGTTGTTACGATCGGCGCCGGCGGAATGGTTCGAGGTCACGATTCATCAGCACATGCCGATGTTTCACATGGAGCACTGTGTTTTTTGCGCGTTTTTGTCCAGCGGCAAGGATTATCGGGATTGCGGGCGTCCCTGCGACAGGCATGACGTAAAATTGCGCGACCGCGTTGGCGCCGAACATGTTTTGAAAGCGGATGCGGGATGTCGAAACACCGTTTTCAATTCGCAAACACAGACCGGTGCGGAATTTGTGGAACGGATGCTGTCGCTCGGCGTCCAGAATTTTCGCGTGGAATTTTTAAATGAAACGCCGGAACAGGTTGAACGGACGATTGCAAAATATCGTCAGCTTTTGCGCGGGGAAATTTCCGGCACGCAATTGTGGAAGGAATTGAAATTGCAGAATCAGCTCGGCGTCACCCGCGGGCAGATGGGCAAATAGCGCGGAATTGATTTCAGTTTGCCGCAGTCCGATTTCGCGATTGCAATGGCGGCTAATGTTCGTGACACATTTGCACTTCCACATTCACGTGAACGAGTTCTTCATGAATCTTCAACAGTTCACGATATGCCTCCGGCGTTTTGGGCTGGTGTGCCACCACGCTGATGATGGCCGCGAATTTATTTACGCCGACCTGCCAAATATGCAGGTCGCTGATTTTTGAATCGCCGTCGCTTTCAATTCCTTCGCGAATCACCACGGGCAGATCCGAACTGGCCGGAACGCGATCCAGCAGAATTGAACCGGTATCACGCAACAACGTGTAAGCCCAGGAAAGAATCACAATTGTTCCAATCAAACCCATCGCCGGATCAAGCCAGACCCATCCGAAAAAATATCCCAAAGACAGTGCGGCAACCGCTCCCAAGGCGGTGAATGTATCTGCCAAAACGTGAACGTAAGCCGCCTTCAAATTCAGATCGTGATGCTGGCCGTGCGCATGATCGTGATCGTGTCCGTGATGATGGTGCGGATCATCTTTCAACATAAGCGCGCTGATGAGATTCACAAAAAGACCAACCACCGCAATGCCAATTGCCTCCCGAAAATGAATCACCTGCGGCGCGAGCAACCGATGAATGGAATCGGCAGCGATGACCAATGCAATGATGGACAAAACAATTGCGCTGGTGAAGGCGCCCAACACGCCCACTTTGCCCGTGCCGAAGGTGAACCGCGCATCTTTAGCGTGGCGGCGTCCGTATGAATAGGCCAACGCAGCCAGAACGAAGGCGGCAACGTGTGTTCCCATGTGCCAGCCGTCGGCAACCAACGCCATCGAATGGAAAAAATATCCCGCGATGATTTCCACGACCATCATTCCGCCTGTCAGGACAATGACACGGCGCGTCCGTCTTTCAGCAGATGACGTATCGCCGGAGAAATTGTGATCGTGTTTCCAATGGGAAATATCGTGTGTGTGCATAGCCTCGCTTCTTATTTTCTATGCGCGATGCTCGAAAATCAAACCATTTGGGTGAACCCTTGAAATCAGCCATGATGCAAAATGGAGCCGCGAGTCGGGATTGAACCGACGACCGACGGTTTACAAAACCGTTGCTCTACCGCTGAGCTATCGCGGCATCACCTGAAGTGATCACCGGTTTTTTCCATCAGCGGAGCTTCAAGGAATCAACGCGGCCTAAATTGTATAGCCGCCTTTACTTCAGGGGTCAAGTCCGCACCAGACGCACATTTTTTTCACCGGAAATGTTTTTCCTTTGCTTCAATTCCAGAGCAGGAGTAAATGTTAAAGCCCGGCTATGCCCGTAGCGAATGTCATCCAATTGCGCGCGCTTCTCTCGGAAAAATTTCCGGGATTGCGCCAGCATTTGAATTCCACGTCCAAAGCTCAAAATCCAAGGTTCCCAATTCCAAAAAACTCGAAACCTGGAATCTTAAACCTGGAATTGATCAAAGGTGCGCTCATGGAAATTGTCGGGAAAAATTCCGGCAGCGCCACGCTCCTGCGCGAATTACTTTATCGCGCCGCAAAGGAAAACCAAATCGTCGCGCTCATTGACGGCAGCGATTCGTTCGACGTCACGCAAATCGCCGAAGATGTTTTATCGCGAGTGCTCTGGATTCGCTGCCATCAAGCCGGGGACGCATTGAAAGCCGCCGATTTGGTTTTACGCGACGGCAATCTGCCGTTGGTTTTGCTCGATTTGAAAAGCAATTCCGAAAAGGAATTGCGCAAAATTCCGGCGACGACATGGTATCGCTTTCAACGGCTCGTCGAAGAAACCAATGCTGTTTGCGTCGTTTTTACGCCGCGCCAAATGATTTCGTCCGCGCAAAAACGGATCACCGTGCGTTCACATTTTTCCATCGCCGATCTGGAATGCGACACCGGGGAATTGCTTCACCAATTGGAAATGGAGATTTCCGATGAACGACGATTCGAGGACATATCCGAGCCAGCCACCGCTTAACCCGATTTAACCATTTAACGATCCAACGAAATTGTTCGCCGCCGTTTTCATCCCCGATTGTTCGCTGCAAGCCGCCCTCCGGCTCGAACCGGATTCGGGCAAACAACCGGTTGCGCTCATTGATTCCGGATTGCCAAAAATTGGAATTGTTCAACTCACCACCATCGCAAGAAATTTTGGCATCGTCGAAGGCATGACGCCCGGCCAGGCCATGGCGCGCTGCGGCCATTTGAAAATAAAAATCCGTTCATCGACCCAAGAAAAATCGGCGATGCAAATTCTTTTGCAAACGGCTTATGCTTTTTCGCCGAATATCGAAGCAACCGCATTGGGCGTTTGCACGATGGAGTTGAAAGGGCTTGGCCTGGAAAATGAGAATGCGATTCAAAATTGGGCGGAAAAAATTTTGAAAACGCTGGCGCAATTTCATCTGGAATCAAAGATTGGCATCGCGCCGGCGCCGGAACTGGCCTTGCTTGCCGCGCACGGAACGAATGCGATCTCAATCGTTCAAAACGCAAATCAATTTGTTTCCGGTTTGCCGGTTGCCGCGCTCCATCCGCCAATGGACATTTTAGAGATCCTTTCATGCTGGGGAATTCAAACTATCGGACAATTCCTGGCACTCGGCAAAAATGAAATCGCCGAACGCCTTGGCGAAGAGGCGTTGGAATTGTTCGAGCGCGTTTCCGCGAGTTCTGTTCGGCCGCTCAAATTGGTTTCCCCGCCGGAAGAATTTTTTGAGCAGATTGAATTTGAGAATGAAATTGAAACCGCCGGGCCATTGCTGTTCGTTCTGCGCCGATTTGTTGAACAACTTTCGCGGCGGCTCGAGGCCATTTATCTCGTCGTTGCGGAAGTTCGTTTTCAGCTGGGACTCTCTTCCGGCGAGAAATATCGGCGCGCTTTCAAAATCCCTTCGCCGACGGGCGGCGTGGAAATTCTTTTCCGGACGCTGCAAACGCATTTGGAAACCGTGCGGACGGATTCGCCGATTGTTTCGCTGGAACTTTCCGCGATTCCAGCCAGAGCGCAAACGCATCAATTTGGATTTTTCGAAAGCACTTTACGCAATCCAAATCAATTTGCCGAAACGCTGGCCCGTCTGACCGCCTTGCTCGGTGCGGAAAATGTGGGCACCCCGCAATTGATTTCCAGCAACCAACCGGATTCATTTCGGCTGGCGATGACGGATTTTGATTCCGCAACAATTCAAAATCCAAAACTCAGGACTCAAAATTGCGCTTTAGCGCTTCGCCGGTTTCGTCCGCCATTGCCGGCGCATTTTGGATTTCGCGGTGAAAAGCCGGTTTTAATCCGCAGTAAAATTTTCACCGGTGGAGTTTCAGAAGCGCGCGGACCTTTTTTGAGTTCCGGCAATTGGTGGGATAATAATCGCTGGGCGCGCGAGGAATGGGACATTGAAACGACGGACGGTTCGCTGTTGCGAATTTTCCGTTCGGGCGACGGTGATTTTGTGGAGGGAATTTATGACTGATTACGTCGAACTCCATTGCCGCAGCGCCTTCAGTTTTTTGCGCGGCGCCTCCACGCCGGAACGATTGGCCGCACGCGCGGAGCAATTGCAATTGTCCGCCGTCGCACTCTGCGATCGAGACGGCCTTTACGGCGCGCCGAGATTTTTTTCCGCGGCAAAAGAGGTCGGCATCCGGCCCATTGTCGGCGCGGAATTGACAATCGCGGACGGAACAATTTTGCCGGTGCTCGTGCAATCACGTCGCGGCTACGAAAACCTTTCGCAATTGCTGACGCGCGCGCATTTGCGGAATGAAAAAGGCAAAAGCAGCGTGCGCTGGGATGAATTGCCGGAATTTTCCGAAGGATTGGTTGCCCTGGCAAATTCCGGATCTATCGCAAAGCAATCGCTGGGCATTTTTGGCTGCGAAAATCTTTTCATCGAAATCCAGCGGCATCGCCTTCGCGGCGAAGAAAAAAATGTCCGCTCACTTGTTCAACTGGCCGAACAATTGCATTTGCCGTTGCTCGCGACGAATGGCGTTTTGTATTCAACGGAAAATGAGCGGCCGATTCTCGATGTGTTCAACTGCATTCGCCATCACACGCATCTGGATGCCGCGGGAAAATTGCTGGAACCGAATGGCGAGCGTTATCTGAAAAACGCGGCACAAATGCGCGAATTGTTCCATGATTTTCCGGAAGCGATTTCGAATACGGTTCGGCTTGCCGAACGGCTGGATTTTACTTTGGAAAATCTCGGTTATGAGTTTCCAAATTATCCAATCCCGATGGAGCATACGATGGATTCATTTTTGCGCGAACAGACTTTTGCCGGCGCGCAGAAGCGTTACGGCAAAGTTCCTGAAAAAGTCCGCACCCAATTGGAGAATGAATTGGTGCTGATCGCAAAACTGAAAGTCGCCGGCTATTTTCTCATCGTCTGGGACATCGTGGAATTCTGCCGTCGTGAAAACATCATGGCGCAAGGCCGCGGCAGCGCGGCGAACAGCACGGTTTGTTTTTGCCTCGGCATCACCAATGTGGATCCGCTGAAATTCCACACGCTTTTTGAACGTTTTTTGACCGAAGGCCGAAAAAATTGCTGGCCGGACATTGACATTGATTTGCCGAGTGGCGACCGGCGCGAGCGCGTCATCCAGGAAATTTACAAACGCTACGGCGAACGCGGCGCGGCGATGACGGCGAATGTCATCACGTATCGCGGGCGCAGTGCCGCTCGCGAAGTCGGCAAGGCGCTCAATCTTTCGCCGGATATTTTGAATCGCTTTTCGAATCTTTATGCCAATGGCGATTTTCCGCACACGCTGGATTTGCAGATGCAAATGGAAAAATCCGGCCTGCCGAAATCGCATCCGCGCGCCGCGGCATTTGCGACGATGTGCAAGGCGATCCGCGGTTTGCCACGGCATCTCGGACAACATTCCGGCGGGATGATTATTTGTCAGGGCAAATTGGATAAAATTGTTCCGCTGGAAAATGCTTCGATGCCCGGCCGCATCGTCGCGCAATGGGACAAAGACGATTGCGAAGACCTCGGCATCATCAAAGTGGATTTTCTCGGCCTGGGCATGATGTCGGTTCTGCAGGATGCCGTGGAACTTTGCCGCAAAACCGGGCGGGAAATGGATTTGGCGCATCTGCCGCCGGACGATCCGAAAACATTTGAAATGATGGCAACGGCCGACACGATCGGCGTTTTTCAGATCGAAAGCCGCGCGCAAATGGCGACGTTGCCGCGCATGAAACCGAAAACATTCTACGATCTTGTCATCGAAGTCGCCATCATCCGTCCCGGCCCGATTCAAGGACGTTTGATGCATCCGTATCTGGCACGGCGCGCAGGCCAGGAAAAAATTGAATTTTATCACGACGATTTGAAACCGGTTTTGGAACGCACGCTGGGCGTGCCGCTGTTTCAGGAGCAGATGCTGCAAATGGCGATGGTGATGGCGGATTTTTCCGGCGCGGAAGCGGAAGAATTGCGCCGCGCGCTGAGCTTTCATCGCTCGGATGAAAAAATGCAGCGCGTGGAAAAGAAATTGCGCGCCGCGATGGAGCGCAAAGGTCATGCGCAACGTGTCATTGACGACGTCTGCAAAACGGTCAGCTCATTTGCGCTCTACGGATTCCCGGAATCGCACGCCATCAGTTTTGCGCATCTGGCTTACGCCTCGGCATATTTGAAGGCGCATCGCGCGCCGGAGTTTTTCGCCAACCTGCTCAATAACCAGCCGATGGGGTTTTATTCGCCGGCGACATTGATCAAAGACGGCCAGCGGCACGGCGTGAAATTTCTACCGGTGGATGTGATGAAATCGGACTGGGAATGCGCGATTGAACCGGATAATTCGGTGCGCCTCGGTTTATGCGTTATAAAAATTTTAAGCGGCGATGGCGCAAAACGGATTTTGGCCGGGCGAAAAAAATTGCCGTTCCTTTCGCTGGAAGATTTCAAACGCCGCTCGCGATTGAATAAAAATGAATTGCGGACGCTGGCGGAAACCGGAGCGTTGAATTGTTTTGCGGAGCACCGGCGCGAAGCGCTGTGGAACGCCGAAAAGAAAGTTTACGAGAATGATTTGTTCGCGATTAAATTACGCCCGAAAGATGCCGGCCACCGGATGCCGTCGCCGCTCGCGCCGATGAATTATGCGGAGCGGATTCAGGCCGATTTTGCCGGAATGAATTTGACGACCGGCAAACACCCGATGGCATTGTTGCGGCCGAAATTAAAAAATATTTTGCGCGCGGCGGATTTGCCAAAAGTGAGAAATGGAAAATGCGTGCGCATCGCCGGAAATGTGATTTGCCGGCAACGTCCCGGCACGGCGAAAGGGTTTGTTTTCATCAGCCTGGAAGACGAAACCGGCATCAGCAATGCCGTCGTCGCGCCGCCGATGTTTGAAGCCCATCGTTTGTTGATCACGGAAGAATCGTTCCTGCTCATTGAAGGAAAATTGCAGAACATCGAAAATGTCATTCACGTGAAAGCGGAGAAAATCCAGCGGTTCGAGCACGGTTCGCTGGCCGGCTCGGACTCTTACGATTTTCACTGACGCAATCCATGGATTGCTCTTGCCACCTTCTTCAAATCGGCGATAAATTTTTTCATTTCGGCGCGGCGCGTTTTGTCGTCAGGCGCACGAAGAATGGATGACGGGTGGACGGTGGCCAAAACGTTTTCTGCGAGCGATGATTCAATCAATTCGCCACGACGCTTGCTGACCAGAAACTTTTTTCCGAGAAGCGCTTGGGCCGCTGTCGCGCCGAGGGCAACGAGCACTTTCGGTTTGAGCGCTGCCAATTCGGCGTTCAACCATGGACGGCAGGCGGCAATTTCACGGGCATTCGGTTTTTTATGGATGCGCCGTTTGCCTTTCGGCTCCCATTTGAAATGTTTCACGACATTCGTGACGTAAGCTTCGTCGCGATTGATTCCCGCTTCGATTAAAGCCTTGTCTAAAAGTTTTCCCGCCGGGCCGACGAATGGTTTGCCGGCCAGATCTTCATCGTTGCCGGGTTGTTCGCCCACCAGAACAACTTTGGCGTGACGCGATCCCTTGCCGAAAATTGTTTGCGTGCCGGTTTTCCAAAGCAGGCAGGCGCGGCAATCACGCGCCGCAGCTTGCAATTTTTTGATCGTGGGATTTTGAGGGATGAGTGCCGCCGCCGTCTCTTCCCTGCCGCTTTCCTTAAACGTTTGCATTGGAAATTTTAGCACAGATCAGCGCATCCAACGGCGATTTTTGGGAGAGCAATTGCGCACAAGCCTTCCAATGATTGCCGTGCGCCAAATCTATTTCAGCGGATTGCATCGGCGAAACCGGATCAGGTCCGCGCAATCCATCCGCCGCCCACGACTAAATCATCCTGATAAAACACGGCCGCCTGTCCGGGCGTGATGGCGCGCTGCGGCGTGTGCAATTTTACCTTCGCCGACCCGTTGCCGTTTGGCGTAATTGTCGCAGAAGTTCCCGGATGATTGTAACGAATCTTTGCTGTGACTTGAATTGGCTCCGTCAATTGATCGAACGGAATCCAATTGCAGTTCAATGCCGTAAATTCATCGCGGTCCAAATTCGTTTCGTCGCCGACGACGACGCGATTGTTTTCCGCGTCCAGTTCGACAACGTAAACCGGCTTTGGCGTTGTGATGCCCAAACCTTTGCGCTGGCCGATTGTGTAAAACTCAATGCCGTCGTGATGACCGAGCAATTGGCCGTGCGTGTCCACGATTTCGCCGCGATGATTTTGCGCCAGGTTCGAGAGCCGCAGAAAATTTCCGTAATCGTTGTCCGGCACGAAACAGATTTCCATGCTTTCTTCCTTGTCGGCAGTTTTGAGGTTGCAATGCCGCGCGACTTCGCGCGTGTCGCTCTTGGTTTTTTCGCCGAGCGGAAACATGGCGCGCGCCAATTGATCCTGTCGCAATGAAAAGAGAAAATAACTCTGATCTTTGCGCAAATCGCGTCCACGCTTGAGCAAATGGCGCGAACCGTCCGCGCTCTTTTCAATCCGGGCAAAATGGCCGGTCGCGATGAAATCTGCGCCGAGCTGGTCCGCCCGGTCAATCAAGCGTCCGAACTTCAAATTCTGATTGCACATCACGCAGGGATTCGGCGTGCGCCCGGCTTTGTATTCATCGGCAAAATATTGGATGACGTGTTTTTGGAACTCCGCCGCTTCATCAATCAGGTAATACGGGATTCCCAATTTATCGCAAACGCTGCGCGCATCGGTGACGGCTTGCGGCCCGCAGCATTTGTCCTCGGCGCGATTCACGCAATCCTGCGGCCAGAGCTTGAGCGTGATGCCGATGACATCATAGCCCTGTTCCAGCAAAAGCGCGGCCGTGGCGGAAGAATCAACTCCACCGCTCATGCCACAGATCACGCGCTGACGCTTTTGCGAATTCACAGCGGGACATTATACGATGAAAGCGCGGCGTGTAAAATGGTTTGCGCGAATTGCGTTACTGAATTCAAAAATCGCAATACAGTTCTGAAGGGCGTTGAATTAAATAAATACGGATGACTTTCTCGCGATGATAAACCTAATAAAGATGATAAATAGCATGGTTTCCAGCTTTTGAATTGCCCGCTTTATCTTCTTTGCAGGCATCGCGCAATTCCGCGATGATGATTTTCGACGATTGCTTTGAATGTCGTTCGAGCCTCGCCCGTCACCGCCAAAAGTGGATAAACTATTTTGGAAAATTTTTTATTGTTCTGGCGAGTGCCTCAAAAAATGGTCATTGCTGTCCATACTTGTTTACGATCCACTGAGCCGCGGCCACCTCGCCGAAAAGCATCCGGCGATCCGTGTAAGTAATCCAATCTTGATCTGACATTGTTTGCCGCAACGGATCGGCTTGTTGAAAGAGTTGCCGCATGGCGGCTCTTTGTTCGGCGAGTTGGTTCAATTGATCTTGAACGGTTTGCCCGTTGCTTCCGTAAGAAGAGTTTGGGTTCATTGCGTTAAGCGCCATACTTTCGATGGCCATGCCGACCAATTGACTGATTGCAGGTTCGCCGGTTGATGGATTTGCGTAACTCCGCCCCAAATTCATGGCCATTTGCAGCGCAGCCTGTGCGGAAGCCGTATCGCCAGCCTGACTGTAAGCATTTGCCAAATCAACAATGTCACTTCCCAATTGCTTTAATTGAGAAAGTTGAGGCAATACTTGTTGCATTGAAGCAATGGCTTCGGCATCAGCCTGCGAATAACCCGCCGCAAGATAAGTTTCTTCGTCATCTTGATATTGGCTCAATGTGTAATCGTTGAATTGTTTGCCGGACGCGGCGGAAAGTTCCTGAACACCCTGGTCAATGTCACCGGCATTAAAATAATTGAGCGCTGAAAGATAATTTGCGAGAGCATTGTCCGGCGCGGATTTCTTAAACGCATTCAGCCATTGACGTTGTTCGCCGGAAGATAAATTTTTGTCCATCGCTGCTTCAAAATCCACCTGCGAATCATTGGGATATTTTTGCATTGCTTCTTGAAGCAACGCAGGATCGCCGCTGGTGCGAAATGCGGCCAGCAAATTTGCCGCGCTGCGCCCATTGGCTTTGAGATAATCCTCAATTTGTTCGCGCGTCAATTGGGTTGGTTTGTTCTTGAGCCGCGCATAAAAATTAATGGACGGCGAATCTGCCGGCAACGGCGCTGCCGACGCGGCCATTTGCACCGGCGGCGCGGGCAAATGCGGCGTGGATCTTTCTTGCGCGACGCGCTTTGAAAGATTTTTATTGTCACTCTTTAGTTGCGCGATTTGCTGTTGCAACAATTCATTTTGTGCGCGCAATTCCACTTGTGCTTGATGTTGAATCACCGAAAGCGTCGCCGTGCCGACAATGACGATGCTAACGATTGCCGCCTGACTTTTTGTCCATGCCATAATTTTCAATGCTCCTTTGATGAGGGTTAAGGTTGAAGTTGAAGCCGCCACACCTTTGGCAGTCGCGACGGCAGAAATCGTTTTCGCCAAACCAGCCGGCGCGGCTTGAACGGAATTGGTCGAAACCATTCCGGCAATAATTGACGTCGTTGAACTTACGCCGCGTTTCGTGAAAAATTTTCTTAATTTTTCCAGCGCGCGGTTCACGCGCATTTTGGCCGCGTTTTCGCTCGCGCCCAAGGCCGCGCCGACTTCGGCAAAATTTTTATTTTCAAAAAATCGCAGAACCAATGCGTCGTGGTCTTTCTGGCCGAGCTTCTCCATCGCGCCGTCGAGCAGCGGGGAAATTTCATTCCACGTTTCCGCCGCCGGATTTTCCGGCGATTCAATTTGCGATTGCATGAAAGCCTCCTGTTCGCGTTTTTGCCGCCGCATTTGAATTTTTAACGCGTTAGCGCTCGCGTATCTCGCCGTTCGGCACAGCCAGCCGCTCAAAATAATTTTGTCGCCGAGCGAATTTGCCTTGCGCGCCAAAATGGCAAAAACCGCCTGCGTGATTTCTTCGGCCAAATGCGCGTCGCGTGTTTGCCGCAGCGCGACGGAATAGACGAGATCGACGTGGCGCGACACGATTTCCGCAAAAGCGGTTTCGGAATTGCTTTTCGCAAATTTGCGCAGAAGCGTCAAATCATCGCTCATCTCACAGACATATTTACGCAGACTGTAAAAGGTAACAGAAAATTTTCGCACAAAATCGGTGTTTTCCGCTATCGTTGGCGCGTGACAACCGTTCTGATCGCCACGCGCAACACGCATAAAGTCCAGGAAATCGCCGCCATTCTTGGCGAACCATTTCATCTGCTCACGCTGAACGATTTTCCGAACGCGCCGAAAGTGGTCGAAGATGCCAATACGTTTGCGGGCAATGCGACGAAGAAAGCCGTCGAACTTTCACGATGGATTTCGGCCAATTCCGCGATTCAACGATTTAACAATTCAACGAATTTTATTCTGGCTGACGATTCCGGACTGGAAGTGGACGCGCTCAACGGCGCGCCGGGCGTTCATTCCGCGCGTTTCGCCGCAATGGACAAAAGCGAAAATTCGCATGATGCCGACAATAATTCCAAACTGCTTCGGTTGTTGGCTGATGTTTCCGCCGAAAAACGAACCGCGCGATTTCGTTGCGTCATCGCCTTGACGCCGGTTTTGGAATTGGAAAAAGAAAATTCATCCGCCGTCTGCTATGCCGACGAATTGGAATTGCAAACGCAATCGTTCGACGGCGCCTGCGAAGGGAAAATCATTTTCGAACCGCACGGCAAAAATGGTTTTGGCTACGATCCGCTGTTCGTGCCGGATGGTTTCGAGCAAACCTTTGCCGAGCTTGGCGACGACATAAAAAATAAAATCAGTCATCGCGCGAAGGCGCTGGAAAAATTGAAACAATTTTTCGCGGTCAAATCAATTTGAGCCGCAACATTTCCAAAGCCTGTTGCGCGGTGATTTGCTTGAATCCTTCACGCTCATAGGAATTTAATTTTCGTTCGGCAATCGTTTCAAAATTTCCCGCGAGCGCGATAAAAACAGTTCCCGCCGGTTTTTCCGCCGTGCCGCCATCTGGGCCGGCGATTCCGGTGACCGCAATCGCAAAATCTGAATTGAATTTTTCCCGCGCGCCTTCGGCCATTTCGCGGGCAACGGCTTCGCTGACAGCGCCATGCTGCGCGAGCGTCTCCGCGCGAACGCCAAGAAAATTTTCTTTGGCCGAATTGGCGTAACTGACAATTCCGCCAAAAAAGACTGCCGAAGCGCCGGGAACATTCGTGATTTTATTGGCGATATTTCCACCGGTGCAGGATTCGGCCAGCGCCAACGTTTTTTTCTTTTGCGTCAAAAGCCGGACAACAACGGTTTCGATTTCGTCGTCGTCAAATCCGAAAACATTTCCGCGCAGAATTTTTTCGACAATGATTTCCGCTTCCTGCACGACCGGTTTCGCCGCGCTGCCGCGAGCGCAAAGGCGCACATCCACGGCGCCGGGACGCGCGCAATAGCCGATCTGTAAACCGCGCGGGACAAGCGATTGCAGATGCGGTTCAATCATTTCGGCCAGACGCGATTCGCCGATCCCGGTGGAACGCAGCGTGCGACAGATGAATTGTTCCGGCGGAAATTCTTTCGCGATGAGCGGCGCGACGGCGTTATCGAACATCGGACGCAATTCGCGCGGAGGCCCCGGCAGCATCACAAGCCATTTTGCGGTTCCGTCAATTTTCATCGCCAATCCCGGCGCCGTGCCGTTCGGATTGTCCAGGACGATCGCTCCGTCGGGAACCATCGCCTGCACTGCGTTTTTTGCAGGCATCGGGCGGTTGCGTGAAGCGAAAAACTCTTTCAGGCCGGACAAAATCTTTTCATCGCAATGCGATTTTTTGCCAAGCAATTCCGCGATCAACTCGCGCGTGATGTCGTCCGAAGTTGGGCCCAGGCCGCCGGTCACGATGATTAAATCCGCGTGCGCCAACGATTCGCGCACGGCGTTTTGAATCGCAAGTCCGGCATCGGCGACGGCAATTTGCCGAGTGACGACATGTCCCAAATCCGATAGACGGCGGCAAAGCCATTGTTGGTGCGTGTTCAAGACGCGACCGAGCATCAATTCACTTCCGGTATTGATGATTTCGACATTCACAGGAAAAGAAAAACGCGCGGATTATTTCGTCCGTGATTTGCGGACTTCAACGGTGAAAATTCCGGCAAGATAGCTTTTTTGTATATCAGGAAGACACAAATAAATTTTGGCCGGGATGCGGCTGTTCATTTCCGGCCCGAATTCCAATCGCATGGCGTAACTGTCGGTGAAACTCTCCCGCTGGTCGCGCCCGTTTTCGATCCAGCGCAACGTGACGCGCGCGGCTTGCGGGGCATTCGTGGTGACGTTGATGGTTTGCCCGGAAAGCGCCCGCGCGGCCGCGCCCTGAAAATTGATCGTCAGGCCAAATTCCGTCGGGCCGCGCGTGCCGGCGCGGATCGTCAACGTGCCGTTCTGAAATGCCGAATGTTCGCAGACAAAATTTTGCCCGTGAATGCGTCCGGCCGCTTGCGAATCAGGCGTCGTCGCGTTGCTCAAATCGAGCATCCAGTTTCCGTCGCTGGCCGGCGGCGCGTTGGTTTCGACAATTTTTTTGACGGCATTGCTGGATGCGGCCATCGCTGGCGCATTTGCTTTTTGGGATTTAAAAATGGTTCCGCGATAAACGAATCCCACCACTGCGCCGATAAAAATCAAAATGATGACGACGATGATCGTGCCGGGAATGCCTTGGGTTTTGCGTGGCGGAAGGGTCGTTGTTTCCGTGACAATGGGGATGGGCCGCTCGCTTTTTTTCGTGCCGGTCAAGACGAATTTCTGCTCGCCGCTCGGCGCCTGCGGCACGGTGATTTTTTGGAAGCACGTGGGACATTCCATTTGCGTGCCCGCCTGTGTCGAATCGCAACTGATGTGCTGGCCGCACACCGGACATGCAAATTTGAATTCGCTCATGTTTGACCGTTTGACCTTTGCCAAAACATTTCACATCTAAAGCCGGTCGGCAATGCCCTTTTTTCAAAAATTAAACGATGAATGAGAATCGCGGAAATGCCTTTGCCTCGCCGCTGCTTTGCGCTAAAAATCTCCATCCGCGCAGTCGCGGTTTTATGAAAAAAAAATCTCCAGTTTCCCGCAGCGGACGTTTCGCCAGCGGTCCGGCGGCCGATGTCGCTAGATTTACCGAATCCATTTCCTTCGACTGGCGGCTTTGGAAACATGACATCCTCGGCTCGATGGCTCACGCGGAAATGCTCCATAAAATCGGCGTGCTCACGAAAAGTGAATTGACAGCGATTGTTCGTGGTCTCGACCAGATCGGCAAAGAGATCGCCACCGGCAAATTCAAATGGAACCCCGCGCTCGAAGATGTCCACATGAACATCGAGGCGGAATTGACCCGCCGCGTTCCCGCCGGCGCGAAACTGCACACTGCCCGTTCGCGCAACGACCAGGTCGCGCTGGATGTCCGGCTCTGGCTGCGCGATGAAATCATAGCGCTGCTCGGCGAGATCGCCGATTTGCAGCGCGCGCTCGTTTCGCTCGGCGAAAAGAATGCCGGGATCATGATTCCCGGTTATACACATTTGCAGCGCGCACAACCGGTTTATTTTGCGCATCATTTGCTGGCCTACGTGGAAATGCTTGAACGCGATTGCGAACGGCTTTGGGATTGTCATTCGCGCGTGAACATTTGTCCGCTCGGCAGCGGCGCGATCGCCGGTTCCACCATGCCGCTGAAACGCGAACTTGTTGCAAAGCTGCTCGGTTTTATGGATGCGAACGGCAAAGCTCAATTGACGCAAAATTCCATGGATGCCGTGAGCGATCGCGATTTTGCCGTTGAATTTTGCGCCGCCGCCGCATTGCTCGCCGTTCATTTCTCGCGGCTGGCGGAAGATTTGATCCTTTGGGCCGGCGCGGAATTCAATTTCATCAAAATTGCCGATGCCTACACGACCGGTTCGTCGCTGATGCCGCAGAAAAAAAATCCCGACATCGCCGAACTCGCGCGCGGCAAAACCGGCCGCGTCGTCGGCAATCTGGTTTCGTTGCTGACGCTGCTGAAAGGGCTGCCGATGACTTACAACCGGGATCTGCAGGAGGACAAGGAACGTCTGTTTGATACCGTCGACACCGTGCGCGCCACGACGCGATTGATGGCCGCGATGTTGCGCAATACCAGGGTGAACAAAGTGAATTGCGAAAATGCCGCAAACGACCCGGCGCTGCTCGCGACCGATCTGGCGGATTATTTGGTGAAAAAAGGAATGCCATTTCGCAAGGCGCATCATGTTGTCGGCGTAGTCGTCGCGCTGGCGGAAAAGTCCGGCAAAGCGTTGAATCAACTCACGCCCGCCGAATTGAAATCCATTGACCCAACTTTTGGCCGCGACGCAATGAGCGTGTTCAATCTGAAAACCGCGATGGCCCGGCGCAATCTTATCGGCGCGCCGGGAACCAAAGAGGTCGCGAAGCAATTGGCGCGATGGCGGGAGCAACTTTCCTGAACGGCCAACTTGACGGAATTCAATTTCGTTGCGACTGTTTGAACGCTTGCCGCAAAACGAAACTTCGTCGGCGACAAGCAATTTGTTCGCTGACATCCTGAAATCTCCCGCCGCGCAATCCTTTGCGCAGCGACTGGAGAATGGCGAAGCGCTGTCTTTTTCCGGGATCGCGCAATCGGCGCAGCCGTTCTTTGTGGCGCTGTTGCAAAAAATCTTTCCGCGACGGCCCCTCGTCGTTGTTACGGAAAACCTGAAGGCGCAGGAAAATTTTCACCAGGATCTGGAAACCTGGCTGGGCCAATCGGCACATGGCAAAACCCAGGCGCTGTTTTATCCGAATTGGGAAATCTTCCCGCATGAAAACAAATTGCCGCACGCTGACGTCATCAGCGAGCGGTTGCAAACGTTGGTTGAACTGGGAAATTTTTTCGAGGGCGGACGTGCGCGACGCCCGGATCAAGATTCAAATCAGGGCGCTGTGGAACTGCGGCCGCCGGTTGTTGTCACGAATGTCATCGCGCTGGCGCAAAAAACTTTCGCGCCGGATGAACTTAAAAATCGCACGCGCTTTTTGCGGCGCGGCGACAGAACCGTTCCGCTCGATTTGATTGAATGGCTGGAAGAGCAAGGCTACGAGCCGGAAGCGCAGGTTTCGCAAAAAGGCGAAATTGCGTTGCGCGGCGGCATTGTAGACATTTTTCCGCCGACCAGTCCATGGCCGGTGCGGTTGGAATTTTTTGGCGATGAATTGGAATCGCTTCGTGAATTCGACCCGCTCACGCAAATTTCGCGCGGCGAAATTTCTGAAATCACTATTCCGCCCGCCGGTGAATTGGGAATTCTCAAGAACAGAGTCCGGGAGCCGGATGCCGGATGCCGGATGGGTTTGGCAGTTTTACCGGACTATTTGCGGCGCGAAACGATTTTCATTTTTTGCGAGCCGGAATCGCTTGCGATCCAGGCGGAAAATTATGAAAAGGAAATTCCGCCGGACGATCCGTTTTTCATTTCGCAGGACGGATTTCAAAATGCGGTCCGGCAAAAACACATTTCCGTGGTCAATTTGTCGGAAGACGAATTGGAAAACGGTCGATCGGCGGAGGGCAATCTGGCGTTCCAAAATCTTGAGGCATTCCGGCCATTGGCGGAACGCGCTCTTGATCCACAAATCGCTGAAGCGCAACGGCGGGAATTTTTTCAACAGATCCATCGCTGGCAGCGACAGGATTATGCGGTTCACGTCTTCTGCAACAACGACGGCGAACGTCAGCGATTCGAAGAGATTTGGAAAGATTATGGCTTCGCCGAAAGTCCCAAGTCATCCGAAAGCAAACAACTTGAGGCTTTGGATACAGGACTTTGGGTTCAGCTTGGCAATTTATCGCGCGGCTTCATTTGCGATGAAGCGAAATTGGTTGTCGTTACGGACGCAGAAATTTTCGGACGTTACAAAATTCAACGGCCGCGGAAATTGAAATCGCCGCACGCGCTGGCCACGCGTTCAGCGCTGGATATTGATTTCACCGATTTGCAGGAAGGCGATTTGGTGGTGCATCTGCAATATGGCATCGGCAAATATCTCGGCCTAAAAAATTTGCCCGCAACATCGGTTTCGACGCTTCAACGCTCCGCCTCGACCGATTCGGAAACCGAATGTCTGGTCATCGAATATGCTCCCTCCGGCGATGCGACCGAACCGCCGAAGCTTTATGTTCCGGTCAGCGAAGCGCATCTCGTCAGCAAATACGTCGGCGCGGGCAAGGCGCATCCGCCGCTGAATACGCTCGGCGGCACGCGCTGGCAAAAGGCGAAGGAGCATGCGGAAAAAGCGGTTCGCGACGTCGCGGCGGAATTGCTGCGGATCCAGGCCGTGCGCGAATCACAGCCCGGCCATCCGTGCAAACCGGATACGCAATGGCAGCGCGAATTTGAAAGCGCCTTCATTTACGAAGAAACGCCGGATCAATTGACCGCAATTTCCGAAACCAAAACGGACATGGAAAAACCAAAGCCGATGGACCGTTTGATTTGTGGCGACGTTGGTTTTGGCAAGACAGAAGTGGCGATCCGCGCGGCGTTCAAATGCGTGATGGACGGCAGGCAGACCGCCGTGCTCGTGCCGACGACCGTTTTGGCGCAGCAACATTTCAACAATTTCCGCGAGCGGATGGCGGATTATCCGGTGCGTGTGGAATTGCTCTCGCGCTTCCGCACGAAACGCGAGCAAAAGAAAGTCGTTGAAGATTTGGCGAACGGCGCGGTGGATATTGTCATCGGCACGCATCGCATCGTGCAGGAGGACATCGCTTTCAAAGATTTGGGGCTGGTTGTGATTGACGAGGAACAGCGCTTCGGCGTTTTGCACAAAGAGAAATTCAAACGACTGCGCACGCTGGTGGATGTTTTGACGCTCAGCGCCACGCCGATTCCGCGCACGCTTTACCTCGCGCTGACCGGCGCGCGCGACATGAGCACGATCCAAACGCCGCCGCACGACCGGTTGCCGGTGGAAACGATTGCGACGGCTTACGACGAACGATTGATCCGCGATGCCATTCAACGCGAAATGAATCGCGGCGGACAAATTTTTTTCCTGCACAATCGCGTGACAACAATTGAAACGATGCGCGCAAAATTGCAAACACTGGTTCCGAATGCGCGGATCGTTGTCGGCCACGGCCAAATGCACGCGGATGATCTGGAAGAAGTGATGACCAGGTTCGTCAACGGTGAGGCGGATGTTTTGCTTTCCACGACCATCATCGAGAGCGGTTTGGATATTCCGAATGCGAACACCATCATCATTGATCGCGCGGACCGTTTTGGTTTGAGCGAGCTTTATCAATTGCGCGGCCGTGTCGGGCGTTACAAGCACCAGGCATATGCGTATCTGTTGCTGCCGCGCCACGCGCGATTGCTCACCGATGTGCGCAAACGCATCAGCGCGATGAAACAATATTCGACGCTCGGCAGCGGATTTAAGATTGCGATGCGTGACCTGGAAATCCGCGGCGCGGGAAACCTGCTCGGCGCGGAACAAAGCGGTCATATCACGGCCGTCGGTTTTGAACTTTACTGCCAATTGCTCAAACAAAGCGTCGGCAGTTTAAAAGGCGAAAAGGTGAAGCCGCGCGTGGAGGTGGAAGTGAAACTGGATTTTATCGCCGAAAGAAATTTGCCGGAGAATTACGTCACCGAATCCCATCATCGGATCGAGATTTATCGGAAGCTGGCGCAGGCGACGGACAAATCTGCGCTGGAAAATTTGCAGAAGGAATTGCGCGACCGTTTTGGGCCGATTCCTCTGCCGGTCGAATTGCTGTTGCAAATCGGTGAATTGAAAATCCTTGCATCGAACAAAAATGTCACTGCGATCGAAGTGGAAGATGACAAATTGAAAATGGTTCGCGCCGGCGATTTCATCACGCTCGGCGGAAAATTTCCGCGATTGACGAAGAAGGAAGCCAAAGCGCGGTTGAAAGAAATCAAACGGTTGCTGTTGGCGATTTGAAATTGTTATTCAAACCAGCTTCAGAAAAATCCCTTTCAGATATTCGGCTTCCTTGAAGGTTGCCGGATGGTCCGGCGCATGCCGCGTGGTTTTCAATTCTTTGAAACGCCGTCCGGAATTGGCCGCAGCTTGCCGCACTGCGCCGAAAAATTCGTCCGCGCTGACGTGTGCGGAACACGAGCAGGCTACCAATATCCCGCCGCGTTTCAGGTGGCCGATTCCATTTTCCGCGAGTTTAGCGTAAGCACGAATCGCTCCGGTGCGTTCGGCCTCGCGTTTGGCGAGCGATGGCGGATCGAGAATAACCAGGCTGAACCGGTGCGTTTTCTGATCGGCGAGCCATTTAAAGGCGTCGGTTTGAATACGTTCGCAACGGCAATGCACGACGGCGGGGTCAGTAAGATTGAGTTGAAAATTGCGTTCCGCAGCCGTCAACGCATGAGCGCTGATATCCAGGTCGGTCACGGATTTTGCACCGCCTCGCGCCGCATAAAGCGAGAACCCGCCGGAAAAGCTGAAGGCGTTTAATACATCCCGCGCGGATGCAAGTCTTTCGACTTCCAGCCGGTTTTCGCGTTGGTCGAGAAAAAATCCCGTCTTCTGTCCGCGCAAAACATTTGCTTCAAAACGAATTCCGTTTTCCTGAAATACAACGGTTTCCGCCAATGTCGGTCCCAATAAAATATCCCCGTCCTGTTTGGCAAAATCCTGAATTGTGTTGTGCTGGATGTTCCGGCTCAAGCGCAGGACGAGTCGTTTTGGTGATAAACGGCTGCCGATCAGCGCGGTGATATCATCGAGCCACGGCAGCCATGCGGCGGTATAAAGTTTCAGGACGAGCGTGTGGTCATAATGATCCAGCACCAGTCCAGGCCAACCGTCGCTCTCGCCATTGATCAGACGAAAACCGGTCGTGCGGTCGTTAAACAATCCATCACGGCGGCGCACCGCGGTGTCGAGTCGCGCAGCCCACCACGCAGCATCGAGCGTTTGCGGTTTGCCGACATGCAATACCCGCACCAGGATGGGTGAACCGGAATCGAAGAGCCCAACGGCAAGAAATTTGTCCTGGCGGTCATAGATCACGGCAAGTTCGCCGGTCGCGCCTTCGCGGTTTTGTTCACGCACACTGTCAGCGAAGATCCACGGATGACCGTTGCGGACATAATTCTCCGCCGCCGCGGTGATGCGCAAACGCAGACGCGGCAACTTTTTATTGAATGATGCGATTGACGGATTCATTTCA
Source organism: Verrucomicrobiia bacterium (assembly GCA_035776755.1). Classification (GTDB taxonomy): domain Bacteria; phylum Verrucomicrobiota; class Verrucomicrobiia; order Limisphaerales; family UBA11358; genus UBA11358. Next base: position 40,200 of record DASTWS010000001.1, read on the forward strand.
ATCAACTTTTAACCACAAGGTCTTCAAATAGGCCGGTTCGGAACGGCTGACGGGAAAATCCGGCGGTTGCGGAATGTAATGTTGTGCCATGATTTTCCGCCTCGCGGCATGCACCGAAGATTCCACTGCGGCCAGAAATTTTTCCGCCGGCCAGTCGGCGGCGTTTGTCGAGGCGAACAGCGTGCCGCCCGGTTTGAGAACCCGCAAGGCAGCGGTCACGAGATCAGTAAAATTTTTCTCCACGCGGAACACGCCGGATTGCCTGGACTGCGAGAACGTCGGCGGGTCGAGCACAACGGCGTCGAATATGCGGTCTTTTTTTGCCAGTCGCCGAAGCCAATCAAACACATCGCCATAGATGAAATCATGCTTCTCCGGATCAAGGCCGTTGAGCGCAAAGTTGCGCCGGCCCCAATCGAGATATTTTTTCGAAAGATCAAGACTTGTCGTCAGCGCCCCCGCCTTGGCTGCGCAGACGGAAAAAGCGCAGGTGTAGGCGAAGCAGTTCAGAAGGTGATAGCCGGTTGTGAATGGTGACGAAAAATTGGCGGCAACATGCCCGGTGAGAAAACGGCGGCGGTTGTCTCGCTGGTCGAGAAAGAGGCCGACCGAGTAACCTTCGTTAAAGCTCATTTCATAGCGGACGTTATTTTCTAGGATTTCAAATTGCTCCGGCGCGGGTTCGCCAAAAACGAGATGAGGAGAGACATCGGTCGGATTGGAACGACGAACCTGGCGTGACAACGTCTTATGATAGACACCGTGTGCCGCGAAGGTTTTTACGAGCCGCAATAATTCCTCGTTTTGCATGGCCGTCAACGGTGATTCCGATTGTGAGAGCAGAAAATCACCGAGCTTGTCCACAAACCAACCCGGCTTGCCATCGCTTGCACCGTGGATGAGGCGAAAGGCGTTTGTGGTTTCGAGATCAATGATCGCCGAGCGCAACGTATAGGAGCCGGCTTGCAGCTTCCGGCTTTCTCTTTCCGACTCAAAACCAAAACACGTGGGCGCGGAGAATGTCACCGGTTTGTTTGTGGCCGGATGCGCAAACTCAATTTCACCTGCATGAAGAAAAACCCGTGACGATGCCGTGCCGCCGTAAAGTGTATCGCCGAGAATCGGGAAACCGCTCTCGGCTGCATGGACGCGGATTTGATGTGTGCGGCCGGTGAGCGGCTCGGCTTCTACCATCCTTAATCCGGCACGATTGATTTCGATTGCCGTGCTTTTGACAGGTATAAATTTCGTCTCGGCCAATTCTCCGCCGGGACCGCTCGCATATTTCTCGCCGGTGCGGCGCAACGATGTTTTTACCGTAAACACTTTTTGCGGAATGGGACGGTCGGTAAGTAAAAGGTATTTTTTTCGAACGCGACGACGGCTGAATTGTTCCGTGAGCGATCGGTTGGCAAGCGGCGTTTTGCCGAAGACCATGACGCCGCTGGTTTCCTTGTCGAGCCGATGAATGATGGCCAGTGATGACCAGCGCGGTTCGCGTGCCCGTAGCCAATCGTAAATTCCCTCGCCCGCAAAAGGGCCGGGTGCATGCGTATTCCAGCCGGCGGGCTTGTAAACCACCAGCAGGTGTTCATCCTCAAAAATCACACACGGCGCCATAAGCGGATGAAAACATTTTTTGGTGCGGGAATGAAGCCCGCAAAAGCATAAAAGCCGGTGCGGTTCAATGCTTCTTGAGGAAAAGCGAATTAAGCGGCGCCCGTTTTGCTGTTAGGTGAAAACAATCAGCCGCCCAGCGTCGTCGGATCGCTGACGTCGCCTTTATTGAAATCCACGTATTCCTCCGTCAAATCAGCGGCATACATGACGGCGCCGGCCTTGCCGAGGTTAAGATTGATATGCAAATCGAATTCCTTTGGCGCAACGGCGGCGCATAATTCTTTAAACGTCACGCGCGTCGGCTGGCCGTGTTTCAAGCTCCAAAGAATTTTCTTGGAGCCGGGCGCGGAATAGCCGATGTCCACGCGTTCTTCGATGATCGTCGCCGGCGAATAGCCCAGCGCGTCAATAATGCGGCCCCAATTGGGATCGCCACCATGCCAGCTCGTCTTGACCAACGCGCTGTTCGCCACGGCGCGCGCAGCGGCGTCGGCATCATGAATTGTTTTTGCGCCATTCACCCGCACGGTCACAACACGATGAACGCCTTCGCCATCGCGGACAATCTTCTTGGCCAATTCGAGGCAAACGTGATTCAACGCGCTTTGGAAAATTTTTAGATCGCCTTGCGATGATGCGCGTCCGACCGGCTTGTTTCCGGCCAGTCCATTTGCCAAAACCAGCACCGTATCGTTCGTGCTCATGTCGCCGTCCACGGTGATGCGATTGAAGCTTTGCGCGACGGCCTTGTTCAACGCGGTTTGCAAAACTTTTTGTTCAATTGCGGCATCCGTGGTGACGAAGCAAAGCATCGTTGCGTGAAGCCCTTGCGGCAAGGCGGCCGGGCGTTTGCCGGTTGCCGACATTCCGGGTTGAATCATCCCGGCGCCTTTGCAAATACCGCCGATGCGGACGGTTCTGCCGCCCAGCTTGAATTCAATCGCGATTTGCTTTGGCAGGGTGTCGCTGGTCATGATCGCTTCGGCGGCGCCGTCGGCATTTTCATTTCTGCTGCCAAGCAATTTGACGGCCTCAATAATTCCCCGTTTCACGTTGGCCATCGGCATCGTGACGCCAATCCTGCCGGTGGAACCGACAAAAACTTTTTCCGCGGGAATTTTTAATTCATCCGCCAAAAATTCCGTCATCGCTTTCGCGTCGCGCAGACCTTGTTTTCCAGTGCAGGCATTGGCGTTTCCCGAATTCACAACAATCGCCTGTGCAGTTCCGCGTTTCATCCGTTCGACGCAAACCTTTACCGGCGCGGCGCAAATTTGATTGGTCGTAAACAGGCCGGCGACGGCGGCGGGCGTTTCGGAGACAATCAACGCGAGGTCACGTTTCTGGCCTTTGTTTGAGCCTTTGCCGGTTCCAATTCTTTTGATGTTGCAGAAAACGCCGCCGGCAAGAAAACCGATTGGTGCGACGATCGAACCGGAAACTTCCTTAAATAAATTTTTCATTTCTGAATCGCGGGAATTGAATCAAAGGCCGGGTAATTTTCAAACTTTTACCGCATCAATTTCCAATCGCACCATGCGGACATGGACTTTGCCGCTGGCATCCACAGGATGTTTAGCGACGTAACGCTGTGTCACGGCGGCGATAAATTCTTCCCTCATATTTTCGGGCACGCGCTGGACATAAGGAATCCAGGTCGTGCGAAGCCATGTCGCAAAACCGTCCTCGCCCGGATACGTGGCGTCCTTCGGCGCGAGCTTGAGCGAAACAATTTGGAAGCCATGTCTCGGCAGCCATTTTTCGTAATCGTCCGGTGAATAGAAAAAATAGGGCGTCGGCATTTTGCGAAAAAATTCCCACCAGCGTTTCAATCGCATTTCCGGGCGAAGCGCGACAAATACGTCCTGCGCATTGCCTTTTCCGCCGCAGGAAACGATGAGGCGTCCACCAGGTTTCAAAACCGATGCCGCGCCCGCCAAAAATTTTTCATGGTCGTCCACCCAATGCAACGCGGCATTGGAGAAGAGAATGTCGAATTTTTGTTTGAATTTTTTCGGTGAAATTTCCCGCGCATCGCAAACGTGAAATTCCAGGTTTGCATTGTCTTTCGTCGGGAACGTTTTTTTGCCGAAGGCGATCATTTCCGTCGAAGCATCCGCGCCGGCGGCGAAGCCCTCTGGCAAATGCCGGGCGATTTCGGCGGTAATTTTTCCGTCGCCACAGCCGACGTCCAGGAGCGTTTCACCACCGCGCAAATTCAATTTGGCGATGATCTCCCGTGCCCAACTTTGTTGCACCACAGAATTTGCGGCGTAATCAGCAGCGTTCCATTTCATTTTAACCTTTCAAACGAGTCCCGCGGTTTCAGGAAAACCGCAAACGATGTTCATGCTCTGCACCGCCTGGCCGCTGGCGCCTTTGACCAGATTGTCCTCTGCGCTCATCACGATGAGCCGGCCGGTCCGCGGATCAAGCCGCCAGGCGATTTCGCAAACGTTCGTGCCGACGACATTTTTTGTGTCCGGCAACAATTTACCTTCAAGCAATCGGACGAACGGTTCGTTCGCGTAGGCGCTGGCGTAGGCGGCGAAAATTTTTTCACCAAGCGATTTCATTTCCGTTTCATTGGAAAAATGTTTTTCCGGCGCAAGATAAAGCGTCGTCAAAATGCCCCGGTTCACCGGAATCAAATGCGGCGTGAATTGGATGGTGACCGGTGCTGTCGCGGCGAATGAAAGTTGCTCTTCAATTTCCGACAAATGCCGGTGCTTCGGCACGCCGTAAGGCCGGACACTTTCGTTACATTCGCAGAAAAGGTAACCCGCTTCAGCTTTGCGGCCCGCGCCACTGACCCCGCTCAAGGAATCGGCGATGATGCCGGTGGATTTTATCAAACCGGCTTTGAGCAACGGAATCAACGGCAACAAAACGCTCGTCGGATAACAGCCCGGCGATGCGATGAGCAACGATCTTTTGATCTCATCGCGATAGATTTCCGGCAGGCCGTAAACGGATTTCTTCAACAAATCCGGCGCGGGATGATCGTGCGCGTAAAATTCTTTGTAAATGTCCGGGCTCTTGAGCCGGAAATCGGCGCTCAAATCAATGACAATCGCCCCGGCGTTCAATAGCGGGACGGCGTATTCGGCCGCAACGCCGTGCGGCAGCGCGAGAAAAACGATGTCGGCCTGTTTCGCCAGAACTTCGGAGTTCGGTTCGCTGAAGCGGAGCGATTTGGATTTGGGATGACTGGCGAATTTCGGAAATACCTGCGCCAGCGTTTGGCCGGCATTTTGGCGCGAGGTGACGGCGACCAATTCCGCGTGCGGATGGTTCAACAGCAATTGCACCAAAACTTCGCCGGAATAACCTGACGCGCCGACGATTGCGACTTTCTTTGTTTTCATCTTAAAAAATTAAACTGATATACACGAACTACACGAAATTCTTTTACACGAATTCCACAAATGAACACGAATCAATTTGTGAAAATTCATGCAATTGATGGCACCAACAAAAAACCCGCTGGCTCGGGCCAGCGGGTTTGAAATTTCCAAATTGAATCAACGTTTGCTGAATTGGAAACGTTTGCGAGCGCCTGGCTGGCCGTATTTTTTGCGCTCTTTCATGCGCGGATCGCGCGTGAGCAAACCTTCTGCCTTCAATTGCGGGCGCAGGTTCGCATCGAACTGCAGCAACGCGCGTGCGATGCCGTGGCGGGCCGCGCCGGCCTGGCCGTTCGGTCCGCCGCCGGTAATATTAATTCGGACGTCCAATTTTTCCGCCGTGCCGGTGAGCGCCAACGGTTGCGTGACGGTGGCGCGGAGAGTTTCCACCGGGAAATAATTTTCAAATTCGCGACCGTTCACGGTGATTTTGCCGTTGCCGGTGGCGAGGCGAACGCGCGCGATGGAGGTTTTGCGGCGTCCGGTTCCGAGAAATTCGTTTGTCGTTTTAGCTGCCATAAAATTAAGCTGCGGCTTTCAGCGCTTCAGGCTTTTGCGCCGCGTGCGGATGTTTCGGGCCTTTGAAAACTTTGAGCTTGGTCAGCAGAACGCGGCCGAGCCGGTTTTTGGGAATCATGCCTTTGACGGCGTGTTCAATCAATTTTTCCGGATGCTTTGCGCGGACTTGCGCGACGGTGGCGTATTTTTCGCCGCCTTTCCAGCCGGAATAGGTCATGAATTCTTTGTCCGTTTCTTTTTTGCCGGTGACGCGCACTTTTTCGGCGTTGATGACGACGACAAAATCGCCGGCATCAAGGTGCGGCGTGTAGGTCGGTTTATTTTTGCCGCGCAACACGTCGGCAATCTGCGCAGCCAGGCGGCCGAGCACGGCGCCGTCGGCATCAATCACATGCCATTGGCGTTCGTCCAAATTCACTTTCGGCAAATACGTTTTCATTTTCCAAACAAAAGGGACGCGAAATCTATCAAACCGGGGAGTGAAGTCAACAAACAATTGAAATGATTTTGGCGCAGTTGCAGGCGGCAAAAGCGTGAGCTTCACGCCAAATCGCGCAAAATCCACGCCCGTTTGATGTTTGCGCCGGAGCGCTGTGCTTGAAATGTTCCGGCACGGGCTGTGCTAAATGTCATCCGGATGAAGCCAGAACGCAGCGCGCGCGGTTTTACCCTGACCGAAATGCTCGTAGTCATCGCGATTATCGGCATCCTCGCCGCGCTGCTTTTGCCGGCCGTGTCGCGCAGCCAGATGCGGGGAAAACGGATCTGGTGCATCAACAATCTTCGGCAACTCGGCATGGGATTCCAGATGTTTGCGCACGACCACAACGGGAATTTTCCGATGGGCGTGCCGATGAGCGAAGGCGGTTCCAGGGAATTTGTGCAGGCCGGTTACATGGCGGGGGCGCAATTTTATTTTGCCTATCGCCATTTTCAGGCGCTGTCGAACGAAATCAGCGAAACGAAGATTTTGGTTTGTCCGGCCGACACGCGTTCGCCGGCGCAAAGCATGAGCAGTCTGCAAAACAGCGACGTCAGCTATTTCGTTGGCGTGAACGCAGATTACAATAAACCCATGTCCATTTTGGACGGCGACCGGAACATCTCCTCCCAACAAACTTCGACAATTTTGGATGCTGAAAGTTCGTTGCGATGGACGGGGGAAATGCATCAATTCAAAGGAAACATCCTTTTTGCCGACGACCACGTTGAACAGTGGAACAATGTCAATTTACAAACGGCAGCGACCAACGGCTCCGGCGGCCGCGAAGATTTCTTTTTGCCAACTGTTCCGGCGCAAACACGAAATTCCCCCGGGAATTATGGATGGAATCCGCCGCCGAATTATTCGCCGCCATCGCGGGCGAATTCGTTGCCGCCATCGCAGCCGACTTCAACCTCGCGCCCGGCGCAACCCGCGTCGCAAAAAATGCCGGGCCAAAATCCCGGCAGCGCGACGATGAATAATCAAATTTCCGAAAACGAAATTTTAAGCGAACACGTCGGCATGACGTTGACGAATCAAACGGCGACTAATTCCGTCGGCACAAATTTTTCCGCCGTTTCCGCGCCGGCGACAAATGACGATGAAGCGATGTCCGAATTCGACCGGCACGTCGTCAAAGTCGCGCGCTCGGCGTTTGAATGGATTTATTTTCTGCTGCTGATTTTGCTTCTGCTGTGGCTGCTGTTTCGGCTTTTGACACGCAAATCGCGCCGGCATGGAAGCCGGAATTCAAATGGCCAATTGGATCGGCGGGATTGAAGTTAAACTGCCGTAACCGCCGCCATTTTTTCCTGCCAGCCGAACATTTTTTCGCGCTTGATGAGTTCCACGATTTGTGGCGGCACGTCGTTTTCCCACGAAGCATCGCCGGATTGCAATTTCGAGAGGACAAACGGCGGAAACAAGTCGAGATAGTCCGGATTGTAATTTTCGATGCCGGTGATGAATTTGTTTTCGAGTAAATGAGCGTAAAGATGGCTTAAGTTGGGCGCGACTTTCAGGTTTTCCGCCGTGATCATTTCGTTGGACGCGGTTTGGCGTTGCCACATTCCCGTTTCGGCACTGGGAAGATTGGGCGCGGCGAGCACATCGGATTTCGGTTCGCGCATCGGATAGACATACAACTTGGTCGAGCCTTTGAATAATCGCCCGAGCGATTCGAGCAAACCGCCCTGCAAATCGGTATAAAATTTTTCGTCGAAAATGCCGCGCAAACTGGGAATGCCCAGCGCGATCCCCTGCATTTTTTGCGTGTAACGCGAAAGATATTCCACCAGGCGATAATAGCGGCGGAAATTGGAGATCAGCACGGGTTTGCCGAGCGTGCTTAAAATGTCCACGCGATCGAGAAAATCTTTATGCGCCAATTGCGTGTCTTCCAGCACGCTGTGCAGCGTCATTTCCATGAGGATGACCGGCTCCTGATTTTGCACCTGCGGCTCGCGCACGAATTGTTCGCGCGCTTTTTCCAAAATATCCAAAGTGGTTTTCGTAATCGGGCGAAAACTGCCGCGTTCCACCAGCACCGGTTTTTGAAAAAGCACTTCGCCGGCGATGACCACTTCGCCATCGGCGGTGAACATCGCCGCGTCGGAAATCCCTTCCTGCACGAGTTGCAACGCCATCAGCCGGTTGTCCACGCTGGCAAATCGCGGCCCGGAAAATTTGATCATGTCCACTTCCATCCGCTCGCGCGACAAATCATCCATGAGCAGCGCGATGATTTTTTCCGGCTCGGCAAAATTATAGAACGCCGCATGGATCAAATTTACTCCGACGATGCCAATGGTTTCCTGCTGGCGGATGCTGTGACGTTCGAGCATCCGCACGTGGATGATAATTTGCGATGGCGCTTCGTGCGGTTGTGTTTGGAATTTGATCCCGAGCCAGCCCTGGCCCTGGTCGCGCCGCGTCATCACCGTGTTCGCAAAGGCAAAAAAAGTCGTTTTATCGCCGCGCGTTTTTTCGAGCCGTTGAAGGAGCAAATCAAATTCATAATTCAGCATCGCCTGCAAACGCTTGCGGCTGACGTAACGATCCGACGGCCCATAAATCGCGTCGCTCACCGCCATGTCGTAAGCGGAAATCGTTTTGGCGACCGTGCCGGAAGCCTTGCCCACGTGGAAAAACCAGCGCGCGACTTCCTGTCCCGCGCCGATTTCGGCAAAGGTGCCGTATTTGGTGGCGTCGAGATTGATTTGCAGCGCTTTTTGGCCCGTGTTTAGCTTTTCATCAAACATACCTCCTCAGCAACCTATCGGAAAAAACCGGTCATGTCCAACAGCTTGAACCCGCACCGGGCGGCCGGGATCCTGAACGGTTCGCAAATTCGAATTCCGCTTTCCGGGAATTACGCGACCTCTGGATCCAGCCGGTTGTCGTGGACGAGATAATTGCGGACGTAATCGGCGACGGCATTTTCGAGCGAAGTGATTTTTTCTTTGTAGCCCGAGGCGCGCAATTTCGAAATGTCCGCCTGGGTGAAATACTGATATTTGTCGCGAATCGCTTCCGGCATTTCGATGAATTGAATTTCCGGTTCGCGGCCAAGCGCGGAGAAAACGGCGTTCGCCAGATCAATCCACGTGCGCGCGCCGCCGCTGCCGATATTGAAAAGCCCGCCCGCTTTTTGATTGGCCGCCAAGTGCAACGTCATGGCCACGGCATCTTTGACGTAAAGGAAGTCGCGCTTTTGTCCGCCGTGTTTATAGTCAGGCTTGTAGCTTTTAAACAAACGGATGACGCCATCGTATTCGACCTGCGCAAAACTTTTGTGAACCAGCGAGCGCATGTCGGCTTTGTGATCTTCGTTCGGGCCGAAAATATTGAAGTATTTGAGTCCGACAATTTTATTCAGAAATCCACCGCGTTTCGCATACAAATCGAAAAGCTGTTTGGAATAGCCATAAGCGTTCAACGGACGCAATTTTTCAATTTCCGAATCGTCGTCATCCATTCCCGCTGAGCCGTCGCCATAAGTCGCCGCGGACGACGCATAAACGAATCGCGTTTTATTTTTCAGCGACCACGCGCACAAATCTTTTGTGAATTCGTAATTGTTGCGGATGAGATAGCTTGCGTCTTTTTCAGTCGTGGCCGAGCACGCGCCCAGGTGAAGGATTAAATCGAATTTTCCAAGCGCGCCGCTTTGCAATCGCGGCAGCAATTGATCGCCTTCGACGTAATCCGCGAATCGCAGCGGGGTAAGATTCCGCCATTTTTCGTTCGTGCCGAGAATATCGCAAACGACAATGTCCTCGCAGCCGCGCCGGTTCAGCGCCCAAACCAATGCGCTGCCGATAAATCCGGCGCCGCCGGTGACCAGCACGCGTGAATTGGAAAAGTCGTTCGGCTTCACAAATTACCAACCTAAAACATGGGCAAAAATCAACGGCGCGACAATGGTTGCATCGGATTCGATGATGAATTTCGGCGTCTTCACGCCGAGCTTGCCCCAGGTGATTTTTTCGTTCGGCACGGCGCCGGAATAGCTGCCGTAGCTCGTCGTGGAATCGCTGATCTGGCAGAAATACCCCCAGAGCGGCACGCCGGTGCGTTCCAAATCCTGGTGCAACATCGGGACGACGCAAATTGGGAAATCGCCGGAGATGCCGCCGCCGATCTGGAACATGCCGATGGTGCTCTTCTTGGTCGCGGTGCGCGTGTAGAAATCGGCGAGCCAAGTCATGTATTCGATGCCGGTGCGCACGGTGTGAACGTTTTTCACGTCGCCACGGATGACGGCGGCGGCATACATGTTGCCGAGCGTGGCGTCTTCCCAGCCGGGCACGACGATGGGCAGATTCTTTTTCGCGGCGGCCAGCATCCAGGAATTTTTCGGATCAATCTGATAATATTTTTCGTATTTGCCGCTGAGCAACACCTTGTAGAAAAATTCGTGCGGGAAATAGCGTTCGCCCTTCTTGTCGGCATCGGTCCAGACTTCGAGCATCGCCTTTTCCATGCGGCGCATGGCTTCGCCTTCAGGAATGCAGGTGTCGGTGACGCGGTTCATGTGGCGTTCGAGCAATTCCTGTTCGTCATCGGCGCTCAACATCCGGTAATGCGGCACACGTTCGTAGTAATCGTGGGCGACCAGGTTGAAGACATCTTCTTCCAAATTTGCGCCGGTGCAGGTGATGAGATGCACCTTGTCCTGACGGATCATTTCGGCGAGCGACAGGCCGAGTTCCGCCGTGCTCATCGCGCCGCCGAGCGTGATCATCATTTTGCCGCCTTTATCCAGATGGGCGACGTAGCCTTTGGCGGCGTCCACGAGCGACGCGGCGTTGAAGTGACGATAATGATGCTGGATGAAACGGGAAATCGGTCCGCCGGTCAGTTGGGTTTGCTTTTTCTTTGCCATAATCGTTTGAGAAATTTCTCCTGCAAACGATACGCAAGGAAATGCGATTGCCAATTCCAAATTTCAGCAATCGCAGAAAAACGTCGAACCATTGAACGGACAAAACCTGTTCGGCGGCGATGGTTCAGCAATCAATTATTGCAACGTCACTAAATCCGGCGTAGCGAGCGAGAGTCCGCCTTTGAGATTTTTATCGAAGTTCGCTTCCACGATGACGTTGTTGGTGCAGGTGGAATTGTTGATGCGGAACGCCGCGCCGCCGCAATTCATCGCACTGATATTGCGGAATGAATTGTTCACGCATTCGGAATTCGGCGTCGCCTGCCAGCCATTTTTTGTTTTGCGCTCGGAATGCGCCATGAAAACTCCGAAGTGATGGCAATTGCGGATGGAAACATCCTCAAATTTATTTCCGCGGCTCGACCGCATGAAAATGCCTAAATCGTTCGCGGCCAAAAGCGCGTTGCTGACAACGTTGTTTTGGAACGAGAGATCGAGCGAAATGCCCGCGCCCGGATTATCGTGCAAAAATAAATCGGCAAAGGTGGAATGGGTCGTCAGATAGCACGCAAGCCCGTCAAATTGATTGTCGTAGGAATTCAAATCCCGCACCGTCAAATTTTCCACGCCGAGCGTCGTCACGACGCCGCCGGAACGGCAGCGCGAAGTGGTGACATGTTCGATCGTCGAATCACTGACCGATTGAACGGTGATGCCGTTGTTGCGGATGTAGTGGCCCTCGCCGGAAATGTTCCAAAGCTCGGTTTGTTGATTGCGGCGATTTCCGTCAATCACCAGATTGGCGACGTGCAAATCCTTGACGATATTTTTCGGATGGTTGACCGGTTCACCCATGACGATGACCGGACAATTGGCATTGTCGGCGAGGCGCAGCACCGTCGTCTTTCCCGAGCCGCGCAAGGTTTGATGGTCGTGGCTCAAAATAATCGGCGCCGTTACGTCATAAATTCCCGGCGGCAAAACAACGGCGCCGCCGCTGGCCGGCAAAACATTTAATGCATGCTGGATTTCCGACGTCGTTGCATTCGGACGCAACGTGATGACGACCGGTTTGTCACTGAATTGAAAATAAGACGCGGCTGCGGTTACTGCAAAAAGTCCGATCAAAGAAATACCTTTTACAAACACTCCAACACTCATCCTGTGGTTACTCGACTTCATACTGCCTGTTTTGAATAGTCCGCGCCTGCTGCGAACTGATTGTGATACTATAACTTCCTCCATTTCTAAAATTCGTCCACAACAAATTTCGATTTTTTGCAATTTTTTTTCATTTCAGTTTTGCAAAATGCGCGGCTATGCTTCGCGCGAAAATTTATGCCGGAAAAAATGTCAAATTCTCCGACGCTTTCGCCCGCTGAAGCCGGATTTTATTTTCCCGCGGAATGGGAAAAGCATGAAGCCACCTGGCTCGGCTGGCCGCACAACGCCGATGATTGGCCCGGCAAATTTGAAGTCATTCCCTGGGTTTATGGCGAAATGGCGCGCAAAATTTCGGAAGGCGAAAACATTTTCCTCATCGTCCGCAATCAATCCGACGAAACTCATGCGCGAAAAATTTTCAAAAACGTCGGCGTCAATTTGCGAAAGATAAAATTTGTCACGCACCGGACCAACCGCGGCTGGACGCGCGACACCGGGCCGGTTTTCATCAAGCGGAAAAACAAAACCGCCATCGTTCACTTTCATTTCAACGGCTGGGCGAAATATGACAATTGGCGCAAGGACACGAAAGTTCCTGAAACGGCCGCAAAACTGCTCGGCAAAAAACTGTTTCATGCGCAAAGCGATGGCAAACCGTTTGTCATCGAAGGTGGCGGAATTGAATTAAATGGCCGCGGCACATTGATCTCCACGGAGGAATGTTATTTGCATCCCAAAATTCAAGTGCGCAATCCCGGCCTCGGCAAAAAGGAAATTGAATCCGCGCTAAAAAATTATCTCGGCGTCAAAAATATCTTCTGGCTCGCCAAAGGGCCGAAGGGCGACGACACGCACGGACACATTGATGACATTTGCCGTTTTGTGAATGCGAAAACGCTCGTTCTCGTCCGCGAGAAAAATCCGCGCGATGAAAATTACAAACCGCTCGCCGAAAACTGGGAACGCATTTCCGATTTGCGGCTCGAAAACGGCAGCCGGCCGGAAGTTGTCGAATTGCCCATGCCGTCGCCGTTGTATTTTGACGGCATGCGATTGCCGGCCAGTTACGCCAATTTTTATATCTGCAACGCGGCGGTGATTGTCCCGACGTTCAACGATCCGAACGACCGCATCGCGCTCGGTATTTTGAACGAATTGTTCCGGGACCGCCCGGTCATCGGCATTCACGCCGTGGATTTGGTCTGGGGATTTGGCTCGCTGCATTGTTTGACGCAACAGCAGCCGGCGTAATTTCGCAGTGATTTTGATTTGAACTTTTCCGCCGGATTCCAATAATTCGCGCATGGAAAACATATCAACCGTTCTGCAATTGGATCTGCCCGGCATCAAAAAAGTTAAAAGCGGCAAGGTCCGCGAAATCTTCGACCTCGGCGACGCCTTATTGCTCGTAGCCAGCGACCGCATTTCCGCGTTCGATGTCATCATGCCCAACGGCATTCCGTGCAAAGGCGAAGTGCTCACGCAAATCTCACATTTCTGGTTCGAGAAATTTTCTTCGCTCGTGCCGAATCATTTGGTCGCCAAAGCGAACGATCCGTTGCCGGCGAATTTACAGCCGTTTGCCGATAAATTGGCGAAACGCTCGATGATTGTGAAAAAAGCCAAGCCGCTCGCCATTGAATGCATCGTGCGCGGCTATTTGTCCGGCAGCGGATTGAAGGAATACAAAAAATCGCAGACGGTTTGCGGAATCAAATTGCCCGCCGGTTTGGTGGATTCCTCGGAATTGCCCGAACCGATTTTCACGCCGTCCACCAAAGCCGAAGCCGGCCACGACGAAAATATTTCCTTCGAGCAGGCGCAACAAATTGTCGGCGCGGATTTGGCAAATCAGGCGCGCGATTTAAGCCTGAAGATTTACAAAGCCGGACGCGATTACGCCCGCCAGCGCGGCATCATCATTGCCGACACGAAATTTGAATTCGGTCTGCACGACGGCAAATTGATTTTGATTGATGAAGTGCTCACGCCGGATTCTTCCCGCTTTTGGCCCGCCGACGAATACGCGCCGGGCAAAGGCCAGCCGAGCTTCGACAAACAATTCGTCCGCGATTATCTCGAGACGTTGGATTGGGATAAAACTCCGCCCGGACCGAAATTGCCGGACGATGTCGTTGCCAAAACGACGGCGAAATATCTGGAAGCTTACGAGCGATTGACGGGGAAGAAGTTATAAGAGCTACCAGACTTTCAATTCATATCGCCGGCCGATTTGTTTCAATCGCATTTGTGAATCGAACGCGTCAGAAAGATTTTTTGAATTCAACGCTTCGGATTTTTCGCCGGTGGCGAGAACTTTTCCGCGTTTCAAAATCAGCGCGTGCGAAAATGCGGGCATGATTTCTTCCACGTGATGCGTCACCAGCACCAGCGTTGGCGCGTTTCTGTTTTCGCCGAGGCGCTGGATGAATTGCAGGAAATGTTCGCGCGCCGCCGGATCAAGCCCGGCGCACGGTTCATCCAAAATCAACACGCGCGGTTTGGCCATGAGCGCGCGGCCAATCAAAACGCGCTGGCGTTCGCCTTGCGACAGGACGCGCCACGGCCGCGCGGCGAGATAACCGCATTCGATCTGCCGCAGAATTTTCAGCGCGGCGGTTTTATCTTTGCGCGAAAGCCGCCCCCAAAAATCAATCATGGCAAATTTGCCGCTGGCAACCGTTTCGAGCGCGGGTTCGTCGTCGGCCATCATCTGCCGGATGGAGGAACTGACGATTCCAATTTGTTTCCGCAAATCGCGCCAATCCGATTTGCCGTAAATTTTTCCAAGCAATGAAATTTTTCCGGCGGTCGGCATCAAATAGCCGGTGAGCGCGGACAGCAGCGACGTTTTGCCGGAACCATTCGCGCCGAGAATTGCCCAATGCTGCCCGCGTTCGACGCGCCAGTTCACGCCGTCGAGAATGACGGTGCGGTCGCGGACAATCCGCAAATCGGTCGTTTCAAGAATTGGCTGCACGCGAAAAGGTTAGCATCAAAAGTGCGTGAGAAAAGGTCTCTAAATCAAAAACCGGTTGCAGTCAAAACCGCAACCGGTTGAATTTCGCGTTTGGAGCTTACAAATCCGTGATGGGTTTATGCCGCGGCACAAGCGCTTTCATGATTGTCCAGGCGATGAGATAGCTCAACGCGCAGACGATGAACATAATGAGATAAGCCGTTTGCGGATTGGATTTGAAACGATCGGTCAAATGGCCGGCGAGCAATTGCACGGTCACGCCGCCGATGCCGCCGGCCGTCGTGCCGATGCCGGTCACGCTGGCGACGGTTTTCTTCGGGAACATGTCGGAAACGGTCGTGAACAGATTGGCCGACCACGCTTGATGGGCCGTTGCGCCGATGCAAATCATCGACACAGCCAAAAATGCCGCGGTATGCAGGCCGAAGCGGTTCACGTCGCCGAAGTATTGCGTGAGCAGAACGGCCAGCGGACAAATGGCGATGAGCAACATCGTGGTCATACGCGCTTTGTAAACGCTCATGCCGCGTTTGATGAGCATCATTGGCAGGCTGCCGCCGAAAATGCTGCCGACAATCGCAATGCCGTAAACGATGAATGTCGGCATCATGATCTGCGCCTTGGTCATATTGAATTGTTTGAACAAATAATCCGGCAGCCAGAACAGGTAAAACCACCAGATGCCGTCGGTCATGAATTTGCCGACGAAGAAGGACCACGCCTGGCGATAGCCGAAAAGCCGGAACCAGGAAACTTTGTCCGTCTTGTCGCCGGCTTTTTGGTCGGCGGCAGTTTCGTCGTCAATGTGGATATAATCATATTCGGCTTTGGACAGGCGCCGTTGTTTATTGGGCGGGTTGTAAAGCCAGAACCAGAAAAAGAGCCAGAGGAAACCGGAAACGCC
Organism: Verrucomicrobiia bacterium; assembly: GCA_035776755.1. Classification (GTDB taxonomy): domain Bacteria; phylum Verrucomicrobiota; class Verrucomicrobiia; order Limisphaerales; family UBA11358; genus UBA11358. The sequence continues at coordinate 56,166 of DASTWS010000001.1, forward strand.
GGTGAGGATGAACGCCATTTTCCAGCCGAGCGTGTCGCCGAAATGAATCATGCACCAGGGGACGAAAATGGCCGCAATCATCGCGCCACCATTGGAACCGGCATTGAAAATCGCCGTGGCCAGGGCGCGTTCCCGCTTTGGAAACCATTCGGCGACGGTTTTGATGGACGCCGGAAAGTTTCCCGCTTCGCCGGCGGCGAACAAACTGCGAATGGCGACATGCGCCATGACCAGCGTGCCGACAAAGGCATTGCAAATGCCGAAGATGGACCATGCGATGAGCGAAAGCGCTAAACCGATTTTCGTGCCGATTTTATCAATCACCCATCCGGCGATCAGTGTGAAACCTGCATAAACGCCGGTGAAAAATGAAGTCAGATAAGCGAAATCGGTGTTGGACCAACCAAATCCGCCTTGATCGGTCGGCGCGCAAAAAATGTAATCTTTCAAATAGCCGATGACTTGGCGATCCATGTAATTGTTGGTCGTGGCAAAAAACAGGAGACTGCAAATGACCCAGCGATAATTGCTTGTGGCGGGAGCGTTCGATTTGGCAACGCCCGGAGCCGGCGAAGTTTGATTCGTGGAGTTCATCCTTCGATTCAAGCGGAAAAGCGATTTCAGTTCAAGTGTTGAAATCCAACTTTACAAAAGGCCGGTGCTTTGCAATTTTAGCCCCATGAATTGGAAAAAATTTCTTCCGCTGGTGTCGGCGCTGATGCTGGCCGGCTGTGTTTCGCCGACGTTTACGCGTTTAACGCCGGTGGAACAACCCCGCAATGCCAACAATCTTTATCCTGTCGAAGTCGAATTCAACTCGCAGCAACAATCGTTGCGATGGGACAGCATCACCGTTTCCGTGGTGGTAAACGACCAGGTCATCCCGATGCAGCCGGTGCCAATGGTGAAAAATCGCTGGGATGGTTATGTGCCCGTGCCGCCGACGACCAATTCCGTAACCTATCGCTTCAAATTCGATTACCTCTACAATCACATCGGCACCAAGCCGAAGGAAGACAGCGTGATCTCGCCGCCGTATAAATTGAAAATTGTGGAACAGTGATCGCGGCAAAAATTGAAGCGCGGATGAAAATTCATCCGCGCTTTTTTATTTCCCCGGTTAAATTATTTTCGTGGCCGGAGCAACAATGCCTTTTTATCCGTGCCGTCCACTTCCACGCTTTGTGTTTCCACGTCTGGATCATCCTTAAGGGTTTGATGCACGATGCGCCGATCGAAAGAATTCATTGGCTCCAATTCGACGACATCGCCCCAGCGCCGGACTTTTTCCGCGGCTTCCTTGGCTTTTTTCACCAGCGCTTCGCGGGCTTGCGAACGATAACCGCCCACGTCCACCGTGACTTTCGGCGCGGCGGAATCCTGCTGGAATAAAATGCGGTTCGTGACGTATTGCAGATCCGCGAGGGTTTGCCCCTGCCGGCCGATCAATCGCCCGGCGTCTTCCGTCTTTACGTCGAGCAAAATGCCGTCGTCCAATTTTTGTTCGTCAATCGTCGCCGGAAAACCGAGCGACGAAAGAATGGTTCCGAGGATTTCTTTAGGTTGCGCGGGCATAAAATCATTTTCTTTGTTTCGGCGACGGCGTCAATGCCGGAGCGGGCGCGGCCGTATTATTTCTTTTCACCAGCCACGATTGCACCACGCTGGCTGACGTGCTGACGGTCATGTAAAGCGCCATGCCGGCGGAATAATTGTAAAGGAACAACAACAAAATCAGCGGCATGAAACGCATCATGCGTTGTTGCGCGGGATCCATGCCCGGTGACGGCGGCTGCAAATGCGCCTGCCAAACCATGACGCCGACCATCAGCAGCGGCAATAGATTCAACGGCCAGCCCGCCGGCGTGCTGAACGGCAAGAACGTCAGTCCGGGAATCACGAATAGCGTGTCCGGTTTTGACAGATCCGCGACCCAGAGGAAATGCGCGCCGCGCAATTCAATCGCGCTGCGGATCATCGTGAAAAACCCCAGGAACACCGGCATTTGAATCAGCATCGGCAAACAGCCGCTCATCTGGCTGACGTTGTTCTTTTTCAAAAGCTCATTGCGCTTCTGGAACAGTTTTTGCACGTCGTCTTTGTGTTTTTCCTGGATGGCTTTCAACTCCGGCGCGAGCGCCTGCATTTTTTTCATCGAGCGCATGCTCTTGGCTGTCAACGGCCAGAACACCGCGCGCAACAAAATCGTCAGCACCACAATGACCCATCCGTAACCGAGCGTGGTCAAATCATGCAATGCATTCATCGCCGACAGCAACAGCTTGGCGAAAAAGGTGCCGATGCCCCAAAAACTTACATAACCCCGGCCGAAATTCATCACATCATCCGCATGGTTGCGGAATTTGTCTGCGATTTTTACCAGCGTCCGGTATTCCTTCGGCCCGGCGTAAAAAGTGATTTGCCGTTCGACATTTGAATTCGCCGAAAGCGTTGTCGCCGGAAAGATCAATGCCGTTTGCACACCCATCGGCGCCGGCGCGCCATCGGCCAGGGGCGGCAAATAAACAGGGCGCGCGATCACTTCCCGCGCCGGCTCTTTGGGCATGGCCAGCAATGCGAAATATTGATTGTAAGCCGCGGCCCATTGCACGTTGTTCGTGCCGCCGGTGTATTCGTTCTTCACCGTGCGATGAAAAACGAAAAATGCCGTCGAATTGGTATTGAAATAGGAAACCGGGCAAAGCTCCGAATTTTGCCCATCAAACCACATGGCCCCGCCGTAAAATGAAAAGCTGGTGTCATCCACGTCCATCGGCGTTGCGGTTCCGACAACGATTTCCTGCGGCGCCAGCGCCAGCGGTTTCCCTGAAGTATTTTCAAAACGCACGCTGGCGTTGAACAAATAATTCGAGCCGACGTGGAAATCCTTTACGACGCGCAAACCGTTTTGGAGAATTTTTTCGGCGCGAACGCCGTCCCCCGTGCGCGTCAGCGTGAAACTGCCATTGCCCAAAAAGCCGTCGCTCACAACCGACAACGCCGGAACCGGCGCATGCGTATTCAGCGAGGCGTTGACGTCGGAGGAATTGGTGTTTTTCTTCCAGCGGACCGAAATCACCTCCGGATATTTCAGCAGTTCAATTTTTTTCAATCCGCCGCCGAGCGACGTGAATGTATAGCGCGCATCGGCATTGGAGATGACAACCAAACTTTCGGGCGCATTGGTTTCCAGGACAGCCGGAACGGTCGTCGCAGAATTTTCTTTCGCGGGCGCCGTTATGGCATTTGTCGCCGGAATTTCGACGGCGGGAGGCTGATTTGTCAGCATGAATTGCCGCTGCGCTTCCGCGTAACGTTTTGCCTGCTCGCGTTGCCCGAAAAACCAAACGCCGAGCAAAACGACGCAAATTGAAATGACGATGATTCCGGTTCTATCCATGAAAATTAAACTTTGAAATTTGTCTCTTGAATCTTGAACCCGTTTTTTGGCACCGGGTCGTGGCCGCAACTCCCGAACGGATGACAACGGCAAATCCGTTTGGCCGCCAGCCAGCTTCCAGCAACCGCGCCGTGCACTTGAATTGACTCAACGGCATAGTCCGAACACGTCGGCGTAAACCGACAGCCGCTACCGGCGCCAAAAAGAAAATGGATCGCCGGCGAAATCATCCAGCGATAACTGCGAACCGCAAAAATCAAAATAATTTGAAGCAGATTCATTCGTCAATTCTTCAAAAGCCGGGCGCGGTTCAACGCCGCCAGAAAATCTTTTTCCACGTCGGCGAATTTTTTTCCGGCAATGGAATTGCGCGCCACCAGAACCAATTCCACCGGCTGCGTAAATTCATGCTGATGCAGCCGAAAACTTTCTCGGAGCAATCGTCGCGCGCGGCTGCGTTCGGTAGCGCCGCCGATTTTTTTGCTGGTGACGATCCCCAGTTTTAGCGTCGCGCCGTTGGGCAATTTGTTCCAATTGGCGATGAGGCAACCCAGCACGAGTCGTTCGCCTCGTTGCCGCACGCGCGCGAAATCACGGCTTTGCGCGAGTCGCGAACCGCGGCCCAGGCGCAGGCGTTTCGGCGGAACGGCGCTCATCCGATCAAACCGGCGTCAGACGTTTGCGTCCGGCGCGACGGCGGCGGGCGATGGTGGCTGCGCCGCGCTTGGTTTTATTGCGGGAAAGAAATCCGTGCTGGCGTTTGCGGCGGATTTTCGATGGCTGATACTGGCGTTTCATAAATTCAATTCACTGGCGTTTTACGCCAAACGAGCAGCGGAGCATAACAATCAAAAGGCTGGTGTCAAGGCGCGGATTTGGAGATTTGCCAAACGTTGCGCCGCAATTTTCAGATGTCCGTTAAACGCATTCGTAACAATTTGCGCAATGAGTTTCGTAATTTTTCTCATCCATTTCTTGACCTTTGGCGGCGAATCTCCATTATACGCAACCCGGCAAATCCGCCGCTTTCCCGTTCGCGTCTCTTTGACGTGATGGTATTTTAGCGGGATGGACGAACCGGTCATTTACGATATGCAGCACATTCGAAACATCGCCATCATCGCGCACGTTGACCACGGCAAGACGACGCTCGTGGATTGTTTGCTCAAGCAATCCGGCACGTTCCGCGCCAACCAGGCCGAAACGCAGGTCGAACGCCTGATGGATTCCATGGATTTGGAAAAGGAAAAAGGCATCACCATCCGCGCCAAAAATGCGGCGTTCAAATATCACGATTATCACATCAACATCGTGGACACTCCCGGCCACGCGGATTTCGGCGGCGAAGTCGAACGCATCATGAACATGATTGACGGCGTGTTGCTCGTTGTGGATTCGGCGGAAGGTCCGCAGGCGCAAACGCGTTTCGTGTTGCGCAAGGCGCTCGAAGCGGGCGCGAAGCCAATTGTTGTCATCAACAAAATTGATCGCGAAAACGCAAATCCGAAGAAGGTGCTCGACCAGGTTTTTGAATTGTTCATGTCATTGAACGCAACGGATGAGCAATTGGATTTTCCGTTCATTTATTGTTCGGCCAAGGATGGCTATGCCAAAACGGATTTGACGCATGCGAGCGGCACAATGGAACCGCTGTTCGAAGCCATTGTGAAGCACATTCCGCCGCCGCGCGCCAAAGCGGGCGACGGTTTTCAAGTGCTCGTCGCGAACTTGGATTACAGCGATTATCTGGGCCGTATCGCATTCGGAAAAATTTACGAAGGTAAAGTAAAAGTCGGCGACGCCGCGATTTGCCGCCATGGCGACGGTCGCCTCACTAAAAACAAGATAACGATGCTTTATCATTTCGAAGGCATGAAACGCATCGAAATCCAGGAGGCACACGCCGGCGACATCGTCGGTATGACCGGTTTTGAAGACGTGTTCATCGGTGAAACGATTTGCGACAGCGAAGCGCGTCCGGCATTGCCTTACATTCCGATTGATCCGCCGACGATTCAAATGGAATTCGCCGTCAACGACGGCCCGCTCGCCGGAAAAGAGGGCAAGCTCGTCACGGCGCGACATATTTGGGATCGCCTCGTCAAAGAAATCCGCACCAACGTTGCATTGCGGATCGCGCAAACCAGCGACCCGAAAATTTTTGCGGTCAGCGGCCGCGGCGAAATGCAGATCGCGATTCTCGTTGAACAAATGCGTCGCGAAGGTTACGAAGTGTTGGTTTCACGTCCGGAAGTGCTTTGGAAAAAAGGCGCAAACGGCGAAGCACTGGAGCCGATCGAAAAATTGTTCGTGGAAATTCCGCAGGAAAACATGGGTGGCGTCATGGAAAATCTCGCCTTCCGCAAAGCCGAAATCACCAACATGAATCATCACGGCAATCAAGTGACGATTGAAGCGCTGGTCCCGATGCGCGGGTTGATCGGTTTTGAAACCGATTTGGTCAACATGACCAAAGGCATGGGCGTGATGAGCCATTTGTTTCATGAATACGGCGCCGACCGCGGTGAAATTGCCGCGCGCAAAAACGGTTCGCTCGTTTCCATGGAGGGCGGAACGGCGACTTCCTATGCGTTGAACGCGGTGCAGGAGCGCGGACGTTTGATGGTGGAACCGGGCGATGAAATTTATGTCGGCATGATTGTCGGCGAAAACGCGCGCGAAAATGACATTCCCGTCAATCCGGTGAAAGAAAAACGCCTGACCAACATGCGTTCGCAGGGCGACGGCAAAGGTATTCAACTCTCGCCGCCGCTCAAGCTCTCACTCGAACGCGCGCTGGAATACATTGACGTGGATGAATACGTGGAAGCGACGCCCAAGAATTTGCGGTTGCGCAAAAAGATTCTCGACGAAAACGCGCGCAAGCGTTCCGAGAAATCGCGCATCCTGAAATTCGTCGAGAACTGACGCATTTTCGATTGAGTCGCGGCGCAAAACCTCACAATTTATCGCCTTCGCGACTTGAAAATTTTGATCCTCAAACCGAGTTCGCTCGGCGATGTCATCCAGGCGTTGCCCGTCGCGCGCCTCTTGAAATCGCATTGGCCGCACGCGGAAATTTTCTGGTGGATTGATTCCAGCCTCGCGCCGATGCTTGATGGTGATCCGGGTTTGGCCGGCATTGTTCGCTTCGAACGCAAACGCTGGTCGCGTCCGCAACATTGGCCGGAAATGGCCGCGAGCGTTCGCTGGATGCGCGCGCAAAAATTCGATCTCGTCATTGATTTGCAAAGTCTTCTCCGCAGCGCCGCCTTTGCCTGGCTCGCCGATGGGAAATTTTTAATCGGTCTGGACGATTCGCGCGAAGGTGCCAACGCCTTTTACGATGTCGCCGTGCCGCGAAAAAATTTTCAGACGCACGCCGTGGATTGGTATTTGTCCGTGCTGCCGAAGCTTGGCGTGCCGGTGAACAACAACTTTGAATGGCTGCCGGAACGGCCGCAAATCGCCGCCGCGGTGAAAGCGAAATGGAAAACGGACGGCGCCCGATGGATCGCCCTTCAACCCGGCGCGCGCTGGGCAACGAAACGCTGGCCGGTGGAATATTTTGCGGAATGGGTCCGATTGTTTGCGAAAAAATTTCCGGAAACCCGCTTTGCGATTCTTGGCGGCAAGGACGACCACGTGCTCGGGAAAATCATTTCCGAAGCTGCGCCGGAACGTTGCCTGAATCTGTGCGGCGAAACGTCATTGCTGGAAATGATCGAATGGATTCGTCTCTGCAAATTGATGGTGACAAATGACACCGGTCCGATGCACGTGGCCGCCGCGTTGAATGTTCCGCTCGTGGCATTATTCGGCCCGACCGCGCCGCAACGCACCGGGCCTTACGGGCAATTGCAGAATGTTTTGCAAATTCAGCTCCCGTGCGAACCCTGTTTTAAACGGCTTTGCAAATGGAAAAATGCGATTGAATGTCTGAAAGCGATTTCGCCGGCAGCCGTTTTTGAATTTGCATTGAAGAAACTTGATTCGCGTTTCACGGATTCCATTTCGGGAACGCGCGCCTAAACTTTTCGTGTCTTCACGGCTTTGGTGGTTTAATCTGCGCCCATGACCACGGCCAATCAGAAGCCTGAATCAACGCATGACGTTGCGCGGCCGGTTTTTGTCACCACGCATTGGTCGCTCGTGCTTTCGGCGCGCGACAAAAAATCTCCGCAATCGGCCGGCGCGCTGGAAAAGCTTTGCCGCGTTTATTGGTATCCGCTCTACGCCTACGTCCGCCGCAGCGGGCAATCGAAGGAAAATGCGGAAGATTTGACGCAGGCATTTTTCACGCGATTGCTCGAAAAGGATTTTTTGAATTCAGCCGAACAGGAACGCGGACGTTTCCGCAGCTTTTTGCTCGTCGCTTTGAAACGATTTCTCGCCAACGAATGGGACAAAGCCAAAGCGCAGAAGCGCGGCGGCTTCCAAACACACGTGGCGCTGGACACCGATTTTGCCGAGCGAAAATTTCAATCCGAGATTTCAAGCGGCGAAATTTCTCCCGATCGCGCGTTTGAAAAACGCTGGGTGCTCACATTGCTGGAACAAACGATGTCGCGATTGCGTTCGGAATTTCAGCAGGACGGAAAAATCACAGAATTTGAACATCTGAAAATTTTTCTCACCGCCGATAAAAAGGAAATTCCTTACGCAAAAGTCGCCGGTGAAATGCAAATGAACGATGCCGCGCTGCGCGTGGCGGTTCATCGCCTGCGCAAGCGTTATCGGGAATTGTTCCGCGAAGAGATTGCCCACACGCTGGCCGATGGCGAGAGCGTGGACGAGGAATTGCGGCATTTATTGGCCATTTTAAGCGAATAAACTTTGTAACAAATCGCCGCCAATCCTTAAGTATCGGGTGAAAGGAATCCACGACGATATGAATGATGCTTTACTCGATGTCGGAAAGATGATGCTGTTCATCTGCGGAATGATATTGCTGCTGGGGTTGGTCGCGGCAGTGATGCTTCTTCTGGCAAAATTTTTATGGCGGCAATTTCCGCCGGAATCGCCGGAGAAAAAAGTATTGCCGAAATGCCCGAAATGCGGCGCGCCGTTGCCGGCGGATTCGCCGGAAGGACTTTGCCCGCGTTGTCTCGTGGCGATGAATCTGGCCACGCAAACGGAATTGCCCGGCGAAACCGGTCCGCATGGAACACAAATAAATAAACCGCCACCGTCGCCGCCTCTGCCGGTTTCCGACATCGCAAAATTATTTCCGCAATTGGAAATTCTTGAATGTCTCGGTCGCGGCGGAATGGGCGCAGTTTACAAAGCGCGCCAGCCGCGATTGGACCGGGTGGTCGCGTTGAAAATTCTTTCGCCGGAAAAACAAAACGAACCGAAATTCGCCGAGCGTTTTGAGCGCGAAGCTCGCGCGTTGGCTAAATTACATCATCCTAACATCGTCACCGTTTACGATTTCGGCGAAGTGCAGGGGAATTTTTATTTGCTGATGGAATTTGTGGACGGCCTGACGCTACGGCAATTGATCCAATCTAAAAAACTTTCGGCGCCGGAAGCGTTGACCATCGTTCCCAAAATCTGTGAGGCGTTGCAATATGCGCATGAGCAGGGAATCGTTCATCGCGACATCAAGCCGGAAAATATTTTGCTCGATAAAACCGGTCGCGTGAAGATCGCCGATTTTGGCATCGCAAAAATTCTGGGCGATGGCGAGCGCGCGAATCTCACGGCCGAACAGGTCATCGGCACGCCGCATTACATGTCGCCGGAACAAATTGAAAAGCCGGAAAAGGTGGACCATCGCGCGGACATTTATTCGCTCGGCGTGGTGTTCTACGAAATGCTGACGGGCGAATTGCCGCTGGGAAAATTTTTGCCGCCATCGTCGAAGGTGCAAATTGACGTGCGTTTGGATGAAGTGGTTTTGCGCGCATTGGAAAAGGAGCCGGAACGGCGTTATCAGCAGGCGAGCGAAGTCAAAACGCGCGTGGAGACGATTGCTTCCGAAAATGCGAAGGCCGGGGAATCGCCAAAATCAAAAACTGCCGCCCAGGACGTTTTCAAAAAGCCGTTCGAATCAATTTACGGTCCGCCGCGCGACAATTTTTGGGGAAGATTGGCCATCCGGCTCGCATGTTTGATAATGATTTTGTTTATTGTGTCGGTCATCGGAATTCTCGCGGCAATGGCGATTCCGGCATTTGTTCATGCGCGAAATCAAATGCAGGCAATCAAATCCGATTACATTGGCCAAACCTGGTTTCCGCTGGGCGATTCGATTGAAATCACGGACGTCGGACGCAATGGAAATCTGCTGACGATCGCGGGCCACTACAATCTCGTCAGCCATGAACACGCGACGCTGGCTCTTTACGTCACGACGACAAATACGCCGGACGGCAAATGCACGCCGATGGAAATTAAAAAGGGCACCGGCGATTTTTCGCTGGCATACGGCCCGATGGCTCCCGGTCTGCCTCATGTTTCCATGTATGCAGATGGAAAAGCGTTTGCATCGCTCTATTTTGGAACCAAAGACGAAGCGGCTGAAGAAAGCAAAGCGAGTTGGATTACAAACGCGCCGACAGCTTCTTTACAAACCTGGTCGCCTGCGCCCGGCGAAAAGGTGGATCTGCAAAAAATCTATTACTCGGCAAAAAGCCTCGCGGATGCCGGCAGCTATGAAGATGCCTTGCAACGCTATCTCTGGTATTTTGACCATTCGCGCACAAACGCTTCCCAACAAGGCGTGCGACTTTCGTTTGCGTTGTCGGATTGGATTGATCTGGGGCGCTTGTATCCCAAGGCGCGGCGGGCGCTGATTGAAATTCGCGACGGCGACGCGCGCCAATTTTCCGAAGGCCGCGGCGATTTCAAATTGTTCATGGAAGTCAATTCCATCAGCCATTATCTCGGCGATGATGATGTGACGTATTCGTTGTTCAAACAGATCGAGCCGCACGACCAACAACTGGCGCAACAATGTTTTCCAATTGTCGAAAGCTTGCTTGCGGAACATGGTGATTATCAAAAATGTTTGGATTACATCGGCGATCCGCAAGCGGCGTTTGAAAAAATTCAGAAAGAGCATCAGCGAATGAAGCAATTTGAAGAACAAGATGCTGCGCGCCGCGAAGAGCAACGGAAACGGTTTGAAGAAATGGCAAAGACAAATTCCGCCTTTGCACATTTGCCGCCGCTAACTGAATTGCCAAAATTCGCGGACGACAATTTCGTGAAAAAAGTTCGTGAATTGATTGAAATCCTCATCGCCACCGACCATAAAGATGAGGCGGTAAAAATTCGTGATGAAGCTGTGAATGTTCTCGATGACCGATGGCTGAAATCGGCAGTGGAGGACATGGAAAAGAAAATCAATTCGCAGCGCGGAGTTTCGACGATGACCTTCACAAATTCAGCCGCGGGAGGAACGATTCAAGTTTTTCCAGGCGTCACGACAAAAGTAAATCCGTCAACAGGATTGCCGGTTTCGTCCGGAGGAACGGGAGCAATTGACCCGGCCACCGGCCTGCCGAGAAGATCAAAAGATTCGGGCGGCACAAACGCCATTTCGGAAATTGAAACATGGCTCGCGCTGATGGATTCAGGCGATTACGCAAAAAGCTGGGAACAGGCCGCTGACAGTTTTCACGATGCGGTTTCGAAGAATGATTGGGTGGCCACGTCCGAAAAAGTCCGCGCGCCGCTCGGCAAATTGATTTCGCGCAAAGTCAACACGACCGAAAAGTCGTCTCATTTGGCCGGAATGCCAGATGGCGATTATTTTGTCGCCGTTTTTGACACTGATTTTGCGCAATTCAGTCCGGCGAAAGAAACCGTCTCCGCTTCGCTGGATGAACGCGGTCAATGGAAAGTGATTGGCTATTTGATTCAGCCGGCCGACGCAGACGGAAAAATTTCCGACCGGGATAAACCGGTCGTCTCCGCAGCGGAATCATGGCTGCAACTCATTGACGGCGGCGGTTATGCGCAAAGCTGGAAGGGCGCTTCCGAATCTTTTCAACAAGCCATCACGCAAAGTAAATGGGTTTCCGCCCTGGAATCGGTCCGGAAACCGCTCGGGGCATTGGCTTCGCGCAAATTACAGTCGGAACAGCGCATGACTCAATTGCCCGGGATGCCAGACGGCCAATATGTTTTAATGCAATTCGACACTTCGTTTGCGAATAAAAAATCCGCCGTCGAAACCCTCACGTTCATGCTCGAAAAAGATGGACAATGGAAAGCGGCGGGGTATTACATCCGATAGACCGAAAACAGACCGGCCAATTATGAAAGATCCTTTCATTTCCGCATTTATCGTTCTTCTCGTCATGATCGCCATTTGGGACGGCGTTTGGAAAGTCATCGCCATGTGGAAAAGCGCGCGCAACAATCAACTCGCGTGGTTCATCTGCATCGTCATTTTCAACACCGCCGGCATTTTGCCGATTCTTTACATCACGCTGTTTCAAAAGAAAGACGTGCCACCGGCGATTCGCGGCTGAAAAATTGCATGAAAAAAAACGTCGTCGTTCCGCTGGTGGCGCTGCTGGTTTTGAGCGGCGGTTATTTGCTGCTGGTCACGGCCCTGGCATCGCAATTGCCCGAACGCGTGGCGATCCATTTCGGCGCGGGCGGCAACGCCGACGGCTGGATGCCGCGCGAGCAGGGGATTGCTTTTTTCCGGATGTTGACATTCGTGCCGGCGATCTTCGTCATTTTGGCGATGCTGATGAAATGGATGCCGGCGTGGACGTTCAATTTGCCGAACCGCGATTATTGGCTGGCACCGGAACGTCGCGACGAAACCATCGAAGCCATCGCCGGGCAATTGATTTGGATTGGCTGCCTGATGACATTGTTCATGGCCGGAATTTTTGGCCTGACCATCGTGGCCAATCGCCTCACGCCGCCGCATTTGCCGATGGATTTGTTTGCGGCGTTGCTCACCTGTTTTATTGGCGGAACGATTGTGTGGACGATTCTGTTCATGCGCCGCTTTCGCAAACCGTCCGCTTGACTTGTTTCCGCCACGACGCAATTCTCCGCGCATGAAATCCATTTTTGCCACGGCGATTTTCCTGTTTGCGATTGCGGGAATTGTTTCCGGGCAGCAAGCCATTTCGCCGGCCAATCGAATTGAATTGTTCAACGGCACCAACTTCGACAATTTCATCTTTTGCATGAGAGACGGCGCCGAGCCGATGAAAACCTGGAGCATCACGAACGGTTTGATTCATTGCAACGGCTCGGGCATCGGCTATTTCCGAACGAAAGAAAGTTACAGCAATTACGTCGTCACCGTCGTCTGGCGATTTGTGAAAATGGCGCCCAAAAAAGACAACACCGGCGTGCTCGTCCACATTCAGCCGCCAGACAAAATCTGGCCGATGTGCGTGCAAAATCAGGGCAAATCCGGGCATCAAGGCGATTTCTTCGTCATGTCCGGCGCGGAATGCAAAGAGCATTTGGGTCAGGACGCGAACACGCCGATTCCACTACATGGTTCGCCGAATGAAAATTCGATTGGTGAGTGGAACACCAATCAAACGATGTGCATCGCGAACACCGTTTTTGCCACAATCAATGGCCGGCCGCTGAATACGATAACGGAATGCACGATTTCGTCCGGCTTCATCGGAATTCAAAGCGAAGGCGCGGATTTTGAAGTCAAAAGGATTTCACTGAACCGAATTGAAGCCGGTTCAAGCCATCCGCTTTTGGCGCACTGAAATTTCCTTCCAAACACCGCTTTACACCTTTTCGCAACGGCGTTAAAGTCGGCATATGGCTGCCGAATACGACGCAACCGAATTCATTGACTCGGACTTTGAAGCCCATAAATCGCCTGTCGCGACGCTCGACCCGCTCCGCGCGCCGACCCGCGAGGAAGTGGACCGCAAAGTCGTCGAGGCGCAACAAAAGCTCGCCGAACTCAAGCGCGCCCAGGAAGAACTCGAACGCGAACGTTCCACGCTGGAAGAATTGCGCCGGCGCCAGCTTGAATTTCAAAACGGCCGTCAGGAAATGGTGCGTCATCTCACGCGCGGTCTCGGTTTACTCGAAGAAGCGGAATTCAACGCGCGCCGCGATGCCGAGCAGATGATCAAAACCATCGCCGAATTCCGCGAAGCGATGAATAAAATCCAGGCGATCCACGAAGAAAGCTGGACGAAAGAAAATTTCCAGATCGAATTGACCCGCGCGCTGACCGTCATCGAAAACGCGCGAATGGAATGGCATTCCGCGCAATTGAAATTGCCCGCGTTGGCCGGCGAAAATGCGCCGAAGAAAGAAATTGAAGCCGTGCCGCAAATCGCTGCTTCGCCATTTTCGAATATGAGCTTCGGCCAGCTTTGCAAAATGGGTTTGGCGATGACCTGGCCGCTGTTGATCGTGGCTTTAGGCGCGCTCGGAGTGTTTGTCGCCATTTTGTTGCGACGCTAAATTGTTTGTATGGCAGGTGCGAAGAAAAAAGGCAAAGTTGCCGACCCGATTTCTGAACGCGCCTCCGCGCTGTCCAGCCAGATCGCCGCGCTCGAAGCCGAAATCAAAAAGATTGATTCCCAATTGCAGAGCACGGCGAAACCGAAATTGCGTTCCACCGCTTTGCCGCGAGGCGAAATCATTCCGCGCGCCGTTGAAAAGCCGGCTCTCGCTCCGCCGCCAAAAAAAATTTCCACGGAACCCGTTTTTGAAGAGATCAAAACCGTCCAGGCGACAGATGATGCCGGGCTTTACAACGAGTTGGGCGTGCGCAAATACGATTTGCCCGCGCTGTGGAAACGGCTGAAACATTTCTTCAGCGGCCCGGCCACGAACAATCCGCGCCTCGTCAATTATCTGGCTGCCGGCGGCGTGCATGGATTGCGTCCGTTGCGCTACGAAAAACGCGTCGCGCGGAACCGGTTCATCGTCTTCACGGCGATTTTATTTTTGATCCTGCTCGGAATTATCTTAGTGTTTGCCAACCACCATTGATCGTATGAAATCACTATCCGCCGAAATACCCGTCGTCACGCCATCCGGAACTTTTACCGCGCGCTATTCCGAAAAAGGTTTGGCGGAATTGAATTTCCCAAAAAAGGACCGCAAAAAAAATCAGGTTAATTCGCAATCCGCAAACCGCATTCCGCAATTGAAAAAATGGCATCGGCTCACGGAATCCGCACTGAAAAAAGTTCTGACGGGAAAGAAAGCTAAATTGCCGCCGCTGGATTGGAATGGCGCGACGGATTTCCAGAAATCTGTCTGGCGCGAAATGCTGAAAATCGCTCCCGGCAAAACGAAAAGCTACGGCGAAATTGCCAATGCAATTAGAAATCCGAAAGCTGTTCGCGCCGTGGGCGGTGCGTGCGGCGCAAATCCGATTCCTGTTTTAGTTCCGTGCCATCGCATTTTGGCTGCGAACAAAAAGATCGGCGGCTTTTCCGGCGGCTTGGATTGGAAAAGGAAATTGCTGACGACGGAAGGAGTTTTACTTTAGCTTTCCCCTTTTTCAATTTGCTTGCGGTCGCGATGCACCATCGTAAGCAACGTGATCCGCGACGCGGCTTCGCGTTCGGCAGCTTCGATTTTCGCAAATTCGCCCAGCACTTCGGTCCGCGTTTCGGTTTGCGGCAATTCCTGGCCGGCACAACGGATGGCCTTTAAGACATCATACGCAGTGATGGCTTCGAGCGGTCGCGATGGCGTGTAGCCGATGTCGTCACCGCGAATCTCCACGACCAGCCTGGCTCCGACGAGTGTTTCCAAAACGTTTTCCACGATTTTGGACGGGATATTCAATTCGTTCGACAGCTCGGAAACGGTCGCTGGCACCAGGCCGTTCTGGAATTGCCGTCCGATGGCGTTCATCAGTCGCAGCGCGATGAATTCGCGTCCACGTTGGTTGATGTTTTCGGCCATTTTTTCTTCGGAAAACGTTTTGCGGTTTTGGAAGGCGTAGGCGACCTGCGCGCCGAAAAGGAGGATGAGCCAGGACAAATAAATTCCGGCCATGAACACGGGAACGAGGCCGAGGCTGCCGTAAATTTTGTTGTTGGTGACGACACGCGAAACGTAGAGGAATCCGAAGATGTTGTTCAGTTGCCAGGCGCTGCCGCCGACGATGGCGCCGACGAGCGCGGCGCGGAAATGCACTTTGGTGTTCGGCAAAAATTGATAGATCAAAGCAAATGTCAGCCAAAGCACGACAAATGGCAGCAGATGGAAAATCAATCCGCCGATGACGGGCGTGTGGTGGATGAGATGCTGGGTGGATTGAAAGCGCGATCCGCTGGCCAGGCCGATGGCGCCGACGAGCAGCAATGGCCCGAGCGTGATCACGGCCCAATACAAAATCGTGCTGGCAATCCAGCCGCGTCCGCGCATGACGCCCCAGATGTCGTTGAACGTGGCTTCGACGCTGGAAAGCATGCGGATGGCCATGAACACGAGCATCAGCATTCCGGTGGCGCCGAGCGTGCCGCTTTGGGTCTTCTGGATGAAGTTATGGATTTCTTTGGCGACTTTTTTTTGCGCGCTGGTCACGCGGTCGCCGCGCGGCGAGGCCGGAGAATTGGTTGAAGTTGAAGGTTGATTGGTTTCAACGTGCGGGCTTCCGCCGGCGACATTCACCATCACGCCGTGGTAAACATTTTGATTGGTGCTGCCGGAAGCGTTCTGCGTGGCATTGCTGGAGACATTTTCCGGTTCTTCGTCGTCGAGCGTTGCGGGCGGCATGACGCCGTTGATGAATTTTTGGACGAAATTTTCGATGCCTTGTTCGCCTTCGGATTTCAGCAGGCTGCTGGAGACACTGATGGCGACGGCGAGCAGCGGAATAAGCGCGAGCAAGGTGGTGAACGAAAGGGCGGAGGCGCGGATGAAGCAGCGGTTGCGGACGAAACTTTTGCCGGTGAACACCCAGAAATGCAGGAACCGGCCGCATCGTCCCGACGTGGTCTCGGATTTGAGGCTGGCAAAAAAATTCACCAGTGATGACGTCCGCTTGGATCGCATGACCAAACGCTAACAAAGGAAAACGCCAAGTCAATTCGCCGGAATTCCGCGTTTTCGGGCGGATGAATAAAACGATTTTGCCGCGGCGAAAATTGCTTTACACTGGTGGCGGTTGCATCCGTAGCTCAATTGGATAGAGCTTCTGACTTCGGATCAGAAGGTTACAGGTTCGACTCCTGTCGGATGCACCAGCTTCCAAGGTTTTCGCCGGCCAATGATTTTTATCCAGAAATTGCCGCGTCTTTAACAATTTGCATTTTGCCTTCCTCCGCCGGCCGGTCAAAAGATGCGCAACAATTGGCAACGAATGGAGAGCAGCTTTTAGCCCAGAATTTAAAGTGGCCGTGTGAACCGGAATAACAACCGACACGGACATAGTTCCTCAAAGATTTTCGTCGCCGGCGTGAGCTACAAAACGGCGCCCGTGGCCGTGCGAGAAAAATTGGCCGTGCGCCCGTCGCTGTTGCCCTGCCTGGGTTGCAAACTCAAGCTCAATGCAGGCCTTGACGAAGTGGTTTTGCTTTCCACCTGCAATCGCGTGGAAATCTACGGCACAACGCCATGGGTGCAGGGAAAAATCCATCGCATCTTTCAACAACTCGCGCCGGACGTCGACGTGACGCCGTTCATTTACATCAGGGAAGGCGTCGCCGCGATCCAACATTTGTTTGCGGTGACGAGCGGTTTGGATTCGATGGTCATCGGCGAAACGGAAATTGCCGGCCAGGTCAAAAACGCTTACATCGCAGCCAAAGACGCCGGGCTGACCGGCCCGGTGACGAATCGCTGGTTTCAGACGGCTTTTCAAACCGCCAAAGAAATCCGCACGCGCACGGCCATCGGTCGCGGCGCGACCAGCGTCGGCAGCGTGGCGGTGGAACTGGCCGAAAAGATTTTCGACCGCGATTTGTCCAAAAAAACGGTGATGATCCTGGGCGCGGGTAAAATGGGTGAAGCCTGTGTGCGCCATCTGGCCAAGAGCGGGGCGCGCTCGGTGCTGGTCGCAAACCGTTCCGTTGAACGCGCTGAAGCTTTGGCGAAGGAATTCGGTGGACGGGCACTGTCGTTCGATAACCGCATGGCGGCTCTTATTGAGGCGGACATCGTCGTCAGCTCGACCGGTTGTCCGACGACAGTTCTTCATAAAAACGAAATTGCTTCAATCCTTCCCTCGCGCGCCAATCGTCCGCTGGTTTTGATTGATATCGCGGTGCCGCGCGACATTGCGCCGGATGTGGACGACCTGGAAAACGTTTACCTCTACAACATTGATCATTTGGAAACGATTGTCCGCGAAAATTCAAAATTGCGCGAACAGGAGCTTTCCAAATGCGACGAAATCATTGCACGTCGTGCGATGGCGCTGGCCGGACGCTTTGATTCGCGTCCACAGGAATCGAGCACTTTTGCCGAAGACTGGGCCGCCGGTTTTGCCATGAGAGCGACCGCGTGAAGAGACGCGGAACAATTTGGGAAACACCAGCCTGCTTGTTGCGGCTTTGGGAATTCCCAAACAACAACAACAGGCATCGCTGATGCCAAAATACGAACAGAAAGAAAGCCTATGAAACTGAAAAACATCCTGTTAACCGCGCTGCTGGCAGGGGCAGCAATGGCGCTCGCCTCCAGCGCACGCGCCACCATCATCGGAAGTGAGCACGACTTCACGCCCACCGGCTCGGCAGGAAAGTATTCCACGAACGGCTACGCCATCTTCAAGCTTGGCGGTTCTGCGACGGTCACCAACGCGTGCCAGGTCTGTCACATTCCGCACAAAGCCGCGCCGTATAGTTCGGCCAAAGCGCCGTTATGGAATCATGCGCTTTCGGCGAACACTTATGTGACTTACGACCAGGCGGGCAGCGTGACATTCAATGCGTTGAATCTGTCTGTTTCGCTTGGTTCGTCAACGGCTTGTTTGAGTTGCCATGACGGTTCGGTGGCGATCAATCAAACCTACGGCAACGGCGGCACGACGAATTACACCGGCGGCACGGCCGTTTACGCGCCATCCTGGGCTGTCGAAGCCATCGGCGGCACGGATTTGACCCGCATGCACCCCGTTGGTGTCAGCTATTCACAGGCATTGGCTGCTGATCCGGAATTGGTCACGCCTGCTTCCGGTTCGGTTCTCGCCACGGCGATGTTGAAAGGCAACGCCCAAAGCGTCGAATGCGCTTCGTGCCATGACATTCATCGCACGCAAGGCGTTTCGGCCTCGGCGCCGGACAATTTGATTGTGGACGTCAACGGCTCACAACTGTGCCTCACCTGCCACAATAAATAATCTGCCTGCCATCCCTACACGCGAGGCTTTCGGGAAACCGGAGCCTCGCTTTCTTTTAATCTTCCCACCCGCCTTCGTAATCGCATTGAGAAAAATTCAGGAACAGCAAGGCGGCATGGCCGGCTAAACAAAAAATGCGAACGAGTGAGCAACCTATGGGAAGTGCAAGAACGTTTGTCAGGGCAAAGTCTTGGACACAAAGGCTATGAAAAATAATTTGCCGGATTTGACCGAAATAAAAAGCACCAGCGAAAGGGACGAAAACCGCGTTTTCACCCCAAAGCTCGACAGCGAATCCGTCCCGGTTCAATGGATCCGGGGCGCCGGAATTTCCCTTTTTGAAATTCCCATCAAAATTTCCGTGGCGCTGGTTCCATTGTTTACCGCCATCCTTTTGCTCGCCGCCGGTTGCGCGACGCAAAACAAAGCCGCGAAGAAAAATTATTATTTTTTCCCGCCGCCGCCGGATGAGCCGCACCTGCAATTTCTCACCGCGTTCAGCTCCGAACGCGATTTGCGCGGCGGCCATAACACGACTTTCCGGACCTATTTGACCGGTGAAACTTTGCCTTCCAAGGAAATTGGAAAACCTTACGGGGCCGCGGCGCACGATAAAAAGTTATATGTCTGCGATACCGATCTGGCGGCCGTGCTTGTCGTGGACTGGGCTAAAAACCAGATGCACATGATGGGCGCGCAAGGCGAAGGCACGCTCAAGGTGCCGCTGAATATCGCCATCGATTCCGACGGCACCAGCTACGTCGCGGATAGCGGTCGCGAGCAAGTCGTCATCTTCGACCAAAACGAAAACTTCGTCAGTGCGATGGGCAAGATCGGCGAAATGAAACCGCGCGATGTCGCGCTGGGCAAAGACCGGATTTACGTCGCCGATTTGTTGGGCCGTTGCGTCCGCGTTTTCGACAAAGCCACGCGCGCTCCATTGTTTTCCATTCCAAAGAGCAGCGATGCGAAGACGGACGGCGGCCAGCTTTTCACGCCCACGAATCTCGCACTGGATTCGCAAGGAAATCTTTACGTGGCCGATACCGGCGCATTTTGCGTGAGAGTTTATGACGCGGATGGAAATTATGTGCGCACAGTCGGCGGAGCGGGCGATGGCGCGGGCCAATTCGCGCGCGTTAAAGGCATCGCGGTTGACCGCCAAAACCGGCTTTACGCCGTGGATGCCATGTCCCAAGTCGTCCAGATTTTCAACGACAAAGGGCAGGTGCTGACCTATTTCGGCGAGCCGCTGTCGGGGCCCAACATTCAAAACCTTCCGGCGAAAGTTTTAGTGGATTATGATGACATCGGGTTTTTCCAAAATTACGCCGCGCCGGGATTTCAAATTGATCATCTGGTCATCGTCATCAACCAACTCGGCTCGCACAAAGTGAGCGTTTACGGCTTTGGCCAAAAAAAATAGCGCGGATTTCCGTTTTCAGTGAAACAGGAAAAAACATTGCGGCTGGCACAATTGCTTTTGCTGGCGCTTCTTGGCGTCGTGCTCGCCACCGGCTGCGCGTCGGGAACGAAACGGCAATGGCTGACGTTTTTCTTCGACGGCGTTCCGCCGGAATCGTCGTTGACGAATAAAGTTGCCGTCGCCACAAAAACCGCGCCGGCGGCGGCGACAACTTCTTCCCGCGCTGTTTTGCCGAAAGGACCGGAATTCATCACGCATCCGCCGTTCGCGCAAAACAAATGCAGTGAATGTCATTCCGGCGTTGCCTCGGAGGGACTTAAAGCGCCGCCGAAACAATTATGTTTCACCTGCCACAAGGATTTTCTGGCCGGCCAAAAAGTGACGCATCAGCCAGTCGGCGATGGCGAGTGCATGAGCTGTCACGAGCCGCATCAATCGCTCAACAAGCATTTGCTCGTCAAAAAGTGCAATGAATTATGCATGACCTGTCACGACGATCCGCTGGCCGGGAAAAAATATAAACACGAAGCGGTCGAATCCGGCGATTGCCTGGATTGCCATGCGCCGCACGCGACCAATTTCAAAGGATTGTTGAAAAAATCCGTGAAAGCCACGTGCGCCGATTGCCACGACGATTTGACGAAGAAAAAATTCGTGCATCAACCGGTGGATGACGGCGATTGCACGGCGTGCCATACGCCGCACGCAAGCAACAACAAGAACCTCGTCAAGAAAACCGGCGCGACGTTGTGCTGGGAATGCCATGACAATTTTCTCGAGAAGGCGAAATTCAAACATGATGCCGTGGACAATTGCACCGACTGCCACGATCCGCATTCGACGAATGAAAAATCATTGCTCAAGAAAGACGGCAATTCACTTTGTTACGATTGCCATGATCAAAAAGACATCGCCTCGGTCAAAGCGCACGCCGGCACCGGAAATCAATCCTGCGTCGCCTGCCATGACCCGCACGTGGGCACGAATCCGAATTTGGTCAAGCCGGCGGCGAAAACGTCCAGCGCAACCTCCGGAGGTGCGCCATGAAGCGGCGGTTGAAAATTCTTCCGCGCTGGATGGCATTGGCCATATTGGCAGCCGGCGCATCGCGTGTGGCGGCGCAGGACAGTTGGGTTTACCAGGAAAATCCCGAATGGACGCAATTCGTTCCGCGGTTGCGCTATCTGGATTTTGATATTGAAGGTGAGCGCGACATCTATCGCGCGCCGGGCGCCGGCGGTAATTTTGAAAACGACCGGCTTTACCTTTTGCCGCGTGCCGGAATTTCGTGGGACAATTACATTTACCATCCGAATCTGCTGACGTATTCGCTGTTGTTCGAGCCGGGTTATCTGTGGGAGAACAGCGGGCGCAGCGACCGGATGTATATCTCCGACCGGTTGATGTTGAACGGCCATTTTACGGTGAATTTGCTGCAGGCCAAGCCGTATTCCACTTCCGTTTTTTACAACCGCTCGCACGAGGAACAGAAATATGATTTCTTCAATTCCGCCACCGTGGATTCTGAAGGCTGGGGCGGAACGACCGGTTATCGCGACGGGCCGGTGCCGATGACGTTGACGTTTCAACAATCGCACGAAGACAGCGATGGCTTGAATCAAACGGCGATCACCGACCAGACGACGTTGAATTTCCAGGCCAAAAATCAGCGCGCCCGCGAAGATGAAACCGATTTGAATTATCAATACGGCGAATTCGATCGCGAAACGGACGTTTACACCAGCAGTTACAAAAGCGAGAACATTTATCATCACGCGATGCTTTCGGATTCGGAGCATTTCACGAAAAGCCTTTTGCGCACGACGATTCTGTTCGACGACATCGAATCCGACCTCACATCGTCCAAGAACCTGAATGCGGCGATCAATTACAGCTACGAACACACGCCGAACCTGCACAGCTTTTACAATTATTCCTTTTCGTATTTCGACGGTTATCAATCCGATTCGATGCAACATTTCGCAACGGCTGGAATTCAGCATCAACTTTACGAAAGTCTTTCGTCATCGGCCGACCTCCACGGCTCGACCTTGAGTTCGGATTCCAGCGGCGCGACGTTTGACTCCTACACCGGCGGCGTGAGCGGTTCGGAAAATTATTCCAAACGCATCGGCGCCTTTGCGCATCTGTCATTGAGCGAGAGCGCGAGTTATGACGTCACGTTTCAAAACACCGGCGGACAAAGTTTGCTCATCGCCAACGAATCGCATTCCGTGCCGGCGACGGGTTTGGTGCGGCTCAATTCGCCGCGCGACACGGCCATCGTGAGCGTCACCGATTCGACCGGTTCCATCACCTTTCTGCCGGACATTGATTATACCGTCATCAAAACCACCGAGCCGTGGCAGATCCAATTGACGCCCACGGGCGAATCCAAGTTGCCGGCGGATAAAACGATTCTGGTCACCTACACCGTGCAGCCGAATCCGAGCGGAGATTATTCGCAGTTCACGGACAGCGCGCAGATCCGGATGGATTTTTGGAATATGTTCGGCGTTTATGCGCGCTACAATTTCACGCAAAACCATGCCAGCGCGTCGGATTTTGTTTTGGAAGACGTGGATGAATTCCAGGTTGGCGGCGATTTCAACTGGCGCGGCGTGCAATTGAGCGCCAATTATACCGACCGCCATTCGTCACTTTACGACTATCAATCCGTGACGCTGACCGAAGGTTATTCGCGGCAAGTTTTTACGCACTCGACGATCGGCATCAATTTCAACCAGCAATGGAGTTATTATCCGGCGGGCAGCGGCTCCTCCGCGACGCAAAGCCAGGACATGACCTTTTACAATTACATGGTGCATTACGACTGGCATCCCTTCGTCGGCTTCAACTGGAGCGCCGAAGCAGGCTTTCAACAACAACGCGGCGTCGGGCTGGATCAGGACTTGTTTGCCGCGCGCACCTATCTAAATTGGTTCATCGGCAAACTCGAAATTCACGTCGGTTACGAATACGAAAATCAGGATTTTACCGGGCAAACGCGCGAGCGCAATTTCGCGTTCCTGCGCTTGCGGAGGAATTTTTGAATGAGAAAACGGATTTCCATCTGGACATTTGCCGTGCTGGCGTCTGCAGCGCTGGTCATCTCCTGCGCTTCGCAAAAAAATGAAACCGCGGCCGATCACGGACCGGTCTGGCCGCCGCCGCCGGACGAAGCGCGCGTCGTTTTCGTCAAAACGATTTCAAAACCGCTCGACATCGGGCAGTCGCCGTCCGTATTCCGCCGCGTTGCCAATTGGATCACGGGTGATGATGGCGCATCGTTGCGATTACAAAAGCCGTTCGGGATCGCGCTCGACGAAAATGGAAACCTTTGTCTGACCGACACCGGCGCGAATTGCGTCTGCTATCTCGATTTCAAAAATAAAAAATGGCTGCGTTGGGATGCCGTCGGCAAAACGCATTTCAAATCGCCCGTCGCCGTCGCCCGGAAAAGCGGAATTTTTTACGTGGCCGATTCGGAACTGGGAAAAGTTTTCGCTTTTCGCGGCAACGGCAAACCTGTTTTTGAAATCGGCGCGCCGCTGAAACGCCCGGTTGGCCTTGCGATTGCGAACGATTCACTCGCGGTGGTTGATTCGCAATTGCATTGTGTTTTCGTTTTTGATCTGCAGGGCAAATTGCGTTTTCAATTTGGCAAACGCGGCATCGGCCCGGGCGAATTCAATTTTCCGACGCATGTGAACACGGACAATGCCGGCCATTTGCTCGTCACCGATTCGTTGAACAGCCGCGTCCAAATCTTTTCCGCCGATGGAAAATACATTTCCGAAATCGGCAGTGGTGGCGACACCTCCGGCCATTTCGGCCGGCCCAAAGGCATGGCGGCCGATTCGTTCAATCACATTTACGTGGCGGATGCCGTTTTCGACAACGTCCAGATTTTCGATCTATCCGGCAGACTGTTGCTGAACCTGGGCGAAACCGGAAACGGCTACGGCCAATTCGGTTTGCCCAACGGCATCGCCATCAGCCCGGACAACGTGATTTACATCGCGGATTGTTATAATCATCGCGTGCAGGTTTTGAAATATATCGGAGCGCAATGAAAACATTTTTGACCAATCTGAAACCGATGGGGCGGGCATCCTTGCGAGCCATTTGCCTGTGCGTTTTATTTTCCGCCGCTTCGCTGCGCGCCGAAAGCGTCGTCAACACCGTTCACAATTTGTCGGCCACCGGCCCGGGCACGGTCAAAGCGTCCACCGAAAGCCAGGTTTGCATTTTTTGCCACACGCCGCATCGCGCCAATGGCCAGACGCCATTGTGGAACCACAACATGTCGGGCGTGACGAATTATATCGTCTATTCCAGCCCCACGCTGAAGGCCGTCGTCGGCCAGCCGAATGGCTCGTCGCGGTTGTGCTTGAGTTGCCACGACGGCACCGTCGCGCTCGGCAGCGTCAACAGCCGCACTGCGACGATTCAAATGCAAAACGGCGTGACGACGATGCCCGATGGCGCGGCGAATTTGGGAACCGATTTGTCCGGCGATCATCCGATCTCTTTTGTTTACGATTCAGCGCTCGTTTCGCTGGATCCCAAATTGAATGACCCGTCCACATTGCCGGCAAAAGTGAAACTGGATCAAAATCACGAAATGCAATGCGCGTCGTGCCACAATCCGCACGACAATCAATTCGGAAATTTTTTGGTGATGGACAATACCGGCTCGGCGTTGTGCGTTGTCTGCCACAACGATCCGAATTGGCCGACGTCGGCGCATGCGATGTCGCCGCAGGTATTGACGGCGAATGTGATGGCTAAAATTGCGCCCGAAACGAGAGCCGTTTCCGGGGCGAAGGTGAATCCCTCCGCCAATACCGTGGCCGCGCTCGGCTGTGACAATTGCCATCAAACCCATACCGCCGGCGGAAAACGGTTTCTGATGAAATCAGATGCGCTGGAACAAAATTGCCTCGTCTGCCACAACGGCAATTTGCCTTCGCAAAAAAATGTCGCGGCGGATTTCCAAAAAATCAGCGTTCATCCCATCACGCTGGGCGCCGCCGCGCACGCGGCCAACGAAGATCCGGTCAATCCGCCGTCGCGCCACGTCACCTGCACGGATTGCCACAATCCGCACGCGATGAAATCCGGTTCGCAAAAAGCCGGTGAATTGCCCGGTGCGCTGGCCGGTGTCGAAGGCGTTTCCGCTTCCGGCGCGGTGGTGAATCCAGTCGTGCACGAATACGAGTTATGCTTCCGCTGCCATGCCGATAGCGTCGCACGCGGGCCGGCCACCGTGACGCGGCAATTCGTGCAAACGAATACGCGCCTGCAATTTTCCACCGCGAACCAAAGTTTTCATCCGGTCGAACAAATCGGAAAGAATCAAAATATGCCGAGCCTGATCGCGCCGATGACCGCGCAAAGCCAGATCACCTGCACGGATTGCCATAACAGCGATTCCAGTCCGGCCGCCGGCGGATCCGGCGCGAACGGCCCGCACGGCTCGATTTTTGCGCCGTTGTTGGAACGCAATCTCAACACGCAGGATTTTCAGGCCGAAAGCGCGCAGGCTTACGCGCTTTGTTACAAATGCCATGACCGCGGAAGCATTTTGGCGAACCAAAGTTTTAAATTCCACAGCACGCATGTGGTGAATGACCAGACGGCCTGCACGACCTGCCATGATTCGCACGGCGTGACCGACGCGCCGCACCTCATCAATTTCAATACCACTTACGTCACGCCGTCGTCGAGCGGCCGGATTGAATACGTCAGCACCGGATTTCTTCACGGCAATTGCACGCTCACCTGCCACGGCAAAGATCATCAGGCGACGCCATATTGAACAGAAATGCCGGTGCGTTGCCTAATGCGATAGCCAATTTTTGCGACATTAAGGACAAGAGATGGTTGGCCAACTTCGCCGCTTTCTTTAGATTGGCGATAACTGTAATATACGATATGCGAAATCATTTACCGAAATTCATTGCCGCCGGCTTTGCCGCTTCTTTGTTGCTCGGCTGCCATCGCGAGGAAAGCCAGATCCAGATCTATCGCGTGGCCAAAGACGCCGCGCCGGCCATGGCGATGCAGGCATCGGCTTCGATGCCGGATTCCTCTCTCCCGCCCGGGCATCCTGATATTTCCGGCGGAAATGCCGCCGCGCCCGCAACGGAAAATGCTTCGTCGCCGTTGACGTTCACAAAACCGGATGGCTGGACGGAAGTAGCGCCGAGCGAAATGCGCGTGGCATCATTCAAGGTGAATCAAAACGGCAAGATGGCCGACGTGAGTGTCATTCCGTTGCCGGGAATGGCCGGAAGCGACCTGGCGAATGTCAACCGCTGGCGCGGGCAAGTCGGTTTGTCGCCGGTTTCGGCGGACGAATTGCAGAAGTCAGCGCAATCGCTGGAAATCAGCGGCGAGCCGGCGCAGCTTTACGACATTGCCGGACAGAATCCTGCCAGCGGCGACAGCACAAGAATTCTCGGCGTCATCCAGCATCACGAAGGCAGCGAATGGTTTTTCAAAATGACCGGCGACGCGGATCTGGTGGAAGCACAAAAACCGGCGTTCATCCAATTTTTGAAATCGGTTAAATTCACCGGCGCAACGGTTGCTTCGGGAATGAATGAAATGCCGTCCTCATTGCCGCCGGGACACCCGCAGATCGGCGACATGAATTCGGCGATGGAATCGTCGGGACCGATCTCGCACGAAGGCCAGCCAAATTGGAATGTGCCGTCGGATTGGAAAGAAGTTTCCGGCGGGCAATTTCTTGTGGCCAAATTTTTGATCAACAATGATGCGGCTGCGGTCAACGTCAGCATGTCCGCCGGCGATGGCGGCGGTTTGGATGCCAATGTCAATCGCTGGCGAGGTCAACTTGGTCTTCAACCCGCCGCGGTTTCAGCGACGCCGTTGGAAGTGACTTCCGGCAAGGGTGAACTTGTGGAATTGAACGGAACAAATGTGCAAAACGGCCAATCGGCGCAACTCGTTGCCGTCATGGTTTCGCAATCGGACCGCGCATGGTTTTACAAATTGATGGGAGATCCGAAAACCGTCGCGGCACAAAAGGCCGCGTTCCTGAAATTTGTCCAAAGCGCCAAATACTAATGCGAAATCCTGTTTTCAAATTTTTTTCGTCCGTGCGATTGACCGTTACGCTGCTTGTGCTGGCGTGCATCCTTGTTTTCTGGGGGACAATCGCGCAGGTGCATCAAGGGCTTTACAAGGCGCAGACGGAATTTTTCCGCAGTTTCCTGATTTACTGGCAACCCGGCGACGGCAGTTTGAAGATCCCAATTTTCCCCGGCGGTTATCTCATCGGCACCGTGCTGCTCATCAATCTGCTCGCGGCGCACCTGCGTTATTATCAACCGGGCAAACGCAAGATCGGCATCGTATTGATCCATTTCGGCGTGGTGCTGTTGCTCGTCGGGCAAATGCTGACCGACGCGCTCGCCGTTGAGAGCCAGATGCATTTGCGCATCGGCGAAACAAGGAATTATTCCGAGGCCGATCGCGCCTACGAATTGGCCGTGACGGACACGAGCGCTAAAGACTCGGATTTGGTCGTCGCCATTCCGACGCATTTGCTCGTGCGCAAAGGCGAGGTCAACGTGTCGGAATTGCCGTTCACCGTGTGCGTGAAAACATTTTACGCCAATTCATCGCTCGCCGAAATGCAACAGCCTGACTACACGCAACCGCAAATCACCGCGGGCGTCGGTGGAAATATCTGGTGGCGCGAATTGCCGAAGGAAACGGCGATGAATCGCGTGGATGTGCCGTCGGCTACGATTGAAATCGCCACGCCGCACGGCGCGGTCGGCACTTTTCTCGTTTCCGGTTACCTGGAACAGCCGCAAAAATTTACCTTCCAAAACCGCACTTACGAAATGATTTTGCGTCCGCAACGTTTTTACAAGCCGTTCAGCATTCATTTGATTGAATTTCACCACGATGTTTATCCGGGCACGGACATCCCGAAAAATTTTTCCAGCCGCGTGCGTTTGCAAAATTTGCGGACGGGCGAAGATCGCGAAGTGCTGATTTACATGAACAATCCGCTGCGTTATGGCGGCGAGACGTTTTATCAGGCGAGTTATGACCCGGACGATCACGGCAGTGTTTTGCAGGACGTCCGCAATCCGGGCTGGCTGACGCCGTATTTTGCCTGCTCGCTTGTCGCCATCGGCCTGGTGTGGCAATTTCTCTCGCACCTGATTCCCTTTTTGAAACGGAGGCGGAAATGAATTCAATTCTCATGGCAGCCGGCGTAAGCCGGCTCATTTCAAAAAATAGAAAAAAACAGAGCGAACTTACGTTTGCTGCTGCAATTGAGTTATGAAGAAATTTTTTCCAATTATATTGGTCGTCGCGATGCTCGCGTGGGTTTTGTCCGGACTTTATCAAACGCCGGAGAAGAATTTTCACACGCGCGATTTCGGCAGATTGCCCGTCTTGACCGGCGGTCGTTTTCAACCGTTTGATTCGCTGGCCAGAAATTCGTTGCTGCAAATCCGCGCGCGGCAAACCGTTCCGGTCGAGGAAAACGGCAAAACGCACACGATGTCCGCCACCGCATGGCTGATGGAAGTGATGATGAAACCGGCGGATGCGGATGAGCGGAAAATTTTCCGCATCGACAACGGCGAAGTTCTTGCGCTGCTCAAATTGCCGGAACACGACAAATACTATTCGTTCCGGCAACTCATGCCGTCGCTGGATGAAATCAACAAGCAGGCCGACCGCATCGAAAATATTGATTCCGCGCAGCGCACGGTCTTTGAATCGCAATTGATGAAGCTTTATGAAGCGCTCGATTTGTATCAACGGTTGCAGGTCAGCCTCAAGCCGCCGGCCAGCGATGATTTTGCGGCGGAGCTGAATTTGTATCAGCAAAGCATCGCGCCCGGCGTCGCCGCGATCCAGGCGCGGGAAGCGGGAAAAAATTTCGACACCAACGCCTTTAACACGCTTGTCACGTTGATGAGCGGTTATCAAACGGTCGCGCGCTTTGCGATTCCGCTCGCGATTCCTCCGACGGACACCAAGACGCCAAAGTTTATGTGGCAAAACGTCGGCACGAACCTGATGCAAACAGCGCGCACCGGCGAAATCAATCCCGCAACAAAATATTACGCGCAAATGGTCAGTGCCTATCGCGCCGACGCGCCGGCGGATTTCAATTCCGCGGTGGCCGCTTACAAATTGTGGCTGTCCGACCGTTATACGCCGCAAGTGCGCAAGGCATCGCAGGAATTTTTCTTTAGCTCGTTCCAACCGTTTTACAAGGCGCTGGTGATTTATGTGCTGGCGCTGATTCTGGCGCTGTGCTCATGGTTTAATCTGTCCGAATGGCTGAGGCGCTCGGCGTTTTATTTGATTGGGTTGGCTTGGGTTATCCACACATTCGGCCTGGTGTTCCGCATGTATCTCGAAGGACGGCCGCCGGTGACAAATCTGTATTCATCGGCAATTTTCATCGGCTGGGCAGCGGTGATTTTGGGGATGATCTTGGAAAAAATTTATCGTGATGGAGTGGGTTGTGTTGTCGCGGCGTTTGTTGGATTTGTGACGCTCATCATTGCGCAAAATCTCGCGCTCAGCGGTGACACAATGGAAATGATGCGCGCTGTGTTGGATACGAATTTCTGGCTCGCCACGCACGTTGTCGTCGTCACGCTCGGTTATGCTTCGACCTTTGTCGCGGGGTTGCTCGGCATCATTTATATTTTGCGCGGAACGCTGACGAAAACGCTTTCGGAAGAATCTGGAAAATCGCTGGCGCGCATGGTTTACGGGATTGTTTGTTTCGCCACGCTATTCAGTTTTGCGGGAACGGTGCTCGGCGGCATTTGGGCAGACCAATCCTGGGGCCGTTTCTGGGGCTGGGACCCGAAAGAAAATGGCGCGCTCATCATCGTGCTTTGGAATGCGATGATTTTGCATGCCCGCTGGGGCGGCCTGGTGCGCGAACGCGGCCTGATGAATCTCGCCGTCGTCGGCAACATCGTCACAAGCTGGTCCTGGTTCGGCGTGAACATGCTCGGCATCGGCCTGCACAGCTACGGATTTACCGATGCGGCGTTCCGCTGGCTTTCCATCTTCGTCGCCAGCCAAATCGTCATCATCATTCTCGGGCTGACGCCATTGCACAAATGGCGCAGCCGCATGGCCGTCGTCAAACGGGTTGAAGCGCAGGCCGTTTGAGCGGTTGCCCGCGATAGACCGTCAGGAAATAAATCAGCACCAGCAAAACGCCCGCCGCGAGCGCGCCCCAAAAAAATGTCCATTGCATTTTGAATCCGGCGCATGCTTCAAACCAAAATCCGGTTCCCAGATAGCCGGTCAGACTGCCGATTCCGCCGCTCATCAATGCCAGCAACGCCTGCGCGCGCGTCCGCCAGCGCGGATCAATCCTCTGGTCCAGATAAATTGCCGCCGTGATGAACACAAATGTGAACGACGCGCCGTGCAGGCTGATGCCCAAAAGCAACGCGTATTTCAGGTTCAACGCGCTCAACGCAAACCGCAAAACGCCGATGGAAAGGCCGGCAACGAAGATCCATTTCAACCGCCAGTTCAAAAGCATCCAGCCCAGGCTGAACATCGCTACGATTTCGGAGACCTGCGCCAGGCTCATCCACGCGCTCGTGTGCGTGAAACCCAGCGCCCGCAAATGCGCCGGCGCATACGGATAAAATGCGGCGAGCGGAATATTGAACAGCGTGGCGGTGATGAAAACGACGCGATGGTCGCGGTTTTTCAAAAGCGTTAAAGCATCCAGGCCGAATCGTTCACGCCAGGTCAGATTCTCGACAGAGCGCGGCACTTTCAATTGCGGCAGAAAATACGTGAAGCCCGCGACCGCCAGCCAGACGATGGCTCCGGCATAACCGGCCCGCGCCGACGTGTCGGCATTTAACAAGCTGACGACCAGCGCGCCGGCCATCCAGCCGATCGTGGCCATGCCGCGAATCGGGCCGAATTCTTTCTGCGCATCCCGCAACCGCGCCAGCACGAGCGCCGAGGAAATGCTGAACATCGGCGCGTAGGACAAATTGAGAAATTGGATCAGCCCCAGCACGAGCCACTGATTGAGTTCAAATTTGATCGCCGTGCTGACGATGGTCATGCTCACGGCGGTCGCCGTTGCCAGCCAACGCAACACCCGCGCCGGCGGCACATGCCGGTCGGCCATCGCGCCAAACATGAGCGGGGAAATGAACGCGGCCACGGCCGATGAAGCGAAGGCGAACGGCCTGATTTTTCCCATGCCATGTGCTTCAAGGATTGGCCCCAGCGGCACAAACCAGATCGCCATGGCCGCTGCCTGGATAAAAAATAAAACGATCAGCTCGGCATATTCGGCTTTGCGCAACGTCGTCAACACAGGCGCGAAGAATAGGACATTCCAGGGAAAATTAAAGTTTTGCCGGAATTACTTCATCGCCTCCGGCCAGCCGCTCGACCAATCAATTTTGCCGATGGCCAGCCGCGAACGCCCGTGCGTGTCGGCATCATAATAGTGGTAGCTGAAATAGGTCATATTGCTTTCGGTCAAAATGCCGATGTGACCCGGTCCGATGAACCGTCCGCTGCTTTGAAGGAATTGCGTTCCGGCGCCGCCGGCCAAATCGTAGCCATCGCGGTCGAGATAGGGACCGGTGATTTTTTCCGAACGGCCGACGCGGACCTGATAAGTGCTGTTGGTGCCTTTGCAACATTCGCCCCAATTGACGAACAGATAATAAAATTTTCCATGTTTGGTCAGGCACGACGCCTCGATGGAATCATTCCAGGCCAATTTATAAAGTGGTGAATTGGTCGCGATGCGTTTGCCCGTTTGCGGATTCAATTCCGTCAGGTAAATTCCACGCCAATACGAACCGAACGTCAGCCATAATTTTCCGTCTTCGTCTAAAAACGCGCTCGGGTCAATCGCGTTGAATGGCGTGTTCGTGTTTGATTCGATAACCGGACCGAGATCAGCCCACAGATGGTTTGCCGCCGACGGATTTAATTTTGGGCAGGTCGCGACGCCGATGGCCGAGGTCTTTTTTCCGAATGTCGAAACGGAATAAAACAAAAAATATTTTCCGTTCACGCGGATCACATCTGGTGCCCAGAAATAGCCGCCAAAATTAGGGACAGCTTTTTCCGTCCACGCCGGCGGTGCTATGAAAATCGGACTGCAATTGGTCCAATGAATCAAATCCGGCGAAGTTTTGGCGCGGATTCCTGGGCCGGTCGCGAAAATGTAATAGTTTCCTTTTTCTTTGACGATGGTGGAGGGGTCGTGGATGAATGTCTGTCCTTCCAACGCGAATGGAACGAAATGGGTTTCTGCGCCCCGAGCAAAAGCCGCAAAACAAATCGCGGTGATGATTGCGCGAAAGAAAATGGCCATGCCACAAATGGACGTTGCGAATCGTCAAACGGTTTCGGCCACGCGCTGGATTTTCAGGGCATGGCCGGTTTTTTCATCAATTTCAATCACTGCGCCGTGCAGCATCACGCGCGCTTTGGCCACTTCAAAGCGTTGCGGCATCGAAGTTAAAAAGCGTTTCACCACCGGCTCAACCTCGCGGCCAAGCACGCTTTCCTGCGGACCGGTGAATCCCGCGTCACACAAAAACGCGGTGCCGTGAGGGAAAATCTGTTCGTCGGCCGTCTGAACATGCGTGTGAGTTCCGATGACGGCGCTGACCGTTCCGTCGAGAAAACGGGCGAAGCCGATTTTTTCCGAAGTGGCCTCGGCGTGAAAATCCACAAAAATGATTTTTGTCGTCGCGCGCAATTTTTTGACTTCGACTTCAGCCAGCGGAAACGGATTGTCCAATTGCGGCTGCATGAAGGTGCGGCCTTGCGCGTTGAGCACGCCGATTTTTAAATTGTTGATTTCAAAAATCCCGCTGCCGCGACCGGGCACTTCCGGCGGATAATTCAACGGACGCAAAAAGCGCGGTTCGTTGGCGAGCAATTCCATCACTTCTTTCTGGTCCCACAAATGGTCGCCACTGGTGATGACATCCACGCCGGCGGAAAAAATTTCCGCCGCGGTTTTTGGTGTGATGCCGTTGCCGCCGGCCGCGT
This sequence comes from Verrucomicrobiia bacterium, assembly GCA_035776755.1. Lineage (GTDB taxonomy): Bacteria > Verrucomicrobiota > Verrucomicrobiia > Limisphaerales > UBA11358 > UBA11358. The sequence goes on from DASTWS010000001.1 coordinate 89,349, forward strand.
TTTCGCCGTTGGCGATGACAAAATCCAGGCGATGCCGCGAACGCAATTCCGGCAGGAGTGCTTTGACCGCGTTGCGTCCCGGCTGACCGACGATGTCGCCGATGAAAAGGATTTTCATATCGTAAAATTAACCACAAAGACACGAAAAATTGAAATCACAAAAAGCACGCCAGCACGCCAACGATGCACGCCAGAAGCCAAATCAACAGCACCGCTTGAGTTTTGCTCATGTCTGCGCGCACGAGCCGATGCGACAAATGATTGGTGTCGCCGATCCAAAACGGTTTTTTGTTGAGCGTCCGCAAAATGACAACTTGTGTCAGGTCAGCCAGCGGAATCGCCAGGACCAAAAGCGGAGCGATCACGGCAAACGGATGGGGATTTTGCTTTGAATAAAAATGCGGCAGGATCGCCATCACCGCGAGCAGGTAGCCGACGAGATGACTGCCGGCATCGCCGAGAAATGCTTTCGCGTTTGGAAAATTCCATGGAAGAAATCCGAACAACGCGCCGCCGGTGAGAAATTCGAGGGTTGCGACCAGATATTCACCGTTGGCGGCGGCGATGAGTGCGAACAGATACGCGCCGATCGTTCCCGTGCCGGCGCAAAGGCCGTTCATGTTGTCCATGAAATTGAACGCGTTGATGAGCGTCAGCAGCCACAAAATCGAAATCGCGTAACTGAAAAATTCATTGTGAACGAACAACGTCACGCGCACGCCGGCGACGACGACGAGCAGCGAGATAAGAAATTGGCCGGCAAATTTTGGAAGCGGTTTCAATTCATGTTTGTCATCAAACCAGCCCAGAACAGTGATGGCGATCGCGCCCACGGCGATCGCGAGCAATTCTCCGCCGCGCCGGCCAAATCCGTGAGCGATCAAATGAGCCGACGAAATGTTAATGACATCGAATTTCAGGCAAATCGCGGCAACGGCGAGCGGGAGCAAAAGTCCGGTGAGCACCGCAAATCCGCCGGCGAGCGGAATCGGCCGGTCATGGATTTTGCGTGCGCCGGGAGCATCCACGAGGCCGGTCCGCAGACACCATTTGCGCCAAAGCGGCAGCGCCAGCAGCGTCGTAAAAAACGCCCCGGCGAATGCCGCGAGAAAGAAATTGAATGGAAAAATCACGGGCGGATGCCGCGTTCGGCGGCAAGTTTGAGATAAAGATTGTATTGGTCGGAAACCATTTTTTCGATGGAGAAATTTTCGCGGACAAAGGCCGCGCCGATTTTGCCAAATTGATTTCGCAATTCGGAATTTTTTGCGAGCGTTAAGATTTTTTCGGCCACCGCGGCAATATCGCCGGTGCGGATGAGAAAGCCGGTTTTATTTTCAATGCAAATTTCATCCGCGCCGTCGAAATCATAAGCGACTACCGGTTTTCCGGCGGCCAGCGCCTGCGGCAGCGCGCGCGAAAGCGCTTCGCGATACGACAAATGCGCGAGGCAATCCATGACTCCGACGTAACGCGCCACTTCGTTCGGTGGAACAAGTCCGGCAAAAATCACTTTGTTGCCCAGACTGGGCGAACGCGATTGCTGTTCCAAATCGCCGCGTAAATTGCCGTCGCCGACGAACAACAGCCGCGCGTTTGGAATTTGCGGCAGGATTTTTGCAAAGGCGGAAAGCAAATCGGCGTGCCCTTTCAATTTGAACAGCCGTCCGATTTTGCCGATGACGAAAGCATCGGCCGGGATTCCCAATCTTTCGCGCAACGCCAAATCGTTTTTGGCCTCGAGAAACGGCTGCAAATCAAATCCGCTGAAAATGCGCGTGAACATTTCCGGTTTGCCGATTCCGGATGCGAGGTAAAGTTTGGTCATCGCATCGGCGGAAACAAAAAAATGGTCCGTCACGCGTCCCGCATATTTTTCGGCGGCGGTAAAAATGAAATTGGCAGCCGCGCCCTGAAAATTTCCGAATGACGGCCCGTGGATGTGGTGGATGATGATCGGCACGCCGACGCGTTTGGCAGCGAGGCGTCCGAGAATTCCAGCCTTGCCGCTGTGCGTGTGAACGATGTCCGGCTGTTGCGCGCGCAGGATTTCTTCCAGTTTTCGCAAAGCGACAGAATCTTTGAGCGGATGAACAGGGCGGACGAGCTCGGGAACAATGGCAAAATTGTCCGGCGAATCAGAAAAAATTTCCCGCGCGGTCCTTTCGAGCGAACCTTCGGGACCGATGGCCGGGCCGGAAATGAGATTTACTTCGACGGATGGTTTTTTGCGAAGACCGGCGACGGTCAGCAGCGTGTTTTCCTGCGCGCCGCCGATAACGAGCCGGGTGATGACGTGGGTGATTTTCAAATCGCAAACCGTTGAACGGCTGGCCGGATTTTACAATCCAACGGTTCAACGGTTCAACGTTTTAACGATTGCAGCCGTTCGGAAACTGTTTTTGCTTCGGGGGAATTGGTGTTCGCGCCGGCGAGATAAATTTCGTAATTACGGATAGCCTCGTTGGTATCGTGCTGGCGCCAGGCGATTTCGCCGAGGCCGTAAGCGACCTGATAGGAATTGGCGGCCGCTTTTTGCAGTCGTAAATAATCGGCGCGTGCGGCGTCAAGCTGGCCGTTGTCGAGATACGCAATGGCGCGATTGAACAACGCATCGTTGTTGTTCGTCTGCATTTGAAGGACGCGTGTGAGCGCTGCGATGGACGCGGAATAGTTTTTCTTTTGTAATTCCACGTAACCTTTGCCGAAAAGCCAGAGCGGATCGCCCGGAGCGCTCGCCAATTTCTTTTCAATCACGGAAAGGGCGTCGTCATACAACCCATGCAACACAAAAGCCTGCACGGAGGCGACGAGCAAATTCGTGTCGTCCAAATGGCGGTTGATTTCAATGTTCAGCAATTGCACGGCGCGCGTGGAATCGTTCTTCAGGAAATACGCTTCAGCGGCGAGGACGTTGAGCTGGGTTGAATTTTCCGGCGTGAGCGAAAATTTTTGCGGATGCAGCATCGGTTCCTGCAAAGCGGCGAGCGCGTCGTCGGGACGGCGGAACATGAGGTAGAGCTGGCCGAGCAGATAGCGCGAGGCGAGATTTTCCGGCGCGAGTGAGCGGACGCGTTCGAAGGCGGCGACGGCTTGTTTGTAAAAGCCATTTTGGATCATCACCGAACCGGTTTGGAAACAATAGCTGGGTTCATCCACCGGCCCGCCGGTCAATTGATTGGGCATGTCTTCCGACAATATGGCCGGGGTGGGATTTCCGTCACGCACGGATTTATTGAAATCGAAATTGATTTTGGCGACGACATTTTCGGGATTCAATTTTTGCGCGGATTCAAAGGCATTTCCGGCGTTAACGAAATCGCCGGCACGCTGCAATTGTGCGCCCCAGAAATCAAGGTCGGCGGACAAATAAGTTCCGGTCAAAACTGCGGCGGCATCGGGATCGGTGGAAATATGGAAGCGCCGGAAAATTTTTTGACCGACAGATAAATTGGTATTGGCGGAACTGCCGGGCGAAATTTCTTTTTCCAATGCCGGCAACGATTCTTTGATGTGCGACCAGAAGGCAGTGTTTTCCGCCAGCACCTTTTTGTCCGCGACCGGAGGCACGATGGCGTCGTCCGGCAGTAATTTCATTTTGTAAACCACGCCATGCGGTTCCAGATAAAATTGCTCGAAATAATAACCGATGCTCGGATGCAGGTAATAAACTGCGTTGGATTTCATCAGCAGGGCTATCGCGGTCGGCAACGCATGAGGGTTGATTCCACCCATATCCTTTTCGCTGACAATTTGCGGCCAGACATCCGGATGGTGACGATGCAAATAACGGTGATACGGCGCCCAGGTGAGCGATTTGGTGTCCACCGGAACATAATTCTTCAATTTGCCATCGCGCGCCAGCGCGGCTTGCACGGCAAATAAACGCCACGGTGCATCCTGCGTGGGACTGTCGCTGTCACAAAGCAGGATTGCTTTGTCGGGCAAATTTTTTTCCACCAGGCCGGCGTATTTGCCGAGCGCACTGTGGCCGGCCGCATAAATCGGCCGGGCATTTTTGTAAACCAGTCCGATGGCCACCGCCGCCGCAAAGGTATAAATGGCCGCGTTGGCGACCGGCTCCAAAAATCCGGGCGACGTCATCTGACCGCTTCTTCGCGACCGGTTGCTCCGTTCCCGGCGGAATACGAGAAGAAAATATCCCGAATAATAACCGATGCACAAAGCCGTCAGATAATAAAACGGCAGGCAGGCCAAACCATAACCTTCATGGCGCGGGCTGAAACCCGGCGGATCGAACATCACCCAAACGCAGACGAACAAAATCACCGCGTGAACGCCGTGAAACATCCAGGTGGCCAAGGCATTGCCGATGCGGCTGGCGTCGCCGAAAGACGATTTCCATCGGATAGACGCCAGCAAAACCGGAAGGAGCGATGACAATGAAAGGATTGCCAGCGTATGCCGCACGTCGGAAACCGTGATATATTTGACCATCATCCATTGCGAAACCAGTTCCGTCTTGAGCGCGACCCAGAAGGAAACCGGAAAGTGCCGCGACAACGCCAGCGCGAGCGGCAGAAAGAGATAAAACAACGTTCCGACAAATCCCGACAACGCCATCCGCCCGATGAAGCGCAAATTGAAAAAGCTGAATCCGCGAATCCAGATGATGGCGATGAGAAAGACCGGCAGAAAACCGACCATCGCAAAATTTTCCGCCATGCCGGCGCCGTAAACCAGCGATGCCAGATACAAACGGCCTTCGCGTTCGTCGAGGCGATATTCGAGCAGCGACCAGATCACGAATGCAAAAATCAACAAATCAAATGTGTCGCCGGTGTAGCTCGTCGCGCGTTCCCAAAAGCTTAATTGCAACCCGCACGCCAACGCGGCGAACAACGGTGGCAGCCAGGCCGAGGGAATTGTCAGAAAACCAAAATCATTGTGTTCGCGCTTGCGTTGTTCGCCCGTTCGATCCTGTGCCAGGACCGCCACCGAACGCGTGAGCAATCCCAGCGTGATGGCGGCGCACAAAGCGGCAAAAAAGTTCAGCGCCAAAGGAATCGCCGCCGCTGGCAGCCAGCGAAACGGATACGTGATGATGAATAGCAGCGGGCTTTCCATTTGCGGCTGCCAGGTCCAGCCGGAAATGTTCGCCACCGGAACCAAATTGATAAAGGAGATCCAGTGGTTGAGGGTGACGGTGTAAAGGATGAAAGCGGCGATTGCCACCAGCCACGGCAAAAGTCGCGGCGTAAATACTTTTCGCGGGTCGGTTCCGGTTGCCATGTGAATCAATTCAGTTGAAACGATATTGCGCGGCTTGGCAAGTCACTTTGCGCGCCTTAAATCGGCGACGCATTCAACGTGCTGCGTTTGCGGGAACATGTCCAAAGGTTGCACGCGCATCAATTCAAAGACACCGCCGGCGCATAAAATGTTCAAATCCCGCGCCATCGTCGCCGGATGGCACGAAACATAAATGATCTGCGCCGGTTCGGTTTCGCGAAGCAGATTCAAAATCTCCGGCTGACAACCTTTGCGCGGCGGATCAATCAAAACGGAAACATTTTCGGGCGAAAATTTTTGGAGCAAATCCGGCAAAGCGTCTTCCACTTTGGCGGAAATGAATTCGCCGTTGCTGATGTTCCGCGACGAAGCGTTTTTCCGCGCGGCCAGGATCGCGTGCCGGTCGTATTCCACGCCGACGAAGCTTTCCACGGCGCCGGCGGCTTCAATCCCAAAAAATCCGACGCCGCAATACAGATCCGCCAAATGTTTCGTCCCGCCCGACTTCAAAAATCTTTTCACGGTTTCGACCAATTCGGGCAGCAGAAAAAAATTGTTCTGAAAAAATGAATCCGCCGGCACTTCCCAGTTTTCCGGCTGGACGCGCAGCACGACTTTGATTCCGCCTTTCGGTGGCGGGTTTTTTCTGACTTCGGCGATTTGCTCATTGATTGCCGGTTCGGAAATGAGGCAGCGCTCGATGTCTTCGACAAAATTGTTGTCGCCGCGGATGAAACCGATTTCCAATTTTTTGTCGCGTCCATTCCATTGGCTCCGGATCATGATGCGATTGCGATAGCCGTAAGGTTGCGGACAGCCGATGAGCGGCGCGATTTTGTCCGAAGGAATTTTGCCGACGCGCTCGAACAAATCGCAGATCTGTTTGTGTTTGATGCGTAATTGTTCGGCGTAGGAAATATGCTGATATTGACAGCCGCCGCATTTGCCGAAGTAAACGCACGGCGCTTCGACGCGTTCTGACGACGCTTTTTCGACGCGCAACAATTTGGCCCGCGCAAAATTCTTTTTCACTTCGGTGATTTCGACTTCGACGATTTCACCGACGAGGACAAAGGGAACGAAAACGACCAATTCATTCAATCGTCCCACGCCTTCGCCGCCGAATGCGATGTCGTGAATCGCCAGGGAAATTTTATCGCCAACTTTGAGAGACATCCGGCCAGTCTAGGGGACAAATTGCTTCCGTGCAATTATTCGGCGGTGGCTTTTTCTTTGACGGGATTGCTTTTTTTGGCGATCGCTTCGGAAAACAATTCCAGGATTTCCGTGCGCGAAACGGAGCCGATGAGCCGGTTCTCCGCGTGGTTGTTCACGACCGGCACGTTGCGCAATTCACTTTCCAAAACCACCGGCAGCGCGTCGAGCAATCGCTGCGCGGGCGTCAATGCCTTCGGCGGCGGTCGCATCACGTCGTAGGCGATGACACCGTCAAAATCCTGCGTCGCGTTGAGAAATTCCTTCAGATCATGCAGCGCGATGACGCCGACCAATTGTTGCCGGTCATTGACAATCGGGAGGAAATTATTGGAACCGGTAAGAAATCTGCCAGCGATGTCGCGTAATGACGCCGTTTCGCGCACCGGCGGAACCGGTTCGCGCATCATATCGCCGATGAAATTTTCCATCGCCGCGCCGATGCGATCGCTTTCCTGATGCAATGGCAATCCTTTCAGGCGCATGTGTTCTGAATAAACGGAATCCGGATACAATTGACGCGCGACGAGCACGGAGACCACGCACGCAAGCATCAACGCGGGCATGAGCGAATAATCCAGCGAGATTTCGAAAAGCATGATGATGGCCAGCAGCGGCGATTTCGTCGTGCCGGAAAGCACGGCGCCCATGCCGACCAGCGCAAAGGCGCCGACGGGCACCGTTTCGGAAAATCCGAGCGAATGCAACATCGCGCCGAACAACGAGCCGCTGCATGCGCCAAGAAATAGCGTGGGCGTGAATACGCCGCCAACGGTTCCCGCGCCGACGGCCACAACGGTCGCCAGGATTTTCCCGAGAAATAATCCGCTGAGTTGAGGAAAAGGATTGGAAACATCTTCAAATTTTCCGCGCAAAATGGAATTGGTCGTGAAATAGCCATTGCCGACGACGCCGGGAAATTGCAATGCGATAACGCCGACGACGCCGCCGGCGAGCGCGAGCTTGACGTAAACGGGCAGGTGGATTTTATCGAATTGCCGCCGTGTGGCGCCGAGCAATTTCAAAAACACCGCGCTGACGCCGCCGCACAAAATTCCCATCAGGAAAAACCATGCCAGTTGCGGCATCGTCGTATCCGGAAAATGCGGCACCTGATACCACGGTTCCATCCCGAAAACGCTGCGGGAAACGACCGTGGAGATCACCGATGCGCAAACGAGCGGCGCGAGGAGATTCATCGAGAAATTGCCGAGCACGATGAGCGCGGCAAACACAGCCGCGCCGATCGGCGCGTTGTAGGCCGCTGCCATTCCCGCTGCCGCGCCGCAACCGACGAGCAATCGCAACCGATACGGCGGCCATTTGAAAAGTTGTCCCAATTTGGAGGCCAGCGTCGCGGAAAGCTGCACGATGCCGCCTTCGCGCCCGATGGAAGCGCCGGTGGCGATGCTGACGAGCGCGGAACCGGTTTTCACCGATTCGCGGCGGAACCGCAAGCGTCCGTCTCCGGCAACGACGACTTCCAGCATATCGCTGGAATCCTGCCGCGGCGCCCAGCGCAAGCCGAAATGCAAAATCAATCCGGCAACAAGCCCGCCGATGGCCGGGACTAGGACGCGTTGCGTGGCGGTGAACATCTGCTCGGTCTTGACCGGATCGCCGGGCTGGGACAGAAAGATGCGCTGGAGCATTTCGCCGCCGTAAAAGAACAAAACGTTGACGCATCCGCCGATGACGCCGACGACGGCGGCGATGAGCAGATGAAAGGCTTCCTCTTTGGGAACCAGTTTTTCGCGCCATAGCAACGCGCGTTGCCAATGGCGATGAAGAAAATTTCGCGCCCGCGTGACGCCGTTGTTGAACCACGCCTGCACGGAAACAATTTAGCCTCAAAAAGTTTCTTTGACGAGACGGGAAACACTGGATTTTGCAAATTGACCGTTTTCGTCCGCGTTGTTAGCCTTTTTGTCCGTTCTTAAACGGTTTTATGCGACACACCATCTCGATTCTCGTGGAAAATAAATTCGGCGTTCTGACGCGCGTGGCCGGGTTGTTCAGCGGACGCGGCTACAACATTGATACGCTCAACGTCGGCCCGACCCACGACCCGAAGCTTTCGCGCATGACCGTCGTCACGCATGGCGACGAAGCGACGCTGGAACAAATCGTCAAGCAGCTCAATAAATTGCCGAACATCATCAAGGTGCAGGATTTTCGCGAAGGCGAATATGTTGACCGCGAACTCGTGCTGGTGAAAGTGGCCGTGGATTCGAAATCCCGCGCTGAAGTAATGCAGATCACCGACATCTTCCGCGCCAAGATCGTGGACGTGCAGCCGAAGTCGGTCACGATTGAGATCACCGGAAACGACAGCAAGGTGCAGAAATTTCTGGAATTGATGGGAACGTTCGGCGTCCAGGAGATTACGCGCACCGGCAAAGCGGCGTTGCCGAGAAAATAACTTACGGAATCACTTCGTTCCGGTCCTGCAATTTTTTCTCCTGCTCTTTGCGTTTGTCTTCGAGCAGGTTTTTCTCCGCCGCCTCGATGACGTGCAGCAAATCGGCGGCTTCCAGCAATCGCGGCGCGGTGACGTAACTTGCGCCGGCGGCGTAAAGCAGCGAGATGTCCGAAAGCAATTCCGCGTGGACAACGATTTTCGCTTCGGGATTCAATTCGCGCAATTGCCGGAGCATTTTCAAATTGTCCGCGCCTTTGAGCACCATGTTCGGCAAGGAGCAAATGATTGTTTCCATGTGTGCGATGCCGGCGTGATGCAGCACGTCGCGCTGCGCGATGTCGCCGTAAACGGCCATGATGTCGCGCTGGCGCAATTTGGCATGGACGTTGGGATTGAAATCCACCACAACGATTTCGGGAAGCAGATCGGAACGTTCGCGCGCGATTTCTTCGATCAAGGAACTGGCCGTCCATGAAAATCCAAGGAGACAAATGCGTTTGGGTTTTTCAAGGAATTGCGTTTCCATTTCGATGTCGTCGAGGTCATGCAATTTCCACCGGCTCAAAACGGGCGCGATTTTGGCCAGAAGCAAATCGTTTTTCAAAATGCCGTAAGTCGAGGCGACGGCCAGAAACGCAAAAGCAAATGCCGCAATGCCGATGGAATTGGACGAGACATCTCCTGCTTTTTGGCCCAGCGCGAGCAGCACCAGCGATAATTCACTCATTTGACATAAATTGACCGCCGGCAAAAAACTGACGCGATAGCCCTGCCGCATCCAATACAACGGCGGAAAAACGGTGATGAAACGGCTGACGACAAGAAAAACGCAAAGCACCAGCGTCCAAAGCAAATAACTCCACGTCGGCACGGGGATTTCCATGCCCAGCCCGACAAAAAACAGCGTCACAAAAAAATCGCGGATGCTCGTGACTTTGGCCGCCACGTCGAGCGTGTAGGGAAAAGTCGAAACCATCACGCCGGCGATCAGCGCGCCCATGGCTGTTGAAAGTCCCAGATAATTTGCAAATCCTGCCAGCGCGAAACACCACGCCAGCGCGCCGACCAATACCAATTCCGGCAGCCGCGCCACAAATTTGAATATCGGCGGCAGCACGAACCGGCTGGCAAGATAAGCCACGGCCACCAGCAGAATAACTTTCCCGATCGCCAATCCTAAAATTGAAATCGCCGGGTTTTTCAAATTCGGCTGGATGGCCAGAAACAGGATGACGAACAAATCCTGCAACACCAGCACACCCAGCGTGACGCGCCCGGCGAGCGTTTCAATCTCGCGCTTGTCGTAAAGAATTTTGACGATGATGACCGTGCTGCTCATCGCCGCCGCCACGCCGAGGTAAAGCGCTTCCAATCTATTCTGCAAGATGGGAAGCGCGCCGAAGAACAGCCAGCCCAACGCGACGCAGCCGAGGATTTGCGCCAGCGCGGTGAAGGTGATGACTTTGCCCGCGCTCATCATGCGCTTGAGGTCAATTTCCAGGCCGATCATGAACAGCAGCAGTGAAAGGCCGATTTCAGAGATCGTTTGAATGGATGCCGAATCCGTGACCCATTTCAATCCATGCGGCCCGACGGCGAATCCTGCGACGAGATAAGCGAGCAACAGCGGCTGCCGCGCGACCTGGGAAACGACGGCGACAATCCATGCTGCAATGATGCAGATGGCAATGTCGGTGACGAGTCCGTGCTCCATGCGAAAAAATTAGCCGAGCGGCGGATTTAGGAAAGCCAATTCGCGCTGGAAAATCAGCTTTCCAACGCGGCCAGCGCCGCTTTGGCGTGAGCCAATTTATTCTGCCAGTCGGCGAGGCGCTGCCGGTGTTCTTCCAAAACTTTCGCCGGAACTTTTTCCGTAAAATTCGGGTTGGCCAGCTTTTGCTCCACTTTGGAAATTTCGGTGTCGGCCTTTTCGATTTCTTTTTTCAGCCGCGCTTTTTCCGCTTCCACATCAATCAAACCTTCAAGCGGCAAAAACAATTCGCCCAAATCGGCGCGCACGGCCAAATCATTTTTCGAGGGCTGAAAATTGGGATTCACTTCGACCGTTTCGGCGTTCAGCAGCAATTTGAGAACTTCAACATCCGTTGCCGAAGTTTGTCCGGCAGGCCTGAAAATGAATTTTACTTTTTTGTTCGCTGGAATGTTGGCATTGCGACGCAGATTGCGTCCTTGCACGATAAATTCATTTCGCGTTTCAATGAATTTTTTGTCCTGCCCGCTCAAGCCGTAGAAATTTTTGAAATCTTCGTCAAGCGCCTTCGGCCATGGCGCGAACATGATGGTTTGGCCGCCTTGATTTTCCGGCATTTCCTTGCTGAAACCCATGCCGTGCCACAATTCCTCAGTAATGAACGGCAGGAACGGATGGAACAATCGCAGCGTGTGAGATAAAACAAAATCAATCACCGCGAGCGTGTTGGCTTTTCGCGCCGAATCATTCGATTGCAAAATCGCCTTGCTCGCCTCGACATACCAATCGCAATATTCACTCCAGAAAAAGCGATAAAGCGCCTGCACCGCCGTGCTGAAATTATAGGTGTTCAGTGCTTCGGTAATTTCCCGAATCGCAGCATCAAGCTTGAGCAAAATCCATTTGTCATCGGATGACAGGAGCTTTGGATCAATTTCGCCCTGCACTTCGCCACCTTGCATTTGACGGAAGCGGCAGGCGTTCCAGAGCTTGTTGCAGAAATTGCGGCCCAGTTCCACGTCTTTCTCGTCGAAGAGCACGTCCTGGCCCAGCGGCGCGCTGCGCATGGTGCCGAAGCGGAGGGCGTCGGCGCCGTATTTGGCGATGAGTTCCAGCGGATCAGGCGAATTGCCCAGCGTCTTCGACATCTTGCGGCCTTGCTTGTCGCGGATGATGCCGGTGAAATAAACGTTCTTAAACGGCATCTCACCCATGAACTCGTAACCGGCCATGATCATGCGGGCGACCCAGAAGAAGATGATGTCCGGCCCGGTGACGAGGTCGGTGGTCGGGTAGAACTTCTTCAACGTCTCGATGGTCTCCGGCCAGCCCATCGTGGCAAACGGCCAGAGCCAAGAACTGAACCACGTGTCGAGCACGTCGGGGTCTTGGGTGAAGCCGAGATCTTCAAGCTTTCTAGCTACGTCTTCCTTGCCTGGAGCCAGACAGACTTCAACCCGTTGAAATTCGAGGAACTCAAAATCGTCGGGCTCCATTTCGGCGTTCGCAGCCCAGCCTTTGAGAGTCATGTCACCACTCTTGTCCGAGCTCACCTGTTGCAGGAATTCGTATGAAGCGCGTCGCGTCTCTTTCGTTTGCTTCTCATACCATTCAGGTCCACGACGCCACACCGGAATCTGGTGTCCCCACCAAAGCTGACGGCTGATGCACCAGTCTTGAATGTTCGTCAACCAGTGGTCATAGACTTTTGCCCAGCGGTCGGGATGGAACCGCATTTTCTGGTCGGGCGAGGTTGCTGGCGAGCCGTCTTGGTCATTCGCGGCTCGCGAGGACGCTCGCCCCACCGAAGTGTCAGCTTGTTCCACGCAGGCTTTGGATGATTCGACCGACGGATATTTCAAAAACCATTGCTCGCTCAATCGCGGTTCAATCGGCACATCAGCGCGCTGGCTGAAGCCGACGTTGTTTTCGTATGGCTTTTCTTCGATCATCACGCCCAGTTCCTGCAAGCGCTCCACGGACACGGAACGGGCCTCGAAACGATCCAGTCCGGCGAGGCTTTCGCCGGCGAGATCGTTCATGGTGCCGTTGGCGTTCATGATGTCCACAACGGGCAGCTTGTGGCGCTGGCCGATCTCAAAATCCGCCTTGTCGTGTGCAGGCGTCACCTTGAGCACGCCGGTGCCGAACTCGAAATCCACATGCTCGTCGCCGATGATCGGGATGAGCTTCTTTTCCGGCGGCAACTGGATGGGCAGGGGACGGATGATGTGCTTGCCGATGAGGTGTGCGTAACGCGGGTCCTTCGGGTTCACGGCCACCGCGGTGTCGCCGGGGATGGTTTCCGGGCGCGTCGTGGCAATGGTGAGCCAAGTGTCGGTGAGGCGGATTTCCGCTCCCGTAGGACAGGCTTCCAGCCTGTCTCCATCTTTCCTTCCCGAAGTTTGAGACAGGCTGGAAGCCTGTCCTACGATTTCAGCGACCTGCACTTTGAAATGATACATGAAACCCTTCTGCGGTTTCATCTCCACTTCCTCGTCGGAGAGGGCGGTCTGCGAAACGGGGCACCAATTCACCATGCGTTTGCCGCGATAGATCAGTCCCTTTTTGTAAAGTTCGACAAAAACTTTTTGCACGCAGCGCGAATATTCCGGGTCCATCGTGAACCGTTCGCGGGTCCAGTCGCAACTCGCGCCGAGTTTCTTGAGCTGGTTGATGATGATGCCGCCGTGCTTTTCCTTCCAGGCCCAGACGCGCTTGAGAAATTCCTCGCGGCCGAGGTCGTATTTGGTTTTGCGTTCTTCCTTCTTCAACGCTTTTTCCACCTGCACCTGCGTGGCGATACCGGCGTGATCAGTGCCGGGCAACCAGAGGACTTCCTTGCCGTCCATGCGCGCCTTGCGGCTGAGGATGTCCTGAATCGTGTTGTTGAGCACATGGCCCATGTGCAACATGCCGGTGACATTCGGCGGCGGGATAACAATGGAATACGCGGGCTTGGATGATTTCGGGTCGGCGGTGAAACAATTTTGTTTCAGCCAGAAATCATACCATTTGTCCTCGACGGACTGCGGTTCGTAGGCTTTGGAAATTTCAGACATGGTTCAAAAAGCCACAGAGACACAGAGCGCACCGGAAATTTAATATAAACTCTGAGGTCTCTGCACTTCTGTGGCAAAATCATTTCTTCAACAACGCGAATTCCATCGAATCTACCAGCGCCTGCAGGCTGGCTTCGATGATATTTTCGCTTACGCCGACGGTGCCCCATTCGCGTTGGCCATCGGTGGATTGGATGAGCACGCGCGTTTTTGCGGCGGTGCCGGTTCCGGAATCCAGGATGCGCACTTTGTAATCTGTCAGGGAAATTTTTTTCAATTTTGGAAATGACTTCGCCAGCGCCAATCGCAACGCGCCATCGAGTGCGTTGACCGGACCGTCGCCTTCTGCAACTTCATGATGCAATGTCTTTCCAACCCGCACGCGCACCGTCGCTTCACAAATGGATTCCTTCATGTCGCGCCGCATGGAAACGTGATAGGTCTCGACGGTGAATTGTGGGTTGCGATGCTTCAGCGTTTTGCTCACGAGCAACGCCAGCGAACCTTCCGCCGCTTCGTATTCATAACCCTTTGATTCAAGCTCTTTGACCTTCGCGGTGATTTCGCGTGTTTCCGGCGCATCGGGTGAAAGTTTGAAACCAAGTTCTTTCGCCTTGAGCAAAATATTCGTGCGTCCGGACATGTCGCTCACCAGCACGCGACGGAAATTGCCGACGCTTTCGGGATTGATGTGCTCATAACTGCGCGCCACGCGTTCGATGGCGTGGACATGCATGCCGCCTTTGTGCGCGAACGCCGTCTGGCCAACCCACGGCGCGCGGGTGTTGTGACGCACGTTGGCGACTTCGTTGACGAATTCGGAAAGTTCCTTGAGCTTCGGCAGCGATTTTGCCGGCACGCAACGCAAATTCATTTTCAATTCGAGCGTCGGGATGACGCTGATAAGATCGCAATTGCCCGTGCGTTCGCCGTAACCGTTGATCGTGCCTTGCACCTGCGTTGCCCCGGCGTCAACGGCGGCGATCGCATTGGCGACGCCGAATCCGCAATCGTTATGCGTGTGAATGCCGATGGCGCAATTCAATTTCGATTTTGCAAACGCAACTGTCTTCGCGACTTCACTCGGCAAACGGCCGCCATTTGTTTCGCACAGGACAACGCAATCCGCGCCCGCTTTTTCCGCGGCCTGCCACGTGGCCAGCGCGTATTCCGGTTCATCGGCAAATCCATCGAAGGAATGTTCGGCGTCGTAAATGACCTTTTTGCCGTGATCTTTGAGATAGCGGATGGTATCACCGATCATTCCGAGATTTTCATCCGGCTTGGCGCGCAACACTTCGGTCACGTGCAACAGCCAGGTTTTGCCGACGATGGTGACGACCGGCGTTTCCGCTTCGAGGATGAGCCGCATCAAATCGTCATTTTCCACGGCCATGCCTTTGCGTCGTGTCATGCTGAACGCGGCGATTTGCGCGTTCTTCCATTTGCGTTTCGCGGCCTGCTTGAAAAATTCCAAGTCCTTGGGATTGCTGCCTGGCCAACCGCCTTCAATGTAATGAACCCCGAAAGAATCGAGCTTCTCGGCAATCCGGATTTTATCCATCGCCGAGAAATTGATGCCTTCGCCCTGCGAACCGTCGCGCAGGGTCGTGTCGTAGATTTCGACCTGGGATTTCATAATTTCCGCAAAATGCGGACAATGAGTATCGCCAATTTTCGAATCCTTGCAAATCCAAATGGACGGCTGCCACGCGACAAAAATTGTCGGATTTCGCGAACCGGCGGCGATATACTGTAAGAAATGACAAGCGATTTGGAATTGTTGCAACAATTTGCGCGCGAAAATTCGCAGGACGCCTTCGCGGAAATCGTCCGGCGGCACCTGGATTTGGTCTATTCTGCCGCGCTGCGCCAAGTCCGCTCGCCGCAATTGGCCGAGGATATTGCGCAATCTGTCTTCGCCGACCTCGCACAAAATGCCGACAAATTGAAATCCAATACCATTCTCACCGCGTGGCTTTATACCGTGACGCGGCGAACGGCCGTGGATGTCATCCGTAAAGAATCGCGACGGCAATTGCGCGAACAAATCGCCGCCGAAATGCAAAACATGAATGCGACTGCCAACGATTGGACGCAAATCGCGCCGCTACTCGACGATGCGATGGCCGCGCTCGATGAAACCGACCGCGCCGCGATTTTGCTCCGCTATTTCGAAAATAAAAATCTGCGCGAAGTCGGCGAACAATTGAACATTTCCGATGACGCCGCGCAAAAGCGCGTCAGCCGCGCGATGGGGCGATTGCATGACTTTTTCTCGAAACAAAAAATTACGATTGGTGCGAGCGGACTTGTCGTTTTGATTTCCGCCAACGCCGTTCAATCTGCACCGGTTGGATTGGCCGCGATCATTTCCGCCGCTGTGCTAACCGGGACGGCGGTTTCGACTTCAGCTGTTGTCACCACAACCAAAGTGATTGCTATGACTGCTCTACAAAAATCAATTATCGGCGTGGCATTCGTCGCCGCCGTTGGAACCGGCGTGTTCGAAGCGCATCAAAATTCTGAATCGCAAAAACAAATTGAAAGCCTGCAGCGGCAGCAAAATTCATTGAGCGACCGCCTCGCGCAATTGCAGCGCGAGCGCGATGAGGCAACGAATCAATTGGCTGGAGTGCTTGCGGAAAATGCTCAGTTGAAATCCGGTTCAAATCAAAATGAACTTTTGAGATTGCGTGGAGAAGTGACCCAATTGAAAACGGCGAATGCTCAAAATGATTCGAATGACCCGGCCGATGTAGCCGCCAAAGGTCTTGCGATAAAAGTCAAACAAATGAAGCAGTGGCTGGAGCAAAATCCAAATCAAAAAATTCCCGAACTTCAATTTTTGACTGAAAGAGATTGGCTAAATGCCGCCAATAGCAAAGCGGAGCTTGTTTCCGATGATGATTATCATTGGGATTTGCATAATTTATTTGATGCGGCAGAAGACAGATTTGGTGTGATGGCGGAAAAAGCGTTAAAGAAATATATTCAAGCCAACAGTGGGCAATTCCCTGCCGATCTTTCCCAATTACAGCCATACTTCGATTCGCCAGTGGATAGCGCAATTCTTCAACGCTATGAAATTGTGCCCGCGAGCAACATTCCTGGGACAAAAGAATTAAGCGACACTTGGCTTATCGCGCAGAAAAATCGGATATTTGAAAACTATAAAAGCGAAGACAGAGAGGTAATCGGTCCCAACGGTTACGGAAGCAACTGGAGCTTTTGGTGATTCATCAGAATGCCTTCGCCGCAATGTCTTTGCGGAAATGCGCGCCGTCGAAATGGATTTTTTCCACGGCAGCATAGGCGGCGGCTTGCGCGGATTTCAAATCTTTACCCAATGCCGTAACGCCCAAAACACGGCCGCCGTTTGTGACAATTTGATTTTCTTTCAATGCTGTTCCCGCGTGGAAAACTTTTAGGTTCGGCAATTTTGCCGCTTCGTCCAAGCCGCGAATCGTTTTGCCTTTTTCATAATTTCCCGGATAACCGCCGCTGGCCATGACGACGCACACGCTTGCTTCCGGTTTCCATTTTAATTCCATTTTGTCCAGCGTTCCATTCACGCTTGCATCCAGCAATTCCACCAAATCATTTTCCAATCGCGTCAGATAAATTTGCGTTTCCGGATCGCCGAAGCGGGCGTTGAATTCCAAAACTTTTGGACCGGATTTTGTCAGCATGATTCCCGGATACAAAATGCCGCAGAAGTTGATTTGCTCTTCCGCGCAACCGCGCAGCCACGGATTCAAAATCGCCTCGCCAATCAGGTTCAATTCGGCATCGCTGACAAATGGCGTGGGCGAATACGTTCCCATTCCGCCGGTGTTCAAACCGCGGTCGCCGTCGAGCGCGCGTTTGTGGTCCTGCGCCGTCGGAAATAATTTTGCCGTTTTGCCGTCGCAAATTGCATGCAAAGAAATTTCGATGCCTTCCAGAAATTCCTGGATGACAATGTTCGCGCCCGCCGCTCCGAAGCTTTTGGCGACAAGAATTTCATCAATTGCGCGTTCGGCTTCGATTTGATTCGCACAAATCAAAACGCCTTTGCCGAGCGCAAGGCCGTCCGCTTTTACGGCGCATTTACCATTCAATTCAGCCGCGAATTTTTTTGCGGCGATTGCGTCTGAAAATGTTCCGGCGCGCGCCGTTGGAATTCCGTATTTCTCCATGAAATTTTGCGAGAAAACTTTGGAGGACTCGAACTGCGCGGCTTTTTGGTTCGGTCCCCAAATGCGCAAGCCATTTTTCTGAAATAAATCCACGATGCCCAGCGCGAGCGGATTGTCCGGGCCGACGACCGTCAATTCAATTTTCTTTTCCTGCGCGAACGTAAGCAGCTTCGGCAAATCTTCGGCGGAAACATTCACACATTCGACAGATGAAGAATTTTTCACGAGCCGTTCCTGCGCGATGCCGGCGTTTCCCGGCGCGCAAAAAATCTTTTTCGCGTGCGGCGATTGCGCGAGCTTCCAAACCAGCGCATGTTCGCGTCCGCCGGAACCGATGACGAGAATTTTCATGGCGCGGAGGTTACGCGGGTTGTTGCGGCGACGCAATGCGCTTAACCGGCGGCCATCGGCCATCGTTCGCGGATTTTTTTTTGGACTCCGTTCCGCAGTGCGCCGCCGCCGAGAGCGACCGGCCAGCGCAGGAAGGCATACCAGCGAAGCCACTTCAACCGGCGTTCGCGTTTCCAGGCGTTCCAGATGGCTTTGCTCAATTGAATTTCACTGCCATCCGCTGCATTGCGGGCGCTCATGATTTCAAAAACGGTTCGTGTCGCGGCGATGGAACGGCGGCATTGATGACTTAAACGGGGAAAACGTTCGGCAATGAGGGGAAGCGTGTTTTCGGCGACGCGCAAATTGGCGGTCACCGAAGCAAGACGGTTTTTGGCGGTGACACTGCCGGGCCACTGGCGATAGCGCACGAGCGGTTCGCGGACGCCGCAGACGCGCAATTCCCGCGAAGCCATTCGCAGCCATAAATCCCAGTCTTCCGAACTTTCCATTTCTTTGCGAAACAATCCCGCTTCGATCACCAGATCGCGACGGACGAGGGCGGTTGAGGGGACAAACCGGATGCCAAAAATAAGCTGCTCCAACACGTCGCCGGCTGGCATCGGGCGGTCATCGGAAAAACCGAGGCCCAAATCGTGGCGTCCATCCCAGATAGAAAAATTGGTATAGCAAAAATTCGCCGCCGGATTGCTGCGCAACGCATCCGCCTGCCGCGCGAGTTTTTCCGGCAGCCAGACATCGTCGCCGTCAAGAAACGCGATCCATTCGTAACGGGCGCGGTGGATAGCGGTGTTGCGCGCGGCGGAGACGCCGGCATTTTTTTGTTGGATCAAGGTGAAGCGCGAATCTTCCGCGCAGAATTTTTGGACAATTTCCGCCGTGTTGTCCGTCGAGCCATCATCCACGACAATCACTTCGATTTCGCGGAATGTTTGCGTCCGGACGGATTCAAGCGTCTCGGCGATGAACGGCGCGCCATTGAAAACCGGAACGATGACGGAAATGGAGGAGATTTGCGCGGCCATCAGTGACCAGTTGTCTTTTTGGTCTCCCCGGAATTTGATGGCGGCTATTTTTTTTTGCACGCGTCGTTGCAACGGCCGGCCGCCGAGCCACGCCGGCCATTTAAGGAACACATACCATTTAAGAAAGCGGAAATTCCGTTCGCGCAGGCAGGCATTCAGAATAACTTTAGACAAAGCCTTTGGGTCGTTGACAAATTGGCGCGAGGCGAACAATTCGAGATGATTTCGGACATTGATCAAAGACCGGCGATATTCATCAAGCAATTCCGGACGTTTTTCCGTGACGGAAGCAAAATGTTGTTCGAGCACGGTGATGTTGGCCTTAAGGCAATCCAAACGTTTTTTTGATGTGGCTGCGCCCGGCCAAAAACGGTAGCGCGCAAGCGGCTCGCGCGCTCCGCGCGCCCATAAACCTTTCAACGCCATCCGCAGCCAAAGGTCCCAATCCTCCGCATGGCGGCGTTTTTCATCGAACATTCCTGCGTTTATCACAGTCTGGCGGCGCACCATGATCGTGGACGGCAAGAGAAGAAATTGCGAAACGAGATGGCGAAGCAAATCTCCTTCGGGAAGAGCTTCACTTTCCGGGTATTTCAAAAACAGATCATGCTCGCCGTCCCAGGCATGATAGTTGGTGAAAATCAGATCTGCCTTCGGGTCGGCCGCTGCCAACGCCATTTGTCGCGCCAATTTTTCCGGCAGCCAGATATCATCGCTGTCCAGAAAAGCAACCCATTCGCTGCGGGCTTTTTGGATGCCAAGATTGCGGGCGGAGGAAATCCCGCCGTTTGGCCGCTGAACCAGTTGGAAGCGGGAATCTTTTTGGCAGAATTCACGGGCGATCGCCGCGGTGTTGTCCGTCGATCCATCATCGACGACAATGACTTCGAAATCGCCGAACGTTTGCGCGCAGACCGATGCGAGCGTTTCGGCGATGAATTTTTCCGCGTTGAACGCCGCCACGATGACTGATACCGCTGGTGCGTTTGCGTTCATCAAAATTTCTTTGCCAACGTGCGATGGATCCATTTTTGTGCCCGACCGCCGCCAAAAGTAACAGGCCACCTTGAGAATGAAAAATACAAAAACCATTGCAGTCGCCGTGGCGACCATTTCCATGCGTGCCAGAGTGCCGCGGAGAGTTTTGCCGGCTCGACGGGATCATCCTGCAACGCGCGCAGGATTTCCAGCCGTCCGCGCATCACATTCAGCGAGAGATGACAAAGCCGTCGCAAATCGGCGCGCTTTATCGCCGCGGAATTCTTTTCCAGCATTCGCACGGCGCTTTCCGTGTTTTTAATCTTCTTTGCTGTCGCGTTTCCGTCCCAGCGACGATAACGCGCCAGGGGTTCCGCGACGCCGGCCGCGGAAAGGCCGCGTGCCATCAATTGCAGCCAGAAGTCCCAATCCTCGCCGCCGCAAAACGTGGGATCGAACCGGCAATCGCCGAGCAATTCGCGCCGGAATAAAACGATGGATGGCAGAAAAAGCGTGGAGCGCAGCAGTTGCCGGCTCACATCGCCGCGCGGCATTTTTTTCCGCGAATAGTAAATGGCCAATTCGCGCTCGCCGTCCCAGACGAAAAAATTGGTGAACGTGAAATTGAATTGCGGGTTGGCGTTCAGCAATTCGATTTGTCTTTCCAGCTTTTGCGGCAGCCATAAATCGTCGGCGTCCAGAAACGCGATGAATTCGCCGCGGGCGCGATCGAGCGCGGCGTTGCGCGCGGCCGAAACACCGGCATTTTTTTGTTGGAGCAAGGTGAAGCGCGAATCTTCCGCGCTGAATTTTTGGACGATTTCCGCCGTATTATCCGTCGAGCCGTCGTCCACGACGATGGCTTCGAAGGTTGCGAACGTTTGATTGCGGATGCTCTCCAGCGATTGCGCAATGGTTGCCGCCGCGTTGAAGGCGGGGATTACGACAGAAACGAGAGGCGCGGTGGGCATTGCAATATCTTTATTATGTTACCAGTGTATCAAAATATCATGCCGGCAGAAGATTAAATCATTGCCAAGCGCGGCTTGAAAACTAAACTTTTCGGCATGCAAAAATCACTCGCTGTTCTTGCTGTCCTGGTGACCGGGTTGTTTTTTTCGACCGGTTGCAAAAAAAATTCCACGGAAACCGGAAGCGCGCCGGGAACTCCTGCGCCATATAAAATCGCTGTGATTCCGAAAGGCACGACGCATATTTATTGGCAATCCGTAAAAGCCGGCGCGGAAGCGGCCGCGAAAAAGTTCAATTGCAAAATTTATTGGAACGGTCCCGAGCGCGAAACCGACCGCGAGCGCCAGATCCAAATCGTCGAAGATTTTATCGTGCAAAAGGTGGATGGCGTGGTGCTCGCGCCCCTGGACCAGGATGCGCTGGTGCCGGCAGTTGAAGAACTGGCGGCAAAGAAAATTCCCTGTGCCATCATTGATTCGGGAATCAACACGAGCAATTACGTGACATTTGCGGCGACGGACAATTATCAGGGCGGCGTGTTGGCCGCGCGGCGCATGGGCGAAATTCTCGGCGGCAAAGGAAATGTGATTGTTTTGAAATATGTTCCCGGCTCGGCCTCCACGACTGACCGCGAAAACGGTTTCATTGACACGATCAAGAAAGAATTTCCGGGCATCAAAATCGTGGACAGTAAATATGGCCAGGACACGGTGGAAACGGCATTGCAGGCCGCCGAAGATATGTTGACGCGCAACAAAGACGTGCAGGGGTTTTATGCGTGCAACGCGCCGACCGCAGTCGGTGCGCTTCAGGCGTTGCAAAGCCAGCATCGCACCGAGGTCAAACTCGTTGGCTTTGACGCGGAAAAGGCGCTGCTCGATGGTTTGAAAGCTGGACAGATCGATGCGCTGGTGGTGCAGGATCCCTATAAAATGGGATATGATGGTGTCAAAGCGGTTGTGGACAGCATCCAGGGAAAACCGGTGGAAAAGAAAATTGATACCGGCGTGGCTGTCGTGACGAAAGAGAATTTGGACAAACCAGAGATCAAAGCGCTGCTGAACATCCAGTGAAATTCGTCCGCCAACTGTTGCCTTTCGCGAGTTTATTGTTCGTGCTGATTTTGTTGTCCGTTCTAAGACCGGACACCTTTCTGAGCACGGACAATTTCCTGAACGTCTTCCGGCGTTCGACCGTCAACATCATCCTCGCCGTCGGCATGACGGCCATCATTATTTCCGGCGGCATCGATTTATCCATCGGCTCCATGCTCGCGCTTTGCGGCATGGTCGGCGCCTGGACAATGAAACATTTTGGCGGCGATAACTTGACGCCCGGCGTGATGTGGCTGGGAACTTTCGCGGGAATTATCGCCGGCATTTTCGCTGGCTTTACGAACGGCGCGCTCATCAACGGATTGAAATTGCCGCCGTTCATCCTGACGTTGGGCACGATGAGCGCTTTTCGGGGAATTTCCTATGTGATGAACGACGGCCAGCCCTACAACGTGCCCGCATATCAATTCCTCGGCAACGGCCAGATATTCGGACTGTCCGTTTCCGTCGTGATCGCGGTTGTCATCGTATTGATTGCCGTCGTGGTGTTGAACCGGACAACGCTGGGCCGTTACACCTACGCCATCGGCGCCAACCGCACAGCCACGCTTTACTCCGGCGTCAACGTCACGCGGAACCTCACGCTCATTTACACCTTGAGCGGAATGCTCGTCGGAGTCGCAGCCATGATCGAAACCAGCCGCACCGTTTCGGCGCAACCGACGGCGGGAATTGGATTGGAACTCGACATCATCGCCGCAGTCGTGATCGGCGGCGCCAGTTTGAACGGCGGACGCGGAACGATTTTGGGAACGATCATCGGAACGTTGCTGATCAGCTTTCTGCGCAATGGCTGCACGCTTTTAGGGATCTCGACCAACGTGCAACTCATCGTCATCGGCGCCATCATCGTGCTCGCCGTTTCGGTGGATCAAATCGCGCGTGGCAAATCGAAATCGTAATTAAGGCGTGCCTCGACCGGAAATGCTGAAGGCAAATTTCTCGGCCGGATTCCCTTCCACGATCAAGCGCACTTCATACATTCCCGCAGGCAAATGTGACAGCGGCCAGAAAAATCGGGATTTATAAATGTCGATTTGTTTGTAGCGGACCGGGACAACCGGGCCATCCCAACTATTAGCTATCGTTCCCATTTTGATGCGTTCCGGTCCAACATTTACGACCGGTTTCGGAAAAAGCTCGCTTGTCTCACGCTCTATGCTTCCGGACGAAACATTGATCAGTTGCAACCTGATCTTTTTGCCCTCACAACCGATGACCCGGACCACCGGCGTTTCGCCAACGGAAAAATGTGTTTTTGGTTCCGGCCATTTATAATCTTTTTCCTGATTATCGGTGACCGTCAATTTCGACATGCCTTGCGGAGTTTGACAACCGTTCAACATCAGCGCCGCGATGGCGGCGGCCAGCCATGTCGAAATGATTTTCATCAAACAAGGCTTAACGCTTTGACCGTCGCCTCCAGGCTTGCCGGGTCGGACACGTTCAGCATTTGCGCCGATTTATCAATGCGCTTCATGAAGCCGCTCAACGCCGTTCCCGGCCCAAGTTCGATGAAACGCGTAAATCTCTGCGCGAGCAAATAGCGCATCGAATTTTCCCAGAGGACTGACGAACAAACCTGCTCAACGAGTTTTGTGGAAATATCCGCGCCGTGCGGTTGCGCCGTCACGTTGGAAATCACCGGAACCGCCGGCGATGAAATTTTGATTTTTGCCAATTCGCCTTGCAGTTTCGGCTGCGCGCTCGACATCAACGGCGAATGATATGCGCCCGCCACGACCAGCGGAATCGCGCGTTTGGCGCCTTTGGCTTTTGCGAGTTCAACCGCTTTGGCAATTTTTTCGGCATCGCCGGAAATGACCAATTGTCCCGGGCAATTCAAATTGGCCAGCGTCACGCCGGCTTCCGCGCAAACTTCGCGCGTCGGCGCTTCGTCCAATCCGATGACCGCCGCCATGCCGCCTTTGGTCGCATCACAGGCTTCCTGCATGAATTTTCCGCGCTGACGAACGACCCGCAAGCCGTCTTCAAAACTCATCGCGTTCGCGGCCGTCAACGCCGTGAATTCGCCCAGCGACAGCCCGGCCGTGGCGTCAAATTTCAGATTCGGGACGCGCTCCTTGAGCGATTCAAAGCAAACCCAGCTCACGAGAAAAATTCCCGGCTGCGCGTTTTCGGTTTTGGTCAATTCCGATTCCGGCCCTTCAAAACAGATTTTCGCCAAATCATAACCGAGCGCAGCGTTGGCGCGGTCGAACCAATTGCGTGCCGAGGAAAATTGCGCGGCCAAATCTTTGCCCATGCCGACGACTTGCGCGCCTTGCCCGGCGAATAACAATGCAGTTTTGCTCATGGCAAAATTTTAACTGCGGATTGCAGAGGTTTTCCAGAAATTAAATCCGCGAAAACCGCAGTTCCGGATTAAGCGCGCGGATGGAATTTACGATGGATTTCGCGCAAACGATTTCCGGCGACGTGCGTGTAAATTTCCGTCGTGCTGATGTTCGCATGGCCAAGCAATTCCTGGATCACGCGCAAATCCGCGCCATGCTCCAGCAAATGCGTCGCAAAACTATGGCGCAACATGTGCGGTGTGATGTTGCGCGGAATCCCCGCGCGCTGGATCCGCTTTTTGATCCGCAGCCAAAGCGTGACGGATGCGAAGGCCGTTCCGCGCTGCCGGTTTTCCGTGCCGGTGATGAAAACATTCGCCGGAGATTTCGACGTCACCAATTTCGGGCGCGCGTTTTGGAGATAGCGGTTCAAGGCTTCGATCGCTTTTTTGCCGACGGGCACGACGCGTTCTTTGTTGCCTTTGCCGATGACATTGACGAAGCCCGCCTCCAGATGCAATTGCTCCAGTCGGAGATTTTTTAATTCGCTTAAACGCAAACCGGAGGCGTAAGCCAATTCCAAAATCGCCTGGTCGCGCAAGCTTTCCAGCGTTTCCCGCGGTTCCGGCTCTAAAATTTTTTCGATTTCTTCATTGGTCAACGCTTTCGGCAACCGTTTCCAGCGACGCGGCAGCGACAAATTTTCCGCGACGTTCATCGGCAGGATTTTTTCGTTTTCGGCGAATTTATAAAACGCCCGAAGCGCCGCGATTTCAAGATAAACACTTTCGCTGCTCAAACGCTTCGATGTTTTTGGATTGTATTCTGTTTGTGACGGCGGGCGGCCGGTCGAGGCATTCCGCATCCGTTCATGTTGTAAAAACGCCATCAAATGTTTTAACTCAACTGATTTCCAATCCGCGATTTTGTTTTCCGTTGCCCAGGCGACGAATTTGCCCAACAACGCGGCATAGGTTTTGGCCGTGTTATCCGATTGTCCGCGTTCGTGCCGCAGGAATTGCAGAAAATCTTCGACGAGGTTTTGCATCTCAAAAAAGTGAAAGTTGATTACCGCCGGGACGACGAAAATGTCCGGTCGAAAGTTCATGCCGACTGTGCCGGAAACCGGCCTTGCGATAAGCGACCTCGAACATTTGTTCAATTTGATCTGCAAAAATGCCTTCGCCGCGCATGCGTTTTCCCCATTGCGCATCGTAAAGTTTTCCGCCGCGCATCGCCTTGATGCGGTTCAACACTTTTTCTTTGCGGTCTGGAAAATTTCGTTCCAGCCAATTTTCAAAAAGTGTTTTATCGGCATACGGCAATCGCACAATCGTAAATCCGGCGGAAATGGCTCCGGCCTCGCGCGCGGCTTTCAGGATCGCCGGAATTTCGTGGTCGGTCAGGCCGGGAATGATCGGTGCGACATTGACGCTCACGGGAATTTTTGCTTCGGCCAATTTGCGGATCGCATTCAGTCGCGCCTGCGGCGGCGACGTGCGCGGTTCCATGACTTTGCGCAATTCCATGTCGAGCGTCGTGACGGAAAGACAAACGCTGGCGCAATTGAATTTTGTCAATTCGGAAAGCACGTCAATGTCCCGCGTCACGAGAAAATTTTTAGTGATAATGGCGACCGGATTGCGAAATTCCGCCAGCACTTCCAAACAGCGGCGCGTCAATTTCAATTTCCGTTCCACCGGCTGATAGCAATCGGTCACGCCGCTCATCACGAGGATTTGCGGTTTCCATTTCGGCGACGACAATTCCGAGCGCAACAATTCCGGCGCGTTTTGTTTGACCATGATTTTGGTTTCAAAATCAAGACCGCTGGAAAATCCTAAATACTCATGCGTCGGCCGCGCGTAGCAATAAATACAGCCGTGTTCGCAACCGCGATACGGATTCAGACTGGCGTCGAAGCCGATGTCTGGACTGTTGTTGTAGGCGATCGCGGTTTTGCTGTGATCCACGAGAAATTGAGTCTTCGGAGAAATATCCTCGTCAGGATTCCACTCTTCGTCCGGCTCCAAATGAATTTTTTCAAAGCGATTCGCCGGATTTTCCGGCGCGCCGCGATGGGATGAAATGAGCTGTTCAACCTGCACAAAAGGATTTTATCACAAAATTTCGCCGTGGAAACTTTGTTGACGCAACGCTTCAAATAAAACGAGCGCCACGCAATTTGATAAATTGAGCGAACGCGCTTTGTCGTTGAACATCGGGATCCGCAGCCAACGGTCGGGGTTTTCTTCGAGCAATTGCTTCGGCAGCCCGGCGGTTTCCCGTCCGAAAATCAGATAATCATCCGTCGAAAATTTTGCGTCGCTGTAAACTTTCGGTCCGTTCGACTCGACGAACCATAATTTTGCGCCGGGCGAAATTTGTTCGACAAACGCATTCCAATTGCGCCAGCGATGCCATTCGACATGCTGCCAGTAATCCATTCCAGCGCGTTTCAATTGCGAATCGTCCAATTTGAAACCCAACGGCTCGATCAAATGCAAAACGGATTTTGTCGCCGCGCACAGCCGGGCAACGTTGCCGGTGTTCGGCGGAATTTCGGGTTCAACGAGGACAACGTTCATTATTTAGAATTTGCGGAATTAAATTGAATTTTGAAAATTTTGTTAATTCGGCATCTTTTTCCCTTTTGAATAAAAAACTTTCCACAAAATCAATCCGTGCGCCGGCGCGGTCATGCCGGCCACACGGCGATCCCGCTTTTCCAGCATGGTCTTGATTTCGGACGGCGGAAATTTTCCGGTGCCCGCCTGGACGATTGTGCCGACGATGCCACGGCACATTTTGTAGAGAAATCCGTCTCCTTCGATGGTGAAAATGAATTGCGCTCCGGATTTTTTTACATCGCAGCGCGACAAATTGCGCACGGTGGATTCGCGTTCGTAACCGGGATTTGCCGTGAACGATTGGAAATCATGTTTGCCGACGAAATGTTTGGCCGCATCGCGCATCAATTTCAGGCTGAGCTTTTGCGGAACGTGCCACGCTGTTTTGCGCGATAGCGGATTGGATGCCGTATGGTTCCAGACAAAATAGCGATATTGTTTTCCGGCAGCATCAAATCGGGCATGAAATGTTTTCGAAACTTTAGATGCCTTCAAAACGCGCACGTCTTCCGGCAGCCAGGCGTTGATAGCCAGGGCCAGTTTGCGATTGTGCAGCCGCGCTTCCGCCTCTGGAATTTCAAAATGAGCGGCCATGCCCATCGCATGGACGCCGGTGTCGGTGCGGCTGGAGCTGTGCAGGCGCGGTTTGCTCGGAAACAATTTTGCGAGCGCCGTTTCGACGATTTCCTGGACGCCGGTGCCGATTTTTTGCATCTGCCAGCCTTCGTAATTCGCACCGTCAAAAGCGATGGTCAATTTGTATTTCATCGCGCATCCAGAAAGCTTTGCAACAAGATCGCCGCCGCCATTTTGTCCACCTTCTCTTTGCGTTTATCGCGGCGGACATTTCCCTGGAGCAAAACGCGATTGGCCATCACCGAAGTCAGCCGTTCATCCTGAAATTTTATCGGCACGGAAATTTCAGGTTTTAAGGCATCGGCAAAGGCCTGAACTTTTTGCGCGGCCGGACCGTAACTGCCGTCCATATTTCGCGGCATTCCAAGAAGAATTAATCCGACCTCTTTTTCGACGAGAATTGTTTTCAGGCGCACCAGGAAATCACCGAACGGTTCAGCGGGAATATATTCGAGCGGTTGGGCGATGGTTTGGGTTTCATCGCTCACCGCGACGCCGATGCGCCGGGTTCCGTGGTCGAGGGCAAGGATTCGCATTGCGCCGCAGTGTTGCAGCAAACGCGAAAAAATTCAATGCGATGCGATTTAAAAACCGCCGCGAGGATGGCCTTCCATGGAATCAGAAAATGGAAAACCGTTCCGGCACATAAACGATGTCCGACGGTTTGAGGTAAAACGGACGCTTATCCTCACCGTGCAGAGCCGCCAATAAATTGACGGAATAACTTTGTTGCTGGCCATTTACGTATCGGACAATGTGAACGTCGCGCAAGTTGGCGCGGGCATTGTCGAATCCGCCGGCTTCCATGATGGCTTCAAGCACGGTGAGCGGCTGGTTCGACTCAACTTTTCCCGGGCGCAACACGCAACCGGTCACGTAAACCGGAAAGGTCGAGGAAACGACGGCCACGGTCACTTCCTTTGTGGAAAGTTGCGGCGCGTAAAGTTTTACCAGCCCGGCCTGCAATTGGTCGGCGGTCAATCCGGCGGCTTCCACTTCACCGATCAACGGCAGGGTGATCCGGCCGTCGCGGCGGATTTGCTGCTTGGTGTCCAGGTTTGGCGAACCGGGGAAAGCGATTTGTAAAACGTCGCCTTCGCGCAGCGTTTCGGCCTGCGACCGCGCGGCGGCTTGGGCGGATCCTCCGCTGTAACCGCTTGAAAATGGATCGGTTTGGCAGCCGGCAAATGCGACGGCTGCAAGCAAGAACATTGAGAATTTGGCGAGCCGCACGAAGATACGGTTCATCGAATTATTAATCATTAAACACTCCTTTTCCATGGCTAAATCCCCCCGCGTCACAGTTACAGTATTCCGAAATTGCCGTTCGTCAAATTTTTGCGGAACTATTTAATCGGAGCATTCGTCACCGCGTTTGCCGGCATATTGGTGGCCGTTGAAGAAATAGCTGAAGTCGCGGCATTTGTGGAAACGGACGGCGCATTGGTTTCGGCTTTCATTCCCAATTGGGAACGAATGACCGCCCGCGCGGCATAAGGCAACGGACTCTCTTCCGGATTCAGCAAATCGCTGATCACCGTTTGATTGAGCATGTTCCACGGCGGCAGACCGATGCGCTCGAGGTTGTTTCCGCCTTTGATCCGGTTTTGGTAGCTGTCGTAAACTTTCCGCGCCAATAATTTATATCCAGCGGCGCGATCCTCCGAGCCGAGCGCCAATTCAGAATAGGCGTTGGCAAGCAAACCTTGAACCACGGCAGTCGTCCGTTCCTGTGAAGTATCGCCGACCTCTGATTGCACGCGGGCAACGGCAAATTCATCCAGCGTCATGTCTTTCGGCAACGTCGCCGGCTGAATGTCCGGCAAGGGTTTGTCGGGAAATTTTTCCTGGAGCGTTTTATACCATTTGGCGGCCTCGGCGATGCGGTTATTGACATAGAGAAAATAAACGGCATCGCAAAGCGCGTAACGGTAGGCGCGGGCGATATTGATGGCGTCGTTGGGATCTTCTGCGATCATCAACTCGTAGGCTTTTTCTGTCTGCGGAATGATGTCGAGATTGGGACCGAGCGCATAACGTTGCGTGAAGGGATTTGAAAGGATGCGCCCGTGATGCAGTGTTTGCAACAGGGATTGATAGATCACCCGGCGCAATTGAAGCAGGTCTTCTTTCTTCACCTTGTCCGGATGTTCCGCCGCTTTTTGCAATCCCTGAGACGCCCAATAGATCGCGTGCGCTTCCGGCAGCCGCCAATCGAGCGGGCCCCATTCCTGATTGATTTTCTGCGCGAAGACAGGATCAATTTTGAATTTCTCGCGCAAAATGAGTGCGTTGGTTTTTTCTTCCGGCGTCTGTGGATTGACCAGCGCTTCAAAATTCGTTCCTTCCAATCCAAAAAATGGAGTCATTTCTTTCGCCCACTGGCTTTTGTAGTAATTGTTCGCGTCGTCCATCGTCTGTCCCATCTTGAATTGGAAAAACCACGCCAGTTCATGATGAATCAAAACATCGTCCGGATTGTAGCGCAAACCTTCATCGCGCAGCAGCGAAACGCCATCGTTGACCCAGCGCCAGCGATCGTCCGGGTCTTTGAATTTGACCGAGATGTTGAACGCCATGTTCCATGCCTGATAAGCCCATACCTGTGAAAAATGCGGTTCCAGGTCGGTGATCCAATGCGCGAGTTGGACGGCTTCAAAGTATTTATCATCAATCTGCAAATCGTTGGCACGGATCCAGAGATAATTCGAAATCAATCCGCGAAAACCGCCGAGCGCAACCGTCGTGAACGCCAAAACCGGCGGCGCATTTTGCAGGGGCTCCGAAATCGTCAGCCCCAACGTCGCGCGATCGCGGTTCAAAGAATTTTGCACCCGGCCCGAACCGAACAACAGCGCCGCGGTCAGCAACAGCAGAAGAATTTTTTTGGCGCGCGGCTTCATTGTGTTCCTTGCGCCGTCGCCAGTTCGCGGCGGCTGAAAAAGATGATTCCCAGGACGGCTAAAAATCCGCCCGCCAGAAAAATGATTTTTCCAAAGGCCAGCCCCAATTCCGTCCACGGAATGCTTCGGCCGGTGCTCAAGGCGTCGATCGGCGAGAAATCCTTCACGACGCTGACCATTGCGACCATGCCTTTGAACATCGGGATCAGCACCGCGTCCGCGGCCGAGCTGCCGAATTCGCCGGTTTCGCTGTTGCCCGCCATGACCGTGCCGGCATCAATCGCTTCGGCCAGAGTGGAACTCGACGCCACGACCGCGAGCATGGCCAGACAGAAAAATGTCGCCACGGGAAAAGTCAGAAAACTCGCCGCCATCAAACCCAGCGCCGCAATCAGCGCCAGCCAGCAGAAAATGATTCCCAGCCCGCGGACCAAATTCATTTCGAAGCTGCCTTTTGGATACAAAACCTCCATGCCGTCATCCAGTGGAAACAACAATGCCGTGTTGTTCTCGTTCAAAAACGCGATTGTCATCACGCCGTTTTCATCGAACAGATTGGGGGGAATTTGAAATTCGTGAAAGGTGTCCGCCGCCAGGCTCATCGGCTCGCTTTGCCAGTATTTTCCCGTTCCCGGCACGCCGATCTGCCAAATCCCGGCGTAAGTCCCGCTTGCCGTTTTTTGCGCGGCATTAAATTTCACGCGCAATTGCAGCGGTTTGCCCTTCAAAAAGTTTTTTGCAAACCCCAGGTCAATTTTCCAGCCCTTGGCATAAGCCGGCGGCACGACTTGATATTCCGCTTTCACCTGTTCGCGGATTTGTTTGATCGCTTCATTCTTTTCCGCCGCCGGCATATCCGCCATGTGCGGATTTTGTTTCAGCGCCTCCTGCAACCGTTGCTCCACGTCCGCGTCAATTTCCGCGCTGACGTCGGCAGGCTTGGCCGAGCCGCGCGCCACCAGCACTTCGCTGCGCAACTTCACCTGTTCCGCCGGCGGCAATTTTGTCGCGCGCCATTGCAGCAATCCATAAACGCACGCGCCTGAAATCGCCAAAAGCGCCGCGTTTAACGTCACGATACCGAGCCATTTGCCAAGCCAAATTTGCCAGCGCGCAATCGGTTTTGTGGCCACGACCTGCATCTGGCATTCCTCGATGTCGCGCGCCAGCGTGCCGCACGAAAGCCACAGCGTCGAAAGTCCGAGCAACACCGTGATGGCGCTCAAGGTGTAGGTGATGATGATTTGCGTAAAACCGCGCGCCGTGCCGTCGTCGCGGATCACCAGCGGCAATCCGACGACCGCAAGAATCAAGAGTGCGGCGATGACGAGGAACAGCTTGAACCGCAGCGCGGCTTTCCACGTCAACCAACATATTGCTAAAACCTTTTGCATTTTATTTTTCCGCAGATTTCACAGATGAACGCAGATTTAAGAAATTGAATTTTTATCTGCGAAAATCGACGTAATCCGCGGGCAAACTATTTTTTATTTCCGAGCAGCGACGACAATTTCTCGTCTGCTTTGGATAAATCTTCCGGCTTCACTTCCGGCGTGGACGGCTTGGGCGCTGGTTTTTGCGCCTCTGGTTGCGCCAGCGCTTCCAATTTCTTTTCGTCCATTTTGGGTCCCGCTGGCGCAGAAACGCCCGGTTCCACAGTTTTCTGCGTTTGCGGCAACGACAATTTTTCCAGAATCTTTTCCGATTCGGATTTTTCTTCCACGCCCGCGCGCAAATAGGCCGCGACGCGTGCGCCGGATTGCGCGCCGCTCGTTTCATGCGCTGCTTCGCGCGCTTTGGCCACCACGTCGAGAAAATAGCTTTCCAGATTTTGCGTCGGATTGTCCACGCGCACTTCGCCGCTGGAAATATCGTGGCGGATGATTTCCAAAACTTTTTCCAGCGTCGGCTTGGGCAAAATCGGAGTCGTGATCCGCAATGTGTCCGGCTCGGAAAGCAATTCTTTCAACGTGCCTGATGCCTGGATTTTTCCGCCGTAATAAATCACCACGCGGTCGCAAACGTCTTCCACGTCGCTCAACAAATGGCTGCTCAAAATCACCGTCTTGCCGCGGCGCGCCAGGGCGACGATTAAATCTTTCACTTCACGACAGCCAATCGGATCCAGGCCGGCGGTCGGTTCGTCGAGAATCACCAAATCCGGGTCGTTGATGAGCGCCTGCGCGAGGCCGATGCGGCGTTGCATGCCTTTGGAAAATTCGCCAACGGCGCGCGTCTGCGTTTTGCCGAGGCCGACCATTTCCAAAAGCTGTTCCGCGCGATTGCCGCGCTCGCCTTTGCTCAACTCAAAAAGATTTCCGAAAAAGTCCAGCGTCTCGCGCGAATTGAGATAACGATACAAATACGATTCCTCCGGCAAATAACCGATGCGCGATTTCGTCTGCACGTGCCTCGGCGAATGGCCGAAAACTTCGATGTGCCCTTTAGTTGGATTCAGCAAACCGAGCAATAATTTTACCGTCGTGGATTTGCCGGAACCGTTTGGACCGAGCAAACCGAAAACTTCGCCGCGCCGGACTTCAAAATCTACGTTGTCCACCGCGCGCGCTTTCGGGCGATTCCAAAAATCCTTGAAAATTTTTGTCAGGCCGCGAACGGAAACGACCACTTCATCGGATTTACGATTTCCGGTTTCCGGTTTTGGATTTAATTCAACTGCTGTCATGTAAATTATTCGTTGGCGCACTTGCGGAAAATTTCCGCCAAATCCGCTTTTGTTTTTTTCTTTTCCGCTACGTCAATCATCGCGGAATAAAGCGTCCATGTTGGCGGCTGCGCATAAATGCCATTTTTCGCGAGAAAAATCATGGCTGACGTGACTGCCGTGCGTTTATTTCCATCAATGAATGCCTGCGATTCCGCTAAATGAAAAGCGTAACTTGCCGCGACATCAAACAAATCGCCATGCGCGTTATAAAAAGTGTTTTTCGCTGAAGCCAGCGCCGATTCAATCAATCCCGCGTCGCGGACGCCTTCACCGCCGCCGTGTTCGGCCAGACTTCGCGCGTGGATGAGGTGGACTTCATCAAGCGTCAAAAAATCCGGCTCGTTCACTTGGCTAGCGCGCTTAAAAGTTGCCGGTTCTCGCGAAATACAACGTCGCAAGCTTCTTCAAATGAAAGTTTTTTTCCAAGCCACGGTTTTGAATTTACGCTCTTGACGCCGATAATCTTTTTTGTGAATAAAACAAAGAGTTCCTGCTGCTCTTTGTCGGGCAGCGCTTCGATTTGTTGCATGACTTCTGTGGCGCTCATGGTCTCAATTTAACGGCATTTTATATCAACGGCAAGCCGCGAACGGAAACGGCAACTTCATCGGATTTCCGATTTGCGATTTCCGGTTTTGAATCTAATTCGGCAACTGACATAAATTATTTTTGCTGCTTCAATTTTTTAGCCAAACGATAAAACAACAATGCAACTACAAGGAAGATGACTCCTGCCGGAAGTATAAAGGCAAAGCTAAATTTATCGTGCATATAGAAACTAAAACCAACGAAAAAAAAACCAATCATACTTAAAAAAATCGTAGATTTCATGTGCGCTTCGCTTGATTTAAGATGCATTGTTCTATTGCGAAGCAACTGTTCGTTTAATGCTTGCACTTCTGATTCGCATTTTCCTTTGCATGCAACTCCATTTCCTACGTCAGAAGCACATTCAAAGCACAGTCCTTTGCCGCAATTTTTACAAATTGCAACGGCCTCAATTTGCGGATGGTAAAAGCATTTCATTCTTTATGCCATTTGCGGTTTCAATTCTCCAGAAGCGCGGCGCGGCTCTTCGGTTTCGGGATGAAAATGTTCCATTTCTTCGCCTTTGCGGACGAGGCGCGCGCTGTTGAAGATCACAATAAACGTGCCGGTCACGTGCAAAATCGCCGCCGTTACCGGACCGATGATTCCAAATGCGCCCGCCGAAAGCCCGGCGATGATGAAACAAACGCCGAACACGAAATTCTGGTTGATGACCGCACGCGTGCTGCGCGACAACTTCACCAGGAACGGCAAACGGCGCAGGTCGTTGTTCATCAGCGCAATCGTCGCGCTGTGGATCGCCACTTCGCTGCCCGCCGCGCCCATCGCGATGCCGATGTCACCCGCCGCGAGCGCCGGCGCATCGTTCACGCCGTCGCCGATGACGGCGACCTGATAGCCTTTTGATTTTACCGCGCGGACAAATTCCACTTTGTTTTGCGGCAGGCAATCGCCTTTGGCTTCTTCGCAACCGATTTCGGCGGCCACGCGCGTGGCCACGGCCTGACGATCGCCGCTGACCATCGCAATGCGCCGAACGCCGGCATCCTTCAATTCGGCAAGTGATTCCTTCGCTTCGGCGCGGGTTTTGTCCTGCATGCCGACCCAGCCGACGCATTGGCCGTTGCGCGCGACAAAAATCAAGCTCCAGCCTTCCGCTTCGTTCAAGTCAACGGATTTTTCGAATGGCGAATCCACGCCGTTGTCTTTAAGCCATTGCGCGCGTCCGACCAACACATTCGTGTCGTTGATCTGCGCTTTCACGCCGCGACCGGCCGTTTCGGCAAAATCTTTCGGTTCGGCGAGCGGCACGCCGGCTTCGCCGGCCAATTGCGCCAGCGCTTTGGCCGTCGGATGATTGCTGTATTTTTCAGCCGATGCGGCGAGCAACAGCAATTCCGCCGGTTTCGTGTCGCCAATCGGCGCGAGGCGGCTCACGGCAAGCTGGCCGGTCGTGAGCGTTCCGGTTTTATCGAAAACAAAGGCGTTGATCTTTGCCGCGAGTTCGATGTCGGCCACATTTTTGATCAAAATTCCCAAACGCGCGGCGGCGGAAAGCGCGGCGACCATCGCGGTTGGCGTCGCGAGAATGAACGCGCACGGGCAGGAAACGACGAAAACGGCGATGACGCGGTTGAGATCATGCGTAAATGCCCAGACCAAAATGCCGATGAGCAGCACGAGCGGCGTGTAAAAGCCCATGTATTGATCCACGATTTTTTGGATGGGCAATTTGGTTTTTTCGGCAGCGATAATCAATTCGCGCACGCGGCCGAGCGTGGTATCTTCGCCGGCGCGGCTGACTTTGATTTCCAAAACGCCGGTAAGAT
Source organism: Verrucomicrobiia bacterium (assembly GCA_035776755.1). Lineage (GTDB taxonomy): Bacteria > Verrucomicrobiota > Verrucomicrobiia > Limisphaerales > UBA11358 > UBA11358. The sequence continues at coordinate 125,206 of DASTWS010000001.1, forward strand.
TTTGCGTTCCGGCAAAAACTTCGTCGCCGGATTTCTTTTCGGCCGGAAGCGATTCACCGGTGATCGTGGCCTGATTGAATGAGCCTTGTCCGTTCACGATGATGCCGTCGGCGGCCACATTGTCGCCGGGACGAATGCGGATTACGTCGCCGACTTTCAATTCGCTGGCGGCGATTTCTTCTTCCGTGCCGTCGGATTTAAGGCGGCGTGCTTTCGTGGGTGTAAGTTTGATGAGCGATTCGATGGATTGCCGTGCGCCTTCTGCGGTGCGGCTTTCGATGAGTTCACCCATGAGCATGAGAAACGCGATCAAACCGGCTGTTTTGTAACCGGCGCTCATTTGCGCGCTGAAAACATCGGCATTTCCGCCGCCGAAAACGCCGATCGCGCCCGAAGCGAATGCGGCGAGCACGGCGATAGCGACGAGTTCGTTGATGCTCAAGCGGCCGGCGCGCAGGTCTTTGATGGCCGTGACGACGATCGGATAAATCAAAATGATGGCGCCAAAAAAGGCGCTGAAGCTGGCGATCGTCGTGCCTTCGGAGAAAACCCAGTCCACGATGAAGGCGTTGAGGACGAGCACGATGCCGACGACGGCCTGCCACATATGCACGGTGGAATGTTCGTGGTCGTGGCCGCAGCCGCAATTCGGGCCGTGCTCATGTTCGTGCTGGCTTAAAAGGGAAGTGACCTGCATAAAATCGTAAATCGTTGGACAGTTAAATCGTGAATCGTAATCAAAAAACTTTTTTTGCCGAGAATTGAAAAATGGTTGAGCCAATTGTCGAATTTAACAAAGAGCCAGCCGAAGCAAATGCTCCAAATTGGAATTGAAATTAAAGAAATAGTAAAATGTATTACCGGCGTTATGACATTTGGAAATGCGGAATTTAATTTTGTGACATACCAAACTTGAGGTTGGAGTAAACAAAATGCTCCATACCAAGATTCAGCCCATGCATGATGCCACGCAAATCGTTGAGCCGAACCTGACCAAGCGGTGTCGTAACCATACAATTTCCAAATCACAAGAGCAGTTAGCAAAAAGTGGCAGGCTGCCACAATTCGCATTTTCATTCTCTGCTTTTGCATCGCTTCCATTCTAATCATTCTTCGCCGCTTTCGGCGTGATTGGTTCGCGATTCAATTGTAATCGCAGTTCGCGCGGTTTGCCATCGGCGCGCTCGGGCAAAAACCATTTTCCTCCAACATTTGTCAGCGTATCAGCCATCGCCGGCAAGAGCACCTGCTGCGCGAACAGCGCGGAATTGGCCTGATATTGCGGCAACAAATCACTGAATCGTTTCGCCTCGGCATTGATGGTGGTGAGGTAATTGGTTTCCGCGGACTGCGCTTCATTGACGACGCGCGCGGCCTGGGCGCTGGCGTTGATGACAATCGTGTTGGCCGTTGTTTTGGCTTCAGTGATGGTTTTGTTCAGGTTTTCGCGCGATTGAATGACCTGGGCAAAAATATCCGTCAACTGCCGCGGCGGAATGTTTTGCACCTGGCAATTATCAATCACGATGCCGAGCTTTTCCTGCGCGGCCAGATCGCTGACACGTTCCAGCACTTCATCCTGATAACCGCCGACGTTGTTGTAGAGCGCGTCGTCCACTTTGAAATGCGCGGCGGTGTAAAGGAGCGAATTGTTCAACGCGTTCAACAGCGTGTTCGATGCCGAGGCGAAATTGAAAACGTAATCAACCGGGTTTTCGATGTGGTAATAAAGCGTCGCGCGGGTATGAATGATATTGCGGTCGGCGGTGATGGCGTAACCGTCAATTGCTGGATTCAATG
>DASTWS010000031.1:0-25806 GCA_035776755.1 Verrucomicrobiia bacterium
CGAACTTCACTTTTTAGATTCTGAATTCTGGCTTCTGACTCCTTACTCCTTGTTCCCGGATTCAAAAGGCTGGGCAACTGCGCGTGCCATGAAGGAAAAAAGCGTTTGCCCAGGAAATTCCAAATCATTTGCGCCGCCACGGGAATCGCGATGGCATATCCCGCGCCCAAAATCGCTCCTGCCAAAACGTCGCCCGGATAATGCACGCCGTTATAAACGCGCGAAAAGGAAACCGCCAGCGCCATCACCGCCACCGGAATCATCAACCAAAGCTTTTTTCGATAAAACAGGAAAAACACCATCGCTCCCGCGAACCAATTGGCCGAGTGCGCCGACGGCATGGAACCCGATTGCGTGCAGCCGAGCCGCTCGATCACATCCGGCAACGTGATGCACGGTCGCGGCCGCGCCACGGCGTGTTTGATGGTGTTCACGATGAGCGGGTCGCCGATGATGACCACCAGCAACAGGAACAGCGCGCACAATCGCGCCCGCGTGTTGCCGAAAAAGATGGCCGCCAGGAACGCCGCCAGGATGACCGGCACAAAGATGCGCATCGCGCCGTTGCCGCCGCTCAAAAGCGGCATGAGCCAGTCAAAAAGCGGATTGCTTAACAAATGGTTGACGAAATAAAAAACGCTCGTGTCCAACGATTGCAGCCAGTGCATTGACGCCAGTGTAGCGGGAATTCAGGATTTGGAAAACGGAATTGCGGAAACAGAATTACTTCAACGCTTTTGCCAAAACTTTCTTAACGAATTGCGGTATCTCCAATCCGGCTTTGATTGCGTCTGATTTCAACTTCTCATATTGCGCCGTTTCGTTGCCCTGCCAAATCAAATCAATCCGGCGGATTTGGCGCATGGCGACATGCTGATAATTTTCGGGCACCGCCCAATAGCACGAGAGACAAATGTTTTTATCTTTGATACGCGTCCAATTCTCGCAATGCTCGCACGACCACGACTTCGCGCGATTCGCCGAGCCGCACAACAACATGAAATCCTCCGTCTTCAGTTCGTCGCCGTCGCCCGCAACTTCATATGGCACGCGATGGTCAATCTGCAAATCGCTCGCCGGCATCGTTTCCAGATAAATGAAACAACGGCAGCCGTATTTGGCGATGAGTTGCTCTTTGATTTTCTTCGAAAAGCCGGTGCGCCCGCTGAATTTCCGAAACTGCTTCTTCGTCGGGTCGGCAAAGCGATACGCCGCAATTTTTCGTCCATTTGCAGCCGTTACGCGGAATGTTTCCAATTGAATTCCCAATTCCCGCACGTCCCGCGCCGCTCGCGGCGGATGGTCGTAGCCATATTTATTCTTCAATTCCTCCGTCGTGATGTGGCCGCGCTTGAGAATATGGTCAATGACCGTCTTCGGACGTTTGCCCGTGACCGACGCGCACAGTTCAAGAAACTCTTTTGGATACTTTTGCTTTTTTGCCATAAGTCGGTCGAGGTTCCATCAGCACCATTTGCTCGTTCTGATTCCGCCGATGAAATGTTGCCTGCGCTTCCAATTCATCCGCCAGCGCGGGCGAAAGATAAAGCGATTCCACCGTGACTTCATTCCGGCCAAGCAAGGTTGCCTGTGACGAACGGCCCGCTTCAACTTCCACCAGCGTCAATTTCAATTTATCCGGCAACGGTTTGCCATAACTGCGATTCCCCAAACGGCCATCATAACTGACCACATAACGGATGCATTTGTGATTCAATGATTCCAATTCCGAAACAAAATCGTCGTAGGCGATTCCGGCAAAATAGCGCGAGTCACGCTCGCCGCAAACGCCTTGATACGGCGGGTCCATATAAACCACATCATCACCGCGCACGTTGGCCAGGACATCTTCGTAACTTTGCGACGTGACAATCGTCCTGCCGCGCAACAGGGCGGAAATCGCGGCGATATTTTGTTTCATCGTTTCCGGTCGCGTGCCGAGACGGCGTTTGTCCGGGCTTTGATTGAACAACCCTTCGCCGTTGTAACGCACCGCCCCTTTCACGCACCGCGCCAGCAGATACAACAACATCCGCGCATCCTGTTTACGATTAAACTCCTCGCGCACCTGATAATAATGCTCCAACGCATCCGCATGGTCGGCGCGCCAGAGATTTCCATAAAATTTTGCCAGCTCATTGGGATTGTTAATCATCAATGCCAGCAATTCCGCCAGCGGCTTGTTGAAATCGTTCAGCCAAAATTCCTTGACGCGACCGCGCGCGGCGGCGGCGATGGACACAGCCGCCGAACCGCAAAACGGCTCAACCAATCGCGACATTTGCTGCGGCAAATACCGGAGAATCAACGGCGCCAGCGCACGCTTGCTTCCTTGATATTGAAATGGCTGGGGAACAATCACAGTTTTTGCCAGATTTTAGAAATGATGAAACACGATTTGGATTTGTTGGAAAAGAATTTTCTGTTTCAGCCTTTAGCCTTCAGCTTTCAGCATTTCTCCAAGCCTTCCCGCTTAACCCTCCGTCGAAATAATGAATGCCGGTTGGGTTTGGTGAGAGAGAAATTGAGATGTTGGAATGTCATAAAAAATTAAATCGCCGCCGGCTTTTAGTGGTGGAAAAGTTTCTCCTCGACAACTCTCTTCGCCGGCGATAATCACCAGCAGCGCAAAGCTATGAAATGCGACCGTTGCGGCAATGAATCAGATTTTGAAGCTGCCTTCATCAAAGAACGCAAATCCTTTCATACTTCCAAACGCACTTTGTGCATCAAATGTTGGAGCCGCCAAAAGCGCAGATTTGAAGGCACGTATCAAGTCGCTGTTCTTATTGGCGGCGGCGTGGGTGGCTTGCTTCTTTGGCTCAATCCCTATTCCGGGTTGGGCGAATTTCTGGTCTTTCTTTTTTTGGTCAATCTTTTTTTGATTCTTTCAATTATTCCGCACGAACTCGGGCATGCGATCGTCGCGCGCATGGTGGGATGGCGGGTATTTAGAATTATCATCGGCATAGGCAAAGCGGTCGAAAAATTCCGCCTGTTCGGATTTGATTTTGAAATTCATGTGCTCCCCGTTGGCGGCATCACCCGCATCGCGCCTGTGGATGTGAATTGGCTGCGGACGAAACGTTTCTTTGTTGTTCTGGCAGGCCCGGCGGTCAATGTCTTTATTGCGGCCGTCATTTGGTTTTTCCAGCCGGACGAATGGCTTTTCGACCGCCTGCCTCTTTGGTTGCACGCGCTGCATCTGTTTTTGATAGCGAATATTGTGCTGGCCGTCTTCAACCTCCTGCCATACAAAAATAAAATTTACGGTGTCGGCTCCGACGGCAAACAAATCTTGAAATGCTTTTTCCCCGATAAATTGGAAACAGAATTGGTGCTCGGCGCGTATTATGTGCTGGAAGCCGAACTCCGGCGCGACGAAGGCGACATTGCCGGTGCGCGCGAATGGTGTGAGCGGGGGATTACCAAATACCCGGACAATTTGAACCTGTTGAACATGCAAGGCATTCTTTGTCTGGCAACGGGAGACTATGGCAGCGCGCGGGAAATTTTTAAGCGCCTTCTCGACCGCGAGACCAAACCCGGTCTTTTGCGTTATGTGCTCATGAATAATGTGGCCTACACCGATGCCTTGCTTGAAGATCCGCAATTATTGCCGGAAGCCGACAAGTATTCCATAGAAGCCTATGGCGCATTATCATCTCAACCGGCCATTATCGGCACGCGTGGCACGGTATTGCTCATGCAGGGAAAACTTCCCGAAGCCATCCAACTGTTGACCGAATCGTTTGAGGCTCACGCCGTTGCCCGGGCCAAAGCCGAGAACGCATGCTTTCTGGCCATGGCCTATGCGCGCAGCGGCAATCCTGAACAGGGAAAAAAATTTTTGAATATAGCCAAAGAATTGCGATCCGATGCTCAGCTCATTTCCCGGGTCGAAAAGGAATTGAATGAGCCATCACTCCGCGCCGTTTAAAATCCACCGCGCAAGCGCACGTTTGCTGCCTTGATATTGAAAGGATTGGAGAAGAATCACGGCACAAGTTTTAAAACAACATTTTCAATGATATCCTTAATAAATTCTTCAGCCGTTGGTTCCGCTGTAATCACGCCAGATGGATGAGCTGCAATATTTCGCCGATCTAATTTTTCTTTCAAAATTTTATAAATTCCATCAGAAATTATATTCGCAGATTTGCAAACTAATAAAATCTGGCTTTCTTTCAGCTCCGAAAAATCATCCCTTTTTGCTACCACTAGAATGTTTGCTTTGGGATAAGATTTTGGAAGCTGGGCATTAAATTCGACCAAATGCTTATTTAGTATGAATTGACAAAGGTGGTCGAAAGCAAGATTCCAACACATTACCACGGCAGCTCGAAATGCTTTATGACGAAAACAAATGAGAACCTCTTCTAAATATTTCTGCTCATCAGTTTTTGAAATTTTGCTCGGCAATTCAGAAAGGAGCTTGTGAATTTGAACAGTTGCAGCGCGCTGTCCATAAAGATTATCGAATTTTTGTCTTACTCTCGCCTCAAGCTTATATCCAAGGCTGGATTTAAGAATCATCTCCTTCGGATTCTTTTTTCCCATCGCGACAATAAATGGACCAATCAGCGATGGAGATTCTAAATGCAATTCATCAAAACATTTTTGAATGTCATTATTGCCGAGATATTCTTTTTGTTGATAAGTATGTAAATACCATGCAAAAAATTTAATTTTTTCGACAAATGTCCAATCTACAAATCCATTTATTGAATTGGTTATGTCTTCGAGATTCATGAAGCATTACTTCCCTTTGCCCATGCCTAAAATAATATTTTCGCCGATGTGATTAATCTTATACATGCCTTCTGAACTTCCGGCAGAAAACCATTGATTGGAATAAACCATGTTGCGAAGTGGCTTTGAGGCATCCTTCGGAGTTTGCCATCCCATGTGCCTGTAACAAGTGTGTATGTGGTCGCAAGAAACTTCTTCAATTTGGCGATATTCTTTTAACCAGCTAGCAATTACTAAATATTTCTTTGTATCAGTTGAACCCGGTGATTTCTGTTCGCAATAAGCTTTTAATGACACATCTCCAGAGGTAAGATCTAAATCTAAAATTTTCGGCATTTTGAAAGAGCGCGATGATTTAGATTGTCGCTGGCTCGTCGCAATTTCCGAAACATCTTCATTTGATTCGTCCTCTGTTTCTGCTAAAGGCTCTTCCTCCGGCACGTTGGAATTATCCGGCGGCGACGATTGGATTTGCTTAACCTGTTTTCCAAAACCGGATAAAGCGTTTTGAATTGTGCGCATTCCAGTCTGAATTGTCTGATCATCCCCTTCGAGCTGAAATAGTAAAACAGTAACTTTACTTTTCGAATTTCCGAATTGTTCTTTTTTAGCCATAAATGTCTCCGGTTTTGCTTATTAGAAAATCCGTGAATCAATCGTTTAAACCATTGAAGTCGAATTTTCTGACTATTCGTGAATACTCTCGTCGCCCCGCGATGTCCAGCACTTTAACAAACAAACTTTCGCGCTTGTTTGACGAAGGCCGTCAATTCACCAGCCGTCCAATGCGGATTGCTCAAATGCAATTGCTGCCAAAGCTGGATAATTTCCGCCTCTTTTTGCATCGCCGGGTGCAGGCAAAAACTGCCCCCGCTAAATTATTCTCCTTACAACCTATTCGCTGGTTCACATTGAATTCCCATTAGAAAATTACGTCATCGGCTCGCGCGAATCGGCACCTTCAAGGGAAAACAGTTCCCGTTGGAAGTGACCTGCCATACGGGGACTGGAATTAGAAGTTGAATGCAGTGTTACCGGCAGTCCGTATGACGCTCTGAATGCAATTGATATGCCAACCGTCGTTCCTTTGGATTGCTGCGTTTTTGACGGTCGTCCGGGGAAAACGTTGTCGTTTATTTGCCTGTCCGCGCAAAAAGAGCATCGGCTGCCACGGCGTTGAATCCACTTTGACATTTCCAATCACGCCGCGAGATTTCAAAACCATGAACATCGAAACTGAAATCATTGAACGCGAACGGGAATTTTGGATGGCTTCCGCGGATTTTTATGAACGCTGGCTGGCGCGGGAAGTTTTAATGATTTTTCCGGCCATCGGCATTTTGAATCGCGAGCAGGCTTTGGACGGCATCCGCTCCGGCAATCGCTGGGCGTCCGTGGACATGTCGGAGATTTCCGTCCGTCGCATCGGCGATTCGGCGCTCGCGCTGGCGTATCGTGCCCGCGCCCGCAAAACCGATTCGGCCTCGGATTATCTGGCATTTGTCGGCAGCGTTTACGTGGAGGAAAATGCCGGATGGAAATTGGCGTTTCATCAGCATACGCCGGTTTAGAAAAGAGTTGCACATTCCGACCGGCAGGCTGAATACTCACCTTCATGTCGAGGTGTCTCATCCGCAAAGCACGCGAAGAGGACTGCCCGGAAATCGCACGCTTCGCCGCGCAACTCGGTTATCCAACTACGGATGACGCCGTCCGAAAACGGCTTGAGCGATTGATGAGCAGTTCCAACGATGTTGTCTTTGTGGCGGAAACCGGCGATGGCGCCCTGGCCGGATGGGTTCACGGCGTGCTGTCGCAATTTCTGGAATCGGATTATCGCGTGGAAATTGCCGGGCTGGTCGTGGACGAACAATTTCATCGCCAGGGCATCGGTCGCGATTTGGTGAAGCACGTCGAACAGTGGGCAATGGAAAATGGCGTGGACGAGGTTTCGGTCCGTTGCCGGACAACGCGGGCACAGGCGCATTCGTTTTACGAGGAACTCGGCTATCGCAACGTCAAAACTCAAATCGTCTTCCGCAAGACACTGTCTTCCGGAGGGTCAAGCTCCGCGCGACCTTGATTACGATTGTCCGGCAAAAGGCGTCGTGGAACTCCGCCCTCCGATTCCTCCTCGTTCAGCGAAGAGCGAAGTATTCCGTTGCCAACGCAGATTTGACTGACTCGCATCCATTCGCGAACATTCGTGGAATTCGTGTAAAACCGCAGCCATTGCAATTTCGCGTCCTTGAATCAAATTGACTGATGGAGAATCACCGGAAATTTCATGTGGTCGTTCTCGGAGGCGGCTTTGGCGGCCTCGAATTCTGCAAACATTTCCAGAGCGCGGACGCCCGCATCACGCTCGTGGACCGCACGAACCATCATCTGTTTCAGCCATTGCTCTATCAGGTGGCCACCGCCGGCCTTTCCGCGCCGGACATCGCGCAACCCATCCGCTCGCTCTTCTGCGAACGCAAAGACATCACCGTGCTGATGGACGAAGCGCTGGATTTCAATCTCGCGGAAAAGAAAGTTTTGCTGCGCGAAAATGTTTTGCGCTACGACTACCTCGTGCTCGCGACCGGCGGCTGCAACAGTTATTTCGGCCATCCGCAATGGGAACCATTCGCACCCGGCCTCAAAACGCTCGACGACGCCGTGCGCATCCGCAGCCGCGTATTGCTGGCGTTTGAAAAAGCGGAAAACGGCGAGGAACAAAATGAGCGCGATAAATTGTTGACGGTCGTGATCGTCGGCGGCGGCCCGACGGGTGTGGAATTGGCGGGAGCCATCGCCGAACTGGCGCGACGCGTTTTGCGCCGCGATTTCCGGCGGATTGATCCAGCTGGCGCGCGCATCATTTTGATCGAAGGCGGCCCCGCCGTGCTGGCGCATTTTCCGCCGGAACTTTCCGCCAGCGCGCAACGGCAATTGGAAAAGCTTGGCGTCTGCGTCCGTCCCGGCACCCGCGTGGCGGACATCCGCGACGGCGAAGTAGAATTGCAAAACGGCGAAATCATTCGTGCCGGAACAATTTTGTGGGCGGCGGGTGTCTCGGCAACATCGCTCACGCAAAAACTTGGCGTGGAATTGGACAAAGCGGGGCGCGTGAAAGTAAATCCAGATTTAAGCCTGCCGCATCATCCCGAAGTTTTTGCCATCGGCGATATGGCGTTGGTCATCGGCAATGACGGCAAGCCCGTTCCAGGCGTTTCACCCGCGGCGATGCAAATGGGCCGGCATGTGGCGCAAATTGTCCACGATCAAATCCGTTTCGGCGCCGGAACATCGCGTCCGCCGTTCAAGTATTGGGACAAAGGCACGATGGCAACGATCGGCCGCTCGGCGGCGGTGACGTGGATCGGAAAGATCCGGTTGTCCGGTTTTCCAGCGTGGCTCATCTGGCTGTTTGTGCATTTGGTTTTCCTCGTTGGATTCCGCAATCGCATCGCCGTCTTTTTCCAATGGCTTTACTCGTATCTGGCCTATAAACGCGGCGCGCGCATCATCACCACCGAAGCGCGGAATAAATTGTAAATAATGGAGGATGAGGACGAGGGTGAGAAAGAATCAAAAATGTGACGGCGAATTGTGCTCACACCCTGTTTGCAACAATCCGCCGTTTCCGTTCATCAGAACGAAATCATTCAGCTGAAGGACCGTCTTGCGGATTCTCCGCGCCGTCGTGACGATGTTGTCCGCGCATTCCAAAATGTGCCGGCGGACAAAATTCATCGCGGCTCAATTGTCCGTCGCTGTTTTTGTCCAGCGTTTTCAAGGCCGCGCTGGCATTGGCGATTTCATCCGCGTCAATCACGCCGTCATTGTTCGCGTCGAGCGCTTTGACGATCGGCGGCGCAGGCGGTTTGGGCGCATCGGCGGGTGCGTCCGCCGGGCGCGCGGGAAAAATTTCATCGGCGGTCAATTTACCGTCGCTGTTTTTGTCCAACGTCTTCAGCGCGGCGGCGGCGTTCGCCATTTCATCCGCATCAATCACGCCGTCGTGATTGGCATCAATTGCCTGCACGAGCGGCAACGGCGGTGGACGATGATGTCCGCCTGGTCCTCGTCCCTGCCCTTGTCCATCCGGCGGGCCGCCGGCATCCTGTGCGTTGACGGCCAGCGCGGAAACTCCGAGCGCCAGCATGGCGAGAGTCGTTCTCATTGTTGTTTTCATTTTCTGCTCACTTTCTTATTTGGGTGTGAAATTGTTCAGGCGGCCAAAGCCGGTTCCGCAAAATCATTTCCGAGACCGAGGGCGTTCAAAATTTTCTGCAACGCCGCAAACGGAAACGGCTTTTGCAACAGGCCGCTAAAGCCTTCGCGTTCGGCGGCGGCGGCGCTCACCAGACCGCTTCCGGTGGCCAGCAGAATTTTCGCGCGCGGCGCGATCGCCAAAATTCGATGACAAAATTCAACGCCGTTCATTCCCGGCATCTCGAAATCAGTAATCACCAATTCATAATTTCCGGGCGCGGCTCCATAGGCGACCAGCGCCGCGAGCGGCGAATTGAAACATTCGATTTGCGCTCCTGTGAAATGCGAAACGATTTCGCGCATGAGGAATAGAATGTCCTCGTTGTCATCCACGAGCATCCAGCGGCTTTCGTTTTTCACTTTCATGGCGACAATTTATCCGAAACAACCTTAAGCGGACGTGAAGCGGAAAAGGTTTTTGAAGATTATTTTTGCGCCAGCGCCGGGGCATTGGTCTGGTGCAAATACTTGTAATCCGTCAGCGTTTTCAAAAAGGCCACCAGCGCCTGTTGGTCGGCTTTGCTCAATGGCACCCCGCCGTCTGGATGTTTGGCCAGGTTCGGATCCAGCGTCGCACTGCGTTTCATGCCGGTGCAATAATGCGCGACGACCTGTTCCAGCGTTTGGAACCGGCCGTCGTGCATGTAAGGCGCGGTGACCGCGCAGTTGCGGAGCGACGGCACGGCAAATTTGCCTTCGTCGCCGGCACGATGGGTGACGTTGTATAAACCCAAATCTTTGAACCGGGCATCCAATCCATTATTCGCAAAATCCAGGCTTTGAAACAGCGGCCCGCCATGGCAATGAAAACAATCCGCGCCATTTTGTCCATGATAGGGATCGTATTCCGTGTTGAATAAAAGAAATCCGCGCCGCTCTTCCGGCGTGAACTCTTCTTTTCCGGCGAGCGCGCGATCGAATTTGGAATCATACGAAACCTGAGAGAGGACAAATTGCTCCAGCGCGCGGGCAATTTTATCCGAGGTGATCTGCGGAGAACCAAAAGCCTTATCGAACATGCGTTGATATTCTTTATCCGTGGATATTCTTGCGACGAGATTGGTCAATGATTCGTGCATCTCGATCGGATTTTGGATCGGCTGCAACGCCTGGGCGCGCACGGTCGGAGCGCGGCCATCCCAGAAAAACGAACCTTTCCAGGCCAGGTTTTCCAACGTCATCGCGTTGCGCGTTCCCAACTCGCCGTCCGCGCCGCGGCTGACGCGCTGCGGTTGCGTGAACGCCCGGCGCGGATTATGACAGGTGGAACAGGATTCAAGATCGTTTCCCGAAAGCCGTTTATCAAAAAACAGTTTACTGCCCAGCGCGACGCCCTCGACTGTCAGCGGATTGTCGCGCGGCAAATCCGGTTGCGGAAAATAATTGGCAAAGGTGAAACGATATAGCGTGGCCCCGGGCGCGATTTCGACGCGGTTCGTTCCCGTCAATTTCGCGACTGCCGAGAAATCCGAGACGTTTTCAATGGCAAAGGCGTTTTCGATGTTTTCCCGCAATTTCGCGACGAGCAAATCATTTGTCCGCGAATGGCTCGTGTCCGTTTGATCGTTCAATTGAATCCGGTTGGGCAAAGAAAAGATTTTGCCGGTGCTCAGCGCGATTTGAACTTCGCGGTTGGAATCCAAATCCAATCGCGCCGGCAATTCCACTGTCATCAATTCGCGGTCGGTGGCGATATGATAAGAAAAGCCATTTTCTTTTGCACCATCCTGCCAGCGGCCCTCGAACGCCAGGAAAACATATTCCTTCGACCAACCCCAATACAAACCGTCCACGTCCGGATTGAGCGGATGATCGGCCGGCCATTGGGCGATATCGCCGTGATTGATTTCCGGCGGCAGGCCGATCTGAAACCGGATGGCGTCATAATTTCCCGGCGGGACATTTTCGAGCGTGAAATTTGTCCTGCCGTTTCGCCCGCTGATGTAGGCAAAGAATTTTTTATTTCCGATCCATTTGCCATTCACCTGGTGCAAACCGACGTTTGACAAAAGAAAATCCAGGCGCGTCACCGAAATTTTTTGGTCCGCAACGGTTTGATTGTTGAGCGCATCGAACACGAGCGGCTTGCCATCGAATTGCGGCGCGAAATCAACGCGCAAATCGGCGGCGTCCGCCATTGCCACCAGTAAAAGCGGAAGCAATAGAATTTGCAGCGCGCGTTTCATTTTCAATTGATCGTAAATCCGCCGCTCAACGTGTAAGCCGGCGCCGGGCTTTGAAACGTGACGACAATATCCTGCGCACCCGTAGGCGAATAGCCGGACGGAATCACACACAGCGCCTGCACCGTGCCTTGCGTCGTGTAAGAAATGCTTGAGCAATTGATGCTGCCAACGGTGACGCTCGTGATCGGCGCACCGGCGGGCGGATTTGGCGGACTGCTCGGAAGCGTGATGGTCAAATAAACTGTTTGTCCACGCGAGGCGCTGCCGCCAGGAGCATCCGCCGACGTCGCAATAATCGTTGTTCCTGCACCGTCGAAATTTGCTACGCCGGTTCTATCGGCGCGATAGAACCGCGTGTCCGCCGAGGAATGATTTGTGTAACTGCCGAGGATTTTGTCAGGCGAAATGCCGGATTGCAAAACGGTCCAGGAGGAGGAATCGGCCAGGTTGGTGGTGGCTTCCACCTGATAACTGCCGCCTTCAATCGCGCTCCATGTGAGCGTGACGGTTCCGTTGTTGACCGTCGGCGGATTCATCGTGGAGGTCAAGTTCGTGTTGCCGAGGAAATTCGTGACCACGTTGTCTGCAATCACGGAAACGCTGCCGCCGTTTGGATTTCCGTAGTAACCGAAGCCGATGTCGTAAGGATAGACCGGCACGCCGTTGGAATTGATGGCCACAAAATAGGCATAAGTGCCGTCGGGAAATTCCGGCGTGACGCACCAGCGGCCATTGTATTCGTCCAGATCGAAATCCCGGCCCTGCACATAGCCGTGGTCGCCGAGGTAATCATTGTCCTCCATATAGCGGCCGAACGGGTAACTGCTGCTCACGGTCGGGCCGGAAAGAACGTTCGTGGGAACACCGTAAAGCCGCGCCGCCCATTGCGGAATGTATCTACGGACTGCGCCGTTGGTGGAATAATTGTCCGTTCCAAACTGGCCGTTGCGCGGCACGTAGCCGCTCACCATTCGGCGGATGCCGCTGCCGGCGTCATTGGAAATGCTGTAACCATACGGCCCGTAAATCGGGAATCCATCCGCCGCCCAGCCAAGGATCGGCGAATGTTTCGTCGGGGCGTTCGTGGATTCGGAATAAATCTTGGTCGCCGGATTGAAATCCACGTGGTCGCCCAATTCGTAACGCAATCCAAGCGGATCGGCGTGATAATGATATTGGCCGTCCGGCGGTTGATGCGCGTAGCCGGCATCGAAGGATACTCCTTCATTCACGTAAGCGTCGCGATTCCAAAAGCCGTTGGTGCCGCCCTGGGACACATCGGCCGAGCCGTTCCAGAAATTCGCGTCCCAATTGTTATACATCGCCACGCCATCCACGAAAATTCCCGCCGCGCCGCCGCCGCTTAAAGATTTCTGCGCCGACACCGTTGGCGAACGCGGAATACGGAACAACACCTGTTGATTGGTCGGATCTTGTTGGAGGAAAATCGTGTGCGTCGCATTGGCATACCACGCGCCCATGACATAACTCGCCAAACCGGTGCTGCGGACATAAACGTAATTGGACGATGAATACACTTCCTGGATGCCGCAATAGGCCGGCAATTTCTGCATCGTCGTCCCGTTCGTCCACGTCGTCACAGAAATGCCATTTGTGCGCGCCAGGTCGTTCGTGTAAATGCGTGCGTATTGGCCGGCGTAAGTCGTCAGCCACGAATTGGTGCGCGGATCCACTGAAGCATTCGTGACGATGATGCTGGAATAAATCGGAACATTGGTGCTGCTTCCGTCCGCGCAGCCGGAACTGTTCTCGGCCATCAAGGTCAGTCCCACGTTTCCGCTCGCGCCTGCCGTGTAAGTGATGGTTTGAATGTCCGTCGCGCTTGTGATTGTGCCGTTCGTGATCGTCCACGAATAAGTGGCGGACGCATCAAATGGCGCGCTCGCGGTGTTCGTCGTTGAATTAGCGAGCACGGTTCCGGATGACAGGATGATTGTCGTGTCCGGCAGCGCATGAACCGCCAGCGTTGCCGCCGTCGTGGTTGCGGTGGAAACCGAATTGCTGAAAACGGCCTGAAATTGGCTGCCATCGTCGGACAACGACGCCGGGAACGAATACGTTGCATTCGTCGCACCGGGAATGTTCGTGAATGAACCGCCGCCGGAGGGTTCCACCTGCCATTGAACTGAAGGCCTCGGACGTCCGCTCGCGGCGGCGCTGAAAGAAACCATTCCGCCGGCGCAAATAGATTGGTTCGCGGGATCGGTCGCGACTTGTGGCGCACTGGCGGGAACGGCGGGAGGAATCAACCATGATGGCATCGGCCAGACGGCCACGGATTCCGGTCCGGTCAATTCGGGCGCCGTCAGCAATGAGCTGTTGGTTTCGCCGGCGGCAAATTTTGCCACCGCGTTGGCGTCATAGGTCACCGCGTAAAGATTTCCCACGCTGTCAAACGCCACGCTGATCGGTGAACCCAAGTTATTGGTGGCGAAGATGGAATAAACTCCGTTTGTATCCAGTTTCGCAATCACATTGTAATCCAATTCCGCCACGAACAAATTACCCGCCGCATCAAATGCCATTCCAAAATTATTGATGCCGCTGAAAAAAAGCGAGCCGGTGCCGTCCGGCGCAAATTTCCAAATGGTGCCGTCGTTATAATTCCCGACAAACAGATTGCCCGCGCGGTCGAACGCCAGCCCCGTCGGCCCGTCCAGGTGTTCATCCGCAAACAGTGAAATGCTGCCGTTCGTCGCGATTTCCTGGATGGTGTTGTCCGAGTCAGCCACATACAAATTGCCGTCACCATCGAATGCCAGCGCTCCCGGGCCGGTCAATCCGCTGGCAAAGATAGTGCCGACACCGTTGGCGTCGAATTTTTCAATGGTGCCGTCGCTATAGTTTGCCGCATACAGATTTCCCGCTGTGTCAAAAGCCACGCCGGTCGGGCCATTTCCCGTAGAAGCAAAAACGGAGCCGACGTTATTGGTGTCTAGTTTTTCGATGATGCCGCTGTCGTCCGAAACATAAATTTCCGCATCAGAACTCTGCGTGCCGGCGCCTTCCGTGAAATTGACGGTGAGCGCCAGGCCGTTTCCCTGCACGGAACTGTCATCGCTCAATTGATAATAGCCCACCGTTTGCGACCGCAGGTATCCCGTGTAATTAGTCCCGGCCAGTGGCGCCAAAGCGCTGTCCAGCGTATAAAGGCCGTCGTTCGTGGGCGTGAATGTTGATGTGCCGGCGGATGACGTCCAACCTATGGTCGAATAGCCCTGGTCACTTCTGAATCCCACGCCGGCGATGCCAAATTGAATGGAATTGGTGTCAATGCCCGCCGAGGCTGAAACGAGCGACGCGGAAAAATTTGCTCCTTCATAAAAAACAATCCAGTTGGCGTCGCCGGAACCCAATCCGCTGTCAACCGCCATGTGTTTATTCGAATCGAACACAGCAAACGCCGGGCTGGCGTTGCTGTCCGAATATGGCGTCATGGTCACCGCCACAACCACGGACAATCCATTTGACGGGTCGGTGAAGGTGTAATTCTCCGTCACGTTCGTTCCCAGCGAAATGATGGAACTGAAATTGGTCAGCGACTGCGCGGCGTTCGCCGATGCGACGATGGGCAGGCTGGCCGAATTGCTGTCCGTGCAACCGCCCGGATTGGCAACGGTCAAATTCAGCGTGACGACGCCCGACGCGCCGGCCGTGTAGGTGATCGTTTGCAGATTCGTCGCGCTCGTAATCGCGCCATTGCTGATGGTCCAGGAATAATCCGCCACGCCATCCGGTCCGCTGGCCTCGTTGCCCGTGGAATTTGCCATCACAACGGGTGAATTGGTCGTGATCGTCGCCACCGGTATGGCGCTCACGTTCAAAGTCGCGGCGGTTGTCGTCGCGCTGCCCATCGAACCGGAGAAAACGGCGCGATATTGATCGCCGTCGTCCGTAATCCATGCGTTGAAGGCAATCGTCGTATTCGTCTCACCCGGAACGTCGGTGAACGAATTGCCGCCATCCGTCGAAACCTGCCATTGCACCGAAAGCACGGACGCCGATTGCGCCGCCGCCGTGAACTGCACCGGATCATTGTCGCAGACGATCAGGCTCGCCGGGTTCGTCGTGATTGTCGTGTGCGCCACGCTGTCGGCGATGATTTGGATGCCGTTGAATTCCGAGTGCGGATCGCCGACGCTGGCAAAGCCCGGCACCGTCGTGACGGTGAATGAATTGCCGGTGACATTCGTGAACAGCGCGAAATTGCACGCCAACGTGGAATAATTCCGGTCGGTGGTGTTGGTGGCCTGGATGTAAGCGCCGGCATAACTCGTGTTGTCCTTGCCGACGATGGTCGTGCTGCCCAAAGTGAATTTCGCCACGCGCCCGGCCGAACCGTTCGCGCCGTCGAAATAAACGATAACATCGTAGTCCCCGCCGGCGATGGAATCCGGGAGATTTGCGACGGTGAGGGTTCCGGTGTTGGTCACGTCAATAAAACCTTTCATCATCCGCGAATCGCCCGCGGTATTTCCCGCGGCGGTCGTGCCCAATCCGTCGGCGCTCCAGGTGATGGTCGCGGGCGTCACGGCGCCGCTGCTGTCCATGAGATTGCCCAGCGTGCCAGAGGGTTGATTCGTTGAGTTGTTCCAGTTCGCCGCCGGCCAAACGCCGGCCACTTCGGACGGCGCCATCGGGCTGGCGGTCCCGTTGTTTACATTCGTTCCCGTGAAATTGAAGCAGATGGCGATCGAATCATTGGTGATGGTAAGCGTTCCGGCGTTGGTGGTGACGTCGTAGTTGCCGAGCGTCGTGTTGGGGTCGTTCAACGTCGCCGTAATCGGATACACGCCCACCGCGCTGTCGGCGTCGGCCGTGGTGGAATAGTTTGCGGTGATGGAATCGGCGGCGGCAAATCCGCTCAACGTGCCGGCGAAGACCGGATTGGTTTCGCCGTAAACGCGTGAAAAGGAATCCGGCGTGACCGACGCAGCCGCGGGAACAATCGTCAGCGTGAAACTGTTCGTGACGCTCAACGGCGGATTTCCGTCGTCGGTGGCAATCACCTGAATCGTGTGCATTCCCGCAATCGTTCCGCCGTTGCCTGAATCCACGTTGGTTGCGGAAAACGTTCGCGTCGCGCCATCAAATGAAATACCGCTCGCCGCGCCTAAAATGTTTCCGGCGGCGGAATAGGTCAACGTCTGTCCGGCATCGGAGTCGGTGAATGTGTTGGATGGGACGGTGTAACTGAAGGCGGTGCCGTAAGTCGCGTTCTGATCAGGAATCGAATTGGCGACGGTCGGCGCGTTGTTGGGCGGTTCGTAAGATTGCGTGGCCGTTTGGCTAACCACGCCGCTTTCAAAACCGACCGGGTCATAATTCGCCAGGGCGGTGCGCGTGACGCGGACGTAATTGGTGCCGGTGGCGGCATTCGTGAACGTGTTCGTGGTCGTCACGCCAATGGCGGCGGAAACTCCGGTTTCTTCAACCGTCCAGGAGGA
Source organism: Verrucomicrobiia bacterium (assembly GCA_035776755.1). Taxonomy (GTDB): domain Bacteria; phylum Verrucomicrobiota; class Verrucomicrobiia; order Limisphaerales; family UBA11358; genus UBA11358. Next base: position 16,667 of record DASTWS010000031.1, read on the forward strand.
ATCGTCCGTGGAATTTTCAACCTGATACGTCCCGCCTTCGGTCGAAGACCAGACGAGGGTCACCACGTTGTTGGAATTCACCGGTTGATTCAACGCCAAAGCCGAATCTGCGCCGCCGACAAAATTGGTCGTGACCGGTTCGGTGATGCTGTTGACGGAACCGCCGGTGTCGTTGCCGTAAAATTCAAACGCAAAGGTATAGGGATAGGCACTGGTGCCGTTGGAATCAATATCCACAAAGTAGGCATAAGTGCCGCCGGGAAATTCCGGGGTGACGCACCAGCGGCCGTTATATTCATCCAGGTCAAACGTATTCGTGCCCATGACATAAGGCTGCCCCGTCGCCGGGTTTGTGATGTCGCCGTAGTAATCGTAATCCTCGGCGAATGTGCCGAGCGTATTGGTGCCCTGGACTGGTGGACGCAACTGCGGCGTTGTCGTCGTGTAAGCCTCACCAAAATGGTTCTGCCGGAACCGCGCATACCACGCCGGAATGACCGATAAATTATTCGTCAAATTGTCCGTTCCGTTCCGGCCATCGCGCAAAATATAACCGCTGACCATCCGGCGAATACCGCTGCCGGCATCATTGGAAATACTGTAACCGTAAGGGCCGTAAATGGGATAGCCGTCGTAAGACCAGCCCAGAATCGGCGAGTGCCCGGTCGGCGCGCCCGCACTTTCCGAATAATTTTTTGTCGAGGAATTGAAATCCACGTGATCGCCGAGTTGATAACGCAAAGCGACGGCCTGTTGATGGGTATGGTATGTCCCGGATGGAATTTGATGGCCGAGCGCATAGTCGAAATTGGTTTTTTCTGCCCATTGAGTCGGCGCGTTGCGATGCCAATAATAGGTCGGTTTGATGTGCGGACCGCTGACAAAATCCGAATTTGTCGGATCCCATGCTTTACCGTCGGTGAAATTAAAGATCTGCACGCCGTTCACCCAAAGGCCCGAAGCTCCCGTGCTCGTCATGTCCTTTGTTCCGGTTTGCACAGCGGCCAAACGTGGGATCCGGATGATTGCATGCTGGTTCGTGGGATAAAGCGTTCCCGGCCGGAAATTCGGATTTAGCCACGGTCCGATGACATAACTTGGCAGGTCCGGACAACGCACATAAATCCAACTCGTTGATGACGCCACGAATGGCACGTCCGCATAGACGGGCACCGATTGCTTGGCCCATGTCGTAACCGTCGTGCCGCTGGTGCGCTCGGCCGTGTTCGTGTAAGCACGCACGTATTGCCCGGAATTCGCGGTCAACCATGATGTGATTTGCGGGTCGGCAAAAACATTTACAGCAGCAATAACAGTAAAGATAAAAAAAATGAAGCGGATGGATGGTTTCATATTTTCCGAAAGCCTAAACGATTGAACCTTAAGAAATGATTAAGCTCAACATTTTTTGCCGTCGCCATCGCAAAATTGTTCTTCATGTTTACTTAAGGTGGCATTTGCGAGAATGCTGAAAACTGGCGCAATAAGTTTTTTCTGTTAAAACTCCGCCAGCCGTTGCCATGAGAATTTTAATTGTCGAAGACGAGCCCGATTTGCTTCGCAGCCTGGCCCAGGCATTGCGCGAAGAAGGTTACGCCGCGGACACCGCCAACGACGGCGACGATGGTTTTTACAAAGCGCAGAATTACGATTACGACGCCATCATTCTCGACATCATGCTTCCGAAAATGGACGGCTGGCAGATTCTTGCGCATCTTCGCAAAAGCAAAGCCACCCCCGTGCTCATGCTTACCGCGCGCGATCAAACGCGCGACCGCGTGAAAGGCCTCGACGGCGGCGCAGACGATTACCTGGTCAAACCTTTCGACCTGGAAGAACTGTTCGCCCGATTACGTTCCATCATCCGCCGCAGCAAAAATAAAACGACCAATGCCCTCGAAATCGGCGACGTTAAAATTGACACGGCCGCGCGGATTGTTTTGTTGAAAGACAAGCCGGTTGAACTCACGGCGCGCGAATATTCGCTCGTGGAATTTCTGGCGCTGCATCGCGGCGAAGTCGTGACGCGCACGCAACTTTACGAACATCTGTTCGATGAAAACGAAAGCTCGCTTTCCAATTTGTTGGATGTTCACGTTTCCAATGTCCGCAAAAAACTCGGTGCGGAATTTATTGTCACGCGCCGCGGCCACGGCTATTGCATCGAATGAAAACGAAATTTGTAGCAGCGAACGTAAGTTCGCTCAGATTAAACTCGAAGAAAATTCAGAGCAGGCTCACGCCTGCTGCTACGAATCAATAGAATGAAAACTTTCAAATCCATCAAATGGCGATTGCAGCTCTGGTATGGCCTGATTCTCATGGCCGTGCTCGCCGGATTTGGATTTACCGCGTATCAATTGGACTACGTTCAACAAATGCGTTTGGTAGACGCTGCTTTGCAACGCCGATTTGATATCCTTGTAAAAAACCTTCACGCACCACCGCGGGAAAATGGACCACCAGACGACGCCCCAATGTTTGAACAGCGTCCATATAGACAAAGCCCGCCTCCAGAGTTTCACCTGCAGCCACCGGATGCTGCACTATTCCAAACCAATAATTCAAAAGAAGCTTTTATTTCCAGTTTCTTTTTTATCATTCAGACTCGTGACGGAAGAGAACTCGCCCGTTCCTCAACCCCGGCGAACTTTGATTTTGCATCCTGGCGAAATTGGGCAATCAACAATTCCCGTTCGGCGCCAATGCACATTGTTGAAGGAAATTTGCGGGAAACTTTTGCTGTTTTGCCACACGGGGAAGCAATTTTAGTCGGATGTTCGATTGATTCGGTTTTGCATGACCTTAAAATTGCGGCCCTGAAATTATTGGGTTTTGGCGCAATAATTTTACTTTTCGGTCTCGCTGGCGGCGGCTGGTTCATTTCTCGCGCCATCAAACCAATTGAACAAATCAGTTCCACCGCCGTGAAAATTTCTGCCGGCGATTTGTCGCAACGAATCAATGTGGCCGAAACAGAAAGTGAACTTGGCAAACTCGCTTCGGTCCTTAATTCCACATTTGCGCGTTTGGAATCCGCTTTTGCGCAGCAAAAACAATTTGCATCTGACGCCGCGCATGAATTGCGCACGCCGGTTTCCGTCATTTTGACGCAAACGCAAACGGCATTGAATCGCGAACGCGCCACCGCCGATTACAAACAAACAATCGAAGCCTGCCAGCGCGCGGCGCAGCGGATGAAAAAATTGATTTCATCGCTTCTGGAATTGACGCGCCTGGACGCCGGTCAGGAAAGCTTGAAACATCTGCGATTCGATTTTTCCAAAACCATCACTGATTGCATTGAACTCCTGAAACCGATGGCGGCCGAACATCGTATCCAGATTTCTTCGACGCTCGCGCCTTTGGAAGTCACCGGTGATTCCGAACGGTTGGCGCAAGTGGTCACCAATCTTTTGACGAATGCCATCCAACACAATCACGACGGCGGCGAAGTGAAATTGGGATTGAAGGCGGAAAATGGTTTTGCGGTTTTGACGGTTGCGGACACCGGCGCGGGAATTTCCCCGGAGGATTTGCGGCATATTTTCGAGCGGTTTTATCGCGCGGATAAATCGCGCACCGGCGCCGGCAACGCCGGTCTTGGGCTGGCAATTGCCAAAGCCATCATCGATGCGCACAGCGGGACGATTGAAGTCGCAAGCGAAGAAATGAATGGCACGACGTTTACGGTTCGCCTGCCGATCTGACTGCAATTCTATCCGGCAATTATCTTTGCTGGAAAATTTGCTGCTTTGCATTATTTTCTCGAGAAAATGGAAAAAATCACTTATCTGGATTTGCCGGCGCAAATCCGCAGCATCCGCAAAGAAATTGACGCCGCCATCGCGAAGACAATTGATAACTGCAGCTTTTGCCTCGGACCGGACGTCGCCCAATTCGAAAATGATTTCGCCAAATTCATCGGCACGAAACATTGCCTTGGCTTCAACAGCGGCACGTCCGCGTTGCACGTGGCGATGCTTCTGCTCAACGTCGGCCCCGGCGATGAAGTCATCACCACGCCGTTCACATTTGTTGCCACGAGCTGGGCGATTTCTTACGTCGGCGCCAAACCGGTTTACGTGGACATTGACGATGCGACATTCAACCTGAATCCCGCGCTCATTGAAAAAGCAATCACGCCGCGCACGAAGGTTATTATGCCCGTGCATCTTTACGGTCATCCGTTTGACCTCGATCCAATTTTGGAAATTTGTCGCAAACATAAATTGCCGCTCGTGGAAGATGCCTGCCAATCGCATGCGGCAAAATACAAAGGCAAAACCGTCGGCACCTTCGGCGACATTTCCTGCTACAGCTTTTATCCCGGGAAAAATCTCGGCGCTTGCGGCGAAGGCGGCGCCTTGCTGACGAACAATGACCCATTCGCCGCGCGCGCAAAATCGTTGCGTGAACATGGTTCCGCCGTCCGCTATTACCATGACGAAGTCGGTTTTAATTATCGCATGGAAGGAATTCAAGGCGCGGTGCTTGGCGTCAAATTGAAACATCTCGCGAAATGGACCGCCGAACGCCGTCGGGTGGCGCATCGCTATCACGAATTGCTGGCGGACACGCCGCTGCAATTGCCACGCGAAGCCGGTTACGCCGAGAGCGCGTATCATCTTTATGTCGTCCGCCATCCGCGGCGCGATGAATTGAAAAAATTTCTCGAAGACAACGGCGTCGGCTGCGCGATTCATTATCCTATTCCACTGCATTTGCAGAAATGCTACGCGGACCTCGGCTACAAAAACGAAGATTTCCCGGTGACGGAAAAGGCCGCGCGCGAATGTTTGAGCCTGCCGATTTATCCGGAACTGACCGACGCTCAAATCCAACGCGTGGCCGAAGTGATAAAGAATTTTTTCCGAAAAAGTTAGCGCGAATTTTTGTCGGAAAAATTTCCATGTTCTTTTTCGAGGCAATGACTGTCTCAACAACGGAAAACAACGGGACGAACCCATCAATTTTTCCGCACCAAAAAATTTACGGCGGAAAAAATAATTTTGAACATTTTTTCGTGGCGTTTTGCACGGCAAAAAAACTTCATTTTTGCAGGGGAATTCGAATAAAAAACACCGGCGTTTTGCAGAAAGCATTTTTCCCGGAAAAAAATTTTGCAATCTTCATTAAATGACTTGCGATGGCAATAGAGCTGCATACTCTTGCGGCTCATGCGCCACGTATCACAGGCAATACGGTGCGCTGTTCGGAGATCGTTGCAGAGTTCGTTTCTGTTTTCGTTTCTGTTCGGTGCAATCACATTCACCTCGCTGTCTTCCCACGCAGCGAGCGTGACACTTTCATGGGATCAATCCCCGGCTTCAAACCCGGGCTATAAAATTTATTACGGCCCGGCGAGCGGCGATTACACCAATTCAGTTTGGGTAGGCAGCGCCACGAGCGGCACCGTTGATAATCTGGATTCAAACGGCACCTATTATTTTGCGGTGACGACATTTGATTCCAGCGGGAACGAAAGCGCTCCTTCCAGCGAAGTTGCTTACACGTTCACCAACGGCAAACCCGCGCAAGTTCAGGCGGTTCCGATCAGCGGTTTCACGATGACACGGCGCGGCGTTTCGTTTTGGCCAAACGGATCGAACGGCGTGCAATATGTCATCCAGGCATCGTCGAACCTGGTGAATTGGATTTCGCTCGCCACGAATACCGCGCCATTTTCATTTGTGGACGGCAATTCCAGCCAATACAAACAACGATTCTATCGCGCGATCCAGGCGCAATAATTTGAGAAAATAAAACAGCGCGGAGCAGAAATGCTTCGCGCTGTTTTTGTTTCCGACAAAAAATCAATAAACCTTCCGCAAATTCGATGGCAGAATATTTAATTCGCCACGATATTTGGCGACCGTCCGGCGCGCAATCGTGATGCCTTTATCGCCCAGCATTTTCACCACTTCCTGGTCGGAAAGCGGGCGTGACGGGTCTTCGCCTTTGAAAATTTCCGCGATCATGTCTTTGACGCTCGTATTGGAAACACCCTCGCCCGTGGCCGTTTGCAATCCGGCGGTGAAGAAAAATTTCATCTCAAACACGCCCTGTGGCGTTTGCATGTATTTGCCGGAAACAGCGCGGCTCACGGTCGTTTCGTGCACGCCCACGACTTCAGCAATTTGCGCCATGGTCATCGGCTTCAAATGCGCGACCCCTTTTTCCATAAAATCGCGCTGGCGTTTCACGATTTCCTTGCCGATGTTCAAAATCGTTGTCTGGCGTTGATGCAAGCTCTTGATGAGAAATTTTCCGGCGCGGATCTTTTCGCGAATGTAATTTTTGACTTCCGAATTATTTTCTCCCGTGGACATCAGATCTTTGTAAACGTTGCTGATGCGCAAATGCGGAATTTGTTCGTCGTTGGTCGTCACGGCAAAATCTTCTCCATTTTTCGCGACAAACACTTCGGGCAAAACGTATTGGTCCGTGTCCGGCAGAAACGCGCGGCCCGGGCGCGGTTCAAGGCGCGCAATCTTGCCGAGCGATTCCTGGACTTCTTCAACGCTGCGACCGGTGCCGCGGGCAATCTCCGGGATGCGGCGTTTGCCGAGCGCATCCATGAAATCGCGAACGATGCGATATTCCAGTGATTCAGTTTGGCCGCTGCGTTCGAGCTGCAGCATGAGACATTCGCGCAAATCGCGTGCGCCGACGCCGGCGGGTTCAAACGTTTGGATGACTTTAAGAACTTCGAGAATTTTTTCGGCGGGAAGGTTTGCGGACGTCGCCAATTCCTCGGCGGTTGCCTTCAGGTATCCATAGTCATCAATGTTTCCGATGAGCAATTCGGTGATGGCGCGTTGTTCGATGCTTAAATCGGTTTCACGAACCTGTTCCAGCAAATGTTCGGCGAGCGATGTTTCCGCCGTCAGCGAATCGAACATGAATTGCCGTTTTTCTTCTTCTTCGGCGGATTGGCGGATGGGAATATTCGTTTGCGAAAAATGGTCGCGCCATTCTTGGTCCAATTGAACGAGCTTTTCAAACTCGGCCTGGAAATCGTCCACCGGATCGAGAGAATTTTTATCCACGGCGCCATCCGCCGCCACGTCGTCCGGCGGTTCAGCCAGGTCGGCAACCGGCGTGTCGGAATCATCGGCTTTTAATTCGACTTCCTGGTCGGCGATTTCTTCAAGCACGGGATTTTGCTGGAGCTCCTGCTCGACGAGCGCCTTGAGCTCCAGCGTCGGCGCCTGGAGCAATGCCAGGGATTGCTGGAGTTGCGGCGCAAGGACGAGCGACTGCGTCATCCGTTGCGAAAGTTGTAACCCAACACTCATTGCCAGTCAGCCTAACTCACTTCCGTCCAAGCGCAAGTGATTTTGGCATGACTTTCGCTGCAACTGTGACCGTTGCCGTAAAAATGCTTTTTGCCGCAAGGAAAAACTGGATTTTCAGCCTGCCCGATTGCATCTTTTGATTGATGAAATTGATTCTCTCAACTCACAACGTGACTCTCACAAAAACCCTGGAAGATCGCGTTGTCAAAAAACTCGAGCAGCTCGAACGGCTCGACGGGCGCGCCACCGATGCACGCGTGGTGCTGGAACACGACCATAAACGTGTGCCGGAAAAGCAATTCAGTTGCTCCATTCAACTTGCCATGCGTGGCCCGGATCTGTTCGCCGAAGCCAAGGACACGGATTTATACGCTGCGATTGATCTGGTCGGCAAAAAACTGGAACAACAGATCCGCAAACGCCACAGCAAAACCAAGGCGCGCAAACACAAAGACGCCGTGAAATTGAAACAGGTCAAGCGCGCGATCAATGCGTGACCCGTCGTTTCTGAAATGATTTTACGCGCCAGAACCGTTCTCCCCGTCACCGCGCCGCCCATCGAAAACGGCGCGGTTGTCGTTTCCGGAAACCGCATCACCGCCATCGGCGCATGGAAAGAAATTTCCCGCCATTCCGCCAATCGCCGCTGCACGGATTTGGGTGACGCCGTCCTCTTGCCCGGCCTCATCAATGCCCATTGCCATCTCGATTACACCGATATGGCCGGTCAATTGCCCCCGCCGAAAACGTTTCTGGATTGGATTCCACAAATGCTCGCCGCCAAAGCTGCCTGGAGCTATACCGATTACGCACGCTCCTGGATCAATGGCGCAAAAATGCTTTTGCAAACCGGCACGACAACCGTCGCCGACATCGAAGCCGTGCCCGAATTGCTGCCAGAAATGTGGGAGGCGACGCCGTTGCGCATTTTTTCTTTTTTAGAAATGACCGGCGTGCGCTCGAAACGCGAACCGAAAGAAATCCTCGGCGACGCATTGGCAAAAATAAATTCGCTTTCACATTCACGCTCACGCGCTGCGCTCTCGCCACACGCGCCCTACTCTACTTCGCCAGAACTGCTCCGGCTTTGCGGCGAAACGGCGCGGAAAAGAAACCTTCGTATTGCAACCCATCTCGCCGAATCGGAACAGGAATTTGCCACTTTCATCGGCGCGCGCGGCAATATGTTTGACTGGCTTCAAAAAAATGGCCGCGACATGGCCGACTGCGGTTTCAATTCGCCCGTCGCTCACCTGCATCGCACCGGTTTGCTCGACGAAAACCTTTTGGCGATCCATGTCAATTGTCTCGCCACCGGCGACGCCGAATTACTCGGAAACAATCGGGTCAATATCGTCCATTGCCCGCGCAGTCACGACTATTTCCGCAATCCACCGTTTCCGCGAAAAGAATTGACGCATTCCGGCGCGAACATTTGTCTGGGCACCGACAGCCTGGCCACCGTTCGAAAACACGGAAACGAAAAGCCGGCCCTGAACATGTTTTCTGAAATGCAATTGCTTGCATCGAAAAACAAATCCCTGCCGCGCGAAGAGATTTTGAAAATGGCAACCATCAACGGCGCCCGCGCGCTCGGGCTGTCCGGAAAAATTGGCGAGCTTTCGGAAAATGCTTTTGCCGACTTGATGGCCATTCCTTTTCGCGGAAAAGTTGCGGACATTTTCGACGCCGTGGTGCATCATGCGTCAACCATTTCCGCCGTCATGGTTGACGGGAAATGGGCCATCGCACCGTGAACGATTTCAATCCGGAACTTGAACGGCGGCTGAATTTGCTGCGCGAACAAAATCTGTTTCGCGAATTGCGCCGTCTCGATTC
>DASTWS010000019.1:0-17046 GCA_035776755.1 Verrucomicrobiia bacterium
CATTCCCGGTGCCGGTTCATGCGGCGGAATGTATACCGCCAACACGATGGCTTCGGCAATCGAAGCGCTTGGCATGAGTTTGCCGAACAGCTCCGCGCAAAACGCTGTGTCGCCCGCGAAAATGGACGATTGCCGCCGCGCTGGCGCGTGCGTCGTGCAAATGTTGAAAACCGGACTTCGCCCGCTCGACATTTTGACGAAGAAAGCTTTTGAAAATGCCATCACCGTTGTCATCGCGCTTGGCGGTTCGACCAATGCCGTGTTGCATCTGCTCGCGATTGCGCACGCCGCCAAAGTGAAATTGACGATTGATGATTTCACACGCATCGGCAAACGCGTTCCGGTGCTCGCCGATTTGAAGCCGAGCGGAAAACATTTGATGAGCGAACTCGTCGCCATCGGCGGCATTCGTCCGCTCATGAAAACACTCCTCGACAAAGGATTGCTGCACGGCGATGCGATGACCGTCACCGGCGAGACGATGGCGCAAACGTTGCGCGACGTGAAACCGTATCCGGCGCATCAAACAATTATCCAACCGTTCGACAAGCCGATTAAAAAGGACAGTCACCTCGTCATCTTTCGCGGCAATCTTGCGCCGGAAGGCGCGGTTGGGAAAATTTCCGGCAAGGAAGGTTTGCAATTCACCGGACGCGCGCGCGTTTTCAATTCCGAAGAATCCGCGCTGGAAAAGATTCTCGACGGCTCGATTGTCAAAGGCGACGTCATCGTCATCCGTTACGAAGGACCGCGCGGCGGGCCGGGCATGCGCGAGATGCTTTCGCCCACGTCGGCCATCATGGGCAAGGGGCTCGGCAAAGACGTGGCGCTCATCACCGACGGACGATTCAGCGGCGGCAGCCACGGCTTCGTCGTCGGCCACATCACGCCGGAGGCATACACGGGCGGAACGATTGCGCTCATCAAGAACGGCGACTCCATCACCATTGACGCCGAAAAACGGGAATTAACGCTGAACATTCCGGTGAAGGAATTGACCGCGCGCCGTAAATCGTGGAAAGCGCCGAAGCCGCGTTACAATCGCGGAGTGCTGGCGAAATACGCCGCGCACGTGACGAGCGCATCCGAAGGCGCGGTGACGGACAAGGATTTGAAGTTGTAAAAATTTATGCCACGCCGCGAACTCAAAAGCGGAAAACAAGTAGCCGATTGGCTTGCCGAACTCGGCGCGCAATTAAAATCGCCGGGTAATCTCACGCTGATTGGCTCGGCGGCGTTGCTTTGGCACGCGAACGAACGCGGCATCGGTTCCGAACTTCCCGAAGCGAGCATGGATGTTGACCCTGTGACGGACAGCGATGAAGTGGCGATGCACTGTTATGAAGCGCTCATCGGCAGCGAATTCGAGCGCACGCATGGCTGGCACGTCAATCTCATGCCGGAAACCGTTTTGAACGAATTGCCTGCTGGTTGGCAATCACGCGCGACGCAAAGGCAGATTGGAAAATTAAATCTGTTTGTTCCAGCACCCGAGGATTTACTCGCGCCCAAATTGAAACGCAATGAACCGCGTGACCGCGTTCACGCCGAATGGGCAAAGCGCGTGGGATTGATTGGTTAAATAAATCTGCTACACTTGGGTCATGTTCGTGAACGGTATTCATCTTGAAGAATACGCCAGGCTGGAATATGGCCGGTTGCTCTGGCGCGTGCCGGCTTATCGCGAACGCCTGCTCCGCCACTGGCACGACCCGCGCCATCCTCATGCCGAACGCTTTGCTGAACGCGAAGTGGAAGTTGCGCGCATTTTGGAAAGCCCGAAAGATTCCGATGCTGCGCTGGACGCTGAATTGCGCCAACGCAATTTGAGCCTGCGCGCTGTCATCAAAGAAATTCCTTCCGTGTTTGGTTCATTCTTTGAATGAACACGCTGGCGAAATACGCGGCACACATGGCAATCCCGCCTGGCGGGACGTCGTGACGGATAAGGATTTGAAGTTGTAAAGCGGATTCAGTTTTAGTTGTATAATACCAATTCAAAAGCCTATGAACTCAACACCACTGCCACCGATTAAGCCACTTTTGCCCGAATCAAATACTTCAGAATCTACTACGGTGGAAGTAGTGATGAATGACTTGAGAGATAAGGTGTTACTCATTCCCGATTATCAACGTATAGCGATCAATGGGATGAAACAACTAAATCTCTTTTGATTGAGTCTGTTATCAACAATCTGTCTATACCGGCATTCTTTTTTGAAGTTGTTTTGGATGAGACAAGTTCCGTCGAAAAGAATTATGTGGTTGATGGGCAGCAACGCCTTACGACATTAAATGAGTTTTCAACGAATAAGTTGAGGCTCGTGGACAGTCAAGATGCTGCCTATATATCGCCCGACAGCGTTCATTATGCTGGAAAGACTTTTGATGAATTGCCGCAAGCATACCAACAAGCATTTAAGAAATATCGATTAACAGTTATTAAACTTCGCAACCTGGGCAAAATGAGGTTGGAAGTTTTCCGAAGAATCAATCAAGGCGGAACGCCGCTAAGCGGCCAAGACATACGACTTGCATATTATGGCGGTCAATCTGCTTCAATTGCATTTATCCGAATTGTGGGAGTTTACGACTCAAACAAATTTTCCGGCCAAAGATTTCGCGAGACAACGAAAGCTTCTTTTAATTTGGATCACCCTTGGACCACAGAACAAGGAAAGGAAGCGTGGTTAGAATGGTGGGGCGATAAAGACATTTCTCGCGGGCAAACCGCGTCAGAAATGTTTCTTTGGTCGCTGGCTTCCGCACAAGTCGAAACCCTTGACGCATTGCTAAAAAATGAAGACGCCTTGCGCAAAATTGATTGTCGATTTAATCGAGCTATTGATGAGGCTTTGGACGCATATTGCGCACAACTTAGATACCAAGATACAAACACTTCAACCCCACCGATATTGATGACTCTGGCCGATATGAAAGATAAATTCTTCCCGGCTTTTGAGCAGTGGTTTGGAATGCTGTTGGCGGAAAAAGCCCCGAGCTTAGCAGTTGGTAAAAATCGATTGGTGGCAGCGGTAATCGGTGCTGCATATCGCGCTGGAATAAATCCTGCAACATTGTCTGAGCAAAGCTGGACGAATATCGTTGAGTTTATTCGGCGTCCTCAACCAATTGCTCAAAAATTTGGCGGAGAATGGCCGGTGAGTAAGGGCCGTTGGGATGGGCAACGAGGATACAAAGCGCAACTGGAAGCTGCTTATACCATCATAAAGAAGTTGGTTCAGTGAAAGTGCCAATCCCAAACAATCTTGAACCGCTTAATCCGGAAACAAGATTATATCCAGCGAGTTGGCGTGATGCCGCAATTCGTGCTTCTTACGATTCGGCAAGAGGCGGAGTTACCTGTCCTATCTGCAAAATTACATTTCGTGGTCTTGCAGGTCTTCGATTGCTCCATGCAGATCACATCATGTCTTGGTCAGCGGGAGGTTTAACTACTTGGGAAAACCTGCAAATTCTTTGTAGCCCTTGCAATATTATGAAAAGTGGAAATTAGTTTGAATCCAACCGGTCTTCCATCCCTCAGCCTCGGGTTGATCCGAGCCGGGCTTTTTACTTCAATTCCTTCAACTGCACGTGACGATATTCCATCTGGCCGCGGTCGCCTTCAAATCCAATCGGGCCGGTCACGGGAACTTTTAGCGCGTTGGTCAACACTTCGCCGTTGGAGGTGCAGAAGTTGCATTCCACCCGAGCAATTGCCCGATGGTTTTGGCACACAACAGACCCAGCGCCAGTCCGGCGATGATGTCGCTGACCCAATGCCAATTGGCAGCCCAGAGGCCGATCATTACGGCGACCGTCAGCACGAGCCAGAGAATTCGCAACTTCGGCAATCGTTGCCAGAGAATTCCCGCAAAGGCTGAAACGATGGCGGTGTGTCCCGATGGAAAAGATGCCTGGCCGACACCCGCGTGAAATGGCAAAAATTCGTAGATGCCGTTGCTAATCCACAATGGACTGCCACGGCTAATTTCGGTAGAAAGCTGGCGCGAGTTGGAGTCACCGATTCATGTTGTGAAAGAGCTGGGCATCACGCAATGGAAAAGCAATTACGGTGCGTTGCAGAGGCCTACTTCAATTCCTTCAACCGCACGTGGCGATATTCCATCTGGCCGCGGTCGCCTTCAAATCCGATGGGGCCGTTGGCGGGAATTTTAAGCGCGTTGGTCAGCACTTCGCCGTTGCAGGTGCACCAGGCAGTGTTGTTGGTCACGGTGATTTCAATCTCGTTCCAATCCTGCGGTTTGTATTTCTTCAGGTCTTTGTAGGGCCCGGCGACGAGATAATCGCGGCATTGCAGTTGCGTCCCACGGATGAAAATGCCACTGTCGGCATTCGTTGCGGCGCGGAATTCCAGACGGAGATTGAAATCGTTTGAAAAGGTCTGCGTGGTCCAAATCTTCTGGATCAATCGTGGCGTGTGGGGACGCACGATGAGAATGCCGTCACTTGCGGAAAATCGTCCGTCGTCACTTACCGTCTTGCCATTAAAATCATTCGTGAGATAACCCCAACCGGTGAGGTCGTGTCCATTGAACAGACTTACATAACCTTTTTCCGGTTTGAATTCATCGTTGCCCGACGTCATGACTTCTCCAACGATCACTCCGCCAACCGCTCCGCCGGCCGCTGCACCGACCATTACTCCTATCATAGCCTTATCATTTCGTTTGCGTATCGCTTCAGCATGCACGCGCACCCGTTCGGGAGAAAATTCCGCATCTGAAACCAGGTTTGTTACCTGGCTCCGATCTTTGAGACGCAGAAATTGCGCTTTAGCTCGATAACAAGAACTGCTCCAAATGCTTGGATCTTTTTCTTTGATAATATTGATGACATCGGCGCCCAACATGCATCCTTCCCTGGTAAAAATATCCAAAACGGTGACTTCGTCGCAATGGGTCGAGAAACCGGTGTCATAATCGTGGATAGATCCCAAAAGGACGACATCGTTGGTATCATATTTCCAGTCAGCCTTGAGAACGATGGGGCAAGGTTCAAAATCTTTTGTGGTTTTGTTTCGCGGCAATTGATAGCCGGTCCGCGAAATCCCGACGGCGCATCCCGAAATAAGAAGAGCCACGAAGCAAAGAAACATCACCGAAAAAATTTTCATGCTGATTTGACCGTTTTGGATCTTCCAACTGACGGCGCAATGGTATGGAATAGTCTTTGGCAGTCAAGCGGCTCGGGAAATTTTTTGTTAATCAATAATCTATTGCCAAAAACTGGAACATTTTTCCGGTGCCGTGCAGGACACGCAAACGGTTTCTGCGACATTAAAATCCCATTTCAGGACAATGCTTTTTTGCCGGCACCACTATTTCAAGGATTTACGCAAACGGTATGAAAGATGCGAAAAACAGCCATGATTTCAGACCGACAAATCAACGAATGGCTGGCACAGGAGCGCAAACGGAAAGCGGAGGCTCGACGCCGTGAAACAGTTTTGGATTCGATGCGCGAGCGCACCCGCAAGGTTTTCGTCTTTCTCCTTCTGGGAACGCTCCTCGTGTTGCTCTACGATCACCGGGTCAAAATTCAAACGCTCGCGTTTGAGAAGCTTCGCAGTGTCCAGCAAAAATCCATGGCGCACGATTCTCTTCGCCAGTCGGCCATCCAATACGAAAACCACATAAACGACGTCGCGAAGTAGTCCGCGGCATTTTTATTCAAACGTCGTGCCGAACCATTTCTGGTAAAACGGTCCCACAACCGGCATTGGCTTCATCTGGCCGTTGAGCGCGGCGAGCAATCCCATGACCCAAAGCACCAGCAGTGAAATCCACAATGCCAGGATCAACAACCATCCCAAGAATGGGATGAAGGCCAGAATGATTTGGCAAAAACCCATGGCGATGCAGGTGAGAAGAAATCCGAGCGTTTGCCGGAGATGATACGCGCCGAGTTTCGTTTTTTTGTTCATGTGGATGATGATGGCGGCAATGAAACCGATAAGCGTGAGATAAGCGACAATCGCAACGGTTTTATCTTCGCCGACGACGGCAGGTGGAGGAGTTTGAGCAGGCGTGATGTTGTCCATAGCGTTTACTGGGTTAAGGTTTTACCGACAACGGACAATGCGATTGTTGTCATGCCGCCCGCAGGCGTCAAGTTGCATTTCCTTTCAAAATGCAAGTTGCAGCGCGCCGGTTGCAGTTTGCATCAGTTTTCGTGATTCGCCGCGCATAGAGGTTCCTTTTCTCTGTAAAAAAATCCGAATTTTCCAATGGCACGGCATTTGCGGAATCGCCCTTTAGACCGTCTCTCGCAAAAAGGACAAGGAGGGAGCAATGAGCACGCTGGAAATCATTGGAAACTGGAACATCGTCAAGGGCAAATTGAAACAGAAATTCGCGCGATGGAGCGGAGATGATCTGCAATTTGCCGAAGGGAAAGAAGCCGAACTGATCGGACGCATCCAAAAGCGGACGAGCCATGGAGGAAATGATTTAAAGCGCCCGACCCGATGTGCTTGTCATAAAAAATAAGAGGAGGTCCAATTATGAATTCAACTATCGCCAGCAAATCGAAAGCGTTTGCCACCAATATCAACGTTCAATTCATTTTCAGCTCACCGCAAAATCTGACTATCAAGAAAATCATGAAATTCAAACCCGACGAACCCCGCACCCCCTCGACCAAAGAAACGGATGAAATCGTTCCCCGGCTTCCGCCCGAGCCCAACATGCATTCGGCGGCGCGCCATGCAAACGACAAAGACAAAAAACCGCCGATCCCATTTAACACACTGCCACCGCATCTCAAAAATATGGAATTTTTTCTCGAAGCCCCGATGGCGCGTTCCGTCAAATTAGCCGCGGATTTTACCGATTGGGACAGGTTCTCGCTCGATATGATCCAAGCCATTGACGGCGTTTGGTGGACGATCGTTCCGTTGCTTCCCGGAAAATACACCTATCGTTTTATCGTGGACGGCCACTGGTGCGACGATCCGCGAAATCCGCTTCGCGTGCCCAATCCTTTCGGCACATCAAATGCAGTGGTTGACGTGACATAAAAAAATGGAGGAAACATGAATCTAAAAACTTGTCTCATCGCCGTCGCAACCACCACATTGATTGCGCTTCCCGCTATCGCCGATACGGACACGGACGACACCAATTCCAATTCTCATTCCTGGCGAGATTATTGGGCCGGCTCCGATGTGAACAGCTTTTATCGCGCGCATGAAATTTCAATTGATGTTTTCGGCATGGGTTCGCTAGGCGAAAGCGACATCAATCATTTGACCGGCGACAAAGTCGTGCATGACGGCCGCGTCGGCGCCGGCGGCGGCGTGAATCTATTTTTCTGCAAATGGGTCGGCGTGGGCGGCGACGTTTACACCGAAGGCTGGGACCGTGAACTTGCCTCCGGCAATTTGATTCTCCGTTTGCCTATTCCCAATACCGGCCTGGCGCCTTATGTCATGGGCGGCGGCGGCTACGAATGGGACGATACCAACCAGGGAATCGGACAAATCGGCGGAGGATTGGAATTACGTTTCATGAAACACCTCGGCGTTTTCGTGGATGCGCGCTACGTCTTTGCCGATCGCACGGATGATTTTGGCGTCGGTCGCGCCGGATTGCGCTTTAATTTCTGATGAAGCATTTGTCGAAAATAGTTTTAGTTCTCGCAACGACGGCGATGGTCGCTCATGCGCAATCGCCGTCGCCTTCTTCCGCCACGACCGCTCAACCGGACCAGCCGGATGTGCAGCGCCAACAAAATGTCCGCCCGCGACAAAACATTCAGCCGACAAATTCCGCCGCACCGACGCCCGATGTCCGGCCGCGCTTGCAACAAAACGGGCCGCAACGTCCCGGCATTCCGCAAAACAATCCGCAACGACCGGGAGAACCGCAAAACCAAACAATGCCGAAAGATAACGCTCCGGCTGCGCCTCAAATGCCGGAGATGAGTTCTCCGCCTTCCCCGCGACAACCCTCGGCCACCACCACCAATTCAACTTCCTCCGGGCCAAAACCCTCCGGCCCGGGCGCCGCGCCCGTTCGCAATCGAAACGGAAACCGGACGGACACGGGCCCGTAACCATCTAAATTTAATAAATTTTTTCACGTTCTGCTTGGCAAACCGGCTTTTGATGATTAGCTAATCGCCATGCAATTAGTCCTGGATTATCTGAAACAGAATCAGGCGCGATTTGTCGCCGAACTTTCCGAATTTCTAAAATTCCCCAGCGTCTCCGCGCAACCGCAACACAAAAAGGACATGGAAAATTGCGCGGCATGGCTCGCCAATCATTGCCGGCAAATCGGCCTGGATTCAAAAGTTTGTCAAACCGGCGGACATCCGATTGTCGTCGCAAAAACATCGCAACGAAAAGGCGTTCCTCATTTCATGGTTTACGGACATTACGATGTCCAGCCCGCCGATCCGCTCGATTTATGGGAATCACCGCCGTTCGAGCCGCGCATCAAAGGCCGTTCCATTTTTGCCCGCGGCACCACGGACAACAAAGGCCAACACTTCGCGCATCTTAAAGCCGTGGAAGCTTATCTGAAAACCGGAACTCCCCTGCCCTGCGATTTGACATTTGTCATCGAAGGCGAAGAAGAAGTCGGCAGCAAACATCTGGCACAATTTCTAAAAACCAATCGCGCCGGCTTGAAGTGCGACGCCATCGTCGTTTCCGACACGGGAATGCCGGATAAAAAACATCCCGCGCTCACTTACGCATTGCGCGGAATCATCGCATTCGAGATCACGCTGCACGGGCCATCGCGCGATTTGCACTCGGGAATTTTTGGCGGCGCGGTGGACAATCCCGCAATGGCGCTGGCACAATTACTCGGCAGATTGCGCGACAAAAACGGAAAGATCGCCATTCCGCATTTTTACGACGAGGTCAAACCGCTTTCGGCGTTTGAAAGGAAAGAATTCAAACGCCTGCCGACCAGCGACCGCGAATTGCAGAAATTGCTCGGCGTAAAAAAACTGTTCGGCGAACGCGGTTTTACACCGATGGAACAACGCAGCGCTCGGCCGACGTTTGAAATCAACGGCCTGACGAGCGGCTACCAGGGCGAAGGCAGCAAAACCATCGTCCCCGCGTTGGCCAGGGCAAAAATCACCTGCCGCCTCGTGCCGGATCAAAACCCCGCGCGCATCCGCAAAGTCGTCTGCGATTATCTCAAAAAGATTTGTCCACCAAGCTGCCGGTTGGAAATCGAAGCCGGTCACGGCGCCGAAGCGTATTTGGTTTCACCGACGGGCGCGCAGGCGCAGGCAGCGTTGCGGGCGTTGGAAAAAGCGTTCCAACGCAAGCCGGTTTTATTGCGGGAAGGCGGTTCGATTCCAATCGTGAATGATTTCAAAAAAGTCCTTGGGGCGGAGACTTTATTGCTCGGCCTCGGTTTGCCGGAAGATAACGCGCATTCGCCGAATGAAAAATTTGACCTGGATTGTTTTGAGAACGGCCAGCGCATGAGCGCATTTTTGTGGCAGGAATTGACGGCGGCTTGACCGTTTTCGCCCGCGGCTTTAGGCTGAAATGATGGCAGGCAAAAAGAAAAACAAGGCAATGATGCTCGGCGTCGGTTTGGATTCCGACGGCCACAAACGGATTACCACCGGCGACAATTTCGCGCTGGTCGGCGGTTCGCAGGAAACGCACGAGGTCATGACCGAGAAGACCATCAAAATCAACGAGAAACTCAAAGCGCGCGGCAAGCAATTGGAAAACGTTTCCCGAGAGGAATTTGACGACATCGCCCATGAGGTTGGATTGAAAAAATTCGAGCCGAAGCGGAATTGATTTCCCGCAGATCAAATCATCTTTGAACGCTTGACGGGCATTTCACAAGAATGCAATATCGCGGAGTTCCCTTTAACTGTAACCCGCATCAACTTATGAGCGAACCGACTCACATCAAAGACACCACCGCCAATCCCGCGCCGCTCGGACTGCTCGGCTTCGGCATGACCACTGTGCTTCTCAATATGCACAACGCCGGATTTTTTGAACTCAACGCCATGATCCTGGCGATGGGCATCTGTTACGGCGGCGTTGCGCAAATTTTCGCCGGCATCATGGAATGGCGAAAAGGAAACACGTTTGCAACCACCGCTTTTATTTCCTATGGATTTTTCTGGCTGTCATTGGTCGCCTTGATTTTGCTGCCCAAAATTCCCGGCGTGGCCGCCGCCGAAGGAAACGCGATGGCTGCATATCTCGCGATGTGGGGAGTTTTCACAGGCGTAATGTTTCTGGGAACCTTTCGGTTGAGCCGCGCGCTGCAAATTGTTTTCGGCACCCTGACGCTCCTTTTCTTTTTGCTGGCCTATGCGGATTATGCCGGCGCAAGCGACAGCTTTAAACATTTGACCGGCTATGAAGGCTTGTTTTGCGGGTTTGCCGCAATTTACACCGGATTGGCGCAGGTGTTGAATGAGCTTTCCGGAAAAATTGTTCTGCCACTGGGACTGGTGAAGAAATAACCACCGAAAAATTGGTGCCCCGGCACGGACTCGAACCGTGAACCAATTGATTAAGAGTCAACTGCTCTACCAATTGAGCTACCGAGGCACAAAATTAAATTTTATCGTGATGAAGGCCGAGGGCAAGCTTTTCAGAAAACTTTTCCGGACATAACAGCACAATCGCGTCCTCCAATTTGAATCAATCTTCCGCTTTGAATTCCCGTGAAATCAAATCGCGCACGGCTTGCTTCGGATTTTTCCCCTTGTAAAGCATCGCGTGAACTTCGTCAATGATCGGCGTTACGACGTTTTTATCGCGCGCCAGCTTATGCGCCGACCGCGCGGTCGGATAACCTTCCGCCAGTTTCGGATTGGATGCCTGGATCGCTTCCATTGTTTCGCCGCGCCCGATTCGTTCGCCCAAATCGCGATTGCGGCTTTGCTTCGAAAAACAGGTGAGCATCAAATCGCCGAGGCCGCTTAAGCCGGAAAAGGTTTCCGCCTGCGCGCCGCAAGCAATCCCGAGCCGGCGCATTTCCGAAAGCGCGCGCGTGACGAGCCCGGCTTTCGTGTTGTCGCCAAAACCCAAACCGTCGCTCACGCCGCTGGCGATGGCGATGATATTTTTCAATGCGCCTCCGTATTCGACGCCGAGAATGTCCGTGCTGCGATAAATCCGAAATTCCGGCCGGTGAAAAAGTCCCTGCACGGTGCGCGCCGTCGCTTCGCTTTCGCTCGCGCAAACGACCGTCGTCGGAATTCCCAGCGCCACTTCACGCGCAAAACTCGGCCCGGACAGCGCGGCGATGCGATTTGCCGGAACTTGTTCGCGTAAAATACGGCTCATCGTTTCGCCGGTTTCAAATTCAATTCCCTTGGTCACGCTGACACAAATCGCCGGGCAATTTTTCAATTTCTCCGCGACAGAACGAAATCCCTGCGATGGGATCGCCATGACGATACATTCTGCGCCGCCGATGGCTTTGGAAAAATCCATTTCCGTCTTCCAATCCGTCGGCAACGGAACGCGGGGAAGGTATTTTTCGTTCCGGCCATTTTGGATTTCGCGGAGAGTTTCGGCGTTGATGTCCCAGATCGTCACGGCGCTGCCGTTTTCATGCAGCACTTTGGCCAAAGCCGTTCCCCACGCGCCCGCACCGAGCATGGTGATTTTCATTTCGTCCCCTCCGGTTCCTTTTCATTGGCGGTGCGATCCGCCTTTTTTCCAAGCCGATTTTCAGTTCCAGCCATGAGTCGTTGAATGTTGGATTTGTGTTTGTAAATCGCTAGCACGCCGAGCGCCGCGGTGACGATGCCGAGAAATAAATTATGCGGCTGTAAAATCCAAACGGCGGCAGGCAGCGCAATCGCGGCGGAAATGGAAGCGACTGAAACGTAGCGCGTCAGAAGAATCGCCAAAATAAAAATGACAAATGCAATTCCCAAAGCCGCCGGCGCAAGCGCCAAATAAACGCCCGCCGTCGTCGCGATGCCTTTGCCGCCTTTGAATTTCAACCAACACGTGTAATTGTGGCCGAGCACGGCGAAAATGCCGGCGACGACGAAATGAGATTCATGCGCAACCATCAAAAAAACATTGCAACAGCAAACAGCGGTGTAGCCTTTCGCCGCGTCAACGAGCAGCACAAAAATTCCCGCCGGTTTGCCGAGCACGCGCATGGCGTTGGTCGCGCCGATGTTGCCGCTGCCGGTTTTGCGGATGTCAATTCCCTTCGCCTTCGCGACGAGAAATCCCGTCGGAATCGAACCAAGCAGATACGCCGCGATCGCGACGATGATGTAGCTCCAAATGGGCACGGCGGCAGTTTAACGGTTCAAAGTTGAAAGTTGAAAGTTGAAAGTTATAGTCGTGAGCCATGAGCCGCTTGCGATTTCGCTCCGTCATTGAAATCAACGACATCAATCCCTATGTGCTCGTCACCGCGAGGCGCGCGGCGAAAATTCGAAACGGCTGGCGCAAACCGTTGCCCGTTCGCGTCCGGGTCAATGGCAAACCGGAAAAACCGTGGCGCATCAACCTCATGCCGATTGGCGATGGAAGTTTTTATCTTTATCTGCACGGCAGCGTCCGCAAGGCTTCGAAAACAAAAATGGGCGACGTGGTGACGGTGGAATTGGAATTTGATGACGAATACCGCAGCGGCCCGGCGCATCCGATGCCGTCGTGGTTCAAAGCTGCGCTCGACAAAAATCAAAAATCAAAACAGGCGTGGAGTAAATTGATTCCCAGCCGGCAGAAAGAAATGTTGCGTTATTTCTCGTGGCTGAAATCTCCCGAAGCGCAAACGAGAAATTGCGAGCGGGCAATTCATGTTTTGTCCGGCGGCAAAGAACGATTCATGGGCAGGTCATGGAATGAATAAATTTGTCAAAGAGGGCAAAAGGTTTTACATGAATTCACGAATTACCGTGAATTGAATTTGCGAAAATTAGCGCAATTCGCGCCAAAGCATTCTCCGACATTTCTGATTTCCGTTTCTGCCGTTCGCTGGCAAACTGCGCCCGTGGCAATCGTAAATCGTAAATCAGAAATCAAAAATCTTCGGGTGGCCGTGCTCGGAACCGGCTCGCTTGGACAACATCACGCCCGCATTTATTCCGAACTTGAAAAAACTGGAGCCGTCAAATTCGCCGGCGTTTTTGACGCCAATTCCGACGCGGCCAATAAAGTCGCCGCCAAACACGGCGCGAACGTATTCCGTTCCATTGCCGAAGCCGCTGCGGCTGCCGACGCGTTGAATATCGTCACGCCGACGACCACGCATTTTGAAATCGCCAAACAATTGCTCGAGCTGGGCAAGCATGTCCTCGTGGAAAAACCGATGACCGACAGCACAGCGCAGGCCGCCGAACTCGTCCAGATCGCGCAGCAAAAAAATTGCGTGCTGCAGGTCGGTCACGTCGAACGGTTCAATCCGGTTTTCAATTTTCTCCAAAGCGCCGCGCCGGAACCGCGCTTCATTGAATGTCATCGTCTCTCGCCCTACCCTGCCCGCTCCACCGACATCGGCGTCGTGCTCGATTTGATGATCCATGATTTGGACGTCGTGCTCGCGTTCGTGAAATCGCCGGTCACGAGCGTGGACGCCGTCGGCATTCCGGTTTTAAGCAAATCGGAAGACATTGCGAATGCACGGCTGCGATTTGCGAACGGATGCGTTGCGAATCTGACCGTCAGCCGCGTGAGCGCGGAACGAATGCGGAAAATCCGCGTGTTCAGCGGCGGCAAGACCGTGCCGAGCTACGTCTCGCTCGATTATGCCAGGCAGGAAGGATTTATTTATCGCACCGCGCGCGATGATGAATGGGAAAGCTCCACGTTGAGAAAGCTTCTTGCGCTGGCGGGCAGCAATGCAACGGTGGTCAGCGAATTTGCGGGAAGAAAAGTTGTGCGCGAGCCGGTGCCGATCACAAAGGACGAGCCGCTCAAACTGGAACTACAACATTTCGTGGAATGTGTTCGCGCGCAACAAACGCCGATGGTCAGCGGCGAATCCGCCAAGCGCGCGCTGGATTTGGCCTTTGAAATCACAAGGCAAATCCAACAGCAAAAGATTTGAGGCAGAATTAGCCGGATGTTCAGGATTGAATTTTGTCAATTTGTGATCCTGTCTGAAGATTGTGACACCAAAAACCTTCATGCTCATCGCCGGTGAGGCGAGCGGAGATCTGCTCGCGGCGGAATTGGTTTCCGCAATTCGCCGGCAATCCCCGGACGCCAAATTCTTTGGCGCGGGGGGGTCAAAAATGGCGGCGGCAGGCGTCGAATTGGCGTTTGATTTGACGAACCATGCGGTCGTCGGCTTCACGGACGTGCTGAAAAATTATTTAAAGTTTCAAAAACTCTTCAATCAATTACGAGCCCTGGCGATTGAGCGCAAACCCGACGCCATCATCGGCGTGGATTACGGCGGATTCAATTTGCGCTTCGGCCACGCCATCAAGGAATTTGCGCGCTACGATTCCAGCGATTGGCGTCCGAAAATCATTCAATTCGTTTCGCCGCAGGTTTGGGCATCGCGTCCACATCGGGCAGATTTGCTGGCGCGGGATTACGATCTGCTGTTGAGCATTTTCCCATTTGAAAAAAATTGGTATGCGCGGCGCGTTCCCAATTTGCGCGTGGAATTTGTTGGGCATCCAATGGTTGACCGCCTGTCTCGTAGCGGCCGACTTGAGCCGGCTCAAATTGAAAATTCAGAGCCAGCTGACGCTGCCTGCTACAAAATTTTATTATTACCCGGCAGCCGCAAAAGTGAACTACAAAAACATTTGCCGGTGATTTTGCCGGCGCTCAAATTGATTCACGAAAAACTGCCGTCGGCAAAAGTGAAAATGGTTTTGCCGGACGATGCTTTGTCGCAATTGGCCAAATCGCTTGGCGCGAACGTGGAGATTCAAATCGGTGATTTGCCGCGTGCGCTGGCGCAGACGGATTTAGCCATTGCTTCCACCGGAACAGTAACGATGGAATGCACGTTTTTCGGCGTGCCGACGGTGACGCTTTATCGCGCGCGATTTTTGGATTTGGGAATTAAAGCCGGTCTGATCACGGCAAAATGGTTCACGATGCCGAACCTGCTGGCGAATGAAGAAATTTATCCGGAATTTCTCGGCGCGGCGGCGACGCCGGAGAACATCTCGCGCGCGGCGCTGGAGTTGTTGCAAAACGAATCGCGGCGGCTAAAAATCAAATCACAATTGCGGGAAATTCTCGGATCACTTGGCGCGCCGGGTGCGGCGGATCGCGCGGCGACGGCGATTTTGGGTTTGTTTCGATGAAAGACCTTGCGCCATTTTGGATAAAGGTAAAAGGGATTTTGTTTCTGTTCATCGGATTTACGGCGGCGATCTTGCTCTTTCTCGACAATCCCGAGTGGCAAACAGCCATGTTGCTTGCGCTGGCAATTTGGAGTTTCTGCCGGTTTTATTATTTCGCATTCTACGTCATCGAGAAATACGTTGACCCGACTTACAAATTTTCAGGATTGATTTCGTTTGTGAAGTATTTGTTGAAGAAATAATGTCGGGCGAAGGTTTTGATGCGAATTTCACGAATTGGCGCGAATTAAAATCCCGAAGGGATTTCATCAATCAGCCCGGTGTTGTCCGATTGAAAATCGGACTACGCCGGGTGGACGGATAAAATGTGATTCAACCCTGTCAGGGTTGAATTTTTTGTGGATGGTTTTCCCAGCGTAGCGTTCCTCGCCAGTCCGGCTCGGACCGCAACGCCGGGCTGAATGATTGAATCCCGTTGGGATTCTGGAAAATTGTCGCGCGAAGGGCGCGAGGGCGGCGAAGGTTTTTTATGGACAAAATTTTTCGGCAGGAGCAATGTCAATTTGTGAAGTAAAACTTCCCATGACATCAGAGGAAAAAGAACAATTAGATATTCAGTATCTCTACCGTGGCGAAAATTTGTGGCAATTTCGCATAGGAGAACGAACGCCATATTATCACACAAAAAGTTTTTCAGATTCAGGTCGGCATTCAGATATTTCGCTCGAAGAAGCGCGTGCTTATCGCAATTCGTATTTAGCGGCACATCCACATCTTCGTGCGATTAAAACACCGGTTTGGCTTCGCCTTCCGAAGCACAACACTAGCGGCATACTGGGCGTCAATTTCACGGAGCGGATTCTTCCAAGTGGAAATCTTAACGCCGCTTGGCAAATGACTTGCCCGCGTCCAAATGGAGGCACACCAAAAACAACACGATTCGCAGTTATTGAATCAGGCGGTGAGACGCGCGCACTAATGGTTGGCTGTCGAGGCACGGCGGGATGCGACACGAGAACTCATGCTGGCTTCCGAATCTTCGGAAACGGGCAGATGTCTCACGCAACTAATTGGCGAATACGACGACATTATCGCTGAATTAAAACAAAGTTTGGTAGATGGTGTAGACAGTGAACTTCTCACCATCATTCGTGAAGCACGACTCGACGCCACAAGCAAGCAGACCCAAATTCGTGTCCGGCTTGGACAACACAGATTTCGCAGACTCGTTCTTGCACATTGGAAAAATTGTTGCGCATTAACAGGTGCTGACATTTTGGTTGAAGCATCTCACATTAAGCCGTGGCGCAATTCTTCTAATTTTGACCGAATCAATCCATATAACGGGATTGCTCTGTCTCCACTTTACCATCGAGCTTTTGACCTTCGTTACATTTCTTTTGCTGAAGATGGCAGTATTTTAGTCGCAGAAGTTTTTCGAGAACGCTTGGTGAAAATTGGTTTGAATCTTTCTGCCCGAATTACTGGTTTAACAAACGATCACCAACCTTATTTGGAACATCACAGGAAACATATTTTTCTTAAATGAAAATCCGTGTTTCATCTATGTTCAATCTGTGGCTAAAAAATTCCCCGCTTTCGTCGCGCGACAATTTCATTTCAACGCACGCACAAAAATCATTTCCTTTCTCCGCTTCGCGATTTAATTTTCCCGCATGGACACACTGCACGCGCCGTGGCGGATTGAATATATTCTGTCGCCGAAACCGGAATTGAAGGCCGGTCTGTTCACGCGCATCGCGCAATCGT
>DASTWS010000035.1:0-65579 GCA_035776755.1 Verrucomicrobiia bacterium
ACGCCGGCGGCGATTTGGTGATAAATGTGAACGATTTGTCCTGATAAACCGTGATGACCACGGGAATCACCAGACCGGCGTCGTTTTTCGTCGCGGCATTAAATTCTTTGCAGAAGCCCATGATGTTGACGCCGTGCTGACCGAGCGCCGGGCCGACCGGCGGCGCGGGATTCGCCTGCCCTGCCGGAATCTGCAATTTAATCTGTCCTGTAACTTTCTTTGCCATGATGTTCGTTAATTCGTTGAATCGTTAAATTGTTGCATCGTCGAATTGCGAATCGATTTAACGATTCACGATTCAACGATTTCACGTCATGCTTTCTCGACTTGCCAGTATTCCAATTCCACTGGTGTATTCCGTCCAAAAATATTCACGGTCACCTTCAATTTGCCGCGCGTCGGATCAATTTCTTCAATCACGCCGCTGAAATTCAAGAACGGCCCGTTATTGATTTTCACGGTTTCACCGACATTGAAACTGACTTTCGGCTTTTCCGTTTCTTCGGACGCCGAAATCTGGGCCTTAATCGCATCAACCTCTTCCGTCGGCGTCGGCTGTGGCGGATCGCTCAAAAATCCAATGACCCCTTGGGTATCGCGGATGAAATACCATGGTTTTTCAATTACGCGACGCTCTTCGTCGAGTAATACCATGTCCACAAATACATAGCCCGGCCATAATTTGCGGCTCGTGACGGTTTTCTTTCCGCCGCGCACGTCCACGACTTTTTCCATTGGCACCATGACTTCCTTGATGAATTCCTGCATCTCGTCAGTCTTGACGCGTTTTTCGATGCTTTCCTTGACCTTTTGTTCCTGGCCGGAAAGCGTCTGGACGATGAACCATTGATTGCGCATGGCTTAAAGCACCTTCGTAAACAATTTATTGAAAATTAAATCCGACAACGAAATGAAAATGCCAAGCAAAACGATTGTGATGGCAATAAGCACCGTCGAACCTTTCAATTCGTCCCATGTGGGCCATGAACATTTTTTCAATTCAACCCATGTTTCCTGACAATAGAGCGCGAATTGCCGGACTTGTCCGCGCCACCACAGGTAGCCGAAGACGACAGCAATAACGCCGACCCAAATTCCGATTGTTGTCCAATTATTCACAAATTTCTTTCTGGCTCGCCGAGCCGCAGCTCGAACTTTTTCAATTCAGTCCGCCGTCGCACGTCGCGCACTTCAAAGCGGCAGTCCTGCAAAGCAGAACTGGCGGAGAGGGAGGGATTCGAACCCCCGTTAGGCTTTCACCTAAAGCGGTTTTCAAGACCGCCGCGATAGACCACTCTGCCACCTCTCCAATGACAGACTGGATTTGTGGATTGATGACGATTGGATGAATTTTCATCTCCAACTTCATCGCACCAACTATCCAGCGACCCGTATCCATTTATCCGCTCTCACCGGCTGGCACGGCAGGAGGGACTTGAACCCCCAACCAACGGTTTTGGAGACCGCTACTCTACCAATTGAGCTACTGCCGTATCCGCCCAATCTTCGGACAAAAAGGGAGACGGAGAGTTCGAATCTCCGCCTCCCGGATTTTAAGCTGTTTTTACTTCATCACTTCCGAGACGCGTCCGGCACCGATGGTGCGGCCACCTTCGCGGATGGCGAAGCGCTGTCCTTTTTCCATCGCGACCGGCGCGATGAGTTCGATTTCCACCGAGACGTTGTCGCCCGGCATAACCATTTCCACACCTTGCGGCAAGGTCACAGTGCCCGTCACGTCAGACGTGCGGAAATAAAATTGAGGACGATATTTGGTGAAGAACGGCGTATGACGACCACCTTCATCTTTTGAAAGAACGTAAACTTCCGCTTTGAATCTCGTATGCGGAGTGATAGAAGCAGGCTTCGCGAGCACCATGCCGCGTTCGACTTCTTCTTTCTTGGTGCCGCGGAGCAAAACGCCAACGTTGTCACCGGCAGTCGCTTTGTCCAACAACTTGCGGAACATTTCGATATCGGTCGCCACGGTTTTGCGCGTGTCTTTCAAGCCAACGATTTCAACTTCAGCCATGCGATCAAGAACTCCACGTTCGACACGACCGGTCACGACAGTGCCACGACCTTCAATGTTGAACACGTCTTCGATGCACATCAAAAACGGTTTGTCCACTTCGCGAGTCGGCAACGGAATTTGCGCATCAATCGCATCCATCAATTCCTGAATCGCTTTTTCACCTTCCGGCTTGCCTTCAAGCGCGGCTTTGGCACTGCCCTTGACCACTGCAGCTTTGTCGCCAGGAAATTGATATTTGGTCAGCAAATCGCGGACTTCCATTTCAACGAGGTCAAGCAGCTCTTTGTCGTCAACCAAATCAACCTTGTTCAAGAAAACAACGATGGCCGGAACGCCGACCTGACGGGCGAGCAAAATGTGTTCGCGCGTTTGCGGCATCGGCCCTTCGGACGCGTCCACAACGAGAATCGCGCCGTCCATTTGCGCCGCTCCGGTGATCATGTTCTTGACGTAGTCAGCGTGGCCAGGGCAGTCAACGTGCGCGTAGTGACGCTTATCGCTTTGATATTCGACGTGCGACACCGCGATGGTAACAGTCTTAGTTTCGTCACGGACCGTGCCGCCCTTGGTGATGTCGGAGTAGGAAATGGGAGTTGCCAGACCTTTGCGCGCTTGCGTGGCGACGATGGCGGCAGTCAGCGTGGACTTGCCGTGGTCAATGTGTCCAATCGTTCCGACGTTGACGTGCGGTTTATTACGTTGAAATTGCTCTTTAGCCATAGTGTTCTCGTTTGTGTTGTGTTGTTATCTGCAAATTGTCTGGAGCCCATGATCAGGATTGAACTGATGACCTCATCCTTACCAAGGATGTGCTCTGCCAACTGAGCTACATGGGCGCATAAATCATGTTCAAACCGGATACGCAAAATGACAAAAAAACCGATCCCCTTGCTTTTTCTTTTGAAAAATTTTTGCAAGAGGCAACCGGCTAATGACTTTTTACGGACTACCGACGCCGCACAAACTACGGAACAAGCGTTTTCCTGTCAACAGCCAATTTAAAAATTTTGCCATGAGAATGTCCCTGGCAAATCTATTTTCAAATATAGCAATAGATGGTTAGCCGTTTTTCGTTTTTGCACAATAATGTCTAAAATTGTCCAATTCGCTGGACCAACAGATATGCAATTGACCGTTAGAGATGTCGCCGGACTTTTAAATATTTCTGAAAAAACCGTTTACCGCTGGATTGATGAACGGAAGCTTCCGGGTTATCGCCTTAACGGCCAATATCGTTTTAATCGCGCTGAACTCCTCGAATGGTCGACTGCCAACCGCACCAGCGTTTCACCGCGCATTTTTGAAGAGCCGGAAAGCCAATCAATGCCGCTTCCGGAATTGTCCGATGCGATTGAACGCGGCAGCATTTTTTATCGCGTTGCCGGGACGAACAAACCTTCCGTGCTCCGAAATGTCGTTCAGATGCTGCGTCTTCCGGATACGGTCGACCGAGAATTTCTGTTGCAAGTATTACTCGCGCGCGAAGCACTTGAATCCACCGCCATCGGCGATGGCATCGCGATACCCCATGTGCGCAATCCCATTGTGCTTCACGTCCCGCAACCGACAATGACCTTGTGCTTTCTGGAAAAGCCGGTGGATTTCGGCGCCCTCGACGGAAAACCCGTTCACACGCTGTTCACGCTCATCAGCCCGACTGTTAAAGCCCATTTGCATTTGCTTTCGCGGCTCGCGTTCGCGTTACGAAATTCCGAATTCAAAAAAGCAATCGCCGACCAGGCAGCACGCGAAGAAATTTTTGCCGCGACGGAAAAAGTCAGGGAAAGCCTTAAAGGAGAATCAAAATGATTTACGTGTTGTCAGCCATGGCACTTTTGCTTCTGGGCGCAATCGTTGTTTTATTTTCCAGCAGCCAAAAGCGGAATCTTTCATGGATCGGCGCAATGACCGTTTGCGGTGCCGCAATCCTCGCTTCAATTCCCGCAATCCAAATTTTATCGGCCGGCGGCGCAGAGCAATTCCGTTCTCCCTGGCCGGTTCCTTTCGGTGAATTTTTCATCGGGCTCGACCGTCTGTCGGCATGGTTCCTTTTGCCGATGCTTTTGCTTTCCGCACTCTGCGCCGTTTATGGGGTTGGATATTTACAGCAGCAAAAAAATCGTTCACTTGGCCCGGTTTGGTTTTTTTACAATTTGTTGGTTCTGGGAATGACACTTGTCCTCGTGGCACGCAATGCCGTGCTGTTCCTTTCCGCGTGGGAATTGATGGCGGTCACATCATTTTTCCTTGTCACGTTCGAACACAAAAGCGAATCCGTCCGGAACGCGGGCTGGATTTATTTGGTTGCGACTCATCTGGGCACCGGATTTCTGCTGGCATTTTTTATTCTCGCCGCGAGGGAAACGCATTCAATGGATTTTAATGTTTGGGCGGCGCAAGGAATTCACACCTCGCACCTGGCGGGCATTCTCTTTTTGCTCGCCGGCGTCGGTTTTGGAACCAAAGCTGGCTTCATGCCCTTTCACGTCTGGCTGCCGGAAGCACATCCCGCTGCGCCGGGCCATGTTTCGGCGTTGATGTCCGGTGCGATGATCAAAATCGGAATTTACGGTTTGTTGCGCACGCTTCTCATTCTTGGCGCGCCAGAAATCTGGTGGGGCTGGTTATTGCTTTGCGTCGGCCTGACATCGGGAATTCTTGGAATTGTCTTTGCACTAGCGCAACACGACCTCAAACGTCTTCTGGCTTACAGCAGTGTTGAAAATATTGGACTGATCACGGCCGGAATCGGCCTCGGCCTTCTCGGAATCAGTTATCACGAACCCGTGATCGCGATATTCGGTTTCGCTGCGGCGTTGCTGCATGTTTGGAATCATTCTCTTTTTAAGGGATTGTTGTTCCTGGCCGCGGGCAGCGTCGCCCACGCAACCGGATCGCTCGATACCAACCGGCTTGGCGGTTTGCTGAAAAAATTGCCGTGGACAGGCTCTCTGTTTTTTCTTGGAGCGGTTTCCATCTGCGGATTGCCGCCGCTGAACGGCTTCCTCAGCGAGCTGATTTTGGCCGCCGCTTCGCTGAAGGCCGTTATCGCATCGTCACCGGAAATCGCGATCGCGGGATTGGCCGCTCTTCTGGGCATCGCTCTCATTGGCGGCCTTGCCGCCGTCGCATTCACAAAAGCGTTCGGATCCGTTTTCCTCGGCGAACCGCGCCAGGCACCGGCGGCGAATCCTCATGAAGCCAAAATGGCCATGAAAATCCCAATGCTCCTTCTGGCCGCCGGTTGCATTGCAATCGCTTTTGGCGCGGCGATGTTGCCAAAATTTCTTTTGCCGCTTTCCAGTCAATTAAGCAAAACCGATCCTGAAAATTTTTCAACGGCCCTGCAAATGCCAACATCCTTGCTTGCGGTGATCCCGGTCTGTGGATTGGCGTTGATCGTCCTGTTCGCGGCAATTTTCCTTTTCCGCAAAAATTTATTTTCAAACCGCAAAATCGCCGAAAGCGGCACCTGGGATTGCGGCTACGCCAAACCGACGGCGCGAATTCAATACACGTCGTCATCGTTCGCGCAACCGGCAACGAATTTATTTCACTGGCTGCTGGGCACACGGCGGCAATTACAAAAACCTGAAGGCCTTTTTCCCGACAAAGCGTCGTTCTCAACTGAGACGCCCGATTTTTCGCACGAAGAATTGTATCGTCCCGGTTTCCTGAAATTGAATTGGGTCATTTCAAAATTGCGCTGGATGCAGCAAGGCCACGTGCAACTTTACGTGCTTTATATCGCCCTAACGCTGATCGTGCTGCTTGCCTGGAAATTTCGCTGATGAAAATCGAACTGTTCATTCCGTTATTGCTGGCGATGACACTCGCGCCGTTGCTGCCGGGAATTATCAATCGCACCAAAGCGGTTTTTGCCGGACGTCGTGGCCAGCCGTTGCTGCAAACCTATTTCGATTTGTGGAAACTTCTCCATAAAAACGCGGTTTACAGCCGGACAACAACCTGGATTTTTCGCGCCGGTCCAATGCTTGGCCTCGCCGGCATCATCATCGCCCTGACGCTCGTTCCGTTCGCAAGTTTCCCCGCAATCGTCGCGTTCCCGGCGGATTTCTTTTTCCTCGCCTGCCTGCTCGGCCTGATGAGATTCGTGACCGTCCTCGCCGCGCTCGACACCGGTTCTTCATTTGAAGGCATGGGCGCAAGCCGCGAAATCTTTTTCTCCGCGCTGGTCGAACCCGCCCTGCTCGTTTCGCTCGTAACGCTGGCGCGCCAGGCCAAAAACCTTTCGCTCTCAATAATTTTTCCGGCCGTTTCCGGCGCTCATTGGTTGGACGCCGGGCCGGTTCTGGCGCTGGTGTTCATCGCGCTCATGATTGTGCTGCTGGCTGAAAATGCCCGCATCCCGGTGGACGATCCAAATACACATCTTGAATTGACTATGATTCACGAAGTGATGGTTTTGGACCACGGCGGACCGGACTTTGCTTTCATTCTCTACGGTTCTGCTTTAAAACTTTGGCTCTTCGCCGCGCTCATTGTGGAAATGATTTTGCCGCCGCTGAATTCGCTCTGGCTGAACCTTATATTTTCCATCGGCGGAATGTTCCTGCTCGCCCTAACCGTCGGTGTGATTGAATCCGTGATGGCACGCTTGCGATTGCTGCTGGTGCCCCAATTGCTCGTCGGCGCCGGCGCGCTGGCGGCGATGGCGTTCCTGCTCGGCCTTCGCTGAACGAAATAGATTTATGATTTTCACGAAATTGATTTTGGTCTTACTGGTGCTGACAAATTTAAAATTGCTCGGCTCCAGCCGTGTCGGCTCGTCAATCCGCGTCGTCGCAGCGCAAGGCATTGCGCTGGGTCTTTTGCCGGTGCTGGGGCACGCACATGAACTTTCAATCCGCTTCGGCCTGCTTGCAGCCGGAACGATCGCGATCAAAGGCATTGTTTTTCCATGGTTCCTCTTCCGCGCCGTGCGCGAAGCCGAAGTCACGCGTGAAATTGAGCCGTATGTCGGTTATGTCGCTTCGCTCATCTCCGGCGTCGCCATCCTCGCCGTTTCATTCTGGATGTGCATGCGCCTGCCGATGCCGGCCTCGCTCGCCTCCTCGTGGCTCGCGCCGATCGCCATTTTTTCGATTTTTGCCGGACTGTTTCTAATCATCAGCCGCAAACGCGCATTGAGCCAGGTGCTCGGGTTCCTTGTCTTGGAAAATGGCGTTTACACCTTCGGCGTCGGGCTGGCGCCGCAATCTTCCCTGTTGGTCGAAGCAGGCGTGTTGCTCGATGTTTTCGTCGCGGTGTTCGTGATGGGCATCACCATGTTCCATATCAACCGCGAATTCGACCACATCAACACCGAGCAGATGAGCCAATTGAAAGATTAAAATGATTTTCGCCCTCGTTCTTCTTCCCGCGCTCGCCGGTTTGCTGGCCTTTGCTTTGCCAAAACCCGCGTTGCGCCGGGGCGTTCTGATCGGGACGGCGATCATCCACGCCGCGCTAACCGCCATCTGCTGGAAATTTTCGCCTGCGCCCACGCTAAACGAATGGCTGGCGCTCGATGCCGCCGGGCTTTTATTTTTGAGCATCACCAGCGGATTATTTTTACTCGCTTCCATTTATGCGGCCGGTTATCTCAGCCAGGAAGCGAATCGAAAATTCACCGACATCGAAGAAGGTTTGCTCTTCGACAACGCGCCCGAGGCGGTCTTTATCGGTTGCCTGCTGTTGTTTTTGTCGGCCATGACCCTGGTAACCGTGAGCCAGCATTTTGGGCTGCTTTGGGTCGCCATCGAAGGAACAACGCTCGCCAGCGCGCCGCTGATCTACTTCCACCGTCATCATCGCTCGCTGGAAGCCACGTGGAAATATCTGTTGATCTGCTCGGTCGGAATTGCATTGGCGTTGCTGGCCAATTTCTTCCTCGGCGTCGCCGCCGTGAATTCCAGCGGCGAAAATTTCCCGATCGTCCTACCGGCGCTCCTCGTCCATGCGCACGACCTGCAGACACCGTGGCTTAAAGCCGCGTGTATTTTGTTCTTTGTCGGCTATGGAACAAAAATGGGATTGGCGCCGCTGCACACGTGGCTGCCGGACGCGCACAGCGAAGCGCCCTCCGTCATCTCCGCCCTGCTCTCCGGCGCCGTTTTGAATTGCGCGTTCCTGGGACTATTGCGCGTGCAACAAATTTTCGTCGGCGCGGGAATGGAACAATTCACCCGCGACATCTGGATCGCGTTGGGCGTCGCCTCGCTCGTCATCAGCGCGATCTTTATCATCGGCCAAACGGATTACAAACGGCTGCTGGCATATTCCAGCGTTGAAAACATGGGCATCCTTGCGCTCGGCATCGGTCTGGGCGCGGCCGGCGCCTTCGGCGCGTTGCTGCACGCCATCAACCATTCGCTTGTCAAAGCCATGCTATTCCTTCTTGCCGGAAATATCCTCGCACGCTACCAGACTAAAAATATCTCGAACGTGCGCGGACTTCTCAATGCCACTCCCGTCACCGGCGCGCTGTGGTTGGCCGGATTCCTGGCCATCACCGGCACACCGCCATTCGGTCCATTCCTGAGCAAATTCACGATCCTGAAAGCCGCCCTGGATCTCGGTCACGGTTACGTTGTGATCGCGACCATTTTTCTGGCGACACTGGGAATCATTTTCGTCGGCATGGCAACCGCCTTTCTCGGCATGGCACAAGGCGAACCGGAAAAAGTTACCATCGCAACGAATGATTCCAAATGGCAAATTGCTCCGCCGCTTGTCCTGGGCGCGATGGTTTTGTGGCTGGGGATAAATGTGCCGGAACCGCTGGCGAATCTTTTAAAACAAATCGCGTCAACGCTCGGAGGTGCGCAATGAAAACGGGCGGAGCGATTTTCGTCCGGAACGGCGACCCGGTCTCCGCCATCGGAATCCCGCGTTTTCGCCCGGAGGATTTCCGCGAGCAAATGCTGCAGGCGGTGGAAAATAACTCCCGCATCATCACATTTTTCGGCCAGCCGGTTGATGGCGGAAAAATTCAATTGCTCGCCGCCCTTGCCAATGATGCCGAAGGGCAATTGCAAATTCTGGCAACGGAAGTTGACAAGGAATTTCCATCGCTGACAGCTTCGTGCGCGCAAGCTCATTGGTTTGAACGTGAAATCGCCGAACAATGGAACCTGCTTCCAAAAGGTCATCCCTGGTTGAAACCAATCCGTTTTCACAAGCCATATCGGATCGGTGGCGGCGACCAAAACAATCAAATCGGCATCACAAATTTCTTTTCCATGGATGGCGAAGAAATTCATGAGGTCGGCGTCGGACCGGTTCATGCCGGAATCATTGAACCGGGACATTTCCGGTTTCAATGCCACGGCGAACATGTTTTTCACCTGGAAATTTCCCTTGGCTACCAGCATCGCGGCGTCGAGCGCGCGCTCCTCGGTGGGCCGAATAAACGGACGGTTCACTACGTGGAAACGCTCGCGGGCGACGCAACGATCGGCCACGCGCTGGCTTATTGCGAGGGGGTTGAATCGCTGGCCCGGTGTCGCGTGCCGGCACGCGCGCAAGTCATTCGGGCCATGGCACTCGAATTGGAGCGGCTCGCCAATCACACCGGCGACCTCGGCGCGCTTGCGGGCGACATCGGCTATTTGCCGACGGCCAGTTATTGCGGCCGGATCCGCGGAGATTTTTTGAACATGACCGCGCTGATCTGCGGCAACCGGTTTGGCCGCGGTTTACTGCGGCCCGGTGGAATTTTATTTGATCTCGACGAAAAACGGCAAAGGCAATTGGAAGAACGACTGGCGCAGGCGCGCAAAGACGTGACCAGCGCCGTCGAATTGCTTTGGAATTCGTCATCCGTCCGCTCGCGGTTTGAAAATGCCGGGCCGCTTTCAAAGAGCACGGCAATCGAGCTTGGACTCGTTGGCGTTGCCGCGCGCGCGAGCGGCATTGAACGTGATGCGCGAATTCAATTTCCTTCCGGCATTTATCGCTTTGCCCAGATTCCAATCTCTTCCTACCACACCGGCAGCGTTTTCGCCCGCGCTTACGTGCGGTGGATGGAGATTCAACGTTCGCTTGCATTCATTTCCGACCAACTGAATGCGCTTCCGCCCGGACCAGTCCAAGCCAAAATCGGCGCGCTCATTCCAGACCACGTCGTCATTTCCTTGACCGAAGGCTGGCGTGGAGAAATTTGCCATTCAGCCATCACAAACAACGCCGGCGCCTTTGCGCATTACAAAATCGTTGACGCGTCATTTCATAATTGGATGGGAGTGGCGATGGCGATGCGCGACCAACAGATCTCCGATTTTCCGCTCTGCAACAAGAGTTTCAACCTGTCGTATTGCGGA
The DNA here is from genome assembly GCA_035776755.1 of Verrucomicrobiia bacterium. Classification (GTDB taxonomy): domain Bacteria; phylum Verrucomicrobiota; class Verrucomicrobiia; order Limisphaerales; family UBA11358; genus UBA11358. The sequence continues at coordinate 10,360 of DASTWS010000035.1, forward strand.
CATGATTTATGAAAATATTATTTTGTAGCAGCGGACCTGCATCGGCTCATCCCTTCCGAAAGGCGAACAGAGCTGGCTGACGCCGGCCACTACGAGAGTGAATTATGTTAAAAGTTTTACTCGCCCGCACACATCAAAAATACCGCACTGTCGGTTTTCCGAAAGAACCGCCAGTGCTGCCGGATCGCCTGCGCGGCCGGCCGGAAATCAATACGGCACTCTGCGCGCCAAATTGCACGACCTGCGCCGATGTTTGCCCGACCGACGCCATTCGCGTGGATGCGCGCGGCGTCCAGATTGACCTCGGCCGTTGCTTGTTTTGTCCCGCATGCGAACGCAGTTGCCCGACGGGTGCAATCCGCTTTACGCCGGAACATCGTCTCGCCACTTCCGGGCGCGATGCATTGATCGTCGGCGAAAAAGACTATCAATTGGCGAAATCGCTGGACGAAAAAACGCGGAAAATTTTCGGACGGTCGTTGAAATTGCGACAGGTCAGCGCCGGCGGCTGCAACGGGTGCGAAGCGGACATCAACGTTCTGAACACCGTTGTTTTTGATTTGGGCAGATTCGGGATCCAATTTGTTGCGTCGCCGCGCCATGCCGATGGATTGGTTGTCACCGGGCCGGTGACGCAAAACATGGAATTGGCCTTGCGCAAAACTTACGAAGCCATGCCGTCTCCAAAATTTGTCGTCGTCATCGGCGCTTGCGCCATTTCCGGAGGACCCTATATCAATCACGCCGAGCAAAAAAATGGCGCGGATAAAATTTTGCCCGTTGACCTTTACATTCCCGGCTGTCCGCCGCATCCGATCACGATCCTGGACGGGCTTTTGCGATTACTCGGAAAGATTGAACAGGTCAGCGCCAATGTCCCGGATGATGGTGCCATCCGCCCGCCGGGCCGCGAGACCAATATCCGCGAAACCAGACCGCATGCGGATACGGCGGATAAACCCATCGGCCCGGTGCCCAAACCCAGGTAGCGCCACCCCATTCCCATTCGCCATCAATCCAGACGAAATTCGGTCCCGGCGCGACGACCACCGTTTCGACCGGCGGCGGTGGTGGCGGTTGTTGCACGACCACCTGCTGTTGCGGCGCGGCATCGGCGGAATTGCCCGTGTTGATCATGAAATCAATGATGCGGTCGCTCACGCCTGAATCGTGAAGGTCAATGATGTCGTTCGCGCTCAAATGAAATGCCGTGTGCGAATTTTTGATCTGGTTCATGATGACGTCTTCACTCACGCCGGCACGAACAAGCGCTTTAATATCGGCAATCGTCAACGGTTGCCCCTGATCCACGCGCACATAGGTTTGGGGCGCTTCGGCGCGCAAGCGTTCCTGCTGTTGTTGGTCCATTGATTGACCGATCAAACCGCCGGCGATCAAACCGATTGCGCCACCAATCAATGCACCGGCGGGACCGTTGCGCGATCCGCCAATCAATGCGCCCGACCCCGCACCAATTGCCGCGCCGCTCAATGCGCCGGTCGCCGTGTAATCCGGCCGGCCATCCGGCGTTTGGCAGCCGGTTAAAACGACCGCCGCCGTTCCAATCACCAAAATCGAAGCATGAAATTTCATATTTTTCTTTCAAAATTTAGACGTAAAAAAAACCAATTCTGTTTCAACAAAAAATTGCGGAATCTCATGCCCGGGGATGCGCCGCGTCATAAGCCCTTTTCAAGCGTTCCGTCGTCACGTGCGTGTAAACCTGTGTGGTGATCAAATGCGCGTGGCCCAGCAATTCCTGCACGCTCCGCAAATCTGCGCCCGCATCGAGCAGATGGGTGGCGTAACTGTGACGCAATTTATGCGGCGTCAATTTCGGATCCAATCCGGCCAGCGCCAGATAAATCTTCAATCGCCTCGACAATTGCACCGGATGCAATGGCGCGCGTTTTTTTGTCTCCGCGAAAAAAATCGGGGATGCACCCGCCGGCGGCTGCTTCAAGACATTCCAATAATCCTGGAGCGCCATCAGCGCCGGTTTGCCGATCGGCACCAGCCGTTCTTTTTTTCCTTTGCCGCGAACACGCACAATTTGTTCGCTCCAATCAATGTCCTCCGCACGCAACCCGCAAAGCTCGCTGATGCGCAATCCGCAGGAATAAATCGTTTCCAAAACCGCAATATCGCGCAGCGCGGCAACGTGAGAAATCGGACGTCCCACCTTTTTCTCTTTCTGCTTTTCAACCAGTTTGAACGGTGCGACGAGCAAATCTTCCATTTGCTGTTTCGTCAAAAACTTCGGCAATCGTTTTTCCAGTTTCGGCAGCGAAAGATTTTTGATCGGCAAATTTTCCACCGCGCCGTGCCGCATGAGGAATTTGTAAAAAGTTCGCAACGCCGAAAAGCGGAGCGATACCGCCGCACGACCCAAATTATTCCGGCCGAGAAAACGGACGTAATTTCGAAAGTCATCACGGGTTAATTTTTCCCAAAGCGGCGGCGATTTCCGCTCCTCCAAATGCCAGCGAAAAAATTCTTCCAGCGCCTGTCTGTAATTTTTTTGCGTGTAAGCCGAAGCGCCGCGATCCGTCGCCAGATGCGCGAGGAATTTCGAAATCCACTTGTCGTGGATTTGCAGCTTCGCTCCGCCGGATTCGTTTTCCATTTGAACGCAGATTACGCGGATTCCACCGATGATTCAACCTGCGTCAATCAGCGAAATCTGCGGATAAAAAATCCAATACAATTTTCGTGAATTCCTCCGGCGCATCGGCGTGAACCCAATGACGCGCGTCGGCGATGGTTTCAATCTTTGCGTGTGGAAACAACTTTTGAATCGTCGGCAAATCCGAATCCAAAATATAATCCGATTTTCCGCCCCGGATGAACAGCGCCGGTTTTGGAAACGGATCGGCGGAAGAAATCGCTTCGGCCAATTTTGGATAGCTTTCCGCCAAACCCGACAGATTCATTTTCCAGGCGAAATCGCCTTCGGAATTTTTTCCGATATTTTTGAGCAAAAATCGCCGCAGCGTGAGCGAAGGAATTTCCGGCTCCAACGCATTTTCCATTTCGGTGCGCGACGAAAATTGCTCCAAATCCAGCGCCAGCAGCGCGCGAAAAATGGGTTCATGCTCCGGCTCATAAACGCGCGGCGACATGTCCACGACAACCAGTTTTTTCATCCGCGCCGGATAATTCAACGCGAACCGCATCGCCACCTTGCCGCCGAGCGAATGACCGAGCACATTCGCGCTTTCGAGATTTTTCGAATTTAGAAACTCCGCCACGTCATCTGCCATGAGCGAATAATCCATTTCCTCGCTGTGAAACGATTGTCCGTGATTGCGCAAATCGAGAAGATAAACGTGAAATTGCGCGGCGAGATTTTTCGTGACACCGAGCCAATTGTCGGACGAACCAAAAAGTCCGTGAAGCATCACCAGCGGTTCGCCGGCTCCAAATTCTTTGAAATGAAGTTGCATCAGTCATCGCATCGTAGCGACTTTTGACGGCGAAATACCATCTGTTTCTCGGCCATCGTAAATCAGGCGTTGACAAGCCCGCCTGAATAGTGCATATACACACCGTGTTATCGAAAGAACTGGATTTGTCCGCGCTCGAAAATTGTGTGTGCTTCAACCTGCGTTGGGTAACGCGGAAAGTGACTCAGTTTTATGACGCGGAAATGCGGCGGCATGGCATTCGTCCCACGCAAGGTTCGATCTTGGCGTCGTTGAATGCCAAGGCCAGTTGGAACATGGCGGATTTGAGCGATTGGCTGGGAATGGATCGCACCACGCTCGTGCGAAATCTGCAGCCGTTGCAACGGGACGGATTGGTCAAGGCCGTTGGCGGCGGTCGTGGTGGCCGGGTGGAGGTGTCGCTTACTGCCAAAGGCCGAAAGAAAGTTGAAGAATCTCATCCCGCCTGGCAATCCACTCAACGGGCCGTGGTCAAAACGCTCGGCGAAAAACGTTGGGCCGCCATTCTCTCCGATCTCGAAAAAGCAGCATTGGCTTTGAATAAATAACAAAACCCTCCTTCTCAAAGGAAATGAACTAAAACTAAATTGTGTATATGCACACTTCATTGAAAAACAAAACGGCATTGGTCACCGGCGTTTCCTCCGGCATCGGTCGGGAAATCGCGCAGTTGCTGGCCGAGCGCGGCGCCTGCGTCTTCGGCACCGTGCGCAATCTGAAGTCGGCCAGCCCGATTCACGGCGTTGAACTCATCAGCATGGATGTCACGGAAGACGCCAGCGTAAACGCCGCGGTTCAAACCATTGTCCAAAAAGCCGGCCCGATTCAATTTCTGGTCAACAACGCCGGTTACTCGTTCATGGGTGCGCTCGAAGAAACCAGCGTTGAGGAAGCGCGCCAACAATTTGAAACGAATCTCTTCGGCGTATTGCGCGTGACGAATGCGATTCTGCCGGGAATGCGGCAACAAGGTTTTGGCCGAATCGTCAACATCAGCTCCGTGCTTGGCTTTTTACCCGCGCCGTATTGGGGAATTTACGCCGCGAGCAAGCACGCGGTCGAAGGCTACACCGAAACGCTGGATCACGAAATCAGGCGATTCGGCGTCCGCGCGTTGTTGGTTGAACCGGCTTACACGAAGACGAATCTTATTGGAAACACCAAGTCCGCAAAACTCGCCCTCGATGCTTACGCAGATGAGCGAAAACGTTTGACCGCCGTCGCATTCAAAAGCATCGAAACCGGCGACGATCCTCGTCTGGTGGCCGACGCAGTTTTGACTGCTTCGACTGCGAAATCGCCGAAGCTGCGTTATCCGGTCGGCAAAGGAGTCGCGTTAAGCCGGATGCGGCGTTTTGTTCCCGCAGGCATGTTCGACAAAAGTTTCCGCAAACAATTTCAATTGGATTGATTTATGGGCGCACTCAAAGATCATCCAACCGTTGCCGCGCACCGGAAAAAATCTCCTCCAGAAAAAATATCCGAACCGCTCGACGCCGCGTGGCTGCGGCAATTATGTCTTGATGCTGGCGCGGATGACGTCGGCTTTGTCGATTTGAATCGCCCGGCACTTGCGGGAGAACGTCCGCACATTCAACGCACCTTTCCGCACACGCGCAGCGTCATCAGCATTGTGCTGCGAATGAATCGTGATAATGTTCGCAACCCGGCGCGTTCGGTCGCCAACGCGGAATTTCATCACACAGGCGACGATGTAAACGACGTGGCGCGGCGCATCGTTGCGGCGTTGGAGCGCGCGGGAATTCGCGCGTTGAATCCGCCGATGGGATTTCCGATGGAAGCAGATCGTTGGATGACTGAACGGATTTGGACGGTCGCGCACAAACCGATCGCGGTCGCGGCAGGATTGGGACACATGGGCATTCATCGCAATGTAATTCATCCGCGTTTCGGAAATTTCATTTTGCTCGGCACAATTCTCGTCGGCGCGGAGATCAGCGCGTATTCGCAGGAACTCGATTACAATCCGTGTCTTGAATGCAAATTATGTGTGGCCGCGTGTCCCGTCGGCGCAATTGGCGCGGACGGCGCATTCAATTTCTCCTCGTGCTACACGCATAATTATCGCGAGTTCATGGGCGGATTCGCGGATTGGGTGGAAACGGTCGCCGACAGTCGCGACGGAAAAGATTATCGGCGGCGCGTGAAGGAATCGGAATCGGTTTCGGTGTGGCAAAGTCTTTCCTTTGGCGCGAATTACAAAGCCGCGTATTGCATGGCGGTTTGTCCGGCGGGCGAAGATGTGATCGGGCCTTATCTCGCGTCGAAAAAGAATTTTGCCGACGACGTAATGCGGCCGTTGCAGACGAAGCGCGAACCGATTTATGTCGTTCGCGGTTCGGACGCCGACGCGCATGTGCAGAAACGCTTTCCACACAAGACTGTCCGGCATGTGCGCAATTCATTGCGTCCCCGGAGCATTGTCAGCCTGCTGTCTGGAATGCCGCTGGCGTTTCAACGTCATGCCGCCGGCAAACTGAATGCGATTTACCATTTTGTTTTCACCGGCAAAGAACCGGCCGAAGCGACGGTGACGATTCACGACGGGAAACTGACCGTTGAAAATGGATTGCTCGGCCAGCCCAACATCGAGGTCATCGCCGACTCGGAAACGTGGCTCGGATTTCTTGCGGGCGAGCGGAATCTTTTGTGGGCACTGCTCACACGGCGCGTGCGATTGAAAGGAAATCCAAAGTGGTTGCTGGCGTTCAAACGCTGTTTTCCGTCCTAGCTGTTCCCATTTCGCGCAGCATTATTCCCTCGGCGGAAAATCAAAAGTGATTTTGCCTTTCTCGTCCATCACCAGATATGCCAGAAACGGTTTTCCCGCTTTGGAAATGAATTTGTCGAGCAAATCCGATTTCTTCGCTTCAAGAATCTTCTTCGCCTGCGACGGCTCGATCGGCTGCTGCAAAATTTCTTTGCTGATGCTGAATTTGCACGGCTTCGTGTCGCGCTGGGAATTTTCGCAAAGATAACCGCGCTCCGTGTCGAAAACTTTTCCGCCGCATTTCGGACATTTGCCGAGCGATTCTTTTCCAGTGAAATCAATTTTCGGCAGCGGCTCGGCCGATTTCTTCGCCGCGCCTTTTCCTTTCTTCTCGCGCGGCGCGAATTCAAACGCTGTTCCGCCATCTTTCAAAACCAAAAACGCCTCGAACTTGCGATTCGTCTTTTTGGAAACAAATCCTTTCAACAAATCCGTTTTGCCTTCGGCTAAAAGTTTCTGCACCTGCGCCGGCTCGATCGTCTGTTGCAAAATAATTTTGCCGGTCTTGAACGTGCAAGTTTTGTCCGGGCCGGTCGCCTTCTCGCAAAGGTAATTCATGCCGGCGTCGAAAACGCGCGCGCCGCATTTCGGACATTTGCCGAGCGGCTCTTTTCCAGTGAAATCCACCGGCGCCGAATCTTCGCCGTCCTCCTTCTTGTCGTTGCCGAAATCAAATTCCGGTTTGTGGTCGGCGCCCATTTTAATAATTGCGGCGAACGGAAATCCCTGTTTGCTGCGAAAACCTTGCAACGGGCCGACCTGTCCTTTTTCAATCAATTCCTCGACCTCGGGAATTTCCAATTGCCGTCCCGCGACAATTTTCCAGAGCGCATAATCACATTTCTGGCACTGAAACTTTTTGTAATTCTCGTGGATCTCGCCGCCGCATTTCGGGCACGGCGTTTTCAGCGTCCCGAAATCGCCCGGCACCGTGTCACTTTCAAAACTTTTCGCCTTGCCGACGATTTGCCGCGTCGCTTCGGCAATTTCTTTCATGAACTGTTCGCGCTTCAATTTACCGCGCGACATCTGGTTCAATTTGAATTCCCATTCGCCCGTCAATTCCGGCGACGTCAATTCGGGAATGCCCAAACCGTTCAGCAACGCCATCAACGAAAACGCCTTCGCGGTCGGCTGCAACTCACGTCCGTTGCGATGAACGTATTTTTCCCAGATCAAACCTTCGATAATCGTCGCGCGCGTCGCGGGCGTGCCGAGACCTTTTTCACTCATCGCCTCACGCAACTCTTCGTCGTCAATCAATTTGCCCGCGCCTTCCATCGCACTCAATAAAGTCGCTTCCGAATATCGCGGCGGCGGTTTGGTGACGTGCGCCTGCACTTCGACGTTCGTCGTTTTGACATTTTCGTTCGGCTCGACTGGCGCAAGCGTCGGCGATGAATCCTCCGATTGCGCCTCTTTGCCGTAAACTTCCATCCAGCCGGCTTTGACCATCACTTTGCCTTCGCTCTTGAACGGCTCGTTTTCAACGCGCGTGATGCGCGTCGTCACCAGAAATTCCGCCGCCGGATAAAAAATCGCGAGAAATCTCTTTGTAACGAGGTCGTAAAGTTTTTGTTCCGGTTCGCTCAAATGTTTCGGCGCGACGAGCGTGGGAATGATTGCAAAGTGATCCGAAATCTTGGCGTTATTAAAGATGCGTTTGTTCGGGCGAACCCAATCGTTCTGCAAAATCGTTCCAGCGAATTGCGAATAATTTGTGTCGCCGAGCATCTCCAACGTTTTCTTCACCGTGCCGAGGTAATCTTCCGGCAACGCGCGTGAATCGGTTCGCGGATACGTCAGCACTTTATGTTTTTCATAAAGCGCCTGTGCCAGACCCAAAGTGTTTTTTGCGGAAAAACCAAATCGCCCATTCGCTTCGCGCTGCAAACTCGTCAAATCGTAAAGCAACGGCGAGATCGAAGTGGTCGGTTTGCTTTCTTCCGTGACGACGCCGATTTTGCCAAGACATTTCTTTTGAATCTCCTCCGCGCGCGCAATTTCCCAAACGCGCTCGGCCCGCGCCTGTTCATCGCCGTCCTTCTTCGCAAATTTTTCGTCGAACCAGCGGCCTTGATATTCGCCCGCTTTCGCCGCGAATGTCCCGTGAATTTCCCAATAATCGCGCGACACGAATTTTTTAATCTTGTCCTCGCGCTCAACGAGAATCGCCAGCGTCGGCGTTTGCACGCGGCCGACCGTCGTGAGATGAAAGCCGCCCGTTTTGGAATTGAACGCCGTCATCGCGCGCGTGCCGTTGATGCCCACGAGCCAATCGCTTTCGCTCCGGCAAACCGCCGCGTCTGCCAACGGCATCATTTCCTCGTCTGTGCGCAACGCGGCGAAACCGTCGCGAATCGCCGCCGGTGTCATGGATTGCAACCAAAGGCGCTGGATCGGTTTGTCCGATTTCGCGTATTGAACGATGTAACGGAAAATCAATTCACCTTCGCGCCCGGCGTCGCATGCGTTGATCAATGTATCAACATCCTTGCGCTTGATGAGTTTCAGCAACACTTTGAGCCGGTTTTCGTTTTTCTCGATCGGCTTCAAATCGAATTGCGGCGGGATGACCGGCAGATGCGCAAACGTCCATTTGCCGCGCTTGGCCTCCGCGCCGTCGGGTGGAACCAATTGGAGCAAATGACCGACGGCGGACGAGACGACGAAATTTTCGCTTTCAAAAAAATCGCCGCTTTTGTCCTTGGTGAACCCGCCGAGCGCCTTGGTGATGTCGCCGGCGACCGATGGTTTTTCTGCAATGACAAGTGCTTTGCCCATTTGTTATGCGCCGCAAACTTGCGAAGAAAATTTGAATTGTCAACTCTTTGAAATTTTAGTGGCTATAAATTTTGGAGGATTAACGCTTGTAAAAATTCGTGACTTTGCTTTTACAAGTTACCAACCTGATCAAAGCTTTATGAAAACATTTTGGGATTTGCTGTCTGTTTTTTACAATCGGATGCATTCTATCGGGTTGTGCAACAAATTCTTCTGACTCGTTTCAATGGGTGCCGTATTTTGATGCCAGCCAAATGGGTAATGCACCGATTTATCAATCAGGTTTCGAGTTAAAACTCGGTTTTATTTCCCAATACAAAACGTGCTGAAAATAGAATCCAACAAATCTTCCGTCGTCGTTTTGCCCACAATCTCGCCCACGGCGGCAACGGCTATCCGCAAATCCAAGGCGACCAGTTCCAAGGTCGCTTCGCCGCGCAAGGCTTCAATCGTCCGCAACGTCGCTTCGCGCGAGCGGTTCAATGCGTCCTGATGCCGCGAGTTGATCATCACCTGCAACATTTCGGATTTGATTTCGCCGGACCAGACCAGATTTTTGATGGCGTCTTTCAACTTTTCGATTCCGTTTCCGGTCAACGAACACACTTCAACAATATGTGAATCGTGAATCGTGAATCGTGAATCGGAACGCAAATTTAATTTCTTCGGCAAATCGGATTTGTTCAAAACCAGAATCCGTTTCTTGCCGGCGAATTCGTTGAAATAATTCTCGTCGGCTTCGGTCAATGGCTCACTCGCATCGAGCACGTGCAAAATCAATTCCGCCTGCGCCAACGATTCGCGGCTGCGACGAATTCCTTCCTGTTCGATTTCATCTTTCGCTTCGCGCAAACCGGCGGTGTCAATGAACACGACGGGCAATCCGCGAATGTTCGCCGTTTCTTCAATCGTGTCGCGCGTGGTGCCGGGAATCGGCGAGACAATCGCGCGATCGCGGCCGAGCAATTGATTGAGCAAACTGGATTTGCCCGCGTTCGGGCGGCCAACGATCGCCGCGCGAATGCCGCGACGCAAAATTTGTCCTTCATCCGCCGTGCGCAACAATTCGTCCATGAACGCAATTCCATTTTCCAATCGTTGCAACAATTTTTGTTTCGTGTCCGGCGCGATGTCTTCGTCGGGAAAATCAATGTGCGCTTCGACATGCGCAAGCGTGTGCAGCAAATCGTCGCGGAGTTGGTTGATGCGTTGCGACAATTTTCCGGCAAGCTGCTCGTTCGCGGCGGCGAGCGCGAGTTCCGTGCGCGAATGAATCAAGTCGGCAACGGCTTCGGCTTGCGCCAAATCAATTCGGCCGTTGAGAAAGGCGCGTTTGGTGAATTCGCCGGCTTCGGCCAGGCGCGCGCCATTTTGCAGAATCGCGTCGAGAACAAGTTTCGCGGGCAAAATGCCGCCGTGACAGGAAATCTCGATTGTGTCTTCGCGCGTGAACGTCCGCGGCGCGCGCAAAACGGCGAGAAGCACTTCGTCAATTATTTCCCCTTCATTTTCGGAGGATTGATCTCCGCGAAACCCAGTTTTTTGGGCGTCGCGGAACTCCGCCCTCCGAATGGGGCGCACAATTTTGCCGAAATGAATCGTGTGCGAAGTTGCGGCGGATGGTTTGACGGAATTTTTTCCAACGGGTTGAAAAATTTTATCGGCAATCTTAAAAGTCTCCGCGCCGGAAATGCGGATGACGGCAAGCCCGCCTTCGCCGATCGGCGTGGCAATTGCGGCAATAGTGTCGTCGAAATGCATTGTTAAATCGTCGAATCGTGAATTGTTAAACCGCAAATCATATTTCCGATCACGATTTAACGATGTGACGAATCACAATTTCCGCGCGCATTTTCCGCATTGCGTCCCTGTAAATAGAGCCGCGCTTTCTCGTAAGATTTTTTATGCAAATAATGAAGCAATTGCGGGTCGGTTTGTTTCGGCAATTGGCGCGTCAATTCCTCAATGCGCGAAAAAATCGGCAGCAGGTTTGGTTTCGGATTGGCCGTCGGCATCGCCTTGACGGCGGAATCCAGTTCCAAAAGCGCATCAAGCAAATTTTTTTCAATGGAATTTTCCACGAGCAAAGTATAAACAACAAAGGCGCAAAGGCGCAAAGATTTGCTGACAAGCAACGCTTTCATTGTAGCGGCGGTCTATGACCGCCGAGACGACACTCACAGAGTGCTGCTACAAGATTTGAATTCGCATGATGGCGGATGTAAATTCCTTTTATGAATCTGGCAATTCGAGCTACAGCCATTGCGCTGGCGACATTGATTCTCGCCGGTTGCGCGACGCAGCAAATTGACTGGAAAACGCGCGTGGGCAATTACACTTATGACCAGGCGGTGATGGATTACGGCCCGCCGGATAAAACGGCAAAATTGAGCGACGACTCGACGGTCGCCGAATGGATGATGCAGCGCGGACAGGTGGTGGAAACGCCGGAGCCGGGATTTTATCCGCCGGGTTATTGGGGACCGGCGTGGTATGGCTTTTCCTCGACCTATATGCCGGGGAAGTATTTACTGCTGACGTTCGGGCCGGATGGAAAATTGAAAGCGTGGCGGCATCATTACAAATAGCTTTGGAATTGCATTTTCCGCGCGGCTGTTTACATTTTGCGCATGGATAATTTGGCTGATTCGCAGATTGCGCAATACATTCCGATCTTGATTTTGCTCGCGGCGGCGATCGGTTTTGCCGCGGGCGTTTTATTTTTGTCCGTGGCGCTGGGCAAACTCGGCAAACGCACCAAAGCCAAGGACACGGCTTACGAATGCGGACTCAATCCCATCGGCGAAGGCGGCGCGCGTTTCTCGGTGAAATTTTATCTCGTGGCGATGCTGTTCATCCTGTTCGATATCGAAGTCGTTTTCCTTTATCCGTGGGCGGTGGTTTACCGGCAAATGCTCGCCGAACACGCCATGCGCAATCTGATTTTCGGCTCAATGCTTTCCTTCATCGTGATTTTGTTTGCCGGTTACCTTTACGCGCTGAAGAAAAAAGCGTTCGACTGGAAAAGCTGACGATTCGTGAGTCGTTGAACCGTGAATCGTGAATCGGTTTGACGATTTAACGATTCAACCATTCACGATTAACGATTCACCATGGCTTCAATCAAATTCGGAACTTCCGGTTGGCGCGACATCATCGCGCGTGATTTCACCTTCGATAATGTCCGGCTCGCCACTCAAGGCATCGCGGATTATCTCAACGCGGAATTAAAAAATGTTTCCTCGCCGATTCATGGCCGCAAACCGGTTTTGATTCTCGGCTGCGATGCGCGATTTCTTGGAAAAGAATTTTGCCTCGCCGCCGCCGAAGTGTTGCAGGCCAATGGCATCGAATGTCTGTTGTGCAATCGTCCGACGCCGACGCCCGTCATCGCGCACACGATTCGTCACAAAAAGGCAATTGGCGGAATCAATTTCACCGCGTCGCACAATCCCGCCGAATATCAGGGATTGAAATTTTCCACTTACAACGGCGCGCCGGCGACGCCGGATGTCACGAAACAAATCGAAGCGAATATCATCAAATTGCAGTCGGCAAATTGGTCGCTCAAAAACCCTGCTGTCATCGGCACGTTCAAATGCAAAGAGATTGATCCGATGCCGGAATATTTTCGCGCGTTGAAAAAATTTGTCCGGTTTGATGTCATTAAAAAGGCGAAAATGAAAATCGCCGTGGAATTGATGTATGGCACCGGCCGCGGCTATCTCGACACGCTTTTGGAAAATTGCGGCGCCAAAATCACGCGCTTCCACGACGAAAATAATCCGCTGTTCGGCGGCCATCATCCCGAACCGAACGCGCACGGAATGGAAGAGGTTTCAAAATTCGTCCGCAGCGGCAAAGCGCAAATGGGTCTCGGCCTGGATGGCGATGCCGACCGTTTTGGGATCGTGGACAAAGACGGAACGTGGCTGACACCGAACCAGATTCTCGCGCTCACGCTTTATCATTTGAAAAAAAATCGCGGCTGGACCGGCGCTGTCGTGCGCACGGTTCCGACGAGCCATCAGGTGGACGCGGTCGCGGAATTGCTCGGCGTGAAAGTCCATGAAACGCCCGTCGGCTTCAAATACATCGGCGCGTTGATGGAAAGCGAACCGATCATCGTCGGCGGCGAAGAATCCGGCGGTTTAAGCGTGAAAGGTCACGTGCCGGAAAAAGACGGCATTCTTGCGTGCCTGCTCATGGCCGAACTTGTTGCGACGGAAAAGAAATCGTTAGGCCAAATCTTGAAGGAACTTTCGAAAAAGATCGGCGAATTTTATTCCGACCGCATCAACGTTTCCTTTGCGCCGGAGAAAAAGGACGCATTGCTGGCCAAACTTGGCAGTGGATTGAAAAGCATTGGCGCATTTCCGGTGGAAAAGTTTATCACTACGGACGGCTACAAATTCCTGTTGCCGAACCGCGAATGGGTGGCGTTCCGCGCCAGCGGCACCGAACCGCTCATCCGTTGCTACATCGAAGCCAAATCGAAAGCCAATTTTAAAAAACTCCAGGACGCGTGCCGCGAAGTGCTGGCGTAAATCAAGGCGCAGCCAGGCGGTAAAATGCCGCTCCAGCGGATTCCATCTGCGGAAGAGAAACTTCATCCTGCAAATTGGTTGCGTTGATTTGCGGCGTGTTCGTCAAATCGGTCCAGGTTGACAAATCATCGCTTGCTTGAAGGACAACGTTCGTTGAAATCACCGGCCATGTGACGAACGCATTTCCATTCGCCGATGAAATCGCCAGCGACGGTTTAGGCGGCGTGGATTCTTCCGTGTAAACATTTCCGAATGAAATCGCCGCGGCCAATTTACAGCCGTCAGCAGATGAAGCGACCGAAGACCATGCGGCGAGCGATGGGACATTATTTGTGTTCCAAATCTTTCCAAAATTGGTTGAGGTATAAATCTTGCCGCTGCCGACGGCCGCAATCAATCTCTGTCCATCGGCTGAAGACGCCAGGCATTGCAGGAATGCTCCGGACACGGCGTTGGAAATCCATGTGAAGCCGGAATTGGTTGAAGTATAAACCTGTCCGCCATAGGCGCCGATAACCAATCTGATTCCGTCAGCCGACGAAGCGGCAGACAACCACGTGGCCGGGGCCAAATACGGCGGCGGAACGCTGTTGGAAATCCATGTGGCGCCGGCGTTGGTCGAGGTCCAAACACCGCCGCCATTTGCAGAAACGGCGATTAATTTCATCCCGTCGGCCGAACAGGCTCCCGCTTTCCAATTGTTCGTCGGCGCACTGTTCGTCATCCAGGTCACGCCGCCGTCCATGGAAGTGTAAATCGGACTGCCGCCGTTTCCGGTATTCATCGCGCCCATCAATTTATTTCCGTCCGCCGAGGACGCGAGAAAATAAAAATTGTAATAACCGTTGTAAGTCGGCGCCCCATTTTGGTGGGTCCATGTTTCTCCGCCGTCGATCGAGGTTGAAAGCCCGCTGGCAACGGCAGCCATTTTGTTGCCGTCCGCCGACATCGTCACGACGTGTGCATTGGAAAGCCATTGCGTATGTTGCAGCCATGTCTCGCCGGAATTGGTGGAAATGAAAATACCGCTGTCACCACTGGCCACCGCTAAAATTGAACCATCCGCCGAACAGGCCAGGCAATTGTAATACCCACTCGTGCCGCTGGTGACGTTGGTGCGCTGCACCCAATTGGTTTGCGCCAGGGAATCAAATTCGAAGAAACCGCCCAACGCCGTCAGAAAAAAGAAGCGCATCACATTCATGGTCGTGGTCGGTGGCAGTCTTATCGCACATTCTTAATCTTTTGCCAACTGCGAAGATTTCAGCCGCAGTGAACAATTGCGGTGATTGACACAGCGCAAAAGTTTTGCGGAAATGTCACGCAACCAAGTCATGACAACGCCAGCAAAGACCATTTCAACCGATTCATTACTGCACGAAAACCGCACGTTTCCGCCGTCACCGGAAACCGTCCAACACGCCTTGCTCAATCAAAAGCAATTTTCCGAACTGTATCAGCACTCGATTCGCGAGCCGGAAAAGTTCTGGCTCGAACAGGCACAATCGCTCGAATGGTTTGTAAAACCGTCGCATGCCCGAAAATTCACCTGGGACACCGATGCGCGAAAAATCCAGCACACCTGGTTTGAAGACGGCCAATTGAATTTGACCGTCAATTGTCTCGATCGCCACGTCAAAACAAAATCGCGCGATAAAGTCGCCATCATCTGGCAGGGCGAACCGGAGGAAGACGTCAAACGCATCACTTACGGCGAATTGCATCGCGATGTCTGCAAATTTGCCAACGTGCTCAAATCGCTCGGCGTCAAACGCGGCGATCGCGTGGCGATTTACATGCCGATGATTCCCGAAGCCGCCGTCGCCATGCTCGGCTGCGCGCGCATCGGCGCGATCCATTCCGTCGTGTTCGGCGGTTTCAGCGCGGATTCACTCTCCGACCGCATCAACGATTCGACCTGCAAAGTTTTGATCACCGCAAATGTATCGCTGCGGGCCGGCAAAGCGATCGGGTTGAAAGAAATCGCCGACACCGCACTGCAAAAAACTTCGAGCATCGAAAAGGTCGTCGTCGTGAAACGAAATGATGCGCCGTGCAATTTCCAGAACGGCCGCGACGTCTGGTATCACGAATTGATGGCGAAGGCACCTGCGGATTGTCCGCCGGAGAAAATGAAGGCAGAAGATTTCCTGTTCATTCTTTACACCAGCGGTTCGACCGGCAAACCGAAAGGCGTCGTTCACAGCACCGCCGGTTATCTGCTCTGGAACGCGCTCACGCACAAATACGTTTTCGACATCCACGACAACGACATTTATTTCTGCACCGCGGACATCGGCTGGGTCACCGGCCACAGCTACGTCGTTTACGGTCCGCTCTGCAACGGCGCAACGACGTTGATGTTTGAAGGCGTGCCGACATATCCCGACGCCGGACGTTTTTGGAAAATTGTCGAGAAATTCAAAGTGAATTCCTTTTACACTGCGCCCACGGCGATTCGTGCGCTCATCCGTTTAGGAAATGAATGGCCGGGCAAATATGATTTAAGTTCGTTGCGCGTTTTAGGAACGGTCGGCGAACCGATCAATCCCGAAGCATGGATGTGGTATCACACGCAAATCGGAAAAGGCCGTTGCCCGATCGTGGACACGTGGTGGCAAACGGAAACCGGCGGACATTTGATCACTCCCCTGCCCGGCGTGAACACCTTGAAACCCGGCAGCGCGAGCAAACCGTTTTTCGGCGTCGAACCGGTCGTGCTGCGCGACGATGGCAGCGAATGCGCGCCGAACGAAGGCGGCAAATTGTGCATCAAACATCCGTGGCCGGGAATCATGCGCACCACGTGGGGCGACCACGACCGCTTCATCAACACCTATTTCTGCACGTTCAAGAACATGTATTTCACCGGCGACGGCTGCCGCATTGACGCTGACGGCGATTACTGGCTGCTCGGCCGCGTGGACGACGTCGTGAACGTTTCCGGCCATCGCATCGGCACGGCGGAAGTCGAGAGCGCGCTCGTGAGTCATCCCAAAGTGGCTGAAGCCGCCGTCGCGCCCATGCCGCATGACATCAAAGGCCAGGCGCTTTACGCGTTTGTAACGTTGAAAGACGGCATTTCCGAAAGCGAAGAATTGAAAAAGGAATTGGCGCAGCACGTTCGCAAAGAAATCGGGGCGATTGCCGTGCCGGATAAAATTCAATTTGCGCCCGGCCTGCCGAAAACACGTTCCGGCAAAATCATGCGCCGCATCTTGCGCAAAATTGCCGAAAATCAAACCGACCAAATCGGCGACACGACCACGCTGGCCGACCCGCAAGTCGTGGATGCGTTGGTCAAAGGAAAGCAGTAATTTGCAAAACAAAAAATCCAGTTTCGCATTTGTCTCGTTTTTGGTGTTGCTGGCGTTCAATGCCATTGCGCAAACCGGCGCGGATGACCGCGCGTTTTGCGTGCAAACACTCACAAATATTGCCGAACCGGTTTTGGTCGCGGCGGCAAATGGAAAATTAAAACAGGCCGTTCCGTGCCATGATTGGGAAGGCAGTCGCACCAATTTCGCCGCGCTCGAAGCGTTCGGACGAACGCTCGCCGGAATTGCGCCGTGGCTCGAACTCGGGCCGGACAATTCCGCCGAAGGAAAATTGCGCGCGCATTTTGACGAACTGGCCGTCAAGTCACTCGTCAACGCGACCGACCCGAAATCGCCGGACTTTTTGAATTTCAATCGCGACGACCGGCAGCCGCTCGTGGACGCCGCGTTTCTTGCGCTTGGACTGTTGCGCGCGCCGCATCAGCTCTGGGACAAATTGAATTCCGAACAGCAAAGCAACGTCGTGGCCGCGCTGAAATCCACACGCCGCATCAAGCCCTATGAAAGCAATTGGCTTTTGTTTTCCGCGACGATTGAAGCCGCGCTGTGGAAATTCACCGGCGAATGCGATTTGAAGCCAATTGAATACGCCGTGCAAAAACACGAGCAATGGTATCTGGGCGACGGCGTTTACGGCGACGGCCCGGAATTTCATTGGGATTATTACAACAGCTACGTCATTCATCCGCTGCTGTTGGAAGTCTTGCGCGTTTGCGCGGAAAAGAAAAATCCGCTCGGCGATCTGTATCCGCAGGAATTGAAACGCGCGCAGCGCTACGCGGAAATCCAGGAACGGATGATTTCGCCGGAAGGAACGTTCCCTGTCATCGGCCGCTCCAGCACGTATCGCTTTGGCGCTTTTCAATTGCTCGGGCAAATGGCGTTGATGCATGAATTGCCGGCGGCGGAATTGCATCCGGCGCAAGTCCGCTCCGCGCTCACTGCCGTCATTCGCCGCACGATGGCCGCGCCCGAAACGTTTGACGTGCAAGGCTGGCTGCAGGTCGGCGCAGTCGGGCATCAACCGTCCATCTGCGAAAATTATATTTCGAGCGGCAGCAGTTATCTTTGCCTGTGCGGACTGGTGCAATTGGGATTGCCGGCAAGCGATCCATTCTGGAACTCGCCGCCCGAAGCATGGACGCAGAAACAAATCTGGTCGGGCAAAGACATTTCCGCTGACCACGCTTTGCGCGACAAATGAATGGATTCCCATCGCCTGATGCCGAGATTATCGTATTTACTCTGCGGTGATTTAGCCCAACAATTGAGCGTCATGACACCTGTTTTCCGAAATGGCATCCTTCTATTCACGGCTATATTTCTCGCAGTTTCTTTGCGCGCGGCGCCGCGCGCCGACACCAATCTCGTGGATGGATGGAGTTATTTTCACGGCGATATTTCCAATGCGGCGCAACCGGATTTTGTGGAAACGAATTGGCAAAACATCTCGCTGCCGCATTGTTGGGGTTGGGAAGATGCGCAACAGGGAAAAAATTATTATCGCGGCCCGGGCTGGTATCGGCGCGAATTGAACGTGGCGCGGGAAAACGGCCGCCGTTATTTCCTGCGCTTTGAAGCCGCGGGTTCGGTCGCCGATGTTTATCTGAACGGAAAATTTCTGGGTGAACATCGCGGCGCGTTCGGCGCGTTTTGTTTTGAAATCACAAAGGATTTGTCGTCGTCCGGCAAAAACCTTCTGGCCGTTCGTTGCAGTAATGCCGTCGCGCCGGACGTCGCGCCATTGAGCGGCGATTTTCCGGTTTACGGCGGGCTTTATCGCAGCGTGCATTTGATTGAAACCGCGCCGGAAAATTTCACGCTTACCGACCACGCATCGCCGGGCGTCGAATGGCTGCAATCAAATGTTTCGCGCAAACAGGCTGAACTGGACGTGAAAGCGGAAATTTCCAACGGCACAAAATCACGCCGTTCGATGACTTTTTCCGCGAGCATTTTTGACGCGGACGGAAAAGTTGTCCTGGCCGCCGAGAAAGAAATCACTCTCGAACCCATTGTGACCGAGCCGTTTTCGCTTCATCTTTTTGTTCCGAAGCCGCATTTGTGGAACGGACGCAAAGACCCTTATCTTTACCGTGCCGTCGTCGAACTGCGTTCCACCAATGAAGTCATTGATTCCGTGGAACAGCAAATCGGTTTGCGTTCGTTTTACGTTGATCCGGACAAAGGATTTTTCCTGAACAATGAACCGTATTCGTTGCACGGCGTGGATCGCCACCAGGACCGTCCGGACAAAGGCTGGGCAATTTCGCAGGCCGACCAGGATGAGGACATTGCTTTGCTCAAAGAAATCGGCGCGACCGTCGTCCGCTGCGCGCATTACCAGCACAGCGATTATTTTTACAGTGCCTGCGACCGCGCCGGCATTTTAGTCTGGGCGGAAATTCCGCAGGTGGACAAAATCAATGCGTCCGAACAATTTGAAGAAACATCGCGCAACCAGTTGCTCGACCTCATCCGCCAAAATATCGATCATCCTTCGATCTTCTGCTGGAGTCTGTTCAATGAATTGCGTCCGGGCAATCCCGACCCGCACCGCGAATTGCAGGACCTGAACATTTTGGCGCACGGCGAAGATCCGACGCGCCCGACCATCGCCGCGACCTGCACCGATGGCTGGCCGCAGATGAATAAAATTCCCGATCTGCTCGGCTGGAACATTTATCCGGGGTGGTATCCCGGCTGGGGCGGGCTTTCCGGATTTTCCGCCATTGATAAATATCGCGACACCAGCCAGCACGGTGGATTTTGCGTGAGCGAATACGGCGCGGGCGCAAACGTCAACCAGCACGAAGACAATCCGCATCAACCTAAAGCGGACGGCCAATGGCATCCGGAAGAATGGCAGGCCATCGTCCACGAAGAAGCGTGGAAACAATTGAAAACAAAGCCATTCGTGTGGGCAACCTTTGTCTGGAATCTCGCCGATTTCACCAGCTTTTGGCGGCACGAAGGCGGCGTCGCCGGGCGCAACGACAAAGGCCTGGTCACCTACGACCGCAAAATCAAAAAGGACGCATTTTATTTTTACAAAGCCAATTGGTCGGATGAACCGACGCTTTACATCACCGACCGGCGATTTGTGGATCGCACCAACGCGGCGACCAATGTGAAGATTTATTCCAATGCGCAAAAAGCGGAATTGCTGCTGAACGGCGTTTCGCTGGGAGAACGAGACAACGACGGCAATGCGGTTTTCGTCTGGAAAAATGTCCAGCTCAAGCCCGGCGAAAATGTCATCGAAGCCCGCGCGGAAATAAATGGACAGAAAACCAGCGACCGCTGCGTCTGGAATCTGCACTGACGATTTCCAAACTTCTTTCCAGACCCGATAAATTTTGGTTTCATTCGCGCCCGATGAATCGAAAATTTCGCGCCCTGCTCGTTCTCGGCCGCGTTTCCAATTTGCCCACGGTATGGTCAAATTGCCTCGCCGGCTGGTGGCTTTCCGGCGGCGAAAATTTCTGGAAACTGCCGTTGCTGCTCATCGGTGCGAGCGCGCTTTACGCCGGCGGAATGTTTTTGAACGACGCTTTCGATGTCGAATTCGACCGGCAACGGCGATCGTCCCGGCCGATCCCCAGCGGCGCAATTTCGTTGGATGGAGTTTTGATTTCCGCGTGGGCGTTGCTCGTCGCCGGGATTTTGTGTCTGGTCATTTTAGGCAAGGTTGCGGCGTTTGCATCGGTCCTGCTCGCGGCGACCATCGTGATTTACAATGCGACGCATAAATTGTTCACAGCGTCGCCATGGCTGATGGGACTTTGCCGGTTTTGGGTTTACGTCATTGCCGGCACGACCGGTCGCTCCGGCCTGAATGGCTGGCCGATCTGGTGCGGCATGGCGCTGGCATTTTACATCGTCGGACTGAGCTATGTGGCCCGGCGTGAAAGTTTTCGCGGCACGATTCCGTATTGGCCGCTCGTCTTCCTCATCGGACCTGTTGCGCTGGCGATGTTGATGAACAGCGGACCCATGCGCGTTCCGGCGCTCTGGCTGTCGCTGATTTTGATTTTTTGGATCGTCCGCTGTGCGCGAACGGTTTTTCTGGGCGGAGAGATTGCCGTCAGCCGGATCGTTTCCGGTTTGCTGGCAGGAATTGTTTTTGTGGACTGGCTTGCGCTGGCGCCGGTGTGTCCGCCATTGTTGAGCGCGACGTTTTTGCTTCTGTTCGCCTCGACGTTATTGCTGCAGCGCTTCATTCCGGCAACCTGACCGCGGAAATAATTTTCAGCCATTCAAAATTTTGCCATCGGCTGAAACTTATGCGGCGGTTTCTTCGTCTGGAACGGTAAGCTAACTGTCGTATGTTGAAGCCGTTGTCCAAAGAGCGCTGGAATTTTGAAATGGCGGCGCATCTGCTCAATCGCGCCGGATTCGGCGGACCGCCATGGGAAATTCAAAAACTTGCCGATCTGGGACCGGACGACGCCGTTTCTTCACTGCTCGATTACGAGAAAATTCCTGATACAACCGCCGACCCTGGATGGGCAAAGCCTGATCCCGATTGGCAGAGGAAAATTCGCGACGTAAATCAACACGGGACGCAGGAGGAAAAAAAGAAAATGCAGCAGGAAGAGCGGCAATTGCAGCAAAAACGGATGCTGGAATTGCGCGGCTGGTGGTTGCAACGCATGGCCAAAGGACCGCGACCGTTCCAGGAAAAAATGGTTTTGTTCTGGCACGGGCATTTCGCCACGAGCGTTGAAAAAGTCCGCGACGCGTATTACATGTGGCGGCAAAATGAATTGTTTCGCCGCCTGGCCACGGGAAACTGGCAGGAACTTCTTCTGCAAGCCGGGCAAGACCCGGCCATGCTCGTCTGGCTCGACCAGGCGCAAAGCCGTAAACAGCATCCGAATGAAAATTATGCGCGCGAAGTGATGGAATTGTTTTCCCTCGGCGAAGGCCATTATACCGAGCACGACGTCACGGAAGGCGCACGGGCGCTGACCGGATGGTCACTGGACAGGATTGACCAGAAATTCGTCCACCGCCCGATGGCTCATGACGAAGGGATAAAAACATTTCTCGGGCGCACCGGGAATTTGAATGGCGACGATGTCATCGCGCAAATCGTCGCACAACCGCAGGCAGCGGTTTTTATCACCGGCAAGATCTGGAATTATTTTGCCGGACAAATGCCCGATGAAAAATTGAACGCCGCGCTTGCCGATATTTTTCGCGCCGGCGGAAATAATTTCAAACCGTTTCTTCGCATGATGTTCCGCAGCGAAGAATTTTATGGCAACGACATCATCCGCAACCAGGTGAAAAGCCCGGCACAATGGCTTGTCGGCAGCGTGCGGATGCTCGAATGCGATTTGCCGCCGGCGCTGGTCTGTTGGGGAATGTTGCGGCAGATGGGACAGGATTTGTTTGCGCCGCCCAATGTGAAAGGCTGGGATGGCGGCATCACGTGGATCACGACCAACACATTACTCACGCGCTATAACGACGCGCAGGCGTTGGTCGAAGGGACATTACCGCCGTTGCAGGCCGGAGATTTCGCCCGTAAAAATGGTGGCGGCGCCGGCGGCGCGAAGGCGATGAAAATGATGAAACGCGTCCGCATGGGTGGCGTAAGCGTGGAAAAAATTCTTACACCGGAAGAGCGCGCCGATAAAGATCTACTCGTGACCGCGCTGGAAAAACGGCTGCTGCAATCGTCATTCAGCGGCCAGCAAGAGAAAGCACTTTATGAATTTCTCGATTCCAAAACCAAACTCAACGACGAAGACATCAAGACGGCTATTCGCCTCGTGATGTCCACACCCGATTATCAGGTGGCATGAAAACAATTCATCGTCATCCTCGTTCTTGCAATCGAATCCGATCGGTTTCGAGGACGAGGAAGAGCACGAGGACGAAGAGGACTGAATTATGAAAAACGAAATCACTCTCCAGACGCGGCGCGAATTTTTGCGCACGACGATTCTCGGCAGCGCGTTGTCATGGACTGTTCCAACATTTCTGGCCAACACCTTCGCCGCGCTCAATGCCGACGCCAAAGATTCCACCACGCAAATCGTCACCGGCAAAGATGATACGATTCTCGTCGTATTACAGATGGCCGGCGGAAATGATGGCATCAATACCGTAGTCCCCTACTCCAGCGATTTTTATCACAAGGCGCGTCCGCGAATCGGCTTGAAAGCCGCTGAAATTTTGAAAGTGAACGACGACATCGGATTTCACGGCGCGCTCACCGGTTTCAAGGATCTTTACGATTCTGGCAATCTCGCCGTCGTCCAGGGCGTTGGCTATCCAAATCCAAACCGTTCGCATTTTCGATCGACCGAAATCTGGCAGACGGCGAGCGATTCGAACAAGGTTGAAAAATATGGCTGGCTTGGCCGTTATTTTGACAACGCCTGCGACGGCTGCGATCCGGCCGTCGGCGTGACGATTGGCAATCAATTGCCGGAAGCTTTCTTTGCCAAAACACCAAAAGGCATTTGCTTCAACAATCCGCAAAATTATCGCTTCATCGCCAATGGCGCCCAAACCGAAGAATCGTATCGCAAATTGAATGAGCTCGAAATGTCCGCGCCCGCGCCGGATGGCGGCCCGGTCATGAGCATGATTTCGGACGATGCCAATTCCGGCGGGAGCATCGCGTCGCTCCCTGCCGGAATGCCGATGCAAGGCGGCAAGGCGATTGATTTTATTGAACGCACCGCGTTGGACGCGCAGATGAGTTCGGAGGAAGTGCGCAAGATTGCCGCCAAAACAGAAAACAAAGCGACTTATCCCGGTTCCGTTCTTGGGAATTCGCTCAAACTTGTCGCCAAACTTATCGGCGGCGGCATGGCCACGCGCGTTTATTATGTTTCGCAAGGCGGTTACGACACGCATACGAATCAAATCAACACGCAACAACGTTTGCTCAAAGACCTTGGCGATTCCGTGAAGTCTTTTGTGGAAGATATGAAAGCGCAAGGCAACATGCAGCGCGTGCTCGTGATGACGTTCAGCGAATTCGGCCGGCGCGTCTCGGAAAATGCCAACGGCGGCACCGACCACGGCGCGGCGGCGCCGATGTTCCTCGTTGGCGACAAAGTGCGAGCGGGATTGCTCGGGCATTATCCGAGCCTTGCGCCCGGCGATCTGTTCGAAGGCGATATCAAATACAACGTGGACTTCCGCAGTGTTTATGCGAGCGTTTTGGAGAACTGGCTTAAGACCAGGAGCGTGCCAATTTTAGGAAAACAATTTCAGCCATTGCCGATTGTTTGAATCAATTGGTTGAGGTTTCGCCGGATTGTGCGGACGCCGCGGCTCAACATTGCGCGGCATAATCGATCGTGTCGTGGCAAACGCAATCCCGGTTTTACTGTTAACGAACTGTGAGCGTTGTGCTCTTTTTATTGCAACCGTTAAGGTCCGGCGGTGTTTTCCTGTTGTGTCCGTCCAATCCAAAATCTCTATGAAAATAATTCCATTGATTCCTGCTATTTTATTGGTTGCCGCCGCCAGCCATGCGCAACCGGCATTCCAACAACGGCTTCAGGCGACGATGCCATCATCCGATGCCAGTCCCGCTTCTTCCAGCGCCGGAGCGCCAGCCGTAAAAGAAGCGAATTATCTCATCCGCGTCGAATGGAAAGAACCGAAAGCGGAGAAAAGGTTTCTTGAAGTGCTGACGACCGTTGGCCAATTCAGCCTGGATACGATCCAAAAAAATCCGGTTAAAATTAATAACAACGATGTTCCCGTGACGCTCAAATTCACCGGCACACTCGACAAAGTGACGGATCAAAAGGGACGGCTGTCATTGTTTCTGGGTCGAACAGTGCCTTATGTGACCGGAAATTATCCCAACGGCGGTTCGAGCTATTCGCAATTGAGTGTCGGTCTCAATTCCACGGTCGTCGTCACATTCGGAAAACCCGTGACCATCCAAAACGATGACAGCGGCGAAATCTCCGTGCTGGTCACGCGAATGGCCGACTGACATTTGGAAATTCCGGCAGGTTCAACAATAGTTGCGATGGCTCCCCACCTGCCGTCAAGAATTTGCTGCCATCGTCCGCCCGGGCAATTCCCACACTCGAAATCCGCGTGCCAAGCTCGACATAATATGCAAATTGGCCGCGCTCGATGGCTTCGATGGCGAACTCTTCCGTGTGCTTCCATCGCAAGTTTCCAGTAACGCCGCCGATGTGTTTGATGCGCCGTCGCGCTTCCGCTTCCGGCGATTGTTCGACCCACTGAACTTTGAGCATGATAGCCATAAAATCAATTTTTGATGCGACATCATTAATCGGTTGTTTATAGCCTTGCGCCGCGCATCCAATCCTCCTCCATAAATGGCGAAACGATGTCAAACCATCGTCACTTTGACAGCTCTTGCGTCCAATAGTTCAACCGGCGTTCAATTTTGTTTTTGCTGAAACCGAACACTGCACGGATTATCCGCCAAAACATTTTTACGGCCGGTGCGGTCGGCGAGGAATCACTTCTTCAGATGACTTTTCAAAACCGGGCACGCAGCCGGCAATTCTTTCATCACCAATTCGGCCATCATCTTTGCGCCGGCCTCGTTGAAATGCGTGTGATCCTTTGGATCGCAAGCCATTTTTTCCATGCTTTCCTTTTCACCCATCGGTTCCACAATGGCTTTGCTCGAGCCATGTAAATCAATCACCGGCACTTTTTTCTCCGCGCCGACCTCTTTCATCGCATCCGCGTAACGTTGTAACGGATCCTCCATCTTTCCGCTTTTATCAAACGTCCGGCGCACCATCGGCGTCACGAGAACCGGCATCGCGCCTGCCGCCCGGGTTTCGTCAATGTAAATGCACAAATTCGTCCGGTAATCCGTGTTGGCGTCCGTCGCTTCCGGCCGGGACGGATCATGCGAATCGTTATGGCCGAATTGAATCAGCACAACGTCCGGCTTTTCCGCGAGCGCTTTTTTCCAAAGCCCTTCCTTGATGAATGTTTTTGTGCTGCGACCTGAACGCGCCAAATTGATGACTTTCACGCCGTCATCGAAATAGCCCTGGATGAATTGTCCCCAACCGCGTTTCGGCGAATTGACCGGGTAATTGCACACGGTCGAATCGCCGATGATGACCAGGTGCAACGGATTTTTTGAACCTCCCGCAAGGGAATTCATGGTGGAAAAACACAAAAACAATGCGGCGATTGAAGCGAGGAATTTCATGCCGCCATCTTGCCTGACACAGGCGCAATTTGTCTAATCGCTTTTACCTGAATTTCCGGTTCCTCCCACTTTTTCCGACACCGTCAATTTCTACCCCGGCAAAATTGCTCTCACTGAATGCCAACGCGGTAGAAATAAGGAATCGCATTCGTGGCGGTAACATCGGCAACGGTCGTTGTGCCTGCCTGCCCGACGATATTGCTTTGAACGGTCAAAAATCCGGCGGACAAATCGCTACTGCGGTCGAGGTAATAGCTGACGTTGGTGACGCTCTGCCAACTGACAGTGATACCGGCGGCATTGTTTGTCGAAGGCGGTGAATACATTTCCAGAACCGATGCGGCATTGGTCGGATCCGTGCCGGCAATCCATTCCTTCCAATTGCTCATGCCATCGCCGTCGGAATCTGAATTATCGGCGGAGCCATCCGTTGGCAAACCGAATTGCTGTTCCCAGGCATAGGAAATGATGGATGACGGCGATTGAAATTCGTAAGCGCCCATATCCACTGTGCCGCCGGCGATGCGCGCGTTTCCGTCGAAGTCGGCGACGCCAACGGCATAAGCGTTCTTGCCGGAATTGATGCAGGGTGAATTGGATTGAAGATGCAGGTCGCCATTCACCAGATCAACGAAGGCCGGTTCGTTGGTGATATTGCCAATGCCGTTGGTCGGAAATGGAAACGTGTCAGAAAAACTGAGCGTCGCGCCGTAAAAATTGGAGCCTCCGATCGCGGCGTTGTCATAGATAATGCAATTGGTCGCGCTGCCGCCATTGATGCCGCCGCCGTCGCCGATAATGGAATTGCTGACGACGGTGCAGTTAATGAGGATGGAATTTAACGCTCCGCCACCGAGTTTTGCGCCGCCGTTGAAAATCACCAGGCAATTATTGAGCGTGCTCAGGCAGGCGCCACCACCGCCGCTGCCGCTGACAAAATTATTTTTCACCGTGCAATTATTTAAAATATTTGAATAAGCGCCGGCGCCGCTGACAGAAGCGCGGTTACTGCAGATGAGAGAATTGTCGGCGATGCCGAAAGCCACGCCGCCGCCAAACGAACTGGCGGAATTATTGCTCACCACGCAGCTGTTCAAGGTGGAGCGGTAAGCTCCGCCGCCGGCGCCCGGCGCAAAATTGTTAGCCAAATTGCAATTGGTCAAAACGCTGTATGCCGCGCCGCCGCCACCGGTGCCTTGAATCAATTTATTGGTGACGAGCATGCACTTGTTCAAAATGGAATTGTAAACGCCGCCGCCGGAAATGAAGGCGGTGTCGTTTGAAATGAGACAGTTATCAAGCGTGCCCTGATAAACGCCGCCGCCAAGTTGGTTGACGTAACAATGCGTGATCACGCAATTGGAAATCATGGCGGATGTGGATTCGCACCAAATTCCTGCGCCGCTTTGTTCGTTGGTAATGTTTCCAGACGCCCGCGCCGCGCCATTCGTCAAAGTGAATCCGGACAACCTCGCGCCGTTCGTCAAATAGACACAGCGATAACCTAACGAAAAATAGCCGCCGGTTCCCGGCAACCCGGCAATCGTCGTAAAGGCAGGACCATTGATACTTTGAACGCTGATGGCACGGTCAATGGTCATGCGATTTGTCGCCGTTCCATAAACTGCGCGTCCGCCAACATTGTAAATACCGTTGGAAACGAGGACGACATCTCCCGTGCTGGAGACATCAATTGCATCCTGAATGTTTGTCGCAGCGGTTATCCAACTTGTAAACGGAGAAACCGGCACGGCGTTGCTCACGTTCACGTATCGGACCGTGGATTGAAATTCATAAGCGCCCAAATCCACAGTTCCGCCAAAGAGGCGAGGATTGGCGTCCAAATCTTCCGCGTCGCGGACAAACAGATTGGTTCCAGTGTTGATGCAGGGCGACCTCGGGCTTAAATGGAACGCGGCGTCGGCAAACACCGGCGGATTGCTGAAATTGTTCATCGAATTAAAAAGTCCATTGGTCGGAAATGACACACAGCAATTGGTAAAATCAGCTCCGCCCTGAGCATCGGCGTTGGTGTAGTAAGTGAAATTGTAATAGATGATGGAATTGACGGCTGAACCTCCTTGCACCGCGCCGACATAGGCGCCTGCGGCGTTGCTGACAACCGTGCAGTTCAACAAATCACACCAGGCTGTGGCGCCGCCAAGGTAACCGGCCGTATTTCGCGTGAGAATGCAATTGATCAAAACACTGTAACCTGCGCCGCCGCCGTCGCCCACGCTGGCAGATGGATTGGCAACGTTTCCCGACAAGATGCAATTGATCAACGTTCCTCGAAATGCTCCGCCGCCGATACTGTAAGCAGCATTGCCGGTGATGACGCAATTGGTTATCACGCAATTTGTCGTGTCGCAACAGACACCGCCGCCGTTGCCGCCGGAAATTGTCGCTCCGTTCGTCACGGTGAAGCCGGACAAGGTTGTGCCAGCGGTCAGGTAAACACCTCGAATGGCCGACGCGCCGTTCGTCGTGCCGGGAACCTGGTAGCCTTGGATGACCGTGAACGCCGGGCCATTGACGCTCTTGAGGGTCAGGCCGTTGATCACGTAAATCCGGTTCGAGCCGGAATTGTAATAACCGCCGGAATCGTAAACGCCGTTCGTCACGAGAATCGTGTCACCGATCCCAGCATGAAAAACAGCGTCCTGAAGATTCGTCGCCGCAGTGGCCCATGACGTGTAAGGCACGACCGGACTTGTGCCGCCGGCATCCACGTAATGTGTCGTTGCAAAAAGGTGGAGTGAAAACGAGGCAAACGCTGCAACAGCAAGCAGGTTTTTCGCTTTCATGATTGAAAGCGATGTATCACTTCATCCTAAACCCTGCAAGAATAATCGCTGACAATAAGTGACATATCGCCACTCAACTGTTTGCGTGAAGCAGGTCTGACGGTTCAAAGAAAACGATAGCTTCATCGCGAAATTGTCGGGATGAAAAACGGCAATGGCAGGCATTGGAAAGTTCCCGGCAGAACTGAAGATGATCAGGATTAACGCCGTAAAGTTCAAACGGCTGGCTGGCGGCGGCCCAATTCCAACAATCGGCCTGCCATCCTTGTGTTCTCGTTGTTGTCGAATTCAAAAAGTGATGCATAGCTTTCTCCCCTTGTCATCAGTTCCTTCCTTTTCTTGTTTGATTTCGAAACGAGAGATCTGTTCAAAATTTCATTTTTGGAAACGACAAAATGCACAACGGCTGGCAGTTTGTCCTGCCGGGAGAAATGTCTGATACCGCGAACCGCCGTCCGTATCACGGCGGCGGCGTGTTGTTCAACGGCGAAGGCGAAACCGGCGGGCTGCCGGGTTCGGCCATTCCTCCCGGCTGGTTGGAAATGTTTTGATGGTATTGGGTATTGTCGCCATCCGTTGATCGGCAACCAGCCGTCAGCGCCGCAATCGCCAGGAACAAAAATATCTTTTTCATATATTTGCTTTTCACGGACAGCATAACGCAAAACAAGGGAAAAACAAAACGACCGGAAGCCTTGCGACTTCCGGTCGTTGGAATTCAACTGGATTTACTTCTTCGGCAACGCGCTTGTGCCGGCGTAAACGGCGTTCTTGCCGAGCAATTGTTCGATCCGCAGTAATTGGTTGTATTTGGCCAGGCGATCCGAGCGGCTCAACGAACCGGTCTTGATCTGGCCGCAATTCGTTGCCACCGCGATGTCGGCAATCGTGGAATCTTCCGTTTCGCCAGAGCGATGCGAGAGAACAGCGGTGTATTTGTTGAATTGCGCGAGCTGGACGGCGTCCAGCGTTTCGGTGAGCGAACCGATTTGGTTCACTTTCACGAGAATTGAATTGGCCGTGCCGGTATCAATTCCTTTTTGGAGGAATTTCACGTTCGTCACGAACAAATCGTCGCCAACAAGCTGGACTTTGTCGCCGATTTTGTCGGTCAATTTTTTCCAAGTCGCCCAATCACCTTCAGCGCAGCCATCTTCAATGCTTACGATCGGATATTTGTTCACAAGTTTCGCGTAAAAATTGACAAGGTCGTCACCGCTGACAGTTTCGCCGGTGGATTTCTTGAACGTATATTTTGCGTTGCCGTTGTAAAATTCCGAAGCGGCAACGTCGAGCGCCAAATAAATGTCTTTGCCCGGTTTATAGCCGGCGTCTTTGATGGCTTGAAGCATGGATTCCACCGCTTCTTCGACGCTGCCGAGTTTTGGCGCAAAACCGCCTTCATCGCCGACCGCCGTGCTGCAACCTTTTTTCTTCAACACGGCTTTGAGCGCGTGGAAGGTTTCCGTGATTGCGCGCAAACCTTCGCTGAACGTGGGCAGGCCGAGCGGCATGATCATGAATTCCTGAAAATCAATCGGCGCATCCGAATGCGCGCCGCCGTTGATGACGTTGGCCATCGGCACGGGCAACACTTTGGCGTTCGGCCCGCCGAGATATTTGAACAGCGGCTGGCCGAGCGCCGAGGCAGCGGCTTTCGCATTCGCGAGCGACACGGCGAGAATCGCGTTCGCGCCGAGCTTGGATTTCGTTTCCGTTCCATCCAAATCCAACATAATGCGGTCCACGGTCAATTGGTCGAGCGCGTCAACGCCTTGCAATTTCGGGAAAATTTTGCCGGTGACGTTGGCGACGGCTTTGCTCACGCCTTTGCCAAGAAAACGTTTTTTATCGCCGTCGCGGAGTTCGATGGCTTCGTGTTCGCCGGTGCTCGCGCCGCTGGGAACAGCCGCGCGGCCTGCCGCGCCGCATTCGAGCGTCACGTCCACTTCCACCGTTGGATTGCCACGCGAATCGAGGATTTCGCGGGCCTGAATCGTTTGAATTTTAGTCATAAATAAACCGGCATGATAAGTTGCCGGCGCGGCGAGTCAAGAAAGCGTTAGCATAACTAAATGCCATCGCGTCCCCAGAATTGTTGAGGCGAAATTTAATACAAATAGATTATATTTTGCGCAAATCCCTTGAAAACTACCCCATTGTTCCTGAGTGTCGCGTTGTATCTGAGCGGCCTGACCCTTGCCACAATCTCCGCGTTTGCCAATGTTCCGGGCGGTGGCACGAACGGGCCGGACGTAACGATCACCGACAATGGCAACGGCACGGTGACAATGGCCAATGGAATTGTTTCCATTCGTTGCAACAAGTCGAGCGCGGTGATTGACCAGATCAATTACACGTTCAACAACTCCGGCAGCCCGCAAACACTCAACGTGCTTGCCGGCGGCAACACCGGCGGACAGCTTTATTGGGAATTCGGAGGATTTGGCGACGCCACGCCCACGTATTCCGTCGTCGCCAACACCGGCGATTATGCTGAAATCGCCATGGTCTTTTCATCGGCCAGCAGCGGACAGGTGGAAGTTCATTTTTCGATGCTGCGCGGTTCGACCGGATTTTATGTCACGCCGATCTGGGTCCATCGCAGCGTTGACGATGCAATGGGCATGGGTGAATGCCGTGATAATATTTACGCCGGTTCCATTTTTAATTGGATGAGCATTGATGCCACGCGGAACCGGTTGATGGAAGTGAGCGGCGGTTCGGCGGTGGGCGTGCAAGGCGCCCCGGTGGAATGTTCGATGTGGACGAACGGCATTTACGCCGGTCAATACGAGGACAAATATAAATACAGCGCCGACTATGGCGTGCAACGCGTCTGGGGTTGGAGCAGCGTCGGCGCCGGTGGAAAAAATATCGGCTTGTGGGACGCCGCCGGCAGCGTCGAATATTATCCCGGCGGACCGTTGAAACGCGAACTGATGTGTCACATCGGAACGACCATCCTCAATACGCCGCACGGCAGCCATTTCGGCGGCGGCACGGATTCATCGTGGAACGCGGGCGAGGTCTGGTCGAAAGTTTGCGGGCCGCATTTCATTTATTGCAACGCCATCACCAACACCATCACAGCCACGAACGCCGCGGCGCAGGCGCTTTACGCCGACGCGCTCGCTCAAGCCGATGCCGAAGCATCCGCGTGGCCGTATTCCTGGTTTGTGAATTCAAATTACACGCCCGCTTCCGGGCGCGGAACGGTCACGGGAAAAATTGTCATCAACGACAGTTATAATCCGAACGCCAGCGCGTCCAATTTATGGGTCGGCGTGGAACAACAACCCAATCCCGCTTCCACGATCACTTACGATTTCCAGAAATGGTATAAGCCATATCAGTTTTGGGTGAAAACAGACGGCGATGGAAATTTCTCGATTCCCGACGTCATTGCCGGCGCAAATTATACGCTCTATGCATTCGGTCCGGGTGCGGCGGGCACATTTCAATCACAGGCGCAAACCGGCGGCAATGCGCCGAATGAATTGGATATCCCGTCATCGCAATTCAGCGTGACCATCACCGCGGGCGTGACAAATGATGTCGGCACGGTAACGTGGACGCCGAAACGCGTTGGCCCGACCGTTTTTGAAATCGGCTATCCGAATCGCACGGGTGATAAATTCCGCCACGGCGACGACTGGTGGGTCGGCGACATCGGCCCAAGCCCGGCGAATCCGATGCCGGTGTGGTCAAAATTTCTCGAATACCCTTTCGATTTTCCCGGCGGATTGAATTACACCGTCGGCCAAAGCCGCTGGACAACGGATTGGAATTATTGCCAGCCGGTGGTCGTGGATGACGCCGGCAATTACAACAGTTCAACTTCAACCATCAATTTCAATTTGCCGTCCGCGCCCGCATCCGATGCGTCTTTTTACATCTCGCTTTCATCCGATTACCAAGGCGCGCTCATCATTCAGGTCAACGGCCACGATATCACCGGCAGCACCGGTTATTTTCCGTCCTACAGCAGCTCCGGCGACGGAAGCGATGCGACAATCCGCGAAGGCATTCACGGGACTTTTTCGGACATGCGGACCAATGTTCCCGCGGCTTACCTGCATGCCGGCGCAAACACCATCACCATCACCATGCGCAAAGGCGGCTACTTCGCCAATCACGCGATGTATGATTATCTGCGGCTTGAATTGCCCGGTTACATTCCGCCGCCGCCGTCAGGCGTCACAGTTTATGCAGGAAACAATTGCAATCTGGTTTGCTGGCCGGTGCAGCCCGGCGCGACGAGTTATAACATTTTGCGTTCAACGACGAGCGGCAGCGGTTACGTTCCCATCACCAATGGCGTCGTCGGACCTGTTTGCGGCAGCGGATATAATAACGCGACTTATCTCGACACCTCAGCGGCGAATGGCACGACTTACTATTATCTCGTTCAATCCGCGAACCCTGTCGGCAGCACAAATTCTCCCCAAAGCAATGCCGCGACGCCGTCCAGTTCAATTTCATTGTCCGCTCCGTCCGCGCCGGCGGGCGTGACTGTTGGCAGCGTCGCGCACCACAGCGTGACAATCAATTGGACGGCATCAGCGGGCGCAAATTTTTACACCGTCTATCGCTCGACCCTTTTTAATAACGGTGGCGGCACATCAAATGTTTTGAGCACGATCGTCTTGAACAATACAACTACCACGACGAGCTTCACCGACACCGCCGTCACCGACGGCAGCACTTATCGGTATTTTGTGACGGCCACGAGCGCGGGCGGCACGAGTGGAAATTCCGTTTCCGCTGTCGCTATTCCCCTGCCCTCACCGCCCGCAGCGGCGCCCGGCTCATTGACTGGGATTTTTGATTCGGCGAATGTCGTCCTCGATTGGTCGTCCGTTCCCGACGCCGTCGGTTACATCATCCGTCGTGCGACGAGTTCGGGAGGACCTTATGTTTACGTCCAAAATATCACGGAAACGACCTTC
This sequence comes from Verrucomicrobiia bacterium, assembly GCA_035776755.1. Classification (GTDB taxonomy): domain Bacteria; phylum Verrucomicrobiota; class Verrucomicrobiia; order Limisphaerales; family UBA11358; genus UBA11358. The sequence continues at coordinate 44,218 of DASTWS010000035.1, forward strand.
TCCGATTCCGGATTGAATCCGGCGTTGACTTATTATTATCAAGTGGCCGCCGTCAATGGAGCCGGCGTTTCGCCCGCGGCCTCGGTCACAGTTGTTCCGCCTCCCAATGCGCCGATCAGCCTTTCCGCTTTTCCCGGAAATGCGCAAGTGGTGTTGAATTGGACACCCGTTCCCGGAGTGAATGGCTATTACCTTTACAGCGGAACGAGTAGCGGTGATGAGATCAACCTGGTGGCAGGAAATATCTCCGGCACGAGTTACACCAACACCGGCCTCATCAACGGCACGACTTATTATTACGTCGTCGCCGCCACGAACGCCAATGGCCTGGGTCCGGATTCGCCGGAAGCGAGCGCCACGCCGGACGTGAATATCGTCATCACGCCGCGCACACTCACGTGGAAAGGCGATGGCTCACCGAATATTTGGGACGTAGACGGCTTCGCCAATTGCCAGACGAACAACACTCGGACCATTTTCAACAACGGCGACACGTTGACCTTTGACAACACCGGATCGAACAATGTGCCGGTTGTCGTTGCCGGCACGCCGCAGCCCGCTCTCGTCACATTCAATTCATCGAAGAGCTATACATTGAACGGTCCCGGTTCAATTTCCGGAACCAATCAATGGATCAAGACCGGCTCCGGCTCGTTGACCATCAACAACACCAATCTTAATTCCGGTGGCGTGGTCATCAGCAACGGCACAATTTTTCCCGGCAACGTTGCAGCAAACAGCACAGCGTGGGGAACCGGGTCGATCACTTTGGCCGGCGGCACGATTCAATTTAATGGCTACGGCAGTCGCGACAACGGCGGCGGCTGGGGTGGATGCACCAACGCGATTAATGTGCCGGCTGGCAAGACGGGAACGTTACTCCTGCCGGCGCGCTTTGGTTACAGCTCACCATTCACCAGCCCGCTCACCGGCAGCGGCACGCTGAATGTCACCGTCGAATATGTCCGCGATTATTTGAGTGGCGACTGGTCGGCCTTCACCGGGAAGATCAATGTCAGCGCGCCCTCTGGCGGTGCTTATTACAACAGCGGAGATTTCCGCATCAACAACAATAAAGGTTACGCAAACGCCGCCATCTATCTGAACGACGATGTGAACATGTATAACATCAACGCCAACAATCAAACGACAGACATCGGCGAACTTGGCGGTGACTCGACAGCGTTCATCGGCACAGGCGGCTCCATAAATCCGACATGGCGCATCGGCGCGAGAAATACCACGAACACCTACGCCGGCGTGATTGCCGACGCCGGGGTGACATCGTTGATCAAAACCGGCACGGGCATGCTCGTTTTAAGCGGCGCGAATACTTACAGCGGCGATACGACAGTGAATGGAGGAATTCTGATGGTCAGCAACTCCATCGGCAGCGCGACCGGTTACGGCGACGTCAACGTCACCTCCGGCGGCACGCTCGCGGGAAATGGAATCATCTCCGGCTCGGTCACAGTGAATTCCGGCAGCGCACTGGCTCCGGGAAAACCATTGGGCACATTGATCATCAGCAATACCCTCACACTCAACAGCGGCAGCACGACCTTTATGCAGATCCAACGCTCGCCGCACACGAACAGCGCGGTGAAAATCTTCGGCACGCTGGATGAAGGCGGAACGCTGAACGTCGTAAACGCCGGCGGAACGCTTTTGAACGGCGACAGTTTCGAACTGTTCGATGCAACGGGAAATTATTCCGGCAAATTTGAGGGATTTATTTTGCCATCGCTGACGGGAAACCTGGTCTGGAACACAAATAAATTGATCGCTTCCGGCACACTTTCCGTTGTGGCGCTCACGTCGCCCGCGATCGCCAGCCTGCAGGTCTCCGCCGCGAATCTGACCATCAGCGGCTCAAACGGCGTGGATAGCTGGCCGTTTTATATTCTGGCTTCGACCAATCTTACATTGCCGACGGCACAATGGATTCCCGTGGCAACCAATCAATTTGACAGCAACGGCAATTTCTCGTTGACGGTGACCAATGCGTTCAATCCCGATGCGCCGCAGACATTTTACAAAGTGCAACTTCAATAAAGACACTTTCCAATTGAAAAAAATGCCGGAGCGTATGAAATACCTGCGCTCCTGTTTTTAAATCTTTTTCGCAATTTTCTCACAGTAGATTTTTTTGAATTCTCCATTTTTGGAGCTAAGGTCGTCGTCAATCCCGCCTTATGGCATTGGCAACTGAGCTGCTCGCCGCGCTGCCTTGCCTTAATCCGGGCAAAACCAACCAACCCAATCCACACATGAAAAAAATCGTATCGGTTTGCGCGACCGTTTTGATGGTCAGCGCAACGCTTCACGCGCAGTATTGGACTACTCCGGCGCCGGTGACATTGCCGGGAATTCCCTCCCATACATTCAACATCACCTCATACGGAGCTTCGACCGGTTCGGGCAACAATGCCACGGCCATCCAAAATACCGTCAACGCAGCCGCAGCAGCCGGCGGCGGAACGGTGCAAGTGCCTTCAGGAACTTTTTTGAGCGGGCCGTTCCATCTGACCAATAAAATCAATTTGAACCTCGCCAGCGGCGCAACCTTGAAGATGCTTCCTTATGGGCAATGGCCGGGGACAACCGTTTTTATCACGGCCCAAAAATGCAGCGATGTCGAAATCAGCGGTTCAGGCACGATTGACGGTCAAGGCGCGGCGTGGTGGGCGGCGTTCGCGAATAATCCGTCACTCGCGCGTCCGCAGGAAGTGAGCATCGGCAGTTCGACGCGCGTGGAAATCACAGGAATTCATCTTCAGAATTCACCCGAAGAACACATTTGGGTCAAATACGACACCAATGTCACGGTCAGCGGCATCACAATCAATACAACCGCTTCCAACGCCAAGAATACCGATGGCGTGGACATCACCGCGCAACACGCCTATTTCGTCAATGACACGCTCAATTGCGGCGACGACAACATTGCGATGTCCGGCAAATACATTGACATTGAAAACTGCGCTTTCGGCGTCGGGCACGGCTGTTCCATTGGAAGCATCACACAAAACGGTGTCAGCTTTGTGACCGTTCACGGTTGCACGTTCAACGGCACAACTTCAGGCATCCGTTTGAAATCCGAACGCGGTCGCGGTGGCACGGTGCAATATCTCGCTTACAACAATAACACGATGACCAGCGTGCCAAACCCGGTTTGGATCAGCAGTTGGTATCCAAGCGATCCGGGCAATCCCACCTCGGTAACCGTCAGCAATGTCACCTCAACCACGCCGATTTGGAAACATATCAAAATTCAAAATCTTACGGCGACAGGCTCCAGCAATGGCGGAACGATCTACGGTTTGCCGGAAGAACATGTCTCGGACGTGACATTTGATAACGTCCATATTTCCGCCACGACCGGCATGAAAATTTATTATGCCAATTCCATCATCTTCACCAACGGCTCGAACATTTCGGTTTCCAGCGGCTATCCGGTGACGATTTACAATGCCTCCGTATCGGGAATCGGCACGCACAATTACCCGTAAACATTGGGAAAAACCAATCACCACCGATTAACCAGATGAAAATCAAATCCATCGTTTGTTCGACGGCGACGTTCATCGCTGTTTCAACACTCGCAGCCACGCTCAACGTTCCGTCGCAATATTCAACGGTTCAGGCCGCCATCAATGCCGCCAATTCCGGCGACACCATCAGCATCGCCAACGGCACTTATACCGGACCGTTCACGATTCCAAATACCAAAAGTCATCTGACACTCGCCGGCGCAAGCCAAACCGGCGTGATCTTGACGTGCTCCGGAACAAATCAAACCACAATGACCATTCACGGAACAGACATCACGTTTGAATATATGACCATCCGGCAAACAGCCGGGCAATATGCCGGCAACCAAAATCACGCCGTTTACGTGGACAGCCAGCGTGTTGAATTCTATCGCTGTTACATCAACGGCTGGCAGGACACGTTCGCCATCTGGAACGGCGCGCTGGTTTATTGCACCTTGAGCGAAGTGCGCGGCAGCGTGGACTTCATTTACAGCGGTGGCACGGCATTTTTCTACCTGACGAACATCCGCCAAATGCGAGTCTCCAATCCCGCCGGCGGCGTCAACACGGCGCCGAGCACGCCGCAAAATATCACCTACGGATTCGTCTTCCAGAATTGCACGATCTGCCGCGCCAGCGGAGTGCCGGACAACAGTTCAACCCTGATGCGTCCCTGGGGCGCATATGGCGAAACCGCTTATATCAATTGCTCAATGGATAGTCACATCACCGCGGCCGGATGGTCGCCGTGGGATGGACGCGAAAACACCTGCCGCGCCGCCGAATACGGCAGCAAAACATTGTCCGGCTCGACCATTGATTTATCCAAACGCGCGTCGTGGGTCGTGCGCCTGACATCCGCCCAGGCGGCGGCTTATTCCAAGAGCAACGTTCTTGGCGGATGGAATCCGCCATTGTAAAACCAACCAACCAACGGGCCGGTTTCGACAATGAAACCGGTCCGCCTTTGAAAATGTTTTCACCGCGCTGGTCAACCTTCAGTTTGCTTTGCGTTTTCGTGCTGGCAATTGCGTTCGGTTTTTTAATCGGCCAAAATTCAAAACGCATTCCAGCTTCAAGGATTCAAAGAAATTCCCGGCGCGCCGAATTCAAAATTATCCAGCAAAAGGACAGTCCTTTACCGGCAGAAATGGCGGCCTCGAAAAATCCCGACAGCCGCTGCCTCGAACTATTTGCGCAATTGCCGGCGCCGGAACGCGATGCTGAATTGATTTCGGCGATTGAAAAATTGGCCGGGACAAATCCGCTTCGCGCCGTTGAATTAGCCCGGGCAGAAAAAAACTTGCGCCTGCGAGACCAATTATTGAATGCAGCATTTCGTGGTTGGGGAAAAATGGATGCCCACGCCGCGGCCAATTGGATCCTGTCACAAACGCCTGATGCATTTGACCGGAACGCCGCCATTGCTTCTGTTTTCAGCGGCGCCGTGAATGATCCCGATGCAGCCGTCCAACTCGCGCAGCGCCTCGTCCAACAATATCCCGACAATGCGCGCGACTGCGGCGATGCGTTGATCTATGCGCTGGCACAAAAAGGGAATTTTGAAAGCGCGGCTGATTTTGCCGCTGACGGTGATAATCCGCAGCTTCGCACGGAATGGCTCGCCGCGGCTTACGGCAGTTGGGCGAATTACCAACCGCAAACCGCCGCCGCGAGCGCGTCGGGAATTGCGGATGAAACCGCGCGCGCCGATGCGTTGAATGCGGTCATTTCCACGTGGGGACCGATTGACCCGGAAGGGCTGGCAGATTTTGCGGAAAATAATTTGCCGGCCGGAGATCAAAAAACGCGCGCGCTTTCGCAGGCGCTGATCTTTTGGGCGTCAAGCAATCCGCTGGCCGCCGCCAATTGGATAAATCATCTCGGCCCTTCTTCCGATTTCGATTCCGGCGAGGCGGCGATCGCCACGCAACAGCAGGTGATGCAACAGCCATCGGTCGCCATCAATTGGGCGGAAAGCATCCGCGATCCCGATTTGCGTTCCCACACCGTGGCCGCAGTGGTTGAAACGTGGCTGCTTTCGGATTCCGCGGATGCCATTAATTTTGTGCGGACTTCAACCGATTTATCGCCATCCGATCGCGAAGAATTGCTCGCGCGATTTTCTTCAAATTGATTTTCATTGCAGATTTTCCACGTTTGGCCAAAATGCCTTTGGCAATGGAGTTTGCCATCCACATGGAAAACCGCCTGATGTTCAGCGCTGATAACTCCTACGAAAATATCGCAGGAAGACTATGAACATCGCCTATCTCTGGATTGCTATCGGCGGCGCGCTCGGCAGCGTCGGCCGCTACTGGGTGGGGAATTTTGTTTATGCGAGATTCAATGAAACTGCCGCTACCTTTCCGATGGGCACCCTCGTCGTCAATATCATCGGATCATTTATCATCGGCATCGCCGGCGCGCTGACCATTCCCGAAGGCCGAATGGATCCGCAAACCCGCGCCATGGCGACGCAATTCGTGATGATTGGCATTTGCGGCGGATTCACGACTTTTTCCTCATTCAGCCTCCAAACTCTCAATCTCCTGCGCGATGGCGAATGGCTTTACGCCGGCGCAAACATTCTTTTATCCGTCGCATTGTGCATGATTGCCGTGTGGCTGGGTTATTTACTTGGCGCGACCTTCAACCGATGAAAGGAAAATCATTATGCAAATCCCTGCTGAAGCTGTTCTTTTAAGAATTTTTATCGGCGAAAGCGATCGCTGGCAGCACAAGCCGCTTTATGAAGCCATCGTGCTGGCCGCGCGCGAAGCGCATCTGGCCGGCGCAACCGTTCTGCGCGGGCCGATGGGTTTTGGCAAAGCCAGCCGGCTGCATACTTCAAAAATTTTGCGGCTGTCGGAGGATTTGCCGCTCGTCATCGAAATCGTGGATAGCGAAGAAAAGATCAATTCATTTCTTCCAGCGCTCGACAAAATGATCGGCGGCGGATTGGTCACGCTGGAAAAAGTCAAGGTGCTTCACTATCGCGGGCCAACGCCGGTAAATTAAATTCGCGCCGTTCCATTCAATTTTTCGGCAAGTCCTTGCAAAGCTGCCTTCATTTCTCCGGCCGAGGCATAACGCTGCGCCGGTTCCGGATGACAGGCTTTTAAGATGATTGTGTTCAACGGCAGAAAATCCGAGGAACGTTCCGCATCCACGAGCGTGGTGGCGATCTCGGGAAAAAATGCCGCGCCGCGGCCAGTGCTCATCACGTAAAGCAAAACACCCAGCGCATAGATATCCGCCTGCGGCGTTCCCGGCGGTTCCGGCGGCGGCGGCATGTAGCCCGGCGTGCCGACATACGTTTTCACCTGCTCTATCGGACGGATTTCGGCGATAAGGCCGAGGTCGGCCATTTTCGGCTGGCCGTTCACGAAAATGATGTTTTGCGGTTTGATATCGCGATGTGTCAATCCGCGCCGATGGAGAAATTCCAACGCGTCGGCCAGCGCGATGCCAACGCGGAGGCATTCGGCCACGGACAACCGGCGATTGGGCGAACGCGCGCGCTCGCCTGCCAAATCGTGCGGCGTGTATTTTTGCGGTTCCTGCTGCCAGCCGGCTTCGAGAGAATCGCCCAATTCCATCACATAGAAAAAACAGTCATCGCGCTTTTCGCTCACGAAATCCACGCGCAAAAGTCCCGGATGCTGATCTGAAATCGGTTTGTAACGGTTCACGCCATTGAACTCGCGGTCGTAAGGCGCGGCATCGTTGTCGAAATTTTTGAGATAAATCACTTTCACGGCGCGCCATTGGCCGGTGGAATTTTTCGCCAGCCAGACTTTTCCGTAAGCGCCTTTGCCAAAGGGCGGATGAATCAATTTGTAGCCGGGAATTTCCGGCGCTTTTTCAATTTCTTCAGCCGGGACTTTTTGCGCGCGGCGGATTTTCACCGCAGCCGCCCATGCCAGTCCGCAGGGAATTTGCGCGGCGACGACGATAAGCCAGGGAAACCAGAAATTCGTAAAATAGCTTCCTGAAATCGCCGCGGCGGAAATAAAAATTCCAGCGCCGGTCGAACCGACAGCCGCGATCCAAAATTTCATCCTGCACAGGCCGCCGCCCAATAGGACTCCCGACATGAGGAAGATGCAGATTTCCACCCATTCGGGCGGCCGACGCAACCAATCGCCGTTCATCAAATTCAAAAAGGAGGTAACGAGGATTTCCGTCCCGCCGACGGCCGCGCCGGTCCAGCGCGTGTAAGGCGTGCTGAATTTATCGGAATCACCATTGGGCAAAGAAGTTTTCGGTTCCGTGCCGATGAAAACGATCTTGCCGCGGAAATAATTTTTTGGCTGCGTGAACGCGAAGCGATAACTCATCTGCGTCCAGTTTCCGTCTTCGCCATAATATCGAAGCCACCGTTCTTTGGGTGTGTTGTCCAATTTCGCGCCGCATAATTGCGCAATTTTCCAGGGCAGGCTTGGATACGGTCCGGGCGATGGAAACGGCCAATGTTTCCTGGCGATCATGTCGAAATCGGGATTGAGCCAGGCGACGCCCCAATTGGTTGTGGCGGCGACAAGGAATTTTTGCAGCGGCAAAAGCGGCTCGGCGCCGGTAAAATCAGGATCCGCGATTTGCGCCTGTTCGGCCATGAGAACGACGTTCCGTTGTCGTTTCATCGCGGCGGCCAATTTTTCATCGCCGGCTTCGTCGCGTGCATTGCGAAAAAATGAATCGAAGGCAACCATCGCGCAGCCGTCGTCGGCGAGTTTATTGAGCAATTGCGCATGCAGATTCCGGTCCCACGGCTTGTCGCGGTTTTGATGAAATTCGTCGAATGAAGCGTTGTCCATCAATATGAGGACAACGGGATTGGTAACGGAATGCGATCCGAAGCGGAACAAGTAGTCGTAACTGGCATTCGTCAGCGCATCGCCGGCGGAAGTGAGATAAAGCAACAAACCGCAAAGCGCCGCCAGCGCCGCGCCCGATGCGGACAGGAGCAATTCGTTTTTCCTGGTGCTGTTGCCTTTCACGGCGAAGATGGCGAAATGTTAAATTTTATTTTGTCAGAACGCATTTCTTTTCCGATTGGAAATAGAAATTTTCGCTCTTGCAGCCGCCAAGTAGATTTCCTTACATAAGCGTGGAACGGGTCACCACTAGAACAACTGATTCACAGGTTATGAAAAACAATTCACTTCAAACAATGGCATTGGTTTTGGCGGCGGGTATGGCAGTGGCGGGTTGTAGCACTCAACGCCTTCAAGTTTCCTCGCAAACCGTTTACGCCAATCCGGTTGCCAGCCCCGGTTCTTCGGGTTCATGTCCAGGAAGTTACGCCGGCTATGTCGTTTACATGAAAACGCTTTCACAGGGATGGGGCTGGAAACCGGCCACGAACACAACCTTTCATAGTGCCTGCGACGGCAGCGGACGAATGGATACCAAAGTGACATACAACGGAAAAGGCGGAGATAGCGGTTGCGCTCAAACCGATGTGACCGTGCCGAATCCGCCGGCCAGCAAGGTGTATCGGTTCACGATTTATTTCCCGAATAACGTCCCCACAACAAACTATCCGATCATTCTGAACGGATTTGATCCGTAACCAGAACTCAGAAATTTATTTTCAATTCAGTGAAGAATGTTCGTTTCTGCGGCGCGGAAGTATAGAAATTCAATGGATTCAGGTTATAGGTCTGGCCCGTGATATTAAGGACGCCGAACTTAAGTTCCGCATGGCGATGGAAAAAGCGCCAGCCGGCGAAAGCATTGAATTGCCAATAATCGTCGCCGGGAAGAGGCACCGTGTAGCCGCCGCTGTCCTGGCTGTTCCAGAGCGCCTGGCCTTCGGCAAAAAAGCCGGAAGGATGGTTGTAAATAGCCGTCAAATTCAGTTGCTGCAAAACGGCCTGCTCCCGCTGCCGTGGGTGAAAATTGTTCAGGATCAAATTATTTTTTACGCCGGGAAAATCGTCATCCAGGATGGCTTCGCTGATGCGGTATTGTGCGCCAAAAGACCAGTCACGTCCGGCCAACTGACTGACCGCAAATTGGAATGTCTTTTCCGTGTAATCCAGATGCTCCGGCATCTGCATCGGAATAGCATAATTGAATTTGTCACCCAGAACGGCGAGGGAGCCGTCCAATTGAGAAACTGTCGAATTCAAAAGTCCGCCGTAAAATGAAAGATAAGTTCCGGTATTGAATTTCTGCTCCAGCGAAATTCCGTAGATTTCAAATTTATTACCGGGATATTCAGTCGCGACAGAGTCGGGAATAATGCTTCGATACGACTGGACAAACCCGGCTACCTGGGATGGTTCCAGTTGATAGCCGAGGCTGGCATCGGCCATCCATCTCGCATAACCAAAACGAAAGGTTGTGTTCTTTGCCGGTGTCCAGATCAAACCGGCTTTAGGCGAAAACTGACTCTTTGTCCGGCCCAATCCCGAAACCGGACCCGTCCACATGTTTTCCGGAAACATCAACCAGTCATACGATAACCCTCCGATCAGTTGCAGAGAATCCAAAACCTGCCATTGATGATAGCCATACAGCGTGCCATGATAAAAATCCGAAACCATGTATTCTTGCGCCGATGGCTCTGGCGGAGGACGGAACAAAGCGCCGCCCGTGGACGGCCAGTTCTGCAATCCATAAATGTCAAAATGCGCGTATTGCGCCCGCGCGCCGACGATGGTGTTGTGTTCCGGCGTCTGGTAAAGCTGTTGCAATTCGGTGGAATACAATGTCGTTTCGCTGTCCAGATGTTCGCGCATGTAAAGGGCTGTCACACCGGTCAACTGTGGAATTCCATAGGAATTATTGGGAAGAAAGGGAACGTTAACCTCCGCCGCCGGATTGGTGAAAGTGAAATTATCGGACACCCGCGAAAATAACAGCAACGTATGCGACCCCGGACTCCATTCGTGATGATAGCCTAAAAGCGCCGTCGGTTCCTGGTCCTGCGTGTATCGAAATCCCTTGCTCGTGAAGCTCTGGCTGTAATACTGGGCCGTGTCACCGCCGCCGGCATCGTAGTTGATTATCTGCGCATAAACGTCGTCCGCCGGCGTTAATTGTTGTTTGAGCGTGAGCGACAATGTTCGTTCTTCGATGTCGTCATTAGGACGTTCGCCCGGGTCGCCGCGATAATGCGCTTCCAATGCATAACTAAAACCATCGTAGGTTCCAAATTGCGCGCCGGTTTCGTCCCATGCGCCGCGACTTAGATAAATAGAATCCGAAGCGATGCCAAAGCCATTGTCTTCGAATAGTTTGGAATAGGCCTGTTGTGAAATGATCGGCGAAATGACGCCTGCGGTCGACGGCGCGAGCAGATTCGCCAGCATATATTCATTTTCCGCCGGCGTGTCATAACGCAAGTTGTTTTCATTCGGGTCGCGCAATTGCTGGTAACTGTTCCCGGCGAAAAGATGAGCCGCGTAATTTCCATAATCCAGGTTTTCTGCACGCATCGCTTCATTCAACGCCACATCGTCCATTCCGGCATCGCGATACATCGCCGCCAGATTTTCGCTGCGAACAGCCTGGTCCTGATCCAACAACAATTGCGAGCGGTAAACACCGCGGTTGTCGTTCAATGCCTCGGATTTCTCCAAATCGCGGATCGCGTCATTGACCCGGTTTTCCTCCTGCGCAAGCAACGCCGAATAAAGCCAGGCCGTCGGATCGTTCGGATCCAATTTCTTTGCCAGTTTCAATTCCTTTTGCGCGTGGGAATAATCTCCGGCATTCATATAGCCTTTCCCGAGATAACTGCGCAATTCGGCGCGTTGCGGTTCCAGTGCCGCAGCCATGAGCAGGTCTTCGTAACCGGCCGATTTGTCACCGATACGGATACGGGACAATCCCCGCCCCAGCCAGGCGTTGCCGAATTCAGGGTTCACCGCGAGCGCACGGTCGAACCATGAAATCGCTTCCGGCGAATGATTTCGCGATGCCAAAATAAATCCTTTGAGCGCGAGCGCTTCCGGATTTCGCGGTGCAAGCACCAGGCTTTTGTTTAATACAGACAACGCCTGTTCCTTGCGTCCGAAACTGAATTCCAATTCCGCAACGCGTTCCAGCGCAAATCCATTTTGCGGTGAATTGGTCGCCGCCAGACGGGCGAATTTCAATGCATTTTCCAGCGACGCTTTCGGAACGGCGCGCGATTGTTCATAATAAGAACGGGCCAGAAATTCCGTCGTCAATTCCGGTTCGCGACCTGGGGAAAAGTTCTGCTTTTTCACTGCGGCAATCAATTGGCGCAGGGCATCGGCCAACCTTTGAGAACGCCCGGAATTTGATGTCATTGACGACAAGACCTTTTCCGCGTTTTCAACATCGCCGACAGAAAGCAATAACGCAGCATAATAAATCCGGCTGTCGTCGGAATTCATGCCTTTTGACGGGAATTTATCCAACGCGGCCGGCACATCTCCGGCGCGATAGGCATTCAATGATTGAGATAGATTTTTCTGTTCATCGGCCGACAGCGGCAAATCATTCAAATCCAGGATGGCCGGGTAATAAAAACACCATTGCAAAAGATTGTTGGCGATAAAACCAGCGGTGCGAACGGGTTTCTTTCCAGGTTCCGCCACGGCTTGTTCGCCACTGGTAAGCAGCAACGCAGCCTGTTCATTTCCGAATTTCACCTTGCCGTCAACCACCGACAATGTTGAAACGTCCGCGCTGTCCACGGCCATGACAAATTCCGTTCCCTCGACTCCAGCCACGGCCCCTCGCGTGATGACTTGAATTCGTCCCGGCTTGTCGCGATGGAAAAAGGAGATGACGCCGCGGATCAAATGCAAACCGCATTCATCGGTTGAATTTTTTGGCGGAAGAATCTCAATTTCAGTGGATGCTCCAAAAGGAACAACGCTTTGAACGGGCCAGAAAAGAGCGACGCGGCTGTTTTCGCCGCTGCGGATGCGATCGAAGGGATGCAGGATCAGATTTGTTTGCGCCGGAACCCAATTTTTTGCGCCCGCCGGCATGACCTCGACGTTGCCCTGAAGCGCCGCGATGCGAACGTCGTCCCGGGCCGGAACGGTGGAATTGGTTTGCGCAAAAGTGATGCTGCCCAGCGTCATCAACCATGCCGCGATGACAACCCGGCCAACCCGTCGAATTATTTTACAAGATAAGCCTGACATCCCCAATTGTTAGGTTTTGGTTGTCATAAATACCTGTTGTTACAACCTCAATCAATCAAATTTCTGTAAAATTGTATTTTTGTTGCTAATTTTTTTCTCTGCGGGCATTACTGGAACATGGAACCGGACAAGGACGAGCTGATCGCAACGCGCACGACATTGCTGGAACGTCTTAAAAATTGGGACGACGACCCAAGCTGGCGCGAATTTTTTGAGACCTATTGGAAATTGATTTACGGCTTCGCTATCCGCAATGGTTTGAATGCCGCCGAAGCGCAGGATGTCGTCCAGGAAACGATGTTTTCGGTTGCGCGAAATATCTCCAGTTTCGAATACGACAAAAATCTTGGCTCGTTCAAGCATTGGTTGATGAATATGACGCGCTGGCGCATCCAGGATCAAATGCGGCGGCGGGGAAAATTTCCCGAGGCAATCCAGGCGGATGGCGCGGAGACCCAAACTCAATTCATCAATAAAATTCCCGATCCGGCCAGCCTCAACGCACAACGGTTGTGGGACATCGAATGGGAAAAGAATTTATTGGACACGGCTGTCAGCAATGTCAAACGCCGGCTTGACCCGGAAAAATATCAGATTTTCGATTTTCTCGTGAACAAAGCATGGCCTGCGGAAAAAGTGGCCAAGGCATTCGGCCTGTCCATTGAACAGATTTACAGCGCAAAGCATCGCGTTACGGAATTGCTCAAAAGCGAAGTCCAGCGCATTGAACGCGAGAACATGTGATTTGAACCGCCCTTTTCCCTTCTTATTTATATACTACTGAAAAATTTCTCCGGCTAAATTCTTCCGGAATCCCAATAAATAGCGAGGTTTTGGAAAAATCTAATTCTTTTTTGCAAGATTTCTCCGTTCGCTGCGTATTGGTATGTGGGCATTTGCCGTCGCCGCCGTGTGACTCAGGGCAGCGGCCAAACGGCTAAGAGTGGCGATTTACCAGCTCCGGGGGCGGGAATGGGTGATGGGACCGTGGCGGGCGGAGCTGGTATTTCGCAGCTTATGCAACCATGAAAACCGCCGCACGCATTTTAGTTTTTGAAGATAACCCGGCCGATTATCAACTGCTCGAAGAGACATTGAAAAGCAACGGGCTGATGCTCGATTTCGTCCATGCCCGGACAAAGGATGAATTTCAAGCGGCCCTGCAACAGAAGTTCGATTTGATCATTTCCGATTTCAGCATTCCCGGTTATAGCGGATTTGCCGCTTTGGACTTCAGCAAACGATTACAACCGGAAACACCTTTTATTTTTGTTTCGGGAAGCATCGGCGAAGAATGCGCCGTGGAAACATTGAAATATGGCGCGACAGATTATGTTTTAAAAGACAGGCTCGGCAGGGTTTCCCAGGCCGTCGAACGCGCTTTGCGTGAAGCAAAGCAGCAAAGCGAACATCTGCGCGAAGCCGCCCGGCATAAACAACTTGAAGAACAATTGCATCAGGCACAAAAGATGGAGGCCATCGGCCAGCTCGCCGGCGGCATCGCCCATGATTTCAATAATCTGCTCCTCGTCATCCATGGCAACGCGGAATTGGTGCTGCGTAATGAAACGCTCGCCGATGAAGATCGCGAATGCCTGAAAAACGTCGTCTCCGCCTCCGAACGCGCCACCAATCTCGTCCGGCAATTGCTCGCATTTGGCCGCAAACAGGTTGTCCACTTCCAATCGTTCGATTTGAATCAATCCATCAGCAACCTGGCCAAATTGTTAAAACGCATCATTGGTGAAGACATTCAACTCGAATGCGATTGCGCCAGAGATCTGCCGTCCATTCATGCCGATGCCGGCATGATTGAACAAGCTCTGACCAATTTGATTGTCAACGCACGCGACGCCATGCCCCGCGGCGGCGCATTGATCGTCAGCACCGAATCGATTTTCATTGATAAAGCGGCATTGGAAAATCATCCCGACGGCCAAATCGGAAATTTTGTTTGCGTGACCGTCAAAGACACTGGCACCGGTATTCCGCCGGAACATTTGCCGCGCATTTTCGAACCATTTTTTACCACGAAAGAGGTCGGAAAAGGAACCGGCCTGGGTCTTTCCATGGTTTATGGAATTATCCGCCAGCATCAGGGCTGGATTGAAGTCTCCACCCGGCCCGGAGAAGGAACTGAATTTAAAATCTATCTGCCCGCAAATGTCGCCAACGGCGAAAAAAGCATTGCGCCGATCAGACCAGAAAAACTGCCAAAAGAAAGTGGCAAAATTCTGCTCGTCGAAGACGATGACGACGTCCGGAATTTTATCCGCACGGTTCTCGAGGGAGAAGGACATCAAATCAAAGAAGCTGCCAGCGGATTGGATGCGCTAAAGATCTGGAAGGACGACAAATCACGGTTCAATCTGCTCCTCACAGACATTGTCATGCCCAACGGCGTGAATGGAAAACAATTGGCCGAACGGATTCACATGGAACAACCCGACCTCAAAGTGATCTTTATGAGCGGCTACAATCCGGATATCGCCGGTAAAATCCAGCCCGAAGGCTGCTTCCTGCAAAAGCCCTGCTCCATCGAAACGCTTGTGGCAACTGTCGAAAGCTGTCTCGCTTCAAAAAATTCCGCGCCGAAACTCACATGTGCTTGATGATTTCGTCGCCGAATTCACTGCACTTGATTTGTGTCGCGCCCTGCATCAGCCGTGCAAAATCATAAGTGACGCGCTTGGATGCAATCGCGCCGTTCAAACCTTTGAGAATCAGATCCGCCACTTCCGTCCAGCCCAAATAGCGGAACATCATTTCGCCGGAAAGCACGACGCTGCCCGGATTGACCTGGTCTTTGTTCGCGTATTTCGGCGCCGTGCCGTGCGTGGCTTCAAAAATGGCGTGGCCGGAAATGTAATTGATGTTTCCGCCGGGCGCGATGCCGATGCCGCCGACTTGCGCCGCGAGCGCATCGCTCAAATAATCACCGTTCAAATTCAGCGTCGCGATAACGTCGAAATCTTCCGGCCGCGTCAGCACCTGCTGAAGCGTGATGTCGGCGATGGCGTCTTTGATAACGATGCCCGCGCCGGGTTTGCCTTCGGGAATTTTGCACCACGGGCCGCCGTCAATTTCCACCGCGCCAAAATATTCTTTCGCAACTTTGTAACCCCAATCACGAAATGCGCCTTCGGTGAACTTCATGATGTTGCCTTTGTGAACGAGCGTCACCGATTTGCGTTTGTTTTTGATGGCGTAACCAATCGCGCTGTGGATTAAGCGCACGCTGCCGGAATAGCTGACCGGTTTGATGCCGACGCCGACTTGCACGTCGCTCGGAAAATTCGCCGCGCCGACGGCCTTCCAGAATTCTTCCGCGGCGGGTTTTGTTCCGAAACGAACTTTTTTAAAATCTTTCGGAAATTCCTTCGCGATGAAATCAAGAATCTTTTGCGATTCCGGCGTTCCGCTTGCGTATTCAATTCCCGCATAAATGTCTTCGGTATTTTCGCGGAAGATGACCATGTCCACTTTTTCCGGATGTTTCACGGGCGATGGCACGCCGGTGAAATACTGAACCGGACGCAAGCAAACGTATAAATCAAGCATCTGACGCAACGCGACGTTGAGCGAGCGGATTCCGCCGCCGACCGGTGTTGTGAGCGGGCCTTTGATGCCGACGAGATATTCTTTGAACGCTTCGACGGTGTCGTCCGGCAGCCAGTTATCGAATTTATTTTTGGCCGCTTCGCCGGCAAAAACTTCAAACCATGAAACTTTTCGTTTCCCGCCGTAAGCTTTTTGCACCGCGGCGTCGAACACGCGCACGCTCGATGCCCAGATGTCCGGGCCGGTGCCGTCGCCGCGGATGAACGGCAGAATCGGATTGTCCGGCACGTTTAATTTTCCAGATTGGATTGAGATTTTCCCGCCTGTCGGCGGCGTCACGTCTTTGTAGGCCATGTCAAAATATGATTTAAGATTTACGATTGATAATTTGCAAATTCAAGCTGTCAGATTCGATTTTCCGCGTTTGAAAATCAAGGAAAGAATCGTTTTGTTGAGTTTGATCCGCGCGCTGCCGGTCGCCAAGCCGGGAAAGCATGCCGAATAATTCCGGGTCGTCCGCGGGAACATCATGCAATCCTTCACGCAAATGTGGACTGCCAGGATCGCGGGATTGTTCATGCGGAAAATGTGCCACCGTCAATTCTTTCTCCTGTTTCATCGGCGGCATCGGTTGCGACGTAAGCGCGCAATACAATGCGCGGCAGAGGTCTTCGCCAACGAGCCCTCCAAGATGCGCGATGGAAATGGGACGCGGATTACATTCGATCAAATACGCTCCGCGCTGATTGATGACGAAATCGAAACCGATGATGCCGGTCAATTTCCATGCGCGGATGAGTTTTTGGGCAGCGGCGCGCATCTCTTCGTTGCGCACAAACCGCAGGGCGCTGCTGGGCGACAAATCGGTCGGGAAAGTCGTTTCTTTGACGGCCGTCAACGCCGCACACATCCGTCCCTGGAAAGCAATTGCCTGGCACATCGCCCGGCGGCCGGAAATAAATTCATTGGCGATGACCGTTCGGTCTTCTAACGGCCGCCGTGATCGGAATAATCGCTCGATAATGTCTTTGCGCCGCACGCGCAAATGCTGTTTCCAACCAATTTCCGCAAACCATTTTTCAGAAATCCGGTCCATTTCTGCATCCGTTCGACAAACAATCACTTTCGTTCCGCCCCAGCCGGAAGATCGTTTCAACACAAATGGAAACCCGACGCGGCCGGCGAAGTCCGAAATATCGTTCCGGCTCAAAATCCGTCGATGCACGGGAATTCGGATGCCGGATCGAGCGGCTTGCTCAAGCGTCAAGCGTTTACTCATCGCTTCAATTAAAGCCATCGGATTCCCCAATGACCGTTTCAACAGTCCGGCGAGCCCGTTCTTTGAGGGCGTCTTTCTCCATAATTCCACAAGAAATGCCACCGCGTCTTCATCGCCGGGCAGGATTAATTCCGGCTGCCATTTTCCGACAACGATTTCAATCTGCCGCAATAAAATTTCGCGTCGGCATCCCGCCGGAAGAGGGAAAAAATGGTCACGAAAATGTGTCGCCGCCAAAAAGCTATTTTCAAAACAGGCGAGACCAACCTCAAAACCGGCTTCTTGAAGTGCGCGCGGCAGCCGCGCAATGGATGTCCATGCCGGCATCAATCCGACGATCAGGATTTTGGGACGCGGGGACGGTTTTCTTCGGTTCATTTACAGCGCCTTCTGATTACGAATCAATGGTCAATTTGCGCTACGCAAAAAGCAAGACGAGAAAAAGCTGAATTGAGCACGAGAAAAATTGCCGATACGCTGACGGCGCTTAATGACATGACAAATGGAAACAACCTGGTTTGGGTCACCGGCGCAAACGGTTTGATCGGAAATTATTTTGTTCAAACCGCGCCGCAATTCGCGCCGCACAAAAAAATTCGCGGGCTCACGCGCAATGATTTCGATTTGCTGGATTTTGCCGCCGTGGAACGTGAATTCAAAAAAGATCAACCACAAGGGATGATTCATTGCGCGGCGATTTCGACCATTGCCGGCGCCGAAAAAAATCCGGGGCTTGCAAAAACGGTAAATGTCGGGACGACCAAATTTCTTGCCGGACTCGCATCGGAAATTCCATTCGTCCTTCTTTCCACCGACCTGGTTTTTGATGGACGCAAAGGAAATTACTCCGAAACAGACACCACAAATCCACTGCACATTTATGGCGAAACGAAATTGGCGGCGGAAGAAATCGTTTTGCGGAACCCGCGCCATTTGATCGTCCGCACATCCATCAACGGCGGCGTTTCGCCCGCCGGAAACCGGGGCTTCAACGAACAATTGCGGTCGGCGCTAAAAAATTCCTCCGGCATGAAATTGTTCACGGATGAATTTCGCTGCCCGATTCCGGCGATTGAAACCGTCCGCGCGATCTGGGAACTGTTGGAAAAAAATTGCGCGGGAATTTTTCACGTGGCCGGCGCGGAGAAATTGTCGCGCTGGCAAATCGGGCGGTTGCTGGTGAAACGCTGGCCGGAAATCAAAACGCAAATTCAATCCGGTTCGGCCAAAGATTTTCCCGGTCCGCCCCGCGCGCTGGACACATCGCTGGACATTTCCAAAGCGCAAAAAGTTTTGTCAAAACCGTTGCCCGGACTTTCCGATTGGCTCGCAACGAACCCTCAAGAAAATTTTTGAAACAAAAAGAAAAAGGAACGAAGCAACCTTGTCGCTTCGTTCCTTCGTTGTTGATTCCAAACTATTTCGATCTCAATTCCAGAACGGTGATGGAATACGGCGGAAATTCGCGGGTAAAATCCGCGCTCAAGCCGTCCACTTTTTCCGTGGTGGGAACAATCTTTTCCCGGTCTTGAATCGAATTCGTTTCGTCCGGGTTGTTCGCTTTCAGAACGGTGGCCGTGCCTTCCGGTGCAATTGAAGCGCCGGAGATTTGGATTTTCACGGATTGCGGCTCGCCGCTTTCGTTGACGACTTTCAAATAAATCGTCCCGTTCTGGCTGCTGCGCGTGGCGTCGAAAAAGATTTGGCGGATTTGCGATTTCGGGCGATTACGCGGTTGATAATCTTTGAGCGGGATATTTTGCGAATCGGTGGCCAGAATTTCGTCGCCGCGCATCGTGCTGAACATTTTCTGCGCATAATAGGCCGGCGAACCGTAGCTGTTCAGCGCGTCGTAGCCGATCAAATCCGTGCGCCATTGCATCGAGCCGCCGCGCCCCAGATCGCTGACGTTGACGAAGAGCGGCGCGTAGCTGGAGATGAGGACGATGTCGGAATTGCGTTCCATGCCGGTCATCCATGCAGCGTCGCCGAGCGCGCCCGCCATGTTTGGCGTGGGCGAGCCGACGCGGGTGGCCCATTCCCCGACAAAAATTTTCGTTTTACTGTCGCGCGGATACTTATCGTAATCGAGCGCGTGGAGTTCCATTTCCTCCTGCGAACGGTAATAATGTTCGTCGAGCAGATCCGGCACGCGCGATTTTACTTTTGCCGTGGCGATAATCTGCAATTGCGGATATTTGGCTTTGATGGCGTCGTAAAATTGCGCGAAACGTCCATCGTAACTGCCGCTGCGGTCAAACCAGTCTTCGTTTCCAACTTCGACGTAGTTCAATGCAAACGGCGCGGGATGTCCGTCTTTGGCGCGTTGCGCGCCCCACAACGTGTTGGTGCTGCCGGCCACGTATTCGATTTCGTCGAGCGCGTCCTGAACATACGGCGCGAGATCGGGACCGGGCTTGACGTAATCATGGCGCAATGCGTATCCGGCAAAAACCGCCAGCACCGGCTGCATGTGCAGATCTTCGCACCAATTCAAAAATTCCAGCAAGCCCATGCCGTCGGTGGACCAATAGTTCCACGGACTGCGATGGCCGGGACGGGTTTCGACCGGGCCGACGGTTTGTTTCCAATTGAATCGTTCGTTGATGTAATCGCCTTCCAGATAATTGCCGCCGGGAAAACGCAGGAATTTTGGCTGCATGTCGGCGAGCAATTGCATTATGTCCGGACGGAATCCGTTGGCCTGATGGTCATAAGTCGGCGGAAAGAGCGAAACCTGCTGGAACCAAACGGTGCCGTGATGATTGAAAAATGTTCCCGGCTTCGTTGTCGTGATGACCAATTTATTATCTTTGGAAACAGGCACGTCTGCCGTCGTCAGCGTGACTTCATATTTTTTCCAGTCGCCGGAAATACTGTCGACGGTTCCGCTGGCAAAAGTTGTTTTGCCGTCATTGCTTTCAATGGCAACCGTCAGCGGGCCGGAAAAATGACTTCCCTTTGCATAAAATGACGCGTGATAGGTGGTTTTTGGCCGCACCGGAATCCCCCAATAACCGCCGTTGGCAATTCCTGCCGGCGAATTTTTCGACGCTTTGCTCACATCCACTTTCAAACTGACATCGAGCGCGGAATTGAGCGGCTGGCTTTTATCGAGCGAGATCGCCGAGCGAATCGCATCCCAATAAATCGCTTTGGCCGGATCCGCCTTGAACGAACGATTACGGATCAATTCGCCGTAAAGTCCGCCTTCGTAGGAATAATTGATTTCCTCGGTCATCAGGCCGTAAAGCGTCGGGCTGGCTTTGCCGGTGACTTTGCCCGCATCAATCTGCAATGTCGGCACGGCGGGCGCGGCTTTTGTTTCCGGCGCATTGGTCATTGCCGGATTGTCCATCTGCGCCAGCGCGACGTTCGCGGCGGCAAATAAAAAGGCGAGTGATAATTTTTTCATAGTCGGAGTTCGACAAGACTATTTCGAAAGACAAAAATGTCTATCCCCTTTTCCACGGATTTTAGTTTCGCTGTTGCACATGCGCGGGCCGCGCATTTTATGCTTGGCAAATTTTTCCGCGCGTAAGATTTTTACGGCCTTGAAACGGAAATTAATTTGGATCGTCGTTGCGCTGATTGCAATTTTTGGACTGATGCAATGCTTCAATCCGGCGCGAAAAAATCCGCCGGTCATTGTGGATTTCATCGCGACGAATTCTCCGCCGCCGGAAATCGCCACGATGTTGCGCGCGTCCTGTTACGACTGTCATTCCCGCGAGACGCGCTGGCCGTGGTATTCGGATATCGCCCCCGTTTCCTGGCTCGTCGCCAATGACGTCAAAGATGGCCGCAAGAATTTAGACCTTTCCGACTGGCCGGTGGATGACACGA
>DASTWS010000024.1:0-177990 GCA_035776755.1 Verrucomicrobiia bacterium
CGAAGACTTTTACGCCTGCGCCGCCGGACGGTCCTCGACCACCAGTTCTAAAATGCCTTGCAGCGGAATTTTAACCCAGTCCGGACGGTTGTTGAGTTCGTAGCCCAATTCATAAATCGCTTTTCGCAACAGGAAGAAATCGGTGATGATTTGGACGTCCGCAGGATTTTGCGGGATGAACGACGCGCCGGCTGCCTGCTGCAAATACGATTTGAAATAAATCGCGCCCGTCCAGCGCGGCCAGAATTTCGCCCACGCCGTCAGCAACGGCAATTGTCCCTCGACCGGCGTTCCGCGTTCGATGTGTTTGGCCAGCGCCGCCTGCGCCGCGTAATGAAATGAACGGATCATTCCCGCCACGTCGCGCAACGGCGAACGTTTTAATTTGCGCTCGCTCAATGCCACGGCCGGTTCGCCTTCAAAATCGATGATGAGAAAATCTTTGCCGGTGTAAAGCACCTGGCCCAGATGAAAATCACCGTGATGCCGGATGCGGGTGGCGTCGATGCGATGCTCATAAATTTTGCGGAATCGTTTCAGGATTTCCGGTTCCAGCGCGAGCACTTGTTGTGAAAGCGCCTGGATCTCCGGCGATAAATTTTTCTGCTGCCGCGCGAGCAATTGAAAAGTGTGCCGCATCGAATTTCGCATCGCCTGGAACAAACCGCGTTGCGCATGCGGCGTGAACGGTTCGGGCGTGAAATTTTTATCCTCGGTATCCGCCGCCAGCGCAAGATGCATCGCCGCCGTTCGTGCGCCCAACATTCGCGCGCTTTCGACGTAGGTATCGAGGATTCCCTGGGTATTTTCCGCCAGCGGCTGCGCGGAAAGTTTGACGACATTGGCGACGGGCAATTGCGGCACGCGTTTGTCCGCCGGCAAAGCCTGGACGCGCTCATAGAATTTGCCGAGGGCATCGAGGGTGTATTCCCAGGCGTCGCGCGCTTTTGGCACGAACGTGTTGAGAACGGCAATCGTGCGCGGTTCTTCCCGGCCCGCGCGATATTCCAGCGCGCCGGCGAGCGGCGGCACGTGAGCAAAATTTTGTTCCGTCAGGAAATTCAAAATCTCCAGTTCCGGATTGACGCCGGCATCCATCCGCCGGAAAAATTTCAAAATCAATTTGTCGCCAAAGATCACCGACGAATTGCTTTGCTCCGCTTTGCTGACGTTCGGTTCCAGTTCTAAAGTGCCGGCGATGCGCAATTGACGCAAAGCAGCCGTTTGCGATGCGCTTAATTCACCTTTATTGCCATCGATTGAACGGCGGCCGGCGATCATTTGCAGCAGCGTCGAGCAGAATTTCTTGCTCGCAACCGCATCATAAACCACGCCGGTTTGACCCGCGTTATTGTTGACACGAGTGATGATCGCCGCCGAAAAATCCCGGGCGATCGCTTCGGCAGCCTCGCCGAATGAGCAGGCGAACGGCACGACATAAATGTCCGCTTCGGCCTGCACGTATTCGATTTGCAGGAAGGCAAAAACGGCCGATTCATTTTCCATCGGCACAGGGATCGTCTCCAGGACGCGGACGATTTTGATGTTCCGCGTTTTTCCGCCAAACCAGCGCCGCGCGGGCAGCCAGCTTCTCATCGCGCGTTCGAAGGCGAGGTGATTTTTGTCGCTGAAAATTTCCTCCCAGTTTTCCGCGACTGTCAATTGCGGGAGCGATTCCATTCCGGTCGCGGGGGCGATTGTTTTGGCGGCTTTTGGTTCGAGCGAAAACCAGTAAAACGCATGCGGTCCGAGCGTCAGGAAATACGGTTTGTCGGTGATTTGCGGAAATTCCGTGCGGCTGAAAAGTTCGACCGGCACGAGCGATTGAAATGGCGTCAGATCCAATTCCACCGGTTGCACGAAGCGCGACAAATTGGCGGCGACCAGAATGATTTCATTTTCATATTTGCGGATGCACGCAAAAATTTTCCGGTTTTCCGGATGGAGAAATTCAAAGGTGCCCAGGCCGAACGCGCGTTGCCGTTTATAGAGCGCGATGAGCCGGCGCATCCACCAGAGGAGCGAATGGGTATTGCGCTCCTGCACTTCCACGTTCACGGCTTCGTAATGGTTTTCCGGATCGAGATTGATCGGCAGGTAAAGGCTTTGCGGATTGGCGCGTGAGAAACCGGCGTTTTTATCCGCGCTCCATTGCATCGGCGTGCGGACACCGTTGCGGTCGCCCAGATAAATGTTTTCGCCCATGCCGATCTCATCGCCGTAATAAATGACCGGCGTGCCCGGGAAGGAAAGCAACAGCGCGGTGAGCAATTCAATGCGGCGCCGGTCGTTGCCCACCAGCGGGGCGAGGCGCCGGCGGATTCCCAGATTCAATCGCGCCTGATGAACGTGCGCATACATCCGATACATGTAATCGCGCTCTTCATCGGTCACCATTTCGAGCGTGAGTTCGTCGTGGTTGCGGAGGAACAAAGCCCATTGCGCCGTGGGCGGAATCGCGGGCGTTTGTTCCAAAATGTCCACAATCGGAATCCGGTCTTCCATGCGCAGCGACATGAACAGCCGCGGCATCAGCGGAAAATGAAAAGCCATGTGACATTCATCGCCTTTGCCGGTTCCGAAATAAGCCACCGCGTCGTCCGGCCATTGATTGGCTTCGGCCAGCAACATCCGGTCGCCATATTTTTCATCCACGTGCTTGCGGATCTTTTTCAGGAATTCATGGGTCTCCGGCAAATTTTCGCAGCTGGTGCCTTCGCGTTCGTAAAGATACGGAATCGCGTCCAGCCGCACGCCGTCCACGCCCAGGTCGAGCCAGAAATCCAGCACGCGGATCAATTCGGCATGAACGACGGGATTGTCGAAATTCAAATCCGGCTGATGCGAAAAAAACCGGTGCCAATAAAACGCATTGGCCGTCGCGTCCCAGGTCCAATTCGAGACTTCGATATCTTTGAAGATGACGCGCGTGCCTTTGTATTTTTCCGAATTGTCGCTCCAGACGTAATAGTCGCGATATTTGCTGCCGGGTTTGGCGCGGCGCGCGCGTTGAAACCACGGATGCTGGTCGGAGGTATGATTCAGAACCAATTCGGTGATGACGCGCAGCCCGCGGCTGTGAGCCTCGCGCAGAAAATTTTTGAAATCGCGCAAGGTCCCATACATCGGATGCACGTCGAAATAATTCGCGATGTCATAGCCGTCGTCTTTGAGCGGTGACGGATAAAACGGCAACAGCCAGATGGCGGTGACGCCGAGGTCGCGCAAATAGTCGAGGCGGGAAGTCAGCCCGCGGAAATCGCCCACGCCGTCGCCGTCGCTGTCCTGGAAGGCGCGGACGTGAAGTTCGTAAATGACCCCGCTTTTATACCAGAGCGGATTTTTTTCGAGACTCGCGGATTGCTTATCGTTGTCGCCCATATCCTTGCAGCAACATATTCCATCATTTGGAAATATCAAAGCCGCGAAAATGCTAAATCAATTTCTTCAGCTTCGTGTCTTCACCAAGTTTGCGAACCAATTCCTTCACCTTTTGCGCCTGCGATTTATGCGCGAGCAAAACCGCATCATCCGTTTGCACCAGAATGGAATCGCGCAGGCCGACTACGGCAATCGGCGTTTTATTTTTCGTGCGCGCATCAAAAATGATGTTTCGCGCCGCGTCCACGTGAATGAAATCCGCCATGGCGCAATTGCCTTCGGCGTCGGGTTTCAAATGCCGCGCGAGCGCGTTCCATGCGCCCAAATCGTCCCATTCCAAATCGCCGTCGGCGCAGATCACATTCTGCGCCTTTTCCATCAGCGCATAATCCACGGAGATTTTTTTGATGTCGGGATATTCCTTCGCCAAAACTTTCGCGAGTTTTGCGGGATTGTTCGCGACCTTGAACCAGCGCTGGCACGCCGCAAACATTTCCGGCTGATGTTTTTCAAGGCCGTTGGTGACGGTGACGAAACTCCAGACGAACATCCCGGCGTTCCAGCGATATTGGCCGCTGTTGACATAATCCAACGCGCGCTGAAAATCCGGCTTCTCGACAAATTGCTCCGCTTTGAAAAAAGTCGTCTTCGTTTTCTTCGCGCCTTCCGCCGGCGGCAATTCGTTTCCGACACGGATATAACCGTAACCCGTCGCCGGCTCGGTCGGTTTGATGCCGATGGTGACAATTGCCTGCCCGCGCGACGCCAGATCAAATGCGTCGCCGAGAATCTGCTGGAACTTTTTCGCGTCGGGAATCACGTGGTCGGCGGGCAACACGGCCATGACGCCCATTGTGGAACGCGCGCCGACGAGCGCCGCACCGAGCGTGACGGCGGCGCAAGTGTCGCGGCCAATCGGCTCGGCAATCAGATTTGCCTTGGGAATTTTCGGAAGCTGTTTTTTGACTTCCGGCAATTGCGCCTCGTTGGTGATGACAAAAATATTTTTCGCCGGAACAATGGGAAGCACGCGCTCGACGGCTTCCTGCAGAAACGATTTTTTGCCGAGCAACGCGAGCAATTGCTTGGGCATTTTCTCGCGGCTCAACGGCCAGAACCGTTCGCCGCGCCCGCCCGCCATGATAATGACAAAACGGTTTTTGATGTCGGGTTTATTTTTCAATCAAAAATAAAAATTCTCTATTCGGAGTCTCGGCTTCGCTGACCCATTCATTCGTCCAACGCATCCCTGCCATGACATTTTTACGATAGTCAATTTCAAGAACATCAATCAATTTTCCGGCAGAGTTGATGGCTTCATTTAATTCTTCTGCAGTAGCACGCCCGCCGGAACTGTATGACAAAATGATGTGTCTTGCTTGGGTCATTTGCAAAAGCCGTTCAATGGATTCCACGACAACAAATCGTCCCGATTCGCTTCTCCGAAAATCTTCAAATACGGAACTCGCCATCGTGTCAGAAGTGTCGGCGCGGCGCTTGGCTTTACCAAATAATTCCGGTTTGTCGTGAAGGCAAATCGAAGTCCAAAGGTGATAATATGCGGCATAGCGCACACGCGATGGCGGCATTTTTTCATTGTTCGAGCCATAAGGTGGGTCGAAATAAGCAAGGTCAACCTTAACTTTTTTTACCAAATCGAAAATGTTGGATTGATGAACGGCGTGACGTTCGGTTGTTAGAATCAGCCGCGGAACTTTTAAATGCAATTTATTGTAAGAACGCGGCGACCAGTCGTTGAGGTAGGAAGCAAAATGGCCAAGCGTGCTGTCCACTTCATCAAGCGCAAGAATCAAGCTTGTCAGCAAAACCGCTTTTTCTATTTCGGAAATCGAAAGACGTTCAATTTCATCCCGAATGGCATCCAATTTTCGCGTATTATGTTTCTGCCACGGTTTTTTGAGA
Organism: Verrucomicrobiia bacterium; assembly: GCA_035776755.1. Classification (GTDB taxonomy): domain Bacteria; phylum Verrucomicrobiota; class Verrucomicrobiia; order Limisphaerales; family UBA11358; genus UBA11358. The sequence continues at coordinate 5,305 of DASTWS010000024.1, forward strand.
TTGTCTTCGCCGATGGAGCAACCGCCGTTTGCTTCACCGCCATAATGTTCTGTGAACCAGCCATCTTTTCCGCGCAATGAATTGAGATGGGTAATGATTGGCTTGTAATGACTTTCGGGATATGTGTTCAGCAAATAGCACGTTCCAAAAAATTTCGACCAGGCCGAAATATCGTTGGCAATGACGCGATACCCGGCTTGTGCAAGGGCTTGTGAAACACGCGTTGTGCCTGCAAAACCGTCCAACACGGTTTTAGGTTTAACTTTGTTGATGAGTTGAAAAATATAAGGTAGCAGCTTGAGTTTTGAGCCGGTATATTTGATGCCCTCGGTTTCGGGAACATCAATAACCAAATCTTCAAATAAATCGAGCGTTTGCATCTATTTCAATTTGGAATGTTTTTTCTGTTCTTCAATATCTTCTTTCAACTTTTCAAGAGCCGCCTCGTGCCCTTTAGCGGTTGCTATGAGCGCGTGCGAAAATAAATGCACGAGAACCTTATTTTGAGAATAATCAATCCATCCTTCCGTCAAACTATCGAAATACTTAAAACTATTTTTTGTGTGAGTCCAAAGTCCGCGCTGCAAAGCATTTGCAGTCCCGCCTCCATATCGAACCTCACAAATGCAACCGCCGTCACAATCGTAAAAACGATAAACCGGATGTTTTCTGCGTTTACCAGTTTCCACAAATTGAACAGAAGTGACTGCTGCTTTTGCGCGCTGAACATTGAAGACAAGCAAATTGCAACGTCTCTGTTTTTCATCATAAATTAATGGCAGCACATTTACACTATCAAAAGCCGCAAAAACTGGGTCTTTCCAAATTCCAGCGATTTCTCTGACTTTCTTGATCAGAACTCCTTTTTCCTTGAGCCTCATAAACATGAAGCCAGTCTTGTCAGTGGAAAGTTGAAGGGGGCCGTGACCGTAAGCTTTCAAGCTGACGGTAAATTCCTCTTTTGTAATTTCGTTAATGACCTTGATGTCTTCCTCATGCTTTTTAGCGCGATACAAATCCTTGCCGACATGGATGGATTTGAAGTCATACATGAATTGATTGATAAATTCAGCGATGGCAATTTCCGCCAAATCACCATGCGTTTTATTTCCAATGAGCCGCATCGTGAAGATGTTGCTCAAAGTCGTCGTAATCAGATGTGGATTTTTGCTGATGAGAAGTTTCAGTCGAGCGGTAAAATCCTTATAAGCAGCCTGCTGATTCTGCAATTGGCCTGCCTTTTCACGAATCTCCTTTTTCAGCGACCCGGTTTCTGATGCCGACTTTTTTGCCATGCGTCGAATTGTGTCACAAGCGCTTCAAATTTGAAAAACAAAAACAGTCGTGTTTATCCGTGGTTTAAATTGATTTGACCGCATCGGCCAGCGATTTCACAAATTTGCCGACGCGCTTGACCAGGTCTTTTGATTTTCCATTTTCAGCGATTTGATTCACCACCGCGCTGCCGACGACGACGGCATCTGCATCTTGCGCGACAAGTTTGGCCTGTTGCGGATTGGAAACGCCAAAGCCGACGGCCACCGGCAGTTTCGTGTGCGTGCGGATTTTGGAAACCTGTTCGGCGAGGTTCGACGCGACTTTGCTTTGCATGCCCGTCACGCCTTCGCGCGAAATGTAATAAATAAATCCGCTGCCGCGGCGCACGATGAATTCCATGCGCGCTTCCGGCGTCGTCGGCGCGACGAGATAAATGTGGCACAAATTGTTTTTGCGCATGAGCGTTTCGTAATTGTCCGATTCTTCCGGGGGCAAATCGAGAACGAGCAAACCGTCCACGCCGGCTTTTGCCGCGTCGCGAATGAAATTTTCCATCTCGATTTTGTGGATCAGGTTGAAATAAATGTAGAGGACGATTGGGATTTGCGATTTCTTGCGAATCTCCGAAACGGTTTTCAAAAGTTTCGGCGGCGTGGTTTTGGATTCCAGACCGCGTTGCGCCGCGAGTTGATTGACCAAACCATCGGCGAGCGGGTCGCTGAACGGCACGCCGAGTTCCAAAATATCCACGCCTGCTTTGTCAAACGCCAAAGCCAGTTCGCGCGTGGCGGCGAGATTCGGGTCGCCCGCGCCGATGTAAACGACGAAGCCTTTTTTGCCGTCGCGCCGCAATTGCGCGAAGCGTTCCTCAATGCGATTCATTTCGCGATTCATTTAACCACAAAGAATGCAACGAACACAAAGACGAAAACGAATGGCTGCTGTCTCCATTTTGCAGAGCCGTTTCTCGGCTCAAATTGTGGTGAAGGCGGAAACGGAATTATCTCTCTCTGCGAAATTTCTCCGGCTGGATTTTCGCGAGCGTTTCACAGACTTCTTTGACGATCTCGGTTTTGCCGAGCGAAAACGCGGCGGCGGCTTTGTGCAAATGCGCTTCCACAAATTCGCCGTCCAGAGCCAGCGCGCGGTCGGCATATTCGATGGCTTTGTCATGGTAACCGAGGCGGCCGACCATCGTGGCGAGATTGGCCCAGCCGAGTTTGTTTTGCGGATTGAGATGCAGCGATTTTTGGATGCAATGAATTCCGTCGGCGGGACGTTTCAGGTTTTCGTAAAGGAGTGCCGCCAGATTGTTCCAGATTTTCCAATCGCGCGGGTCCAGTTGCACCGCGCGGCGAAAATCCGTTTCTGCCTGCACGAATTGCCCCAGCGCGCCGTGGGCGACGCCGAGATAATAATGCGCTTTGGCGTCGGCAGTGTTTTCCGCCAGCCATTTTTCGGCAAAATCCAAAAGCGCGCGCCAGCGTTTTTGTTCGCACAATTCACGCGCGATTTGGGAATGGCTTTCGGGCGACATGCCCAAAAGTTAGCCATCAATCATCCTCCAAACAATTTGAATTTTACGGAACAAATTTCAACTCATGGACGTTGCCCAGCTTATGTTTGCGCAGCAATTCGCAAAATTTCCCGATGCCGCGTTTTTCGTCGGCGCCCAGATGATATTGAATGTGCCACTCGAAATAATCGCGCCGGAAATTTTCATCGAATTCGGTGCGCGATTCGATGATGTGTTCGAGCGTGTCGAGGCCGAATTGCTTCGCCTCGCGCAATTCGCGGCGCAGTTCCTTGTTTTCGATGCCGCGACGCAAAGCCCAGACGGCATAAACGAAAGGCAATTGCGTCAATTCCGTCCATTCCGCGCCTAAATCATAAATTTTATGAAGAACGTTCGGCGCACGCTGGAATTTGATGGCTTCATCGCCGATGAGCAGGACGAAATCTTTTTGCGCGGCTTCTGCGTAATTTTCCAGCGGCAAAAATCGCGGGAACAGATTACGTTCGGCGAGCAGCACTTTCAGCAAATTGACGCTGGTGAGCGACGCGGTGTCGCAAAAGATTTCCTGCGCTTCTTCGAGCGGTTTGCGATGCGCCAGCAGCACGCTGTAAACTTCGCCGAGCGACGCGATCGCGATTCCATCCAGCACGTCGTAACGACCACTGAACAAAACTTCGGTGATGCTGACGAGCGCGGCGTCCAACTCATCGCGTCGCAGCAATTGCGCCAATTGGGACGGCGCGGCGAAGATGATTTCGCTTTCGATGCCGCGCGTGAGCGGCGCGGCATTGAGGTATTTCACCGAGCCGACGCGGAATTTTTTATTTTCGGGAGCGGACATCAATTCGTTTTCGTGTAAGTGATGATAGCGCCGCGATCGTTTGATCGCCAGATGGTCAGCGCAAATGAATTTTTATTGGCCAGCATTATCGAAATTTCCCGCCGTTCAAAATCGTCGAGATAATAGGAGATGGCGTAACTCCCGGGACCCGGCCCGCGCCGGATGTCCATTTTTTTCATGCGCAAATGCCAGACGGGATTTTGCGATTGCAGAATGAAACCGACAAATTCGCGGCCGGGCTTCGAATGGTCGCGGATGATGCCGATGGTTTCCGGCTGCAATCCGCCGGCGATCCAGATTCCCTCGATGGGATCGAGATTGTCCCGGTGTTCGGCGAGATAGGAAACAAGTTCTTTTTCGGTGATGGCAACGGTTTCCCAGTCTTCGGAATAACGAAGCAAATCGGCTTTCATCCGGTAATTGGGATTGGTGAAATCCGGTTTTTCCATCGAGGTGACTTTCACCGCGTCGGCGCCTTTTTCATGCGCCATTTCGAGGATCCGCCTGGTTTCCGTTTCCGGCGAACCGCGGAACATGACAAAACTTCCCGGATTGATGGAGACGGTGCCGATGATTTCGCACGCGCGCGGCACTTTTTGATTTTCCATGTAGAGCGGGATCGGATAATCCGCAGACCGTGGCTGGCCGGCGGGCAATTCCGATTGATATTTTGCCGTGGCGCAGCCGGAGAATGCGAAGACGATGGCGAAAAGACAAACGGTGATGAAACCGATGCGTTTCATGCGGTCGCCAGGTTCCCCTCAAGCATTTTTGACCGTGAAGAAATTTCGCCGGCTCCGGGCGCGGCCGGGTTTTCCAGCGTCCGGATCGGTTCGTAAAAGGTGTTCCGTTGCACCGGGATTCTTCCGGCTTCGCGAATGGCTTTGAGCATGTCCGTTTCCGTCTGCAACTGCGGCGTTGTCGCGCCGGCCATGTGAAAAATGTGTTCCTCGATAATCGTGCCGTGCAAATCGTCCGCGCCGAAACTCAAGGCGACTTGCGCCAACTTCAATCCAAGCCCGATCCAATACGCGGTGATGTGCGGAAAATTGTCCAGGTAAATGCGGCTGATGGCGATGGTCCGGAGCGAATCAAATCCGGTCGGCGCTTTGTCCACGGGAATTTGATTGTTCTGCGGTTGATACGCCAGCGGCACAAAACCGCAGAAGCCGCCCGTTTCGTCCTGCAATGCGCGCAATTGTCGCAGATGATCCACGCGATCGGCGAGCGATTCGACGTGGCCGTAAAGCATCGTGCAGGTGCTGCGCCCGCCGAGCTTGTGCCATTGGCGATGCACATCTAAATATTCTTCGGCGGATTCTTTGCCTTTCGCGATCGCCGAGCGGACTTCTTTGCGGAAAATTTCCGCGCCGCCGCCGGTCAACGATTCCAAGCCGGCGTCTTTCAATTCAATCAGCGTCTGCTCGACCGATTTTTTCGCCAGCCACGCCAGATGCAAAATTTCAATCGCGGTGAAACATTTCAATTGCAGCCGCGAATCCAATTTCTTCAGCGCACGCAGCATGTCGGTGTAATAACTGAACGGCAGCGACGGATGCAATCCGCCGACAATATGCAATTCCGTGACGCCGATCTTCAGCGCTTCGCGCGCTTTCTCGACGATTTCTTCGATGGAAAATTGAAAGCCGTCCGCGTCGCGTTTCTTGCGGGCAAAGGAACAGAACTGGCACGACAAAATGCAGTAATTGGAATAATTGACGTAGCGATTGATGATGTAGCTCGCGCGATTGCCGACTTTTTTTTGCCGCACAAAATCCGCGATGGCGCCGATGGCATGGATGTCTTTGGATTCAAACAGCCGCAACGCATCGGCTTCGGAAATGCGTTCGCCGGCGACGACCTTGTCGTAAATGTCGCGCAATTCGCTGTGTTGAATGAAAAAATTCACACGATAGATTTAACAGAATTTGCCCGTTTGGCAAAGTTGAGTTTACCGCAATTTGAATCCGCCATCGAAAATCACTTCGATGGCGACAACGACCAGGAAAACCGCGCCGACCAGCGCGTTCAGGCGGAAAAAGGCGAGATTGATCCAGTTCAAACTGCGGCGCCTCGCGATCCAGTGTTCCAGGACCAGGCAGCCGACGATAATGAACCAGCCGACGAGATAAATGAAATGGAACCGGCAAAGAATTCCGAACGCGAACAACAATCCGCACATCAACAGGTGCGCGAGGAATGCCGCGGCCAGCGCATTTTTTTGCCCCCATGCGACGACCAGCGACCGCAAGCCGTGTGATTTATCGAATTCATAATCCTGCAATGCGTAAATGATGTCGAAACCGACCAGCCACAGCACGACAGCGAACGCGAGAATTGTCATTTGAAAAATCTCCGTCGTGGAGATGTCGGCGCCATGCACCGCCAACCATGCGCCGACCGGCGCGAGCGCGAGCGCAATTCCTAAAAAAACATGCGTGTAATCCGTGAACCGTTTCGTCAGCGAATAAAAACAAATCACGATGAGCGCGACTGGTGAAAGATAAAAACAAACCGGATTTAAAAAATAACTGACGGCAATCAAGCCCGCGCCGGAAATGCCGCAAAGCAAAATCGCGCTTGCCAGAGAAATCGTTCCCGCCGGCAAATGACGATTTTTCGTGCGCGGATTGAGCGCATCGAATTTCCGGTCAACGATCCGGTTGAACGCCATGGCGCAGGTTCGCGCGCAAACCATCGCCGCGAGAATCAGCCCAAAGATTTTCCAGCCCGGCCAGCCGCGATGGTCGCGCGCGGCCACCAGCATCGCCGCCAGCGCGAACGGCAACGCGAAAACGGTGTGCGAGAAACGGACGAAGCTTCCCCATTTTTGAATTGTTGAAATCATTCCTTTTCCTCGCTCCAACGCGGCGCGAGATTATTTTCTACCCCCAAATGGTCAAGCACACGCGCGACGACCGTGTCGGCAAGTTGTTGCGCCGTTTTCGCGCCGGAATAAAAACTGGGATTGGCGGGCAAAATCGTGGCTCCGGCGAGCAGCAGCAATTCCATATTTTTGACATGAACCAGACTCAACGGCGTTTCACGCGGCACTAAAATCAATTTGCGTCTTTCCTTCAATGTCACGTCGGCGGCACGAAGCAATACATCTTCGCTGTAGCCGTGCGCGATGCGTCCCATTGTGCCCATCGTGCAGGGAATCACGACCATCGCGTCCGGCGGATTGGAGCCGCTGGCGAACGGCGCGTTCATGCTTTTAAGCGAATGCGACTTTACGCCTTCGGGCAATTTCAATCCGCCGGGCAATTCCTCCAAAATCACCTGCGCAGCGTAATTGCTTTGCACGACATGGATTTCATGCTGTCGCGGATCCAGGTTGTCCAGCAAACGCTGCGCGTAAATCGCGCCGCTGGCTCCGGTGATGGCCACAAGAATTTTCAATGCCGTCATCGTAAATCCGAAATGTTGAATCGTAAATGCGGAAACAGCTTGAGTCGGCTTTTGCGTTCGCCAAAATGGGCGCGTGTTCAAAAATGCAGTGATCCTTTTCGCGGCGGCGATTTTTGTCGCCGGCTGCGCGTCCGAAAAGCCGTTGCCGCCCGATTGGCAGGCCAAACCGGCGGTTTCCGCGACGCAGCCGAATAAAATCAACGTTCCGCCGCCGGTGAAAACGAATTTGCCTCCGGCCAAACCGATTGCGCCGGTTACAACCTGGATCCCTCTCGCGCAATGGGCGGCGCAGCACCATCTCGGCAAGCCGCGTCGTATCGCCGATTCGCCGGTGGCGACGTATTCGATTTCCTCGACCAACGGCACGATGACGCTGGAAATTGGAAGCCGTGAAGCAAGTTGGAATGGAATTCAGGTCGCGCTCGGTTTCGCGCCGGAATTGATTGACGGCGAGATTTCCCTTTACGGAGTGGATCTGCAAAAAAATCTCCAGCCATTGCTTTGCGCGCCGGCGATTTCATTTCCGCAAAGCAATCGCGTCATCGTGATCGATCCCGGGCACGGCGGCAGCAACGTCGGCACACACAGCGCATTGGACGGACGGTTTGAAAAAGAATTCACGCTCGATGTCGCGCTGCGGCTCAAACCATTACTTGAAACGAATGGCTGGACGGTTTTTCTTACGCGCTCGACGGACGAGGATTTTGCCAATTCCAATCGCGTGACCTTTGCCGATGAACATCACGCGGATGTTTTTATCAGCCTGCATTTCAATGCCACCGCGACGCGCGACCCGAACACCGGCGGCATTGAAACGTATTGCGTCACGCCGCGCGGGATGCCATCCACGATGACGCGCGGCTATTCGGATCCGTGGCTGGCGAATTTGCCGGCGAATGAATTTGACGAGCCGAGCCTGCAACTTGCGGTAAAAATTCAAAGCGCGCTGGTCCGGGCGACCGGCCTGGAAGATCGTGGCGTTTGCCGGGCGCGATTCATGACCGTGCTGCAAGGACAACATCGTCCGGCAATTCTGGTCGAGGCCGGTTATTTATCAAATCCCGAAGAAGCAAAAAAAATTGAAAGCGCTGATTATCGCCAGAAAATTTCTGAAACCATTGCCGAAGCGCTGAAATGAAAAAGGCGAAACCCATTCTCGTCACCGGCGGCGCGGGATTCATCGGCTCCCATCTGGTCGAGCGATTATTGAACGACGGCCAAAGTATTGTCGTTATTGACGATCTTTCGACCGGCAGTCTGGAGAATTTGCGCGCCGTCAAAAAAAATCCGCGCCTGAAAATCGTCCGCAGCAAAATTTCCCAATGCAAGGAATTGCCACGGCTCGCGGCCAACGCGGAATTCATTTTTCATCTCGCGGCGACCGTCGGCGTCGAACTCGTTGTTAAATCCGCGTTGAAGGTTTTGGAATCCAGTTTTCATGAAACAGAAATCCTTTTGCGCGCCGCGGAAAAGAAATCGACGCCGTTGCTGCTGGCTTCGACTTCCGAAGTTTACGGCAAAAGCACAAAAGCGGAATTTTCTGAAGATGACGATCTGCTCATCGGGCCGCCCAGTCATTCGCGCTGGAGTTACGCCAGCGCCAAATTGACGGATGAATTTCTCGTGCTGGCCTGCGCGCGGGAAAAAAAATTGCCGGTCATCATCGCCCGATTGTTCAACACCGTCGGGCCGCGCCAGACCGGACGTTACGGCATGGTCTTGCCGCGATTCATCGCCGCGGCAAAAAAGAACGCGCCGCTCAAAGTTTTCGGCGACGGCAAACAAACGCGCTGTTTTTGCCTGGTGACGGACGCCGTGGAATCGCTCGTGCGATTGCGAAATTGCGCAAAAGCGCGCGGCGAAATTTTCAACGTCGGCGGCACGGAAGAGATCACCATTTTAGATCTGGCCAAACTCGTCGTGAAAACGCTCGGGTCAAAATCGAAGATCCAGTTGATTCCCTACGATAAAGCCTACGCTCCCGGCTTCGACGACATGCGCCGCCGCAAACCGCTGGTGGAAAAACTGGAACGTTTCGTGAAATTCAAACCGCCGACGCCGTTGCGCGAAATCATCCGGCTCACGGCGCAATGACGCGCAATTTTTTGGGCGCGATGGAAAAAGTCGCCGGCAATTTGCCGATCCATTCGCCATCCAATTCGAACCCCGATTCGCCGGACATCTCAAAACTGGCGGCGCGGACGCGCCGGACAATTTTTTCCGGCAATTTTTGACGGAACAAAAAATCCGGCGCACAGCGGAACATCGTCAGAAAACTTGCGCGCGGCAAAACGCAGACCTCCAGCAAGCCGTCGCCCAAACCGGCCTGCGGAAAAACTTCAAACGGACCGCCGTAAAATTTGCCGTTGCCGATCAACACCAATTCGCCTTCCAAAATTTTCCCGCCGGCGCGCACGATGATTTGAGGTTTCCGTTCGCGCAATGCCTTCAGTCCGGCGATGACATAAGCCATCGGCCCGATTTTCTTTTTGTGCTGCCAATCCACCAGTTCGATGGCGCGCGCATCCAGGCCGGCGCCGGCCAATTGCGCAAAATAATTTCTTTTGCGAACGCCATTTGCCGAAAATTCGGCGACCGGCAGATCCATTTGCATTACTTTGCCACGGCGCAATGTTTCCCAGGCGTGTTCCAATTTCATGGAAATTTTCAATTCCCGGGCAAAAACGTTCACCGTGCCGAGTGGCAACACACCGAAACAGACTTTTTCAAATCCGTCCACATCGCCGATGCCGTTCAAGACTTCATGGACCGTGCCATCGCCGCCGGCGGCGGCCACGATTTCAAACCCGTCGCGCACGGCTTCGGCGGCCAGACGGCGGGCATCGCCGGGCGCGCCAGTGGCTTTGAAGGCCGATTGCCCGGCCAGCTCGTCGAGATGCGCGCGGAAATGGCGCGCTTTGCTGCCACGCGCCGCAGGATTGAAAATGACACAAGTGCGCACGGCGGAAAGTTAAAGTCCAAAGCTCAAACTCCAAAGTCTAAACTGCGGCTAATTCATTTGCGCGGATGGCCGTTTTTTCCGAAACTGCGGCGATGGAAAAAACGTTGAGAATCCCGAAATGGCCGTTTTGGTCCGCTGATTTGTTGCTTCTTGGTTTTGCGGGCTACGTCGTTTGGAAAGCGCCGCATCCGATCTCGGGCATGACGGTGATTTTCTGCATTTCGCTTTGTCTTGTCGGGGCCGTTGTCGGTTGCCTGCCCTACATTTTGGATTACCGCGCTTTTTTGAAAATCGTTGAAGCCAATGCGCTGGGTTCGACCGTTGAACAAATCCACAATCTCGAAACCATCGCCGCGCAGATCTCCGAATCCACCAATCGCTGGGCGGCCGTGCAGGAATCCGTTGGCGGACAGGCGGAAAAAACCGTCGCCGGCGCGAAGGAGATCGCCGAACGCATGGGCAATGAAGTGCGGGAATTCGCCGCGTTCATGGAAAAAATGAATGACAGCGAAAAAGCCGCGTTGCGCCTCGAAGTCGAGAAGCTCCGCCGCGGCGAGAGCGAATGGCTGCAAATCCTCGTGCGCATTCTCGATCATATTTTCGCGCTGCATTCCGCGGCGGTCCGATCCGCGCAGCCAAAAGTGTCGGAACAGATTTCACATTTCCAAAGCGCCTGCCGTGGCGTTGTCCGTCGCGTCGGCCTCACGGCCTTTGCGGCGGAAAAAAATGAGCCATTCAATCCGGAGCGGCATCAGGTTGCCGACGGCGTCAAGCCGGCGGCGGATTCGGTCGTCGGCGAAACGGTCGCCTCCGGTTACACGTTTCAGGGAAAATTGCTGAGGCCGGCGCTGGTGAAATTGCTGGACGCATCAGCCGTCTCCGAATCTGCACCGGCTGTGCCGGAAATGAATTTGGAATGAATTCATGCAATCGTCTCCGACATCGCGGGCGACATGGCGACGATTGACATTTTTTCTTGGAATTTTTTCCCTGGCCGTTGTTCTCGCGGCGCATCATATCGCGGACGGCGATCTGTGGGGAAAATTGGCGATCGGCGCTTACGTCTGGCATTTTCACACGGTTCCCGGGCACGACCTGTTTGCGTTCACGCCGGTGCTGCCGCATTACGTCGAGCATGAATGGGGCGCCGGGACGATTTTTTTTGGGGTATTAAAATTTTTCGGCGCGCCGGGACTGACGTTATTGCGAATCGTCCTGGCCTTCGGCGCGATGCTCGCCGCGATGCTGGCGGGAAGGAGAAATAATTGTTCCTGGGAAATTCTATTCCTTCTGGCCATCCCCGTCGCATGGTGTGAATTGCTTGGCTACATTCCGGTGATTCGCAGCCATGCGTTCACTTATTGTTTTTTTGCGATCACGCTGCTTGGTCTCGAAGAAATGTGGTCGGGAAGAAAATGGCCGCTGTTCTTTTTGCCGCCGATGTTTCTATTGTGGTCAAACATTCACGGCGGCTTTGTCGCGGGAACCGGAACGATCGGCGTTTACACGCTCGCGGCAATTTTTCAGCGCCATCGGGCAAAAGTTTTTTTATTGCTGGCCGTTTGTTGTGGCGCGGCGACGCTGGTCAATATTTATGGAATCAAATTCTGGGTTTACCTGATTCCCGCCCTGCTGATGAAACGTCCGGAAATTTCCGAATGGCAGCCGCTGCCGTTCTTTGCGGAAGACATTTTTATCAGCTTTCGGATCCTTTTTTTGATTGTTTGCGCGGCGGTTTTATTTGGCTGGCGGCGCGTGGATAAAAAAAATTGGCGCGGTCTTGCGATGCTCGCCATCACCGCCGCTCTGGCCTGGCACAGCCGGCGGCACGCGCCCTTTTTCGGTATTGCGGCTTTGGCGTTTGCCGGGCCGTTTTTGCAGGCTTCCGGTGCAATTTTATTTTCGCTTTTCCCGCAAAAATTATCATCAGCAGTGAAGCCGGCTGTTGCCGTGACGGCGGTTTACGGCGCAATGGCCATTTTCATCGCGCTGAAAATTTTACCGCAGGCGTCGCTCTCTGTGCTCGCGCCCGTCGGACACGATCCGGTGCGCGAAGCGGACATCCTTTCGCTGGCTCACGCGAAAGGAAATCTGGCCACGCCGTTTGCGTGGGGTTGCTACTGTTCATGGCGGTTGTATCCGCAAATCAAAATCTCGATGGACGGCCGCTATGAAACGACTTATCCCGAATCCACCTTTGATTTGAACAATCTTTTTTACGACAAACACGGGACGAATTGGGACGCTCTCATCCGCGAATATCATGTGGATTATGTGATTCTGGATTACACCGAATCGCTTCGCCCGCAGGATTTGATTGCCGATGGATACGTTTTGATCTGGGAGACCAAAGGCGCTTCGGCGCTGTTATGCCTTCCGCAACACGCCGATACGCTCAAAGAAGCGGTCGCGTCACTTCCCGCGACGACGATCGATCCGCTGAACGCAAAAATTCCCGAAGCCTGGTGGCGTGCGGAATCAGGAAACACGCGCTAAACGTTGCGCGGACAAAAAATACAACCAGCAATTTTTGACCGGGCGCGCATAAATCTTTTCCAATGCTTGCGCATAAAGTTTCAATTGCGGCGAATAGAAATTGATTTTCTCCGGCAAATCTCGTTCCGCCACGTCATCCGTTTTGAAATCCACCAGCCAGATTTCTTGCGGCAGGAACACGGCCAGATCCGCGACGCCTTGCACGACGACAAATTCATTGTCCCAATTATCCGGCGCCGGCGTTCCCAGAATCCCGGCCAATTCCGAAGGAGAAAATTTTGCGGTGAACGGCAATTCGCGCCGGACAGATTCTTTTTGCCGGCGGATTTGTTTTCCGGGATCCGAATTCCAAAACGTCGCGAGATTCTCAAGATTCAACGCCGCCGCTTCGTCTGCCGACAAATAATTTTCCTCCTGCAAACGCGCGGCTTCGGCGGCAAACGATCTTGCATCCGTTGCGCCGGAGAGATTGAAATGCTGAAGGAATTTGTGATGCGCGAGGCCGGTCTCGGTCGCGGACAATCGCCCGCCGGCGGGTGTTCCGGCGAATCGTTTTTTTGGACGGCGAAATTCGGAATCGGCAAATTTTTGTTCCGCTTCATCATCCGATTCCTCGGCCGTCCGGCGCAGCGCGGTGACTGATGTTTTCGCCGCGCGTTCCGTCGCCGTTTTAAATGGGTATTTCCAGGCGGTAATTTCGCCCAGCCGTCGCAACTCATTTTCGGAAAGTTCCGGCAACTGGATTTCCGTTTCGGATTTTTCGTTTTCAGGCAGCGAAAGGTCGGCGTCGGCCAAAATTCGCCAGCGCAAATGTTGCAACTCACCTTCGTTCTGGATTTTTGGATGCTGGCCGCGAAACCAAATGGCGATCCAGTCCAGGTAACTGCGCGCCGAGAGAATGTCCTCCGTCGAGGTCGCGGATTCGTTTTCAGCAAACATTTCCCAATTTTTTTTCGAGATGCCGCCGCTCAAAATCAATGTGTCGCGCGCCCGCGTCAACGCCACGTAAAGCAACCGCAATTCCTCGCCCCGCAATTCGCGCCGTTGATTTTTTTTCGCCAGCCAATATGACAGGCTGGGAAAACGTCCGCCAACGTTCGGCGGTTTGACGCGCGGACACAAACCGAAGCGTTCATCCAAAATGATTTCACCATGCAAATCCCGCTCGTTGAAAACTTTTCCCAAATCCGCAAGCGCGACGACCGGGAATTCCAGGCCTTTGCTTTGGTGGATGCTCATCAGTCGCACGGCGTTTTCACTCGCGGCCGGCGCGATTTCCGGCTCCGCTTCCACTTCGCGCTGGGCTTTGATGAAATGGAGAAATCGAAAAAGTCCCTGGCGCTGAAATTGGTCAAATTGTTCCGCCAGATGCAGGAACCGCTGAACGTTCGCATGGCGCTGTGCGCCCCGCGGTTGCGCCTTCAGCCAGTCGTCATAATGCGTCGCGGCCAGGATTTCCTCCAGGCATTGCGAAAGCGATGACTGCTGCGCGAATTTGCGCCAGCGCGAAAAGCGTTCCAGAAATCTTTCAACTTTCGCGCGTATTCCGGTTTCAATCCCCGGATTTTGATTTTGAATCGAATTCAACGCGAACCAGAATTTTCCTTTGTGTCGCGAACGGATTTCCGCCAGTTCATCCAAAGAAAGCCCGGCAAACGGCGAGCGCAAAACGGCGATGAGTGGAACGTCCTGCAAAGGATTGTCGAGCAATTGCAACAGGCTCAACAGGTCGGAAATCTCGCGGCTGTCAAAAAATCCACCGCGCTCCACCACGAGCGGAACGCCCGCCAGGGCAAATTGTTTTGCGTAAATCTCCGCCTTGCCCGACGGCGAGCGCAACAGCACCGCGAAATCACGCCATTCGGCGGCGCGGAAAATCTTTTCTTCCTCGTCCCAAATTTCATGGCCGGAATTTTTAAGCTCGAGCAAACGCAACGCCAGCATCCGCGCTTCTTTTTCCGATTCCTCCAATTTAGCCAATTCATTGCCGGCCTCTTCGCCCTCACGATTTTCGTCGCCGGAAGTTTTAAGGCGCAAAAGCAATTCCGTGCGCGGTCCGTCTTTGATCTGGCCGGGCCGGGCCGTTGTCGAATCCGGGTTCAAATTGCCGCCGAATCTCAATTTAGCATCCTCGTCATACTGGACGCCGCCGACCTCGTCGCGCATGAGCGGCGTGAACAGCGAATTTACGAAATCCAAAAGCGACTCGCGGCTGCGAAAATTTTCAGCCAGTGAAATGGATTGTCCGTTTTTGCCGCGCCAGCTTTTTGCGTAATCGCGAAAAATTGCCGGGTCCGCCAGCCGAAACCGGTAAATGCTTTGCTTGATGTCGCCGACCAGAAAACGGTTTGCCGCTTCGCCGTCGCCCGACAGCGCGGCGATGATTTTATCCTGCGCCGCATTGATGTCCTGATATTCGTCCACGAACACGAAACGCAATTTCTCGCGCCAGCGTTTGGCGGTTCCGGTCGGCATTTCGCCGTGAAAATCCCAAAGCAATTTCAATGCGAATTGTTCCAGGTCATGAAAATCCAAAACGCCGTCGTCGCGTTTGCGCGCGGAAAAATTTTCGGAAAATTCCCGCGCGAGTTGCAGCAGCGTTTTCATGTGGGCGCGGATCCAATCCCAATCTTCGGTGATCGGGTCGCGGCCATTGGCGGGCAAAAGCGAATTCAAAAACTTAGCGTCTTCAAAAAAAGCCTCGAGCGCTTCGCGGAATCTTTTCGTTCCGCGCGGCCAATCCGCGTCGGCGGCAAGAATCTTTTGGAGGCATTGGAGCGATTCACCGGTTTTTAAAATGTCCAGGCATTCGGCCGCCTTTGGATTCACGGCGCGCAAGTTTTCGAGCAGCGCCGGCGATTCGTTTCTCCAGTTTTCAACCGCTTCGGCGAACCATTCGCGCCATTGCACGGGTGCGCGGGAAGAAAAATGATCCAATTGCCGCCCGAGCCAGCCATCGGCATCGGGGCGCGTTTGCGCATAGTGATGCAAACGCAAAACGAGCGCGCGGATCTTCTCGTCGCTGCCGGTTCCGTAAATTTTTATCAGTTCCTGGACGGCGTGTGAAAATCCGTCGTCATGTTCGTAATGCGAATTGAAAATGACTTCCAGCGTTTCATCGGCAAGCAGGCGCGATTGGCCTTCGTCCAGGATTGAGAGTTGCGGATCCAGGCCGAGTTCGTGGAAATGTTCGCGCACGAGTCGCAAACAAAAACTGTGCAGCGTGCCGATGTGCGCGATGTCGAAGAGGGCCAATTGTTCATTCCAATGCGCATCGTCCGACTGTTCGCCTGATTTCTTTTCCAGCGCCAATCGCAACCGCTCACGCATTTCTGCGGCGGCGGCTTCGGTGAACGTGACGATCAAAATGTCGTCGAGCGCGACGCGTTCATTTTCCAAAACATCCAGGCAGCGCGCGATGAGCGTGCGCGTTTTGCCGGTTCCGGCGCCGGCCATGACGAGCACGTTGCCGCGCGCGGCGATGGCGGCTTGTTGCGATGGCGTCAGATTTTCCATTTACGATTTTTGATTTACGATTTACGCTGCGTATTGAAATTCGGGCACAATCGTAAATCGGCCGGCGCCAATCGTAAATCGCAATGACTCTCAAAGACCATCCCGCCAGCGAACGTCCGCGCGAACGCCTGGCGGCGCTGGGCGTCAAAGGGGCAAAAAACATGGCGGCGCCGGATTTGATTGCCATTCTGTTGCGCACGGGTTTGAAAGGGGAAAACGTGGTGATGATCGCGGAAAAGCTTTACGCGAAATTCGGTTACAGTCTGCGGGAATTGGCGCGCGCTTCGGTGGAGGATTTATGCAAGATCAAAGGCATCGGCCGCGACAAGGCGGTGACTTTGCTGGCGGCGTTCACGCTGGCGCGAAAGATGGCTGATGAATTGCAGCAGGAATCGCCCGTGCTTGATAACCCTGAAAATGTGGTGCAATTGTTGCGCGAACATAATCTGGTCAAGGACGTGGAAACGCTGCAAGTGCTCCTGCTCAACACGCGCCATCGGCTGATCCGGGTGGATGAAGTTTCCGATGGCACGATTGATCAGCTTTTGGTTCATCCGCGGGAAGTGTTCAAAAGCGCGATCACGGCAAACGCGGCGGCGATTATCATCGCGCACAATCATCCCAGCGGCGATCCTTCGCCGAGCGATGCGGACATCAAGGTCACGCGCGATTTGATCCGCGCCGGCCAGCTTTTGAAAATCGAAGTGCTTGACCACATCATTATCGGCCGGCCGACGGCGGAACGGAAAAAGGATTATTCGTCCCTGCGCGAGCTGGGATATTTTTACAAATAATTTCCATGGGAGAAATTGTTAGCAGTTTATGGATCGGACGCGCTCTCTCTGCGCTGGAGCAGTTGTCCATCGAATCCTTTTTGCAGAACGGCTACGAATATCATTTATATTGCTACGATAAAATTGACGGCGTTCCGCGGGGCGCGAACGTCCGCGACGGCGTGGAAATCCTGCCGCGCTCGGAAATTTTCTGCTACAAAGACGGCCCCGGCAAGGGCAGCGTGGCGGCGTTTTCGAATTTGTTTCGCTACAAACTGCTGCGCGACCGCGGAGGCTGGTGGATGGACGCCGACATGATTTGCCTGCGACCCCTGAATTTTGACGCGCCGATGGTTTTCGCGAGCGAGCGGACGCGCGGCAAGACCCAGGTGACCGGCTCGGCGATGAAGATTCCTCGCGGCCATGCCATCGCTCAAAAACTTTATGACGCGGCGCGGCGAGAACAAGGCGCGCGCGAGGTCTGGGGAACCATCGGTCCGAAACTGGTGGATCGAATTGTCAGGGAAGAGAGGTTGGAATCGTTTGTCGCCCCGTCCGAAACTTTTTGTCCTTGGTCTTTCGGCGATTGGGAAAAAATGATCCGGGCACGCTCGGTGGATGAATTGATCACGCCGGAGTCGCGCACGATTCATCTGTGGCACGAAGCCTGGCGGCGACATGGATTGAAATTGAATGGTTCCGGCAGGCTGCTTCCGGTGGATCAAAATCTTTTCCAGAAGATTTTTTCAAAATCAAAACCAAACGCCGTGCTGGCAGAATTGCTCGCGAAATACGGCTTGAAAAAATGACGGCAATTTTCAATTTCTTTCAGGCATCGATTGTGCAAATCTGCTGCCGATGATTCATCCGGCAGCCAGCGTTCACCCAAAAGCGACCGTGGATCCCACGGCGCGCGTTGCTGCGTTTGCGGTGATTGACGAAAATGTCGAACTTGGAGCCAATTGCGTCGTCGGTCCGCACGTGCATCTGACCGGGCACACAAAAATCGGCGCGAACAATTCCTTTCACTCCGGCTGCGTCATTGGCGACGCGCCGCAGGATTTGAAATACAAAGGCGAGCCGACACGGTTGATCATCGGCGATGGAAATGTTTTTCGCGAACACGTCACCGTTCACCGCTCGAACAAATTGGAAGAAGCCACGGTCATCGGCTCGAACAATTTTTTCATGGCCAACAGCCACATCGGGCACAATTGCCACATCGGAAACCACGTCATCATTGTAAATGGCGCGTTGCTGGCCGGCCACGTCACGGTGCAAGACCGCGCGTTCATTTCCGGCAATTGTTTGATTCACCAATTCACGCGCATCGGCACGCTGGCCATGATGCAAGGTGGCGCGGGCGTCGGCCAGGATTTGCCGCCGTTCACCATTGCGGTCCAGGAAGATACCAACGCGATCAGCGGGTTAAATATGGTCGGCTTGCGGCGCGCGGGGTTTACGGCCGAACAACGGTTGGAATTGAAACGGCTTTATCAATTGCTTTTCCGCAGCGGAAAAAATTTGCGCGCGGCAATTGACGAAGCGAAAAAGAAATTTACGGGCGCCGCGGCCAAAACGATGCTCGATTTTGTAGCGGAAGCCAAACGCGGCGTTTGCGCGGACATCAGCTGTTTGCGCGGCGGAAAAAGTCCGGACGAAATTTAATGAAATTGCGCCAGGGCAATGACGCCCGCGACGGCCATGAGCGCGCCGGCCAGGGAACGGATCCCAATTTTTTCGCCGTCACTGATCCGCGTCATCGGCAATAACATCACCGGCGTGGTCGCGACAATGGCGGTGACAATTCCCGCCGGTGTTTTTTCGACCGCCCACTGAAAGCAGGTCATACCGAGCGTTTGGCCGGCTAAACTGTTGCCCAGCACCCACGGCCAGATGCGTTTCCATTTTTCCCGCGAAGCATGAAGCGTTTTCCCTTCCAGCACTCCGCCGTGTGCGCGGGCCGGTTTCCATTTGATTACGATTAAAATCACCGCCGGAATCAGCAGGCCGCCGAGCACCCGTTGATAACTGGCCGTGCCGGGATCGGGAAATTCGCCGGCAGTGTGCGCGGTAAAATAAGCTTTGCGGCTCAGCACCGCGCCGAACGCACTGCACGCCGCGGCAAACAACGAGAATCCGATGCCGATGCACAATTGCCGCGCAGGAATCCTGGCGTGATCGCCGGGAGCAAGCGCGATGGCGACGCCGAGGAGAATTGTCGCGATGCAAAGAAATTGCGGGAGAGTCAATTTTGTGCCGAGCCAGATCCATTCGATCAAGATCGCAAAGAGCGGAATGAGACATTGCACCAGCAAGACGGCGCGTCGCGCGCCGATGCGCGGCAGAGCTTGAAAATATGCGGTGTCGCCCAGGCCGATCCCAAAAAATCCGCTGATGAGAAACCAGGGGAACGCAGCGCCTTCAATCCCGGTTCCAAAAATATACGCCCAGAGGCCGAGCGAGAGAGTGGCCAGGGTGATGCGCCAGAAATTGGCTTCCGCGCCGCCGATCTGCGCGGCGCTGCGGTAGCCGCAGATCGCGGAGATCGAAAACAAAAACGCGGCTAGAAGCGCGGCGAGCATCAGAGTTGCTCGTAATATTCATCGTCAGCCAGGTCGCTGGTTGACGTTTCGGCGGCACCCTCGACTTCAACGCCGTTCTCCTGAAGAATTTTCGCAATATCGGGCGAAACCCAGCGATTGCCTCTTTTCTTTCGCGAAACCGGTTTTATGCGATAACGACCGTTAAGGTCGCTTTCGAGGATTCCCCGCTCGGCCATCACCTGAAGAAATGGTTTGGCCCAGGACGGATCTTTATGAAAACGTTTTTTGGAGCTGGCGCGGCGCGCGATCTCAACCGCGCCGACAAATTCGGTGCCGCGCGTTTTAAGGAATTGAAAAATTTCACGTTCGTCTGCCGTCATACTCTCTGAATCCTGCAAAAATCCAGCCAATGGAAAACCAGTTCGCGCGATTCCGCAAGCTGAAAGCTGGCGTCGCGCGCCGCGTTGCGCTATTTTCACCGGATGTTTGAGACCATTCCCGACCAGTTGAAAACCGCCGCCGACAAACTCGCGCACTTGCGGAGGTTTCTTTGACGTCGCCACAGCGCAAAAACGTCTGGGCGAAATCACGTCGCTCATGGCGGATGAAAATTTCTGGAACAATCGCGAAAAAGCGCAGGGGCTGATCGACGAATCGAATTTGATCCGCGGCAAAATTGATCCGTTGATCGCCGCCGAAAAGCAATTGGATGATTTCAAAGTGATGCTCGAACTCGGCCAGGCCGAGCCGCCGCAATCGCAGGCGCAAATCGAGCAGGAACTGTCGCGCGATCTGCAGAAATTTTTCAAGGATCTCGACGCACTCGAATTGAAAGTCTTTCTCAACGGAGCACATGACCGCAAAAATTGCATCTTGAGCATCAACGCTGGCGCCGGCGGCACCGAGGCGCAGGATTGGGCGGAAATGCTTTCGCGCATGTATCAGCGCTGGGCCGAATCGCGCGGCTGGGAAGTGGAGATCACCGATGCATTGCCCGGCGAAGGCGCCGGGCTCAAAAGCGTGACGATGCTCATGAAAGGCGAAAATGCCTACGGCTTCACCAAAGCCGAACGCGGCGTGCACCGGCTCGTGAGAATTTCTCCATTTGATTCCAACAAACGCCGTCACACCAGTTTTGCGAGCGTGGACGTGATCGCGGAAATCGAAGAGACGGACGAAGACATCGTGATTCCGCCGAATGAATTTCACGTGGACACCTTTCGTTCCGGCGGCAAAGGCGGCCAGAACGTGAACAAAGTGGAAACTGCCGTGCGCATCACGCACATTCCGACCGGCCTCGTCGTTGCGTCGCAAACGCAACGTTCGCAACATCAAAATCGCGCCACGGCGATGCGACTTTTGCTCTCGCGCATTTTTGCGCAACGGCTCGACCAGCAGAAGGCGGAGATGGAACGGTTTTACGGCGAGAAAGGCAGCATCTCGTGGGGCAACCAGATTCGCAGCTACGTTTTCCAGCCGTATCGCATGGTGAAAGATTTGCGCACCGGCGTCCAAACTGCCAACGTGCAAGGCGTGATGGACGGCGATTTGGATCCGTTTGTGAACGGCTGGCTCCGCGCCGGCTGCCCGACCAAACGGATGCAAGGCGTGAAGGATGAGGAGGAATAATAGAATTTAAGGACCAATCGAGAATTGGTTTTTGAATTCTGAAAAATTCTGTTAATTCTGCCTTAAGAAAACTGTGACGAATATTTTAGATAAAATTGTTGAAGAAAAGAAACGCGAGATCGCGAAATTGCCGGAACGCATCTTCGCCGCCGGCGATTTGCGCGACGCCATGCTCGAACACGGCGAGCGACGCGATTTTATTTCCGCATTAAAGTCTGGTAGCAGCGGACGTAAGTCCGCTCAAATTAAATCTGGAAGCAAGTCAGAGCCGACTCACGTCGGCTGCTACGATTCAATTGCGCTGATTGCCGAAGTAAAAAAAGCGTCGCCGTCCGCCGGAATCATTTGCAAAGATTTTGATCCGGTTCGCATCGCTAAAGAATATGAAGCCGCCGGCGCGAGTTGTCTTTCCGTTTTGACGGATGAAAAATTTTTTCAAGGTTCGCTGGATTATCTCCGACAAATTCGCGCGACCGTGAATCTTCCGCTGCTGCGAAAAGATTTCATCATTGATGAGCGGCAAATTCTCGAATCCATCGAATGGGGCGCGGATGCGATTCTGCTCATCGTCTCTATTTTGAGCGACGAGCAATTGCAAACATTTCATTCGCTTGCAGTGGAGGCCGGACTCGCCGTGATCGTCGAAGTCCACGACGAAGAAGAATTGAATCGCGCGCTAAGGATTTCTCCGCAGTTGATTGGCGTGAACAATCGCGATTTGAAAACATTCAACGTGGATTTGGGCACGACGGAGCGTTTGTCGGCGCGAATGCTGGTTTCGCCATTGACGCGCAAAACGACAATGCTCGTCGCCGAAAGCGGAATTCATACTCGCGCAGACGTCGAACGGTTGAAAAAGTGCGATGCCGGCGCGATTCTCGTCGGCGAGTCACTGTTGCGCGACGGCGATATTCAATCGAAGATCCGCGAATTGATTTTCTGAATTTGCGGTGAACTCATTGCGGCCCTTCGGCGAGAATTTCCTGGAGCCGTTTGGCGGCATTTTCCCAGGTGTATTTCGGCATCAACGCCGGGCGCGCGGATGGCTTTGAAGAAATGGAACCGCGTATCAATCCGCGCAACGTTTCCACCACTGCGGTTTCGTCGGGTTGCCACCAGTTTGCTCCGGCAAAAAACGACAGCAATTGCGGCGTGTCGTCAATATGCGCCGGAACTTCCCGCGCCGGTATCAAATGAGCGAATTCCGGCCGCAAATAATCCTGGTAAGCCGAATGGTCCGGCGCCACCAACTGCAAACCGGTGGCGGCGGCTTCAAACATCGGCAGATCAAATCCCTCGCCGTGCGACACGCTCCAATAATGCGTCGCTGCGGCGAAGAGATTGGGCATTTCCTCCGGCAACAGTGATTTTTCTAAAAGCATAAATGGCGCGGCATCGGCGAACCGTTTGCCGGCCTGTTCTTCCGCATTGTGCAAATGGTTTTGAAATTTTTCGCGCTTTTGCGGCGTGTTGAGATTGGTTTTGAGAATGAAAACGGCATCGTCGGTTTTATCGGTTGCCGCCAGCCACGCGCGCAAAAGGCCGCCGATATTTTTGCGACCGCCAAAATCGGAAACATTCAAAAACCGGAACCGGAATTGGTCGAACGGTTTGCCGTTGGAAACGGGAACGGCCATCGGTTTTACCTGCGGATTGAATTGCGAAAAATCCACGCCTAATGGGCAAACTTTTACTTTATGTTCCGGCATTCCGCTGTTGAGCCAGCATCGGCGCGACGATTCAGTGGGAACGATGATCAAATCGCGTTTCAATGAATGTTCGGTCCAAAGTTGAGACAGGCGCGTGGCTTCAAACATCGTGTAATTGATGTTCCGGCAACCGGCGGACGGCTTGACCTGTTGCGGCAGGCAAAAATGCAGATGAAACCGGGTCTGCACGCGCCGGTGATTGAGTTTTTTGAAATCGGCGAGCGATTCCGGCGGCAGCCGCGTTGAGCTCCAGGACAGCAGGCAATGCAGTTCGAGTTTGACGCCTTGCGCCGCCAGCGCACGGATGAAACAACGCGTCATGTGTTCGTAACCGGTGGTTCCCAATCCGGGACCGCTCAACCGCAGTGTTTTGACAAGCGGCGTCTTGCCGGAAAATTTTCCGTTCAAAAAACTGCCTGCTTTTCCCGCCGCGTTTTCAAGAAAGCGTCTGAATGTTCCGATCATTTGTTCGGGTCAACGTTGCTGATTTGGTCTTACTTTGCGCTAATTGTTTCGCCAGCCGAATTGCTGAAATCATGCTCGAAGGATTTGCGATGCCGCGTCCGGCGATATCATAAGCCGTGCCGTGGTCGGGCGAAGTCCGGATAAACGGCAGTCCCAGCGTCCAATTCACGCCGGTGTCAAACGCGACGGCCTTCAACGGCGCAAGTCCCTGGTCGTGATACATGGCGACGACGGCATCAAAGTCTCCGCGCAATGCATAATGAAAAACCGTGTCGCCGCTTAACGGCCCGGCGATATCGAATCCTTTTTTCCGCAATTTTGAAATCGTCGGCGCAATGATCCTGATTTCTTCATCGCCAAATTCTCCGCCTTCGCCGGCATGCGGATTTAATCCGCAAACAGCGATGCGCGCGCGGCGCAATTTCAGATCGCGACACGCTTGCGCGGCGAGTTCAACCGCCAAAGCGATTTTTTCCGCCGTCAATTTTTTCGGAATGGATTTGATGGAAATGTGAATGGTGGCAAGCGCGACGCGCAGCCAGCGGTTTTTGTCGTCATGGCCGAGCAACATCATCGCCGTGCGTTTCGTTTTGGCCAATTCCGACAGAAATTCGGTTTGGCCGACAAAATTTTTAAATCCGGCGCGAACAATCGCTTCTTTATTCACCGGCGCGGTGACGAGCGCGTCCAGTTCGCCGCGCAGACAGTGGGCGGCGCCGGCGCCCAGCGCGGCGATGGCCAGTTTGGCGGCCATGGGCGAACCGGCCTTCAATTTCCCCGGCAACGGTTGGCCGGATAAAATGAAACATTTTCCCGGGTCGTTGAATCCGGAAAATCTTTTCAGCGGCACGTTGAGCGAAAGTTTTTTATTGAGGCGCTGGAGAATTTTTTCGTCGCCGATGAAGAGGTATTTGAATTTATCTTTGCGGGCTTCGGCGGCCACGGCTTTAAGCGCAACCTCAGGGCCGATGCCGGTAATATCACCGAGAGAAATGCCAAGCCAGCCTTTCATGCGCGGCATCAGTAATAGACGATAAACGTCTTTTTCTTCAAACCGTCAATCCATTCTTTTTGCAAGCGCGCCTGTTCCTGGGTGCGAAGGGTTTTTTCGATGTCGTCACGCACGTCGTTCAACGGGCGGACGTGTGCCGGGCGGGTTTGTTCGACATACATCAAATAAACTGAATCGGGCGTTTGAATGACATCGCTCATCTGGCCGGCCTTGAGCGAAAACGCGACGTCTGCCAATTCTTTGCGCAAGACGGAGCGGCCGACCCAGCCCCAGTCGCCGCCTTCATGTTGCTGTGAACCTTGCGAATAGACGGACGCCATTTCCGCAAAGGTCGCGCCTTCTTTGACTTTCTGGCGGATTTCATCGGCGATCGCAACGGTGTTGGTGTCATCCGGAGAATCTTTTTTAAGCACGATCATGCGCAATTTGACCTGGTCTTCGACTTTGAAATCGTCCTGATGCGCAAGGTAATACGATTCGATTTTGTAAGGTGAGACGAAAATTTTGTCGGCGCCGGTTTTATTGCGGCGCATATAATTTTCGATGAACTGGTCGCGCACCTGTTTGCGAAATTCTTCGACGGTCATGCCTTGCGCCTGCAAGGTTTTGATCATCGTGATGCGGTCGCCGCCGAAACGTTCGCGGATGCGTTGCTGGACCAATTCATCCAGGAGGCTTTCGGGGAACTTGTAACCGGAATTGTTGAAATCGTGCAAAATCAATTGCCGTTCGACCAGTTGTTCGAGGCTATCGTCCAGCGCCTGGGAGAATTTTTGATTGAAGGTCTGCGGATCGTCCGCATATTGCCGGCGCAATACGATTTCCGCCGGCTCGGTGAATTGCAGCACTTGCGCGTAAGTGATGACTTTATCGCTGACGATGGCTTTGATGCCGTCAACCAGCGCGGCTTGCAGGTCTGACGCAGCCAGAAAAAACATCACGGCAGAGAACGGAATGAGCCGGAAATAATTCATCAATTCGCGGCGCATGGTAACAGCCGCGGAAACGCGGTCAAGCGCGCTGCTAAAAAGAAGACTCCATCCAATAAAAAACCGCCGCGAGAACGGCCGAGAGAATAAGCGCCGCGACAATGGACCACGCCAGGATCCATCGCTGTTTGCGGCGATACGCTGAACCGCCCTGCCCTGGCAGCAAGTAAAATCGTTTTCGATCCTGTTCCGAATTGCCCATACCTGTTGCGCCCAATGTAGCGATTGCCGGGCGTTTTTCAAGTGCCGCACTTGCGATTGTGCAAAATTTCGTTACCGTTCCGGCGATGAATCTCGAAGATCATGCCGGCGATATCCTCCGCAAGGCGCGGACGATGAGCAACCTGGCGTCCGCCGCCGCCGCCAATGTCGCGGGAATTTCTGAAACCGACCTGGCCGCGCTCGAAGAAACGGGCAAATGTCCCGGCAAAATCAATTTTGCCGCGCTTGGAAAAGCAGTCGGGATTGACGCCGCGAAGCTGGAAAAAATTTTTAACGGCTGGCATCCGGCTCAAAAAGATTTGAGCATTTGGCGCGAATTGCGCGTTTTCACAACGTCCGGCGAAGGCCTGGCCGTGAATTGTTATTTGGTCTGGGATGAAGTCACGCGCGAAGCGGCCTTGTTCGATACCGGTCTTGATGCGAAACCGGTTTTGGATTGCATTGCGGAAAACCAATTACAATTGCGGCATATTTTTATCACGCACTCGCATTGGGACCATGTCGAAGCCCTGCCGAAAATCCGCGAAGCATGGCCGAAGGCGAAATTGCACAGCGGCTCGAAAAATGCGCCGGTGGACCAGCGCAATAAGCCGGCGGAAATCGTCCATCTCGGCGGACTGCGCATCACGCATCGCGAAACGCCCGGACACGCGGAAGACGGCGTGACCTATCTCATCGGCAATTGGCAGGAAGACGCGCCGCACGTGGCGATTGTCGGCGACACGATTTTCGCCGGCTCAATCGGCAAAGGAAATCAATCGTGGGATTTAGCCCGACAAAAAGTGCGGGAACAGATTTTGTCGTTGCCGTCGGAAACATTGCTTTGTCCCGGTCACGGTCCGCTGACAACCGTCGCCGAAGAAAAAACGCACAATCCGTTTTTCTAAAACTTCTTTCGCCATCGCGACGCAAAAAACGCAAAGCATTGCACAACGGAATCGTTGACGAAAAAAACGAAATCTGGTCAACTTCGCGCCGATGAATCCCATTCATTCATTTAATCGGAAGAAACTGTTTTATTCATGCTTTGGACTTTTCGGCCTGGCCTTCGCCAATTCCGTTTTTGCTGATGAACCCGCGGCTTCGGCAACCGCCATTAATTCCGGAGATAATGCCTGGCTGCTGGCGAGCTCCGCGTTGGTGTTGATGATGACCGCGCCGGGCTTGATTTTATTTTACGGCGGATTGGTGCGGACAAAAAATGTTTTGTCCACGATGATGCACAGTTTGATTTTAATGGCGGTCGTTTCGATGCTGTGGATGATTTTCGGTTACAGCATGGCCTTCGCGGAGGGAAACGCATTTTGCGGAAATCCGCTGACGTATCTGTTTTTGAAAAATGTCGGCGCGACGCCGAACGCCGTTTACGCGGCGTCGGTTCCGCAGGAAACGTTCATGCTTTTTCAAATGATGTTTGCCATCATCACCCCGGCGCTCATCAGCGGCGCGATAGCCGAGCGCGTGAAATTCAAAGCCTATCTGCTCTTCACCATTTTGTGGCTGACCGTCGTCTATTTTCCGCTGTGCCACATGATGTGGGGCAAAGGTGGCTTGTTCAATTGGGCCGGCGGCGGAAAAATTCCCGCGCTGGATTTTGCCGGTGGAACCGTGGTTCACATCAGTTCCGGCGTTTCCGCGCTCGTGTTTGCGCTGACGCTCGGCAAGCGCGACGGATTCCCGCATGAGCCGATGATGCCGCACAACGTGGTTTTCTCGCTGATCGGCACCGGCTTGCTTTGGGTCGGCTGGTTTGGATTCAACGCCGGCAGCGCGCTCAATGCCGGTGCGCTGGCGACAAGCGCATTTGCGGCGACCCATTTCTCCGCGGCGGCGGCGGCGTTAAGCTGGACGCTGGTCGAATGGCTGCTCAAAGGCCGGCCAAGCGTTCTTGGCGCCGCTTCGGGAATGGTTGCCGGACTTGCGACCATTACGCCGGCGTCGGGATTCGTTTCGATTCCCGCGGCGTTTTGTATCGGGCTGGTCGGCGGCGCCGTCTGTTATTTTGCGGTGACCAAATTGAAATCCATTTGCAATTACGACGATTCGCTCGATGTTTTTGGCGTTCACGGCGTTGGCAGCATCATTGGAATGCTGATGCTCGGATTTCTGGCCAGCGCGCAAATCAATCCCGCCATCACGACCACCTTCATGCGCGATGGCGCGGCGATTTCGCTGGCCGGCGGCGGCGCGCAATTCATTCACCAGCTCGAAGCGGTGGGATTCACGATTGCGCTGGCGGGCATCGGAACATTTGTTATTTTGAAAATTGTCGGCGCGGTCACAACGTTGCGCGTGAGCCAGGAAGACGAATTTGTCGGCCTCGACCTTTCGCAACACGGCGAACGCGCTTACAATGAATAATGTAGCAGCGGACGTGGGTCCGCTCTGGAATTGAATTAAATGAGCCAACCTGCGTTGGCTGCTACGGAGAATTGATTTATGAAAAAAATCGAAGCCATCATCAAACCGTTCAAGTTGAGCGAAGTCAAAGACGCGCTGAATGAACTCGGCATTCAGGGCATGACGGTCACCGAAGTCAAAGGCTTCGGACGCCAAAAAGGTCATACGGAAATTTATCGCGGCAGCGAATACACCGTGGATTTTCTGCCAAAAATTAAAATTGAAACCGTTCTGCCCGACGCGCAGGTCAAAACCGCTGTCGAAGCCATCGTCAAAGCCGCGAAAACCGGAAAGATCGGCGATGGAAAAGTTTTTGTCTCGGCGATTGAAGAAGCCATCCGCATCCGCACCGACGAAAAAGGCGACAGCGCGGTTTAATTTCAACAAATCGAAAGAGCGCGGGCATTGTTTCCCGCGCTTTTTTCTTAAACCTCCGCCAGCGAAACATCCACGAGCAAATCCGTGGCAATTTTTTCCAATTCCTTTTTCAGCGACGCCAGATCGCATTTCTCCGGCAATTGCAAACGCGCGTTCGCCTTGAACAATTCCTCGCCGCTCATCGGCGCGCTGACCAATTCGCTGGAAAATTCTTCGACATTCACGCCGGAGCGGGCGAGCGCAGCGGAAATTTCGCGGACAATTCCCGGGCGATCGTGGCCGACGATTTCCAATTTACTTTGCCGGGCAATTTTGCCGGAAATTTTCGTTTCATCCGCGCGAACGGTGACGTTGAGCCCGGAAATTTTTTGCAGCGATTCGAGCAGCGCCGATTCTTTATCGGCCGGAATTTCAATCCGCAATATGCCGGCGAACTCGCCGCCCAGACGGCACATGCGGCTTTCCAGCCAATTGCCGCCGCGATCGGCCACGGCGCGGGCGATAGATTCCACGAGGCCGGTGCGGTCCGGCGCGATGACGGTCATCACGAGCGTTTGCATGTTGCTTTGTTAAACCTTTGCCGCGTGATTGGCAAGCGGCGAACCGTCCGCGTTTTGGCAAACGCGCAAATTGCGTGGACAAGTGGCTGGAATAGGAATAAAACGGTTTTGCGATTTACTTCTCATAAATATGGTCGCCGAAAAACCCATCATTGTTCGTCGTGCGAAATTCGTGCCATTTTGCTTTTTGTTGGATCAATTGTCGGCAGCATTTTAGTTTCGCCCTGGTGGTTGCTCTCAATTCCATCCATAGCTATCGGCATGTTTTTTACTGCACCAAACCTAAATTTGATCAACGGCATGCCATCTTATCTTTCGATGCCGGCAGGATTTGTTTTAATGCGCTTTCATGAGCCGGCCGGTTTGGCCGTGTTTGCGGGAGTGGCGGTGAGTTTTTACGGTTGCGCGATAGAAATGCGAATTTTTTCCAAACCTTACGGCGGGTAGGCATTTTACTTTTTACCTTTAGTCCAACGTCTGCCGATAGCGTTTAATTCCAATCGCCAGCATCACGACGACAAAGAGTAAAATCGGCCAGACGTCCGCTGGGATTTTCATAAATTCGCACTTGCGTTCATTTACGCCGTGGCTCAGCTTTTGGCCGTTAGGCTACTCGAACAGCACAAACAAAAATAGCCACCCCGCCAAGAAAGGACACTCATGAAAACGAAAGCGATCGTAGCTGTAACCCTGCGGAAACATTTTACGGATCGTCGTCTGCCCTGCCGTCGTGTCATCGCTCCGTTCTGCGTGGCGCTTGCCACGTTGAGCTTGCTCGCATCAAAGCAGTCCGCATACGCACACGAGAAGCCATTGCCCAAAGATTTGGTGGCCGCGCTGCACGCAGCGTTCGGCAATGCGCCCTTCGCGGCGACGAATACGCGCCCGATGTATGGCGATGGCGCCGACGGTGCCCCGGGGACCGGCGAAGACGGTAAGCCTGGCGGTTGGGTGATGGGCAACGGTGGCAACGGCGGGTCCGGTGGCGCAGGCCAAAACGGCGGTAAAGGCGGGGACGCCGGGCTGTTCGGAAATGGTGGTAACGGAGGAACCGGCGGCAAAGCCAATGTTGCCGGCGGCAACGCTCCGTCCGGTGGCGACGGCGGCACGGGTGGCCGGATCAGCGGTAATGGCGGCGCCGGTGGCAAGGGCGGAATCAATGATTTTATAGGCAGCAGCAACGGCGGCAACGGTGGAAACGGCGGCAATGCTGTCGGGACCGGAAACGGCGGCGCCGGTGGCGACGGCGGCTCATCCAATCAAGGCACGACTGGCAGTGGAGGCGCGGGTGGCAACGGCGGCAACGCTGGCAAACGAGGCAATGGCGGCAACGGCGGCAACGCCGGATTCGGCAACACGGGCAACAATGGTGGCAACGGCGGCGCGGGCGGTCTATTGTCCGGCGCGGGCGGCAACGGCGGCAACGGCTCCATGTCGGGCAACGGTGGCAACGGCGGCGACGCCGGGAAGCAAGGAAACGGCGGTGACGGCGGGGCTGGCGGCGACGGATTTATAACGGCCACGGCTGGAAATGGCGGAAATGGCGGCAACGGCGGACAAATTTCGGGCAATGGCGGCAACGGCGGACGGGGCGGAGCCTCGGTCAACCTCAATGCCGGCACTGGCGGAAACGGTGGCAATGCCATCGGGCGCGGCAACGGGGGCAATGGCGGAGAAGGCGGCGCTGCCGCAATCGGTTCGTCCGGCGGTCTCGGAGGTGCCGGTGGCAGTGGCGGTGCCCGGGGAGGAGCCGCCGGGGCGGACGGACCGCAAGGACCCTGATTTGACCGACGGGGTGAGAATCCCGAGAGGTGATTGAAGCGGCACAGGACGGGATATTTCAATCCAACGTTTGCCGGTATCTTTTAATTCCGATCGCCAGCATGATGACCACGAACAAAACGATCGGCCATACATCCGGCGCGATTTCCACAAATCCATTTCCTTTCAACAAAATACCGCGCACGATGCGCAGGAAATGCGTCAGCGGCAGAATTTCGCCGATGTCCTGCGCCCAATCCGGCATCCCGCGAAACGGAAACATGTAGCCGGACAGCAAAATGTTCGGCAGGAAAAAGAACATGCCCATTTGCATTGCCTGCCGCTGATTGCGCGCGATGGTCGAGAATGTTACGCCGACTGTCAAATGCGCGACGATGAACAGAAACGCCAGCGCCAGCAGCAACGGAATGCTGCCGACCATCGGCACATCGAACAAAAATTTCGCGCAGACCAAAATCAAAAATACCTGGATATAGCCGACGAAAATGTAAGGCACAATTTTGCCGATGATGACTTCCCCCGGACGAACGGGTGTCGCGAGCAGATTTTCCATTGTCCCGCTTTCGCGTTCGCGTGTGATGGCGAGTGTCGTGATGATGACCATCGTCATGGTCAGCACCACGCCCATCAAGCCGGGCACGATGTTGTATTGCGTGATGGCTTCGGGATTATAATGCGCGTGGAAGACGAGATTGAACGGCGGCGACGTGCCGCGCAATTTTGCCAGCGGCCCTTTCAGGTCGCGGTTCAAAACCGTGGGCACGAGCGATTGCACGGCGGATTGCGCATAGCCGATGGCCATCGGGTCGGTCGCGTCGGCTTCGAGCAATAGATCCGGTTTTTCGCCGCGCAACAATTTGCGGGAGAAATCCACGGGAATGGTCACGGCGAATTGCACTTTGCCTTGCGCGAGCAGCTGTTGAATTTCTGCTTCATTTTGAGGTTCGCGCGTGACGTTGAAGTAACTGCTGTTCTGCATGGCCGCGACAATCGAGCGTGAAAACGGGCTGTTATCGGCGGAATAAACGGCTGTCGGCAAATGTTTGGGGTCGGAATTGATGGCGTAGCCAAAGAGGATGAGTTGAACCATCGGGATGCCGATCATCATCGCAAACGTCAGCCGGTCGCGGCGCATTTGAATGAATTCTTTTGCGACGATTGCGCCAAAGCGGCGCCAGTTGAACTCACGCGTTTTCACGGGCGTTTTGAGGGTAACGGATTTGCCGGCCGGGCGAAAACGCAAATTTATTTGAGCAATTTGTCCGGTTTGTTAATCTCAAACTGGTAAACACGCGGAATGAACGGAACCCAAACAGAAAAAGTGTCGGCCGACTGGCTGACGGATACGCGCGAATGCTGGGAGCGATTGCCGAACAAGCTCTTTTTTTTCGGCCTGCTCGCGGCGTGGCTGGCGCTGTTTCAATTCTGGGGGAATTCGATTCTCGGTTACGTTCACACGTCATCGCTGTTCGGCTGGCTTGATGAAGCCTACAACAGTCCGGGCAACGTGGAAGACGCCGGTCACGGTGATTTTATTCCCTTTCTGGTCATCGGCGTTTTTTGGTGGAAACGCAAGGAACTGCTCGCGCTGCCGTTGAAAATCTGGCCGCCGGCCATTTTCATTTTCGTTGCGGGAATTTTACTGCACATCGCCGGCTACATGATCCAACAGCCGTTGTTTTCGGTCGTTGCTTTGTTCGTCGGCATTTACGGATTGATGGGATTGGCGTGGGGACGCGAATGGCTGCGGCACAGCCATTATCCATTTTTGCTGTTTATTTTTTCCATTCCGCTGGCGTCGCATTTGAATTTCATTTTGTTTCCGCTGCGATTATTCGTCTGTGTGCTGGTGGAATGGGCCGCGCGTTTGGTCGGTATTGACGTGATCCGCCACGGCACGCAATTGTTCGATCCGTCCGGGAAATTCCAATATGAAGTCGCCGCGGCGTGCGGCGGCATGAGAAGCCTGGTG
Organism: Verrucomicrobiia bacterium; assembly: GCA_035776755.1. Classification (GTDB taxonomy): domain Bacteria; phylum Verrucomicrobiota; class Verrucomicrobiia; order Limisphaerales; family UBA11358; genus UBA11358. The sequence goes on from DASTWS010000024.1 coordinate 37,762, forward strand.
GCCATCATTTTGATCGCCACGGTTTATGCGTTCGTGATTTTTAAATCGCCCAAGAAACGGATTTTGCTGATGGCGTCGGCGATTCCGTTTGCCGTGCTGGGAAATTTCGTGCGGTTGTCGGCCATCATTTTGGCGGCATCCATCGGCGGGCAATCGGCGGGCAATTACGTTCACGAAGGCGGGCCGCTTGGCATCATCAGCTTGTTGCCGTATGTGCCGGCGATTTTTGGTTTGTTGTGGCTCGGCAATTTCATGGAAAAACGCGAATTGCGTGAAAGGAAGAATGAAAAATAAAACGCTTCTTTTTTCGATCACGCTGATTTTGATCGCCGGGACGGCGCTGGCGTTGACGCAATTCAAAGCGCATCAAAAGCTCGGCAAACCGGGTATCATGGCCAAACCGATTCCGCATGAAGTCAAAATGCAGATCGCGTTGCCGGCGGCTCCTGACGGATTTACTTCAACGAACGTGCCCGAATCGGAGGTGGAATTGGGTTATTTCCCGAAAGACACGAGTTATACGCGGCGTTGTTATCAGGCGGATGACGGCGGTTTTCCGATTTATGCCACCATCGTCATGATGGGCGCCGACCGCACGAGCATTCACAAACCGGATTATTGTTTGCCGGGACAGGGCTGGCAAATCCAGAGCCGAACGATCATCAAAATTCCGGTTGCGGGCGCACATTATGAATTGCCGGTCTCGAAATGGATCGTGAGCAATACCTTTACGCAGCCGGACGGGTCACGGCAAACGGTCAACGGCCTTTACGTTTTCTGGTTTGTGGCGGACGGCGAAGAAACGCCCAGCCATTATCAGCGGCTTTGGTGGCTCACGCGCGACATGTTGAAAACCGGCATCCTGCAACGCTGGGCTTACATTTCCTATTTTGCGCCGTGCGAGCCGGGAACGGAAGAAGCGACCTTTGAACGGGTGAAGAAATTGATTTCCAATTCCGTCGCACAATTTCAATATCCGCCGGCGAACGCGCAAATGGCCGAAACGGTTAAGAATTGAATCAGGCCGCGCAGCGGCTATGATTTGAATTTCAGACGCTTAAAACCATGTTACGACGCGACCTCCAAATCCGGACACAGGTTCAGCAGTTTGCCGATGCCATCATTTTTGGCGTAAGTTTCTGGCTGTCGTTCGTCGTGCGCTTGAATCCGTTCGTCAACGATTGGCTGAACCGGTGGCTGGGCGCGGGGACGCTGTCGCCCGATTCGTTGGATGAAAACAAATGGCTTTACTTCGTGATCGGCCTGGCGGCGCCGCTCATCCTGGAATCGCAGAATTTTTACAATCGTTCGCCGCTGGCGCCGCGGCGGACTTATTTGTGGCCGCTCATCAAAGGTTGTTTTCTCGTCACCATCGGACTGGTGGTTTTGGCTTATCTGTTCCACCTGGTTTTGCCGCGCGGCGCGGCGGCGATTTTCGGCGGTATCAGCTTCATCGTGGTGGTGGCAAAGGAGGAAATTTTCCGTCGGGCGTTGCAAAGCAAATTGGCGCAATCACAATTGAAACGCCGCTTCATCCTTGTCGGCACGGAAAAAGAAATCCGGCGCATCCGGTCGGACTTGAAGGAACGGCGCGATGAAAGCGTGGAAGTCATCGGCGAACTCAACCTTGTGGAAACGCCGGTCGAACGGATCGTGGCGATGTTGCATGAACATTCGGTTTATGGCGTCATTTTGAGCGCCAAACACACGAATTTTGAGCAGATCGAATACGTCCTGCGCGCGTGTGAACTGGAAGGCGTGGAAGTCTGGCTGATGGCGGATTTTTTCAATACGCAAATCTCGCGCACGAGTTTGGATGAATTGCATGGCCGGCCGCTGATGGTTTTTCGCACGACGCCGGATGAATCGTGGCAGGGCGCGATGAAGCAATTGATGGATCTGTCCGGCGCCTTTTTTTTACTGCTTCTCGCGGCGCTTCCGATGGCGGTCATTTCGCTGTTGATAAAATTCACGTCACCGGGACCGGTTTTTTTCAGGCAACAGCGTTCCGGCCAGAATGGAAAACCATTCACGCTCTACAAGTTCCGCACGATGGTGACCAATGCCGAACAATTCCGTCATGAGCTGGAGGCGATGAACGAAATGACCGGGCCGGTGTTCAAGCTGACGAAAGATCCGCGCGTGACGCCGATGGGCAAATGGCTGCGCAAATACAGCCTGGATGAATTGCCGCAGCTTTTCAATGTGTTGCGGGGTGAAATGAGCCTGGTCGGGCCGCGTCCATTGCCGGTGGATGAAGTGAAACGATTTGAAAACCTGGCGCATCGCCGGCGCTTGAGCGTCAAGCCGGGTTTGACGTGTCTTTGGCAGATCAGCGGACGTAATCAAATCTCCGATTTCAAGGAATGGGTGCGGCTGGACCTGGAATACATTGACAACTGGTCGCTTTGGCTGGATCTGAAAATTTTGCTGCGCACTGTGCCCGCGGTCCTGGCGGGAACGGGCGCAAAATAGTTACGCTTTAATAAACTTCCTTCCACCCGGTGGCGACAATTTGTTTGGCCTCCGATATGGCTCCCAGCGATTCATCGTAGTGGAGGTTGAAATGGCCGTTGAACCATGCGTTATTGCAGGAAATTTCGCCGATAATATCAATAGTATCGCTGCCGCCACCGCCAAGTTTGACGCTGGCGCTGGGAACAAATAATTTTGCAATGAAACTGGCGTTACCATTACCAGTGATACTGATCGGTTTCCCTGCAATATCATTGATGGTCAATGCACGCGCGCATGCCGTGGCATTATAAAGCGTCGTTCCAAATGTGATATCTCCACCACACCAAATCGTTAAACTGGCATTGGTATTTACGGTTACTATTGGGGAACTCATCCCGTTAGTGACGTAAACGACCGCATAGGGCGAATCGACGAAAATTTTGTTGCCACTGCCATCAATCGTATTCATCGCATAGTAAATACTATTAGTGGCTTCCGGCCGGTTGGGAATGACATAATAATATGTCGCCGTAGCTGTAGTCCCGTCATGAAGAGGAAGTGTCCAGCCAGAATTATTTACGTTCTGATAAATGGTGCCGGCCCCGACGAGCACGCCGTTACTATTATAAACGCCTCCGATTCGGACAAAATTAGTCGTTTTAGCGCCCGAAGTTATCCAGAACGACGAATTGGTTTGGAAAGGAACTGTTGTATATGACCTAACCGGCAACCAATTACCATTTTGAACGGAATTTGCAAAACCAGTTGGCAGCGGCAGAGAATGAAAAGTTTGATTCATGTCGTCTCTAAAATGACCGGGCTGTAGTCCGGTTGAGCCGCCATGCACCCAATTAAGATCGCCCACGGAACCTTGTGAGCCGACGCTTTTTGATCCGCCTGGAGTCGTGTTGATGTAACCACAGACATTTGCATTGCCAACATCGATATAATTTGTTTCCGCCGCGACGTGGACATTGGCTGTCCGGCAAGGAAAGGTATTTGTGTTCCAGCTTAAACTCGACGACCACGTTCCATAATTTGTTCCGAATAACCAAAGATTCGGCTGCCAAATACTATGCAACGATGAGGAGGAGTTGAAACTGTCTATGTTCACATTGTTACCTTTGAACGTGAGCTGGTAGGCAACGAGGCCATTGTTCCCCAAATCTTCAGCCGCCGAGGTTTGGGCATATACTTTACGGACCGCATTCGAAGCATGAGTCGTGGACCCCGACCAATCGGCGTATCCAACGGAATAGATTTCCGGTCCTTGAGAGCTTGTCGCCGAGTAGTTGATATAGACCGTGTATCCGCCGGAACCAATCTGGTATCCGGAATTAAAATTGGTCCGCGTCATTTGATAAACTGTATTGTTGGTGCTGACTGCCCAGGGATAAACGTTTGGAGTCGTGCAAACCGTCCAGCCATTGGCGGCGGTCAACGAAGGCCAGCCCGTGGTATCCAAATTGACCATCGCCAGCGCTTCATCCACTCCGGATTCCGCATTGACCATCGCGGCGTTCCAGACCTGTGAACGGCCAACGGAAACATATTCGTTTTCCGTCAACAGCATGTAACTGACGAGATAGACCGCGACGAGGGCCAGAAGAACGACGGTATAAAAAAGCGCGCCGCCGGATGTTTTTGTCCTGGGAGAAATATAAGTTTTCATGGCATCAATTTCGGGTGGCGATTTCCGCTGTTTGAACACTTTCAGTGTTCATCTTTGAGCCTAAGATACTGCGGGAACACCGCCAGCTGACGCTGACCAGCTTGGTTTCATTGGTTTCGGAACCGGCCTCCACAAACGAAAATCCGGCCGCAGTATTCGTGGGGACGCGTTGATACAAAGTGAAAGCGAGATAATCGCAATTGGTCAGCAGGATGCGCGACGATGCAGTTCCGTTGGTATAACAGTAGGTTCGTGTCAAGGCGTTGCCGGCATAAGTGTAGGAAAAACCGCTGTTTCCAAAGACTGACGGATTGGTAAAGGTGATCGAAGTATAATTGGTTCCAGTCGCATCCGGCGTGCAGGCGATCAATTGCGAAGCGTTACGGATATCGCGGCTCATCAGATCCAGCGTATTTCGGCTGGCGTTGTCCAGATCGTTGTAGTTGGAGACGGCCAACATGTGCCGGGATAAACTGATGGTCGCTCCGACAAAGGCGATCAACAATAAAGTGCCAACCGTCAAGGCGATCATGATTTCGACAAGGGTGAAACCGGATCGGCCGCCGTGGTTAAAGTCTGTTGATTTCAATTCCATGATCAATAATTAGCGACGTAATTCTGGATTCCATACTCCGCAACCAAAGTGCTCATCGTGCGATGGTGACCGACCTTGTCGCCAAAGCCGTTTGTCCAGTTCAGAGTGACCGTCACCACGGCCATGGCTGATTGATAAGATGGCACCGTGCCGGCCGAGCTAAAGGTCGCCTGAAAGGTTGATAAATTGGTGTCCACGGTAATCGTTCCGTAGTAATTGACGCCGGTATTCGTGTTGTTCCCAAAAATTCCCTGGGGATAATAGCTATCGGTAAACGTCGGCGGGACGATATCCGGATTAAACAACTGGTCGTCCGACCACCGGCACAGGCGGATAGCTTCCAGCTTTGAAACCATGATTTGGGTGGCGCGCAGGTTTTGGCGCGTGGTGGCCAACAGCGTAAAATTGGTCGCAATCCCCAGATAAAGCGAGGTCAGGATGATCGCCGCGATGGTCGCAGCCACGAGAACTTCCACCAGCGACAAAGCCGAGGTCGCCTTCGCTTCAGGATTTAAACTGATTTTCATGAAAAATTCCGCCTATGAACCGGCGCTGTTCCTGTTGCCGATATTGCAAAAGTTACTCGCTGCTTCCGAACTGTCAACGCAAATGGATTCGCGGCACTTCGCTATTTCAAAATGATAAAGCACCCTATATGCCATTTATTTCCGCAATTTTTCGCAACAATGACATTGGCTTGGGCAACGAGGTTGTCCTGAATTGTGACAAATTCATAAACTGGAAGCAGCGGGAACGGCCGCTCTTTAGTCTTTAATTCGGTCCGGCATTTCAATAGCTTACCGCCCGACTTTTAAATGAAAAAAAATCCGACCTCCGTTGTCACCGGCGTTGCCGGATTTCTTGGCTCGCATCTGGCCGACCTGTTGCTTTCGCGCGGACACAAAGTCATCGGCATCGATAATTTTGTCACCGGCAGCGTGGACAACATTTCGCACCTCGGCGGCAATCCCGATTTCAAATTCATCCAGCAGGACGTCACCGAATTTATTTTCCTCAACGCGTCGGTGGATTACGTCTGGCACTTTGCGTCGCCGGCCAGCCCGATTGATTATCTCGAATTGCCGATCCAAACGCTCAAAGTCGGTTCGCTCGGCACGCACAAAGCCCTCGGCCTGGCCAAAGAAAAAAACGCCCGTTTTCTCATCGCTTCTACTTCCGAAATCTACGGCGATCCCCTCGTGCATCCGCAACCGGAAGAATACTGGGGCAACGTCAACACCATCGGCCCGCGTGGTTGTTACGATGAAGCCAAACGATTCGCCGAAGCCATGACCATGGCTTACCATCGCGAACATAAAGTCCAAACCCGCATCGTGCGCATCTTCAACACCTACGGCCCGCGCATGCGCGTCAACGATGGCCGCGTGGTTCCCGCCTTCATCAGCCAGGCGATCAAGAATAAACCTGTGACCGTTTTCGGCAAAGGCACGCAGACGCGCAGTTTTTGTTACGTCTCCGATTTGATTGAAGGCATTTATCGCCTGATGATGAGCAATTACGATTTGCCGGTGAACATCGGGAATCCGGCGGAATTAACGATGCTTCAATTCGCCGAAGAAATCATCCGCGCGACCAAATCCAAAAGCAAAATTGTTTTCAAACCCTTGCCGCAGGACGATCCGAAACAACGCAAGCCGGACATCGCGAAAGCGAAGAAAATTCTCGGCTGGAATCCCAAAGTGCCGCTGCATCAGGGTTTGACCGATACGATTGCCTATTTCCGGCAGAAGGTGAAATGAGCTAGACTCCGCAAGACCTTTAAATTTGAATTCAATTTCAATTTGGAAAGTCGCGGAACTCCGTCAATCAAAACCATTCTTTGCGTCCGTCCACGTAAACGCGGACGAATTCCTCATCCGATTTGCACAGGTAAATGATGCCTTCAATCAGGCCGATGAGATGGATCACGGCTGAAGCCATGCCGCAGGTGACCAAACCGCCAACCACGGAAACAAGCAACATCACGATTCCCGAACCGGTATAGCCGAGGATGAATTTATGAATGCCAAGTCCGCCGAGCAAAATGCCGCAAATGCCCGCCGCGATTTTTGACGACGCGCGTGAAGCGATGGCCGATGGCGGCGGCATGATCGTCGGTGGAACGGTTTTCAAATCGCCAGCCAATTCCGGAAACATTCCGAGCGGCTTCCAATCCGGCGCGCCTTCGGGTTGAATCAGCGTTTGCGCGTTCACGCGGTTTTCGGCGAGCCAGCGGCGCAAGTCTTCCGCGCTCGCCGGTCCGTATTGCCGGCCGTCAATTCCAATGATTTTATACATGCGATTCAGGGTTTAGGTTTCTGCAGATCTGAAAGTTTTGGCGGGACGCTTTCCGGCTTTGATTCGCGCCACATGCTGATGCTTGTGACCAGCGACCACAACCACGCCGCGCCAAAGAGGATCGCGCCCCATTTCCACATCCATCCCGGCGCAACGGCCGCGTTTTGACCGGAAATTTCATCGGAAATCGTTCCGAACATCGCTTTGAACATCCACCCGACAATCAGACAAAAGCCCGCCACGGAAAGAATCAATTGAAATGTGCCTGCCACGTAGCGCCGTGCCGAAATGGAACCCAACCCCGGCGTGGCGGCCAAATTGATCAAAATGCACGTCGCAATCCGCGCGCGGCTCAATTGCGGGGCGCTCATCTCAACTGAAATTTGATTTCACTTCCGGCTTGTTCAAAACCGTCAGCGCCCAAATGCCGAATGGCAAACCGAGGAAACAACATGGCGAAATACATGGGATCATCGCCACGATCGCCGCCGTCATCGCAAATTGAAAACTTTCCAGCCGCTGCATTTTCCCCGCGCCGATCAAAACAATGACACCGACAACCGCGCCGATGACATCCTGAATGATTCCGACTCCGCCGCCGAATGAATTGAAGAATTTTTGCATCTGCTGGTCGGGAAGTTGTTGTTGCGGAACAAGAGGGTGTCCCATCAACGCCGAGATATTGATCACAAATCCGATCGCGACGCAGAGCAAGCCGATGATTGCCGTGACCACCAGCGCGATCGCCGGGCCTTTGACCATTCGCAATGCCTGTTCCCGCGGAACGGCGCCCGTGGCAAACGCCGGCGGCGGGGCGATTTGAAAAAGTCCCGCAAATTCCGGAAATGCCGAGAGCGGTCGAAATTCCGCGTCACTTTCTTCCTTCATCATCGTTTGCGCGTTCAGCCGTCCTTCGGCAAACCATTTGCGCACGTCTGTGTCGGTGATGGGTCCGTATTGTTTTCCGTCGCCGCCGATGATGGTGTAATTGGCCATAAATTTCTCCGCGTTTTGCTCGTTCTAATTCATTGCTCCCGACGATGCAAGCTTCTTTATGAATCGCCTCGCGCTGTGAATAACTTCAACAACTTTGCTTTGACGCAAACCGTAAAAACATTTTCCATTTGAACATGGCCAAATTCTGGAATCGTCTTTCGCACGAATGCGATTTATGGCGCAACGGCGTCAATTTCGTTGCCGGCGTGGATGAAGCCGGTTGCGGCCCGCTCGCCGGTCCGGTCGTCGCCGCCGCCGTCATGTTTCCAAAAAATTGGCTGGAAACCGGATTGCCTTCGCCGTTGCGCGGCCTGAATGATTCCAAGCAATTGGACGAAGAGCAGCGCGAGAAATTTTTCGAACGCATCACCACTCATCCCGAAATCCGTTTTGCGATCCAAGCCGTGGATGTTGAAACCATTGACCGCATCAACATCCGCCAGGCCGCTTGGCGCGGAATGAACATGGCGCTCGACCAATTACAGCCAAAACCCGAACACGTCCTGGTGGACGGTCTCAAAATCAAATGGCTGCCGTATCGCCAGACCGCCCTCGTGCAGGGCGATGCCAAAAGTTATTCCATCGCCGCCGCCAGCGTGCTGGCCAAAGTCACGCGCGACCGCACGATGCGCGAACTGGATAAATTTTTCCCCGGTTACGGTTTCGCCGAGCACAAAGGCTATTCCACGCCAAAACATTTTGAAGCGATTGAAAAGCTGGGTCCCTGCGCGATCCATCGCAAAAGTTTCTCGCCCATCAAGCCGAAGGAGTTGGAATTGTTTCAATCCGCCGATTGAAACTGCGGATGACTTTGCAGCTTTTCCCACGATTGCACCGAGAGCGGCGCCTGGCGGTAATTTGATTCCGTCAAAGGCTCGGCGCTGTGCGAGATACGAATGCGATTGAGCCATTTGCGATCGAGTGACCCGGCAATGAGTGAAATCGAATTCGCGGCGATGGTCGTTTCCTCTTTTTGTCCGGTTGCATGGCCGATTCCGACAAAAAATCCTGCCAGCAATAACGCTGCGCGAGTCATCGTGCTGCGCGAATACGTCGGCATCACGCACGGCCGCCGTGGATCGAGCAATTGGAAAATTCGGGTGAAAAGCGGCAGCGTCCACATCTCCGGATTTGATTTCGGCGAACAGGGATCGAACAAAATCGCGTGCGGTTTCGGCAATTTTTCCGCGGACGTTTGCGCCATCAGCGACGGGAAATCGCCTGAATGCAAATCCCATTGCACCATTTGATTGTCCTCACAAAACCGCACATGATTTGCTTGAATCAATTCGCGCAAATGCATTTCGTATCCATCCAAATAGCCCAGCGCAGCGGCGTTTTGCAGGGCAAATTCCAGAGCTGCGGAAGTTTGGTCGAAACTGATGAGCCGGATTGCGCAAGGCAATTTCTTTGCCGCACGAAGCAAAGTAATCGCGTTGGCCGCCGCGCCCAAACCGACATCCCAAACCACCAGTTCCGCGCCGAAATTTTTTTGCCGGCGTTCGAGCGACAGTTGATTGACATAAAGCGATTGAGCTTCCGCTTCCGGTCCGATCGCCGGATGAAACGTTTCGCCGTGCGCCAGGGAACGGACGCAATGCGCGCCGTTGGCCAGGCGGACGATTTGATACTTTTCACCAGATTGATTCGGCAACGATTTCATTGCGGCGGATTCACAGGCTAATAAACTGGGTTCAAAATCCGAAACCGAAAACGATGAGTCTAGCGGCACGTTTCAAAAAATGGCTGGGGAAAAATCAGCCCGAACATCTGCGTCGGGGCGAATTGGGCGAACGCGCCGCGAAAAAATATCTTCAGCGGCAGGGATTGAAATTTCTCACGGCGAATTTTGATTCCGGCCGCGGCGAAACCGATTTGATTTTCCGCGACGGCGATTGCCTGGCATTTATCGAAGTGAAAACCCGTTCACGCGAAGACTGGACGCGTCCGGCGGCGGCGGTGAATGCAGAACGCAAAAGACGTTTATCGCGCTGCGCTTTGGATTATCTGCGGCAATTGAAAAATCCGGAAATCAAGATCCGTTTCGACATCGTGGAAGTGTTGCTGGCGGACGGCGACGTGCGGGAAATCCGTCATTTACCGAATACCTTTACGCTGTCCAAACCCTATCGCTACGGCTGAATTTTACTTGAATTGACCGTATAATCGGCGGAACGTTGACTATAGCGATGAACCACATTTTGAAAATCATGGCGGATGTCATTTCCCTTGCCGTGGTTATCGTCGGTGGCGGGTGGCTGGTCATTCGTTCGCTCAAAGGAAGTGAAGATGTGCCTAAATTGATTTTCAAATGGATTTTCACGGGCATTCTTATCGGAATTGTTTTTTGGCATATCGTGCCGGGTTTTAAAGCCGGCGGATTTAACGCGATCGGGGCGCTGATCGAGATGCTTTTGATTGGAATTGCGATGGCCATCACCTGGCGTCACGCCATTATTGATTTAATCGCAAATCCTTTTGCATCCCTTTACGACGGTGGAAACGAGCCTCCGGACCCGAAACCGCTGTATTCGATCGCGTTGACAAAACGCAAATTGAATAAACCGCTCGATGCCATCGTCGCCGTTCGCGAGCAATTAGCCAAGTTTCCCAACGATTACGAAGGCATCCTGCTGCTTGCGGGAATTCAGGCCGAAGACATGAAAGATTTGCCGTCGGCGGAAATGACCTTGAACCATTTTTGCGATTGGAAAGACGCGCCTCCGAAACAGGTTTCCGCCGCGCTCATGCAATTGGCCGATTGGCATTTGAAAATCGCGCAGGATTCGCATTCGGCGCAAGCGACGCTGGAACGCATCGTCGAAAGATTTCCCGACACCGAAATGGCGCTGGTGGCCAAACAACGCATCGCGCACCTGGGTGGCACGGAAAAGATTTTGCTTTCGGCTTACGATCGCCGCGCGGTCGCCGTGCCGGAAGGAATCCAAAGCGCCGGCTTGCGCGATACGATCCACGATTTGATCGTTCCGGCGGACGCCAATCCGGCGGAACAGGCGCAGGCTTATGTGAAGCATCTGGAACAACATCCACAGGACACGGAGATCCGGGAAAAACTGGCGGTCATTTACGCCGAACATTATCAGCGCGTTGATTTGGCGGCGATCGAGCTGGAGCAATTGATCAACGAACCGAACCATCCGCCCAAACGCGTGGCGCACTGGTTGAATCTGCTGGCCGATCTGCAAATCCACGCCGGCATGGATTACGACGCCGTGCGACCGACATTGGAATTGATTGTTCAACGCTTTCCGGATTTGCCGGTCGCCAATTTAGCGCAATCGCGGCTGGCGCGATTGAAATTGGAGATCAAAGGCCGGCAACAGCAATCGTCCGGCGTGAAACTTGGCGTCTACGAACAAAACATCGGGCTGAAAATGAAGTGAAAGCCGCTGCGGCGAAACATCTTTTCAAAAGGCAGTCACGCGTGCGAAAAAAACGTGAATGGAAAATAATTTTCAATGCCGGAGACAAAAGGTGGAGGAATTAAAAATTTAATTTGCCCGGAATTTCCGGTTCTCCGCGCAATCGCCACCATTTCTTTTCCTGCCAGAATTTTGTAAATGAGGCGGTAAGAGCGAAAAATGATTTCACGAATTGTTTCATCATTTTCTTCCGGCACGACGCGGCCGATTTGGGGAAATTGCGCCAGCACGTCCACTTTGGACATAAGCAAATAACCGAAAGATTCTGCAACCGGCAAATTATTCTGGGCGATGAAGAGGACAACGGCTTGCAAATCGTCGCGAGCCTGTTGCGACCAGATTATTTTGAAAGCCATGACGCGAGTTGCCGTTTGACTTCGTCGTGGGGAACCGTTTCGCCGCGCTCGACTTGGTCAAGGCCTTTGCGGATGGCGGCCAAAAATTCGACTCGCTCGGCGATGACATTCAGGCTGGCGTCTTCCGGCAAACGCTCGATCGAATCCAGAGCCAATTGCTTGTCGCTCACGTCAAAAAGATTACACTGGACTCATGCTGTCGCAAGCGCGAAGCTGAAAAATTCCGTGATCTACGACGTGTTGACGAACTGGCGATTGCATTTGCGCAGGAAAAATGTGAATGGGAAATGAAACACGAAAAGAAAATTGCGAAACGGAAATGGTCTGACACTATTTGCGAATTGCAAATATGAATTGGCGATTTAGACAATCGTTTAAGATTCTTCCGGGACTCAAACTAAATTTATCTAAAGGCGGCTTGAGTGCGAGTGTTGGCGGCGCTCCATTTACAATGAATCTTGGGCGGCGCGGTTTATATGCCACAGCTTCAATTCCGGGAACAGGCATACAATTTCGGCAAAGACTTTCCGGTGTATCGCATCCGGCTTCTCAACCCGATTCGTATAATCCGCCTCGTTCGCCACTTTCAAATTCTTTTCCAGATTCTCCACCAATCTCGCCGCCTCCATTTGATTCAGGTTCTGCGCCTCTTCGAGAAATTCGCAGCGCAAGCACAGAACTTCTAACCAGCGAAAGTCTCAAAGAACTGAAAAATTTAATACAGACAGCTTACGAAGAGCATGAAGAAATAAGCAGCGAGTTTTTCAAAGCAAAACAGGAAGATGCTCGCGCGACCTCGCGTTTCAAATCGTGGGACAATGGATTTTTGCTGAAAAAACTTTTTAAGAAATCTTTTGAAGTCCGAAAAGCCGAAGCGGAAATTGCAACCGCAAAAGCTGCTGAACTTGAAGAGCAACTTCGGCTCACAACAATTTCGACACAAGTTGAACTTGCCAAAGAACAGGCAGAGCCATTTTTTAGGATGCGAGATGATTTTACCGCTTTGGCAGACTGCGCCGCGATTTGGGATGTGAAAGCAGATCGCGCAACTGACAAATTTCGAGAACGGACAATCGCAAACAGAACTGTTAGCCGTGAACGAATTCGATTTTCATTGGGCAGTTGTGATTTGATTAAATGGGAACAAGAAGTTCCTCATTTGCAAAACGTAAATGGCGGCGATATTTTTTTGTATCCGGGTTTTATTTTGTATCGTGCTTCCAAGACTGCATTTTCTGTGATTAACTTCCATGACGTAAAACTTACGGCCGTTGCGGTCAAATTCCATGAAGAAGATGGAGTTCCAAGCGATTCAAAAACAATTGGACAGACTTGGGCAAAAACAAATAAGGACGGAAGTCGTGACAAACGATTTGCAGGAAATTATCAAATTCCAATCGCGCTCTACGGTGATTTAACGCTTAAAAGTGAAACAGGCTTGTGGGAAGAATTCCAATTTTCAAATCCAGAAAAATTGGAGCAATTTGTAAAATCATGGAATGCCTTTGTTTCTTCTTTTGATGACAAAATTTCTCTGGCTTTTACCGAAGAAAATTCTACCGAGCCTGTTGTTAATCCAGAAACTTCAACATCACCAAAATTGGTTGGAACAGATATTCACTTTGAATGCAACGCTTGTCGTCAGCCAATCGAAGTAAATGTTGAAGCTATTGGTCAAGAATTTCGCTGTCCAGGCTGTGGCGAAAAACTCATCGTTCCAGAAGTGACACCATGAAGCTCCTTTTTTCCGAACAAAATTCCGACTACGAGCATTACCAATTTCCTTACGCGATCTGGGCGGTGCCGGAGGACGGCGAATCGCCGGCGGACATTTTTGATGCGGGCTTTTTGCCATCGTCGCGCAATTTGGACCGCTTTTATCTGTGCCGGCAGGTGCGCGTGAACCTGAAAAAATTCAAGCCGTCGTCGGAAAATCGCCGCATCATCCGCAAAGGCAAAGGCATCGAAATCGAATTGGTGCCGCGCGAGGAATATAATTTCACCGACGAGCGCCGCGAATTTTTCAAGACCTACGCGGACATCAAATTCGGCAAGGACGTGATGACGTTCGAGCGGCTCGACGGATTATTTTCGTCGCCCATCATTTCGCATCTGCTCGTGTTCATTGACTCGGAAACGCAAAAAGAAGTCGGCGTCGCCACGCTGTATCTCGAAGGCAAATCGCTCGCGTTTTATTATTACGCGTTTTACGACCTGAATTATTACGCGCGCAATCTGGGCATGTTCATGATGACATCGGCGGTGGAATTGTTCGCGGACAGCGGCACGAAATTTCTTTATCTCGGCACGTGCTATTCGCAGACGGCGCTTTACAAAACGCAATTCGCCGGCGCGGAATTTTTCAACGGCTTCCGCTGGTCGGACGACATCGCCGAATTGAAATTCATCATCAAGCGCGACAAAAAAGAACTGACGCAGCATTTGTTGGAAACGCAGGAATATCGCGATGCCTTTTACGACGGCGAACTGGACAAAATCGCCAAAGCCAGCGCGTTCCGCATCAAGATAAATTGACCCTCCCTTGAACGGGTGATTGCCACGGTTACGGCAAACGGGTAAAACTCATTGCTCACACTGATTATGAAATTTGTGAAAGTTCTTCCACTGGTCGCATTGGTCGCGTTTCCCGCCGTCGTTTTTGCCGCCAAAACGGAATCGCCATTGCCTCATGAAAAAATATTGCTCGATTCCGGTTGGCGCTTCGTTAAAGCCGATTCGCCGGATGTGGGAACGAATCAATTGAGTTACAAAGCCATCCGCGATTGGTTGTTGCCGACGGGAAATGCGTTTACCACCAATGCGCCTGCCGTCAAACCGGAAGGCGAACCGGGCGGAACGAATTATCTTTTTGCGCAGCCGGATTTCAACGACAGCCCATGGCGCTTGCTGAATTTGCCGCACGATTGGGGAATCGAAGGGCCGTTCAAACAGGAATATCCGGGCGAAACCGGCAAACTGCCGTGGTGGGGAATAGCCTGGTATCGCAAACACCTTGAAATTCCTGCGAGCGACGATGGCAAAAGAATTTATTTGGACGTGGACGGCGCGATGTCTTACGCGAGCGTTTGGTGCAACGGCAAATTTGTCGGCGGCTGGCCGTATGGTTACGCGTCATGGCAGGTGGATCTGACGCCGTTCGTGAAATTCGGCGGCGAAAATGTCATTGCCATTCGCCTCGACAATCCGCCGAATTCCTCGCGCTGGTATCCCGGCGGCGGCATTTACCGGAATGTCTGGCTCGAAAAAGTTTCGCCGGTGCATGTCGCGCATTGGGGAACTTATGTCACGACGCAAATCTGGCCGACAAGCTATCCATCACACGGTTCGAGCTCACTTTCTGTTCAAACCCCGGCAGCTCTGAAAATGCAGGTGAAGCTGGAAAATGATTCGGACACGCCGGCGGCCGTCACGGTGAAAAATGAAATTTTTGAACTGAAAGAAAACGGTGACAAAGGCAAATCCGTCGCCGCCGTGGTGACGGATGGATTCACGATCCAGCCGCACAAATCCAATTTGGCTGAAACGCAAACGGCAATCGAAAATCCGAAGCTGTGGAGTTTGGAGAAGCCGAACCGTTACGTCATGGTCACCTCGGTTTTTCAGGACGGCAAATTGGTGGACAATGACGAAACGCCATTCGGCATTCGCACGATTCAATTCACCGTGGACAACGGCTTTTTGCTGAACGGCAAATGCGTGAAAATCCAGGGCGTTTGCGACCATCACGATTTAGGCGCGCTCGGTTCGGCGATCAACGTCCGCGCGCTGGAACGGCAAATCCAAATTTTGAAATCATTCGGCTGCAATGCCATTCGCACTTCGCACAATCCGCCGGCGCCGGAGCTGTTGGATTTGTGCGATAAAATGGGAATGCTGGTGATGGACGAATCGTTTGACTGCTGGGAACGCGGCAAAACGCATAACGATTATCATTTGCTTTTCGACGACTGGCACGAACGCGATTGGCGCGCGGAATTGCGTCGCGACCGGAATCATCCTTCCATCATTTTGTGGAGCATCGGCAACGAAGTCGGCGAGCAAAGTCATCCGGACAAATTCTGGATCGCCCGCGAATTGACCGGCATTGCGCACCAGGAAGACCCGACGCGTCCGACGACTTCCGCGAACAGCGACGAACACGCCGGTTTCAACGGATTTCAAACGAATGAAGATGTTTTTGGCTACAATTATAAACCGTTTGCATACGCGAAATTCCGGCAGGCCAATCCAAGCCAGCCGCTGTTCGGCAGCGAAACGGCGTCCACGGTGAGTTCCCGCGGCGAATATTTTTTCCCTGTGCCGGCAAATACGAACAATGTCAGTTATAAAAAGAGCGATAAGTCCGCGCTCGCGAATTTTCAGGTCAGCTCTTATGACTATTACGTTCCCGGTTGGGCGACGACGCCGGACGCGGAATGGCGCGGCGAAGATGAAAATTCATTCGTGGCCGGCGAATTTGTTTGGACCGGATTCGATTATCTCGGCGAGCCGACGCCTTACAATTCAGATTCGAGTAACTTGCTGAATTTCACCGACCCGGCGGAAAAGGCGGCGATGCAAAAGGAATTGGACGAACTCGGAAAAATTCACGTTCCTTCGCGCAGTTCTTATTTCGGCATCGTTGACCTCTGCGGATTTCCGAAAGACCGTTATTATCTTTATCAATCGCGCTGGCGTCCGGATTTTCCGATGGCGCACATTTTGCCGCATTGGAATTGGCCCGATCGCGTCGGCCAAATCACGCCCGTTTACGTTTACACCAGCGGCGACGAAGCGGAATTGTTCCTGAACGGCAAATCGCTGGGCCGAAAGAAAAAGGGCCGATACGAATATCGTTTGGAATGGAACGAGGTGAAATACCAGCCCGGCACGCTCAAAGTCGTCGCCTACAAAAACGGCAAACGCTGGGCGACCGACGAAGTGAAAACCACCGGCGCGCCCGCGAAATTGGAATTGAAAGCCGACCGCGACAAAATCGCCGCCGACGGAAATGATCTGTCCTTCATCACCGTGACGGTTGCGGACAAACATGGATTGCAAGTGCCGCGCTCGCACAATCACATCAAATTCTCGATTCAAGGTCCCGGCGAAATCGTGGCGACAGACAACGGCGATGCGACGAGCTTCGAATCATTCGAGGCGCCGGAACACGATGCGTTCAACGGCCTGGCGCTTGTCATCGTTCGTTCCGAAGCCAGCAAGACCGGCAGAATCACGCTGAAAGCCGAATCCGACGGCTTGAAATCCGCGACAGTCCACATCCGCAGCAAATAAATTATTTGCCGCGGATGATCGGAGAAAATTTGACGTGCAGCTGATAGCTTTTCGGCTGCACGGCGTATTTTTCCAAAACGCTTGGCCCGCAACTGCTGTTGCCCAGGCCGCTCGTTTTGGCGTTCAACGATAAAATGATTTCCGGTCGCGGCTGCAATTCGTAATCGTGCCGCGCCGAGGCCAGATCGTTTGCGGTGAAATGTAGCGCGGAAAATGAAAACGGATTTTCTTCGGTGGAAATTTTTAGGCCGATTCCATTGGTGTCCGTCAATTCCAGCCAGCGCGCGTCTTCCTTGTTTCCGTTGTCCTGCGGGCGGACATAATCCACATATTGATTTGTGACGGTGCTTCGCCAAACGCCCATGTCGGTTGCATCTTTTCGATCGGCATAATTTTCCCACGGCCCGCGTCCAAGCCAGCGGATAGTTTCAAAATCTTTCGCCACGCTCATCACGATTCCCACGCGCGGCAGGAGTGGCAATTGTCCGAACGGCAAAAAACCATTTTGCATTTCCAACGAGCCGTCGCCGCGGATCGTCCAAAGCGTCGTTAATTTGTAACCACCATCGGCGCCGCGGCTGGTCGCAATCGTTCGGATTTCAATTTCGCGTGAATTGGTTTTCGTGATTTCAAACGAATCCGCGCTACGAACCAAGTTGGTCAAACCGGCTTCGCGCCAATCGCGCGCGAGCCATTTGCCAAAGCCTTTGTCGTTGTCTGTCGGCGCGCGGAATAATTGCAAAATCGGCCCGGCAAATCCATTTGTCGCTAAAATTTCGCGTCCGCCGAAATTCAACGAAGTCAGCGTTCCCGCCGTCCGGCTGAACGTCGCGGAAAAATTGGTTCCGTCAATTTCCAGCAGGTCGCCGTTGGAAACGAAAGTCATCTGCGGCAATCTCTTGATTTGAATTTTCGGAGCTTTCGGCGTTTCCACATCCAGTTTCATCTGTTGCCACGCGACTTCAAATCCGGCCTTGGCCCAAAGCGAATCACTTTGCGTGTGAAAGCTCACCCGCAACCAAAATTCTTCTCCAGCCTTGATTTCGCGGATTTTTGCGACGGGAATTTTCAATTCAACGGAATTTCCAGCCGCACAATTTACCGGCGGCAAAATGCCGGATTGAATTTCGATTCCGTCGCTGTCAGTGACCGACCAGCGGGCGTCATAATTCGTCAAATTCAAAAAGGTATTCCGGTTGATGATTTTGACGGAAACTTTTTCGGGTTTCAGATTTTCCGGCTCGATGGCGATTGGCTGATAAACTTTTTTGACTTCATAATATTTCGGAAATGTTTCGCGGTCGGCATTGACGAGTCCTTTGATGCAAAAACCACCGTGGTTCGGTTCATCGCCAAAATCGCCGCCGAATGCAGTGACGGTTTTGCCGTCCGGCAATTCTTGATGCAATCCCTGGTCGCACCATTCCCAGATGAATCCGCCGAGCATCCGCGGATTCGAATAAATTTCATTCCAGTAATCCTGCAAATTGCCGACGGCGTTGCCCATCGCGTGAGCATATTCCGTTGCGAGCACTGGACGATTGTCATTCGTGCATTGCGCGATTTCCAACAGTTTATCCCATCGCTGGTTCCACGGATCGTCTGGTTTGGCGTAAGGCTCCGTCGCCAGGCGCGGATAAAATCGTCCAATAACATCAACGGTTTTTGGCGCATCCGTTTCTGTTTGCGCGCCTTCGTAATGCACCGGGCGGGTTGGATCAAATTGATACAGCCAGCCGGAAACGGCGGCGAAATTCGGGCCGTAACCGGATTCGTTGCCCATGGACCAGAGGACAATCGACGGATGATTTTTATCGCGTTCGGCCATCCGCTCTGCGCGGTCGAGAAACGCGGCGGTCCAGTCTGGATCGTTCGCCAAAAGTCCACGCGTGCCGTGAGTGCAGATGTTGGCTTCGTCCATGACATAAAGTCCGTAGCGATCGCACAAGTCGAGCCAGCGCGGGTCGTCCGGATAATGGCAGGTGCGCACGGCGTTGATGTTGGCCTGCTTCATCAATTTGATGTCCTGAACCATCCGGGCTTCCGAAAGCGCATGGCCATCGTCTGGATCAATTTCATGCCGATTGACGCCGCGCAGGCGAATCGGCTGGCCATTGACGAGAAATTGTCCGTTGCGGATTTCAATTTTTCGAAAGCCAATTTTGCAACTGTCGGCTTCTACTACTTTGCCATTTTCATCATTCAACGTAAGCACCAGCGTGTAAAGATTGGGCGTTTCCGCCGTCCATTTCGCCGGATTGATGACCAGTGAATTCAGCCAGCCGAATTTCGGTTCGCCACGTTGTGGCGTGCGTTCGTCCAAAATTTTCCAATTGAAACCCGGATTCAAAATTTCTTCGGCGTCATGGCTCAATTCATTGACGAAAACCGGCTGGCCGTTTGCGTCAAAAAGTTGCGCGCGCACGGTCCAGTTCGACAATGATAAATTCTTTTCCGCCTCCAGCTCCGGTTGTATCTGCAGCATTCCGTCGCGATAATTGGAATCCAAATCCGCGCGCACGGCGAAATCGCGGATGCGCGCCGCGGCGGTCGAATAAAGGTAAACGCCGCGGTAAATGCCGCTCATGCGCCACATGTCCTGGTCTTCGAGATAGCTGCCATCCGACCAGCGATAGACCTCCACGGCGATCTGGTTTTGGCCGGCGCGGACAAAATCGGTGATGTCAAATTCCGCCGGCGTGCGGCTGCCTTTGCTGAAGCCGACGCGCGTGCCGTTGATCCAGAGGTAAAAGGCGCTGTCCACGCCGTCGAAATGGATGAACACGCGGCGCGTATCCCAGTTTTCTGGCAGCGCGAAAATTTTTCGATACGAGCCGACCGGATTGCGTGCGGCGAACGCCGTCCAATTTTTTGGAGGTTCGTCGGTGACGCGTGGTGGATCAATTTTAAACGGATAGCCGGAACCGAGATAAATCGGCGTTCCGAAGCCGCGCATTTGCCAGTTTGAGGGGACATCAATGTTTGACCAATTCGAATCGTCGAAGGTCGCCTGGAAAAAATTCGTCGGCCGCGTTTCCGGTTTGGGCGACCAATGAAATTTCCATTGGCCGTTCAATGAAAAATAGAATGGCGAATTGGTGAACCGGCCGTTCAACGCGCCGGCGACGGACGGAAACGGCAAAAATGTGGCGCGCGGCGGCTCGGTGTGGATGTGAAGAACGTGTTCGTTTTCCCAATCCGGCGCGGTTGCAGAAAGGATTTTTGCGGGAACGATGAGTAGGAAAAGGCAAAGAACGCGGGGAAAGAAATTTAATGGAATCATTTTCTTTGTCGGCGCCAGCTGGTATTTCATGCGGAGCAAAAGTTTTACGCTTTTCCACGGTGGCTGGCAATCGTTGACGAAACAAAAACGATATATTTATTGCCAATTTGCTGCGAACAGAAAAGGCGGACGCGGATTTTAGCCCGGCCCCAGCTCGCCTTTGAAAGCGCTGTAAACCATTTGGACGGCCACCGCAGCCAATATCATTCCCATCACGCGGATCAAAATGTTTGCGCCGGCGCGGCCAATCAATCGCAGAATCGGTTCGGCCAAAAACATCAGGACGAGCGTTGCGATCAAAACCAAAACCAGCGTCGCGCAGGTGAGAGCTTCCTCCAAAAAATGACGCGTGTTGTTATCGGTCAACACGACGACCGACAGCAGCGCGCCCGGGCTGGCAATGGACGGCATTGCCAGTGGAAAAACGGCAACGTCGTGGCCGGCATCTTCAGTCGCTTCCGGTGTTCCCTTGTCGAAAATCATCGTCAGCGAAAACAAAAACAAGACGATGCCGCCGGCGATCTGGAACGAAAGCAATTCGATGTGCATCACTTCGAGCAAATACTGGCCGAGGAAAAGAAACGCCGCCAAAAGGAAAAATGCCACGATGGTTGCGCGAACCGCTGCCGCGCGCCGTTCTTTGACCGACAAATTTTTCGTGACCGACAAATACAACGGCACCGTGCCAATCGGATCAATCGTGACCCACAACGTCACGAAATCGAAAAGCAATTCGTTCCAGCTCATGCGCGATTACTTTAGCGGTCGCCGCTGATTCCGCAATCACTCTATCGATTCAATGCAAGGCATTATGCGCCGCGAGGAACCACCACAGAGCCAGTCCGATGGCCGCCAGCGCCGCGAGCAGAAGGATTATCTTGATGAAAAAACGGACGGCTTTGAACGCAAGATAAAGCAAAACCAACGCGGCGACGCCGATGCCGGCGGCAACTGGTTTGGTTACGGCGATGGTTGTGAAAAATTCGGCGTTCATGCGGCGATCGCTAGAATTAGAGATCCAAGGCGCGTCCGCAATCCTTTTCCCGCAGCTCAAAGTTTTGAGCTGGCGCCATTCTGTCCTGCCGCGATGCCGGATTTTTTCGTTGCCAGATGCGGGACGCGAACGGTCTCCGCCCGCGTTTGTTTCTGTATTTTGGCCACATATGCCGGTTCGGTTTTGCTGTTGTAAAGCACCACGGACGCAAACACCGCCGCCGCCGTCAAAACCAATGCCGCCAATCCTTTGATAACTTGCATAACAAACGTTCGACGGGATCAGGCGTCAATCCGTTCGATTTTTTGCGTTTGATTTTAGCGGCTGCGGAACGGCATCAGGCCGAAATGCAATAACAGCCAGATGGGAACGGCGAACAAAACAATGGCGAGGAACCGTTCGGACGACCAGCCGAGATAGTGCGCCTGGATCGGAAAAATGGTGATCATGAAATAATTTCCAAATCGCGTGTGGCCGATAAACCGCAAATGCTTTGGGAATTTTTTCCGCAAGCCGCTTACGAGCGCGATGACTCCGAGCGCGATCACCAGAAAAGTCACCAGCAGGTTGATCGGCAGCATTGCGCTCAAATGGATTTCCGGTTCGCCCGGCTTGCGCATTTTAAAATAAGGCCAAAGCCATTGCGCGCCCGCCCAAAGAAAGCTGAAACCGGTTTGCAACGCCGTTTGAAAATTCGCTTTGTCGGACGTCAACTCGTTCAGCAGCAAACCGAAATAGAGCGGCACAATTCCCCAGATCAACGCCGCGTGCAAAAACGGCGTCCGGATCAATTCCGCGAACGTGTGCCAATAGATCATCGGAGAATTTTTGCGTTTACCGTTCTGCGGCAACAGCTAAAACTTCAACACTTGAACTATCATTGTTTGTAATCTATGTTTGGAAACGTTATGAAAAAACTTATCATCATCCTGTTTGCCATCGTCTGCGCGAACGCTTCGGTATTCGCGGAAGATACAGCGTCGCTCGGGGCGAAACTGGTTGAACAGGCCAAGGCATCCGGCGACAGCCAGCTTGGCAGCCTCGGCTCGCTGCTGACCGACAAGGCAAAATCATTTGCCGGTTCGCTCGCCGGAAATTCCGCCGTGAAAGGAAAAGTGGATGACGTTCTTAAATCATTGCTGGGCGACAAAGATTCTGCCGCGCTCAATTCCGCCCTGCAATTGGCCGGCGCCGCCAAATTGACGCCGCAACAAACCGATTTGGCAAAACAAGTCGGCAATGTTGCCTCGGCTTACGTGGTGCAGAAAAATTTTTCAAAACTCGAAGGCGCGCAAGGCGATGTCTCATCGCTCGTCAATTCGTTGCGCGACGGGAAATTGACCTCTGCCGTCACGCCGCTCAAAAATATCGCGCAAAACAATCATTTGACCGACGGACAAAAGCAATTGGTCAAGACGTTGATGGATAAATACGCGCCCGGCTTGAATAAAATCGGCGGCGTCAAAAAATTGTTCTGACAACCGTCCTGGCCGGAATAATGAATCAATCACCAGCAATGCTTCGCCGTGCCGGTGACCGTTGGCAAATCCCCGGCTTGAATCGTTTGAATCGTAACAGAACCTGCGAACCTCACGGCTCTATTGATCCGGCGTCACCGCGTCTTTCGTTGACTTCGCGCCATGTTTTATCGCGCTGCCCGTGTCCTGGGCGGCATTTTTGACATCGTGACCGGCATCTTTGGCCGCGTCTTTAGCCTGGTCTTTATCCGATTCACAACCCGTCCAGACCGTTGCCGCAGTGATGAGCGCAAGCATGAGCGCGACCGTTGATGATTTGAATGTTTTCATATTTTCCCTTTGGTGATCCATTTTTTAACCTCCACTTTACCTATAAACCATCCGCGGAACTTGCGCAAATTTCCGCAGCGGCTGCAACCCATTCGACCATGACATCAACGCTGACAACACGACAAGAAAAACGATGGCAGAACCATCAATGACTTTAAGCGTATCGCCTTTAAGCCCGTCGTTCTTTGATGCTCTGCAAAATCTCCGCAATCACTTCCGCTTTCGGTTTCGCGCCGACGTTGCCTTTGCCGTGCAAGCGCACGGAAACATTTCCCGCTTCCATGTCGCGACCGCCGATGACGAGCATCGTGTGGACTTTCGCCTTTTCCGCTTCCTGAATCTTGCCGTTGATTTTGTTCGACGTGAAATCGCTTTCCACGCGCACGAAATTCGCGCGCAATTCGTTCACGATCTGCTTCGCGTAATTCAGCAGCGGCTCGTCCTCGCCGATCGTCACCACGCGCACCTGTTCCGGCGCGAGCCAGAGCGGGAAATTGCCCGCGTAATGCTCGATAAGAAATCCGATGAACCGCTCGTGCGTGCCCAGCGGCGCGCGATGGATGCACAACGGCGTTTTCTCCGAATTGTCGCGGTCGCGATACACGAGGCCGAATTTTTTTGGCACGGCGAAATCCACCTGGTTCGTCGCGATGGTGAATTCGCGGCCAATCGCGCTCCAGACCTGCACGTCAATTTTCGGCCCGTAAAACGCCGCCTCGTTCGGCACCTCCACGTAATTGATGCCGGAATTTTTCAAAACGTCGCGCACCATGTTTTCCGTCTGGATCCACAACTCCGGCTCGTTGACGTATTTTTTGCCAAGACCTTCCTTGGAATGTGTGCTGAAACGCATCTGATATTTTTCTAAACCGAAAATTTTGAAATACTTCAGATACATTTCGTTCACCGCGCTGAATTCTTCGGCGAACTGTTCCGGCGTGCAATAAATGTGCGCGTCGTTCATGTTCAGCGAACGCACGCGCATCAAGCCGAACAACTCGCCCGATTGCTCGTAACGATAACAAGTTCCGTATTCGGCCAAACGCAACGGCAAATCGCGATAACTGTGCGGTTCAGCCGCAAAAATGCGGTGATGATGCGGACAATTCATCGCCTTGAGGTAATAGCGCTCGGGATCACCAATGTAAGTCATCAAAAGTTCGAGCTGAAATTTTCCCCAAGCAAAATCTTCGAGACGCTTGCTAAGCTTCGCATCTTTTTTTCTACCCTCATCAACTTTTTGCATCAACTCAGTAACTTCATAAGACTTGTGGTCTTTTGGGAGATGTTCCGATTCGATAAGTTCGCGTCGAATTTCATTTAATGTTTTTCGAAGCGCTTGTTCGCCGTTGTTTAGCGTTTGTTCCCATTGTCCTGACGATTCGCGAAGAATCATTGCTGGAAACATTGACTCGGCGTAATACGGCAAATGGCCGCTGGTCAGATACATTTTTTCGCGCGCGATGTGCGGCGTTTTCACGCGGACGTAGCCGGCGGCAAATTCCGTTTCTTTCGCGAGCTTTTCCAGTTCTTCCACAATCGCCGTTCCCTTCGGCAGCCACAGCGGCAATCCCGGCCCGACAAATTCCGTGTCAATCGCGAACAGTCCCATCTCCGCGCCGATCTTGCGGTGGTCGCGTTTCTTCGCCTCTTCGAGCATCGTGAAATACGCGTCCATCTCGGTCTTGTTCTTGAACGCCGTGCCGTAAATGCGCTGGAGTTGGGGATTTTTTTCGTCGCCTTTGTAATACGCGCTGGCCACGTGCGTGAGCCGGAACGCGCCGATGTTCCCAGTGCGCATCACGTGCGGCCCGGCGCAAAGGTCAACGAAATCGCCGTTCTTGAAATAAGTGATTTGCTCGCCTTCGGGAATGGCTTCGAGGTTGCCCAATTTAAATTTGCTGGGATTGCCCGGACGCTCGCCCAATCCACCGAGCCGTCCGCTTTCGGAATCTTTGATTGCCTGCTCGCGTGTGACGACGATTTTTTCAAAGACGTTGTTCGCTTTGATTTCCTTTTTCATTTCCGCTTCGATGGTCGCGAAATCTTCCGGCGAAATGCGGTGCTTCAAATCCACGTCGTAATAAAATCCATTTTCGACCGGCGGCCCGGCGGCGAATTGCGCGTCCGGCCAAAGACGCAAAATGGCTGTGGCCATGACGTGCGCGGCGGAATGCCGGAGGCGCTCCAGGTCGGACATTTTCTGGCGGTCGTCGAGAGTTTTGCGTTCATCGGACATAAAATTATTTTAGCCACAGAGACGCCGAGGGCACAGAGAAAAAATAAAAGGAAAACTCTGCGCGTTCTGTATCCCGGTGGCAGGAATCAGCGGATCACCGTCAGCGGCACGCGCAGGCGGATGTCGTCCGACGCCGCGCCGATGAGCAATTCGTAATTGCCCGGCTCGACGGCGTAAGCTTTTTTCTCCTCGTCCCAATAGCGGAAACGTTCCACGGGAATTTGCAGCGTCAAGTGCGCGCCCTGACCGCTTTGCAAATGCACGCGCGCAAATCCGCACAACACTTCGTTCGGTTGCGGCAGCGCGGAATTGATATGACGGAAATAGATTTGCGCCACTTCATCGCCGTCGCGTGCGCCAATGTTTGCGAGCGCGAACGTGACTTTCAACGTGTCGGTCGGACGGACGACGGCGCTGCTCAACTTGGCGTCGTTGTAATCGAATTTCGTGTAACTCAAGCCGTGGCCAAAAGCGAATTCCGGCGAGCCGTCGAAATAACGATACGTGCGATTGCTCATGGAATAATCTTCAAACGGCGGCAAATCAGCGGTGGATTTGTAGAATGTGATCGGCAGGCGGCCAGCGGGATTGATGTTGCCGAACAAAACGTCCGCGACGGCGCGACCGCCTTGTTCGCCCGGATACCACGCCTGCAAAATCGCCGGGAGATTCGTCACGGCCCACGGCATGGCAATGGCGCTGCCGCTGCAATTCACAAAAATTACCGGCTTGCCGGCCGCGGCCGTTTGCAAAGCCTTGAGCATTTCAATTTGTTGGGACGGCAATTCAATCCGCGTGCGATCGCCGCCGCGGAAGCCGTCGTCGTTCACGCGCATTTCTTCGCCTTCCAATTGCGGGCTGATGCCGCCGACATAAATGATGGCGTCCGCCGAAAATGCGGCGGCGACGGCGTCGCTCCATTCCGCTGAATCAATGTCATTCGTCGAACCGGTATGGATTGCGAGCGGACAACCGCGTTTGTAAATCACCTGAACATTTGGCCCGGCGGCGTCTTTGATCCCGTCCAAAATCGTGACCGGATGCGACGGCGTGCCGTTGTAATTGCCGAGCAGCACGGGAACCGAATCCGCATTCGCGCCGACGACGAGCAGCTTTTTGATTTTTGATTTGTCGAGCGGCAATGTGCCGTCGTTTTTCAGCAGCACCATGGATTCGTCCGCGACTTTGCGCGCGAGCGATTCATGATCCGGCGTGTCGTTCTGGTCCAGGCCGATTTGCGCGTAAGGACATTTATCTCCATCGAACAGGCCGAGTTGAAAGCGCGCCTTGAACAATCGCGAAACCGCCGTATCAATTTCCTTTTCCGAAATCAGCCCCTGCTGCACGGCGCGCGTGAGCGAATTGTAATCCGTGCCGCAGCACAAATCGTCGCCGGCTTTTACTGCGTCGGCCGCGGCCTCCTCCGGCGTGGGAACAAATTTGTGGTTCGCATAAATGTCGTAAATCGCGCCACAATCGGAAACGACATGGCCGTCGAAATGCCAGACGTTGC
Organism: Verrucomicrobiia bacterium; assembly: GCA_035776755.1. Lineage (GTDB taxonomy): Bacteria > Verrucomicrobiota > Verrucomicrobiia > Limisphaerales > UBA11358 > UBA11358. The sequence continues at coordinate 64,711 of DASTWS010000024.1, forward strand.
GCAGCAAATCCGTGAGCAGAAATTTATTCGCGCACGCCGGCGTCCCGAAAACGGAATTGTAAGCGCCCATCACCGCGCCGACGTGACCTTCCTCGACGGCGGCTTGAAATTGTGGGAGGTAGGTTTCAAACAAATCGCGTTGCGACGGCGAAACATCAAAGGAATGCCGCTCCGGTTCCGGGCCGCTGTGAACGGCGTAATGTTTCGCGCAGGCCATCGCTTTGATGTAATTGGTGTCGTCGCCCTGCAATCCGCGGATGAACGCCACGCCGATGCGCGACGTGAGGAACGGATCTTCGCCGTAGGTTTCCTGGCCGCGGCCCCAGCGCGGGTCGCGGAAAATGTTGATGTTCGGCGTCCAAAACGTCAGGCCGTAATAACGCGCGCTGTCGCCGTCGTGTTTGGCGACGTAATCGTTGTGCTTCGCGCGGCCTTCCGTGGCGATGACATCCGCTTCGTCGTGGATCAATTTTGTGTCCCAGGTCGCCGCCATGCCGATGGCCTGGGGAAAAACGGTTGCATTTCCGGCGCGCGCCACGCCGTGCAGACATTCGCTCCAGTAATCATAGGCCGGAACGCCGAGCCGCGGAATCGCCGCCGCGCCGTTGCGCATTTCCTGGACTTTTTCGGCGAGCGACAAACGGCTGACCAAATCTTTGATGCGGTCGTCAATCGATTTGGAAGCATCGCGCCAGATTTCCGGCGAATTCACGAGGGGAACCTTCAATGCTTCGGCATTGCTCGCGTCCACCAAATCCACTGCCCGCGTGGAAATGACGGAAACATTGTCATCGTTGCGCACTTCAAACGTGTCGAGAAAGGCGTCGCCGTTTTTGCCGGTGAAATTGATCGTCAACGGCCCGCGCAACGCGTCGCCGGGAAAATCAATTTTGTTTTTCAAAATCAGAACTTTGCCCGCGCCGCCCGCTTCGGCAAAAACATCGAGATTAGAAGCCAGCATTTCATCGCCGCAGGAAATATCGAAAGCGCGTTCGCCGGCGTTGGTGTAAACGATTTCCGCCAGCCCGATGATGACGGTGTATTTTCCGGCCGGCAGGTTCGGCGCGCTCACGGAAAATTTCGGTCCGTGAATCATTTCGCGAAACGCTTCCTCCTGGCGGCGCGGCGCATTTTCTATCGTCAGACTTTCGTGGCCGCGACCGTGTTTGAATTCGCCCGTGACGAGAATTTTTTTGTCGCAAACAGCGCAGGTTTCTTCATCGGCGCGAGCGACGAAAACGGCAAGAACCGCGATGCCAAGAGCCATCGGCAGAAGTAATTTTGAGCGCATATTCTGTGCAAAAATGAAATCCCATCGCTCCCTCAATTGCAATGGCAAACACTGTGAAATCCATGTGAACTACTCTGCAATTTCTCCAACATTCTTCAGGATATGCTTTGGCCGATACGCGAACCGTTTCAAATCGCTCTCCGCCGTCACGCCGGACAAAACAAGCACGGTTTCAATTTCCGATTCAATGCCCGCGATGATGTCGGTGTCCATGCGGTCGCCGACGATGACCGCGTCTTCACGGCGGCAATCCAATTTCTTCAGCGCGTGCCGCATGATGAGCGGGTTCGGTTTGCCGACGTAATAAGCGCGCGAGCCGGTGGCCAGTTCGATCGGCGCCATCAGCGCGCCGGTCGCGGGAATCAAACCCAAATCGGTTGGGCCGGTGACGTCCGGATTGGTGCCGATGAGTTTCGCGCCTTTGAGCACGAGCCGCACGGCGTGCGTGATTTTGTCGTAAGTGTAAGCCTTCGATTCGCCGACGACGACGTAATCGGGATTCACATCGTTCATCGTGAAACCGGCATCGTAAAGCGCGTTGATCAATCCGCTTTCGCCGATGACAAAGACGCTGCCGTTGGGTTTCTGGCTTTTGAGAAATGCCGCCGTGGCCAGCGCGCTGGTGTAGAAATGTTCGACGCCGACCTGCACGCCGAGGCGTTCGAGCTTTTGCTGCAATTCGCGCGGCGAGCGTTCGCTGCCGTTGGTGAGAAAAAGGAATTTCTTTTTCTGCCGCTCGAGCCAGCCGATGAACTCGGTGACGCCGGGAATCAATTGATTGCCGTGATAAATCACGCCGTCCATATCAATGATAAATCCGGCCTTGCCGCGAACCTGGTCGAGAGCGTTCATGCGATGAAAAGAATAAAGGAATTGGCCACAAAAGAACACAAAAGACGCAAATCAAGGCCAGACGACCGTTTCGCGGACAGAAATAATGACTGTGGCAGCGAACGTGAGTTCGCTCATACAAAATAAAACAGCCGGCTTGCGCCGGCTGCTTCGTAAAATTTTATTCCAAAACTATTTCCGCTTTGGCGGCGCGTGGATGCATTCGCCGTGGACGGCGTGCGCGGCTTCCATCCAGATTTCGCTGAACGTCGGATGCGCGTGAATCGTCCGACCCAATTCGTGAGCTGTGAGTTCATTGCGAATCGCCGTCGCTGCTTCAGCAATCAAATCCGTCGCGTGCGGGCCAACGGCAGCGGCGCCGAGCAATTGGTCGGTGTTCGCATCGGCAATCCATTTGACGAAGCCGATTGTTTCGGCGGTCGCAATTCCTTTGCCTAATCCGTTGAAACGGAATTTGCCGACTTTGACGGCTCGATTTTGTTTCTTTGCGTCGTCTTCGGTGATGCCGGCGGTGCCGACTTCTGGCACGGTGAAAATCACGTTCGGCACAATCGTGTCGTGTTTGTGCAATTTGGAACCGACGGCATTTTCGGCGGCGGCGATTCCTTGCGCCGTGGCATAATGCGCGAGCTGGATTTTTCCAGTCACGTCGCCGATGGCAAAAATGTTTGCGACTTTAGTGCGGCAATAATCGTCGGCTTCGATGAATCCGCGCTCGTTCGTTTTGAGTCCGGCGTTTTCCAATTTCAAACCGTCGGTGACGGGCTTGCGACCAACGGCGCAAAGCAATAAATCCGCAGACAACGTTTCGTCGCCGAATTTGCCGGTGACGGCTTTCGCATCGGCAGCGACTTTTTCAAGCGCTTTGCCGGTGAGAACTTTGATGCCGAGATTCTTTTCCATGTGCGCGCGGACTTCGCGGCGCACGTCGGTGTCGAGCAGCAGCAAAATGTCTTCGAGCAATTCGACGATGGTGACTTTGACGCCGAGCATCGCCGCCATGCATGCGAGTTCGCAGCCGATGAATCCGCCGCCCATGACAATCATGCTCTTGGGCAATTCCTTGATGTCGAGAAACGCGCGGCTCTCCACGACGCGCTCGTGCTTCGGTAAAAATCCGGGCATCGCCGAAGTCGAACCGGTCGCAATGATGATTTTCTTCGCAGAAATTTTTTCAGCACCGACTTCAATGGTATTTCGGTCAACGAAGCTGGCGACGCCGGTGAACGATTTCACGCCGTTGCCCGCGAGCAATTGTTTGATGCCGTTGCGCAGCGTGCCGACGGTTTTGTCTTTGTGGCCAATCATCGTCGCGTAATTGACGGTGATGTCTTTGGCGCTGATGCCGAGCGCTTCGGCGTGCTTGATTTTCTCAAACGTCTCCGCCGCGGCGATGAGCGCCTTGGTGGGAATGCAACCCCAGTTCAGGCACGTGCCGCCGAGTTGTTCTTTTTCGACGATGGCGACCTTCGCGCCGAGTTGCGCCGCGCGGATGGCCGCCGGATAACCGCCCGGTCCCGCGCCGATGACTACGATGTCAAATGTTTCCATAAATTTTAAGCCCTTCATTCTGGACTTTTAACGTGATTATTCAAGGCGATTCAACTTCGTGAATTGTTGCAACGGTTTTACGTTCGCCGAATTTTTTGAATTCAAACCGTCCGAAAAATTCTTTTGGCATGGACAGCATTTGTCCTACCCGCCCGCGTAAGGTTGGCGCGTGGAAAAGAATTTGCACGAGCCATTCGACTCCGGCTTGAAACCGGAAATCGCCGGATTCATGCCGCCGGACAACGGCTTTCATCCTGACAAATCCGGCTCGAAGCCGAATAAATCTGAATTGAAGTCAGACTTAACCGGCTCGAATCCCAACGACGCCGGATTGAAGCCAGACAACATTTTTTCGCGCGAATTCCCTTATTTTCCGCAATTTTCAGAAAATTTCTCCGCAACCGACATTTTTGCGGATGGAAAAATGAAAGGAGGTGAAATATATGGCTAAAGACCAAACTGTGCCGGTTGCCGCCGACGCGCTGGCCGCTCTCGCCAAGATGAGCGACTATGCGCCCGCCAACGCCGCGTTCGCGTTGACCAAACTCAACACCGCGTCCGACAACCTGAAGGATGCCGCGCAGGCGGAAGCCGACTGGCAGGCCGCGCGCGATGGCAACGTGGCCGCGCAATGGGCGTTTCACAACGCCATGCTCGGCGCCAAGCAACAAGTCGTCGCGCGCAATACGGCGACGACAGCGACGAAGCGCAAGCCGTTGGATTGACAAAAAAATCTGAACGACAAAAGCCCGCCGCCAAAACGAAAGCCGCCGCCGTTGCCGCGAAATAAAACGGTGGGGCGAGTGTCCTCACGAGCCGAAAGAAAGCACAGCGGCCTTCGAGCCTGTCACGTCGAAGTTGGACGAAGGCAGAAAATCGGAGGCCGCTTATTTCTTTTTGTAAACGTAGACGTCAATCGGGTCAAATTGAAAGCCACGTTTTGGTAGGGTAACAATTGGATCTTTGAAGCAGAACGGCCCTTGTGCTGTTTTTTCTACTAAATCAATATGCGTGAAAACGTAAATGCAATATTGCTTACGATTGATCTCTGCTACAACGCGTTCGTTTCGGGTCCAGATAAAGCACGTTGCGCTTGTTTGAGTTCCTTTGACTTCTACAAAAATCTTTTCTTCCGGTTTCTTGCCTGAACCACGGCACGAAACGATGTCGTAACCAGCCGACTGATCAACCAAACTGATGCGTTGCACCAAATATGCGAGTTCTGGGTATCCTGCAGTGATAAGACGATTTTTTTCATATTCCATAGCCTTTTCCTCTGCCAAGTCACCAATTTGATTTGATTGGCTATTGCGTGGAGGCGCTGGCACCGATGCCGGCGTTCTTGCCTGTCGAAGAAATTCGTTTAGAAATCCTAAATATTCGGGCCGGACGATCGCAATCTGTAATGTGACGTCAAGAAACCCGACGGAATTCAGGAGCTTCATTCGTTCAAGGACTTCTGAACTTTCGCGGTCCTTTCGGTCATAGACGAATGTTCCGCGAACTGTATCGACCCTAAACATCAAAATGAAGTCACGGCAGCACCAATCTCCAGCTTCCAGATTCAAAAAAATTTGTTTCACAAAAAATTCTTTGGCACCCAGCGTCAATATCGGACCCGGTTCTCCCTGCAATTTGGATAGCTCCTTTCCTCGACCGGTCAGGGAGTAATGCAAACTTGTCGGAGCGATAAGGCCGCACGAAACACAAGCTGAGATTATCTCGTTTGCATTTGAACGACTATCCAAGGTCAAACGTTTTTGAACATGTCCTTCGAGTTCATGGGAGAGAAAACGTCCCGCTCTCAGACTCGGAAAGAGGGCGCATGCATTAGCCAGATCGTTAGGTTTAACGCTCACGGGTGGAAAACAAACGGCGTATGTGTTCTTCAACCTGCGTATGGTCCACGTTTTCCTCGTCGCCTAAATCTTCAGACCAATAACCGGGCACTTGTCCAGGCAAGTCGCCTTCGATTACGCTCCGCATATTTTTGAGCTTATCTTTAAGACGCGCGTGGACGACTTCATCTACGGAGTCAGCAGCAATGAGCAAGTAATAGGCTGTAATTATCCCTTTTGGCAGACCTAGCCGATGAATTCTGTCCAGCGACTGAAGGTAGTGGGCGCAGTTGAAAGACCGATCCAAATAAATGGCATGATGACATACCATGTGCAAAGAAATTGATTCGGCACAAGCAGCAGGGTTGGCAATGAGGACCCGACATTGAGAATCATTTTTAAAACGTCGAATCATTTCTTCCCGCGAGAATTCGTCTTCGTCAGCCGAGAGATATGGGACAGCGCCATGTATGACCACGGGATTTAGCTCGCGCAATTCCGAAGCGATCATTTTAAGATTCTGCACAAACGACGACCATAAAACTGCCTTCATTCCGGCTCCGCATATTTTTCTAAGAAGATTGCAAGCGGTTGAAATTTTGCTTGGCATTTCATATTTAGCGTAATGTTCGATTGCCTCGCCGAGATTCACTTTACTCAAATCGAGTGGCGGCAAACTGAAATCGTCGCATCGCTTGCTAAGGAGTGCCGGATTCGATGCAACTTGGAGTAATCTAATTGCCCGTGCTCGCCGCCATTGTCTCAAAGCGTCTCGGTCCCGAGGGGCCTCTCCGACTTGGGCCAAAAAGCGTTCTGCAATACCTAAATAAATTCGTTTCTGCAAAGGACTCATATTGCAGCGAAGAATTTTAAATTGAGGTCGAGGCAGTTGAAGTTGGCTCTTCGTTGTTCTAAAAAACAACGGTGAAATGCTCGAACTTACATGCCGGATAACAGGACGAATATCTTGTTGTTGAATTTGCTGCAGATAATCATCGGAAGTTCCTAGCGGCAGTTGCGTTGGCCAAAGAAATGTAATTTGCGACCAAAGATCGGCCAAGCTATTTGGCATCGGTGTGCCGCTAAGTATTACGCGGCGTTTGGCGTGATGCGACAAGGCGAGAACTGCATCCGCAAGAATTCCACCCTGTGGTCGTTTTACATAATGAGATTCATCTAAAACTAGCATGACCGGACGACGAGAAAGAAATCCACCTATATCCGATACATCTCGGGCCGCGCTGTGATAAGTGGTTAGTATCAGTTCATATTGAGCTGAAAGAGCAAGCAATTCCCGCCGTCGGGAACGTTCATTGCCCGCTAGCCGTAAAATTTTTGGCTTTCGCCCAAAACACTTTTCAAATTCTTGTTCCCATGGATCGAAGCAACTGGCCGGGCCGATAACAAGCATGGCATTAATTTTACCCGCTTTTCGAAGAAGATGATAACAAGCCAATACAACACTTGTCTTGCCACTGCCGGGGACTGAAAAATTCGCCGCGTTCTCCATCGAAAGAAGATGATGAACAGCCCATAGTTGCAAGTTCGTCAATGGTCTCGAAAATTCTGGCGAAAGAGATTTGACCAATTCGGCCTTTACCGACGCTGTGAGCGGTTTGCGTTTTACGGCACGTCCGGCTAAAAGAAGTTCCTGAAAGTTCTGTTGTCGCTCTCGCTGAGAATCAAGAATGGATTGGCATTGTTCGTCGAGCTGAAAGGGTAACCCGTATTTTGTAAGATGATCTAAAATTCCGTGAATAACACCTTCTGCGTCGTCTGCAACCGGAATGCGCCATCGACGCTCTGCTGACTCCAACGTTCCATTCAAAGCTCCACGAAAATGCAAACGGTGAAGAGGTAGAAGGAGAACATCCGACGCTTCTCCCGTGTCACCTTCGACAAGGATTTCGTTCCGTTCAAAGCGAAGTGCTATCACGCCACACCTATTTCTGAGGTCGGTTTTTTTTCACGCGTTGCTTTTGCAAAAGCTTCCGCAATTCATTGGTGCTTAAAATAATGTCGTGCAACACGTCGTCAATTTCTGGTTCCGTAAGCTTTTTCCGATCAAGAGGAATAGCTTTAATCATATTTAGCGCCCGTTTAGCAAGTGCCAAGGGTCTCTGGCTATCTTTTACAATTTGTTTTTGCTCTTTAGCATCTTCGTAAAAGCTTTTCAGATTTTCGCTGTGTTTTTCCCTCCAACATGCTTCTTCTTGGATATCTTTATCTTCTGCCGTTGTTCGGAAAGTGCTCGTGTCCGCCCCAACATCACTACCGTTTTCATCAATAGGCTCAACTTCCTTTTCCTTCGCATTCTCTCCAAGTCCAAGCGCTTCTTTTTCTTCTTCCGTTAGTTGGGCATCAATCTCAAGGGCTCGTTTGACTTCATTCCATGATTCCTCGGTGGCAAATAAATCCCGCAATTCGCGTATACGAAGATGCGGAAAACGAAGGCGAATATAATAGAACGCAACTAATTTCAGTTCGGTTCGATCGCTTTTATCGGGTTTCCAGTTCATTGGAACTCCGCGTGGTTTATCCGCCCAACTTAGTATGTTCTGAAGATTAATGAAGTGTTCGCTCAATTGTTTGACCAGATAATAACAATTCGGCTTTTCTAAAAAGTCGCTGAGGTATTCATCGATTAAATCAAGCCGTGCAAGATCAGATTCAATTTTTTCTTTCGATACACCATAAATTCGAGCAGACATCTCCGCAATGTCCAAGCCGGAATCAATTCCTTCTCGGAGCTTCAACAAGTGGTTGATGGGGCTGTAATCTAATTGTTGTGGAGTGGATAACTGTATCCCTGCTTCGATCAACCAAAGTTCCGACTTGCTAATGTCCGAAGGAAGGACCTGCACATCCATGTATTTGAATTTATCTCCGTGTGCTTTAGCGAGCTCACCGAGAATAGCCTTGCGCCGATTTCCATTAATTAAAATTCCGTCGCACGTGATAATTCCGGGACGCTGTTGGCCATACTTTTTTAAGTCCTCACTAATCTTCTCGTTTTCGTCCGGTCGAATTTCGAGAAGCATTTTATTTATGATTTCTTGATCGTCGCGACTGGAAGGCTCCAAGAATCTGCCAAGCTCTGCCTCTTTTTCCAACACTTCAGCCTTGATTCGACCATTTGCCTTGTTGAAAGCCAAATCTTCCAACCTCATTCGATATACAGGTTCACGTTGAGCACGGCCTTGAACGACGAGCTTTTCTTGCGGCAGTTTATCTTTTCCACCTGCGTGGTCCTCCTGCTCTTTCATGCAATCCCGAATCATTTTCCTGCGCGCTTGGTCGTATGGCATCTGTGATGACATTTTGCACCTCTGTTGTTTTAGGTTGTATTATTTCGGCCTTTAAGGACCGCTTCTGGATGGGTTTAATTTTTTTTCCCGAAGCTCTTTCTGACTTAACCGAATGGGCAGCCTTCCGGTTTTTTCCGCTTTTACATATTGAAAGTTTTTCCAAAGGACTTCTGTTTTTGCGTAGTCCTTGCCGCTGGTATCGCGAGTATGTGTTTCGATGGTCACACGTTCCCAGCCGGCATATTTCGTTAAAAGTGAATCATAAAGCTCATTGGCATAACCGCTAAGAAGCAACATGGACTGGGATTTTTGGCAAACGTCTAGGAGTTCCCGATGAAATGTTTCTTCGCGCGCGTCAATTGCATAACCATGCGCACGTTTTACAAAATAAGGCGGGTCCATGTAAATCAGTGTCGCTGGTCGGTCGATAAACATGTTCACCAAGTCGCGCGCATCACGGTTTTCGACACGCACATTCCTTAATCTTTCGACTACAAGAGCCAGACGTTCGGGCAAATTATACCATCTGTTCACCCGCGCCTCGCGCCCGCTCCGTGCGTATGATGGTGAGAACGAAAAACCACAACCAATACTTCCTGCCGTTCCATTCACAGTCATCATCGTCGCAACCAGAAAACGCCGTGCCCGCTCTAACGGATCTTTTACGACTTCTCCTGATCTGGCGATTCGAAATTCTTCGCGCGAATAAGGTGTTAACGCAACGGCCCTGCATAATGCTTCTGACTGTTCCCGTAATTGTGCAAATAGATTGACTACGTTTCCGTCGAGGTCATTTATTACTTCGATTGGTGCTGCCGGTTTTGCCAACGTTATGGCGGCTGAGCCGCAAAAAGCTTCAACCCAAGCATTGTGCCGTGGTAATTTGGAAACAATTTGCGCCGAGATTCGCTGTTTCGCGCCATAATATCCAAACGGCGGCTTGACCGGATCTGAATCGGCAGGTGCCGGCTCCCGGTCTGCTGTCTCATAAGGTTGAGAACGGCGTAAAATCATAGCAATCTTTTCTTCCGATTCGCCATGTCCGAATTCTGCGCCTGAATTTCCCCAACGTCAATTCGCGTATGGAAAGAAAAAAACCGAGGCTGTTCACCTCGGTTTCGTTGAGCAATTAAATTAAGCCGTCAACCGTTTCCACAATTCCAAATCTTCCAATTTTTGCTTAATCGCATTTGCGAACTTCGCCGCCATCGCGCCGTCAATCAGGCGGTGGTCGGATGACAAGGTGATTTTCATGATGGAGCGGACGACGATTTTGTCATCGCGCACGACCGCTTTTTTCATCGTGCTGGACACGGCCAGAATCGCCGCTTCGCCGGTGTTGATGATGGCGGTGAAATTTTCCACGTCCAACATGCCCATGTTGGAAATCGTGAAGGTGCTGCCGGTCATTTCGTCCGGCGCAAGTTTTCCGCCGCGCGCTTTTTCGGCGAGCTCCTTCGCCCGCGCGTTCAATTCGCCGAGCGTCAAATCGTCGGCGTTGCGGATGACCGGCACGACGAGGCCTTGTTCGAGCGAAACGGCCAGGCCGAGATGAACCTTGCTGTTCCAGCGAATCGTTTTGCCGTCGGTCGAACTGTTCACGTCCGGAAATTCCTTCAGCGACAGCACAACGGCTTCGGAAATGAAATCCGTGACGGTGAACGGCGCGCCTTTGGCCTTCAGTTCGCCGCGGAATTTCACGAGGTCGGTCATGTCCACCTCGACGGTGACGTAAAAATGCGGCGCGGTGACGACGCTTTGCGTGAGGCGTTGCGCGATGATCTGGCGCATCTTGCTCATCTGGCGCGGACGTTCGGCGAGCGCGCGGTCAATGTCCGCCATCGTGATGCGTCCGCCGTCGCCGGTGCCGGTGATGGAAAGAATGTCCAATTTTTCCTGCGCGGCGCGTTGTTTGGCGGCGGGAGAAATTTTCAATTTCTCGTAATCGTTCTGTTGCAAATACGCGCGAACGTCTTTCTCGACGATGCGGCCTTCGGGTCCGGTGCCACGAATACGCGTGGCATCAATGACACAATCCTTCGCGAGCGATGCCGCACGCGGACTGATACGAAATAATTTCGGCGCAGCAGGAGCGGATGCAATTGGAGCAGCGACAGCAATGGGCGCGGCAATTGGTGCTGCGGTTGAAGTCGCGGCTGGTTTCAGTGTTGAAACAGTTGGAGCGGCAGCAGGTGCAGCTTCAGCTTTTTTAGGCGCAGCCGGAGCTGGCGCTGTGACGGCAGGAATCGGTTCGCCGGGATTTCCGAGAAAGCCAACGGTGCTTTGCACCGGCACGTTGACCTTCGGCGGCACGACGATTTTAATCAGCGTGCCGGCTTCGAAACTTTCCACTTCCATGACCGATTTGTCGGTCTCGACGGTGAAAAGGATGTCGCCTTTGTCAACTTTGTCGCCTTCCTTCTTGAGCCATTCGACGATGGCGCTTTCTTCGGTCATCTGACCGAACTTCGGCATGATAATTGGAGTAGCCATAATTCTTTCTCTTGTGGCTATTACAAAATTTCGTTCGCGGCGTTGATCAAATCATTCACGTTCGGCAAAAATGCCGCTTCCAAAATGTGCGATTGCGGCGCGATGCCGTTTTTCGCTCCAACGCGTTTGACCGGAGCGTCGAGATAATCGAACACGGCGTCGGAAATCGTCGAAGCGATTTCGCCGGTGTAACTGCCGATGTGAATCGCCTGGCTGGCGACGACGCAACGGCCGGTCTTTTGCACCGAGCGCAAAACGGTTTCGATGTCGAGCGGCACGAGCGAACGCAAATCAATGACTTCGGCGCTCACATTTTTCTCCGCTTTCAATTTGTCCGCAGCCTTCAAGCAATCGTGGACGAGCGGGCCCCACGTCACGAACGTGATGTCCGAGCCTTCGCGTTTCACGTCGGCGACGCCGAGCGGAACGAGATATTCATTTTCCGGCACGACGCCTTTCATGCCATACAAACCTTGCGACTCGATGAACATGATCGGGTTGTTGTCGCGGATCGCGGATTTCAACATGCCTTTCGCGTCATACGGCGTGGCCGGATAGACGACGTAAAGTCCGGGGATGTGGCAGAACATGGATTCGAGCGTCTGCGAATGTTGTCCGCCGTAGCCTTTGCCGGCGCCCGCGGAAACGCGCAGCACCATCGGCACTTCAGTTTGCGCGCCGCTCATGTAATGCCATTTCGCTGCTTGATTGCTGATCTGGTCGGACGACATCAGCGCGAAATCGTAATACATCAATTCCATGACCGGTCGCAGGCCGATCATCGCCAGGCCGATGCCCGTGCCGCAAATGCACGCTTCAGAAATCGGCGTATTGAAAACGCGGTCGCGGCCGAATGATTCGAGCAAACCTTTGGTCGCCTTGAACGCACCGCCGTAATCGGCCACGTCTTCGCCGTAGAACAAAACGCGTTTGTCGCGTTTCATTTCTTCGATGAGCGCCTCGCGAATGGCGTCTTTGTAAGTGATTTCGCCGTTCGACCGCTTGATTTCCGGCAACGGCTGGATGATTTCAACTTTCGCAAATTCCGCCGGAACAGTTTCGGACTTCGTGTCCGTATACATATATTTAATGACGTCCTCGGCAACCGGATCGGCAGCAGCCGCGGCGCGTTTGGCAGCGCGGGCGTTGCGGTCGCGAACGGCAGCTTCGAGCGAGGCCAATTCTTTTTCGGAAAGAATTTTCGTTTCCAAAATCTGGGCTTTGAACGTTTCGACCGGGTCAACGGATTTCCACGCGGCTTCTTCTTCCTTCGTGCGATATTCGTTGCGCGGGTCGCTCAACGAGTGACCCCAGTAACGATACGTGTCGCAATCGAGCAGCACCGGGCCTTTGCCCGCGCGACAAATTTCCGTCGCGCGCAACACGGCGTCGCGAACGGCCAGCGGATCCATGCCGTTGACGATTTCCGCGCGCATGTTGTTGTCCGCAAAACCAGCAGCGCGACGCGCGATGCGGCTCACGCCCATCACTTCGTCGTCCGTGCGATGCGTCATGCCGTAATGATTGTTGATGATGAGAAAAATCATCGGCAAACCGAATTTATGCTCGGCCAAATGATTACTGAATTGCATTTGCGTCGCAAAATTCATGGATTCGAGCACGACGCCGTTCGCATAAGCGCCGTCGCCGGCGAAACAGCAAACGACCGCGTCTTTCCGTTGATAACGCAAACCAATCGCCGCGCCCGTCGCGATGGGCGTGCCGCCGCCGACAATTGCGTTCGAGCCCAAATGTCCGACCGTAAAATCCGCGATGTGCATCGAACCGCCGCGACCTTTGCAATAGCCATCTTCTTTGCCGAACAATTCGCAAATCATGCGATAGACATGTTGTTCGAGCGCGGCTTCGAGCAATTCCTCGTGCTTGTTTGAATTAATATGCGGCACGCGCGATTTCAATTGTTCATCGTTCATTTCGCGAATCGCGACCGTGCCCTTCGCCAGGCTTTCGCCGTGACCGCGATGCGTGCTGGTGATTTTGTCGCCGAGATGCAACACCGAACAGGCGCCCGCCGCCGTGCCTTCCTGCCCGACCGACACGTGCGTCGGCCCGCGATAATTGAAATCGCGGATCGGCTCATACGCGCCCGAGCGCAGCTTGACGATCATTTCCTCCAACTCGCGAATCATCAGCATGTCTTCGAGCAGATTGCTCACTTCCGCTTTGGTAATTTTTTTGGCGGCAAGTTCTGATTTCAAATTGCCTTTGTAGCGATACGCCGGAATTTTTCCGCAATCAATTTCATACGGCGTGAATTTCGGCCGCATGTCGCTCAAATAATTTGGCGAAAGGCGTTCGGAAGCGGCCTCGGCAGCCGGCTTGTTGGAAGGTTGCTTCGGTTTATCCACAGTTGCTGTTGCCATAATTTTTTTAATTTGAAATGTTTATGCTTTTATCAGTTTGATTCCGATTTTATTCAGTTCTTTCGCAAATTTCTTGTCCACCTGCTTGTCGGTGATGATGACGTGGACGTTTTCCAGTTTTCCCGCGCGAGCGAGCGAGACCTTTCCCGCTTTGCTCGAATCGGCGAGCAAAATCACCTGGCGCGAACGGGTCATCACAAATTCTTTTGTGAATGCTTCATTGGGATCAGTCGTCGTTAAACCTTCTTTGAGCGCCAGCCCCATCGTGCCCATGAATGCTTTGTCCACGTAAATTTCGCGCAATGAAAATCGCGTCAGCGGACCGACGATGGTCTGGCTCAGGCGGCGCAATTCGCCGCTGATCAAAATCAATCGCGGACCGTTTCCGGCAAGTTCGTGCGCTGCGCGCAATGAATTCGTCACCACCGTGATGTTCGTGCGTTCGCGCAGCAGGCGCGCCAGTTCTAAAACCGTGCTGCCGCCATCCAAATAAATCGTGTCGCCGTTTTCGACAAATTTCAGTGCCGCCCGGGCGATATTTTGTTTTTCCTGCGCGGCGATCGAAGTTTTGTCGTCGAACAACGGTTCATCCAGCTTGCGTTCAACGCTGACGGCGCCGCCGTGGACGCGTCGGATCAGACCGGCGGTTTCAAGTTCATCCAAATCGCGCCGGGCGGTTGCCGGCGAAATGTCCAGACGTTGACAGATTTCTTCGATGCGGATAACGCCGCTGGCGCGAATCAATTCGCGCAAACTGTCGAGGCGTTTGGGCGCCAACTCTTTGTGATAACCATTGATCATGGCTGATTGAATGCGATTGAAAATAATCATATTGTGATTGAAGTCAATCAAAAACGCTCACGGTGAAAAAGGGTGAATCCGGCGACGGGGAACGGAAATTGATTATTTTCCTGCAGGCGGTGGAGTTGGATTTGCCGGCTGTCCGCGGATGACCATGAAGAAAATGCCGTCCCGTTCGATCCGGTGGACAATGGGATTCGACGGGAAATTCAGCCATTGGCTGTAGCGGGTCGGCGCCACGTAAAAATCGAAGTCCGGGCTCAAGGTTTTATCTGAAAAATCATGCGGGATCACGTAAGCCGTCTTTACGCGCTTGTCCAGATAATGATTGAAAACAGGATTGTTGAAATCTCCCGCGACAAACAGGACGTGAAGCGGACGGTTGGTTTCGGCCTGTCGTTTGTTTATCCATTCGGCGGCTTCGCGATAACCGGACAACCAATAATCCGTTTCATAGCGTTCGTGCAAAGTAGCATTCGGTCCGGCGATGATATTGTAATAAGAAACCTCATACGGATGCAGCCGGACCATCGCCGGCACCGCTGACAACAGCAGGAGGATGATTATTATTTGTATCACGATGGTTCGCCGTTTCATCGCGATGTCGGCAGCCGCGACACCGATCAACACAGCGATAGGCGGCAGCATGAAAAGAAAATGCCGCATGCCGTCGTAGATGTTTGGCCGGAGAATGACAAACACTGTTAGTGGGAACCAAATCAGGAAACCGATTCCCAGAATCGTCACCGCGGCGGAAACCGAGCGGCGGAATTTTCGGAAAAAGATAAGATGTCCCCAGATCAAAAATGCCAGGAACGGCAGCGGGAGCGTCAAAATGAGATAACTCGCCAAATAATCCCACGGCAAATGTTCGCTGTGATAAATGGTTCCACGCAGGAGAACAGGATAATCTTCATCAAAATGTGCGGCCAGCCGGGCAGACGCGACTGGATGCATGATGGGTGAATGCCACGCATTTGGCCACGGCAGGATCATCAGGATCCAGCCGATGGTTGCCGCAGCGACGCAAATGGGGAACGCCCGATAAAAATTTTTGAGCGGCCAGCGCCGGTGTATCTTCCAAAATTTCCAAGCGCGAAACAGGCAGGCGGCAGGAACCAATCCAACGAGAACAATCAAAAACCATGCGCCGGGCCGCATCAGCAATACAAATCCAAACGCGGCGCCCAATTTCAACGCATGGAACCATTTCAAATGCCGGGTTGATGCGACGGAAGTCGAAACGTATAACAACCAGATCACCGCGCAGGCCAAGGGCAAATCCTTTGGATTATTGAACGCATGAGCAAATAGTCCGGGCATTCCCATTAAAGCCAGTCCGGCAAACCAGCCGCCGGCTTTGTCGGCAATTTTTCGTCCCAGCGCGCAAACCGGCAGAAACATTGTCATCCATAGAAGTCCTTGCACATCGTGCCGCACCGTATAAATGTCAGCGTGAAACAGGTGAGACAGCGTCGCGCAAAACAGATCCAGCGCCGGATTGTAATAATCGATATTAGCTGGCACGCGCGGAGAATTGCAGAACGCAAAATAAGTCTCGTGGCCGGCCAGATAATTCCAAACCTCTTCGCCGTAGGCGATTTGAATCGGCTCATCGGAAGTGGCGCCGTAATCGTTGTGCACCAGAAGCCAGACGAGCAGAGCGACAATCGTGAAAAATAAGCCAGCAGGAAAATGGTGGCATCGGCGGAGAAAATTAAATCTACGCTTTTCGCATCCGGGTTCGGCGAAGCCAAACTGCGAATCACTTTCCATTGAGATCAAGTGTGTCGGCATCCGGCGGCGGCTGACAAGGGAAAATCACAACGCCGCTCGCAGCACGGCTGATAATTCGTTCGCGGTCAGCGTAACGGGATTCGCTTTCATGCTGCTCGCGTTGGCGGCCTTGGTCACCAAATCCGGGACATGCTTTTCTTCGACACCGTAAACGCGCAGCGGTTGAATCTGCATATCTTCCGTCAATTCGCGAACCCATTTTACGCCATCGCGCGCCATGGCATTTGAATTTCCCGTCAGCAATTTGGCGATCCGTTCGTAACGCGCGACCGCAGGATTTTTTGGTTCGCGTTCGCGCAATGCCTGAAGATTCGCGTCCATGATGTGTGGTAACAAAGCCGCGCAAATGGCGCCGTGTGGCGCGGAAAAACTGCCGCCGATCGGCCCGGCAAATCCATGCACGGCGCCGAGCCCGGCATTCGCCAACGCCAATCCTCCAAACAAACTTGCCACGGCCATCGCCTCACGCGCTTTTATGTCGCCGCCGTTTTTGAACGCGGCGCGCAACGCCCACGCGGCGCGCGAAATTCCTTCCACGCAAATGCCGTCCGTCATTGGATTGGCGCGACTGCAGACGAATGGTTCGATGAGTTGCGTCAGCGCATCGAGGCCGGTGCTGGCGGTGAGTGCCGGTGGCAAATCGCAAGTAAGTTCCGGATCCACGATTGCCACGCGCGGCAACATGAACAGGCTGCGCAGGCTCACTTTTAATTTGTGTTCCGTCGATGCGAGAACGGAATTACGCGTGACTTCCGATCCAGTTCCGGCCGTGGTGGGAATAGCGATGAATGGCGCGGACGGATTTGAGAGCGATTTGCCGCGACCGATGAGTTCCAAGTATTCCATCACCGCGCCCTCATTGGTCATCATCGCGGCGATGGCTTTGCCGGCGTCGATGGCGCTGCCGCCGCCGAGGCTGATGACGAAATCGCATTTTTCTTTTTTTGCCAGCGCGACGCCATTTTCGACCGTGGAAATTTCGGGTTCGCCGTCGACGGAGCAAATGGTTGTGTGGATGCCGCCGTGTTTTGCCATCAATTTTTCCGCGCGTTGCGGATTTCGTCCGGTCACCACGAGAGCGCGGCGGCCAAAATTTTGAGCGATGGCTGGCAATTGCGAGATTGTGCCCGTGCCGAAAACGATGCGCGTGGCGGTGGCGAATTCAAATTGCATCTTGTTTGGGGCAGGCAGGGCACCGGCCGGTTTCAGTCTGGATAAATCTGGTTGAATTTCACGCTGTGGCGCGGTTCGGCCATCATCGGTTCCGCCGCCGCGCGCCAGACGGCGTAATGCGGCGTTTCCTTGTGCGCCGCGTTGGCCGCGGCATCGCGATAATGTTCGACCAACATAAATCGGGTCGGATCGTCTATCTGTTGCACGACATCGAAACGCAAGCAACCTGCTTCAAGCAAACTCAATCGCGCATTGGTGCGCGTGGCGGCTTTGAAAGCTTCCGCGGATTCGGGTTTTACGTGGACATGGACATGGACGATAAACATAAAAACATTTTCACTCTTTCTTGAACTGAATCAAGCTTTCGGACAAAACAGATTATCCGTTACCGGCGCTTGCCCGGATTTCGTTGCGTGATAGACTCGAACGATGGATTTAAAATTTCTGAAACTGTTAATCGTCGCGGGTCCCGCTTTGTTGAAACTGCTGGTTGCCGTCGCCACCGGCTGGATTATTCTCAACCTGCTTTGAAATGACGCTGTTTCGTTATTGGCGCGATCCGCTTTTTCTGGGCGGCTGTTTCGCCTACGCTATCAATCGCTGGCTGATAAAACCGCATTTTCATCACGGCTTTTTTCATTCTCATTTTGACGATTTCTGGCTGATTCCCTGCGCGCTGCCGCCGGTGCTTTGGCTGCACCGGAAAATGGCTTTACGTTCCAATGACGCGCCGCCGAAACTTTCTGAAATCATTTTTCATCTTGTGTCCTGGTCTTTGTTGTTTGAATGGATCGGGCCGCGATTTGTGTCGCACACGACCAGTGATCCGGGTGATGTGGTTGCTTATGCTGCCGGCGCTTTGCTGGCGGGCTTGTGGTGGTCGCGCGATCGTTGGTTTCTTCGAAGCAGGGCATGAGCTTTGACCTGCTAGCGCCGCATTATCGCCGGATGGAATTTGTCCTGGCCGGCGAAAAACTTCAGCGTTGTCGCACGGCGTTTCTCGATAAAATTCCGGCCCCGAAAAATGTTCTGCTGCTCGGCGAAGGTCATGGGCGCTGCCTCGTCGAATGTTATCGCCGCTTTCCCGATGCGCAAATTGTCTGCGTGGATGCGAGCGAAGGCATGTTGATGCAAACGCGGCGCCAAATCGAAAAACGCGGCTTCGATGCGTTGAAGGTGAAATTGATTCACGCTGATGCTTTGGATTGGAATCCCATTGGCGGGCCTTTCGATCTGATCATCACCCATTTTTTTCTCGATTGCTTTCGCGAAGACCAGTTGAAAATTTTGATTCCCCGGCTTGCCGCCGCTGCAACGCCGGATGCAAACTGGCTTGTCGCGGATTTTCAAAATGCTTTGTCCGGCTGGAAGTGTCTGCGCACCCGGCTCATTCTCTGGTCCATGTATGTTTTCTTTCGGATCGTCGCACGATTGCCTGCAAAAAAACTCACGCCTCCGGATGGTTTTCTCAAACGCGCCGGATTTGCTTTGCATCAACGCATCGAGTCGGAATGGAATCTATTGCACAGCGATTGGTGGAAGCGAAGCCGTTGAAGTGGCGGCGATCATTCAGCAAGATGCGTCACGATTTTCCCGGTCCAAAGCGAGGCGAATTGCGTGAGCATTACTGAAAGAAAGAACAGGAAAAATCCGGCGCCGACTTCGATATGCGCCACGCCGCTGGATTTGATGGTCAATACCAGAATGGCTACGACAAAGACATCGAGCATGGACCATTTGCCGAGATTGGAAACGAATTGAAACATTTGCCGCGCGTGGGCGGTTTTCAGCCGCGGCCACAACCACAACGCGAGCATGGCATTGATTTTTACGAATGGAAAAATGACGGTGAAAACGAACAAGATCAAAAAAAGGAACAGTTCGCCCGCGTTCCACAGCACGATCAATCCACGAAAAACGGAAATCTGGTTTTCGAAAAGCCAGAGTTTGGTCACCGCGGTGAACGGCAGAAAAATTCCCGCTGCGTAAAAGCCAAGGGCGGTGGCGAGCATGACGACGAGGGTCCAGCCGGAACGCGGATGCAGCCGGATCAGATGTTGGGATGGAATGATTTTTTCCATAAGGATGAAAATTGGATGACGCCGCCGCGACAGTCAACGCCAGTTTAATAAACCCGCCGAACTGAGGAGTTCTTTGTCATGGCTGATCGCCGTTATGGTTCTTTGACCAAAGGATTTCGCCACTTGTCCGCGGCAGATCGTAGCGGAAATCACTATTGTGCAATTTCTGGACGTGGCCGTCGAAGAAACCGGCATTGACGCTTTTGCCGTGACGCGGAACGGAACGGGAATCGCCACCGGGAAAACTGGCGTAATCGCTCGGCACACGAAAATAAGAGCAACCGGTCGCGGCGACCTCCTGCCATTTATTCGGATCCGGCTCGCCGGCATTCGAAACTTCCGCCGCGTCTGCGAAAGCTACAGATTGGCCTGGATGAGAAACCTGGTTTTCACGCGCGGAATTGAAAACCAGATAGGGAGGCGTTCCATTTGGGACCAGCCAGCCGAATTCCGGATAATTCATTCCGATGCCCAGCGGATTGACGGAACTGACCGAACCGCCGTGAGCCAGCGTTGCGGGCTGCGTCAGGCTCGGGCAATCGAAAAGCTCCGTTGAAGTCGCGAAACCGTTGAGGCGAAGTTTGTCCTGCCACCAAAGGAAATCCGGATATTGGACGGCGAATGTCGCGGCATCGTAGTTCCAGTCCGGCCAGCCAGCCGCGCCTTTTTGGATCCAAAGCGGAATCATCACCCCGCCGTTATCGTCCACATACATTTTTGTGGCGAGCAGGATTTGGCGGATGTCATTGGCGCATTGCGATGCTTTGGCCGATGCTTTGGCGCGCGCCAAAACAGGAAGCAACAGCGCGGCAAGAATGGCGATGATGGCGATGACAACCAACAATTCAAGAAGCGTAAACGCACTCCTGAATCGCGCGGCTTTCATGACGGCATTTAAGCGCGAAGCCTCTGCAAACGCAAAAGGGAAATAGTTTTAATTTGTGACATTCAGCATGAAGAACGCCTTCGGCTCGCCGACGATGTAGAAATATTTTTGGACCGTCGAAACCGGCACAAGTTGCGGTTTGCCGTAATCCAGCCAATCGACCAAATTTGTCGAACCGCGGAATTGGATCGTTCCGCCGGATGTCAGCGCAGATTCCATCAGCACGCCATGCCGGCGCACTTCGGCGCGGAGCGGAGCCAATTGAGAATTCGTGGAATTCAAAAGCTGTCCGATAACAAGATAACAATGTTGCTGCGCACCCGGCGGACTGAAATGCGTTCCATCGCCGCCCGGTATCGGCGGCACGGCGCTGGTATTGGTGGCCTGATAAAACGGCGCTTTCGTTTTCCCGATGAACTCAAAGAAATCAATCGAAGCCGGCAGCGCATCCAGCAACGGCACATTCAGATTGGTCGCCACTTGGCGCATCGCCAAAGCGTAATCCTGCAAATCGTCCAACTTCAACGTGTGTTCTGCAGAAAAATTCCGTCGCGTTGGCGGCGTGATCAAAACCGGAATCCCGCCATTGGTGCGCGCCTGATAAATGTAATTGGTCAGATAATATTTGAAAGTCGTTTGCGGGTCCGTGTATCGCGTCGGGTCGGTGGTTTTGCCGTCATTGTGGCCGAACTGGATGAAATAATAATTGGCATGCGTCGCCAGGCAGGCCGCCCATTTTCCTTCGTCGTAAAAACTTTTTGAACTCCGGCCGGAGGAGGCCATGTCATTGATCACGACGTTTGAACTGAAGAAATTGCCATTGGACAACGCCTGTCCCCAACCCCACCGTCCGCCGGCATCAGTCGGCGGGAAATAACAAACCGTCGAATCACCCGCCATCGTGATTTTTAACGGCGATGCGATTGCCTTCGCGGCAGGCCACAAATTATTGGCGATGATTCCGGCGCAAATGACGGAGAAAATGAATTTCGTCCGCGAAGGAAAGGTGGATTTCACAACGGAATTTAAGCGCCATTACCTCCTTCGCGCAAAGAAATTGTCGGGTCAAAATTGGTCCTCTTTGTCCTTGAACAAAATATTGAATGTCGTGAGCGAACCGTAACTGCGCGTGATGTATTGTTCCATTTCTACTTTCTCGCCGTCGCTCAATTTTTCATGCGCGTTAATTTTTTGTTCCAGGACGCGCAAATTGTTTCGCACCATCACGATTTTATGGAAGAAAACTTCTAACGGAACTTCTTTGGTCTGCAACGCCGCGTCGGCCGGATGCAAAACCAGTTTCCCACCATGCCAGCGCACGCCAAGTTTTTCGACCACGGCATCGGGTTTTTCCAACCCCAATTTTTCAATCGCCGCGGCGACGGTTTCGTTGACAAATTGCTTGAGCGGCATTTCCAGTCCGCCCACGGCGGCTTGCGGTTCGCCCGGTTGAAGGCCGCCCGCTTCCGGCGCAATCTGCCGGCGGCCATCGTTGAATTGGATTTCCGCCGTCGTTTCTGAAATACTTTTGACCGTGCCCAATCCATATTGAGGATGGCGCACGCTCATGCCGATGTGCAATGCTTCGAGTTTCATGAAAATCAATTAAACACGGATGCCGGCGGGATGCACATGGAATTTTTTGTCCGGAAAAATTCCCGGAGTCAATCGAGCGAATACTTTTTGAATCCGAGGAACTGCGCGGCGAATTTCAGCAGGAAACGCGGGTTGTTTTTCAAATACCGTTTCGCCAGCCTCCGCGGTTCGCTGCAAAGCCGGTAAAACCATTCCAACCCGCTCCGCTGCATCCAGCGCGGCGCCTGTTTGACGCGGCCGCTGTGAAAATCGAACGCCGCGCCCACGCCGAACATCAACGTGGTATCGAGCTTCGGCAAAAATTCGGCCATGAATTTTTCCTGCTTGGGCGTGCTCAAGCCCACCCAAAAAATCTCCGGCTTCGCGCCGGCAATCCGTTCCTGCAAAGCTTTTACTTCCATTTCATTCAGCGCGCGAAATGGCGGCGTAAACGTCCCGACAATTTCCATTTTCGGAAATTGCGCTTTCAATTTTTGCGCGAGCAAATCGGCCACGCCGTCCGCGCCGCCGTAGAAAAAATGTTTTGCACCGGATTGTTCGCTCCACGCGCAAACATCCAGCATCAGATCCGGCCCGTAAACGCGGCGCATCTGCGGATGCCCGCGCAATTTCCCGATCCAGACCATCGGCATTCCGTCCGGTGTGCAAAGAAAAGCTTTGTTCAAGATATCGCGGAAATTTTCATCGCTTTGTGCTTCCATCACTCCGTGAACGCCCGTCACGCAAATATAACCTTTGCGCTCTTCACGGATGGCTTCGGCGATTTCAGTCAGCGCGGTTTTCAGGTTCAATACGCTGATGCCGACGCCGAGGACGTTGACGCGATTCATCATTTTTGATTTATGATTCAGGATTTATGATTTACGATTTGGGCGGGCAAATCATAAATGAAAAATCATAAATCGTAAATGAAGCTGCTTGTTTTCGCCCATACGCCGCCGCCGTTTCACGGCCAGAGTTATATGGTCAAACTGATGATCGACGGCTTCGGCGGTGACCATCGAAAAAAACGGGATTCCGCGCCCAATCCATTTGGCATCGAATGTTACCACGTCAACGCGCGTTTTTCGAAAACGCTGGAAGACATCGGCGAATTTCACGGCGGGAAACTTTGGAAGATTTTCTTCTATTGCGCGCAGGCGATCTGGTGCCGGTTCCGTTACGGCGTTGAAAATTTATATTACGTTCCTGCGCCGGGCAAACGCGTGGCGCTGTATCGTGATTGGCTGGTGATGTTGTTGTGCCGGCCGTTTTTCAAACGCATCGTATTGCACTGGCACGCCGCCGGTCTGGGAAAATGGCTGGAAACGTGTGCGCAAATCCGGTCGCGGTCGCTGACGTATCGGCTGCTCAAGCCGGTGGATCTGAGCATCGTGCTGTCAAAATACAATTTCGCCGATGCGGAGAAATTATTGTCGCAGCAAATACGAATTGTCGCGGTGGGGATTCCTGATCCTTGTCCGCAATTTGAGGAAAAGGTTTTGCCGCAACGCCGCGTCCGGTCGGAGAATCGAAAAAAGATTTTAAATGGTTCAGACCAGCTTCCGGCCGGCGAGATCGAAAACATCAATGTTCTATTTGTAGCCCTTTGCACCCGTGAAAAAGGTGTTTTTGAAGCGGTTGAAGGCGTGGATCTCGCAAACAAAAAATTCGCCGCGCGCAAAATTCCCCTGCGTTTTCGCATCAAATTGATCGGCGCATTTGCCTCCGAAACGGAAGAACGTGAATTGCGCGATCTGGTCGCGCGTCGCAACCTGCAACATGTCGTGGAGATTCTCGGCTTCGTTTCTGCTGAAACAAAAGAAAAAGCATTAGCAAACGCCGATATTTTTTGTTTTCCGACGTATTACCTCGCCGAAAATCAGCCGGCGAATTTAATTGAAGCAATGGCGTATGGGTTGCCGTTGCTCACAACGCGCTGGCGCTCCATTCCGGAAATGTTGCCAGAAAATTATCCGGGACTGGTTGAGCCGAAATCATCGGAACAGGTCGCCGCGGCGTTGACCGAACTGGCGACGAAAGAATTTTTCGTTCCGTTGCGCGAAAATTTTTTGCGCCGCTTCACCCTCGAACAGCATTTGAGAAATCTGGCAGACGCGATACATTTGGTGGCGCCGTCGGAATGACGGTTGCAGAAACAATAAAAAAGGAAAAACAAAACTATGTCATTGGCTACACCTGATCTGACGAAATTCCCGCCGCGCAGTCCGCGCGTGCGGCTTGGAGGTTATGTAATCCTGCCGCGCTGCCTCGATAAAGGCCGCGCGTCGCTCAACGGCAAAAACGGCGAATATCATTACGCCTGCCCGCTCGACCAGCGATTTCTCACCTTCGCCGGCATTGACCCCGAGGAATTGAAAAAGCAATTGAACAAATCGGACACGGAAATTTTAGAATGGATTACCGCCAACGCGAAAAACAAACGCACCGTGCCGGAAATTCTCGCGTGGTCGGCCTGGCAGGAAAATCTTGCGCCGGATAATCCGGATTCGCGCGAGTATTTCAACGGCCTGCACAAAGCCGCCGCACCCAATCGCAAAGACATCACCAATTGGTTTGATGTTTTGGATTTGGACGACTACGTGAGCTTCGGCGGAAAAGCGTAAATTCAAATGCCGAAAACAAAACGCGGATGGAAAATCAAATCCATCCGCGTTAATTTTTTATCCGGATTTAATTACGCCGGCGGAGCAGCAGAAGCTTCTGTTTTCCAGACGGAAATATTTTCAATGCGATGCCGATGTTTTGCGCCATGGAATTCGAATTCCACTTCGTCGCCGACTTTGCGGTTGAGCAACGCCTGTCCAATCGGCGTGAGGTAGCTGATAACGCCTTTGTCGGGATCGGAATCCCAGGCGCCCAAAATTGTGAACGTTTCGCGCTGGCCGCTGCCCAAATCCGTCGCTTCGACAATCGTGCCGATGTTCACGGCATCGGTCTTGGCGTTTGAAAAATCCGCGCCGCGCGCCCGCGCCATTTGCGATTCCAATTCATCTTTGCGGCGCATGAGAACTTTTTGCATTTCCTTGGCGGCTTTATATTCGTGATTTTCGCGCAAATCGCCGTAGCTGCGCGCGATGGCAATTTCCTTTGAATTGGCCGGAATTTTCTTTTGCACCAGATCTTCGTATTCCGTGCGGCGGCGTTCCAAACTCTCCCAGGAAACGATCAGCGTGACGTCCTGCTTGGTCTGTTCGCCGCTGATGAGCGATTGGATGGCCGGATGCGCTTTGACGAGCCGCGCGAGCAACGAACGCTTGTCCATGTCGTCGAACACGGGCGATAATTGCAGCGCGCGGGTCAGATCTTTGATGACTTCGATGTCCGCGCTGGCGGTCAATTCGCCGAGCAATTCCTGGTCTTCCAAAATGAAATCGCGCAAACGATTGGAACGTTTTTCATTGAATTGATCGCGTTCCATCGCGGTGAGCATGGCGCGGAAAACTTCCGGGCCGAGAATGTCCACAAAGTCTTCGTTGCGTTCGCGGCCGAACCATAACAGCAATTCGCTGCCGGCGGCATGCTGACTGATGAGGCGCGTGAGCGTTTCCTTGAACAGATCCATTTTGGCGTCGTGAATCAACAGCGCCGCAAATTCTTTCGCCAGCTTGGCCGAAACCAGATTGAGCGCGGCCAGCAAAATCTCATGCCAGTGTTCCGGATTGGCCTGCTTGAACGATTCGAGCGCGCGATGATGTTTCGCCGAGGGGATCGCTTCGAGCAACGGGCCGAATTTGATGCCGTCCTGCGCCCAGATTTGAGCGGCGGAAATCTCCCCGTCCGTTAGCGGCACGCCGGCGGCATGGCGCAATTCATCGCGCGTAAAAATGGCTTCGAGCGCGACCGCCGGTTGTGTGCGTTGATGTGAATTGATGTCCGTGTTCAACGCGGCGATGATTTCGCCGGCGACGGCGGCTTTGTCGTCCACATCGGAAATGACTTTGACGATTTCCGCGACGACTGCGACGCGCGCCTTCAAACCTTTTGCCGCGCGAAAATCCGCGAGCGAACGCTGCTTCAATGAAGTCTCCTGTGCCTGATAAACGACCGGATCGGTTTTTTTCGTGGGCACGATGAAATGGCCGTCCTTTTTCATTTCGCGCTTGGCGACTTCCCACCATTTCTTCCAGTCGTCTTTAATGACCTCCGGCACGAGCGCCTGCTGGATTTGCTCCACCGTCGCCTTGCCTCCAAAGCTGTTCAGCACCAGTTTGATCAAATCCAGATGATGCGCGGCCATCGCGCGAACGCTTTCGAGGTCATTGGCTTTGCGCGCGAGAATGTGATCTTTGGGGATCGGTCTGAGATTTTCCGCCGCAAACGACAGATCCATCGTGTGGCCGGCTTTGCCGGAAAAATCAATCGTGAAACGCGCGAACACCGTGTCCATGGCTTTGATGCGGCCGAAGCCCCAACTGCGATGAACGCAGCAGCCGCTGTCGGTCAACAGCGTGAGCGGCTCGATGTGACGCGCTTCGATTTTTCCTGCCGCGGCCAGTTTTTCAAATTCCTGTTTCATAAAATAATTTTACTCTCGCGTCCCAAAAAACGAATGTCATCATTAAAATTGGTGAACGACAAAAATCCAAGAGAAATCGCCGTCCGAATTTTGACTCAACGTCGAACCGCCGGCGATTTCACCGAAAATCTCCTCGAAAAAGAATTGGCCAAAACGAAATTGTCCGCGCCTGATCGCGGACTTTGCCAGGAAATCGTTTACGGTTGCGTCCGCCGGCAGGCGACGCTTGACTGGTTGATTTCGCGGAAGACAAACGGTCGCGAGCAAAAAGTCATGCTGCAAAATCTTTTGCGCCTCGGCCTTTACCAGATTTTCTGGCTCGACAAAATTCCCGCGCACGCCGCCGTTCACGAAACGGTCGAACTGGCCAAACGCCTTGGCTTCGGACCGCAAGCGGGATTTGTGAATGCCATTTTGCGCGGCTATTTGCGCGAGGCCGAATCAACGAAAAAACTCCTCGGCGATTTGGAGATTTCAGATCCAGCCATTGCATTTTCACATCCGCAATGGCTCGTGGAAAAATGGCAAAAGCGATTTGGGGATGAAAAATTGCGCCAGCTTTTGGATTGGAACAATTCCGCGCCGAAAAATTTCGCGCGAGCCAATTCATTAAAATTGGACGCCGGCAAATTGATTGAAAAATGGCGCGATGAAAATGTCGAATACGATTTCATCCGGCGCGATTGGCTCCCGGAAAATCTGATTTTCGAATTGAAATCGCATCCGCCGCTTCCTTTGCTTCCAAGTTTTCGCGACGGCGGATTTTACATCCAGGACCCGAGCACGCTGCTCGCGCCGTTGGAATTGAATCCAAAATCCGGCGAAACCATTTTGGATTTATGCGCCGCGCCCGGCGGCAAAACCGTATTCATCGCGCAATTGATGAACAACGAAGGAAAAATTGTCGCGAATGATATTTCGGAAGATCGGTTGAAGTTGATCCGGGAAAATTGTCAAAGACTCGGCGTCAATTGCGTTGAAACGATTTCCAATGCGCGATTGGCAACCGGCGATCAGCCATTTGATAAAATTTTGATTGATGCGCCGTGTTCCAACACCGGCGTGATGCGCCGGCGCGTGGATTTGCGCTGGCGGATCTCGGCCGATGAAATTTTACGACTGCGACAAATGCAGATGGATTTGCTCCGGTCAGCCGCGTTGAAATTGAAGAGTGGTGGAATTCTGGTTTACAGCACGTGCAGTTTGGAGCCAGAGGAAAATTCGGAACTCATCCACGAATTTCTGGGCGAACACAAAAATTTTAAGCTCGAAAGCCAGCGCGAATTGCTTCCGTTCGCCGATGCCGTGGACGGCGCGTTTGTTGCGCGGTTCGCAAAATTATCATAGCTTCGCGACATGATTGAATTGGATTTGGAAAAAGACTTTGCCGATCGCGCCTATCAACTTCTCGTCAGCCTCGTCGTTCCGCGGCCGATTGCGCTGGTGACGACGATGAGCGCGGACGGAAAAATCAACGCTGCGCCGTTCAGCTTTTTCAATGTGCTTGGCGCAAACCCGCCGATTTGCGCTTTTGCGCCCGCCGACCGCGAAACCGGCGTGCCGAAGGACACGGCTTTGAACGTCCGCGCGACGCATGAATTTGTCGTCAACCTCGTGGATGAATCCATCGCGGAAAAAATGAATCTATGCGCCGCGTCATTGCCTTACGGTGAAAATGAATTGGCGCACGCAGGATTGACGGCCGCGCCATCAACGTCAGTGAAACCGCCGCGCATCGCCGAAGCGCCGGCAAATCTGGAATGCACGGAATGGGGAACCTTGCAAATCGGCGGAAACCGCATCGTGATTGGCGTGATCAAGCGGCTTCATTTGCGCGAAGAACTGTTCGACGCGCAGAAAAAGCGGATTCAAACCGACAAACTTTCGATGATCGGACGGATGTCGTCGCCGCATTGGTATTGCCGGACGCGCGACCGTTTCGAGATGAAACGGCCGGATTGAATCACATTCCCATGATCTGGTAACCGGAATCCACGTAAATCACCTGGCCGGTGATCGCCGCCGCGCCGTCGCTGGCGAGGAATGCGCCGGTCGCGCCGAGTTCTTCGGGCAACACATTTCGTTTCAACGGCGCGCGCATTTCATAAAGTTTCAACATTTCCGTGAAACCGGAAATACCGCGGGCGGCGAGGGTGTTGACCGGTCCGGCGCTGATGCAATTGACGCGGATTTTCTTCGGGCCCAGATCGGCGGCGAGATAACGCGTGCTGGCTTCGAGCGCGGCTTTGGCCACGCCCATCACGTTGTAATGTTGCATGACCTTTTCGGAGCCGTAATAGCTCATGGCCACAATGCTGCCGCCATCGGGCATGAGCGGCGCGGCGGCGCGCGAAAGCGCCACGAGTGAATAGGCGCTGACGTCATGCGCGACGCGAAAGGCTTCGCGGGTGGTGTTCACAAATTGACCTTCGAGCGCGTCTTTGGGCGCAAAGGCGACGGAATGCAGCAACAGATTCAATTTACCGAATTTTTCGCCGACGATTTTGAAGACGTTGGCGATTTCTTCGTCTTTCGTCACGTCGCAGGGCAGGATCAACGTGTCCGCGCCGAACGTGCCGGCGAGTTCTTCGACATTGTCCTTGAGCCGTTCGCCCTGGTAGGTGAACGCGAGTTTGGCGCCTTCTTTGGCCCATGCCTGCGCGATGGCCCAGGCGATGGAGCGTTTATTGGCGACGCCGAAGACGATTCCGGTTTTTCCTTCAAGTAATGGCATAAAATTTAATTCGTTGAGTGGTTGATTCGTTAATGCTGCGCTGATGCCAGCGTAGAAAATTCAATCTCACGATTCAACCTTTAACGGTTCAACGGTTTGTTTTGAAATAAAGTTCCTCGGCATTCCATGTTGCGCGATAATAGGTCAGGGACGACGCGCGAACGTTGCCGACATCGGAACGGATGGCCGCATAATACATCGGTGTGACGGTGTAGATCATTGGCACTTGTTCGGAGAGGATTTCCTGAACTTCATCCATGGCTTTTTTGCGTTCGACAAAATCGAGCGTTTGCATTTGCGCATCCATCAAATGATCCAGGCGCGCTTCCCAATCGGTCGAAGGCGTTTTTTCGCGGGGAAACCATTCATGCGTGAAGCCGCTGGATTTGATGGTATTCATGCTGTCGGCGGGATCGGCGCTGGTGCCGGGAGAAAGGCCGAGCAAAATGCAGTCATAATCGTATGAGTCGTCAATTTTCGTGATGAGCGTGTTGAAATTGACCGGCTGCGGAATCACTTTCATGCCGAGCGCATTCAGATCGCCGGCGATCAACACGGCAATTTTTTTCCGCGCATCGTTTTCGACATTGGTGTTGAAAACAAATTCAATTCTGTTCCCGTCGGTGTCGGTCAGATAATCATCGCCGTTGCGTTTTTCAATCCCAATTTCTTTGAGCAATTCCAGCGCTTTGGCCGGGTCATGCGGATATTGCTTGATGTTCGGGTTATACCATTTTTTGTAGCCGGGTGTCAGAAATCCGTATTCGGGAACGGCACGTCCGGAAAAGACGGATTTGATGATGGCATCGCGGTCGATGGCAAAAGAGCAGGCCTGCCGGAATTTGATGTTGCGGAACCATTTCAATTTTTTCGGGTCAACGTAAGGTTTTCCGGTTTTGGGGTTGGAATTTGTGTTTTCATTGAACCAGAAGAAACTGCTTTCCAGGCCGACGCCCGGTTCGAGCACGACAAATCTTCCTTTTGCGGATTCGGCTTTGAATTTGTCGTATTCATACGGATAAACAAAATCATCCACATCGCTTTCACCGCTCAGGAAACGCAGCGATAACGCATTTAAATCCGGCACGACGGGAAAAATGATCTGATCAAAATACGGCAGGCGCGTGCCGTTGGTGTCCACTTCCAAAAAATACGGATTGCGCTCCAGCAACGTGTATTGTGCCGGCTTGTATGCTTTCAGGCGATAGGGCCCGGAACCGACGATTGTTTTCGGGTCCGCATTGATTCCGTATGCGGAAGTAAATGTCCCATCGGCGACCGATTTGGCCAGGACGTGTTTCGGCAGGATGGGAACACCTGCGCCGAAGGCGTCCAAAAACGGCGCATAAATTTCCGGCGTGACCACCTGGATGGTTAGATCATCCAATTTCGTCACGGCAAATTCTTTGCCATGGATGATGAACGGATCGCGCATAACGGTGTTGATCTTTGGATTGTAGATGATGTCGTTCCAGGTAAAGACCACGTCATCGGCGGTCAGCGGCTGGCCGTCGCTCCAGCGCAAATTCTTTCGCAGTTTGAAAATCCACGTCTTGTTGTCCGGCAAATTCGTCCACGACACCGCGAGTCCGGGTTTCACCATTTGCGTCGGCACGTCGAAATTCAGCAGGCTCCAAAACATGAAACGGCCGATGTCGATGGACGATGATTCATTGGCCATGATGTAATTGAATGTCTTGGGATCCCCCGGTTCGGAAACCACAAATCGCCCGCCGCGGATTCCGGCGTGACAATCCACAACGACCGGCGGGTCCGACAACGGATAATTTTTGGCAGCGGTTTTGGATTCGGATTTTTTTCCGCAGCCGGAAACGCAAACGATTGCTGCGCTGAGAATAGCAAACACTCCAATGTTCTTCATGCGTCCAATTTAGCCGGAGATGGGTGCGAAGAAAACAGCGAAGATGGCGGGTCGAGGATGGAAGATCAAAGCCGCATTTCAATCCTCGATGTTCCATCTTCTGCTCTTGCTGCAAAAATTCTCGCCGCTGCAAGATTTTTTTGCCACGCTGAATTCGTTTGCGATGTGGAGATTTGTTTTAAAACGGCTGCTGCACATGATTCCGCTGTTGCTCGGCGTGTCGTTGCTCACGTTTTTGCTCATGGCGTTATCGCCCGGAAATTATTTCACCGCCCTGCAGCAAAACCCTCAGATTTCGCCGGAAACCATTGCCCGGCTCAAAGCGCAATTCCATCTGGATAAGCCGTGGTATGTGCAATACTTCTTCTGGCTCAAGAATGTTTTGAGCGGCAATTTCGGTTATTCCATGGCCTACAAAATCCCCGCCACGTCGCTCATCCTGGCGCGGTTATGGAACACGTTCGTGCTGTCGTTCACCGCGCTGGTCATCGCGTGGGTCATCGCCATTCCATTGGGAGTTTTTGCCGCCGTCAAACGCGATTCCTGGATTGACCGCGGCAGTTCGCTCATCGCATTTATGGGGCTTTCAATTTCGGAAATCCTTCTGGCGCTGCTCGCGCTCTGGTTCGCCGCGGCCTCCGGATGGTTTCCCGTCGGCGGCGCGACCAGTCCGTTGCACGATTTGATGTCCGCCCCGGAAAAGCTGTGGGACTTTTTGCATCATCTGATTTTGCCCGCGCTCGTTCTTGCTGCATCCGACATGGCCGGGATCATGCGCCAAATGCGTTCGAATCTTCTCGACACGTTGCGCGCTGAATACGTCACCGCCGCCCGCGCCCGAGGTCTCGGCGAAGGCTGGGTCGTTTACAAACACGCCCTGCGCAACGCCATCAATCCGCTGCTGACGATCTTCGGCTATTCGCTCGCCAGTTTGCTGAGCGGCGCCTTCATCGTGGAAAACATCATGGCATGGCCGGGCCTTGGACGTTTGACGATGGAAGCATTTTTTGCCAAAGATTCTTATCTCGTCGTGGATTGCGTCGTCATGGCAACCGCGCTTTTGGTGATCGGAAATTTCATCGCCGATTTATTGCTCGCCTGGAGCGATCCGCGAATTCGACTGGAATAAGATGGAAACCGCCGTGCCCATTTCAATCACCGAACCGCGAATGTCGCTTTCGCCGTGGCAATTATTCTGGCAGCGGCTCAAGCGCCGGAAAATCGCCATGGCTGGCGGCATCATTTTGATTTTCCTTTATTTCATCGCGCTGTTCGCCGGTTTTTTTGCGCCTTACCGATACGATCGAATTGATAAAAATGGATTCTTCCATTCGCCGGTCTGGCCACGGCTGGAACACTTTCATTTCGTTGTCGCGCGCTCAGAACAAACCTCCGGCAATTTCATTTATCGCGAAAACTGGAACGACACCAAGCCGCTGCACTTTTTTATCCGCGGCGACGAATATAAATTGTTCGGCTTCATTTCCACATCCGTCCATCTGTTCGGAACCGGCGACGACAATTATCCGGTTTACCTCATCGGCGCCGACCAATTCGGGCGCGACGTGTTTTCCAGGATTCTTTACGGCGCGCAGATTTCGCTTTCCATCGGCATCGTCGGCATTTTGC
Organism: Verrucomicrobiia bacterium; assembly: GCA_035776755.1. GTDB lineage: Bacteria > Verrucomicrobiota > Verrucomicrobiia > Limisphaerales > UBA11358 > UBA11358. The sequence goes on from DASTWS010000024.1 coordinate 97,526, forward strand.
TGTCATTCAGTTTTGGCATGATCATCGGCGGCATTTCCGGTTATTTCGCCGGCGCGACCGATGCCTTCATCATGCGGTTGTGCGAACTCATCATGTCCGTTCCTGCGCTGTATTTGATCATTTCACTGCGTGGAACTTTTCCGCCCGACCTGAGTTCATCGAAAGTCTATGCGATGATTGTCGTCATCTTGAGTTTCATCGGCTGGGCAAGCATGGCGCGCGTGATCCGGGGAATGGCTTTGTCACTGCGCCAACAACAATTTGTCCTGGCCGCGCGTTCGCTTGGGCAATCGCATTTGAGAATCATCGCGCGTCACGTTTTGCCGAACACATTTTCCTACGTCATCGTCGCCGCCACGTTGAGCGTGCCATATTATATTTTGGGCGAAGTCGTTTTAAGTTTCCTTGGTGTCGGCATCCAGGAACCGCAGGCCAGTTGGGGCAATATGCTCACGGCCGCGGAGAACACCGAATACCTGCAAAGCTTTCCATGGTTGCTGGCTCCGAGCGCGGCAATTTTTATCACCGTTCTGGCTTTCAATTTTCTCGGCGACGGTTTAAGAGACGCGGCGGACACCAAATCATGAATGCAGAATTCAGAATCCGGAAACCAGAATTTGCGAAGATGCATTTGCCGCGCATGGCGAAATTCTGGATCCCGGGTTCTGACTCCTGATTTCTCAAATGAACCTGCTCGAAATCAAAAATTTGAAAATGGACTTCGGGAAAAATTCCGAAGCCTTGCGCGCCATTGATGGTATCTCCTTTGCCATCGGCGCGGGCGAAACCGTTTGCCTTGTCGGCGAAAGCGGTTGCGGCAAAAGCGTCACCGCGCTTTCCATCGCCAAGCTCGTTCCAACGCCGCCGGCCAATTACGTCGGCGGAGAAATTTTGCTCAATGGCCGCGACGTTCTGAAAATGTCTTCGCGCGAATTGCGCGAGATCCGCGGCGGCGTGGTCAGTTACATTTTTCAAGAACCCGGCGCCTCGCTGAATCCCGTTTTCCGCATCGGCAATCAAATCAAGGAATCGTTGAAGCTGCATCGCCCGGAAAAAGCGAACGATGCCGAAGTCATTCGATTATTAAAACTCGTCGGTATACCGGCGCCGGAATCGCGCATCCGCAATTATCCATTCGAAATGTCCGGCGGAATGCAACAGCGCGTGATGATTGCCATGGCGCTGGCGAGCGAGCCGAAATTGCTCGTCGCCGACGAGCCGACCACCGCGCTCGACGTGACAATTCAGGCGCAGATTTTGGATTTGCTGCGCGACCTGAAGCAACGGCTCGGCATGGCGATTCTGCTCATCACGCACAATCTCGGCATCGTCGGCGACATGGCCGACCGCGTGGCCGTGATGTATGCCGGGCAAATTGTTGAACTCGCGCCCGCGAAGGAATTGTTGCGAAAGCCATTTCATCCTTACACCAGGGCGCTGATGAATTCCGTTCCAAAATTGCAAGGCAACGCTGAACGCCTTTCCGCAATACCCGGAAATGTTCCGCGCATCGGCAATTTTCCGAAAGGCTGTAGATTTTATCCGCGTTGTCCAAGCGCGAAACCGGAATGTGAGAACCAAATGCCGGAGTTGGTTGAAATTGAACCGAATCGCTGGGTGCGGTGCAGTTATGCCAAGGAATTAAGAAATGTGCCGTGACCTCGGCCGCGGTGCGCGCAGCTTTTTGTAAATCCATTTTTCCAGCGGGCTTAAAATGGGCCGCAGCAATTTGTAAATCCACGGCCAATAAATCAGCCGGATGCGGATCACCGAGAGCAGCATCGTGAGCGACGTTCGCGCCAGCGTGACTTTGGTGCCCACTTTGTCCGTCCATTCCGTCGGCACTTCCAGAATTTTGAATCCGGCGTGCTTCAGCGAATAGAGCAAATTGATGTCGAACGCCATGTCAGCGGTGAGTAAATTGTCGTGAATTTTTTCTACGGCTGAAGTTTTCATCACTTTCGCGCCGCATTGCGTATCGCGGATGTTCATCCAAAACAATATCTGCACGATGGCGTGGAAGACGCGGCTGGCGAATTGGCGTTTGCCGGTTTGCGATTGATGGATGACCGCGCCGGGCAGCCAGCGCGAGGCGATGACGCAATCGGCGCCGTTGACGCGCTTGACCAGATCCAGGAATGCGTGCGGCGGCGTGGCGCCATCGGCATCCACATAACCGATCAGGTCGGCATGTTTGGATAAGCGCAATCCTTCGATGAGCGCGCCGCCTTTGCCGATGGGTTCAATGAATTCGAGCGGACGAACGGTTGGAAATTCCGCGGCGACTTTTTGCACCACGCCGAGCGTGTTGTCGGTGCAACCGTTGAGCACGACGACGATCTGGCAATCGGCGGAATAGTTTTCCCGAAAAAACTTCGCGTAATCACGCAGCACGGGTTCGATGCGGCGCTCTTCGTTGTAAGCCGGGATCAGGATGAGCAGGCTTGGGTCGGGCACGCGCATTGAGTAACAGAAATTGGCGGCGTGGGCAATCGCGGGAACGGTCTGCTGAAACTTTTGCCGGGATCGTTTGTTTATTTTTGAACCAGGCAAACGGCGCTGGACAAACCGGCGCGATTTGCGATGCTCGTCAAATTCAATAGAAAGATTCAGATGGATGCCCCGCCAATTCTTCATCCGCCCGCGAAAAAACGTTCGCAAAAAAAATGGTTCATCATCGGCGGCGCCGCCCTGTTGGCCGTCGCCGTGGCCGTGCCCGTCATTTTAAAAAACCGCGCACCGGCCATCACGGTGCAAACGGACAAAGTCACGCGGCGCAATATGACTGAAATCGTCACGGCCAACGGAAAGATCCAGCCGGTCGTGCAGGTGACCATCAGCCCGGAAGTCAGCGGCGAAATCACCGAACTGGACGTCAAAGAAGGCCAGCAGGTCAAAAAAGGCGATTTGCTGCTCAAAATTAAACCGGATTTTTATGTCGCCGCTTTGAACCAGGCGCGGGCGGGCTATGAATCGTCGCTGGCGTCGCGCGATTCCGCGGCGGCGAATTTGGAAAAAGCCGAAGCCGACTACAAGCGCAACCTGGAATTGTTTCATCAAAATTTGATCCCGGAATCGGATTTCATCGGCTACAAAGTCGCGCGCGACATGGCGTTCGCGGAATTGGAGAGCGCGACCAACCAGGTCAGCATGACCAAAGCCGGCGTGGACAGCGCCAGGGATTCGCTCGACAAAACGACAATTTATTCACCGATTGACGGCACGGTGGTGCAATTGAATTCGCAGGTCGGTGAACGCGTTTTGGGCACGGTGCAGAATGCCGGCACCGAAATTATGACGATTGCCGATTTAAGCCAGATTGAAGCGCGCGTGGATGTCGGCGAAATGGACGTGGTTTCCATTCATCCGGGACAAAAAGCGCAGGTGGAAGTGGATGCGTTCAAGGACAAAAAATTTACCGGCACCGTCACGCAAATCGCCAATTCCATCCGCTCCTCGCGGCAATCGGCTGCCTATTCCACCGGCCAATCGCAATCGGCCACGACGTTTACCGTTCGCGTGCGATTGAATGAATCGGAGGATTTCCGCCCGGGAATGTCCGTGACGGCGGACATCGAAACGCGTTATCGCACGAATGCATTGACCGTGCCGCTCGCCGCGGTCACCACGCGGCCGAAATTGCCGGAGAAACATTCCGCAAAAACGAACAGCGTTGCTTCAACCAATAAAATCGCCGCGGCAACAAATTCCGTTTCTTCCACAAACGCTTTGGCGTCCACGACAAATGGCGTTGCGGCGACCAACGCATTCGGCGTGGATCGAAAATCCAAAGAAGCGCCGTCGCGGATGGACGATGTTATTTTTGTCGTCGAAGGCGACCACGTCAAACAGGTGCCGGTAAAAATCGGAATTTGCGACGATAACTACTGGGAAATCACAAGCGGCCTGACGAATGGAGAAGAAATTGTCATCGGCGGTTACAAAGCCATCAGCAAAGATTTGCGGGACGGAGCCAAAATCAAAAAAGGTTTTGTCGCCGACGCGAAACCGTGACGGGAGTTTTCGCGATGAGCTTGATTCGCCTCCAAAACATTTCCCGCCGCTACCAGATGGGAACGGAAACCGTCCACGCCTTGCGCGATGTTTCGCTCGAGATCCAGCGCGGCGAATACGTCGCCGTCATGGGCCAATCCGGCTCCGGCAAATCCACGTTGATGAATGTCCTGGGCTGCCTCGATACGCCGACTTCCGGCCGTTACGAACTCAATGGCACCGACGTGAGTAAAATGAACGATAACGAGCTGGCGGAAGTCCGCAGCCGGGAAATCGGTTTTGTTTTTCAAACATTCAACCTGCTCGCGCGCTCGAACGCTTTGCGCAACGTGGAATTGCCGTTGATTTACGCCGGCGTTTCCGCGCACGAACGGAAAAAAATTGCGATGGACGCCATCACCCAGGTCGGCCTGGCCGATCGCATTCATCATAAACCAAATGAACTGTCCGGCGGCCAGCGTCAACGCGTGGCCATCGCCCGCGCGCTGGTCAATAACCCGGCGATCCTTCTGGCCGACGAGCCGACGGGCAATCTCGATTCCAAAACCGGCACGGAAATCATGGCGCTGTTCAATGAACTTTGGAAGAAAGGCAACACCATCATCATCGTCACGCACGAAGAAGACGTGGCCCGCAATGCGAAAAGGATCATCCGCATCCGCGACGGATTGATTGAAAGTGACGAAGTTGTATGAAATTCCTCTCCGAATTTCGCGAAGGCTTCCACATTTCGTGGGACGCCGTGCGGGCGCACAAAATGCGTTCCACGCTCGCGACGCTCGGCATCGTCATCGGCATCGTCACCGTCACGCTGATGGCAGCGGCGATTGAAGGCCTCAACAATGCCTTCATGCGAAACATTTCCTCGCTCGGTTCGGACGTCTTTTATGTGCAGCAATACAGTTGGTTCAATGACAACGAGAATGATTATTTGCGCCAACAACGCCGCCGCCGCCCGCTGCAAATGCGCGAAGCCGATGCGCTGAACGGACAGTTGACCCTTTCGGAAGCCATCGCGCCCGTCGCTTACGACCAGGACCCGGTGAAATATAAAACCCGCAAAGCCGACAGTGTCGTCATCATCGGCACGACCGATGGCTATCTGCAGACCAGCGGCATTTCAGTTGCGGATGGCCGCTTCATCACGCAAGCCGACGCGGAAGGCGGCCGTCCGATTTGTGTCATCGGCAGCGAGGTCGCCTCCAATCTGTTTCGCGGCGACATGGCGGTGGGTTCCAGGATTAAAATCGAGGATCAATCTTTTGAAGTCGTCGGCGTTTTGGAAAAGCAAGGTTCGATGCTCGGCTGGAGCCTGGATAATCGCATCATCGTTCCACTGCGTGAATTTTTAAAAGACATCTGGAGCCGGCCGCAAATTGAAATTCACGTCAAAGCAAAACCCGGCGTGGATTTGGACGAAGCCCGCGGCGAATTGCGCGAAATCATGCGGCACATCCGGCATTTGCCGCCGAATCAGCCGGATGATTTCGCGATCAATCAACAGGAACAACTCGTCAAAATGTTTCACACCATGACGGCGGGCATCGCGCTCGTCGGCATTTTCATCACCAGCCTGTCACTCTTCGTCGGCGGCATCGGCATCATGAACATCATGTTCGTTTCCGTGGCTGAACGGACCCGCGAAATCGGCGTCCGCAAAGCCATCGGCGCCAAACGCCGCTCGATTTTGCTTCAATTTTTGATCGAAGCCGCCTGCGTTTGCCTCATCGGCGGCGCGATCGGCCTGGCCATCGCATGGTCTTTGACGTTTGCCGTCCGGCATCTTTTTCCGATCGAGATGTCCTGGGACATCGTGGCCATCGCGATTTTAGTTTCACTGTTGACCGGAGTGATTTCGGGAATTTTACCGGCTTTTCGCGCCGCGCGGATGAATCCCGTGGATGCTTTGAGAAACGAATGAGATGAAATTCCACAAGCCAACGCTATTGCTCGCTGAAATTCGCGAAAGCATCATGATGGCGCTCTCCGCTTTGACCGCGCATAAATTGCGTTCCGCGCTCACGCTCCTCGGCGTTTTGATCGGCGTCTTTTCCATCATCGTCGTGATGACGGCGATGCGCGTGTTGAAAAATTTTATCGAATCGAATCTAAGCCAGCTCGGCGGACAGACATTCGCCGTCCAACGCTGGCCGCAAGTCCAATTCGGAAATGACAACGACTGGGAAAAGTATTGGCGGCGCAAACCAATTTCGCTCGCCAACGGCCATGTCGTCGAAGAAAAAGCCACGCTCGCCGCGAGCGTCGGCATTGAAGGCGATTTCTGGCAGGGCACCGTGCAGACGCGTTTTCAAAAGAAACCCAATGTGCATATTTACGGCGAAACGTCCGGCAGTTTTCCCGCGCACGACTGGTTGATCGAAGACGGCCGCGCGCTCATGGACAGCGACGTGGACAATGCGCGCAACGTTTGCATCATCGGCAGCAGCCTCGCGAAAACGGTTTTTCCGCTTGGCTCACCGGTCGGAGAAAAATTGAAATTGAATGGCATCAATTACGTCGTCATCGGCGTCATCGCGCCCAAAGGAACTTCGCTGGCCGGCGACCAGGATAATTTTGCCGTTATTCCCGTCACCACCGCGCTCAACCGTTACGGCCGCTGGTGGGAGGATTTGACGATTCTGGTGCAGGCACGCGACGCTGCGAGTTATGACGATTGCCTGGAACAGGTGCGCGGAATTTTGCGCGCCGCGCGGAAAACGCCGCCCGACCAGCCGGACGATTTTGAATTATATTCCAACGATTCGCTCATCGAACAATTCAATAAATTCACCCGCACCGTGCGCTTCGGCGTGACGATTGTCAGTTCCATCGCGTTGCTCGCCGCGGGAATTGGCATCATGAACATCATGCTCGTGTCGGTCACGGAACGGACGAAGGAAATCGGCATTCGCCGCGCGGTCGGCGCGAAAAAACGAAACGTCATGGCGCAATTCATCATGGAAGCCATCGTGCTGTGCGAAATCGGCGGGCTGATTGGCGTGATTTTTGGAATCATCGGTGGCAACGCACTCGCGCTGCTGATGAAAGTGCCGCCAGCGATCCCGGTGGATTGGATTGCGCTCGGCCTTTTGATTTGCTCCGTTGTCGGAATTGTTTTTGGAACTTATCCCGCATGGAAAGCGGCGAACCTCGACCCGATTGATTCGTTGCGGTATGAATGAATTTACGCGGCCAATTTTAATTCCGATTTAATTCCCAATTCTTCGGAAATAATTTTTGTAATCGTGAACAAATTGCGCGTCGTCGGATTTCCTTTTTTGCTCAACATCCGGTGAAGCGCTTTTTCACCAAAACCGGTTTGCTTCGACAATTGTTTGAAAGTGATTCCCGCGTGAACCAAATCGCGTAAAATGGAAAGTCCGATTTCTGTTTCGCCTTCGAGCAAGGAATTGACCGCTTCGGCATAAAGCGCGCGCGCAAATTTTGGGTCGCGTTTGATGTCGGCCAAAACTGTTTCTTTGTAATCTCGTGTCAGTGCCATGTTAATCTTTCAACTGTTTGTATCTCTTCCAGCGTTCGATTGCGGCTGCGATGTCTGCGGATTGTCGTCGTTTGCTGCCGCCACCGAGTAAAATGATAATTGTTTTGCCGTCGCGCCCAAAATAAACCCGATAACCGGGACCAAAATCCATTTTCAATTCAAACACGCCTTCTTGAAGTGCTTTGGCAGAACCAAAATTTCCAAATTCAAGCCGGCGAATGTATTTATCAATTCGTGCTCGTGTTACCGCTTCGAGAGAACCGCGCCAATCGGCGAAAGGCGAACGAACATCTTCGATATATTCTCTAATTTCAAATGTCGCGAACATATAATCATTTTCAATTTAATTGTTTTCATACAACCTCATTCTCAAGTTGCAGAGCATTTAGATGTTCTCGGTTGCCCTGCTTTTACCGCGACACTTCTAAGTAGTAACATTTATGTTACCATTGTCAAGCGACAATTTTAGCGTGAATTTCAAAATTGAATTTCAATCCTCCGCAAAAAGATATTCCAAATCCGTCGCAGTAAGGCTGCGGGCAAAACCTTCTTCGCCGAGCACGTCGGCAATTGTCTGCGCTTTACTCTGTTGCAGTTCCCAGATTTTTTCTTCGACCGTGCCCGGCGCGATGAGGCGATACGCGTTCACCGTTTGCGTCTGGCCAATTCGATGCGAGCGGTCAATTGCCTGCGCTTCCACCGCCGGATTCCACCACGGGTCATAAAGCACAACGTAACTCGCGTTCGTCAGATTCAAACCGGTTCCTGCCGCGCGCAAACTCAACAGGAAAACGCCCGGCTTGCCGTCGGCTTGAAAGGCGCTGACGACTTCCTGCCGGTCTTTGGTCTGGCCGGTGAGCATGTGTGTGTGGATGCCGCGCGCCGCGCATTCCTTTTCAAGAATCTGCAGCATCTGCACGAATTGCGAGAACACCAAAACTTTTTGGCCGTCGGCGATGAGCGGGTCGAGCAATTCGAACAGCGTGTCGGTCTTGCCGCTGGCGGTGTCGCTGCCGACGAGCGACGGATGGCAGCAGACCTGCCGCAATCGCGTGAGCGCGGCGAGCACGTGCATCTTCGATTTGTTCAAGCCTTGCGTTTCGACGGCTTTCATCACCTGATCGCGGCTGCGACGCAATTCGGCGAGATACAATTTGCGTTGTTCGTCACCAAGCGGACAATCCATCCGTTCTTCGATGCGATCCGGCAAATCTTTCGCAACGTGTTTCTTCAAACGGCGCAACAAGAGCGGTCGCAATTTCGCTGACAAACGTCGTCGCGCGATGCGTTGCGCGCTTTCGGCATTTTCGCCGCCTTTGGGTTCGTAAGTGTCGAGGAATTGTTCCTGCGTGCCGAGGTAGCCCGGCTGGATGAAATCCACGATGCTCCACAGATCGAGCAGGCGGTTTTCCAGCGGCGTGCCGGTCAGCGCGAGTTTGTGTTCGCACTTCAATTGCTTGACCGAATGCGTGACCTGCGCGCCGGGATTTTTGATGAATTGCGCTTCGTCCAAAATCACCGCGCGGAAAGAAAATTTTTGCAGCTCCTCCAAATCGCGCCGCAACAGCGCGTAATTGGTCACGATCAAATCGTGCTGCGGAATTTGTTTGCGCAAATTGTGACGCGCCGCGCCGCTTTCCAGCACGAGCACTTTCATGTCCGGCGTGAATTTTTCCGCTTCGCGCCGCCAATTGTGCAACACGGACGCCGGACAAATCACGAGCGACGGTTTCGGATTTTTTGCGTGGCGTTCTTTTAGCCAGTCGAGCCACGTCAACGTCTGCAACGTTTTGCCGAGGCCCATGTCGTCGGCCAAAATGCCGCCGAGCTTGATCTGGAACAGATGCGCGAGAAAATCGAAACCGTCTTTTTGATACGGACGCAATTCGGCGGAAAGACCTTTCGGCAATTCCATTCCCGGAACGCCTTTGAATTCAGAAACGCGCTTTTTAAGTTCCTTTGCTTCGGCGGTGTCGGCGAAGCGCGAAAATTCTTCTTCGCCCAAATGCGCGACGTGTTCCATGCCGACTTTTTGCGGCACGGCAATCAAACCATCCACGCCCATGTCGGCCATCGCTTCGTGCGCGCCTTGCACCGCGGCGGTGTCGAGTTCCACCCAACCGGTGTTCGGCAATTTCACAAATCGGCTGGTCGCGGATGCGAGCCGTTCCAAATCGGCTTTCGACAATTTCAAACCTTCGGCTTCCCATTCGGCGCTGACCGCGAGCCAATCAATGCCGCTGCCTTTGACGATCAATTTCGGTTTGAGCGCGCGCGGCGTCAGGAACAGCCGATGAAATGCGCCGTTGCCGAGAAATTCCGAATCCGCCGGACGCGATGCCCACGCTTCGGCAAGCGAGCCGAGGAAATTTTCATTCGCATCGCCAATCCACAAACCCGGCTCCGGCGTGAACCAATCCAATTTGCGCAGCCAATGCGTCGCCGGTTCGAGGCGCGCGTCATCGAGAATTTCCGGTTTGGTAAATTGGGTTCCATTTTTCGCCGAGACATTTGTTGCCCCGCGAACATTGTCGCGCTGCCATTCGTGGCCGTTCCAAAACCAAACGCTTTGGTCGCGCTGGCTTTTCGCGAGCAGGCGCAAACGCACCGTGTCGTCGAGCAATTCAAAAACAAATTGCGGCGCGGCTTTGTGGGTGACGCAAAGCTGTTCCCAGTCCACGCCGTGATCCGACTGTGTCTTGCGCAAATGCAACAGCAGGCGATGGCTCAATTTGCGGACGGGCACGGACGGTTTGTGCGCGAGATATTTCAGCACGCGTGGCGGCGGCGAATTGCGCAGCAGGAAAAAAGTATTGCCGACAAGCGCGAGCGGCGGTTGCTGATTGAAAAATTTTGCTTCGGAAACGCAATGACGATTTCCATTTGGCAGTTCAAAGCGATGTGTGAACGACAATTCTTTGTCGCCATTTTCCAGATGCGGCGCGAGCGCGATGATTTGCCCGTGAAATTGCAGCGGCAGATTTGCGCCGAGCAATTCAAGCCGGTTCGTGTGTCCCCAGCGCGCGAGCCATAGCAACAATTCGGCGTCAGACAAAATCAATGTGTCGTTGCCGTCGTTGCGATTGCGATGCGTGTCGGCCAGCCATTGGATGAATTCCCAATCGTGCGGCGGAAACAATTCCTGTTCGTGCGTGGCGCGGACGACGAGGTCAATCAAGTCGTGAAGCGTGCGCGCTTTTTCGCCGGTGCGCGGACGCGAGAGCAGAAATTGAACGGCGAGACGGTGGCGCGACGGCTCGCTTTCGTCCGGTTGCGCTTTGCAAACGACGCGCAAGGTCGCGCGCGGCGTGTCGAGCAGCGGCATGACTGGCGGCGAGAGCCAATTTTCCAATTCCTGAACCAATTTTAATTCCTGCTCGGCTTCTTCCGCTTTGGCGAACCGGTCGAGGCTGGCGTGCGGTTGCAATTCCGGCGGGACGGAACGTTTCGCGCGCAAAAACAAAAACGCGAGTTCTTCCAATCGCGTTTTGCCCTGGGCGTTCAGCAACCGCGGCCACCAATTCGTGTCGGGAAAATCTTTGCGCGAGAGGGAAAGCTTTTCGAAATAATCTTCGAGCAACAACCAGGACCGTTGCGAATCGGGACAGGTGGCGAAACTTTTCAGAATATCGTCGCGATTGCAGACGGTTTCTTTGGAATCGGAAAGTTCACGTCGCAATTCGGCGAAGGCGCCATAAGTTTGCGACAGCACTTTGTGATGCGCATCGTATTTCGTGGTGCCGGCCTTGTGGCCATTTCCATTTCTGACTGAAATTTTCGGCATTTGAAAAGACTAGGCTAATTATTTCGTCAGATGCGCGAGCTTTGGTCAATCAGAAATCGCAAGAAATTATGCACAGCAAGGCTGAAATCAATGGTTTCAAGCGTTATTGCCAACCAGAAGATTTGGTTTTAGCATTTCTGCAGTCCCAAATATCCATCCTATGAAAAGAACAATTGCCCTTTTGTTTGTGGTCTGCGCTGCGGCGCTGAGCGGATGTTCCGGCGGTTCTTCGGACAAAACCGAAATCCAATCGGTGTTTGATCAATACGCCAAAATCAAAAATGCCAATCCCGAATTTTCGAGCGACCGGCGTATCGAAGGATTGATGGCGATTGATGTGAGTCGTTGTCCGTCCGATTTCCGTTCAGCATGGTTTGATTACCTTTCCGAACTGGAAAATCTGCACGCGAAAGTCAAGCGCACGGTCGTGTTCGCGGCGGAAGAAAAAAAACCGGTCACCGATTTGCCATCGCTTGTCAAATTCTCCGTCGCCAACCCGCCGATCGGACAATCTTTGCTCAACGAATTGAACAACGTGGATGCGGCATGGAGCAAAGCGCAACGGGTGGCGATGAATTACGGCGTCATGCCCGAATTACCGGCAAACGAAGCGCCGCCAATCACTTCTGAAAAACGCTGACGCGGGCGGGAGGAATGTTGAGCCAGACGATCTTGGAAGCGAGCAGGTGAAAACTGGTCGTGCCGCGCGGACGCAATTTATGGATGCCGTAACTGTATTGCACCCAGGTGCCGCCCGGTTCGAGAACGGCGCGGATTTTATCGGCGAGCGCTTCGGCTTCGTTTTTCGGGAAATTCAACAGCGGCAAACTGGAGACGACGGCCCCGACGTGTTCGACCGGTTCGCGGCGCCGGCGCAGCAAGTCATCCATTTTCCAGGCGTCGCCGGCGATGATTTGTGCGCGGGGAAATTTTTCACGAAGCAGGCGCGCCAGTTTTGGATTGCGCTCGATGGCGATCAATTTTTCTTCGCGCAACCCATTTTTGATGAGGGCTTCGGTCACCGCGCCGGTGCCGGGACCCAATTCAAGAACGAAGCTTTCCGGATCATCGGGCAGCCAATCGGCCATCGCGGCGGCAAGTTTCGGCGAACTGGGGGCGACCGCGCCGGTGCGTTGCGGATTGGCGAGCCACTCGCGCAGGAACAGCCTTGAATCGCTCAATGCAGCTATAAATTTTTTTGCCATTGCTCTTTTCAGGCTTCGTTATTCTCACACAAAATAATGCAGCGATTTGATTGTGCCATAAAAATTTTATCTTTTTTCATCCAGTTTCTGTTGCGCTGCCTCGCGGCGTTTTGTCCAGTCGTTCCAATCTTTCTCCCATTTTTCGCCGGAAAATTTTTTTTGCGCTTGCGGCCAAAGCGAGTCAAGTGCGTCCAATTCAGAGCGGGCGCGTTTTGGATCGCCCCAATTCAAACAGGATTCCGCCAGGTTCAAAATGTTTTCCGGATAATCCGGCGCAATTTTCTCGGCGCGCTCGAGATACTCGCGCGCTTTGCGTTTGCTGCCGATGCTGGCCGGCCAGCCGGGCGCATCGCGATACAAGAGGCCCAGATTCCGGTCGGGACCGGCGAAATCGAATTTTTCATCCAATCCGACCGCTGTTTTGAATTCGCGTTCCATTTCTTTGACCAGTTTCAGCGCGCCGAAGGTCTCTGTTTCGGCAAGCGCGCCCAGATCCATCGCCAAATAATAATGTCCCTCCACGGATTTTGGCCGGGCCGAAACCGCCAGACGGGAGGCGGCGATTCCCTGTCGCGCGATGTCGGCGTGCCGGTCATTGTTTTCCATCGAATCCGCCAAATCGAAACAGGCGCGGCCAAATTGCCAGGCGCTGGCGAAATTATTTGTGTCGGATTGGAATTGTTTTTGCGCGCGCTGGAATTCGGCTTCAGCGCGGGCGATAAAATTGGTTGGTGATCCGCCCCGGGCAAATGCGCCGTTCACGGCAAAACATGCGAAAAATAAAAGCGCGGCAATGGTTTTGCTCCGAATTTGGGGGGAATTAAAAGTTGCCATTGTTGGACGTTGAATTATACTGCGCGAGTGAGATTAAATTGGTTTTTTCTGTGCCTGGCAATGCCGGCCGTTGTTTTTTTCTGCGTCGGTTGCGGCGGCATCAGCGCCAGCAAAACCGTTTCGCCGGCCAGCTTTTTTTTGCCGGGCCTTTTGAAGAATGACGTCTCAACCAATGCTCCGGTTTCATGTCCGCAAGCTTCCACAGAAATTGCTTCTGTAAAATAATTTTATGCGATTCCCCTTTGCTCTGACAAAGAAGATTGCCACCCACATCGTCAAACACAAACTTCGCAAAACGCCAAAGTTTGCGATGGTGTTGCAACTCGAACCACTTCACACGTGCAACCTGACCTGCACCGGCTGCGGCCGCATCCGCGAATATTCCACGTCGCTCAAAGACATGGTGCCGCTGGAAAAATGTCTCGCCGCGGCGACCGAATGCGATGCGCCGATGGTTTCCATTTGCGGCGGCGAACCGTTGATTTACCCGAAAATCGAGGAGTTGATCGACGGTCTGCTCAAACAGGGCCGCGTCATTTACGTCTGCACGAACGGCGTGTTCATGCGGAAAAAAATGAAGGATTATCTCGCGGCGATCTATTCGCCCGAAGTCGAGCCCAAGCTCAAAAAATTGCTCGACCAGAAATTGATTTCCGAAAAAGACGCCGAAACGATCCGCAAATCCGATGATGCGGCGAAGAAAAAAACGGTCATCCGCCCATCCACATGGATGTATTGGAACGTGCACGTGGACGGCTTGGAATTCACACATGATTTGATCGTCGAGCGCGAAGGCGTTTTCAAAGAATGCATCGCCGCCATTCAAATGGCGAAAATTCTTGGCTATCAGGTCGCCACGAACACGACAGTTTATAAAGAAACGGACATGGCGGAAATCGAAGACATGTTCAAATTTTTATCATCGCTCGAAGTGGACGGTCACACGATTTCGCCCGGCTACGATTACGACGCCGCCAAAAAAGACATGGTCAAACGCCTGGGCAAAGATCCAAAAGAATTTTTCCTCACGCGCGACATGACGCGACAGAAATTTGCGAAGATTTTGGATTGGGGAAAAGCCTTCACCATTTTTGGCACGCCGGTTTATCAGGAATTTCTCGCCGGCAAACGCGAATTGACCTGCACGGCCTGGGCGATTCCAACCTTCAACATCCGCGGCTGGAAAGGCCCGTGCTATTTGATGACCGACGCGCATTACGGCAGTTATCAGGAATTGCTCGACAAAGTCGCGTGGGACAAATATGGCGTCGTGAACGGCAAGGCGCGCGATCCGCGCTGCGAACATTGCATGGTCCATTGCGGTTACGATCCCAGCGGCGCGCTCGGCACCAGTTATCAACGCGGCGACAATTGGAAAAATTTCAAATACAACTTCGGCTCGAAACCGAAGCCGGTCGCTTATTCGCCGGAATTGGAAAAACGCGCGTTCAACGGCACGAGCATCGGCAAAGGCCATCTGGCCGAAGCGAAAGCGGCCATCAATTCACCCGCCGCCGGTGCACGCGGCGCATTTTCCAACGAAGTTCATCACGACCACATCGGCAGTTCCTGTGGCGCGTCGGAAAAAGATTCCAACGTTCGCGCGGAGTAATTCAATCTCAATGAGCAAAACACTTTATCTTTCACCACCATCATTTGACGGTTTTGACGGCGGCGCCGGCGCGCGTTATCAGGCGCGGCGCGAAGTCACCAGCTATTGGTATCCGACGTGGCTGGCGCAACCCGCCGCGCTCACGCCGAATTCCAAATTGCTCGATTGTCCGCCGCATGACATCGATCTGAAAAAATGCCTGGCGATTGCAAAGGATTTCGACCACGTCATCATCAACACGTCCACGCCATCGCTGAAAAACGATTGTAAAGTGGCCGAAGCAATTAAATCGCAAAAGCCCGACACGAAAATCGGTTTTGTCGGCGCGCACACGATGGTTTTGCCGACGGAAACATTGAAAGCATCGCCGGCGATTGATTGGGTCGGGCGCAAAGAATTTGATTTTACCTGCAAAGAAGTTGCCGAAGGCCGCGAGCTTTCGACGATTGCCGGACTTTCATTCAAAAATCGCGACGGAAAAATAATTCACAATCCTGAACGCGAAATGATTTCGGACATGGACACGCTGCCGTGGGTGGCAGACGTTTACAAGCGCGATCTCGAAATCGAAAAATATTTCATCGGCTACCTGATGCATCCGTATATTTCGATGTATACCGGCCGCGGCTGCCCGGCGCAGTGCAGTTTTTGTCTGTGGCCGCAAACGATTGGCGGACACAAATATCGCGTCCGCTCGCCGCAAAATGTCGCCGACGAGATGGCTTACATGAAGAAATTATTCCCGCAAGTGCGCGAATTTTTCTTCGACGACGATACGTTCACGGCGAATCTGCCGCGCGCGCGTGAAATCGCAAAGAAACTCGGACCGCTCGGAGTTCATTGGAGTTGCAACAGCCGCGCGAATCTGGATTACGACACGATCAAATCGTTCAAAGACAACGGCCTTCGCTTGTTCCTCGTCGGCTACGAAAGTGGCAATGACGAAACTTTGAAGCGCATCAAAAAAGGCGTCACGACGGATGAAATGCGTCGCTTCACCCAAGCCTGTCACAAAGCCGGCGTCGTGATTCATGGCACGTTCATTCTCGGTTTGCCGGTGGAAACGAAAGAAACCATTGAGCAGACAATCAATTTTGCAAAAGAGCTGGATGTTTTTAGTCTGCAGGTTTCGCTGGCCGCGCCGTATCCGGGGACGGAACTTTACGAACAGGCCAAGCTCAACGGCTGGTTCGTGAAAAAGGACAAAACCGATTTGGTTGAAGGCGATGGTTTTCAGCAAAGCACGCTGGAATATCCAACGGCGTCGAAAGAAGAGATTTTCGAAGCGGTTGACCGGTTTTATCGCACTTATTATCTGCGCCCGAAACCGATCATCCGCATCATCAAAACGATGCTTGAGGACAAAGATATTTTGGTTCGCCGTTGTCGTGAAGGTTACGAGTTCTTCAAGAGCTTGAACCAGCGCAAAGCTGATTTGGCGGCGGCCCGTGCGTCCGTTGCCTGAGTTTCAAAAATTGAGGACCAATTTCCGAAAATTCCAATTTTGGATCAGGTAAAGGATTTTCTTATCCGCGCTGCACCCAAAAGTTGGAAACGTTATTTGACCTCGCCGATGGCGTCACCTACACTTATAGCTCTTTTGTATGAAAATTGTCGTTTGCGATCCGATTTCGCCCAAGGGAATAGCACTCCTGCAACAACGTCCTGAATTTAACGTCGTGGTTCTGCCCAAACGCCTGCCGGAAGCCGAATTATTGCCGGTTGTGGCCGATGCCGTGGCGCTCGTTGTCCGTTCCGAAACCAAAGTCACGCGCAAAGTCATCGAAGCCGCGCCCAAATTGAAAGTAGTCGGTCGCGCCGGCGTTGGCGTGGACAACGTGGACATCGAAGCGGCGACGCAACACGGCACGGTGGTGATGAATACGCCTGGCGGAAACACGGTGACGACGGCGGAATTGAGCTTTGCCATGCTGCTGGCGCTGGCGCGGAAAGTGCCGCAGGCGCATGCGACGATGACGGCCGGAAAATGGGACCGCAAATTGTTTCAGGGCACCGAACTGGCGGGAAAAACGCTTGGCGTTTTGGGAATGGGACGTATTGGAACCGAAGTCGCCAGACGCGCAATCGCATTCGGCATGAAAGTGATCGCTTATGATCCGTATTTGACCGAAGAACGTGCCCGCGCCATCGGCGCGCAATTTGCCGACAGCGTTGACCAGGTTTATTTCTCGGCGGATTTCATCACCGTTCACATGCCGGTGACGCCGGAAACGCGCAACATGCTGAACGCGTCGGCATTCTCGAAAATGAAACCCGGTGTGAAGATCGTGAATTGCGCGCGTGGCGAAATCGTTGCCGAAGCCGATTTGTTGGCTGCATTGGAATCGGGCAAAGTCGCGGGCGCGGCGCTGGACGTTTTTACCGTCGAACCATTGTCGGCGGACCATCCGTTCCGCAAGCAACCGAATTTGATTCTCACGCCGCACCTCGGCGCGAGCACGGAAGAAGCGCAGGAAAAATGCGGCGTGGAAGTGGCCGAAGTCATCGCCGGTTATTTGTTGACGGGAGAAGTCCGCAACGCGGTGAATTTGCCGTTTCTGGACGCGAAAACTTACGAACAGGTCAAACCGTATTTGCCACTCGGCGAAGCGCTCGGCAAATTGCTCGCGCAACTGGCGCCGCAGGGCGCGGACCGGATTTACGTCACTTACGGCGGGCATGCGCAACAATTGCCGAACATTGATCCAGTGACGCGCGCGATTGTGCTTGGGTTTTTATCCTGCAATAAATTGAAAGACGTGAACAACGTCAATGTCCGCTCGGTCGCGCAAAGCCTGGGCATCACCATTGAGGAAAAGAAATCGGATGAACCGGTCACGTTCAACGAATGGGTTCACGTCCAGATTTTCAGCGGCGAGAAAAAATTGATTTCGGCGGGCGGGACGTTTTTCGGTTCGTCAAACAATCCGCGCATCGTGCGTTTGTTCAGCCAGCCGGTGGAAATTCCCGTGTCCGGCATTTTGATGTTGCTCAACAACAAAGATAAACCGGGAATTGTCGGTCATTTAGGCACTTTACTGGGCAAACACAAAGTGAATATCGCGAGCATGAGTTTGAGTCGTGACACCGTGGGTGGCAGCGCCTTGACCGTGTTGAGCCTCGACAGTATGCCGCCGCAGGCGTTATTGGATGAATTGCAAAAGGATGCTGACATCAGCAACGTTAAAGTAATAAAATTGTGAACGCGGTTTTAAAAACAAAGTCAAAGACCAACCATGCAAATTAAAATGAAACAACTTTTTTCTACTGCGCTGATTGCAGTGACGGCAATTTCCGCGATGGCGGTGGCCAATCCGATGGCCGGAACGGGAACCAATTCCATGCCTGCAGTTGTGGCGACAAATTCAAGCCCGGAAGCGACGATGGCGGCGCTGTTTGGCGATGATGTTATCGCCAAAGGCAAAGGCTTTGAGATCAAGCGCAGCGAATTGGACAAAATTATGAGCGGCATCAAGGGCGAAGCTGCCTCGCGCGGACAGACGTTGTCAGCCGCGGAAACAAAATTGCTGGAAGGCCAGATGTTGCATCAATTGATCACAATCCAACTTTTGTCTCAAAAAGCGACCGATGCCGATAAGGCGGAAGGAAAAAAGAAAGCCGACGAGCAATTTGCGGCACTGGTGGCGCGCGCCGGATCGGAATCGGCCTTTGACATGCAATTGAAGGCCGCGGGCATTTCCAAAGATGATTTGCATGACACGGCTATCAAAAATTCCACGGCGATGGCGGCATTGCAGCGCGAATTGGGCGTCAATGTTTCGGACAAAGAAATCAAAGAATTTTATTCGTCCAATTCGGCGGCATTTGAAGTGCCCGAAACGATCCGCGCGCGGCACATTTTATTCTCAACGATGGATTTGGCGACCGGCACTCAATTGTCCGAGGACGCCGCCAAAGCCAAACGCAAACAAGCCGATGACGTGCTCAAGCGCATCCGCGCCGGCGAAGATTTTTCCAAACTCGCCACGCAGTATTCGGATGATGCGTCGACGAAGGATGACGGCGGCATGTTGCCGGCGGCGTCGCGCAATCAATTATTGCAGGCGTTCGGATTGCCGTTTGAAGAAGCGGCATTCACGCTCAAGACCAACCAGGTCAGCGATGTTGTGACGGCCAATTACGGTTATCACATCATCCAATTGCTTGGCCGCAATCCGGCGAAAACGCTGACGTTGACCGACGCAGTGCCATCGGCGACGAACATGACGGTTTCTGCATTGATCAAAGACCGTTTGACCGCGCAGAAGGTCGCGAAAGCCGCGCCGTCCTATGTTGATAAGCTGGAAAAAGACGCCAACGTGCAGATTGTGGATCCGAAATTGAAGGAAGCCGTTGATGCCGTGAACGCCGCCGCAAATGATACGAATGCGCCGGCTGAAATGCCATAACGCTGCTTGCAAAAAGTTTCGGTTGCAGCGATGCTCTCAACGTCATGAAAACGAAAGTATTTATCGTCATTCTGCTGGTCGCCAGCATCGGGCTGGCGGTCACGCTGATGGTCACGCGCAAACAATCGGAACAAACTCATAAATCCGACGCGGCGACGATCGAGAGCTTTTCCAATCAATTGGTGAATGTTAATGCCAGCCTGCAGGATCAACGGCAGGTCAATCTCGAATTGACCAATCGCCTCGCCGCGAGCCAGCAGGAGACATTGACACTTTCCAATGATCTGGCCGACACGAAAGGTTCTTTGCAACGCGAACAGGATAAAGTTGCCGGATTGAACAACCAGGTTGCCGATCTGGAATCGCGCAACCAGGAAATGGACCAAAATCTGATCACGCTTTCCAACACCATCGGCAGCTTGTCCGCGCAGATTGCCGAGGCGCAGGCGCAATTGGCCAGCTCGGAAACCAACAACGCCTTTCTCACGGCGGAATTGCAAAAGCAATTGGCGCAACGTTCCGACCTGGAAAAGAAGTTCAACGACCTGAAGGAGCTGCGGATGCAGGTGAAGAAAATCAAAACCGAACAATTTGTCGCGCGCCGTCTTGACTGGGAGCGTCAGGGGATCGATCCCAGCCAGCAAGTGAAAGGCGCGCAACTGTTGATGCAGCACGACAATACCACCGTGGCCGCCACGCGGCAGCCGCACTACGACTTGAACGTCGAAGTAAGCTCCGATGGCGCGGTGCGCATCGTTCCCGCCACCAATGCCCCGCCGGCACAACAATGACGTTGAAATTTTTCGGCGGAGATTTTATTTAATTTCCCATGCCGACTTACGAATACGTCTGTGAAAAATGCGGGCACGACTTTGAAATTTTTCAGTCCATTTCCGCCGCGCCGCTGAAGAACTGCCCTGAAGAACAATGCGCCCAAAAGAAATGGGGCCGCGGCAAGGTGAAGAAAAAAATCGGCGCCGGAGCCGGGTTGATTTTCAAAGGCAGCGGCTTTTACATCACGGATTACCGCAGCAAGAATTACACGGAAGCCGCCAAAAAGGATTCCCCGCGAAAATCCGAAAGCAAACCGGAAACAAAATCCGCGCCGGCGAAAACCTCCAAAGCGGAGAAGAAATGAATGTTTCGCTAAACCGTTGCGCTGCCAAACCGTTTAGCCGGCCCAACGGAGCAATCGTCCTGCGATTGGGCGTCCTTATTTTTCTCGCCGTCTTTGTCCGTTCCGCGTCCGGGCAATTTTCATTGCCGGAAGAAAAGATGACGCGCAGTGTTTCGGGTCAATTCTTTTCCATCGCCACCAGTTCTCCATCGCGGCTGACCCGTTCCGAAATGGTCCGGACCAATTCGGATTTTATCCAGCTCGACCCGGCCCTGCTGGCCATTTCGGCCGAGCGCATCCGGGAATCGCTATGGCGCGAAATCGGTTCTACTTCGCCCTGGCGCGGGAAAATTTATCTCGTCATCCATCCGGCGCAATCGTTCAACGACGAAATCACCATCGTCGCGCGGCAATCCGGCGACTGGAACTATCAGGTCCAATTACCGGACGTGACCACAAAGTCGCGATTTTTGCGCGCGATGACAGGCGTTTTGTTGCTTGAAATCGCCAATCGAAACAATCACCTGACGCGCGCGGCGGAAATCCCCGCATGGCTGGCGGACGGACTGTCGAAGGAATTGGAGGCACAGGATTTGGCGGGACTGATTTTGTTGCCGCCGGAAAAAGTGATAAACGGAATGCCGCTGACTGCCGTGGATCAAACGAGGCGCGGTTTCGACGAACTCATCGGCGCGCGAAAAGTTTTGCAAAACCATGCGGCGTTGACATTCGAGCAATTGAGCTGGCCGATGGCTGCGCAATTGACCGGCGATGATGGAGGCGTTTACAACGCCAGCGCGCAATTGTTCGTCCATGAGCTTTTGGATTTGCCGGATGGCGCGGGGAAATTGCGCGCGATGCTGGGACAATTGCCGGATTTTTATAACTGGCAGACGGCCTTTCAAAAGGCGTTTCGCGCCAATTTTGCCAATCCGCTGGCGGTGGAAAAATGGTGGGCTTTGGAGGTCGTGGATTTCGTCGCGCGGGCGCCGGGTTCACGTTGGACGGCAACCGTGAGTCGGGACAAATTGGACGAAATTTTGCAGGTGCCCGTGGCCATTCGCGTTGAATCCAACGCATTACCGACGCGCGCGGAAATTTCTTTGCAAGTGGTCATCCGCAATTTTGACACGGACAAGCAGACGGCAATTTTGCGGACGAAATTGCGCGATCTGCAGTTGGCGCAATTGAGGATGGCATCGCCGCTTGCGGTATTGACGGACGGTTATCGGCGGACGATTGCTGCTTATCTGGGCGACGAGAAGCGCAATCCGCTTTACTTTTGGAACCGGCATCCCAGGTCGCCGCGCAAAGCAGACCGCGACGCAACTTTAAAGAAATTGGATGATTTAGACGGCCAAAGGCGCGAAATTGAGGCGAAAATTCAAACGGAAAAGGTATTTCAATCGCTGGATGCGGCGCGGTTTTGATTGAACATTTCACCGTCGATACAGGTCAACTTGACAGAAGAACAATCAAACTTATAGTGCATTTCAAAATGCAGACGGAAAATCTATCAGGCGGCAATGAGGAGCCGCCATCAGGTCACCGATACCAACCTCTTAAGGAATTCAAATCCGCTGGACGCGGCTTTTGGCGCGATGTTTCGGACAAAGACTGGAACGATTGGCGCTGGCAGTTGAAGAACCGCATCACGACGGCGGAGCAATTGCAAAAATTTTTTCCCACGCTTACGCCGGAGGAATTCGCCGGCGCAAAACTGGCGAATACAAAACTTGCGCTGGCGATCACGCCTTATTTCTTCAATTTGATCGACCCTGCGGATGAAAATTGTCCGGTGCGATTACAGGTGATTCCGAAACTGGCAGAAACAGAAACCGCGTCATGGGAAATGAGCGATCCGTGCGGGGAAGATTCGCATTCACCTGTTCCAGGCCTTGTGCATCGTTATCCCGACCGTGTTTTGTTTTTGGTGACCGACCGTTGCGCCGCGTATTGCCGCTATTGCACGCGCTCGCGCCTGGTCAGCAACGCGACCGGCTATGATTTTCATCCCGAATTCGACAAGCAAATCGAATACATCGCGCAGCATCCGGAAATCCGCGACGTATTGTTGAGCGGCGGCGACCCGCTTTTGCTGAGTGATGACAAATTGGAAAATTTATTAAGCCGGTTGCGCGCGATTCCGCACCTGGAATTTTTGCGCATCGGCTCGCGCATCCCGACATTCCTGCCGCAACGGATCACGCCGGAATTGTGCGCGATGCTGAAGAAATTCCATCCGCTGTTCATGAGCGTTCATTCGAATCATCCGCGTGAATTGACGACGGAAGTGCGCGAAGCATTGGGACGTCTGGCGGATGCGGGAATCCCGCTTGGCAACCAAAGCGTGTTGCTCAAGCACGTCAATGACAGCGTTGAGGTTATGAAAGCGCATGTGCAGAAATTGCTCATATGCCGGGTGAAGCCGTATTACATCTACCAATGCGATTTGATTTCCGGTTCGGCGCATTTGCGCACAAGCGTCCGCAAGGGTCTGGAGATCATGGAAGCGTTGCGCGGTCACACGAGCGGTTACGCCGTGCCGACTTATGTGATTGATGCACCCGGCGGCGGCGGCAAAGTGCCGGTCGCGCCGGAATACGTTTTGTGTCGTAATGCCGGTCGCGTGTTGATCCGCAATTATGAGGGAAAAGTATTTGAATATCCTGAAGCCGAAGACGGCACTCCGCGCTGCAAGCCGCCCGAGGAGATTGAAGAGCCTCAATTGGCTTAATCTGACGCGACGTCAATAGCATCAATTCGAATTCCAAGGTTCCATTGCCTAAACATTCCTGGTTGCCGGCGCCGGTTGCTTTTGATGATGAGAATTGTTCGGACGCCTTCCCATTGTCCACCGAATGTCGGATGAACATCCGATTGACCAAAAGCTATAAATTAATTCAATTAGCAGTATTCAACTGAAAGCATCAGCCCCGTGCTGGTGCAGAGATGATTGTGTCGCAAGTATATGAATTACAAAAATTCGCCGGGCCGCCGTGGTGGATTTACGCTGATTGAATTGCTGGTGGTTATCGCCATTATCGCGATTTTGGCGGCCATGTTGCTGCCGGTGCTGGCAGCAGCCAAGCGCAAAGCTTTGAGAACGCAATGTGTCAATAATATGCATCAACTTTACATTGCTTGTTCTTTATACGCCGGCGATTTTTCGGATTGGTATCCGATCTGGTATCAGCCCGATGGTTCTCATCCGATCAATGTGCTGAAGGGAGAACATTATACAAGGTATGCCTTCGGATCGAATGGAGATGCGAACAAACAAATTCCGCAAGCATATATGGTCCACGGTGGAGTGGCGGGATTTACTTCATCGGCGGGAAACACGGACGAGAACCTGGGTTATTGTTTTGCGGGTGGTTTTATCGGCGACGGGAAAGCGCTCTGGTGCCCGTCCTTTGGGCCGCAAGGAGCAAATCCGTTCCTGAACATTGACAATTATTCCGATCCGATATTTATGAGCACCGACAGCAGTGGCAACGTCCGTTGCACTTACATGTTCAATCCGCGAACAGAAAATGCTCCCGGGGGAAATTATTTGCGCCGCTATCAAAAAACCACCAATGTGCGCCAATCCGACGTTTTTATCATGGACTATTTGGAAAACGGCAGCAGCGTAAATGGCGTGCCGTTTACGCCCAAGAATTGGTCACACTGGCCTTCTAAAGGAAATACAATCTGCTATACGGATGGCTCCGCTAAACTCGTTTTAACGACCGGATTGCTGCCGGGCAGCACGCTGACCTGCTTCGATGCGATCACGCAAAAATTGGTCCCGACCCAGGAGAACGCCACCTCTCTTACCCAATACGATACCCTTTTGAATTATTACCAGACGCATCCTTAACAGGAACATTTAGAAATCTCGTTGGAACTTTGGAGCGGATAAAGGAAATCGAACCCTCGTTTACTGTTAGGAATGTTACGGCACAGTGATGATGTAAAAGCGATCTGGCAAACCGGTGGCCGAAGAATCAGTAAAGATTGTCGGGCTTGTTCCAAAAATATCATTGGTAATCAAAGTCCAGGTATTGGTCACTGGCGTCAGCGTGATATTGGTTGTTGCCCACACGCGATAACCGAATCCCGCCGAATAGGCGCTTCCACTGATAGTGAATTGAATATTGCCGTCATTGGACACCGATGCTGAACCCAGCATCGGAGATGTTGTCGGTGCATTCACATTCAAATTGGCATTGCTGCTGGAAATACTTCCAGCCAGATTTGTTACAATCACAGAGTAACTGCCAATGTCGAGACCGGTTGCGTTGGTAATTGTCAGTGTAGAACCCGTTTGTCCGGCCAGATTCGTGCCGTTCTTAAGCCATTGATATGCCGGATCCGGAATGCCGGTGGCATTGGCAGTGAAGGTAACATTTTGGCCGGCGCTCACCGCTTGGTCAGCAGGCTGGGTCAAGATGTTCGGTGCCAGTTGTGGAATCCAGCCAGAGAGCCAGAGAGCTGCCGTGCTCGCATTGGTCAGGTTTACGTCAGTGCTGGCTAATTGTGTTCCATTAAATACAGCAGAAGCAGTGCAGTTAAGATTGCTATTGCCATATTCCCACCAGCGTAAATTCAAAGCAGTATTAGTAACGTCGGTTTTGTTCCAACCTACGTAGGCATTTGTATCGATACGGCAATTAATCAATGCCGTATTGCCGTTGGCGACATTAATGGCACGAGCAAACACAGTATTCGTATAAGCGCTGCTGGGAACAGTAAATGAACAGCATACAAAGGAGATGCCGTTGGACCCGGCGGGCGCGCGAGGATTGGTTACATATCCGCCGCTCGTTCGCAGAGTATTCATCTGGCAATTGGTGAAGAACAACGTTCCACCACCCCAGATGTAATCAACATCGCCTTGAACCAATGAATCGCCGAAGTAAGCCCCGGTCGGCGGATTGGCAACCAAAATGGTATCCTGATAGCTGCTGAATTCTGCGTCCAAGGCGATGAAACGCAAACTTCCATTGCCTACTTGGAGCGCAAACGCCTGTGATCCGCCTTGTGGCGTGGTATTTGTAATAGTCAGGTTTTCAATCGAGATATCGTTGGCGTTGCACCTAAACGTGCTGCAAGTTTGTTGACCATTGAAACCACCGTTCATATTGTTGTTGTTGGCATAAGCGATCCGCGCAGCGTTTCGGTCCTGGCCTCGGAAAGTAACGTTATTTTTGTTCTGCACGCATACGATTTCAACGTAAGTGCCATTGCGGATATTTATCAGAATATGATTCGTATTGCCTGAAGGAATAGAATCCACAGCTCCCTCGACGGTGACAAAATCGCCCGAACCATCTGCCGCCACCACAAGATTGGTCGAGTTGGCCGGCCCGGCTGCTTTGGTGGTGAATTGCCAGGAATTTGCGTTAGTGATGCCGGCAAAGTAAGCGCCACTGGCATCTGCAAAACAGCCGTCGTCAATGGTTACATAATAGGTTTGATTTGAAGTCAGCACCCCCAAATGTGGATAGATCGCCGCCGTGGAACCGGTTATAATTACAGGATAATTTGAATATTGAATACCTTCAATGAATCTAGGCTGAATGTTAGTCGCGATATTAATCGGTCCCGCACCACTATTACTATTATCCCGATTCAGACTTAAATCAATTACATCCACCGGCGTCGTTGAATTGGTGACATTGAAAATTTTGATTGTTCCCGCTTTACGAAGAACCGGTGGCGTTGTGAATGTCGCCGAAAGAATTGTATCGTAACAAATGCCCGTCTGGCCATTTGCCGGAGCAAGCGTGGTCGTCGCCATTGTCGAATTTACAATCAACGTGACACTGATCGTATTTGTCGCGCCGGCCTGGTTGGTAATTGTGCAAGAATACGATGCCATATCGCTGGGCGCAGCACTGGGAATCATATAAGTGGCGCTGGTTGCACCAGAAATCGGCGAGCCATTTTTGTTCCACTGATACGCCAAAGCCGGCACGCCGCTGGCGGCAACAGTAAACGAAGCGGATTGTGTATTTGTGACTACTAAATTCGCCGGTTGAGTTGTGATGCCCGGAGGAACGATGACAGTCAACGTCGCGCTGTTGGTGACACTGCCTGCAACATTGCTGGCGACGGCGGAATAAACGTATCCATCTTGCGAGAACTGAACATTGGTCAATGTCAGTGTATTTGCTGTTTGGCCGGAAATGGGCGCTCCGGTTTGGTCGAGCCATTGCAATGTCGGAACCGGCACGCCGATTGCCGAAGCGCTAAACGTGGCGTTATTGCCTTGAATTACAATAGTGTTTGTCGGCCCGGTCAAAACCGGAGCTTGATTACCCACTGCCACGGTCAGATGCATGCTGTTGGTCACAATGCCCGCGCTATTGCTGGCAATCAAAGAGTAGGTCATGCTGTCGGCAATTTGTGCATTGGTAATATATAGAGTGCTGCTGGTGCTTCCGGCGATGATTGAACCGCTTATAGTCAGGCCGTCGGTCACATTAACACCGTTGGTTTGCCATTGAAGTGTCGGCGTGGGCACACCGGTAACCGTCGGGGCAATCGCCACGGTGTCACCAACATTGGCAGCGTGGTCGCTCAAATCGGTTATGCTTGGCGTGACAATAACCGAGAGCGTCATTGTCGCCGAGTTGGTGCCCATGATATTGGTCGTTACTAAAGTATATTGATAATTGTTCTGCGGATACTGCACATTCGTCAACGTCAGCGAAGGACCAGTCGCCCAGGTAATCGCATTGGAAGTCGCGCCGCCATCAGCGCTGACATACCATTGACAGGCGGGTGCCGGATTACCCGTCACAACCGGGCTTAATGTGGGACTGGTGGTTGCGACAACCGTCTGATTGGTCAAACCGGCGATGGTTGGCGCAAAGTAATAGTTTGTTGAAATCGTAATCCGGCTGATGTCCATTTGGGGGTTGGCCGAATCGCCACCATTATAGACGCCGATAGCAAGGCCGTCATAAAGATTGGCAACATTGGTGTAGGTGTTTGCCACACCGGTGGGGCCGCCAATACTTACGAGCAAATTTCCATCAGCATCATAAAGATAATTGGAAATGGTTACAGCGTTGGCTCCTGACAGCAAGATCGTAAAGCTATTGGTATACTTAGCTCCCGTGACCAGCGTTGGCCCGGCGGTTGTCGAAGGGCCGATTTGTGTTCCGGCCGGAGTCTGAAACAACCCGGTGCCAAATCCGCTAAATACCAAATCCTGGTTTGCGTTATTGGCTGCCGTTTGAAATGGGCGCGTTAAGATCGCCGAAGCCCACGTGTTGGACGATACTTTCGCGATATATCCCTGCCAGTTCTGGCAGTTGCCCGAAGCATAAGTGCTGCTGCCAGTGGTAAGTCCGGAATTGTTCAGCGAACCAGCCACCGGTTTGTTGCCGCCGGAATTATATAACCCAACAATAAATACCGACTTCCCGGCACTGGTGCTGCCGTCACGCAGCAAGGTTCCAGCGGTATTGGTAAATACGATCGTCATGTTGATGCTGTCGCCTATGTGGACCAACTGAATCGGCGTGTTGGCAAACAATGCCTGCAATTCGGCCCCACCGGAGGTCGTTGCGCCACTGAGCGATAAATGCAGCAGGCCGGTGGCAATCGAAGGCGACGTTGTATCGCCTTTATTGGATGCAATATCATAGCTGGTGCTGGATACCGAAGGCGTGCCGCCAGGTGTGCTCGGTCCGTTCAGCGTGCTGCCGTTGCCAAAAGTGTCATTAAATACCGTCACTTGCCCTACAGAAATAAACGGAATCGCAAGTAGCAAAACAATGGCGTTTTTAAGGTTTTTCATAGTTAGAATAGGATTGCTGCATCAGCAAACTTCATTATTGATGGACGCAACAACCAGCGAAATTTGAACCGGTCGAGACATCTTAAGGGCGTCAAATGTTAACAGCGGCATTCGTCATTTCAATGGACTGACCTGCAATGAACATTGAAAAATCAGCAATTCAAAAAGACCTTTAGCGCGCAAGCCAACTGGGTCTTGCAGCAAGAAATCGGCAATTCTGAGAGTAAGACGTGTAAATTTCGACTTTGTGGATTCCATGCTATTTTGCAATAAACATTCAATAAACTGCACTTAAAGAAATGGTTAACCATTAAAAATCATTTATTACGATGTTTTTATAAAATTCAGCTAAAAACCAATAACTAAAAACACTTGCTCCTTAGAAAGTTTTATATTCAAAGTTTTGCGTGCGCAAAATTCCTCGAATCCTATTAGCCTTTGGTTGGTATGAACAGCGTCTGCATCAAGGAATTGCTCTTTATGCAGAAAAAACCGGCTGGCATTTGTGCGTGGATGTCACGAAAGAAAAGGTGATTCCATGGGGTTGGGAAGGGGATGGAATTTTGGCATGGCTCGGCGTGGGTGACGATTTGGCGGATTTTGTGACGCAGGCAAATTTGCCGACGGTGGATTTTAGTTTCCGGCGTCCGCAGTTGCCATTTCATCGCGTGCTGCCCGACCATGCTGCGGCAGCGCGATTGGTGGCGGAACATTTTCTGGGTCACGGCTTGAAGCATTTCATGTTTTACAGTGCAATGGCAAACTGGTCTTTCGATGAAACGGGAAGCGCCTTTGTCGAAATTTTGAAACAAGCAGGACATAAATGCGATTGGATCCGCTGGCATGAATCACTCGAATTCGCCACCGGACATCTGCAATGGAAGGATAAACGGCGTTGGCTGGCGCAACAATTGGATCAAGCGCCTCGTCCACTTGCGCTCTTTGCGGCAACTGACGACCATGCATTGGAAGTGCTCGAAACTTGCGAGACGATTGGACTTTCGGTGCCGGATGAAATCAGCGTTGTAGGGTTGGATAACTCGTTGCTGGCGGTCAATGCAATGCGCACACCAGTTTCAAGCGTTGATCGGAATCTGGAAACGGTTGGCTATTATGGAGCTGAATTGCTTGATAAATTGATGCATGGAATATCTCTTCCAAAAGAGCCTATCCGCATTCCTCCGGCAGGTTTGATTGTGCGAAAGAGCAGCAATCTGCTCACAATAAATCATCCCGGCCTTGCTCGCAGTTTACGGTTTATGTGGGAACATTATCATGAACCTATTCAAGTGCCCGATTTGGCAAAAGTCGCATCCATGTCCGAGCGCAGCTTTTATATGGCCTTTAAGAATCACTTGAAACGTTCGCCCAGCGATGAACTCCGACGGATTCGCATTGAACGCGCAAAAGAAATACTTTCTGACTCCGATGAGAAAATGGATGCCGTCGCAGAAATGTGTGGCTTTCAAAGTGCCAATAGTCTTTGGGTAGCATTTAAGCAAGCAACCGGCATGTCGCCAAAACAATATCACAAAAAATTCGGCAAAGCGCGCGCAAATGCGTCCGCTAAATACTTAACTATTTAGGTTAATCGGGCTGCAGTTATTGAGAGAAAAATTAGTGACCCGGATCGCCGAACAGACGATGGAAATCTTCCGGCAACAGGTCGGGCGATTGTGAAGCAAAATTCCATGCCGCCGCAGGATCAGAAAGCTGCCATGTTTCGATGACTGCGGCGATAGTGCGGGAGCGAAGATTTGGATCGTTGATAGTTTCCGCCCAATTGATGGCGACCGCGGGCTGCTGCATCACTTGCGGTTGCGTAGCAATCGCAGCTTCGCCGGCGTCAAAATCAGGCGTCGGTGAAACACTGTTTATCCAATTGGCAACGGCCTCGGGATTTTGTGACGCCCAAAAAATCAATGACTGCGACATTGCAAGCGTTTTCTGGTTGCCGGATGGCAAATTGTTTTCGGCAAATTTTGCCAGACCTTGCGGGTCAATCGAATTCCATGCATTGATGATTGCATTCAACGCCGCGGTGCGCGCCGCTTCGTCCGAAATTTGCAACGCGCTGGCGGCGGCGTCTTGAGGTTGATAATTTGCCCAACAACCGTAGGCGGCCGTCAGCAGTGGAACGCATGAAGAATTTTTTATTTCCGCCAGCGTATCCATCAAGGCCGCTCCACAGATGTCTGCCTGCAATGGATATTTCTCGTTGATTTGTTGAATCAGCCGCGCGATAGCCTGTGGATTTTCCGCCAATGCTTTGAAAAGCGATGCAACCGCAGCGTTGCGGTCAAAATCATCTTCCGGTTGTGTGAAGATCCAATCCACAGCGGCGGAAGTATCTATTTTTCCCCAGCACTGAAATGCGGCATCCAACAGCCGTGTGCGGAGACGCAAATCTTTTTCTGCCAACGACAATTCAATCGCGCGGAGCGGGCTTTGTTCAGCCAATCTTTCAATCGCGGCAAGTAATTCTTCATCGGACGGACGCGTAAACAATTCGACGTTGTCGCCGCCAATGTGTGCTACAGCAATTCGTCTTTCCTGCGGCAATTTTTTTTGTGGCAATGAAATTTTCGTCGCTTGATGAAACCATTTCATGCAAAGGAATCCAATGGCAACAATAATTGCAGCGCGAAGAATTGATGGGCGCCAAAAAAACATCGGAAAATTTTGAGGCGAGCCGGCTCCATTTGGGAAACCGGCTCGCATTGATAATTTAGTGAGCTGGGACGCTAACGAGCGCAGCAACAGGGTTCCACGCGACATAAGTGCCGCCCCAATTTACATAGCCTGACCCCCAATAGCTTGCCGGACCGAAAATATTTGCGGTCGAATATCGCGCGGCTTGCGTGGAAGTAAGGATGTGCGACCACGAAACGCGCTGGGAGAGATTAAGCGCGTTGCCGTTTAAATCCGTGCTCCCATATTCGGAAAAGCGGGTGGTTGCGGAAGGATTGGTATTGCCAGAATCCCACGGATTCCAGCCGACGTTGATAATGTGCGGACCCATTTTGCAGCTAATGTAAGTGCAACTAGGTTTGGTCGTGGCATATTGCCAGGGGCGGCCAAGGTATGTTCGATTATTAGCCACGGCTGTGACGGTCGAATAACGCGTGCCAGTGGTCGGGTCAATGGCAGTGTTTGGATTTCCAGTCAAGGCGCAGTATTTGAAAACCAAACCGACGGCGGTATTGCTCGCAGTATTGGGAGCCGTGTGAAAACCATACACTCCACTTTCATTTAGATAACATGAAGCAAACAGCGCAGTGGCATTGCCAAAAATAAAATCCGTATCGCCGGTGATATGGCAATTGACAAAATATTGCCTGCCGTTGGCCACCCAGAGTGTGTCCTGAAAGCCAAAGAACCAGCAGTTCGAAAACGCCAGACGGTCGGCATATGTCAACATCGCTACGGCTTGGGCTATGTCGTCATGCGATGCGTTTTGGAAGGTGATGTTTTTGGCGATAAAGTCAGGCGCGTTCACACGAACACTCGCGCTGCCAGACGTGCCCACGGTGCCGCCACTGCCGTTCGGAGAAGTGGCATTGAGATTATAGGTTAATGTCACTTTCGTGCCGTCGCTGGTTTGGCCAATGAGGCACAAATACGGTTTGTTTTGCGGAACAGTTATCAGTTCCTTGTAAGTTCCAGGAGCAATATAAATAATGGTGCGATTGTTTGCTGTGCCGGCAGGCGCAGCATTGATAGCCGCTTGAACCGTTGAATATTGCGACGGAACAAAGAGTGTCGTCGCGGATACGGGAATCGAGGCAACTAAAGCAATGAGGCAAATAATAGTCTTCATTTTCGTGGTTGGTTAATGGTTTGATCACGGATATGTATGCGTGCTGATTCCGGTCACGCCTGCTCTGTAAACAGTCACCGGATTGCCGCTCGAAACAGAAACGCTCGATCCGTTCGTGAACACGATAGAATTGGCATAGTAGATCTTCATTCCGGTGGTCGCAGAAATTTTTACGTTGCTCAACGTTATGTCCGAAATAGGTTCTTCCGGCAGCCCGTAAATCGTTCCGCCATTGCTTGAGCCGCTGACGGTGAGGTTTTGGATTTTAATGTGTTTCCAAATCGGCGTGGTGCTGGTCACAGTCTGGGCGGTGTTGGTGGTAGGATTGGGCGGATCGCTGGGATAATAACTGGTGATCCAAATCGGATTTGGCACGCTGGTCATGGTATTGTTATTGTAGGCGAGATATTGCACAACACCGCCGCGGCCACGCGCGGATTTCATGCGAATGCCGACCGTTGTGCCGTTGAATGTGCAGCCATGAACGGTCACAAAGCTAACCCCATTTTCTGTAATACTGCCAATGGAACAACCATGGCCGGCGCCGAAAGCGCAATTTTCAATGTCAATATATTTGCCTTCAGGAACCACATTGTCGTCGCCGCACGTGATATTGTTATTGATGAAATAGACATGGTTGGCGTTGATATCCACACCGTCGGTGTTAAAGGCCACAGCCTGGCCGCTGGCAGGCATGGTATAAATCGTTATTCCACTGACAGTCACATTTGTATCGTATTTGAGCCAGATATGTTCTTCGGGAGAATTTTTAAGCCGGATCCCGGTGATTTCGATGCGACCGCCGGAGCTAATGCTCACTTCTTGCGGCCGAAGTAGAGAGCGATTGGTATTAAAAACATTCCACCAGGCCTGGCCTTGTCCATCAATCGTTCCCGAACCGCTGATTTCAACATCGCTGCAACGTTGCGCGGTAATGAACACCGTATTGCCCGGCCATTGACCGTAAGGAAGCATTTTCAATACAGCGCCGCTTGCCAGATTCAAATTGATTTTATTGGTCAAATGAAAAGGCCCGCTTAAAAACGTTCCCGAAGGCACTTGCACAGTTCCGCCACCTGCGGCCGCTGCGGCGTTGATAGCATTTTGTATGGCCGTGGCATTATTCGCCGAGGCGGTTGAAGCGCCATAAGACGTAATGTTAAACGTTCCGCTCGGAATACTTGGCAATGCGACGGGCGCAGGCGTGGTCCAATACTGTGCATGAAGCGTCGTGCATACAGCCACGGCAACGGCACAGGTGATCGCGATCTTTTTCATAAGTAGGTTTTGGTGGTTGGTCGAATAGTCCATTCATGGCGTAATGCGGCGCAAATATTTTTTGCCAAGCCATAAACGGGAATGGTAACGACCTTAACTCTACCTGAACAAATTTCAACAAAAGTTACATTGAGATATCCGCAAAAAACTTTGAAAAATTGTCTAACTCTTTTCAATTCTGTTTACAGTAAGTGATTACGGACAATTCATATGTCGAATGATGGATATTTCACCATAGGTTTCCTGGCGATACGGGAAGTATCGGGATTACAATGCTTTTTTGAAATTTAACGACAGTGGGAACACGTTCATTCTCACCTGGAACTTTTGAAAAAATGAAAGAGCAACGAAACCATTGGTATTGCTCTTTCTTCAAATTGGAGCGGGTGAAGGGAATCGAACCCTCGTCTCAATTCACTGTTTCAAATAATAGTAAAACAAGGCTTTTTCGATTTTTAAACGATTAAATTTGCATCTTTTATTCTCACCTATATTCTCACCGTAAATCTTATGGCGAGCGTTATAAAGAGAGAAAAATCGAAGTTCTGGATCGCATGCTACACCGACCGCAACGGGCGGCAGCTCAAGCGTTCCACCAAGACGACCGACAAGCGGCAGGCGTTGCAGATCGCGCTCGAATTGGAGCGCGTCGAGACGCAGGCCAAGGCTGGGGCGATGACGACCGTTCAGTTGCGAAAAGTGTTGAGCGACGTTTCGGAGAAAATCAACGGCGAGAGCCTGATCGCGCAGTCCGTCGAGGACTATCTGGCCGACTGGCTCAAAGGCGTCACCGCGAGGAACAAGGCCGGGACAATCGAGCGTTACAAGAACACGGTCAAGTTGTTCAAAGAAAGCCTGGGCGACAAAGCAAGGAAGCCGATTACATCGCTTACGCCGCACGACATCGAAACATTCTTGAACAGGCGTTTAAAAATTGGTGTTGCTCCAAAAACCGCCATTATTGATTTAAAGATTTTGAATACGGCATTCCACAGGGCAGAAAGTTACGGCACGATACTAAAAAATCCCGTTGCGGCAGTCCGTCCGCCAAAATGTATTACTTCTGAGAGAGAAGTGTTTACACATGAAGAGATTCAGAAACTCGTGAACGCTGCGCCGACGTTAGATTGGCAGACGCTCATCCTCTTGGGATATTTCACAGGCGCACGATTAGGTGATTGCGTCCGCATGGGCTGGGACAATGTGAAGCCGGACAAAGGCATGATTGAATATGAACAGAGCAAAACGGGGAAAACGGTGAACGTTCCCATGCACTTCCATATCATTGAACATCTGAAATATATTTCGACGTTCGGCACGACAGGTTTTCTCTGCCCGAAATTGGCGAGCAAGGGCCCAGGTGGAAAACATGGTTTGAGCGAGAGCTTCAAGCGGATCGTGAAGAAGGCCGGATTAGATGTCATGACAGTCAAAGGCAAGGGTATTCGCCAGTTTTCCAAGCGCACGTTCCACTCGCTGCGGCATAGTTTCAATTCGGCGCTAGCAAATGCCGGTGTCTCGCAAGAAGTCCGCATGAAGTTGACAGGACATTCATCGGAAGACATGAATAAGAATTACACGCATTTGCAGTTGAACACTCTCAAGGATGCGGTCAAGGCGCTGCCACTGTTCAGGAAAGTAATATAATTGTAGCGCTCAATGTTACGGATGTGGCCTAATTTCGTATAATGCTTAGTAGCTTCCCTACCTTTTCTCGTAATTCAACTTTCAAGGTGCCGGACCGGACATCCTCAAAACTTGTATCATTTTCGCTCCACCAATTTTGCCGATTCTCCCAATATTGCCATATTGGCCATGCTTTATTGAATTGTCCACGGCCAAAAATTCTTCCAAAGTTTTCAACAATTTTCTTATTGTCAAAATCTTTTGTCGGTTGGAAATGGGCGATGCCAAATGCGAAAGACCGCAGATTGCTTGCATCAAACTCAAAACCGATTTGCAGATTTTTTTCTTTCATTACATCGTCATAAAAATAGAAGCCATTGCTCTTCTCCCCGGCTCCTTTGAACACGAAATCCAGCTTTAATTTGAATTCAACCGAGATTTCTTCGCATTGTCTTTTAAGCGTTAGTAATATTTTCTCTGCCACATCGTCTCGGCTTCGCACGAGTTTTAGATAGGCTGCAAGAGTGTCTTTATTTTTCAGTATCGTGTCTGTGAGTTGATCTTGCATAAAAACGTTAGTGTTCTGGTCGGTCAAGATTTTGATCAAATTGATATATTGAGAAATGGTTTCCCGAACAAGCGGTGACCGTGCTACTTCTTTGTGACAAGCTTCAAGCCATCGGAGAATTTCAAATTTATAAGATATGCACAAAAGCCGTCCTTTGTCTTTTTCTGTAATTTCTTCGCAAGGAGAATCGCCGTTTAATGTGAGATAAAACACAACGGCATTCGGATAGGATTTCAAATAGCGACTGATTTGTTTTTCTTGTTCCGCCGCGTAAATCTTGTTTTCGATTATTAAAGTGTTTTTTCTGTCACTGACAAAAATATCTATTCGACCTCCTTTTTCATCCGTCTTTGCTCCAATTCCCATTTCTTTTCTGACAACGGCATTGGTTCCCAAATCAAAATGAACATGGTCAGCAAATTGGTTAATAAATATTTTCAAAAAACAGTTTCCCATTCCGTGCCTACCCTGTGGATTCAGCAATTCGGCAATAATTGGGGAATGTGTGGCAACTTCATAGGTTCCAATTCTAAGAATTTCGAAGATGTTGAATTTTTCTCCTGTTGCTTCTACGAGCCTGGTCTCATAAGACAAAAGCGTTTTAGTAAAGTCTAAGAGATGTTCTGCGTCTTTAAACGCAGGATTTGATTTAGTAATCATTTGCGTTTCATCGCTTCGACAAGCGCTTTTAGCATGTCATCTTCACGCTGTTTCAATTCAGCGCCAGTGAGATTTGCGGCATCAAATGAGATTTTACGCTTCTTTGGTTTGCCTTTTTCGGTCAGACCGCCTTGCGGATCGTCCGTTGCCCAATCATAGAGCTTGGAAATGAATTCTTCTGGCGAGTAGAAACCGACCTTGGCGATCTCCTCTGATGAGGCCGTCTCCAAAAATAATTTTTTGACTCTCTCCAACTTTTTTCTATTCCTGGAAATCATCGCAACGTGCCAGAAGTTGCCGTTCAAGCATTTGGTGAGATTGTTATACACCTCGTATTCCTTCTGCGTATTCTCGTTGACCTCACAAGCGATGGCGCGTTTACCGCGACGTAGCACAACGTCTATACGCTTTGTGCCGGCAATGAATTCTTCGAGCGAGACGGTATAATCCAAAGATTCAGCCTGAACGCGAATGCGCTCTTTAATCGCGGTGTGATGGCTTTGTTCTTCCGTTTCCATCGCCGCAGCCAATTCTTTCGGTGCGACTGGTTCTTTTTCAGGTTCCATTTCCCGCTCATTTGCTAGTCGTTGAATAACTCGCGCAGATTGCGTGGGCGGCAATTTGGGTTCAATCCTTTGTGCCGGTTGCATTGGCGGTGCTGACGATGGCGGTTTTGGCTTTTCAATATTCACGGCCAGTGCAGCTTCGACTTCGGCCCGTGGCGTCGCATATTTCGCACGAGAAGCAGCGATTACTTTTTCACGTTTGTTTACGGCTTCTGCTTCGACCGGGAGTTCCGGTTTGCGTGAGATAAGGCTAAAATCAAAATCGTTGCGTTCCACGCGAGCAATCGCATGGAATTTTTCCAGCGTCTGCAAATGCCTGGCTTCGAACGATTCAAAACCATCGCTCAATTTTCTAGCATCGTCATCCTCAACGCGGAAAACGATGCGAGTGCAAGGATGCGCCATAACCGCGCTTGCCACATTCGGGTCTTTTTGCAACTGGTGCAATTCTTGATGCGCAAGCGTGAGGCCAAGTCGATATTTGCGTGCGCCTTTCAGTATCTTGGCCATACTCGGTGTGATGAATTGATCGAACTCGTCAATGTAGAGCCAGAAATCTTCACGGTCGGCGGCTCGCTGGCTTTGGCGTGCCATCGCCAACTGCTGGAACTTCGACACGAGCAGCGTGCCCAGGAGATATGAATTTTCCTCACCGCATAATCCTTCGGACAGTTTTGCTAAAAAGATTTTACCGTTGTCCATGATGTCGGCGAAATCCAATTTGCTTTTCGGCTGCGACACCATGTTGCGCAAGGGCTTGCGCGAGAAGAAATCCTGCAATCGCGCCAGCACGGACGGGACAGATTTAACGCCGGTCAATTGCGGGAATACGTTGCGCCAGAAATTAACCACCTCAGAATCTTTGACCGTTTCCAGAAACCGGTCACGAAACGGCGGCTTATCCAAAAGGAAGAGCTGCAAATCTTTGAGCGATCCGCCACGGCTGCTTTCCAAAAAGGCGAGAATGGCATTATGGAAAACTATATCCATCTGGTCTCCCCAAGACGTTGAGAAACGGCGAAAGATTGAGATCAAATCCGACGCCAGCAGATTTTTTTCTTCTTCGGAATGTGCATGAAGGATGTTGAAGGCGACGGGAAATTCCACATCTACCGGATCTAACAGCACTACATCATCAATGCGGTCGTCTGGAATTATGCCAAGAAGCTGGTCAATGAGGTCGCCGTGCGGGTCCAGCACTGCTACGCCATCGCCATTCTCAATGTCCTGCCGGATCATGTTGAACAGCAGGGAAGACTTGCCGGTGCCTGAAATACCAATGACATGGGTATGACGCACGCGTTGGTCGGGAGTGAGAAAGACTGGAATAGTTTCGTCCAAATGTTCGTTGTCGCCGATTACGATGCCGGATGATTCGCGCACGATTTGGGGTGCTTGTCTTGTCATGCCGGCGTCTCGTAACAATACCGGCGATTGCACTTCATTGGAGGGCAGATGCACGAAGCCCGCCAGTTCTTCGCTATTCAAAATCATCCCGTTGCGCCGGGACTGGCGAAAGAGCATATCCGTTACATGGTCGGCATAAGGATATTCATCATTTGCAAGTGGGATGAGGTGATTGCCTTCGGGATTGGCAAAGACCCGTAATGCGCTGGCCATGTCGCATGCGATTTTAAGCGCTCGTTTGAACGTCTCGGCCTTGGTTGCCACGCGGATGACAGCGGCATAGAGCGGCTTAGACACCTTCCGCTGTGCAGCGTCAGTAAGTTCCGGCACATTTACGAATATAGGTTTGCCTTCGGTGTCTGTAACTGAATCCAAAACACATTCGCGCCAACGCTCTCCTAGCGGCTGCCAGAGAACTTGCAGCACGCCGATTTCGTCTGGTTGCAAACTGGACAATGCACCAATGATGCCGACGAATGGATCGAGCTTGGTGTCGACGAGCGAGAACATGAATTCACGTGCAAGACCGAATTCCGCAACTATTGCTTCTCCCGAACACGTTATCCACATTTGCGCCAAACCGTCCTGGGTCGGCTTCAATTCCACTTCGGGAAAATGCGAGCGCAGTTGTTGTTCGAGCAGGGGAGCGTCATTGGCGGCAGCGGCAATTTGTATATGGACTTTTTTATGGACGCCGATCAGCTCAAAGGCGATCGGTTCATCGCAAAGTGTGATGCTGGAAAAGAATTGTTGGAATGAATGTTTGTCAAAATTGGTTTCTGCCGGAAGAACGATTTGGAATTCCTTCGCTGGCTCACGGATGAGTGAAGGCGGTTGTGGTTCTTCCTCCGGTCCTTCGATCACCGCTGGCGGTGTCGGCGGAAGCATCGCTTTACGAAACAACGAGCCTAAAAAACTTGGACGGCTGCCATTGTCCACTACTGGCAAGTCGTTCATGGATTTCGGGATGAATGGAGCAAATGGCGGTTCAGGAAAAACCGGTTCATCGAATACTTGATAGCCGCGTCCGCGCATTTCCCATTTATAAAACTCCCGCGAGAAATGCTCGTTAACCGTTGGCATAATCTTAGCGCGTCGGCAAACGCAATCCCAATGGAACCGGCGGTTGTTGCTCCAGTTTTAACCCTTTTTCAGAGCAAACTTCTTCGGCAGCTTTGTGAATCATGTCCGGTAAAACCGTTTTATACAGCGTCCGTGTATCAATGCGGTAATACGTCTCCATACGAAACCAGTTTTCGTAGATCGTCGAGACAACCGGAATTTTCAAAAGCATCGTGTCCAAATCTGTGAACGCTCCGGCGTTTCGGAATACCGCTGCGATGGAAAACATGAGCGCAACCATCGCAATCATGGCATAGGTGAATCCCATGAGCGTTATTAATCCCCATCCAACCAAATCAAAAAACGAAAACACTGCCCACAGATGCCAGAGCCGGATGAGCGCCGGAACATAGACGACGCGGCAGGAAAAGAAAAAGTGCGTGCCGAATGGTGCGGCGCACGTATCGATTGCAAACCGTTCCCGCATCAAGCGCAGATACTGCCGCTGGTTGGAGAGCAAACCGCCCTCGGCGAATTCAACGCGCGAGATCGCCATGCTGGGAATCTTTTGGTCGGCCAGCTTTTTTTCGACTGATGAATAAAAATCCTGCGGCTCAATGTTCACGCCGTTGGCGGAATAAAGCCATGCTTCCAAGACTTCGCCGCGCTTGTTCTCGAAGGTGAAAATGAATTCCAGAATGGCGCGAATCCATTCCCGTTTTTTCGGCTTGTCTTCTGAGACACCCATAAGTAGTTTTCCTTCATCCAGCATTGCGCCGGATAAGCGGTCGGGTCAACTCTAAAATAATCAGAAATATGGCAACCGTGGAACGTCAAACTTCTTGGCGGCGGGTATTGCGTCCTTTGCTCTGGTGGCTATTACTCGTCATTATCCTTTTCGCCATTCATACACATCAACGGCTGATGGATGAAACACGGCTGTATTTTTCTGTTTCAATCAACGGCTACGCCATGTTGTATCCGTGTTCGGTCACGCTCGACGGCAAGCCCATTGAAAATGGCCGAAAACTGTCGCTCGGCCATCATCAATTTCAAATCACTTCTGATAAAACCGATCCGGTGAAAATGGATTTGTCGGTTTGGTATGGGAAGCACGATTTGGGCGAAATCAAACTTCGCCGTAGCACCGGCACACTGGCAATTCAATCTGTGCCGGCTGCTCAAAGGATTACGATTAGCGGACTGGGCTATTCTCAAAATATTTATGATTGCTCCGGCACGAATATTCTTTTGCCAACGGATTCATACACCATTCAAGCGAAATATCCGCATTGGTCAGAGTCCCGGCCTGCACTGGTGATGGCAAACGCCAGAGCCGCGTGTTCATTCGCACCGCAATTCGGCGCGGTGCAACTGACGTGCAACCGGACCAATGCGACATTCGATTTCCGGGATGGGCAAGGAAACAGAATCAGCAGCGGTGAATTTCCGGTGATGCTGGATGAACTGCCGGTCGGCTCATATCAACTCAGTGCCGAACATCATCAACATCAGATTCAGCAATCTGTTCTCATCAGCGCAAATGCCACCAATGAAGTGCCGGTTGTTTTTCAATATGGCGCGGTGTCCATCCAATCGTCTCCCTCTGGCGCAAGCGTGTATAGCACCAACGGGGAATATTGGGGCAACACGCCGCTGTTTTATCCTGAAGTGATACCGCAAACGCTCCACTTTACGTTGCAAGGCTACGGCTTTGAAACAGCATCGGTTGAAATGAGTGTCGCTGCTGATGCAACCAACTACGCATACAAGGAACTCGTAAGTGTGGCCTACAAAAACAATATGTCGGATGCGCAGCAGAATTTTGCCAGTGGAAATTATCTAGTAGCCATATCTGCGGCAAATCAGGCGTTGGCGGCAAAACCCAATGACGCGGATGCGATGATTCTGCGCAAAAGCGCCGATGGCCTGTTGAAGATTCAAAATGCAAAAACAATGGCACAGCGCGGGGATTACATCGGCGCAGATAGTGAGTTAACCAATGCTTTGCAAATCCTGCCCAATAACGACGAAGCCAAACAACTGCTTTCAAAATATAAACCGCAAGAATCAGATCAGGCCGCGCAACAAGCGGCGGAGCAATTAGTGCGTCCGCGTAAAGTTATGGACGGGTATTACACAAACAATCCGGTCGCTGCGTTTTTCGAGGAACACGAATTGAAAACGGAAAAGCCAGCAGCTGATGTGCAACGTGAACTCCTCCGATTACTGAAATACGATCAACCAACGTTTAAGGTTTTATTGGAATATGAACCGGAATCACAGACTTATGAAATCGAAGCGCTTCAAGAAATAACAGGACTGCTCGGATCGGGCACAACGGCTGGTCGGCGTCGCTGCGTTATTGTCTGTGGGCAAACTAAAACGAATGAGACGCAGATTTTATTCAAGGTCATGGAATATAGCGCCCAGACGACAATTAAATTCAGCATCGCCAATTTGTTGAAGACCGCAACGCTCGACAATGTGAGTTATTCTCTGATCAA
This sequence comes from Verrucomicrobiia bacterium, assembly GCA_035776755.1. Taxonomy (GTDB): domain Bacteria; phylum Verrucomicrobiota; class Verrucomicrobiia; order Limisphaerales; family UBA11358; genus UBA11358. Next base: position 139,295 of record DASTWS010000024.1, read on the forward strand.
TCCGGCGACCGAGACGGACGAAAAATCAAAAGCCCGAATTCCCGACGGCGTCTCCGTCGTCACGGCGAAAATTCAACAGGCCATTAAATAAATAGCCAAGTTCTGGTTTGCAGCGTGATTTGATATAATTATTATGAATTCGAGGATGAATCATGGATGTAGAAATTAAAAAACAGGTGGAGATTCAGGTATCCCAACCGTCTTGGAAACAACGATGGGGGTGGTATCTTTTTGATTTTGCAAATTCAATTCTAATCATCAACGGCACGCTTTATTTCCCGCAATGGCTAGTGGTGGACAACAAAGTATCCGGCAGCATCTACAATCTAATTGCGCTGCTGACCTCAATCCTGCTCATAATTTCTGCCCCATTTTTTGGAGCGCGAGCAGACAAAAACAACAAATGCTTTTTTTATTTGTCGCTTAACAGCCTTGGACTGTTTATTTCCGGCCTTGCTCTCAGCGTTGCCGGTCTTTATATGCAGGCCGGAACTGGAAGGAACGTTGCCTGCCTGATTTGTTTCGGCGCAGTTCTTTATTTTTACCAATTAAGTCTTGTTTTTTACAACGCACTATTAAACCCGTTGGCAAAGGCCGGGGAAGTTTCAAAAGTTTCCGGGGTGGGTCTTGCATGGGGATGGATTGGCGGCATTGTAGCCGTGATAGCAATTGATCCAGTCGTCAAAGGGCATCTCTTTTTCCATACCGCAAATCGAATGAACGCACTTTTGCCCTCGGCAATAGCGTTTGGCATTTTAACGGCGCTAAGCCTTTATTTGATGCGGACGCTGGAAAAGCCAAATGTCGTGCTTTCTCCGCAAGCTCACAGATCAATTTTTGCCTTATACCGTGATTTGAAAGCGTTTCCGATCCTCCTTGCGTTTATCGCAGCATTTTTTCTGTATTCGGATGCCATTTTAACGCTGGAAAACAATGTCACCATTTTCATGGAAAAAGTTTTTGGAATTGACGATGACGCCAAGGCAATGGCTTTCGTTGTATTTTTGCTTCTCGGCGCAGTTGCCGCCGGCACTGAATGGGGGCTAAGCACTCCTCAAAAAAGTTTAAAAGCGCTGCGCTGTTGCATGTGGGGATGGGTTATTGCGTTGGCCGTAGCCTGCTTTGCGCCCGGCTCATGGACGTTTTATGCGGTTTTCCTAGTGATGGGAATTCTTTATGGAATTCTTTACAATTCATCCCGCGTCTTGTTTTTCCAACTCATTCCAAAAGAGAAAATTGCAGAATATTTTGGACTTTATGCTTCATTCGAGCGATTTGCCAGCATCATTGGGCCGTTGCTTTGGTCAATCCCGTTGGTTTTCCGACCGCAAGAGGACGCAATAAGTTATCGAGCGGCGATTGGGATGCTGATTCTACCGGTTGTGGTTTCAATTTATTTATTATATATCGTGCGCAAAAAACTTGACAATGGAATGAATTAAGATTTTCTCATAAAAAACCGAAACTTGGGCTATTATGAATAATATTCTTCACGCTTGCTGGTGCCTGCCTTATACGATATGGGGCTTGCTAACAATTATAGCGTTTGCACCGAAAGCATTATGGCCCAAGCTGACGAGGACCATTCGCAATATGCTGTTAGCAATATCTGTCGTTGGCCTCGTGGCGGAAATTTGGATTGAAAGAAAAATCGCGCTAAACCAACTTCAAGATGACATCTGGTATGGCATTTACATCTTTTTAATTGCTGGCTCAATATTAACAGCCATTTTGCGAAAGGTTATAGATCGTGATTACTATGTGACCGTAATTTCGTCGCTGGTCGTGGTGTTCTTACCTGCTTTAGTCGAGGGTTATTTTGCAGATACAAATCTAGGTGTAACTAACTCTCAATTAGAAATTATTTTAAATGTTCAATCTACTATGGTTTCCTGTGCGAACATTGTAATAATGTTCAGTGTTACTTTTTTCATCTTAGGCCATCATGCAATCAAAGGAGACAAGGCCGACACAAATTGGTGGATTTTAGGTTACCAAGCAGGTCTTTTTGGGATTGCTCTTTGGGCGATTGTTTGGGGTTCCCATAAGTATGAGAGCTTCGTAGAGCCTTTGAACTATGATCTCAAAACAGCTAAGTATATTGATTATATAAGTCCACCAACTGTTTGGTGTCCAATGAACTGGTTCCGAATTGTTATCGCCACAGCATCTGTTTGGTCGCTGTTTTTCCCATGGAATAATGGCAAGAAAGGTAAAGAATTATCCCCCGCCACTTCATAGACATGCATGTAAATTCATGTAAAATTATCTCATGAGAACATTAAACATCCATTCGTTCGCGGCAACACCAGCGTTGCTTCATGCGGCGGATCAATTTTTGACAGGAATTGGTTCACATAAAAATTTCATAGCTAGTTGTTCGCCCGGACTTCAAAACGTTCTCTGGCCGTATGTGAACGAGCGCCAAGATTTGTCGGAGCGATGGAATCACCCCAACCTAATAATCCCATTCCTTTTTAACGAACTTTTCAATTTACAGGACGCTGAAAAACTAAAAACAATTTGCGCTGCCTATCTCGCTTGCGACCATTTTACGCACCTGCTTGATGACCTGGCAGATGAGAAACAGAGAGAAGATCAGGCACTGCTCGCACACGCCAGCCATCTGATGCTTTCGCGCGGCAGAAAGCTATATGTCGATATTACTTCCGATCCAAGCGGTTTTCTTGATTTCTTTGAAAAATACCTGACCGATGCGATGAGCGGGGAGCAGGGTTTGTGGAAACGGGTTAAAAATCTGAAACCTTACGATGAGGCGGACTTCAATATGCTGCGTTCACGCGGAAGCATGTTGAATATATGCCTGGCAGCTTACTGCGACATCGCTGACCGGTGGAATATGTGGAGCTTGCTGGAATATGCCTTTGGGGAAATCATAGTCGGCATTCAACTTCTCGATGACGTGGTTGATGTGGAAAAAGATTTCAAAAACAGTATTTACACGCAACCTCTGGTAACGGCGATTTCAAAGCTCGGAAATTCTGAGCCTGCCTGGGAAAACATTTCCGAACAATTGATTCATAGCAATGGCTGGACTGATTCAATTGCAGTGGCGGTATCTTTTATCGAACGCGGTAAAGCTGAATTGGCGAAAGTATCTTTGCCGTCAATTTGCTCTGCGCTCGACAACATCATTCTTTCTGCTGACGAATTAAGTAAAGCGATTATCTCCGCTCGCAAAGCTTCAACTTTGTCAGCAAGTGTAAAAGTAAATTCGATATTAAAACTTCCGATTATTCGAAATCTATCACATTAAAAAGAGCCTTACCAATTAGGCAAGGCTCGTGATTCCACTTCTTCAAAGAACTGCGCTTAAAGGTGGCTGTGCAAGGCGCACGAATCGCGATTCCATCACACCTTCAGCGACGCAATTGACACTGACGCGGTTGCCGGGTTTGAATCCCACGCGTTCCAACAAGTGTCCGTGCAACCGGATTTGGGTTTTATCTTGCCGCGCCAGCGGTCGCCTTCTTCTTCGATCCTCAGCGTGCGCGTCATGCCGTCTGCCGTTTTAACTGTGGCAGCGATTCTGCCGCAGTTTGCAAGCTTGCCCAGGATGAAGTCCTATGATTCAGTTATAGAAGTATCCCAATTCTCGCAAAGAACTGTGCTTTGGATTTCCCATAATGACATGATCCAGCACTTCGATTTTAATCAATTGCCCCGCACGAATCAGATCGCGAGTCACCTTGATGTCGGCTTCAGATGGCGTTGAATCACCGCTTGGATGATTGTGCATCATCACAATCGAATGAGCGCCGGCAATGACGGCTACACGAAACACTTCGCGCGGATGCGTTAGCAGCGTGTCCATCGTTCCGATAGTCACCAACTGATGACCTTTGACCTTGTGTCTGGCATTGAGCATGAGCACCGCGAAGCATTCAGTATCCGGATTGAAATACGGATTTGTCTGAATGTTCGCCCGCCAATACTCCGCAGCCGTTTGTGGATTGTCACAGACCTGCATCTGCTCCGGCAATGGACATTCCCGAAGCGCAACGACTTTGAATTCCTTAGCCGTTTTCGCATCGTTCATTTCCAGTTCTGCTGCCGGTTTGACTTGATAGTAGGCGCGAGGATCACCGCTCGCCCGCATACGCGGCACACCACAGGGATGCTGCCAGCATTTGCGCGTTCCGTTCCAATGGAAGCCGAGCTTCTTCAAGTTCTCCCGGATTTTGTTGTCTGGCGGAATGTTGAATTCCAGCCATACCCAACGGCCAACAACTTCGGCCTGTTCCCATATCTCCGGCATCTGTTCTTTCATTCGCTGCAACAGAGACAGAGTGGATTCACTTTCTTTCATAGATTTTCTTTCCAGCCGTCCAATTTAGTTGTGCCCTCGCCAGTGAAGACGGCATTGCCGGCGAGAGCGTTAGAGAAGCGCCAGTTCCTGCTGGTGAAGCGAAACATTGATACGTTCCACTTCGGCAGGCGTTGGCGGCGCTCCTTGTTGAAGGGCTTCAGGTTCTTGAACCCGAAGCGTGAGAGGTAGCCACGGCATGAAGTAATGGATATTGGACCATGCGGACCAATACTCATTTGACAACGTGTTGCCGTGGATAATACGCGTGGGCACTCCCCACAACGTCGTATTGATGAACGCCATGTCGCAGGCCGTTCGATTGATGTCTATGGCCGTCACACGAAGGCGACGGCGAACGTCCGGTGTGCAAGCCTCCGCGAGCGATAAGATCATTGCTCCCGCGCCGCAAGCCGGTTCGCAGACCGTGATGATTCCTTCCTTGGATTCCATATCACCCATCGTCATCCGCGCCATGAGGTCACAGATGGGTTTTGGCGTATGGAATTCACCGTTCAATTGCTGCCCTTTGAGAGGCAAGGCGAATTCCATGTAGTATCCGCCCAGGATGTCCTCAAAGGGATGTGACTCCATTTCATTGACCAATGCACCAAGCGCTTCCGCGAACAAATCCAAGTCAGTTTTCTCCCACCGCTTAGCTTCTTCGAGGTATTCCGCTTCACGAGTCTGTGCGGCGAGCGCACAGGCGGCGAGGCGGACGAATGCGTCGAAGACCGTTCTGGTATCGTGACGATGGGATAGCTTCTCGAGGATTTTGCGGAAGTCGTCAGACTTCCGTGAGTTCATATCGCAACTTCGAGAGGTTCTTTGTTGCGAATTTCTTGTAGCGCCCGGTCAATATCACGGCTGCTGAGTTTCCAATAGTGGCGAGGTAGTCCGGCAATAACGTTCCATTTGAAGCGCTGATACAAATTCAACGCCTCTTGGTCATCTTGCAGATGGTCGGCGAGGATCGCTAACGCAAGTTGTGCTGGACCGCTGCCGCCATATCCCCACTCGAATTCGGCGGGACTATGAGAGCGCAAATCTAGCCGCGCTTTGAGCTTCCATCCATCAACCGTCACTCTGGTGGCGCCGAATCTTCTTCTGCCTTCATAGTGTTTCATTCAACGCCCTCCGACAATGCCTGCAAGTCTTCAGGAAACAGATGCTCAGGCTCAAAATCTTCCTGATTGAATTCATAGATTTTGACGTAGCAATGTTTCGAGAGACGTTGTGCGATGTCATCGCGGCCGGTTCTCCCAGCTTCATTCTCATCAAGCATGACGATGATGTGGGAATTCTCCGAAGTTTGGCTGCGGATCAATTCCTCCTGCGCCGGTGACATGGTTGAACCCATCAAGGCCACAACTTTCTTCCAACCGTTCTGGTGCAGCTTCATGCAATCGAAGAATCCCTCAACGATGATGAGCGGGCCGGTTTCTTTAATCGCCCGGTCTATATTGAACACTTCCAATGATTTCTTGAATCCCGGCGGTAGTTTGTATTTGTGTGTGCCTTCCGGCGGTTCTCCTAGCCAGCGTCCGGCATAGGCCAATAGCTCGCCTTTGAGATTATGGATCGGAATCGCAATGCGATTTTCCATTATCCCTTTGGCGCAATAGCCGATACCGAAGTCAATGATGGTTTCGAGAGTTAATCCGCGTTCTTTGATGAGATACGGATGCTCACGTTCCAACTTATCAAGCCGGAATTTGAGTGGCACGTTCGGTGACGCTTTTTCCGATTCAACCGTTTCCTTTTTTACTGCCGGTGATTTTGGTTCCGGCTTCAGCGAAGGCTTGGATTCTAATTTCTCGTCGTCATCCGATTTGACCGACATCTGTTCCATGTCGAGGCCGAACCATTCGATGGCTTTGAGCGCGGCGGCATGGATGCTGACATTTTCGTATTTTGCGATGAAGTCGAGCGCGTTACCGCCTTTGCATTTTCCGAAACAGTTCCAGATGTTTTTAACAGTATTTACCCGGAATTGTGTTTTGTTTGAACCTTTGTGAATCGGACAACAGCCGGACAAACTTTCTTTGCCGAGGCCGCTCATGGTGTCGAGCAGGTTATAATGCTCAAGGACCTGTTCCATGCTGATGGCCGCTTTGACGGCTTTGAAGTCAATGAACGATTTTTTGGACATAATGCTCCTGTGGTTATTGGGTTGTGAATGTGCGCGGATCAGAAGTTGACCGCATCTATGGGGCATCCTATCCCTGCTTCCAAAAACCAGCCAGACGCCAGAACCTGCCAATCTGGCAGGTCGCGTTAATCCAACAATGTAGCTATTTCGCCAACCTTACCGCTCCGCCACCGGTGAGATAAAACATCGCTGGTGAGAATTGATTTGTCCGTAAACAAAAACAGCCGGTGGCCATTTCTCAATTTGCCGCAAGCATCTGCCAATGACCTAATCCGCTTTGCATTTGTCGTGACGGTCAGCACGCGGAAGCGGTCAATGCCAAGATGTGAGCGATGGAGATTTTGCGTCCACGTCGCGGCATACGCGATGAGCTTCCGGTAAAATGAAGTTTGAGAAAAGTTTTTGCGGATCGCCGGCATGGTTCCCCGGTCGGCTTCCAAAAAGAAATGCACGCGCTTGCCATTGCCATACTCTAGTGCAAATATCCGGTCGGGAATGGCGCTTAATCTCATTCCATCCACTTTCACTTTCCATTTTGCCAGTATTTTTAATTCTTCATCGTAGATCAATTTGACCTGACTATTTCTTCGACATGCCAGCTCTATGGCAACCATGATGTCTGAAACCAGAAGCGCATGGTTCATAAATATCCTGCCCGCACTTTGATTCTTCTCACCAGCACGAACATCAAGTTTCAAAACCGTGGCTGCTTTGTTTCCGAGGCCGTAAACCATCCGGCGCGAGCCGCCAGTGTGAAAATAATTTAACTGCGAGCGTGGCCGCTCCAAATATCCATGATGGTAGAGCAATTTCAGCCGCCGTGAGATTTGCTGTTCGCTTCCGCCGAGAAGCGAAACGACATTGGATGAGCGCAAAAACCGGTGCCGATGCACCAGCCGGAGAATTTCTTTGTCGCGCTCCGTAAGCTCAATTGAACCGATGGCTGGAACGCGTTTGAAGCGTGAATACACTTTCACCGGCTAACCATATCTGACATCTGCCAAGAAATGGAGACGCCGGAACCTGCCAAATTGGCAGGCTGTCAATTCTGTGAAAACAATGTTGGCTGGCCGCCCTGTGAATTCATCCAGCGATTTAATTTCCTCTCAATCTTCGACCGCGGCATTGCAAACCGCTCACGCGAATGGCGGATGAGTTTGTCCCTGCGCCCAACACGGTTCTCCAATGGCGGCAGCATCTTTCCCCGAAATGGTTCCTTGTTTATTCCGTCCACGAGCAATTTCACCACCGCTTCATATTTATCGAGATCAACCAAAACACTCGGCGGAAACGTGTTCCCAAATTCTTTTGCCATCACTTCAGCATCCGTGTTTCCGATGCGGAACGAAATCAGTGTTCCGGCATTGCCAAACACCGCTTGCCTTATCGGAAGCGGAAGCTGGTCAATGTATTGATGAGACAACGTGAGGCATGAACGATATTTGCGTGCTTCGGCCAGCACGGATGCAAACGCATCTGTCGAAAAGTTCTGGAACTCGTCTATGAATAGGTAAAAATCACGACGTTCATTCTCTGGACGATTTGCCCGTGCCATCGCTCCAAGCTGAAACTGCGTCGTGAGCAGTGAACCAAGCAGGTTAGCCTTGTCCTCACCAAGTTTGCCTTTCGACAAATTGGCTATGAACAGCCTGCTGTTGTCCATGACAAATGGAATGCTGACCTTGTTCCTCACCTGTCCCAAAATATTTCGTATCACCGGATTCAATAAAAATTGTCCCAACTTGTTTTGAATTGGTGCGATGGCTTCACGTTTGAACCGCTCGTCGTAATTGGCATATTCCTCCGCCCAAAACGCTTTGATGAACGGGTCTTTGATTTGCCGGATCACTTTGGCTCTGAACTCATCGTCAACCAGCATTCGGTTCACGCCTAAGAGCGTCGCATTTCTGCAATCAAGCAATGCGGCCACGGCGTTGTAGAGAATATATTCCAATCTCGGTCCCCATGAATCGCGCCAGATACCTTTGAAGGCGCTAACGATGCCGGAAGCAACGAGGGGCCGGTCATCCGGCGCGACATTGGCGAGCAAGTTCAGCCCGATAGGGAACTCAATGTCACCTGGATTGAAATATACCAAGTGATCCGCCCGCGACGGCGGAATGTGATTGAGTAATTCCTCCGCCAGATCGCCGTGCGGGTCAATGACTCCAACACCGTGTCCCAAAGCGATGTGTTGAATGATTAAATTTCGCAGAAGCGTAGTTTTACCAGAGCCCGTCTTTCCAATGATGTAGATATGATGTCGCTGGTCTTCTTTGGATATGCCAAAGGGCTGGGAATTTCCCCAGCCTTCGCGGTTTCCGATGTTGATGAAATCAGATTCCAAAATCAGTCGCCACTCCAGTAGCCCGGCGTGTGGAAGGCAGAACACCGGCAGAATGTTTGGGGACAGGCCGGTGCGGTAATGGCGACTGGTTTTGAAGCCCGAGCAGTCAACAATACCTGAATCTGATTTTCAAAAAAGACGCCAAATCCTGCCAATCTGGCAGGAACGGTCGCGCCTTCGGCGCATCTAGTTTTCATGCCGCAGTCGCGGCAACGCTTTTCGCATTTGCGAGCCGGTGGTAGTGGCGCATTCGCGCCTCATCTTAAAACCAGTCCCCCAACGTGTCGCCGGCAGGACGATAGGACGAGGCCGGCCGACTTAACGCTTTTTGGTAAAGGACACTGGTTAAGTGGACTGCACCCGGCTAGCCCGCAGTGGAAAAAGCGTTAAGTCGGGCGGCAGCCGACGACACGTTGGGGAGCCAGTGGTGCGGCGGTTAAGCCGTAAAAGTCAGGTCGTCATGGGCGTTAGCCCCTACAAATCATGTTTATAGCCCCATTAAGAAATATCAGCAATTCAAATTACAAGGCCGGGCTAATAGATGAATTCTGTGGCCGCGGTTATCGTTCTCACATCCGGCACTACAAGCCGGAAAAGCAAAATCAAAAACATATGCAAATAAACCAAAATGGAAAAGGCCAAGGCAACGGTGGTGGTTGGCCCAGCACAACTGGAAACCCGTCAGGTAAAGGTCGTTCCAGCGGCTCAAAATAAGTAGTTGCAAGGCTGGCGGACTACATTCCGCCAGCCTCTTTAATCCTTGTGCGCCAGTTGGTTGTTTTTGAGATATTGGAAAAATCGACGGTAGTAGGTTTTTATTTTACGTTCATCACCTTTGAACCCGGCGGTGATCTCTTTAAAATGTTTTTCAAGCCAAAGTGTGATCATCCAAGAGAAAAGCCACAGGTCTTTTCCGGCTTCCATCTGTGTGGAATTGAGCCTGCTGGAATTGAAAATAATTCGTCCGGCGCGTCGAATGTTTTCCATTGATGGCTGCTTTTTCCCTTTTAGCCAGTTGTTTATCTCAACTGCCTTTGCGTTTATCAGGTTCAAGTCTTGGTCTTGTTTCGAAACAAGCATCCGCGCCCATTTTCGAGGACAAGATTTGCCACTCTTTTTTATTGCTCCTGAAACTTGCATGGCATGTTCAAGCCACGTTTTGCGAAATGTCAACGGTGTGGGCATCTTCACAATGGCAGCGATGTGATTTTGAATAGGGAGCCAGAATAGCCAATATCCCTCGTTCTTTGCACACTGTTGCAGAATCGCCAAAATCATTAATGGGCGATCTAACAATTGATGCATGAGCCAAATCATCAAAATTTTTTCACGGACAGACTTGTCAGATTCTAAAAGCTGCAGCCGTTTAGGATCGGAAAAACGGTAAGGGCTATTTGGTGAAAACACTGCCTGCATTTGTCCTTTGAAATAATCGTCCTCTCTGACAGCCCTACCATGGTTAGGCCAAAAAGATTCTTCGTTGATTAGAAAGTCAGCGAGAGGCTTAAAATCATTCAACAAATATCTCAGCCGCGGAATCGCTGCACAGATCGTAATGAATCGCGTCCATGAAACATCCGCTCGGTAGGCGCGGAATTCAGCTATTGTGCCTTCGATGTTTTTTTTCCACTGCGCTAGTTTCCGTTCGGATTCAGGATGAGGTCGGTAAAGAGGCTTGTTTTCAGGAAGGGTCCCCGACCAATTTGACCCGCGGTAGTCTTTCTGAGTCGGAAAGAAAACGGGCCAGTGCTCTTCAATTGCACGCACAATTCGCTTTTCAAGTGGACAGCGAAGCTTCTGGGGATAGAACAAGTCTCGAAAAGACGGGTCAACCTGCTCAAGCATTGCAATCAAGCGCAAAGGATACATAGCCGCAATTATCGCTGCGCCATGATTACAAATTTTGGAAATTCTTCAATCGGATCAGATGCCACAATAGACCTGCCAATTTGGCAGGTTCCGGTGTCTTGGGTTTTATCGCGCCGGGATTTATTGTTCGGGCATGACCAAAAAATTAAAGCATTGGACGTATCAAAACGTCACAGATTTTCTCAAGGAGAATAAGTTTGATTATGGCGGAGAATTAGCAGACGGCACACAGATGTGGATTACCTATCTGGAACATGATGGGCCGGATCGCATTGTCGAAGTAAAGCCAATCAGTGGAGTCTACACCTCTAAAATCATGAATGAAATGGTTCGGATGTCTAACATTCCTCTGGCAGAATGGCGGGAATGGGGCAAAGACCTATTTGAAGGGAATTGATCGGAATACATCACTCCATTGCCGTATTGTTTCTACGATGGTGTTCCAACTAAATCCTAATGAGCACCCCAAATCATCATTTTCAAGGTCTTTGGTAGAAATATCAAATATCCTAGCCATTTTTGGGGTTCCATTAGCTAATTCGGGGTAAGTTGGCAACTCTTCAAAAATCAGACTGAAAAAATCTGCCTGTTGCGTTGGATTATCAGGCTTTAACAGGACTTTTTGGTAGTGTTCCAAAAAATACTTGAGGCTTTTTCTGAAAGCAATAATGTCCGTCTCATCAATCTCAATTTTCCCGTTTTCAGTGCCCGCCGCCTTAATCTTGGCTTCCAGCCCTTCGATTTCTGTTTCCAGTTGAGAGCGAATCAATTGGCTGTTGGTGGCGACAAACGCTTCCAATTTCGCTTTCTGTTGAATTTTTAGCTCGGCAACCGTGTTTTTAATACTAATGGATGATTCAACGATCTCCTGCTCTCGTTCGTGATATTTTTGTAGAAACATAGCTTCTAGCGAATCGAAAGCTTCTGGTTTGAAATTCAACATGCGGATGTAATTTTCAAAAGTCGAATCGAATTCCTGCTTTGGCACCCCGAAATATTTATGCTTTCGGGAGCAGTGATATGTTGGAAAAACACGACCACTTTTTCCACGAGGACAACTGCCCGAAAACGGCTTGTAGCACTGATGGCAACGAACCAAGTTTTTGTATGGGAAAAGCGGATTGTTGCGCGTCTTAATATTTTTTATTTTTTCGGGATAGTAATCATACAAAATTTCAAGCCCTTCGGGATTTTCTTTAATCAATACTTTCCCCCGGTTTGCACGGTTAAAAACGTCAATCGAAACCAAGCCGTCATATTGCGCTTTTATCGGCTTATGGTGCGTCCACTTCTCACAGACGACCCCACAATAGATCGGACGTGTGATTATTTCCTGCAAATGCTTTACTGTGAGTGGAATTCCACCTCTTGAACCGATAACTTTTTCATGTGATCTGTCCCAGCGGCATTGCGTTCTGGAACGATAACCCATTGCATTGACCCTCTCGACAATTTCCTTGTCGGTATGCGTGCCCGCAGCACGAAGATTGAACATCTCAATAAAATATTTTGCCCTCTCTGGATCGGGAACCTGGATTACCTTCTTTTTCCCATCAATATAAACTCTTTTGTTAAGGTAGCCATCAGCTGAATGCCGAACTTTGAAACCCTGATTGGTCAATTCAATTTCACGGCCAATCGTGCGCGTCAAAATGTTTGTGACTTCCGCTTTGGCGGTATTGGCGATGACTGTTTCAGCAATTTCGCTCGGTGAAACACGACTCCACTCATACTCAAATCCGTGAGATTGGAGGGTGTTTTGCGTCGGTTGAATGACGCCATAAGTATCAATCATCTCAACGCCATGCGCTGCGAATCGCTTTTTAATGTTTTCGTATGAGTAACTGCCACCTCTGGTGAAGCGGTCAATGACGCGAAAAATGAAATATCGAACCTTGCCCGGATTGTTTTCGATGTATTCAAAAATTTCTTCCAGCACCGGCCTGATGTCTTTTCGCCCGCTGTAAGTTTCGCGGAAAACTTTGCCATCTGGAAGTATCGGATATTCTCGATCCGTCGCAAATTTACGCAGACAACTTGACTGCGTATCAAGGCTCTCGCCCTGTTGGGCGGATTTTCCAGTGCTGACACGGCAATAAAGTATGCAGTTTTTGTTTTCGTTGTTGGACATGGAAAACAGAAAAGGGGTAACGATGGTGAACACAACATCAAGAAGACGTTGAACATCGCTACCCCGTTTCTGTATCCGAAAATTTCAGGTAGAAAAATGGCCTTCTTGAAATTGTTGTGTTCGTTGCGATTATATCACGCCTCTGATTTTTTCGCCACTTGCGGCGGGGAATTGCGCCGGCGCAGCCACCAATCGAAATAAATATCAGCTAACCGGTCTTCTATATCCATAATATGTTTGACCTCCTCATCGGATAGATCAACTGCGATTGGACCAAGAAGTTTTCGGAACTCTTGAAGCGATATTTTCGGCTGTTGCGTCCTTTTCACCAGCTCACCTTATCGAGCATTAGGTTTCTTCAAAAGACGCCAGAACCTGCCAGTTTGGCAGGCTGTCGGTTGACAGAAAATAAATAGTATGTTGTGATGTATTGCACAATCCCCGCCAAGACGCAGTGTTTTGGCCAAAACCTGCCAGTTTGGCAGGAAATGGCGTCGTGGCTAATCCTGCCAAGCCGGTATTGTATTTTCGAACTCGCAAGAGTTCGTTTTGTTTCAACCGACATGGTTTTGTCCCAACTTCCAAACTATTTGCGATCCAACCGCAAGCGTCTTTCTTTGTCTCAGGAAGACGTGGCGTTTCTCTTGGGCAAGCCAGCCACGAATCTGCCGCGCTACGAACAATTTTACAGGATGCCGGACTTGGAAACAGCTTTGGCTTGCGAAGTAATCTTTCAGCGTTCGGCCAGCGAAATTTTTGGCGGGTTATATCAAAAAGCTGAAAAGGAAGTTATTGAACGGGCTAGGGAATTGGCTGAAAAGACAAATGTCCCCGCCAAACGAGCCACGCTTATGAAGATTGCAAATAAAATGCTCAATTAATCATGACCGGAAAAGATTTCAAAAACCTTCGCGTATTGGCAGTTGCGCCTTCGAGCAGAGGTTTTGGATTCGCTCTCTTTGAAGGGCGCGAGGTTTTGGTGTTGTTTGGGGCCAGTGAAGTGCCAGGAAAAAAGAATCCCGTTCTGCGGGCGAAAATTGAGAAAATTATTTCTGTTTATAAACCGCAAATGATTTTGCTTCCAGAAGCGACAAGCCGTGGTCAACGCATTCAATCACTTAGCCGAGACGTTATTACTTCGGCAAGGCGGAAGCAAATTAACATTGAATTAATCCCGTTGAAACTGGTTAAGCAATCGTTTTTTGCCGATGGTGAGGGAACAAAACATCAAGTCGCCGAAATTATTGCCAAAAGATTTCCAGAACAATTGGCTGGTCGCTTGCCGCCAGAGCGCATGGCGTGGATGAGCGAAGACCGCCGAATGGATATTTTTGACGCGATAGCATTGATGGTTGCTGTTGCAAATATTTTGCCAAGATCTCGCTTGAAAAGTAGTTTCCCAATAATAAAATCTCAACGCTGTTCGTTTTAGGGTTGAGCAGAGAGGTTTTGCTCGCGGCGCGGCTCGAACAGCTCCCCAAGTTAACCGTGTCGCCCTTCTGAGCGCATCGGCGAATGCGTATAAACCTCATCGTCAAAAAGGCCGGATGCAAATCCGGCCTTTTTATTTAAGTGTTTGACGCAACATTTTAATATTTTGCCTTAATTCGAGGCTGCTCTGAATTTTTCCTTTCTTCTGATGATTTTACATCTGATGTTTCATTGGATTGCGGAAATTTTTGGAGCTTCGCATTTTTTAAAACTGATTTCCAAAGTATCAGCCACGGGGAATAGAACACGGTTATAATCAGAGCGAAGATAAAGGCAGTTTTCAAGAATTCTCCATCATCAAAACCTATAGAGCAAACGAGGCAATAAGCTACCAACAAGAGAATGTGTGCCATGAAAAATACCGCTAACAAAATAGATTTGTCGTTCGTTAAAATCACACTTACAGCACCCACAAAAAAATAGGAACAGAATAACCATAGGGAAATTGTTCCACGAATTGGAACACCCGAACCCGAACCTGCATCGCTCATACCAGCTTGCGCCGCTCCTAAATCTTGTAGCAATCGAAGCAAGAACCACGTCACAAAACCACCAATGCAAAAAAAGATTGAATTGCCAAGGCGATTCAGCATAACGGTTTTATTCGGGAACTGTCGCTTCCCAATTACCTGAGCTGTTTGTATTAGCAACGCCACCAAATTCGACGTGCATCAAATCTTCAGGTTTATTATTTATGCGAAACCAAAGGTGTAATTTGCTAAATATCCGACCATCGCGACTTTTAAGGAAAAGGGCTTTGTCTATGAGGTCCGGTCCATTGTTGTTTTCAAAAACACCACTAGACTGATAATCGCCTAGTGGCGCTGCAAAAGTTACTGCGGAGTCTTTACCTGATGTTTCAATAAAACCTCCACCAATGACTTCAAAATTTATGCTCCATTTTTGCACATTATGCTCTGAAACTTCTCCGGATGGACGATGCACAGTGATTTTTATATCTCCGCCGGTCGGAACAATATTTTTTTCAATCAAATCAAAAGAAATTGGTTTGTCAGTAAACGGCAATCTATATTCCTTGCTGATGTCAACCAATGGCTCCGCTCCTTGCAGTTTCCACATTTTTATTATGGTGGGGTTGCTTTGATCCGACGTAATATGGTCGGAATACATAAAAGAATAATTGTATGACGTTTTGGTCATCATTGACACGTAACCTTTTTTACTGGGCACGACAGACAAACTCTCTCCTTTGCCATGATTAATTGTAAAAAATCCATTCCCATCGCTTGTTGCAGAAAATCGATCAACTGTTGACTGCGTTCCATTATAAATACGAACGCTGCAAGCAATTTCTGCATAAGGGATTGGATTGCCAAATTGATCTTCCAACCTTCCGTAAAAGACAATTGAAATATCATTCATTTCCGATAATCCCTGTTTAATTTGTGTCCCTTTATCTTGTGCTGGCATCGCAGACAGATTTGAGTCTGCGGATATCGTATTTGACTGAGTGACTTGAACTAATGTGCCTGTCGCTCCATTTGGAACATTCGACGCTGCTTGAGTTGGGCTTGATTCAGCATAGGGAATTTGAGGCTGATTTTTCTTTTCTCGAAAAACAAAAATCGAGATCACAATTATGCTGATAAGAATAAGCCAAAAAATTAACCGAGGCGTTTTCATGGATTTTGAATATTAAAGCCTCTGCTATCTGAATGCAGCAGGGTATTCCAATAACTCCATTGCATCCAACAATCTCCACGAAACTCTGCACTATGCCAAAAATGAGATTGGTAATCGTTGTTAAACGGGTCAGATGACGGCCAAATATTATTGGCCGGATCGGTTAAATTGATACTTGTAAATGTTGTAATGGGCGTAGCACCCAAAGCAGTCGAACGCGATTCAGCAGCGTAAGACATGACTTTGTAGAGATTATTCAGGTTGGTCACAATATCAATTAAAGGACCGTTGTTGCCCAAGACGGCAGCGAGATGAAAATGGTTCCAAGGCGCTGGATCACTCGTGCTCCCATCATAATAATAGTAATTGTCCGGCGGTATGTAATCCGGTTTTGTGATTTGGTCGAAACCCCAACGCGGCATGGCCAAAGCAAAGTCATTTTCGTTGTAAAAATTTATGCGACGTCCCACAGCAGCGATATTATTGGTGAGTCGGTTTACAAAAATATCAGGAGTCGTCGGTCCGTAATTATTTGTTCCCGCGCTGCTTAAAAGGCCGGAGGGATATTTGTAGGTAAACGGCAACAAATACGGCGTTGTCACCGAGGAATCGTAAATGTGCGCAGAAATTGCGGCTTGGCTTGCAATGTAAGTATTGACCAGCTCGCCTGATCCTTGCTGTGCGCCAAGCTGCAATGCTTCGCCAGCAACGACATTGCCCATACTGTGAGCTAACATATAAACATGGCCGGGATATTCTGCGTTTAAATCGTCCAGCTTATTTAAAAGCCCTACCGCAGACCGCCATGCTGAAAATTCACTGCTATCGAAATTTCGGGGATCTGTTAACGCTGTCCAGCCGCCAATGAAACCCCAATAAGTCGGCCATTGGAAATCTCCGAATCTTCCTTGATACCCTTGCCAGTAGAGACGTTTGAATGCCGCTTCGGCAAAAAAGTTTTTATCATTCGTATCCATATTCCAACCGTGCACAAACAGAATGTATGGCGTATTTGTATCCGCCGGAAGGCTATATTTAAAAGCGTCTCGGCCATTGAGCAATCCATTCACCGAGAGAATGGCATTTGTGGTCGGAGCATTTTTCGGATCATCGCCAATTGTCCAGCGCTCATACATCTGTTTTATGTCTTTGAGTTGGATGGCAACGGACGATTGCGCTATCACATTGCTATTCGCATCAGAAATTTTGAGATAAAGATTTCCGTTGCCTGGTGCTACGCCACACCAAATAAAATGGTTGCCTCGCCAATTGTTGCCAAAGAAATTTGCGTTCAACTGAATGCTTTGGCCGGGACCAAGTCGCCCGATATAGCCAGATGAATAAGGATTAATTTGCGCGGCGGCGGTCGCGGAATTTGTAAGATAGCCAATTCCGCCATCGGTGTCGGCGGCGGCAAATAAATCAATGGTTGGATTATTTGCGTCAGGCCAATCTGTATCATTCCAATTCAGCGTGATTATGGCTCCCGCTGGTAGCCCGGCCAGTAGATTTGAATCAACGCCGCAAATCCATAAACGCGCAAAATCTTCAAGATCACGAGCACAAGGAATGATTCGATGGCCGCTTATATCCTGATATTCGCAATCCGGTGCAGATACACCAGTGAAAGGACTTCTAGCATCCGTGCTGGTGGAAGGAACATCATCGTCGTAATTAGTATTGTCGTCGGCGTCTCGCGTAAATCTGTCATAGTTATTATTCACCCAAAAAGCAAATGGTCCTGGCAAATTGTCTGTTCCATTGAAGAAATTTAGGTCCATTTTGCTGTCATGGTTTTTGTCCAGTTGCAACGAGACGCAATAAACGGTGCAAGTGCCGCGCAGTCCGGTGTCAATATCCGGCATCGTCACCAATTGTGCTTTTCCGGGATACATGGCATAAAAATCGCCGTAAGGTGAAACGATTCCGGCAAAATTCGTTGTGACATTTCCGTTGTCATCAACTTGATAGGCTTTGTCGAAGTATTGCCCAAGATAAGCAGGTTTGTTGGTGTCGCCATTGGTGACAATCATCTTGGCGTAACCGGCGATCCTGATCGAACTGCCGACAGCAGTGAACAATGTTCGGCTTTTATTAGTCGTAGCAAATGGAATCGGACTGCCGTTGTAAAGATCATATGTGCCGCCTTCGGGCATCGGATCGTTTACAAGTGGCCAACTATTCGGGGCAATTGGGCCAGGGCTCGCAAAATAGTAATCAACTGTTTGGAATATCGGCTGGACAACATCGTAATACAGCAATCCGTGGGGTGATGACCCGGGGTAATAAACAGTCCAGCCGTTTACATTTGTGACGCCTAGAATGGTTGAATTGGTTAATCCGTAAAAATTTTTCCCTCCAAGCCCCAGACTCGCACTCGAAGAAGCGGGGAAAATCCATCGGCTGCTTGTTGCGTCTAAATAAGACGCGGGCGGGGTTACGCCGTTAGTAGTAATCAAAGGAACAGGGTCTAAAGCATATTCAGGATTATCAATAAAGAGCGTTGAACCGTCGCCCTGTTGGTTGAAATAGAACGCATAATATTCGCCGGTGTTTGGAGCCAGCGGATAATAATAACGGTAGTCACCGTTGACGTTTGTTACCCACAATGAGGGGCGTAGATTATTAGCATCAAAAAGAAAATTCTTGTAAGTCGCGTTGTCTTGAAATGGTTTTGTCGGGCTATCTTCGCCATACTGCCAGAAAAAATCGTCGAACGGATCGTAATAGCCCGCATAAACATAATTGGTCGGCTGACGGATGATGTTAAATTCGTATGGAACACCTACCGTTGCAGCACGCAATAGGAAACGAAGATTGTCTTTTAACTGCTGGCGCCCGTCTAAAAATAATTGTTCATAAGCAAACGAACGGCTCCAAGCACTGCTAAAATCGTTCGAACTAACTGTTTGGAAGCTTAATCCGTAATATCCATAGGAACAAATTTCAGAAACAGGAATTTGAACAATCCCGTTTGTGATTTGCGAAGCTGGGATTTCAAAAAAATCGTTGGGCAAATCCGCGGGAAAACCATCGCCATAACCGAGCGGCCAATCCCAGAAACCTTCAATAGGATAAAGAAAATTTTGCTCAGACCCTCGGTAAAACCGGATTTTACTCAAGTCATTTGGTATTTGCCGAAAGACGAGATAACAATATCCATTCGGACCAAGAACGATTGTGCCATTGGGCGCGACACTACTTTGCAGGGAAGCGGAACCCGTTCCTGAATGGCCATGAGAATAGTTCCCTTGAACATCAAAATCCGCATAAAATTGTGGGTCAGAATAACCGGGAAGATAAGCAGGTGTTTCTCCAGACATATCGTAGGCGAGGCTGGTCGTATTTGAGGATACAACATTTGTAATCGTTTGGCCGGTTTGAGAATCATTGATGATGACCGTATAACTTATCAGCGCACCGGGCAACGGTTGCCAGCTTATTGTCGCAATCTCGTTGGTATTGAGTGAAGCCGCAACGACAGGAGCTAATGGCGAATAAAAAGCATTTGGGTCCATGTTATTTTGAAATTTCTGGAGATTGCTCCATCCGTCGCCCATAGGCTCGCCATAAATATCAATACCAACATAACCGAAGTGTTCAAGTTGCCACCAATCTGGAATGCCAATGCCTAAGCTGTCCTGCCACGACAATACTCCTAAAAATAGATTTGGATAATTCGTTGCGGTAATGCTTGTGGTTGTCCAGTTGGTCAGTTCCGAACCCAATATGAAACCGTAGGAATTCCAATTCAGAAGATTTGTTTTTGAAAGGTCAGAGATGCCTTTGATTTCGTAAGGCACGTCAGCGACGGTATTGCTCAGGAGCAGATCGGCCGTGCTGCCGGAATTTCCAGTGATCTGCAACCAAAGGTTCGTTCCATAATCTGGTGCGGTAAAACTTGACGAAAATGCGCTGCCGTAATCGCCACCGCCATTACCGCCCGGACTTGGCACATCCATGCTCATCATGGACATTGAACTCATGCTATTCAAATCCTGCATGAATTGAAAATCCTCCGCCGAATCTTCCACGACAAAAATTCGATTGCTGGCATCTATCGTTTCAATCGGCTCGGTGCCGCCATACGGGTCAAACGGCCACGGAACGCCGCCTTGGCTTTGCAGATAAAATGTGCCGTAGGTTTGGGAAAATGTATTAAACGGGATACCAGCGCTGATGATGGCGCAGATGACCAACCAAGTTTTTAATGATGTTTTCATAATATTTTTTCAAAGGTTACATGAGAGCGGCAGGCGAGAATGGAAGCCTACCGCTCTCTTGCGGCGGGGCAATGCGCTGTGGGGCAGCGCAAAGCAAAAACCCGCGACAACAAGTGCGCGGGTGAAAAACTGAAAACCGCTAATTTGAGTGCGGCCATATTGAGTCTTCATATCAATAGCCTTTCTGAATGTATCCCGCTGAAGCGGAGGTTTCTGTTGTTGTAGCCCTTTTTGTCCCAGTTGCAATCAAAATTTATTTTCTCGGCTTGCGCTTCCGAACCATTGCTTTCTTGATCCGATTGGCACGCTCCTGATTCATAGGCGGCAAGCCGTCCAAGAGGCTGTTCGGACTGACGCCAAGCGCTTGAGAAATTTTTACGAAAGTGACGATTGATGAGAGATATCGGCCATTTTCGATGTAGCTCACCGTCTGCCAATGGACGCCCGCGATCTCCGCAAGGCACTCTTGCGTGAGATTCGCTTTGGAGCGAGCCGCTTTCACGTTCGCACCGATAAGCCGGAGCATCTGGCGATCTGTCACGCCGCATTAGAAAGCACTTTTTTAGTCTTGCTAACATCGAATATGTTCGATATTGTCAAATGCGGAAATGGATGCAATTAAAAAACAGCCTTTTTATCTGCGACGCCTCGGCCCCGATCCGCACGCAAATGGCGAGCGCACGTATGCAGTTCGAGGTTGTCCCGATATTTTCGAGCTCGCATCCGGCGATTTTGCCATCATCGGCTCTGATATTACCGATACGGCGGGACTTCTTCCGCCGACTGCTGGCTGCGGTCCGGATGAGCGCATTGTCCAGATTCCGCGCAAAACCCTCGTGCGAGCAAAACAGGATATCCCCGACCAATTTTAGTGCCGTCAGCATTTCGTGCTAGAATGACGGAATGGGAATTGGGGAATGGCTTTCTCAAAATTGGTTCAACCTTTTCGGTTCCGCCGGCGTTGCCGGTCTTTGGTTCGGAGTCCATTCTTTGCGTGAAGAAACCAAAGGGCGACGTGTTGCAAATCGTATTGCCTTAACTACGAATCATCGCGAGTTATGGAGCGAATGCTTCCGTCACCCACAATTGCTGCGCATTTTGAATCCTTCAGTTGACATTTCAAAAGAGCCTGTGACGCTCGAAGAAGAGATTTTTATCGGAGCGGTGATTCAACAACTGTCAACAACCTATGAGGCGATGAAAAATGGACTGACGATCAATCCCGAAGGCGTTCGACAAGACATAAAATCATTTTTTCCGCTCCCGATTCCAAGGGCAGTTTGGGCTGAGGTCAAAAAACTACAAAACAACGATTTTGCAGAATTTGTAGACTCTTCTTTGGGATAGGGGTCACAAATGGCAAATTGGACTTCAGACCTTGGGAGCAGACAGACGATCAATCCCCAGGGCGTTCGACAAGATATAAAATCATTTTTTAGCTGCCGATTCCAAAATCAATTTGGGCTACGACTAAACTGTTGCAAAATCGAGATTTTACAGCATCCGTTTAATCTTCTTTGAAACAACAACAGTTGATTCAGCTTGTGGTGGTGAGAAATGTTTCGCCAATACACGCGAAACTTTGTAAAAGAGCTAATCATATGTCATTAGGCAAACCAAAATTACACCTTGCACCTCGGGAAATCGACAAATTGGGAGAACGGTTACGTGAGGGAACCGCAACGAAAAAGGATTTTGATACCCTTAACGAATATCAGGCGACGTATGATCATCTTTTGATAGACATTTGTCGTCAGGTAGACAATTCCCTTACGTTGAACAAATTCAAATTTTTGCTTACAGGACGTCTCAAGAGAACCAAATCGATTGTCAGAAAACTTAGGCGTGAAGCGAATCGTCATATGTGTCTTTCACAAATGGGCGACATTCTTGGTCTTCGGGTTATTGTTGCCTCTATGGCCGAACAGGAAAGAGTTTTAAAAAGTTTACGAGGTATCTTTAGAGTGGCCGACGTCAAAGATTATCGGTCATCTGGACAAATGTATCGATCTCTTCATGCCCTTGTGAAAGAAGAGAAGTTGATAGAAATCCAAATACGGACACTTCCGCAACATGTTTGGGCGGTTGAATCAGAGACATTCGGAGAAAAGGTAAAAGAAGGAACATTAGATGCAAAGGAGGCTTCCTATTTGACGGATTTGTCCAGCGCATGCGCCCTGTTGGACAACGGCAAAGATTGCGCGGAAAATAATTTCCCTAAAACTCCATTTCTCACAGAACGAATGCCAATATCAGGATTATATTCTGATTTAAAATCGAAATTTGAGAGAATTGCATATGTTCCAAACCACAGTTCGAATACATTTGTTGTTGTTTATGACAATGAAGAACGGAAAATTCTGCATAATACGCCGTTTCCACCAAAAGATCGTGAAACAGCAATCAAGACATATCAACGCTTTACACAAGATCTTTCTGAATTGCGGTTTGAATGCTTAATTTTCAATTCCAGTTCGTCAGAAGTCCTCGCTATAACCCATCCAAGGTTCTATATCTGATTTTTCACCTCAAAAGGCCAAGTCTTTTGTATTGTGTGACTATGAGATTGACTGCGAAGTGTATTTCTTCACTCGTCGTGTATCTGCCTAATCCAAAGCGAATAGAGGAATGCGACTCGGCGTCAGAGAGTCCGATTGCTTTAAGAACATGAGAAGGCAATACAGCGGCGGTTGTGCAGGCTGATCCTGAAGAGACCGCTATTTCCTCTTTTAACGCTATCATAAGAGCTTCGCTTTCTATGGCCGGAAAAACGACATTTAGATTTCCTGCCAGCCGGTTATTCTTGCTGCCATTGAGTTTTATTTCAGGAATTTCTTGTTGCAGCAACCCGTAAAGTGCATCCCGTAGTTTTTCAATTCTCTTTTGTTCCTTAGCCATTTCTTTTACCGAGATTTCGACGGCCTTAGCCAGTCCCACAATATTAGGTGTTGCCAAGGTTCCTGAGCGCAACCCTTTCTCATGACCTCCGCCATGGATAATGGGGTCAATGACAACACGGGGATTACTGCGTCTTACATATAGGAATCCGATTCCTTTTGGGCCGTAAACTTTATGTCCGGAAGCAGCAAGCAGATCAACACAATCGACATTTAATGGGATTTTCCCCAGTGCCTGGGTAGCATCGGTAAAAAAATAAATATTTTTGCTGTGACACAGAGAAGCAATTTCTTTGAGAGGCTGCAAAGTTCCAATCTCATTGTTTGCTGCCATCACACAGATTAAAACTGTATCGGGGCGTATCGATTTTTCTAAATCATACAAATTTAAAAAGCCGTCTGAATTTACCGGCAATATGGTGGTCTCGTATCCGTGATTTTTAAGCCAATCAAAGCAGTCAAGAACCGCCTTATGCTCGGTGGCAGTTGTAATGAAATGTTTGGTTGCACCTTTGTTGGCAAAGGCCACACCTTTAATCGCAAGATTGATTGATTCGGTTGCACCCGATGTAAAAATTATTTCTTGAGGCTTTGCCCCAATCGCGGATGCCAGAATTTCCCGGCTGTGTTCCACTGCTTTGAATGCTTCATTTCCAAAAGAATGATTTTTAGATGCAGGGTTGCCAAAATGATCCGTAAAATACGGCAGCATGACTTGCAAGACCCTTGGATCAACAGGAGTCGTTGCATGGTAATCAAGATAAATAGGTCTTTTAAGATTTTGAGACATCGCGATTGGAAACGATATGATGAAGATCTGCTAACGACCGAATTCTCGCACTGATTAATTCAAACCCTCTGTTCATGTGTGAAACAAAGGTATCGTCAAATTCCTTTTGAGAGACCGCTTTCGGGGAATTGATATCGAACCAGGAACGCAACAAACACACATAAACCAAATCATGTTCACCCAGCAATGTGTTTCGATTAATTTCCCGACCCACAGTTTCACTTTCAAACGGGTTGGTCGGAATTCCAGGTTCTTCAAGAGATAAACAGAAACCAAGCCGAGCCAAGACATTTGGCGTGATGCCAGTTTTAGCCTTTAGATTTCGCATCCTATTATCAATCGTCGTGTTGAATGGAATGCGATCAATGCCTAAATCATGCGGCAACTTCTTCTCTCCAGAAATATTCTGTTTCGGCTGAGCTTCGAGCTTCTTTTTCGTCATATTTTAAATGATAGCAATGTGAAATCGACGGGCTTAATTCTTTAAAGAGGCGCTTATCCACCTCTGTGTCAGTTGATAGTAAAATCACTTGGTGTCCGGCATGAGGAAAATAATTTTTGATTAGATTTTCGCGATGATCGCTATCTAACCTGCCAAGAGGGGTATCAATGACGACCGGCAAATGCCGTCCTGCGGTTCGAGCAAGTCCCCATAACATTGAAACCGCAAAAATTTGCTTTTCCCCTGATGACAAATCTTCCTTCGGAATACTGCGACCGAATTTATCAATAACTGCAACCGAGAAACTTTCAGAATTAATCTCAATACGTCGAACGAAATCACTCTTTCTGGCCAATCTGTTGTAGCATTCTGTTACCTCAGATTGGAGTTGAGCGATTTTGGCTTGCGTTAGCCGTTTCATGTATGAAGCCAAAGCCTTATCTAATTTTTGAATCAACGCAGTCTTGGCTGAAATATTTTTTGCTGCTCCCAACCCAGCTTCGATTTTTTCCTTTTCTCGTTCCTTTTGAGAAATAGCAAAGTTTATCGTGCGCAGTTCTTCTACAATTTTTCGCTTCATCTCCTCCGTGCGACCTAAATCTTGGTGCCTCATATTCAATTCTGAAAAAGAATCTTTTAGAGTAAGTTGATCAGGAGTCTTTTCGAGGTCTTTGTTAACTATTCGGAGCTTACGGTATGCATCTTCAAGCTCATTCAGCGTGCTGATCAGTCGCTTTGCCGAAGCCGGCGCCTGATTACGTATGAATTCAACCACTAGTGCAGCATCGCGTTCAGAAAGAGAATGAATTTCAGTCGCGCCGGCTTTTAAATGAGATTCACCATAAGCAGCCACTATTTCTTTCAAAAATTGAGCAAACGACGAAGCGGAAGCTTTTGAAAATTTCTTTGAAATGGCTTTTAGTAAGTAGCCTTGCAGTTGAGAAATTTCATTAGCAAATGCTCGGTATTTTTGAGTGGCCATTTCGTTTTCCAATTGGGTTGCGAGTCGGCGACAAATATTTGGACAAAGAGTGAAGGGAAGCGTGGAATTGCATTCTTCGCGGATTTTGTTTTCAAATATTGCACATTTTGATTCAAGTTCGCTTGCGAGGTTTAAATTGGTCGCTCGCGCTTGTGCAAAGTTTCCTCCTTGTTGAGCTAGCTGTTTCTCAAGTCGCGAAATATCGGCCGTGATGCCATCAATGAGTGTCTTATGATGCTTATCTTCTGTATCAAGACGCGCCTTCTCTGCATATAGTCGTTTGAGCTCGACTTCAATGGATGTCATTTCTTTCTCATAGGCGGTAGGATTCGATGCCTTCAACAACTTTGTGCGGAACGTGGCTAAGTCTATTTGCAATATTTTAACCATGTCCAATCCAAGCAAAGTTTGAATGGCTTCGGAGATAGCTGTGTTGCTTGTGATATCTTCCGCAATATTCTTTATTTTTTCTCCATCGAAAAAAAACAACTGAGAAAGGCGCTCTGGGACAATATCAGCGATGAAAGATTGTAGGTGATCCCGACTCACGTCTTCCAACGCTTTTCCACCACGTTCGACTTTAAAGAATTCTTCAAATGCAGAATTTTCACCCGATGTCCACGAGCGCTCAATATAGTATTCTTGCTTTTCACCTTGCGTAACAAGTTCGAATGATAATCCGATTTTGGAAAAAGAAGCCCTGCGTCCGTTCTCTTGGTTTCGGTGTATTCTATTACGGAGGATAAGGTGATATTCTTTTTCGGTAATTCTTTCTCCAAGTGATTGGCGACCGTAAAACGCTAATAAAATGGCGCTCAAGAATGTTGTTTTTCCAGATCCGTTTTTACCGCCAAACAAAATTATGGGTCGGATGGTCCCATATTTAACGCGGGGTTCTAAGTCGAATTTATGCGGCCCGGAAAAGAGGCAATAGTTTTCGAGAATTAGATTTTTTAGAATCATTTAATGCCTGGCTGATTTTTTGTGTCTGCGAGTGCTGCTTCCAATGTTCGCCAATCTTTTGAAAGAACCTGATCGATTTTATCGTAAATTCCAAAACGACGAGTCATGCCTTGATGGCTTCGCTCGACGTCAAACAACTGTTGCATTAGGCCTTCGGGCAAATCCATTTCACTTGATATTTCGTCAAGAAGACGTTTTTCCAATCCTCCCACTCCGGCTTGGTCATTGATCATCCAATCGAGTGATTCGTCAGTTTCTACTTGGTAAATTTTAGGCAAACTATCTTCCCAATCGCCTTCCTCATGCAACCAAAGTTGGCGAATTTTATGCAATTCATCCGGCTGGATTAAATTCACCTTTGGATCGGGACCATGTTTTCTCACCATTTTTTGGGTGCGAAGCAGTTTGCGTAAAATTTCTTTTCTAAATTCGAGCTTATACGGCCCCCAAACAATTCGTTGATCGCCAGCGGCATCAAAATATTCAACTTTGCCGTTGCGGCGACGATGATCTCGGATCTTCGGTTTGTTTTCGGGAATTTGGGTTTCCGCCAACCAATCCCGCATATCTAACATCGGCTGCAACCATTCTTCGCCATTTTCAATCATTGCTTCCATCGACCGATCCTTGGTAACGACTGTGCAGGTCCAGCACCCGAACCGACCGCCGCCACAACTCGGTGTTGATTTGTCGATTACCGTAGGGCATTCACCTGCTTGAGCATTTCTATACATCGTGATGAGCTCCCGATTGTTACCACCCCAAGGATTTGGGACGTTGATAATATATGTCCACACATCATCTGTTTCCCAATCTTCGATCGGCGTGAAAACAATCGCACCTTGAATATCCTTGTGCCAAGACAAGTAATGGCCCCTCGAACTTCTGTCGCTCATAACTTGTGCTCGTGTTGTGCTTTCTGCCCGGCGTGAGCCAAGAACAATCATGACCTCACCATACTCTGCTATCTTTCTCTTAATGAAATTGCCGGTCGGCGCAATTTTCATTCTGTCGGTGCACCATCGAAAATTCGTGTAGGGAGCAGGAAGACCGCGGCCAATCATGTTGACCCAGAACGTATCTTTGATCTCTGGAATCACCTTGTGGACATATATCGGCAAGCCTTGTTTTTGAGCAGCTTCGCCAATGAGCTTAAGCGAACTATCAATCTGATTTACGACGGCGGGTGTTTCGACGAGCGTATCCGACGATATGATATAGACCGGCTTTTTAAATTGGTCTTTGGAAAGTTCTTTTAAGGCATACCATATTAATTGTAAGACGCATGAGGAATCCTTTCCACCGCTGTAGCCGATCACCCAAGGACGACTGTCATTCAAATAAATCTTACGAATTTCTTCTTGAAGCTCTTTAATTTGTGCACCGCTAATTTTTGATTTCGTTGCCATTTCGTTTAACCTCGTTTTGTAAACTCCGCTTCCACGGCTTCCTCCTTCGGATTGAGAGACAATCCAAGAGTGCGTTTAATGAGGTTCGCCGTAAGAATGACATTGTTATGTCCTTTGTTTATTTTTCCTGCAACCATAGCGCGGCCCTCCCAATCGCGGTGATTGGCCCTGGCCCAGTCAATGTTTTTGAGTCGAGATAAAGTTTTCTTCCAGCTGCTTGCAGGCTGACAAATAAGGTCGATGCCGGCGCGGGCCAATGCTCGAAGCGCGATGCCATGAGCGTGGATGTAGTCTCTGCGAAGGTCGCATGGGGCAATTTTCTTTTGTGATGCCAATTGCCATTCAGGGACATGTCGGGCTACCTCATTCCAAAAAGCGATTATGCCGCTTTTGTCTCGTTCGGATATTTCCCGCGATTTTGCTGAGCCCAATAATTCGGAATTCGCGTGGAAAATGCTGCTAAGCGTAAAAAGTTTGGTTGAACGGTTTGAAATTGTCGCTCGGGCTTTTTCCGTCATGCCTTTAAAAACTTCCACTGTGTCAGCAACATCTAGCGCAAGTTGCGCTATTGGATCGCGATGATCGTAAAGAATCGTCAATGAAGGAGTCGGACGCACGACATACCGATTTAAGTCTGCGAATAGCTGCTGGCTTCGTTTCAATCCTTGATCGACAAACATTACAACCGAAATGGTCTCGTTTTTCAGTTCAGGACGCTCCGCAATAGCATATTCGATGGCGGCTCGGCGATGTTGGCCGTCGTTAATTAAGAATGCTGCATCGTATGGGACAGAAAGAATCCCCAGTTTGCTGACGTGTCCGCTATCGCTATATGGCTCAAATTTAACGGCGCGGTTTACCGAGACAGTGAGTGATGAAAATACATACGATTCAGGATTTTCTAAAATATATCGCGCAATAGCGGGAATCCGCGATTTGTTCAACATTCGCTGCGCATGCAATTGAGGAGGAATCGTATCGTCATCAGCATCCAATTTAATCAAACGCGTGACGGTTTCCAAAGGGCACATGGCCACATAATATTCTCGGCCTGCCTGAATACCGCGGACGGCGGGGAACGAGATTTCAAAGCTGCCGTTTGCCGTCATAAACGCATGGAAGTCTATCCAATCCTTTTTGGAAGTCAATTCTTTTACTTCCAACTTTCATAATTTTTACCGCGCGAAGGATGGAACTTGTTAATAATCAGCATATTTAACGGTTTTTTCTCAATTTCTCAATTAGTTTTGAATAACACAAAAAATGTTTCAAAAAACAATCAAATTGTTATTGACTCTGCCACTGTTTCAATTATAACTAGTTCGTGTTTGTGAAAAACAGAATTCAAAATTGGCGATTCACTCCGTTTTCGAAGAGCGGAAGAGCGTCGGTTCCCAAAAGTTCCGGCGTCTATGCAATTTTGCGGATCAATCGTGTAATGGGGTTGCCGATGGCATTGGTTCCGATTTACGTCGGGCAATCTCATAATCTCCGCTTGCGGATGGCCGGACATCTTGATCCTGCAAAGGCGCATAATGAAAATGTAGGATTTTTACCGGACCGAGCGTCCCTCGAATTTTGGTGGGCTGCCGTGCCCTCGGAGCTGCTTGCAGCAGCCGAAAAAACCCTTATCCAATCTGTTAAACCAAAAGCAAATAAAATTAGATACCGAATATGAATACCGAATCAAATCCTAAAAAGACGAACGTCGACGACATGATTGCAGAAGATCGTGCCCGCACGGAACGCCGTAAACTTATGCTCGTAGAACTGTTGCAAGAGGCGATGGAAAAAAAGGGATACGTATTTGTCCAATCAAGTGCGATGGGTAAAACGCTCTCCGACTCAAAAAGCCCCAAATTAGTCCCATCCTATTCGGCAACTCACACCCTCGAATGGATTGCCGACAAAATAAAACTCGGTTCGCATATGCCTTTCATGGAAACGAAGATAGACAAAGACCCGAAATCAGAAACATATGGGCGACTCCAAATTGATGAAGAAAATGCTGAAGAAGTAAAACAACGCGCCCCAGATTGGTCGCGGCAACCGGCTCTGGCAGCATATTTGGCTCAAAGCGGCCGTAAGTTCGGACCAATTATTGCGGTCGTTCATCCTGATTGGGTAATGAACCCCAAACATGAGAATTGGGACAAACATGGTAGAGCATTAAAAAGCGCTACTGAGTTCACCGCTTTGGATCTTGAGGGTAAAATTGGTTTGCTAAATCTTCAAAATGTTTTGATTTATGCATTGGACGGGCAGCATCGAGTTATCGGTATTCAAGGCATCCGTGACGTCAGAGACAATCCTCGCGGCTTAGTGCTTAAAGATAAGTTCGGAGCTGAAAAGAAAACCGCATATCCTCGGGACGAATTTCTTAAGCTCTTCAATTTGTCTCTTGAAGAATTGAACAGTCTTTTAAATGAAACCATGGTTGTTGAATACATTCCCGCGGTTATTGCCGGGGAAACTCGTGAAGAGGCATCTCGACGCATACGCTATACATTTATTTCAATCAATTCCTACGCGAAGAAAACTGATGCGGGTGAAAATATTCTTTTGGATGAGACCGATGGTTACGCAATACTAGCGCGTAAAGCAGGAATTTATCATCCTCTTTTCAATTTCAAGGGGAAAAACAATCGCGTTAATTGGAAAAATTCTTCAATTCCTGCCAAACGCACAGAATGGTATACAACCCTGCAAGCAATCCGCGACATGGGGGAAAAATACGTCTCGGCACTAGACAAAGATCGCGCTAAACGATGGGATGCGGAGTTCAGCGGACAAATGCCTATTCGTCCATCCGAAAAAGATCTTGAAGGGGCAAAAATTCAATTTTTTGAATTTCTGGACTTCATGCATCAACTACCAGTTTTTCAAACGCTAGAACGCGGAAATATCCTAACCCGTGCTGAGGACGTTGAACGCTGGCGGGAATTTCCTACAGCTGATGCTCCGGATAACAAAGGGCACCTTTTACTACGTCCGATTGGCCAGACGATTTTAGCGAACGCCGTAGGCCAACTTATAAAATCTCGGGAAGACGGCGGTAAGGGAATGTCCTTGGAGGCTGTGTTCAAAAAATTGAAACGCCTTGACGAGCAAGGCGGCTTTGAAGCTCACCGGCCTCAGTCAGTTTGGTATGGGGTCACATACGATCCGAAAAAGGAAAAAATGATCATGGGAAACCAAAGTTGGGCACACGATCTTTTAATTTATCTCGTAAGCGGAATGGATGAATCCGAACGCGAAGAGTTATGGGTTAATTTTGTCACCGCTCGGATTGTAAACAAAGAGACATCGACGTGGATGAATTTGGAGGGCAAGGAAAAGAAATTTGATCTTGGCCGTCAAGAGTTGCCGGCTCCAATTTAAACCAATGAAAACACAAATTAGAACATACAAACAAAGCGAGTTGGCATTAATACTGAGCGTTGCGCCAACTAAACAAAATATCCAAAACCTGACGGATGCACTTGGTCGATCCGAATCCGCCATCAAACTGGTTTATCGGCGGGCATATGGCCATGGGTCGTTCCCCAACGGCAAATCATTTGGTAAAAAAGTCTTGGCTGCAAAACAGCAAGTGGGTATTGATTTGGGACGCAAGACATTGCCGGCCAAACCAAAGCGATCTTATTCCCTTGGGATTAAAAAACAACACCTCTCATCCGTGGTATAACGCTATTTGCATATGGAAGATAAGCCGTGTTGTTGCGAATCTTCTTTGAGCCAAAACGACATTGCAGGGGACACACCCGAAATTTAAGTCCCTGCGGATACAAGGGCTGAATCTGTGCTTGAAATGGTCGAATTTGAACCGCTACGGTGCGGTGTTCAATACCCAACAGTTGATCCATCCTCATTTCGGGTTCTCGGTTTAGCTGCTCGCAACACTCGCAGTGAAAAGCCCCGTCCATTTTCAAATGGCTCAACCGTAGCGGTGACTTCCAATACGGGATAACGCACGGTCGCTAGTCCGTAATTTTTGTAAGTTTGGGCGAACAATTCCGTTTCCACCATACCAGTCCAATCCGCCAGGGTCAGAAATTTCATCGGCTCGCCGGTGATCTGGTGATGTGTGCGCTGTTCCACCACCAGCCCGCATGTCACCACCGTTTCGCCGACATAATCGCCAAGCCGCGCTACCGGGCAATAAGTGTCCCACGAAACGTCATCAAATAATTCCAACGGATGCTCGCTCACGGAGTAGCCGAACAGTTCCGTTTCGGCCTCAAGTTGTTCTCGGCGCGTCGGCTCACGAAGCAATAAGGGATTCGAAGCAAAGAAATCAGAAATCGGATTCGCGCCCGCATCAAAATCAAATTCCAAGTTCTTTGTTTCTTGTCTGGCCGAAGACTTTGTTAATCGTTGCGCCTCCCAAAACTGCCGCGTTCGCGTCAAGCCGAATTCGTCGAAACCGCCCGCTCGAATCATAATTTCCAATTCTTCGGGTGAGGGCTTAGCGCGACGATAAAGGTCTGTGAACGATTCAAATGCTCCGCATTCTCGTTCGGTCAGTAAACGTTTGATAGTGCGCTCGCTGAGTCCTTTAGTGCGCGTCAATGGAACACGGATTGCGTTGCCATGCGCTACAAAGTGCGGCCCTGGCTCGTTGATCGTTGGCGGCAGAAATTTCAAGCCAAGCCGATAGCTTTCCAGCACATAAACGAGTGGGTCATAGAATCCTTTTCCATTCGTCAGAACAGCGGCCATGAATTCCGCCGGATAGTTTCGCTTTAGCCATGCCGATTGATACGCCTCAACGCCATACGCCGTAGAGTGTGCCTTGCAGAAAGCGTAACCGGCAAAACCGGCGACCAATCCCCAAACCTCCTCAATCTTTTCTTTGTTATGACCGCGCGCTTTAGCCGCTGCGAAAAATTCTTTCTGAATCTCGGCGATAGCGGCGCGTTTCTGTTTATTCAATGCGCGGCGTAGAACATCTGCTCTTCCTGGGTTTAATCCTGCGAAGACTTCACAGATTTGCAAAATGTGTTCCTCATAAACCACCAGTCCGAATGTGTCGTGCAAAACGTGTTCAAGCGACGGATGGGGATACGTCACCGGCTCAAGTCCCTGATAGCGCCGGGTAAAGGCGAGCTTTTTGCCTTCGTTGGCCGCCCCCGGTCGAATCACGCTGACGATGGCAATGAGTGTATCGATGTCGCGCACGTTGCACTGACGGCATAGACCCGTCATGGCCGGACTTTCGATGTGATGAACGGCGCGTGCGCCACCGGAAATCATTTCCCAGACCTGTGAGTCTTGCCACGGCTCAAGAGCATTCAAGTCCACCGTGATGCCGCGCTTCGCCAGAGATGTTTTCACGTCGCGCATGACCGCCAGTCCACCTTGTGCTAACACGTCCGCCTTGACCAAGCCGATGACTTCCACGGCATCCATGTCAAAATGTGTGGTGGGATAACCTTTGTTGGAAATGAACGTCGGCGTCAGTGCATGCATCGGCTGACGCGAAAGCACGACACCACATGGATGCATTTTCGGATAACGTGGAACGCCATCTAAAAATTCTGCCATGTCGAGCGCCGTTTTGAATGGTTCGTCATTCAATGGGAGATCGCGATTTTCGGGGCTCGCCGCAAGTAATTCGCGCAGCTTCACCCCGCCACTCGGCGTGTGTTCATCGGGTATCCAACCCCCACCAAAACTCCACGGAAAATGATCCGTGAATTTCCTGACTTCTCGTTCAGCCACGCCGAGCACTTTCGCCACGTCTGCAAATGCGCTACGTGCTTGGAACGTCGAGAAGCCACCAACCACAGCGCAATGCTCCCGACCGTATTTGGCAAAAATAATGTCCACCACGTCATCTTTGCGGTCATGAGGAAAATCAATATCAATGTCTGGCAGTTTGTTTAGTGCCATGCGCTCCTCATTTAAGAATCGGCGAAAGTAGAGTCCAAAGCGGATTGGACAGACATCTGAAATTCCAAGGCAATAGCAAACGAGCGAATCCGCTGCGCTGCCGCGCGTGATCCATTCGATGCCGTGTGCGCGGCAATCTTGGAGGATGTTCCACACCACCAGAAAGTATTCTTCATAACCGACCGCACAGATGATTCGTAGTTCCTGTTCAACTTGTGGACGCATGGATGCGGCACGCTCACCATAACGGCGGCGCAGTCCATCCATGACGAGTTTGTGGAGAAATTCGCGCGGCGTAGAATTGTCCGGGGGCACGAATGCGGGAAACTGCGGTTTGCCGAATGGAATTTCAAAATTGCACCGCTCGGCGATTTCGAGTGAATGGGCCAGCCAATCGGGGTGATCTTTACACGCCGCTGTCATTTCCGCCGGCGTGCGGAAATGGAATCGTCCATCCGTGCGTTTGTCCAGGTGCTCCTGCCGCAGCAGTGTTAGCGTGCGGATGGATTGCACGATGTCATATTTCAGCCGGTCATCCGGTTGCGCGTAATGGATTGCCGGACAGGCAACGACGGGAAATTGACTCGCCTTGGATTGTTTTGTTGCCATCTCATAGAATTTACCGGGAAACAATTCGGCAACGCGCGCATCCGCACTTACTACGATCAAGCCGTCGGTGAAGTCGTTCAGCTTTTCAATTGCAATGGGTCGTCGCTGCTGTGCCACAACCGCGCCTTCATCGGATTGCGATTCAGCCAGGTGCGATAACAACCGATTCAAGTTGTAATATCCGCGTGCTGATTCAACGTAGAGCAAGAGTGGGTTTGGTCCGATTTGCAATTCCGTTCCGAATATCGGTTTTACACCGGCACGTTTTGCGGCTTGTGCGAACTCTACCGCGCCGTGCAAGTTTCCGATGTCTGTCAGCGCTATTGATGAATGACTATGTCGTATAGCAAGGCTCGCAATGGCTGCAGGGGAAAGCATCGAGTCGAGAAACGTATAATAGCTGCGAACGCGCAAAGGAACGTAATTGCCAGTCCGTTTCAAATTTCTGATTTCTAACTTTCGATTTGGTAGAGCAGGCTTCGTCTGTTCGGTTACAACGTCTCTAGGCGGTTCACGCAACCGCAAGTCGTGTCCGCGCAGAATGATTGACCAACCTTTATTGCGGCGCAATTCATCGAGCGTGGTTGCCAATCTCTCACGTGCTTCGTGATTGCGGGTGCTTGCTTCGAGAGACAATTCGCTGCGAAATACGCCGTCATACACATTCGACAATTTCAGCGATACCATACGCAAGCTCACCCGCCGCTGCCAGGCTTCACGCAACAAGCCGCGCAAGCGCCCGTAAATGTCCGTCTCTAAATCCGTTGGCTCGCGAATACTTTCGGCGCGCTGGTTTTCGTCACGGTCATTGTAACGCACTTTTACCGTCAGTGTCCGCACGCTCCGGCCTTCTTCGCGCACTTTGACAAATAATTGATCCGCCATGCGGCGAAGCACGGCTTCGACATATTCTTCGTCAATCACATCCTCGTTGAATGTCTCTTGCTGGCTAAACGATTTCTGCGGCTGGCTGGCGGGTATCAATGGCCGCTCATCAACACCATTGGCGAACTGCCGCATAGTCGGCGCTTGATTGCCGAGCAAAAGGGCGAGCATGTCCACTGGTGTAGAGGCAATCTGTCCGATGTCGGCCAGTCCAGCAGCGTTTAAGCGCACTGCGGTTTTCGGCCCGATGCCCGGCAGCCAGCGATTCGGCAGAGGATGAAGGAATTGTTTCTCACGTCCAAACGGCACGGTTTGAAAAGCAGCGGGCTTGTTCAATTTGGACGCGATCTGGCTGACAAGTTTGTTTGAGCCGATGCCTTCGCTCACCGTGATCTTCAACGACTGACGAATGGCTTTGGTGATTGTCAGAGCAATTTCAACAGAGGGTTTGCTTCGATTGGCTGTGATGTCGAAATAACCTTCATCAATGGAAGTTTGCTCTACGTTTGGAGTGAAGTCATAGGCGTAACCGAACATCCAATTTGAGAATTGTTCATAGCGTTCGTAATCGCCGGGCAGGACAATTAGTTTCGGACAAAGTTTGCGCGCCCGTGCCGTGGGCATCGGCGTATAGACGCCGAACTTCCGCGCCTCGTAGGACGCTGACGCGATAATGCCTCGACTTTCACCGCCAACCGCTATCGGTTTGCCGCGCAAACGGGAATCGGCAGATTGTTCAACGGATGCAAAAAATGCATCGGCGTCGAGATGAACAATGGTGCGCGTCATGGTTCATTCCTTCGCCTTTCGGATGAGTGCCTTGAACACACCTTGAATCATCAATTCTTCCGCCGCAATCAGATTTGGATATTTTGGATTTTCGGCTTTGAGGTAAGGCTTGCCGCTTTTTAAAACAAAAGTTTTGAGCGTGCTCGCGCCGTCAATCAGTGCGGCAACGACTTGGCCGTTGCGCGGTTCTGGCCCGTGTTCCAAAACAACAAAATCGCCGTCGAGAATGTGACGGCCAATCATCGAATCACCCGTCACGCGCAGCGCAAACGTATTCCGCGTTGGCTTAAATCCGATGCTTTCGATGTCCACGGAAACGCAGCCTTCTGCATCTTGTTCACGAGTTTGTGGTAATCCCGCTGGAATTGAACCAAACAGCGGAATATCCACGATGCGACTGCGAAGTTTTGCCAGCGGGGACGTGACGCGCAGCGCACGTGCCTTTCGGAATTCGGATTGCAAATAACCTTTGCGTTTTAAGGCGTTGAGATGGTCAGCGGCAGCGCGTGAACTTTTGAATCCGAAATGCTCAGCGATTTCTCGGAGCGTCGGCGTGGATTCGCCAGCTCGTTGAACGGAAAACACAAATTCCAACACTTGGCGTTGCCGTTTGGTTAATTCACTCATATACTACTCGTATGAGTAGTATATGGCGGAATCAATGTCAAATCTCGTAGTCTATTAACGAATCGTAATATCCTACTTTCAGCAGGAATCGTTTCATCGCGTCGCTTATAGGCGGTTCGACATGCGGCTTTGGAAACATCTCCAGCAGAAATGGCCACGCTTTGGTCAAATGGCCCTTCCGCCTTTCGTAAGGATGAAACCAAACCCACGCCACTGACCAGCCATGCGGGGCATCTTCCCATTTGCGCCAACGGACTCCGACCGCGCCAATTAGATAGAAGACCCTCTCCCATTTCTCCGTTGTATGATGGTTCGTAAAAATAAGAACCCGATCACGCAGAACGTCGAGGCTATACTCCGCTTCGGATGCAGTGTATGGAGGAAAATCATAATGCATCTCGCGCCGGAAATAATATGCAAGCTTTTCAACTTCTTTTCTCCACGACTTAGGCGAGCCTGGACCGACGACAAGAAACGGCGCCCCATAAGGGGCTTGCCCTTGGTGGGGATTTCTCATTTCACGGATGAACGCGAGCTTCAACTGGTAATGCTCCGCATGATTCATAGTTCGGAAGTTAATTGTTTGGTTGCGTTTAAATCTGATCGATCACACCTAATCTGCCAACATTGCATCGATTGTTTCGAGTGCGTTTCCTTCCAACCTATTGTTAACGTAGATGAAAGTCTCTCGTCCTCTCCCGGCACTTTTGCCCTCTGCAATTAGCGCCTTGCCTGCCGCACGTGCATCCGCATTTGGTTCCTTCACTCTGTCATATGGCTGGAACAGCTTAACTGCTTCTTCGTATTTACGTCCGGGTTTTAGCAGAAATCGCGCAGCAATTAAATTCGAGTTTGTTCTGCTACCCGGCAGTGCCATTTGTTCGCTAACAGGCGGCATTGCATCCCATGAATTGAAGACGTGAGTTACATTGTGACGCGCCAAACAGGCAAAATACTCCGGCGTTAACCATTGCTTGTTCCGCATTTCAATCGCATACGGCCAACCGTGTGGCAGCTTACCGAGAAAAGCATCGAGGTCGCTGACGAAATCTCGTCCGTGTTCGTAATCGTTCGGCCAGAATTTTGTAAATTCAAACACTAGCAGACCAACTTTGCTTCGAATTGTTTCGCAGGGTGTTAGGAATGCAGTTGCAAAAAGCTCCGTGTTCAGAAAATCGGCGTTCGGTTGCCTCGCCTTCGCCCCAAATCGCACCAAGTTCGGAAATCTTTTGATCGTCACCGCGTCCGTCACCTTGAAGCCGAAACGGAAGTCATCGGGAACTGCGTCAGCCAGCTTTCGAAGATAAGCCGAGCTAGGAAACGTGTAATAAGCTGCGTCGACACAAACGGTTTTAAAAACTTCGGCGTATTCCGAAAGGCAATCACGCTCGAATCGCGTTTTGGCAAGTTTACCGCGATACTCATACCGCGTCGGGGTGTAGAGTTGCCCGCACCAGCCTTCGTATTTCCAAGACGATGTTCCGATGTAGACCCCAGCAGAGGCCAGTGCTACTGCCTCTTCTTTCATTTTCTCGCGGTGGAAGCTCATCGGCCCTTAAGAATCTGCAAATTTGTATCCCCATTCAACCGTTTCTTAGCCACCTACCAGCGTGTATGGGCCATGATGTTGGAATTCTGAAATGCGAAATTAGTCCGATGATTTGACTCGATAAAATCTCTGCGGCAGAAAATTCGTGTCAGTGAATTGGAACGGTGCAACATTCGTTCTTAATGAAATCCAATTTGCCGTGGTTAGATTCGTGCTTGTCTGCACAATGTAATTTGTTCCCGCTGGCCAGCAATTGACTACGAATTGAAATTGGTTGCTGCTGAAACTGATCCCGGTGAAATAAGGCGTGCCGTCCACTTCCGCACGAAAGACGCTGGCAACATCGGGTGTCAGCGCGGTGAAAAATCTCAAGCCGGTGTCCTGCTCAATCTTTTGCGGTGAGGTGACGTAAGTTTGCCATGTGCTGCTTAATCCATTTGTTACATTGGGAACAGAAATGGCAATCACGCGGTTGGTCGCGCTGATGCGACTCAATACGCTGTTGGTGCCAGCCGGAACAAATACCGCAATTTTCCAGACGTTTGAAGGAATGTATGCCTTGCCGCTGGGAATGGTTCGTGTGCCGAATCCGCTGGGTCCGGCGGTAATCAGAACTTCATAATTTGTGTCCTGACTGCGGCAATACTCCTCAAATGTTTCCCACACACCGGCGTT
>DASTWS010000033.1:0-74227 GCA_035776755.1 Verrucomicrobiia bacterium
TCGCGGTTGATGAAAAAGCCGCCGATGTCCACCGTCCAAAACGGCTCGCCGGTCGCGCAAAAATTCACGCCTTCAGGAATGCAGCGACACAGCGTTTCCCACGTCGCGCAAATGTCGCCGTTCCAGCAAATCGTGGCATAACGATGTTGTCCGGCGTAACCAGAGCGAGTCAAATTGACCACGCGCTTGTCGGAAGTCGCGCGGCGTTGGCCTTCGTAAATTCCCTGCGAATGCAGCAGTGAATAAACATTG
The DNA here is from genome assembly GCA_035776755.1 of Verrucomicrobiia bacterium. Lineage (GTDB taxonomy): Bacteria > Verrucomicrobiota > Verrucomicrobiia > Limisphaerales > UBA11358 > UBA11358. The sequence continues at coordinate 253 of DASTWS010000033.1, forward strand.
ATTCGCGCGACATCGAGATATTTTTTCGACGCTTCGGTGTTCAGCAACAAACGCGCGTGCGGTTCCGGTTTTATTTCACCCGACCAATCGGCTTCGAATGGTTCGGTGCAATCGCACCACCACGCATCAACGCCATTGGCAAATAATCCGCGTTCCACCTGCCGCCAATAAACTTCGCGCGCTTCGGGCAAAAAGGCGTTGTAAGTGGATTGATTGCCAAGCATCAAATTGCGTTCCAGCAATTCGTGCTGGTTCGGACAATCACCGGTCATGATCGGCCAGATGGAAATCATCAGCCGCGCGCCGAGCGAATGCAATTCGTCGGTCAACGCTTTGGGATTTGGAAAGCGGACCGGATCAAAATTCTTTTGGCCCCAGCCCGCGCCGTTCGGCCACGATTTCCAATCGAGCACGATGACATCAAGCGGAATTTTGCGGCGACGATATTCGCGCACGACTTCGACCAGTTCCCGCGCGTTGACGTAACGTTCTTTCGATTGCACAAAGCCGAATGCCCATTTCGGCAGCATCGGCGTTTTGCCGGTGAGCGCATGAAGGTTTCGTGTCACGGAATCAAATGAGCCGCCGCCGATGAAATAAAAATCCAATTCGTCAACCGCTTCCGCCCACCACGTCGCTCCGTTTGCATCATCGCGAAAATTCATCAGCGAACCGCAATCCAGCAAAACACCGTAGCCGCGCGTGGAAACGAAATACGGCACGACGATTTTCATGTTCTGCTGATAAAGCTCGCGCGATTTGCCGCGCAAATTGCCGTAACCTTCTTCGTGCGAACCGAGTCCGAAAATCGCTTCATCGCCGGCGAACTGAAATTCCAGTTTGGCTTCAAACGCATTGCGATCAAAAACGGTTTCAAATTCCGTGGCCGCCGCGCGTGCGCCGTCAATGCTTTGGCTCGCGGCGATTTGCGTGCCGGATTTGAAGATGTTTCGGAAAACTTTTTTCTGCGTGAGCGTTTTGCCGCCGCGCTCCGGCTCGCGCAAAAGTAATTTCCCGGCGGAATCGAAATAAGAAATCGCGCCCGTCGCTTTATGGACGACGAGCTTCAGCGATGGCGTGGAAATTTCAAAAGCATTCGCCGATTGTTGAATTTTGAATCCGATAAATTTTGAAGTTGCCGTAACGATCAAACTTGGCTGCGTCGAAAATTCTTTCTCTTCCGTGACCGTGATTCGCGCGACGGCTTCCGCCGGAAATGAAATGCGGAGACGTTTTTCTCCGGCGACGAGCACCACGGAATCCGATTTGCTTTCGACCGAGAACATATTGATCAAGCCGTCGCGCGGCGTTTATCCAGTTCGGCATGGATTTGCGGTTCCATGCGTTCGAAGCGGCGATAAAATAAAACCGGCAGCAACGCCGATGTCAGGCAAATCGCCGGCAGCCAGACGATGCCGAATTCAATCGCCTTTAACGCCGCGGGTGTTTGCTCAACGTTTGCCTGATAACCGCTCAATCCCATGATCCAAAGTGGAATTGCTGCGCCCAATCCTGCGCCGGCCTTCAAACAAAAAGCAGCGCCCACGGCAGTCAAAAGGCCAGCCGCACGAATGCCGGTTTTCCATTCGCCGTAATCCACGCTGTCCGAAAGAATCGCAAAAGGCACGGCCATCGCCATGCCGCTGCCGAGAAAGCCGATGATCCAGCCGGTCGTAACCAGAGAAATAGAATTCCCGCTGGCGATGCCAAAATACAAAATCAATTGACCGATAACCATTATCGCCAGGCCCCAACCCCATGCCGCCGTTTTGGAAAACCATTTGCAGAACCATGGCAGCAATGAAACTGTCGCAAGCGAAACGAAATCCATGCTATACGCATATCGTGTCAGGTCTTCCCGCTGCAAATTATATTGCAAAAAATAGGGCACCACGGTGATGCGGGAAATGAAGCCGATCCAAAACAGGAAACTGCTGACGAAGATAATGAACCACGGCCAATTGCCTTTCAATGCGCCGAACGTGCCGAGAACCGGTTGATTTTTTTTCTCCTGCGGAACGATTTCTTTGAGATTTCGGAACGAAAGCAAAAATAGAAATATAGAACAAATCGCAAAAATCAGCAGCGTCAACGCATATCCTTTGCGATCATCGCCGCGCCCTAACACCGCTACCAATTTCAACGCCGTTAAATTTACCAGCAATACGCCGAGTTTGGAGCCATACATGCGGAAACTCATCAATGTGATCCGCTCCTGTGGGCTGGTGGTCAACGTCGAAAGAATGGACGTCACAGGCGTATTGATGCCGGTGTAAAGCACACTGCAAAGGATGTAAGCTGCCGCCGCGTAAATGACTTTGCCATCGTAACTCAAATCGGGCGTGAGAAATGTCAGCACCCCAAATGTCGCGAACGGCACGCACAGCCAGAGAAACCACGGACGAAATTTTCCAAGCCGGCTGTGTGTGCGATCAAAAATCATTCCCCAAACCGGCGCGTCAACGCCGTCAACAAATCGTGCGATTCCAAGAATGGTTCCGCAAGTGACGGCGGTCAGGCCAAAAACATCCGTAAAAAATTTTCCCATGTAACCGCCGATAATGAACGTAAAAATAAGTTGCCCGGCAATGTCCGGAAGCGCGTAACTGAAACGGGTTTTGCAGGAGGTTTTGTTCACGGCGTGGCCAAAATAAATAGCGATTCAATCCGTTTCGCGCGAGCAATTTCCATTGCGCTTTTTGACATGAATTGTGCGAAATGAAACAAACCGGAAATACCGAATCTGCCGATGACAGCGCGAAAAATGCGCGGAGCGCGATTCCGGGCCGGCGGCTGCTTGTCGTGTTGCGATTGCCGCGAGTCCAACAGAGTCGCGCTCCAGGGTGATGCCGCAATTTCTTGCGGTTAAATCTTCTCTTTCTTTTCGTCCGGGAACGGACCGAAATTCGCCTCGGTGTCGTTCGCGTGATCGTAGATGTTTTTGCCGTCCTTCAAAAACGGCGTGGCCATCGCCCACGGTTTGCCATCCGGCCGTTTGATTGGCGCGCCGCTGTATTGCGGCAGGTAAATGCGGCGCATGCGATTGGTCTTGTTCGGGCCGCTGCGATGAAACACAAAGCTGTCAAAGGCCACGATGCTGCCCGCCGGGACAATCAAGGGGTCGCCCGGATCACTGCCGGTGTAGCCGATCAAATCGTTTGAACCTTCTTCCTTGAAATGATCAATGATTTTGCCGCGGGTGCCGGCGCGTGAATGCGGCAGAATGTAAACCGTGCCATTCTCTTCGTTCACGGCGTCGAGGGTGCACCAGCACGTGACGTAAGGCTTGTGGTTCGTCGTCGGATCATACCATTTCACATAGCCGCTGTCCTGATGCCATGAAAATTTCATCCCCTGCTCCGGGCCTTTGACGACCCATTGTTCGTGGAACAAATAGGCGTCCGGACCGACTGCCGCTTCCGCAACCTTGGACATGAGATCGCTGAAGATGAATTGATACAAGCGACTGCTCAGGCGATAGCGGTTGTTGACGAAATAACGTTTGCCACGATGCGTGATGCCCACCGATTGCACGCCTTTGGAATCCATCAATGCGTCCATGTAACCGAGATAATACGAACATTCCTCGCGCATCATCTCCAGCATGTCCGGCGGAATGACTCCGGGCAAAATCATGTAACCTTCCTTTTGATAAAGCTCCCGCTGCTCTTTTGAAATCGCGATCATGGATTTTAATTTAACAAAAACCGCGGATGAATCTTCTCATTTTACCGCGACTTGTTATCATTTTTTGTCGCCATGCGCCAAAAACTTGATCTGCCGAAACAATTCGACGGGAACATCTGGCTTTACCGGAATCCCGGACGCACCTACGCGATGCACCATCATGCGGAGCTGGAATTCAATCTCATCACGCAAGGCAGCGGGCTTTACCTGCTCGAAAACCGCAAATACAAAATCCATCGCGGCGATTTATTATGGCTGTTTCCCGCGCAGGAACACGTTCTCGTCGGCCAATCGCCGGATTTTGAAATGTGGATCGGCGTCTTCAAACCCAAAGCCGTCCGCCGGATCGCTTCCGGCGCGGAAGCGAAAATTTTGCGCGAAGTAAATCCGACCGGCGATTTTTGCCGCCGACTGGCGCAGCGTGATTTGACATGGCTCGAAGAATTGTTTTCAAAAATTGTCGCCGCACAGGAGCCGCCGGAACATTTCAATGCCGGACTGGATTACGCCCTGCTCGCCGCGTGGCGACATTTTCAAAACGCCGCCGACGTTCCCGTTCAAGACGTTCATCCCGCCGTCGAACGCGCCGCGCGATTCATCCAAAACGAAACCGCCATGACAAATTTGGCCGGGCTCGCCCGAGAATCGGGATTGAGTGCGCATCGTTTGAGCCGGTTGTTCAAACAACAGACCGGAGTCGCGCTCGTGGATTTTCGGAATCGTCAGCGATTGGAAAAATTTCTGGGGATTTATGGAGCCGGCCAGCGTTTGACAATGCTCGACGCCGCACTCCGGGCCGGCTTCGGCAGCTATGCGCAATTCCATCGCGTCTTCAAACGATTCACCGGACGCTCACCACGAAGTCATCGGCGACCGTAACCGTAAAAAATCTAAGCCGCGACTTTGCGCCACAGCTTTTCGATTTCGATGCGCATCACCTTCGCTTCTTCCCAACTGTTTGGAAACGTGGAAAGTTTGTAACCGCCTTCGATTGGGCCGAGTTCCGGGCAGATGAAAATCTCGCGCGCGGAATTTTCATTACCTTCGAGCCAGCATTTCAGCAACGCTTCCGCGAACGGCAGCCAGTCTTTGACTTCCTGCGTTAGATTCCCGCGTCCATCGGTGATGGGAACCTGAACGTGATGGCCGTTGAACGGACGGAAATGAAATTGCTGCGCGTGCTGGATCAAATCCGGCCGCCCCAAAAGACGTTTCGCAAAATGTTCCGGCATGAGATGTTTGACGACCGCGAAATGCGAGAAATCAAGCGAAAGCGGCAACAATTCGCCGGTCGTCCTTTGATATGCATCGCACAGCGCATAATGTTTTTCCGGCGTTTCGGTGCAGGTGCCGCGATGCGTTTCAATTCCGGGAATCACACCGATGCGTTTGGCTTCGCGATTCAGCGTGAGCGTGAGCTCCAGTGCTTCCGCAGTGGAAATTTCGTCGGAAGCCAACTGCACATTTACGTGAACCGCGCCGCAATCTTTTTGTTCCTGGAGCAATCGCGGAAAATCCTTCGCGTTTCCCGATGCCATTCCGCCGACGAAAATCAAATCGTTTTGGCGACAGCCATCCCGCAATTCCGGGCTGCCCGCCCAACAAACGCCGTCGAACCCGGCCTCTTTAATCGCGCGAAGTTTTTGGTCGAGCGTCCATTCATTTTCCTTCGTGGGATGGCCCATGAACGTCCATAAATTCGCGATGTGACGAAGAATTGGTTTTTGCATGATCAAAACGCCTCCGCCGCCCCGCCGTCCACCGGCAGCACAACGCCGGTCACAAATTTCGCCGCCGGGCTGCACAGATAAACCGCCGCCCAACCGATGTCTTCCGGTTCGCCGAAACAGTTCAGCGGAGTGCGTCCAAGGATCTTGGCTTTCCGCGCCGGATCACCGCTCAACGCTTTGTCGAGCATCGCCGACGCGATCCAGCCGGGCGCAATAGCATTGACCCGAACTCCGTTCGCGCCCAGCTCGACGGACAGCGTTCGCACCATTCCGACGTAAGCCGATTTCGCCGCGGAATAGGCGACGACGAGCGGAATGCCCATCAGCGATGCCATCGAAGCGGTGAACAGAATGGAACCGGATTTGCGCGCGACCATTCGTTTACCGACTTCGCGGCTCAAAGCGAAGGCGCCGAAAACATGCGTTTGAATCACGCTGGCAAATTCAGCGTCGCTGGTTTCAATCGCCGGCTTTTTCAAATGCACGCCGGCGTTGTTGACCAAAATGGAAATCGGGCCGGCCAATTTTTCTGCGTCATCAACGAGCGAAGGAATGGTTTCCAATTTCGTCACATCACCGCAAAGCGCGAAGGCGTTTCCGCCGAGCCCGGCGCAGGCTTTATCCAATTCCTCTTTGCGCCGGCCAACGAGAATGACGCGTGCGCCGGAGGCGACAAAACATTTGGCCATGCCGAGGCCGAGGCCGGTGCCGCCGCCGGTGATCAGCGCGGTTTGGCCGGTTAAATCGAATGCTGGATTTTTATTCATAAATTTTTAACGGCGCGGTGATTCAGAAAATCATGCGCGACAGCCTTCGGAAAGCGAAGGTGTATTTTGGTGTTTATACATGATGAAATACTCGCGATGGCCGAGGCGCTCGGGTTTGCTCAGCTCGCCTTGCGCCATGCGGAGAACCAATTCAGCCAGTTCGCGACCAGCCTGCGCCAAATTCATTTCGCCGGACAAAACACGTCCGGCATCGAAATCCATATCTTCCTCCATTGCGCGAAACGTCGCGCTATTGCCGGTGACTTTGACCAGCGGCGCAATCGGACTGCCAATCACGCTGCCGCGCCCGGTCACGAACAAAACAATCTGCGAACCGGCGCTGATCAAATCCATGATGCCTTCCGTGTCGTTGGGATTCGTGTAACCGAATTGCATGAAATGTTCGTCCGGCACACTGTCGAGAATCCACAAGCCCGGCCCGCGCGGTTGTTCGGCGACTTTGATGACGCCTTGAATCGGCCGCGAACCGCTCTTGGCAAATGCGCCGAGACTTTTTTCTTCAATCGTCGTGAGGCCACCCGCAAAATTGCCCGGCGACACAGACCATTGCCGAACAGACCGACAATATCGCTCGGCTTTGTCGTAAGCGGTGGCGAGTTGCTGTTTCGCATCCGCGTTCGTCGCGCGAGCGAGCATGTGTTCGCGCAAGCCGATCATTTCAACCGTCTCTTCAAAAATCGCGCGACCTCCGGCGTCCACGAGCAAATCGAAAAATGCGCCGACGGTTGGATTTCCGGCAAGGCCGGAAGTTCCATCCGAACCACCGCATTCGCAACCGACCGTCAAATCCGCAAATGTCATCGGCACACGCGGGGTTTCTTTGCGAATTTTTTCGCGAAGTTGCGAAACAATTTCTTTTCCTTTCGCAACCGACGATTTTGTTCCGCCGCTTTGTTGGATGAAAAACCATTCCGCCGGCCTCCCCGATGCGTGAACGGCATCAACCAATTTCTCCGGCTGCGTATATTCGCAGCCAAGTCCGACGGATAACACCGCGCCAACATTCGGATGCCGCGCCAGCGCGAGCATCAAGCGAATGGCGTAGGCGTTGTCGTAACAACCGGGAAATCCGATGACGTGAACATCTTCTTCATTCGCGGCGATGGCGTGCGCGACGTGCTGCGCGCACTCGACCGTGTAAATGATGAGAACAAGATTGCGAATTCCTTTGCGACCGTCGGGGCGAAGATAGCCGCTCCAGGATTTTGTAGCAGCCGACATCAGTCGGCTCTGATTCTCCGGAGTTAAAGAATGAGCCGACTCACGTCGGCTGCTACGGGATGAGATTTTTTCAGACATACGCGGAGTTCGTGTCCGTCGGTGCGCCGGAATGTAAATCGAGCGTGCTGGAGCGCTCGTCCAAATCGCTCGCGAGATTGTGCAGATGAACCCAAGCGCCGCGTTTAATCGGCTGGGTCGTGTGGCCGATTCGGACGCCAAATTTTATCACAGCTTCATCCGCTGCAATGTCGCACAAAGCGATTTTGTGTCCGCGCGAAATTTTCTCCAGCGATTGAATTTTGTCCGGCCGCGCGCCGAGGATTTCAATTTCGCCGGCATTTGCATCGTCGAGCAAGGTGGCGACGTTGTCGTTCGGCTGAATTTGGAAGGCGCGTGAACTCATTTTACCTTCGTGATTTTGTGTTCGACGCACGTTTTATCAATTGCGTCCCAGTCGAGTTCGACGCCGATGCCCGGCTTTTGGGGGACATGCGCAATGCCGAATTTATCGATCGGATATTTATCCTTCATCGGAAAGCGGAACGGCTCTTCCGGAATTAACAATTCAAAATATTCGCAATTTTTGATCGCGCAACTGACGTGCAAATTTGCCATGTCCATGAAACCCATCGTCGTGCAATGCACTTCGCAGCGCAACCCGTGCGCCTCGGCGAGGTGCGCAATCTTGAGCGTGCCGGTAACGCCGGCCTTCCATGAAACGTCGGCGCGCACGATATCCACGGCGTTGAATTGAATCGCTTGCGCCACGCCCCACGGTCCGCCGCGCGTTGTTTCCGTTCCGGCGATCGGAATATCCAGCGCCGCGCAAAGCTTCGCGTATTTCGCGAGTTCAAAATCACGAAACGGTTCTTCGAACCAGTGATAATTCAGTTTTTCCAAATCGCGTCCCACGCGAATCGCTTCTTCCAGCGAATAATCGCCGACCGGATCGGTCATCAAAACATAATCGTCGCCGGCGGCGGCGCGGACGGCGCGATGAATCTCAATGTCTTTCCGCCACGGACCGGGCGGATGAATTTTATAAGCCGGAAAGCCGCGTTTTTTGTAGACGCGCATCTGCTCCACGTAGTCTTCCGTGTTCGGCATGAACAAACTACTGGCATAGGTCGGCAGGCTCGTGCGACACGCGCCGATAAATTGATACAACGGCAATCCGGCGTCCTGCGCGGCGATGTCCCATAGCGCGACGTCCACCGGGCCGGGCAAATAAACCGGAAAAAAAGTCAGATGCCGGTCAATCGTCCAAAGTTCATGCCAGATGGCTTCGCGTTCGATCGGCGAACGGCCCATCACCACCGGCGCGATTGTTTCATGCAAATATGCCTGCGTCACGATGCTCGAACGCGCCGCAAGCGCCGTGGCGTGACCGGTGAGTCCGGTGTCGGTGGTCAATTGCAGCACAACCACGTCCCAATTCATCGGGCTGCGACCGGTGCGCGAAGAGTCGAACAACGATTCCTTGCGCTGACAGCGCCAGGTTTCGAAGGTGGTGATTTTCATGGCTGATTTATTTTGTAAATGTTGCGAGTTCTTTCAAGCCATCATCTTTGAAACTGAATCCCCAGCCGGCGCTGTCATTTGGATACGCGAAACCGTCCCTCATTCGAATTGGATTGGTGATGAGGTCATCCAGCCAGTCGAATGATTCCGCGCCATAAGCATTCGGCACGGTCATCAGCAAAGGCACATCGTATTCTTTGTAATAATGCGGTAAAACAGGAAGGTGATGCGCTTGCGCCAAAGCCGCCGACGCGCGCCATGCTTCGACGCTGCCGAGCCGCAACAGATCCGGTTGCCAAAGGTCAATCGCTTCGCGACGAATCAATTCGCGCAACGTCACCGTATCAAATTCGCGTTCGCCGGTGGCGATGGACAAGCCGGCCTGATGACGCAATTGCGCGTAGCCGTCGTAATCGGTGCGTGGCAACGGCTCTTCAAACCAGGTGATGCGCAGCGATTGCGCCGCGCGGGCCAGTTCGAGCGCGCCGGGAAGTTTCATTCCCTGATTGGCGTCCATCATCACGTTGATGTGCGGATCGACGGCTTCGCGAACTTTCGTAAGGCGCTCGATATCGCGGGCGATTTCCGGCGAACCGACTTTTACTTTTACCGAACGGAAACCGCGTTTGACGTAATCGCGGACTTCCTCGAGCAATTCATTTTCCGAATACGACAGCCAGCCGCCGCTGCCGTAGAGCGGCACGCGATGGTGAAACGTGCCAAACATTTTCCAGATCGGCACGTCGAGCGTTTTTGCCCAGGCGTCCCACATCGCGATGTTGATTGAGCCGGCGGCCCAGCGATGGAGGCCGACGTTGCCAAAATATTCACTCTCTTTTTCGTGATGCGCCAGAAATTCGCCCGTCGCGCTGACTTCGCGTCCGAGCGCCATCGGCGCGATGTCCTTGAGCGCGCCGAGAATTGCTTCCGGCGAATAATGAAACGCAAGCAAATGGCCGTCGCCGGTGATGCCATTATCCAGTTCGATGCGCGTAACGATGAAGGCGATCTCCGGAATCTGATGCGTGCTGTCCGCAATCGGCCGCGACAATTTGGAAATGGCCTTGAAATATGAAATGCGTTTAACGATTGGCATATCAGAGGATGCCGTATTTTTTGAACGCCGCGGTGCTGCTCATGCCGGCTTCAATTTCTTTGCGGACCAATTTTTCGCCGCGCGCTTTGGCGAGGGCGCGCTCGATGACTTCGGCTTCAACCGTTTTCGGAATCACCACGACGCCGTCTAAATCGGCAAAAATCAATTCGCCGGGCTGAATCGTTACCTGCCCGATTTCAATCTGGCAGCGGAAATCTACAACTTGCGTGCGCACGGCGGAATCCTGCGCGAATCGTCCGCGCGAAAACACCGGCCAGTTCTGTTCGAGCACCTTGGGCGTGTCGCGATGAAAACCGTTGATGACCGCGCCCACCGCGCCGCGTTTCTTTGCGGTCGCGGTAAGAATTTCGCCCCAATAAGCGCAACGCATTTCGCCGCCGGTTGCAATATAAATTTCTCCGGGTTGAAGTTGATCGAGTGCTTCGGTCAATAACCCGAACGGTTTTTTCTGTTTACCGAAAACATCAATCATCACGACCGGCATCGCGCGACCGGCAAGTTTCATTTCTTCACGCAACGGCTGGATCGGCTGCGGAAGAAATTGATGGGTAAAGCCGAGGTCATCGAGAATGTCGCCGACGACGGGCGTGTAAAGTTCGCGCGCGCAGAGCGCGAAGAGTTCGCTGTCGGATTTCCATTCAGTGGACATAATTCAATTGCGCTGCGGCAATTCTCATCGCTTCAAGCGCAGATTCAAGAGGGAATATTGCGGCGATAGGCGGTTATTTCGTTTGCGAGGCTGCGTGTTCTTTGATCCATTTTTCGGAATGGACGCCTTGTTTGGCCAGGTAATTGTTAATCTTTCCTTTGTAGCGATTGAAGATTGCCGATTTTTCATCCGAGCTGCCGGCGTCCATCGCTTCTTCGCGCGCTTCTTTGAGAAAGGTCAAAACCTGCTGCTTGTCCGCTTCAGAAAGATTCGGATATTCCACGCAATAACCTTTGAAAGTGAATTCCACTTTGCCGTAGGTCATCTTGTCCTTGACGGTTTCAATTTGCGATGGCGATAAATATTGGCCGAGTTCGGCGAGATATTCCCCATGCATTTTTTTCAGTGGCGCCTCGATTTTTGCGATGGTCTCCTTGTTGCCTTTTGCTTTTTTGATGAGCGGATCGTTGGCGTTGTGCCAATCGTTCAGCGCGCGATATTGCGCCATGATGATGTCGTGAACTTTTTTAGCGGTGTTGGTATCGCCCAGGCCCAATGCGTCCACGATTTTTTGCGAACGTTCGTCAATGACCGCAGTGTATTTGGCCTCCGCCTGTTTTGACGTTCCGGTTTCAGGATTCGCATCGGCGGCGAAAATGGTCGCCGAAACACAAGCGGCCGCAATTGTCAGGATTATTTTTTTCATAAAATTTTGTTCGTGATTTTGTAATCAATTATTGCACGGAAACAGCACGATAAAAACGCGCGGCCGGATTGGGATAACCGGGCGGCGTCAATGTTTTCGCGGATACGGCCGCCGTGAAATTGCTCCACGTTGTCCAGTTCAGCAGGTCATCGGAATCTTGCAGCAGGAAATAAAATCCTGATTCGCCGCTGGCCTGCAATTGCGGCACGCCGCCGGAAATTGAGAATCCCAATTGCGACGCCGGATAGGCGCGGACGTGAATGCCGACGGTGTTCGTGTAGGAAAATCCCGAGGAATCGGTGACTTTGAATTGAAAACTGCCGAGGCCGTAGAAACCGGCTATCGGCGTAAAGTGCGCGATTTTTCCGGATACAAGCGAAACGCTTCCGTTCGTCGCATTCGAGACGACATAAATCGGCGAAAAATTCGTGAAGCCGCGCGTGTATTGAGTCAGGTCAACGTCCACGCTGGAATTGCGCGTGCAATCCACATGCGGTGCGGCGAGCCAGTTCAGGTAATCTTCGAGGTCCGTGTAACCGTCGCCGTCCGGATCGGCATTGCTGTCGGAAAAATCTCCAGCCGCGGAATTCGGATCCGTGCCTTTCATCAATTCCCACCAATCCGGTATTCCGTCGTGGTCGGTGTCCGCCGGAACATCATAAGTGGCATACGGCCCCCACGGCGCATTCGTCGAATAATTTGCCAGCGCCGAATTGGTGGATTGATAATCATGAACGTCGGTTTGCGAATCAATCAGGCCCGGATTGTCCGGCCCGCGGTCGTCTTGCAATACGCCGTCAATAGTATAGGTCGGACCATTTGTGCCTTCATAATGTGTCGTGTCGGTGATCACTTCGCCGATGAGCCGCCGGTCAATCAAATCCTGCGCCGGTTCATTGCAACCCGCATCCGACAACACCACTTTGTAAGCATTCGTTGCGCTTTGGGTGGTGACGTAGGATGGATACAGTTCCGCATTCGTCACGACCAAGCCGGTCAATGGCAAACCGTTGTAGAATGAACCGCTCATCCAATTGTTGGCGTAATAGGATTTACCCTGCATCACGTTGCCGGTCATGTAAATGTATTCCGTGCCCCAATTGGTATTGATGCTGTCAAGTTTCAACAGCCACGTCGCGTAAGGATTGCCGGTGTAGGGTTTGTAGTAATTGTTCACGTAATTCAAACGCGCCACGCCGCCGTCGGTCGTGCGTCCGTTGAGCCAGTTGTAAACGACATTGTTGCGGATGTCCAACGAACCGGCGTAATGCACCGAATGGTCGAGGCCGCCGGCGAGCGACCAATTCCGGTCCGTCGAATGCGCGATCAAATTGTGATGGTAGCTGCCGATTTCACCGCTGATGGAAGCAGCGAAGGCGTGCGGCTGATAACAATTGGTGCAGCCGGTCGCCGCGCGCTCTGCGTCGTTGTAATGATAGGAATATCGCAGCGGTTCGGAAATGATGTTGTTCTGATAACTCGTCATCGCCGATTGCGTGCCGACCGCTCCGCTTTGCAACGAATTACACGCCACGTCCAACGACCAACTCGACGAACAATGATCCACAATCGTGTGCGTCGCGCTGCCCAGGCTCATTGCGTCCATGGATTGCTGCGCGCCGTCGCCAGTGCGGAAACGCATGAAGCGCATGATGACGTCGTTTGGCCCGCTCATGCCCGCGCGATAATTGGCGATGCAGATGCCGTCGCCGGGCGCCGTCTGGCCGGCAATGGTGACGTAGCCGTTGTTGATGATGCACTGCGATTGCAAACGGATCAGTCCCGAAACCCGGAACACAATCGTGCGCGGGCCGCTCGCTTCGATCGCGGCGCGATAACTTCCCGGCCCGCTGTCATTCAAATTCGTCACTTCCATGACAATTCCGCCGCGTCCGCCGCGCGCGAACCGGCCGTAACCTTCCGCGCCCGGAAATGCCAGGTGTCGCGGACGGAAATACCAGAGATTCCCTTTGGTCACGCCGTTCGTTGAATTGATTTCGTCAATCCGCCAATAATAACTCAGAAAACTGTTGATGCCGCTCAACAGATAATTGGTGCCCGATTGCGTTCCTTTCCAGGCCGACGAAGCATGAGTGGCATTCCTCACCGTGTCGCTGTTTGTGCCCAGATAAACGTCGTGAGAAACGGCAGTGAGCGCGGATATCCATTGCAATAACACGGTCGTGTCATCGCAATCCACATGCTCATCGCCGTTGGCCGGATACGGCGTGTTCGCCTGGTATTGGACGTCGGGCGTATCAATTTCAAATCCGTTCAACACAACGTTTTTGGTGTCCGCAACGGCTGAAGTGTCGGCCGCAAACAGCACGGTCGTTACATCATTGGTCGAAGCGGTGCTGAAATTCAGATAAACGGTCGGCGTGTTAAGATCATTGGTGCGGATTGAAGGCGTAACGCTGGTAACGTAGCTGCCATTGAGATAAACCTTTATCGGAGCCATTGTTCCCAATTGAAGCGGAGAATCGCCGGCGTTATGAAAGGTGAGCAATGTGTGATCTCCGGGATTCAATCCGCTGATGGTCATTTGAATCTGTCCGCCCAGATTCGTCACTGCCGGAGCGACCGTGACACCGTCACTGCAAAGTTTCCATCCTTCCGTCGAAGCCGTTGAATTGTAGGTATAAGTGATGCCCGTGCCGCCCGCGCTTTGCGCCGCCGCAGTCATCGCCAAAGAAACGGTGGCGATCTCGCCGGTCGAAGGAATGAGAAAGCTTTGCGTGATGGGCGTCGTCCCGGTGCTTGAAGTGCCCGCCGCATTGGTAAACCACTGTGTATAGCCGGTTGCCGTGGTGCTCGAATTATTTTTTGCATCGCGGTTGATGTCCACTTTCAATTCACCGGCGCAAATCTGGCCGGCGGCTAAAGTCAACAGGCAGAAGCTATAACAGATGCGCATCAATTTTTTCATGGAGTCCGGAAAGATAACACTTCTTCGGACGATTTTTCTCTCAAATTCCTGCGAAATTCCTTAAGAAAACTGCTGTCGGCTTCAATGCCCGGCAAGAGGGAACCACACCGACATTTCAGAAGGCCCGCGGTTTTGCCAGACGCAATAAGGAATAAATTTTGCATGGAACGGTTTGAATTCGTCCGGCTTGAATTCGCGGTAAAGCTGGCCGCGCCAATTCCTCTCCGTCCTCGCCAGCGCCTCACCTTCCAGCACCACGATGCCATCCAGCAAATGCCGGTCATAACGCGCCGCCAATTTCATGTCTGGTGGAATGAATACGTCGGAAATTTTGATTCCCGCCGGCAGGTCCGGCGATTCCAGGCAATAGACAATCGGCCCGCGCTGAATCGCCACCTGATTCAAATCTTCCTCGACGAGCGGATTAGCCTGCATCAGACGCGCCGGCATCGGCAAATCCAGGTCCACAAAATCGCCCGGCTTCCACGCACGCCGGATTTCAAAATAACTTTCCGGTTTCGGCGAAAAATCCGCCGGACGATCGTTGATGCGCACGCTCGCGCCATCCGCCCAATTCGGGATCCGCAACTTCAACGCAAATTCTTTTTTACCGCAGTCCACGATTTTGATCCGCACACGACCGTCCCACGGATAATCCGTTTCCTGCGATAATTTAATTTTGTCGCCATTCGCCAACGTCGTTTCCAGATCGCTCGCGCCGTAAAGATTCACCCAAACCGCGTCGCCGGATTTTGCGTAGGCGTAATTCGCCGATTCGGCAATCGTGCGGACGAGATTCGGCGGACAGCAAAACGAACTGACATACGGCACGCGTCGGCGCGACCAACGCAATTCCGTCGGCATCGGGTCCGTCACGCGCAGCGGATTCGTGTAAAAGAAATTCGTGCCGTCGAGCGCGCCGCCGGAAAGCACGCTGTTGTAAAGCGCCAGTTCGACCACATCCATGTATTTCGCATCGCCCGACGCCAGAAACATCCGCCAGTTCCACAAAACATTTCCGATGTTCGCGCAGGTTTCGCTATAAGCCGTCGTGTTCGGCAATTGATAATTGCGTCCGTAGGATTGATGCACGCGCGTGATGTGCTTTTGGTCTTTGCTGCCGTCCGGCGACGCGCCGTCGTAAAGCGCGCCGCAGCCGCCGGTGAGATACATTTTTTTGGTGACGACATTCGTCCAAATTTCTGCGAGCGGCCGCCACAAATTCGTGTCGCCGTCTTCGAGAAACAGATCCGCTGCGCCGGCGTAAAGATAATTCGCGCGCACGGCGTGACCTTCGGCTTGTGTCTGTTGCTCGAACGGAATCCGGTCCTGGTTGTCGTCGCCGCCGTCTTTCACCAGGTCGCGCATCGCAAGAAATTTCTTCGCCAGTTCCAGATAACGCGGCTCGCCCGTCGTGCGATACAATTCCACGATGCCCATGTAATGCGAGGGGCAGATCAGATTGTTCGCCAGCGCGGGCGTCGGATTTTTGAATTCGTCGCAAAGAAAATCCGCCGCTTTGCGCGCGATTTCGAGAAAATTCGTTTTGCCGGTGACGCGATAATGCACACACGCCGCCGTCATCAAATGGCCGAGATTATACATCTCGAAATTGAGCGGATCGGAAAACGGCGCGACGTTTGTGTCGCCGGCGCGCTGATGCAATTGCACCCAGGTATCAATGTAGCCGTTCGTTTCCTGTGCCTGCGCGATGACGGCGAGGACTTTGTCGAGATTGCTGTCAATATAGGCGTCGTTCGTGACGGCCAGCGTCGCTTCCGCGCCTTCCAGAAATTTATAAAAATCGCCGTCGTTGAAAGTCGAGCCGTGACATTCACCTTTCTTCAGTCCGGCAACAATCTGGAAATTGCGATAATACTGCGAGTAATTCGTCCCCTCCATCAATCGCGCCATGCCGGGAACCATTTGCGTGCGGCACAATTCAAACCGGTCCGCCCAAAAACCGTCCGTCCATTTGGCTTCATTCATTCCAATGGTTCGAATTTTTGCGAACGAACTGGAATCGGTGTCCACCAGACCCGCGTCCGCCATCGAAGAAAGTGGCGCGATCAAAATTGCCAAAGCCAGAACTGATAATTTCGTATTCATTTCACCGGTGCGCATCGCGCTTTTCCAGTTTCACCGTTTGCGGCACGATGCCGAGAACGACAAAACTGCCTTTGCCGATCAATTCCAGTTTTTGTTTTCCGGCATCAAATCGAAACGCATGGACATCCACGCTCGGGCTGCTCGCGATCGCCGCCGCGTGGGCGATCACCGTGTCCACGCCGCCGCGTTCATCCGCTTGCGCCGCCGTTTCAAGTTGCGGCACCTGCAGCCACGCTTTTTGTTTGCTGTCAAAATAACCCACTAAAACATAGACCGGTTCGCCGGCTTCAAATTCAATCGGCGTCATCCCGTCTTTCGCCTCCGAATGCGAAAAACGGATGCCGGTCAGCCCGCGCAATTCCGGCGCGAGACTTTGAATCTCGTAACCGCGATCTGTGAACACTTTTGCGCCTTTCTCCACGGTGTAAGTTTCCGCGTTCGTCGAAATCAATGTGAATGGCGCCGCCGGCCACGGTTTGATTTGCGATTCGTCCGCGGCCGGTTCCGCCGCGTGCGGATTCGCTTTCAATGCCGCGACGCGCGCCCGGAAATCGTCCAATTCCTTTTGATAAACCGGCACCAGTTGCGACCATAAATAATTCGCCGGTTTGCCGCCGACGCCGCCGCTCACGGGAATTTTTCGCTGCGAGGTCTGCATCGAATTGGCGTATTGGTAGGTGTCCTTCGTCAATGCGACGAGTTTTTCGTAATCGGCGAAACTTTGCGCCAGATATTTTTCGGCCTGCTCCATATCGCCGATTTGCGCGCTGTAATTGTAACGTAACACCAATTCCGCCGCGCGCACTTTGTCGGCGTAATTTTGCGCCATCGCCTGGACGCAATGCGCGTCGTTGCGCAACCGCTCAAATTCAGAGCGATTGTGCGTTACCAATTTTTGCGCCGCATCGGCAGCCGCAACCGCGTTGCTCGATTCCGCCAAAACATCGGCGATGATGGAATCCGGCGTTTCGCCCACGTGCGGCTGATGATTCCATTCCTTGCGCACAAATTCATCCAGCCGTTCGCCCGGCGGCGATTGCGAGAGCCACAGATCTTCAATCGCGCCGTATTTGTTCGGATGCACCAATTCATCCAGCGTCATGCCGAGCGACAGCGTTTGCCGATTGCCTTCCGTGATTCCAAACCGCCGAATCAAGCGCGGCGCGACTTCGCCCGCAACGTCATAAGCTTCGAGAACTTTTTCCGCCGCGTTGGTGTTGCCGTATTTTTCCGCCAATTGCGAAATCCAAAACGCGTGGTCTTCCTTTTCGGGAATGTCCGGATTCCACGAATAACGCGCCCACGCCGTAAACCAGATCCAATCGCGCTGCCATTGCAATTCCGGCGGCGTGGCGATGTCCGGAGAATACGGCCAATTCCAATAGCTCAACGGATAAAGATGAACGCCGCTGGCGTCCAACCGGTCGCGCGAGGCCTGCACGCATTTCTTGATGAAATCCACGTCGCCGTAACGGAACGGCTCGAGATTCGACAGGATGTGGACATTGACGATGTGCGGCCCAAGCTTGCTCATGGCGCGATGGATGTCCGCGTCTTTGCCGCGCGGTTCCCAGGTCGTCAGCGATTCGCCGTTGTATTTCGACATCGTAAACAGATTGGAATACATCTGATACGCGGCGGGCATGATGGCATACGGATCCATTGCGTGCGTGCGAATGATGATGGGCGGTTCCTCTTTCAATCCGGCTTGTTTCATGCCGTCGAGCACGCCAGGCAAGATCGCGTTCGTGCACCAATCCAATTGATTATCGGTTCCGCGCAACGCTTCGCCCAGGCAGACCAGCAAACCGATGTTCGGATAATCCTTCACAAATTCGGCGATGGATTTGCGCGTGTAATCCGTCACCAACGGCGTCGGTCCGGACAATTGCGTGGAAATGCCGTTCGTTTCGGCAAACGGTTTGGAAACGATGATGTTGTAAAACATTTGCACCAGCCAGATGCCGCGCTTGTCGCATT
Organism: Verrucomicrobiia bacterium; assembly: GCA_035776755.1. Classification (GTDB taxonomy): domain Bacteria; phylum Verrucomicrobiota; class Verrucomicrobiia; order Limisphaerales; family UBA11358; genus UBA11358. Next base: position 18,690 of record DASTWS010000033.1, read on the forward strand.
CGCTGGCCAGCCAGTGATACATTTCCTGATTTTTGGCGAACACGTCGTCCGGCACTTCGACTGCATACGGATAATCTTTGAGCCGCACGAGCGACGCAAACGGATGACCGCTCCAGAGATAGAGCGTGTTCATCCGGTTCTCGGCGAGGAAGTCCAGATAATCCTTCCACATTTTCTTGTCGTAAAACCATGGGAACAATTCCGGCGTGATGGGATATTCGTAAACGTGGCGGCCCGGCAAAATGTAAGTCTTCTGCAACCCGATGCACGTGCCGCGAAGCTTCATCGCCGGCGCGTCATGAAAATTGGCAATACCGATTGTCGGCAATTTTCCTTCTTCGCGGATGCGTTTCGCCAATTCCAGGCAACCGTAAAGCGCGCCGGAATCGTCGGCGGAGGAAATGGAGAGGTCGTTGTTGTCGCCGAGCGCGAATGAAAATCCTTCGCGCGGCAATCCGGGATTGGGCCAGTGATTGATCCAAATTTTCCGTCCGGGAATTGTTTCCAAACACGTGACGACGGCGTTCAATTTTGTTCCTTTAAGCCGTTCCGCCAAAACATCCGAATCTATACTTGCCGCATTGATGGCTTCCGCCAATTTCTCCGCACCGAATTCCACGCGCGGCGACGCGTTGGTGGCGATGACGATGGAAACCGTTTCGGCAGACGCGACCCGATGGAAACCGGCAATCAAAAATGCCAAAGCGATGAGCGGCAAAACTCTTTTCATGCTGTGCCCAAATCATTCTCCAAACGGCATCGAATGCAAATGCAAAAACCGCCAGCAAAACGAAGAAATTTGCTATTTAAACCAGCCGAGGGAGAACCATTTCGCCGTTCAATAAAGCTCCCAGCAGGCAGCCGCGGTATCCAACTCAAAAACTTTGATGACTGCCGTTCGCTCGCGGAAAATCTTTTCTATCACGTCGGTCGTTTGATTTCCGCAACGCAACCAGATGACTTTTGGCGGCGGACCGAACAATGCCGCCATGTCCGCAAAATCGGAATCTTGTGAGACAATGGTAAAGCCGTTGGCCTTGGCAAATTCCCAAATGACACGGTCATCGGCCGTTTCCAATCCCGCCGCGCGCACCTGACTGGATTCGGGGAATAAATCGGCGAGACGACCGCACAACTTGAAGCTCAAGTTTTGGTCGAACAGCAACTTCATGCGGCGGTCAAAACACGGCGCTCACGGTCTGCGGCAAAGGCCAGGCAGGCGCGGATATCCTCTTCCGTCAATTCGGGATAGTCAGCCAGAATTTCCTGATGCGACATTCCGGCCGCCAGCCAGCCCAACACATCTGAAACAGCAATCCGCATCCCCCGGACACAAGGACGCCCACCGCGCTTGCCCGGTTCAATGGTGATGATGTTCTGGTAATTCATAGCCACAACCATATTACCGCCCACATTCTCTTTCCGCAAATGATTAACCTTCGCGCGGCCCGGTCCAAAATTTGGAGGGACGAACTCTGCAAGTTCCTAACTATTGGACGTTGTGGAATTCCGCCGTCCGGATGCGGACAACCGGAACAACCTGAAACCCCGCCCTCCTCCGTGCCGTCTGTTTTTGAATCATGTCGCTGAAACATTTCCTGGCCCTTCTCTGCCTCGCGTTCGCCGCACTCCAAATCTTCGCCGCCGAACCGCCCGTCAGTTGGATTGATCCCGACACCGGCCATCGCGTCATCCGCCTCACGCGCGAACCCGGTTCCGACAGTTTTTATTTCAATGACAATGCCTTCACGTCCGACGGTAAAAAAATGGCCTACACCACCACCAACGGCATTTCCGTTCTCGATCTCAAAACCTTGAAGTCCAAACAACTCGTCACCGGCAAAACGCACACCATCATCGTCGCCCACAACTCCGCCAATCTCTATTACACCCGCGGCTCCAGCGATCCCCTTTTCCGTTCGCTCTGGTGCGTGAACCTGGAAACCGGCGCTGACCGCAAGATCGCCGACCTGCCGCGCCGCGCCAACGTGACCGCCATCAACGCCGACGAAACTCTCGGTGCCGGCACGTTCATCGAAGGCGATGCCAACGCCGGCGGCGCCTACGATGGCACCAAATCCTATGGCAAAATGTCCGAAACCAATCTCGGCGAACCCGCCAACAAAGGCGAAATGATGGCCCGCCGCCTCGCCGCCAAATTGCCGATGACGCTGTTCACCATTGACCTGCACACCGGCCAGATCCATCCGCTTCTTCAGCACAGCACCGACTGGTTGAATCACCTGCAATTCTCCCCCGCCGATCCCACGCTGCTCATGTATTGTCACGAAGGCCAATGGCAAAAAGTGGATCGCATCTGGACCATCCGCACCGACGGCACCCAAAATCAGCTCATCCACAAACGCACCATGCAGATGGAGATTGCCGGGCACGAATGGTGGGGCGCTGACGGCGAAACCGTCTTCTACCAACTCCATATGCGCGGCTGGGGCAGCTCCTTCATCGCCAGTTACAACGTCAAAACCGGCCAGCGCATCTGGCTCCATTACGACCCCGACCAATCGTCCATCCACGACAATTCATCGCCCGACGGCAAACTCTTTTGCGGCGACGGCAACCGGCAAACGCCTTGGATATTTCTGTTCCATCCCGTGTTGACCCGCGACAACGGCACGCTGGGCGACCATCTCATCAAGACCGGCTACTTGGAATCTGAAAAGCTGGTCAACATGTCCAAACACAACTATCGCCTCGAACCCAATCCCGCTTTCACGCCGGACATGAAATGGATCGTCTTCCGCTCAAACATGTTCGGTCCCGATTACGCCTTTGCCGTGGAAGTGGCGAAGGCCGGCGCCGGACATTAAAAAGTTCGGCTACACGAATTGCACCAATTTTCACAAATGCAGTTTAATTGGCGCAAATTCGCGTCATTCGCCTCAAACCCGAATCCGTTCAATGCGCCTCGGCCGCGACCGCCGGCGATGGAGCAACCTTTTTTAACAACGGCGTCAGCAACGTCGCAATCGCCAGGCAAACGCCGATGACGAGAAACGCGTCGGCAAAGGTCTGCACCTGCGCTTCGCGATACGTGAGCCGCCACAATTCTTTCAACGCCGCCGCATGGCCGTGCACGGCGTCGCCGGTGGCAGCCGTGAATTTCGCGCCCAGGCGCAGCAGCATTTGTTGCATCGCGGGATTGGTCGAATTCAGATGTTCGGCCAGCCGCAGGAAATGCAGGTTCGTGCGGTCGTTCAAAATCGTCGCGCACACGGCGATGCCGATGGCGCCGCCGAGATTGCGCATCATGTTGAACAGGCCGCTCGCGTATTTGAGCCGCGCCGCCGGCAAACTGCCCAGGCCGAGCGTCACCGCGGGCGCCACGGCGAACACTTGCGGAAAGCCACGCAGAAATTGCGGGAGAAATAATTCGTTCCCGCCCCAGTCGTGCGTGATGAAACTGAAGCTCCACATCGAAAGCGCAAACAGCGCCAGCCCGAACATCATCAGCCAGCGCGTATCAAACCGTTTCGCCAGCGCAATATAGATGGGAATGCCAACCAGCGACGCGGCGCCGGTGGACGCGATGGCCAGGCCGATCTGCCACGCGCTGTATCCGCGCACGTAGCCGAGAAACAACGGCGTCAGAAAAATCGTCGCAAACATTCCCACGCCGGTCATGAACGACAAAATGCAGCCGATCAAAAAATTGCGGTTGGTCAAGGCGCGCAGGTCAACCACCGGATGGGCAAAGGTCAAACTGCGGACAATGAATAGAATTCCGGCGATCACCGCGACGATGGCAAACATTCTGATGGTCGCGTCGTCGAACCAGTTCCAGCGCGCGCCTTCTTCCAAAACGTATTGCAGGCTGCCCAGGCCGATGGCCATCAAGGCAATTCCCGGATAATCCGCGCCTTTCAACAAAGACCAATCGGGTTTGTCAATTTTCACGAGTTTCGGACTCAGGACCGCCACCGCCGCGCCCGGCAACAGATTCACGTAAAACAGCCAGCGCCAGTCCAGCGTGTCGGTGATCCAGCCGCCGATGACCGGCCCGAGCGTCGGCGCCACGGATGCGATGGTCCCGATGACCGCCGCCGAATAAACGCGGCGATGGCCTTGAAAATAATGGAACGACGACGTAAACACGGTTGGAATCATCGAAGCGCCGAGCAATCCCTGCAGCGCGCGAAAAACAATCATGCTTTCGATATTCCACGCCAGGCCGCATAATAAACTGGCCAGCGTAAAGCCCGCCGCGGAAACCGTGAACAGCCAGCGCGTGGAAAACACGCGCGTCAGCCAGCCGGACAATGGAATCATGCAGATTTCTGCGATGAGATACGCGGTCTGCACCCAACTGATCTGGTCTTGCGCGGCGGACAAACCGCCGCCGATGTCCTGCAACGACGAAGCAACGATCTGGATGTCCAGCAACGCCATGAACATGCCGATGCACATCACGACGAACGGAAAAATATCTTTGGCGCGGAGCGGCGGTTGGGCGGGAGTATTCATATTCTCCTTATGATTTCGTGTTCACGTTCGCCGTCACGGAAAGCCCGGGACGTAATTGGCCGGGCGACAATTGGCCGTCATCGAGAAAAATCCGCACGGCGATGCGCTGGACGATTTTGGTGAAATTGCCCGTGGCATTCTCGGCGGGAAGCACGCTGAATTGCGCGCCGGTCGCCGGCGCGATACTGGCGACGTGTCCGTGAAATTTTTTTCCGCCGAGCAGGTCAATCTTCACCGTCGCCGGTGAACCCGGATGCATGTGCGCGAGCTGATTTTCCTTGAAGTTCGCGTCAATCCACAAACCGTGCGACGGCACGAGCGAAATCAATTGCGCGCCGGCCGTGGCATACGCGCCGACCTGTGCGCTGCGATTGCCGACCACGCCGTCAATCGGCGCGCGCAGTTCGGTGTAGCTCAAATTCAATCGCGCGAGATCGCGTCCGGCGATCGCCGAATCCAGCGCCGCCTGCGCCTGTTGTTTCTGCGTGGCGATGACTTCCAATTGCCGTTGCGCCGCGGCCAGCGTCGCGCGCGCTTTTTCGCCGTCCGCCAGCGCCTCTTTGTAATCGGCATCCACTTTTTGAAATTCCTGGATGGAGGCGACGCCGGTGTCCAAAAGATTTTTGGCACGGATCTGGTCGTCGTGCGTGCGCGTGGTTTCCGTGTCGGCCGCGGCGATTCCCGCCTGCGCCTGCGCCACGACCGCGTCCTGCAAATGACGCGTCGCGTCGAGATTGGTCAGCGCGGCCCGCTGGATCGCGACGGCGGCTTCGGCTTTTGCCAGCGCGGCGCGATAATCCCGGTCGTCCAATTTCAAAAGCAGATCGCCGGCGTGAACGCGTTGATTATCCGTCACGGCGATTTCGGAAATGAATCCGGCCACTTTGGGCGCGATCACCGTGACATCGCCGCCGACGTAAGCGTCGTCCGTGCTTTCAATGAACCGGCCCGCCGTCCACCAATCGTATCCGAATTTGACGGCCGCGATCCCCATCAATGCTGCCAGCACGAACAGTGCGATGCGTTTGGCAGACGGCTTCCGAAATTTTTTCGGCGCGGGCAATTCCACGTCGTCGTTCAATTCAAAACGGCCGGCGTGATTGGTTTTGCTTTTCTGGGGCGCAAACGGCGCGGCAGAAAGTTCAGCGCGGGGAGTTCCGGTCAAATCAGTGGAAAATGTCGTCGCATTCATATTTTTATTTCAAAAACCGACTGGTTGGTATGTTTTATTTCAGTAAAAGAGTTCGTTGATGGCGTTGGCTCTTGGATTTCAGTTCCAGGATTTGTCCGCCGGCCTGGTTCCCTGCTTCGCGTCCGGGAGGTTGAACAAGCATTTCAGGTAGCTGCGGAATTGTTCGACGTTGTCATGCAACACGTCGTTGTTGCCGGCGATTTTGGACAGCATCAGCGAGCCCTGGACAATGGCCAGATAGAATTGCGCCAGTCCGTTTGGATCGAATTTGGCGTGCGGCGCGTGGGCGGCTTTGGCTTCCGCCAGGTCGCGGGAAAAATCGCGGACCATGCGGGAAAAGAAATTCTGGCAGACATCGCGAATGCCCGGATTGGAAACGGCCAGTTCCTGCGCGAACATGCCGATGAGACAGCCTTTGGTGACGCGCTTCTCCCCGCCGATGGATTCTTTGACGTAATCCAGCCGCCCAAAAACGCGATCCAATGGATCCTCCAGTCTGCGAAACGGCGCGTCTTCATAGTCCTGAACTTTGCTTTCGTGAAAACGCGTCAGCGCGGCGCGCGCAATATCGTCTTTGCTCTTGAAATAGTGGAAAAAGCCGCCTTTGGTCACGCCGGCATCGGCGCAGATGTCATCCACGGTGGTGGCGTTATAGCCGTTGGCGCGCATGAGTTTGACGCCGGCGTCCACGATTTTACGCTTGGTTTCGGGCAACGACGTTGATGATTTGCTTGGCATACAGACTAGTTGGTATGTTAACTCAAAGCCGGATTCCGTCAATAGTTATTTTGAAAATAGTTTTACGCCGAATCCTCCAATGGTTCTGCTTTGAATTTGAGCATTTCGCGGCAATGAATATCATCTGCACCGATTTGGCGATTCCATTGAATCGTTTACGCGCCCATGCCGCACATTCACGAAAAAATTGATTTCACCGTCGCGATTTTTGTCGTTCACGACGCGAAAATTCTGCTCATCCATCATCGCAAGCTGGATAAATGGCTGCCGTTGGGTGGCCACATCGAATTGGACGAAGAGCCGGAACAAGCCGCGTTGCGCGAGGCGAAGGAAGAAAGCGGTTTGGACGTGGAATTGCTCGGCGAACGGCCGCCGACCACCTCGCCCGGCACGCGCGCGCTCATCGCGCCGAGATTTCTCGACATCCATCGCATTTCGGACACGCACGAACACATCGGCATGATTTATTGGGCGGTTCCGAAAAATTCCGCACAGGTCAAACTTGCCGCCGAAGAGCATCACGACATCCGCTGGTGTTCGGCCGCGGAGCTGGACCAGCTTCAGCCGCCGATGTCGGACGCGGTGAAATGGTATTGCCGCAAAGCGATTGAAGAGATTTCCAATTGAAATGAACCCGCGCCGCAAAATCAAATTCGCCTGTTTCACGCTCGAAGGATTGAATTCCTTCGCGACGGTTCTCTATTTCAATTACCTCTACTTTTTCATGCGCGACCATTTCGGCTTCGGCAACAAGCTGAATCTCGCGCTCGCGGCATTTCTCGGATTCGTTTACACCATCGCCGCCTGGCAGGCGGGAAAATTCGCCCAGCGTCGCGGTTATTTCAACGCGCTCAAAGTCGGCTTCGGCGTCATGCTGATTTCATTCGTCGCGGCCATTTTTCTGAAATCCGTCCTCGCGCAAATCATCGCCGCCGCGGCGGTCACGACGGGAATGTGTTTTATCTGGCCGACGCTTGAAGCACTCGTCAGCGACGGCGAAACGGCGGAACAATTGCCGCATTATGTTGGGATTTACAATGTCGTCTGGGCGGTGACAAATGCCGTGGCTTATTTCGTCGGCGGCACGTTCATCGAGGCTTTCGGCTACCATGTCATTTTCTGGATGCCGGTCGGTTTCGTCGTCGTCATGCTCGCGCTGACCTTTTGGCTGCAAAACCATCACGCTAAAACGATTCTTAAATCCGCCGATGCGCCCGCGCCACAACCGCATCAGCCGGCGTCGCCGCGCGCGAAGGCATTCCTGCGGATGGCGTGGCTGGCCAATCCGTTCGCGTATGTCGCCATCCAAACGCTGGTCGCGGTCATTCCCGGTATCGCGCATAAATTCAATTTGTCGCCGATGTTCGCCGGATTTGCCTGCACGCTGTGGTGTTTCGTGCGGCTTGGCGCATTTATCGTGCTGTGGCGCTGGACGGATTGGCATTACCGGTTCCGCTGGCTCAACGCGTCGTTCCTTTTTTTGATTTTGTCGTTTGCCACGATTTTGATGTCGCCCAGTCTCGTGATTCTCATCATCGCGCAAATCTTTTTCGGCGGTGCAATCGGCCTGATTTATTATTCGTCGCTGTTTTATTCGATGGATGCGGGCGACACCAAAGGCGAACACGGCGGCATTCACGAAGCGGCCATCGGCCTGGGCAATTGCCTCGGTCCGGCCATCGGCGCACTGTCGCTGCAATTTCTTCCGGGCGTTCCCAACAGCGGCGCCATCGCCGTGAGCGCGTTGTTGCTGTGCGGCTTCGGCGGATTGTTCGGAATCTGGAAAACGTCGCGCTGATTTCGCGTAATTCGCACAATCGCAAAAGCATTGGCAATTTTCATATCAAAAACCGGTTGCAACTTCGCCGCGGGAAAACCAATTTGTTTTTTCACCGTTATGAGACGTTTACTGACCGCTGTTTTCCTCGTCATTTTTGCGTTCGCATCCTTTGCGCAAATTTCTGAATCCAATTTGACCGAAGCCGCTTTCTCCGGCGAAGCCTCCGCGCCGACAAATTCTCTGGCCCTGTGGTATCGCGAACCGGCGAAAATCTGGGACAACGCGCTGCCGATCGGTAATGGACGCATGGGCGCGATGATTTTTGGCGGCGTGCCGGAGGAGCGGATCCAGTTCAACGAAGACACGTTGTGGAAAGGTCATCCGCGCGATTACGTCCGCGCCGGCGCGGAAACGAATTTGGCGATCATCCGGCAGGATTTGTTTGAAGGAAAAATCAAAGACGCCGAAGTGCAGACGCGCAAAGGATTTTTGAGTGATCCCGTCCGGCAAATGCCGTATCAACCTTTCGGCGACCTGCATCTGAAATTTTTTGGGCAAACGAACGTCAGCGATTATCGCCGCGAACTGGACTTGGATTCGGCCATCGCCCGCGTGAGTTATCGCGTCGGCGACGCGACGTTCACACGCGAAGCATTTGCGAGTTATCCCGACCGAGCGATTGTCGTCCACCTCAGCGCGGACCAAAAAGGCCGCGTGAATTTCGCGCTCACGATGGACAGTTCGCAAACCAATTCTCAAACCGTCGCCGCCGCGCCGGACACGCTGGTTTTGTCAGGACAGATTCAAACCAATGGCGAAAAATTTGAATCGCGCGTTCGTGTGATTGCTGACGGCGGCAGCGCGACGACCAATGGCAATTCAATTGTCATTGAAAAAGCAAATTCCGCCACGCTGCTGTTGGTCGCGGCGACCAGCTTCAAAAATTTTCAGGACATCAGCGCCAATCCGGACAAACGCGCCAAAGAAGATTTGGATAAATTGAAAGGAAAGAAATACGAGGAATTGCTCGCGACACATCTGGCCGATCACAAAAATCTGTTCGACCGCGTGAGCCTGGATTTGGGCAACAACGACCGTGCAAATTTGCCGACGGACGAACGGCTTGAAAAAATTAAAACCACCGGATTGGAAAGCGACCCGGCGCTGGCGGTTTTGGAATTTCAATACGGCCGTTATCTGCTGATCGCCAGCAGCCGTCCCGGCAGCCAGCCCGCGAATCTGCAGGGCAATTGGAATGAATTGCTCAATCCGCCGTGGGAAAGCAAGTGGACGCTGAACATCAATTGCGAGATGAATTATTGGCCGGCGGAAGTGACCGGCCTGGGCGAATGCACCGGCCCGTTGTTCGACATGATTGATGACCTGGTCGTCAGCGGCAGCCGCACGGCGCGCGAGCAATACAATTGCCGCGGCTGGGTGGTGCACCACAATACCGATCTGTGGCGCGGCACGGCGCCGATCAACAACATTGACGGCGTCTGGCCGACCGGCGGGGCGTGGCTTTGCCAGCATTTGTGGGAACACTGGCTGTTCACAGACGATAAAAAATTCCTGGCCGATCGCGCTTATCCGGCGATGAAACAGGCGTCGCTCTTCTTCGTGGATTTTCTCATCAAAGATCCGAAAACCGGCTGGCTCGTCACTTCGCCGTCATTTTCACCCGAGCAAGGCGGAATGTGCTATGGCCCGACGATGGACAATCAATTGATCCGCGCCTTGATGGAACACACCATCGCCGCCGCGAAGATTTTAGGTAAAGACGAAAAATTCGTCGCGCAATTGAAAACCATTTGCGCGCAATTGCCGCCCAACCAGGTCGGCAAATATGGCCAGCTTCAGGAATGGTTGCAGGACGTGGACGTGCCCAACAACAATCATCGGCACATGTCGCCGTTGTGGGCGCTGTTTCCCGGCGACGACATCAATCCGTCCGACCCGAAAATCTTTGATGCCGCGAAAGTGTTGCTCAAATGGCGCGGCGACGGCAGCACCGGCTGGAGTTACGCGTGGCGCATCCCGCTTTGGGCGCGCGTCGGCGACGGCAATTTTGCATTTCGTCAATTGAACGGCCTGATGCAACGACGCACGCTGCCGAACCTGTTCGATCTGTGCGGGCCGTTTCAAATTGACGGAAATTTTGGCGCGACGGCGGGCATCGCCGAATTGCTATTGCAAAGTCAAAACGGCGAAATCCAATTGCTGCCCGCGTTGCCATCGGCGTGGCCGGCCGGCAGCGTCAAAGGTCTCCGCGCACGCGGCGGATTTATCGTGGACGAAAACTGGAAGGACGGAAAATTGGTTTCCGCTAAAATCCATTCGATGGACGGAAATCTCTGCAAAGTGCGCTCCGGCGATTTGATGCGGGAAATAAAAATGAAAGCTGGCGAAACGGTGGATCTGGACAATCGGCTTGAATAATGCGCAGCCCTTTCGGTTTTTGTTACAGGGAAATCAATTTGCTTTGATTTCGACTTGATTCAAATGACCGCCGCGTGATGAAATTTCACAATGAAATCATTGACGCTCCTGGTCACCGGATTTTGTGCCGTCCTTTTGCCGCTTTCGCTTCACGCTGAGTCCACCGATCCGCTCACGCTCTGGTATCGCGAGCCGGCCATCGGATGGACGAATGCGCTGCCGATCGGTAATGGACGGCTCGGCGCGATGGTTTTTGGCGGCGTTGAACGCGAACATCTGCAGTTGAACGAAGACACGCTCTGGGGCGGCGGCCCTTACGATCCAAATAATACGAACGCTTTGGCCGCCCTGCCGGAAGTGCGGAAATTAATTTTTGACGGCAAATACGACGAAGCATCGGCGTTGGTCGGCGAAAAAATGATGGCAACGCCGCTCCGGCAAATGCCGTATGAAACGCTCGGCGATTTGTTTCTGGATTTTCCGACAAATGGGACGGTGGAAAATTATCGGCGCGATTTGAATTTGGATACGGCGGTCGCCAGCGTCAGTTATAAAATCGGCGACATAACCTTCAAACGCGAAATGTTTGTCAGCCCGGTCAATCAAGTCATCGTGATTCATCTGACGGCCGATAAACCGGGACAAATTTCTTTCACGACCGGATTGACCACGCCGCAAAAAGCGACCGTGAAAGTCGAAAACGGCGACACGCTCGTAATGAGCGGCGTCAATGCCGATGCGAATGGAATCAAAGGCGCGCTGAAATTTCAGGCAAGAGTTCGAATTCTACCAAAAGGAGGCAGCGCCGGACTCTTAACTTTAATGGGAGCAGGAAATCTTGTCGTAAACCACGCCGATTCCGTCACCTTGCTCATCGCCGCGGCGACGAGTTACCGGAATTATCACGACACCAGCGGCCAGCCGGAAAAAATCACCAAAAAGCAGATCGCCGCCGCGAGCAGAAAATCGTTCAACGATTTGCGCGCCGCGACCATCGCCGCGCATCAAAAATTATTCCGCCGCGTGGAATTGAATCTGGGCGACAGCGGCGAGGCGGCGAATCTGCCGACGGACGAGCGCATCAGGAATTTCGACAACGGCAACGATCCGCAATTCGCCGCGCTCTACTTTCAATTTGCTCGTTATCTTTTGATCTGCAGTTCACGTCCCGGCACGCAGCCGGCGAATCTTCAAGGCATCTGGAACAATTCCATGAATCCGCCGTGGAGCAGCAAATACACGATCAACATCAACACGGAAATGAATTATTGGCCGGCCGACACGGCGAACCTGGGCGAATGTGTTGAGCCGTTGACGCAATTGGTTTTGGACATCGCGCAAACCGGCAAACGCACGGCGAAAATCGAATACGACGCGGGCGGCTGGGTCGCGCATCACAATACCGATCTGTGGCGCGCCACCGCGCCAATCGACGGGCCGCAATATGGCATGTGGCCGAGCGGCGGCGCGTGGCTTTGCAATCAACTTTTCGATCATTATGAATTCATCGGCGATAAAAATTATCTCAAAAAGATTTATCCAGCCATGCGCGGCGCGGCGCAATTTTTCCTCGACACCCTCGTCGAAGAACCGACGCATCATTGGCTGGTGACTTGCCCGTCCATGTCGCCGGAAAACACCAATCCGCTCGCCAAACATGCCAGCATCACCGACGGACCGACGATGGACCTGGAAATCTTGCGCGACCTGTTCACCAATTGCATCGTCGCATCGGAAATTCTTGGCAAAGACAAACACTTTGCCGGACAACTTGCGGCCACCCGTGCGCGGCTGGCGCCATTGCAGGTCGGGCACGCAGGGCAATTGCAGGAATGGTTGCAGGACATTGATATGCAGGCGCACGATCTGCATCATCGCCATGTCTCGCATCTTTATGGACTGTTCCCGAGCGACCAGATTGATTTCTATAACACGCCCGAACTCGCTGCGGCCGCGAAAAAATCCCTGGAAATCCGTGGCGACGAATCCACCGGCTGGGCGACCGCCTGGCGGATCAATCTTTGGGCGCGCTTGCACGATGGCGATCACGCGTATTCCATTCTGCGGTTCCTTTTAAGCCCGGAGCGGACCTATCCGGACATGCTCGATGCACATCCGCCATTCCAGATTGACGGCAATTTCGGCGGCGCGTCGGCGATGGTTGAAATGCTGTTGCAAAGCCGGGTGGATGAATCGGATCCGGAACAGCCGGTTTATGAAATTGAATTTTTGCCCGCGTTGCCGAAAGCGTGGCCGGATGGCAGCGTCAGCGGGCTGCGCGCGCGCGGCGGCTTTGAAGTTTCCGAAAACTGGAAAGATGGAAAATTGGTTTCAGCGACGATCAAATCGCTGGAAGGAAATCGTTGTCATCTCCGTTACGGCCAGACCGTTGAATCCATCAAAACCAAAAAAGACCAGGAATTGTTTTGGGACGGCCAAAAGAAAATTGAATTCATCGCGCCGCCGCAAATTTCGCCTTAATTTTAAGCAAAACATTTTTCATGAAAAAAATCATTTCCATCGCCACAATCGTATCGGGCATCGCTTTCGCCACCGTCGCGAGCGATTTAAGGTTGTGGTATCAGCAACCCGTCGGCGCAATGATTGAGCCGGCCACGACCAATGCCAGCAAAGTTCCGAGCCTGGCCAGCGGCGGAAAGTCGTCCAAATTTATCAACGAAGCGTTGCCGATCGGCAACGGACGAATCGGCGGATTGATTGGCGGCGGCGTTGATCGCGAGCGAATCGTTTTGAACGAAGACAGTCTCTGGACCGGCGATGAGAATCCGTCCGGCAATTACGACACGATGGGCGCGTATCAGGTTTTAGGAAATCTGTTCATCAATCTGGCCGGCCAAAAAAATATTTCCCGTTATCGCCGCGACCTCGACATCGGCGACGCACTGGCGCACGTCAGCTATGAGGCGAACGGAATCCAATTTTCGCGCGAATACTTTTGCAGCCACGCGGACGGCGTGCTCGTCGTTCATCTGACCGCCGCCAAACGCGGCAGTTATACCGGCAGCATTGAATTGGAGGATTCGCACGAATCAAAAACGCTGGCGTCTAACAATCTCCTCGCATTTTCCGGCGCGCTGGCCAACGGCCTGAAATACGAAGCACAATTGACCGTGAAAAATGACGGCGGCAGTTTGCGCGCCAACGGTTCAACGCTCGAATTCACGAATTGCGACAGCCTCACGCTCATTTTTTCCGCGGGGACGGATTACTCGTTCAGCTACACCAATCATTATCGCGGCAAAGATCCGCATGAGCGCGTGACGAAACTGGTTCAATCAGCCGCGAAAAAATCTTACGCAAAACTCGAAGCATCGCATGAGAAAGATTTTCACGCGTTGTTCGACCGCGTGAGTCTGGATTTGGGAAAATCGTCGCCGGCACAAATCACGTTGCCGACGGATGAACGCAAACGCGTCGCGACCGAAACGGTTGATCCGCAATTGGAGGAATTGATGTTCCAATACGGCCGTTACTTGCTGATTTCCTGTTCACGTCCGGGCGGTTTGCCCGCGAATCTGCAGGGACTTTGGAATGACGTGAACAATCCGCCGTGGCATTGCGATTATCATTCCAACATCAACATCGAGATGAATTATTGGCTCGCCGAGCCGGCGAATCTCGCGGAATGCGCCGAGCCGTTTTTCGATCTGGTGGACAACCAGATTCCGGCGTGGCACAAGGAGACGATCACGTCGCCTGATCTCAAAACCCCGGACGGCAAATTTACGACGCGCGGTTTTGCCATCCGCACATCGCATAATATTTACGGGGGCATGGGCTGGAAATGGGACAAAACCGCCAATGCGTGGTATGCGATGCATTTCTGGGAGCATTACGCGTTCAGCGATGACACCGGCTTCTTGAAAAAAATCGGCTATCCGTATCTCAAGCAGGTCACAGAATTCTGGGAAGATCATCTGAAAGAATTGCCGGACGGAAGACTCGTCGTTCCCGACGCGTGGTCGCCGGAACATGGACCGGTCGAAGACGGCGTGAGTTACAGCCAGGAAATCGTCTGGAGTTTGTTCGACCATTACGTCAAAGCCGCCGACGCGCTCGGCGTGGACAAAGCGTATCGCGACAAAATCGCCGGCATGCGCGACCGGCTCGCGACGCCGGGCATCGGCAGTTGGGGACAATTGCTCGAATGGATGCACGAGCAACATAATCCGAAATATCCCGAATTGGATACGCCCAACGATCATCACCGGCACACGTCGCATTTGTTCGCCGTTTATCCCGGCGACCAGATCAGCGTCCAGAAAACGCCGAAACTCGCCGCTGCTGCGAAAGTGACCCTCCATGCGCGCGGCATCGCGCCCGACAGCGACGTTCGCGAATGGTCGTTTGCCTGGCGCACGGCGCTTTACGCGCGGCTCGCGGACGCCGAAGAAGCGCATAAAATGTTGGAGCAATTATTTTACGACCGGAACACGTGCCCGAATTTGTTCGGCCTGCATCCGCCGATGCAAATCGACGGCAATTTCGGGATCACCGCCGGCATGTGCGAAATGCTTTTGCAATCGCAGGACGGCGAAATCAATTTGCTTCCCGCGCTGCCGAAAGAATGGCCGGCCGGTTCCGTCAAAGGCCTGCGCGCGCGCGGCGATTTCACCGTGGACATCACCTGGAAAAACGGAAAATTGCTTTCCGCGACGATCCATTCGCTTGCCGGAAATCCGTGCCACGTCCGTTATGGCGATTCAGCGCGCGACGTAAAAATCAAAAAAGGCGAAACATTGCATTTGGACGGAAGTCTCCATTAACATTGGCCGTGAACTTTCGCGTTTTCGGAAAAAGCGGACTTCAAATTCCGCCCATCGTTTTTGGCACCAGTTGCCTTGGTAACCTTTACGAGATCGTTTCCGACGAAACGAAATTGAAGATCGTTTCGGAAATTTTTCGTCATTGTCCCGCGCCCGTTGTTTTAGATTCCGCCGGAAAATATGGCGCCGGCCTCGCGCTCGAGGTCATCGGCGATTGCCTGCGCCAATTGAAAATTCCACCGGGCAATGTCATCATCAGCAATAAACTGGCATGGTATCGCGTTCCACTGCGCGGACCGGAGCCGACGTTCGAGCGCGGCGTCTGGGCGGGGATTGCCAACGACGCCGAGGCACGCATCAGTTACGACGGCATTTTGCAGTGCCACGCCCAGGGCTGCGAATTGCTCGGCAGAGATTATCCGCCGCAATTGGTTTCCGTTCACGATCCGGATGAATTCCTCGCCGCGGCAAAAAACCCGGCGGAAAGAAAATTGCGTTTTGAAAACGTGCTTGGCGCTTATCGCGCGCTGTTTGAATTGAAAAAATCCGGCGCGGTGAAAGCCGTCGGCATCGGTTCGAAAGACTGGCGCGTTATCCGTGAAATTTCCGAACACGTGGATTTGGACTGGGTCATGTTCGCGTGCAGCCTCACGGTGTATTCGCATCCGCCGGAGCTTCTGGATTTCATCGCGCATTTACATTCGCGCGGCGTCGGCATGGTCAATTCCGCGGTTTTTCACGCGGGATTTTTGACGGGCGGTTCATGGTTTGATTATCGAAAGCCCGATCCCATCGTCGACGCGCCGCTTTTTCAATGGCGCGAAAAATTTTTGGCGACCTGCAAAAAATTCGGCGCCAAACCGGCCGATGTTTGCGTGCAATTCGGCCTGGCCGTGCCCGGCGTCGCCGCCGTCGCGCTCAATACGGGAAAACCCGAACGCATCGCCGACAATGTCGCCAGCGTGCAAACGGAAATTCCGTCGCCATTGTGGCGCGCGCTGAAAGACGAAAATTTACTCGCGAAACATTTCCCGTATCTTGGTTAAAATTATGAAAGCATGGGCCATCACCGAGCCGGGCAAAACCGCGCTCATCGAAAAAGAAAAACCGACGCCGAATGCCGACGAGGTTTTGGTCCGGATCCGGACCGCCGGTTATTGCGGATCGGATTTGAATACATTTCGCGGATTGAATCCGCTCGTGAAATATCCACGCGTGCCGGGGCACGAACTGGCCGGAACCATCGAAGCGCGCGGCGCGAATGTTCCCGCCGAATGGTCCATCGGCCTGGAAGTTACGATGTCGCCTTACACGAATTGCGGCAAATGCAGCGCCTGCCGGCAGCAACGGTTCAATTGTTGTCGCTACAACGAAACGCTCGGCGTCCAGCGCGAAGGCGGTTTGACGGAATTTGTCGTGACGCCGTGGCAAAAACTTTATCGCTCGCCAAAATTATCGCTCGCCGAACTCGCGCTGGTCGAACCGCTGACGATCGGATTTCACGCCGTAGATCGCGGGCGCGTTTCTCAAACGGACACCGTCCTGGTCTTCGGTTGCGGCGCGATCGGCCTGGGTGCAATTGCCGGTGCGGCGGCCCGAAATGCACGTGTGATCGCCGTAGATATTGACGACGCCAAATTGCAATTGGCAAAAAATTGCGGCGCGCAGGAAACCATCAATTCACAGCAAACTTCGCTGCACGAGGAATTGCAGAGATTGACGAACGGCGACGGTCCGGAAGTTATCATTGAAGCCGTCGGCTTGCCGCAAACGTTCCGCGCGGCGGTGGAAGAAGCGTGTTTTGCCGGGCGCGTGGTTTACATCGGCTATGCGAAAAAACCGGTCGAATATGAAACGAAATTTTTTGTCCAAAAGGAATTGGACATCCTCGGTTCGCGCAACGCGACGCCGCGGGATTTCCGGGATGTGATTCAATTGCTCGAGGGCAAAAAATTCCCGGTTGGCGAAGTGATCACCAAAACGTTTCCGTTTTCCGAAGCCGGCGCGGCGATGCAGGCGTGGAGTGATAATCCGGCCGCCTTCACGAAGATTCAGATCGCGCTCTGAGTTTTCGGCCGTTTGAGAACTTTGCCGAGCGCGTTATCGAGATTCTCCATCCGCACCGGTTTGGTCAAATGCTCGACGAAGCCGGATTCAAGGCTGCGCGTCACGTCCTGTTCCATGCCGTAACCGGTCAGCGCGATGCCCGTTAGTCCACGGTGCTGGCGCAATTCCGCCATCAAATCGTAGCCGCTGCCATCCGGCAGGCCGATGTCTGAAATGACCAGGTCAAATTGCTTTTCGCCGCTTTCGACAACCTGCCGTGCTTCGGCGGCGGACGACGCGGCGGTCACTTTATGATTGCGCCGCGCGAGCAAATGCGTGAGCGCCGTGCGCGTCGGCTCATGGTCCTCCACGAGCAGGATGCGGATATGATGCGATGATTTTTTTTCCGTCGAAGCCGTCGTGCCGCCGGGCATCGGCGCGGAATCTTCCGGTCGCACTCGCGCAAATTTTGCGAGCGGCAATTCGATCGCAAAGGTTGCGCCCCGTCCTTTGCCTTCGCTCGAGCCGTGAATTTTCCCTTCGTGTTGCTCGATCAATTTCCGCGAAATCGCCAGGCCAAGGCCAAGTCCGCCGAAACCGGAATGCGCGCCTTGCGCAAAAGCATCGAAAATATGCTCGGTTTCGGCCGGATCGATGCCGATGCCGGTATCGGAGATTTTTGCGACGAACAACGAATCGCCGAGCGTTTCGGTCTGGACGGAAATCTTTCCGCCGCTGTTTGTGAATTTGACGGCGTTTTTGAGGATGTTCCAGAAAATCTGTTGCAGCCGCGTGTCGTCCGCCAGAACGGCGGTGCGCCCGGCCTTCAGATTTACTTCGAGCGCGATTTGTTTTTGCTCCATTTCGCCGCGCACGGTGGCAATGGCGTTTTGCAGCGTGGCGTGAACGTCGATGACCGTCCGCTCGAGCTTGATTTTGCCGCGAGACAGCCGCGTGAGGTCGAGCAAATCGTCAATCAATCGCGCTTCCAGTTCGATATTTTTGCGGATGGTGTCGAAATCCGTCCGGGCGCGTGGCGGCAATTCGCGATTCGCCGCCGCATCGCTGGCCAGCAGCAAAACCGGATTGAGCGGCGTGCGCAATTCATGCGAGAGCGTGGCCAGGAATTCGTCTTTGGCGCGGCTGGCGCGCTCGGCTTCATCCATGGCGCGTTTCAATTCGGTTTCCACCCGTTTTCGTTCGATCGCAAACGCGATTTGGCTGGCGATGGTTTCCGCCGGGCGGATTTCTTCGGCGGTGAATTGATGCGGCTGGCGGTAATAAACCATGAACTTGCCGAGCAAATGCTTTTCGTAACTGATGGGGATGAACGCCAGCGCGCGGATCTTTTCCCCTTCAATCGTTCCGCGCAATTCTTTTTCCAGTTTTGCCGTCGCGATATCGTGGATAAAAATGGGTTCCGGCGATAGTTCGTTATGTTTCCAGGGAGAATGGCCTTCCACGGCCATGCGGTATTCCGGCGACAATCCTCGCCATGCTTTGAAACGCATCACGTTGTCCGCATCGAACAAAAGGATCGAAGCGCGGTCGGTGTTTTGGCATCGGATAATGGCTTCGAGCGCCAATTCGTAGATTTCCGACAATTCGGCGGCACGATTGACGCTGGCCACGAGATTGTAAATCGCCTGCTGCTGTTGGTCGGCGCGTTTGCGGTCGGTGATGTCGCGGGCAATCTTGGAGGCGCCGATGATTTTTCCTTCGGCATTTTTGACCGGTGAAATCGTCAGCGAAACATCAATTTTACTCCCGTCTTTGCGCACACGGACGGTCTCAAAATGTTTCACGGCCTGGCCGCGGTGAATGCGCGAGAGAATTTCCGCCTCTTCGACTTGGCGTTCGGGGGGAATGATCGTCAAAATGGATTTGCCGATGATTTCTTCGGGCTTGTAACCGAACACACGCTCAGCGCCGGCGTTCCAGCTTTTGATGGTGGCATTGAGGTCTTTGCCAACGATAGCGTCATCGGATGATTCGACGATTGCGGCCAGGTGTTGCGCGGCGCTTTCGGCGCGTTTGCGGTCGGTGATATCCACGAGCATGTTGACGGCGCCGATGATATTGCCGGAAGGATCGGATATTGCCTCAGGAAACGGCAGCACGTGGCGGCGCGTGCCGTCAGGCCGTTCAATGATGATCTCCTGGTTGCGGACTGGTTCGCCCGTTTTTAGCGTAACAGCCATCGGGCAATCGTCCGGCGGACATGGCGTGCCGTCCGGATTAAAAATTTTATACGAGCCACACCACATGTCCTTCCCGGCCTCCGGTCGGCGTCCCCAAAGTTCGACGGCCGTATCGTTGAACAAAATCAATTTTCCCTCCGCATCGGTCGTATAAACGGCGGCCGGCAGGCTGCGAATGAGATTGCGATAACGTTTTTCACTTTCCATCACGACGTGTTCGGCATTTTTCCGTTTCGTGATATCGGCGATCGTGCCGATATAACCGGCGAATTTTCCGTGCGCGTCTTTGATCTGGGCGATGCTGCCCTGCACCCAGACCGTTTTTCCATCGCGACGAATGAGACGAAATTCATCATTCGACGGTATGCCTTTTTCAATGGCTTGATGCCAGAGGTCAGCGATGCGGTCGCGATCTTCCGGATGCACTGCAAACAACCATCCTTCGCCGCAGGCTTCGCCGGCGGAAAATCCCGTCATCGAGCACCAGCATTCATTGACGAATGTGTTCTTTCCATTTTGATCGCACAAAAAAATCCCGACCGGCGCATGGCTGGCAAGGGTGCGGAATTTGGCTTCGCTTTCGCGCAATGCAATCTCCACCTGCCGGCGAGCCGTCACGTCCAACAATGCATAACGGAAATTGTCCGGTGACTTTTGCGGACCGGCCGGGATCGTGATCAATTCGACAAAGATCCGCCGGTTCTTTGCCAGGCGCGCCAATCCCAATTCCACATTGCCGTGTTTGTTGTTGCGGCGGGCGTGCCGGAGATAATCCGCGAATTTTTTCCGGTCTTCCGGCGCGATGAAAACCGTGAAAGGATGTTTGGACAATTGCCGCCGGGAAAAGCCCAGCAGCTTTGCGCCAGACGGATTGATCTCTTCGATGACGCCGGCGCCGTTCATTTCGAGATAACCGACCGGGGAAATATCGCAAAGGCCGGAGAAGCGGACGCGCGAAGCTTTAAGCCCGTTCTGCGCCTTGATAAACGCTTCGTGTCGAAGCTTCAATGTCCGCAACGAATGATGGAGATTTCCCGTTTCGCGTCCATGACGGGACGCAGCAAGCCTTGAACGTGAAGATGAAACTGCCCTGCGTTTCAATTTGGCCGTCATAGTTTGTATGGACGATTTCCTACCCCCTCAAGTCGGAATGCGTTTCATCCTAATGCAAAGAAAAAATTTTTCAATTTGAATCACCGAAATTTTTTGATGACAACGCGATTTTCAGAGCGGAAGTGTAAAAAAAATTGACGCATCGTCGCCGCAACCACAGCGACCGCCCTGCAACTCGGCCAGCCGGCGGGCGATTGCAAAATTCAATGCGCCACTGTTGGGTCTGTGGAGCAGATCAAATTGTTGAAACAATTCGGCGCGTTGTTCCGACGGCACTCCGGCTCCGGCCCGCAGCCAAAAGATTTGTTCCGAATCGCCAGCGCGCCAGCCGGTCTGAATGTCCGGTGGATTGCCGCCGCGCTTCAAGCCGTCTTCCAAAAAAATGCTCCAGATCATCTCCACCCAGATGGAAACCCCTTTGGTGGACGGCCATGAAGATGGTTGCGAGACCTTCGCGCTGCTTTTCACGATGCGATATTCCACGCGCTGCAGGGCGCAGGCAAAAACGTCTTCCATTTTTAACGCCTCTTTTGGCAGCGGATTGGCCGTGGCTTTGAGGACAAAACCCACGTCTTTGATCATCCGGCCAAGTTCATCCGCCGAAACGAGCAATGCCTCAACCAATGAACACGCCGCGGGATTTTCGCCGGTAATTTCATGCAACGCTTCCGCAGCGCTCAAAATGCCGCCCAACGGCGTCCGCAAATCGTGACTCACGCGCGTCGCCACGGCCAGCAGATCACCGCGCAACCGCGCATTGTCGGCCGCGAGCCGATTGGTTTCGGGTTCGTTATTCATATTGGTTGGGGATCACGTGTTGCGCAAAGCCGGCACCACACGCACACGGCGATTTATTCCAATCCCATTTTTTTGCGCTTCCGATAAAGAGTCGCCTGGTCAATGCCCAGGATTTCGGCCGCTTCCGTCAGGCTGGGCGTGCGGTCGAGAATTTTTTTCATGTGCGCTTCTTCGAGCTGCTGCAGCGAAACCAACGATCCGACCTGCGGAAATTCGCCACCGTCCGCCGATATCATCGCCGGTTGCCCGCGCAATTCTGAGGGCAAATCCTCCGGCAGGATTTTCTTTTGCTTGGCCAAAATCACCGCGCGTTCGATCGCATTCCGCAATTCGCGCAAATTTCCCGGCCAGGAATAACCGCGGATGCAGGCGGCGGCTTCGGGAGAAAATCCTTCGATTTGACGGGCGCATTGTTCCGCAAAAAAGTGCGCGTAATAATCGGCAAACCGCATCAAATCCTCATCCAGTTTCCGCAGCGACGGCATTTCGACGGCGATGACGTTGAGGCGGAAAAACAGATCTTCGCGGAAGGCGCCTTCGGCCACGCGTTTTTTCAAATCGCGATTGGTCGCGGCGATGACGCGCACGTTCGCCTGGCGGGTGATGTTTTCGCCGAGCCGTTCGTATTCGCGTTCCTGCAAAAGCCGCAACAATTTCGGTTGAATTTCCATCGGCAGATCACCGATTTCATCCAGGAACAACGTGCCGCCTTCCGCCGCTTTTACTTTGCCCCAATGATCTTTGATCGCGCCGGTGAATGAACCGCGCACATGGCCGAACAATTCGCTTTCCAAAAGCTCGCGCGACAAACTCGGGCAACTGACCGTCACAAACGGCTTGTCGGCCAAATGGCTTTTGTCCCGGATGACGCGGGCGGCGACGCTTTTGCCGGTGCCGCTTTCGCCAAGGATCAGAATGGAAGCCGGCGTTTTCGCCGCGCGCATCAAAACATCCATGACTTCGCGCATCGCCGGCGTGGTGAAATCAAAGATCGGTTCAAGCGACTGCGACCGGACCTCGGTGACCTGTTGCTCCAGCCGCTCGATGCGCTGGTTCATTTCGCGCAAGCGCTGGAGGCGCGCCAGGACGGTGAGGAATTGCTCGCGTTGAAACGGCTTTTCCAGAAAATCCACGGCGCCGCGCCGCATGGCTTCCACGGCCGTTTTGATGCTGCCCTGCGCGGTGAACATGACCACGGGAATTTGCGGAAATTGCTTTTGAATTTCCGATAAAACGTCCAGTCCGCTTTCGCGCCCGAGATTCAAATCAAGGAGCACGGCGTCAAATTTTTCATCCTTGAGCCAGGTCATGCCGAGCAGGCCGGATTCGACGCCTTCGGCGTAGTGGCCGGATTCTTCAATCAAAAAGCACGTCGCATCGCGGAACGTCTTGTCGTCGTCAATTACTAAAAAGTCCATAAAAGAGATTGGCGATTGTTATTGGATTGAGGTCATTTTCAAAATGTTGATTTCGGTAATTTAATCGTAAATGTCGCTCCTTTTTCGGGTTCGCTCTCGCAATTCAATTCGCCGTCGATGGCCAGGACCAATTTGCGGACGATGCTTAAGCCCAGGCCGGTCGAAGGCTCGCCACCAGTCGGCCGGGCAGACAATCGTCCGTAACGCCGGAACATCCGTTTTTTGTCTTCCTCCGTAAACCCCGGTCCTTCATCGCGCACGATACATTCGATATGATGATTTTGCGCGCGGACGTTCACATAAATCTTCTTCCCGGGCGGCGAAAATTTCAATGCATTGGAAATCAAATTGTCCACGATCTGCGTCAGCGCCGAGGCATCGGCAAAAACCATCGCTTCAGGCGCGGTATCCACGTGGAGCTCCAGGTTTTTGCCTTTGGCTGTCTCGGAATATTGCCGGACGACGTTGAGGACCAGTTCTCCGAAATTGACGCGTCCCGGTTTGGGCACAAATCCGTAATCCGCGGCGGCGTTGGCGAGAAATTCTTTGACGAATGCCAGCAATTGCCCGCTCGAACGCAGGATATTTTCCGACAACCGCGTCAGCCGTTCATCTTTCAATTTGCCGATCTGCGCGCGCAGCAATTCCGCGCTCATGTTCATGCCGCCGACGTGATTTTTCAAATCGTGCGCCAGGATGCCGATCAGTTCATCTTTGTCCTCGGCCAATTGCTTCAGCCGGTCGAGCGCGTTTTTCAAAGCCAATTGTGTGCGGACGCGGGAAATCAATTCCGCCTGGTTGAACGGCTTGGTGATGAAATCCACGCCGCCGGAATTGAGCGCCCGAACGATCAAATCTTTGTCATCGGCCGCGGAAAGGAAAATGATCGGAATGTCCTTCCATTCGGGATTTTCTTTCAATCGCCGACAAACTTCATAGCCATCCATGACCGGCATGAGCACATCCAACAAAATCAAATCCGGTTTGCGGACGGCGATGCGTTTGAGCGCCGTCGCCCCGTCGGCTGCCGGGATGATTTCGTGGCCGAGACCGCCGAGGACGGAACCGACGACGGTGATATTGGCCGGTTGATCGTCCACGACCAAAATGCTCGCGGAGCCATCGTGATAACGCGGCGGAAAATCTCCGGGCGGCGGCCCGGTTTTTTCATTTTCTGCGATGGATTTCGCGACGGTCATCTCGTAAGGAATATAACGGCGTCCGAGCCGGAAGAACGCAACTTTCGGCGTAAAAAACTATCAAGGTTCATGGTTTTCTCCATTGGCTTTGTCCATCTGCTCGACCAGGGCGGCAAATTCGCCCAAATGCTTTTCCAAATCTATGACATTATAGTTGTCCGCATCACGCAATAATTTTTGCGCATAGGCGATGAGCGGCACGCAATTCCATTGTTTGCCCAGATCAATCAGCGTTTCGGCAAAACCTTTGCTTTCGTTCACCGCCACACTGTCGCGGATGCGTGGCCACGGACCGACAATCAATTGGCGTAATTGCGTGAGCAATTCCTTCGCGCACGGCGCCGGTTTTGAAGAAACGTCGGCCGTCGCGGCGGCCTCGGACTTTTTCGCCTGGCGCGGAAGAAATTCGGAAAGTTCGTCGAATAATTGCCGTTTGGAAAACGGCTTGCGCACATAGCCGCTGAAACGTTCTTTCAACAAATTTTCCTCTTCAGCCATCGTGGATGCGGTGACGGCGATGCTCGGCACCAATTCCATCCCGGCAATTTTGCGGATTTGCGAAAGCGTTTGATAACCGTTGAGGCCGGGCATCCGGATGTCGAGCAATACGATGTCCGGTTTCAACTCGCGCGCTTTTTCAATCGCTTCGCCGCCACCCGAGGCGAAATTCAGCGAATGATGCGTGCCGTCGAACATGCCGGCGATCAAGTGACGGTTCGTTTCGTTGTCGTCCACGATGAGGAAATTCGCCGGGCGCAATTCATCGAAATCCACGTCCGCCGACAATGATTTTTCTGGCGAAGGAATCCGCGCCGAAATATGGATGTGCGGAAAGCGCAGGTGAAAAGCCGATCCCTGGCCGACCACGCTGGCCACGGTGACGGTTCCGCCCATCATTTCGGTAAGGCGTTTGACGATGGAAAGGCCGAGTCCCGAGCCTTGTTTTTTTTCGTCCTGATGCACGCCGGCTTGCACAAATGGTTTGAAAATGGCGTCCAATTTCGAGCGCGGAATCCCCACGCCGGTGTCCTGCACTTCCACGATGAGCGTGATGCGGCTGCCATTTTCTTTTTCCGAGCCGACGCGCACTTCCACACCGCCTTTGTCTGTAAATTTGATGGCATTGCCGACCAGGTTCACCAGAATCTGTCGCAGCCGGATGCGATCAATCAAAATGGCGCGGGGCATATCTTCGCGAACGGAACATTCAAAGCGCAGATTTTTTTTGGCAGAAGGCTCGGCGAACAGCGTGCGGACAAATTCACAGATTTCGCGCAAGTCGGTTGGCTCGGGATGCAATTCCACCGCGCCGGCTTCGATCTTGGACATGTCGAGGATATCGTTGATGAGCGTCAGCAACGAACCGGCGCTGGAACGGATAAAATGGAGATAATGTTTTTGCCGCGGCGTTTTCAAATCCGCTTCGAGCAATTCACTGAAACCGAGGATGGCATTCATCGGTGTGCGGATTTCGTGGCTCATATTGGCGAGGAAAACGGTCTTTTCCTGGTTGCTGTGCTCGGCGCGGATTTTGGCTTCAATCAATTCCCGCTCGCGCCGCTGGTGCCGGATGATGGCTTGCGAAAGCCAGAGCGCAAAAATGCCCGCGCCCACGCCAAAACTGCCGGCGATGAGGCTGGTCATATTGGCGCGCATCACGTGACCGTTGATTTCGCTGCGAAATTCCATCTGCCGATCCAATGCCAATTGGTTCAATTGCTCTTTCTGCGTGTGAAACGCATTCAATGCATTGCGAAAATCCGTCGCGGCGACCAGCGCGGCCGCTTTGTCGAAATTCTTTGCCCGGGCGGCCACGGCATCCTGAATCGAACTCATTTCAACTTCCACCGTCGCTTTCAAATCCGTGGAGGCCTGCAGCAAATCGGGATCGTCGTGAACCAGTATCAGCAATTTTTTGAAGTGCACCGGCAGATCGGCTTTGGCTTCAAAAAATGATCGCAAAAAATTGGTGTCGCCGGTCACGATGTAGCCATTGACGTCGCCTTCGGCCGCGAGCAGTTTGCGGTCAATAAAGCCCAATTCATCGCGGATGGTGATGATGCGCCGGACGGAGGTCATGCGACTGGTCAATTGCGTCCATGAAACTGCGGCAATGACCATGCTGCCGATCGACAGCGTGAGCCACAAGATCACGATCAGTTTGTAAAATTGCCTTTGCCTATTCATGCCATTGCTTGCGTTTCCCCAAGCAAAAGTCATTTCTTCCGAATCCGCCTGTGCGGAAAAGAAAAATGGTGCCGCGATTTTTTAAGCTTTGCGTTTCCGTTCCCGCAGCATGGAAACGAGCGACATGCCGATCTTGGCGCCGCTAATCATGTTGCCGAGCCAGGCGCCCCGGCGAGACGAACCGTTGCGCCGGAAAAGCCGCCGCGCGGTGACAAACATTCCGGTGGCCGCAGCAGCCGATTGCGCGATTTTTTTCGCGGCGCGGACGGGATTGATGGTTTCGCGCACGGATGTTTTAAGCGTGATCCATTCCCGCACGATCTGGACACGGTTCAATTCGCTTTCCACCACCAGCTCGTGTTTTTTGGCGCGCAATTCTGCTAAAGAAAGGTTTTGTCCAGGCATTCGCGGTCCTTTTTCAATTGTTCGAGCGTCGTGGGCAGGAAAGACCAATCACGCTTCAAGCGGAGCAGCAGGATATAACAGATGATGCCCGCAATGGCATAAAAGCCCGCCAGCGCGAGCAGCGCCGCCACCGGTGAATCTTTCCAGAATGCCGCGGCGATGACTGCTGTGATGGCAATACAGGCGAGCAGCCCAAAAATTGCCATGGCCATCAGCAGACAAATGGCGCGGATGATCACTTCGCGTTCTTCCTGCAATTCGATCATCAACAGGTCAAAACGATTTCCGACCAGCACAAGAATGCGTTGAGCGATGCGTTTGGACGCGTCGCTCAAACCCGGTGCGTTGGATTTTTCGGTGGTTTCCACAAGGCAATCGTTTTCCGATTCGTTCACCGGTTTAATCACGGGAACGGCTCAATAGATATCCGAGCAACGCACCGACGCCCAGCGCGACGCCAATTGAGGAATATGGATTTTCGCGGATGGCGTCATCCGTCATTCTCGCGCCGGCCGCGGCTTTTTCGGAAACCGTATTCCACGTTTCTTTACCGCATTCGGCAACGCGTTCCATGACCTGTTTCAATCGTTTACGCGCCTCAGCCACCTTTTCAGATGCGACATCCGCAGTGGCTTCCATCAGTGTTTGTGCATCTTCAATCATTTGTGCAGGGTCCTCACGCAATGCCTCTTCAATATTCTTTTTCATAATTTGTCCTTTCAATTGTCCCGCCGGCCGGCCATGAAACAGGCGCACTTGCGGCCTTGTTTCGGTCGTTTAAAACGTCGTTTAGCGTTTATCGCTTTCAAGCTGGTGCCATGCCGTTTGCAAAAACTTTTCCTCTGCTGAAAATCAAATGATTTACAAATTCCGAACAGGAAAGGCGACCACGGCGATGCAATTTGCACGCGCTCTTCCGGGCGTATTTTGCAATTTGCATTTGTTTCGGAGAATTGTGATCAAAAAATCTCCAGACTTTTTCGGCACGACACCTGCAGAACCGGTTCCCAGTGTGTCGCACCCGGCGGAAGCCGCGAGACGGACGCCGAGGAGAATAATTTGTGAAACTAAAATTGAATATGCGGCTCAATGTCCGGCGTATTCAAAATGACAAGCCGGATGCCGCCTCGACGACCAACAACATGGCATCCGGTTTGTCGCAGTTTTTGGAGTGGAAATAATGAAGACATTTGACATCCGTTATCCGATGAGTCCGCTGCTGTTTCGACTCGCGGCGCGTCTCGAAATGCCGGCGTTGCGCCGCGCGTTGATGCCCGCTTTTCGGGCGGCGACAAAATTTGCGGGAAGACAAACCCGGCTGGAAACAAAAACGCCCGAAATGGAAACGACCAGGGCTTCCATGCCGTCGCCGGAAAACGAAAAGCGTTCGGATGCTCCGCAAGGGCATTTTTCGACCGGCGAACCGCGAAAGGTGCTTTTTCAACTCAAAGCGCCAGAGGCACGGTCGGTCAAGCTTGTGGCCGATTTCACGGATTGGGAAAAATATCCGCTCGATATGATCCGCGGCGACAACGGCGATTGGTTCGCCATTGTGCCGCTCTCGCCGGGGCATTATTCGTATCGATTTCTGGTGGACGGCAATTGGTTCAATGATCCTTATGCGCCAGCCGTTGAGCGCAATCCATTCGGCACGGCCAATACCATTGTGCAAGTGGTTTGATTTATGGTCCGCGGACTCGGCGCCATTTTGCTTGCGGCCGGAATTGCCGCGTTGATTTTCGGAGTTCATGCCGCTTTCCATTCGCGCGTTTCCCCTGCGCTTGAAACCAGGCCCGGAAATCAAATCATGTGGTTCTACGTCGGTGGAATCGTGGGCATTGTCCTGGGCGCGGTGATGGTCCTGCTGCCGTCGCGAAGACCTTGATGCGATTTGCATCGATCGATTTTGCCGTCGTGCAAAAGTCCAAGAGAAACGCTGGTTAAAAACATTTAATCATGCGAACGGATGAAAATTATTTCTGGCACACAGAAAGCTAAACCATTTCAGCCTCATGTGGGGATTGAAAAACGAAAGGAGAAATTATGAGCATCAAAACCAATACAGTCAGCCTGGCGCTTTGCCTGGGATTATTGACAGCGGGAGCTGTCGGAA
The DNA here is from genome assembly GCA_035776755.1 of Verrucomicrobiia bacterium. Classification (GTDB taxonomy): domain Bacteria; phylum Verrucomicrobiota; class Verrucomicrobiia; order Limisphaerales; family UBA11358; genus UBA11358. Next base: position 47,588 of record DASTWS010000033.1, read on the forward strand.
CGGTCACCGGTTGCGCCGGCACCAATGGAAACCGCAGCACCGGCCAATACATTGACGACAAAGCCACGGCCATGCGTGTGCGCGATGCACTGCACGACAATCCTGAATATAAATTCGATCAGGTCAACGTCAGCGTGTTGCGCGGCACGGTGCAATTGAGTGGATTTGTTCCCAGCGACAGCGAAAAGACGAAAGCCGGCAACATCGCCAAAAACACGTCCGGCGTTAAAAACGTGGTCAACAACATCACCGTTACCAGCTCAAACAACAATAACGGAAATAATAACAACGCTAACCAGTAAATGCCGTTGGCAGAAACTATGAAAAAAATCGTTCCCATCCTCGTCATCATTGCCGCCGTTGCAACGGGTTGCAATAACAAGAACAATTCCAATAACGGCACCGGAAATACAGCCGTTCCGGAAACCAATAATATCGGAAATGCAAATAATGCAACGGCCCAGCCCGGTGGCACAGAAAACGGCGCGGCACAAACCAACAACGGCGCAAATGGCCCGATGAACAGCGTCGGCGGAACCGGCGCCGCGGCGCAAACCAATACGCCGCCGCAATAAACGTTGATGATTTCCAGCGCGACCGGCCATTTGCAGAGACGAATGGCACGCGCTGGAATTGTTTACAATTTTCCCTTGGTGCTGGGCAATTGTCCGGCAATCCGCGGATCAAATTGCCGCGCCGCGTCCACTGCCCGCGCAAACGCCTTGAACAATGCCTCGACGATGTGATGCGGTTCGTCGCCGTAAAGCAATTCCAGGTGCAAATTACAGCGCGCTTCGTTTGCGAAGGCTTGAAAAAATTCTCGGGCCAGGCCAAATCGAAAGGCGCTGGAGGCATCCTGGTTCTTTTCCGCATCCGAAATTTTTTTCTGCGAAAATTTGTCCAGCCCGCGCCAGACCAGATACGGCCGCCCGCTGAAATCCACCACACAACGTGCGAGACATTCATCCATCGGCACATACGCTTCACCGGTAAAGGGATTTTTCGGATGGAAACCTGAACCATATCGGCGGATCCCGCGTTTATCGCCGAGCGCAGTCGCGAACGCCTGTCCGAGCGCGATGCCGCAATCTTCGACGGTATGATGCGCGTCAATTTCCAGATCCCCGTCGCATTTCAGATCCAGATCCACTGTCGCGTGTTTCGCAAACAGCGTGAGCATATGGTCGAAAAACGGAACCCCGGTATGAATTTTCGATTTGCCTTTGCCGTCAAGGTTGAGGCGGATGGAAATGTTGGTTTCATTCGTGCGCCGCGAAATTTTGGCCTGTCGCGCTTTCATTGTGGAATTAAAACAAACTGTGGAAGGAAACACCAAGCGGATTCTTTTCCGGATTCATTGCGGCGGGAGCGCGGGCAAACTATTGGTGCGGGCATTTTCCGGCATTTTTTTCTGAATGTCGTCGATCATGCTTTGGATGCTTTCCGGAGTGAGCGATGCCTTTTTCGCGAGCTGGAGCCAATAAACGGCACGCGGATAATTGCCTTCTTTTTCCTCCAGCAATCCTAATTGCGTCCCGAGTTTTTCCATGAGCAAACGGTTGTCTTTCATGTCCTGGGCGGAGAGTTTTAAATATTTTTGCACGGCCAGTTCCCAGACGTTTCGCGCGCGACCGGGATCGTGTAAATCTTCGTTGTAAAGGCAGCCGAGTTCAAAAAGAATCTCATAGCTGTCGGGATTATTGCGAAGTCCTTCCCGCAAAAATGCCAGCGCTTCATCCGGCTTATGCATCCGTGAGCGCAACCAATAGCCGGTCACGACGTAAGTCTGGACATTGTGCGGGTCGAGGTCGGCGGAAAGCTTGAGCCACGGCAAAATTTCGCGGATTTCGCCACTGTCCTTCAAATCACCACTCGCGCCGCCTTGGTCCAAATGCGTGTGGCGGTTCGGATAAAAATGACGGCTGAACGCATCAATCCAATCCAATTGCCGCATACGAAAACCTTGTTCCTCTTCTCCGCCCTTATTTTTGCTGGCCACGGCGCCGGTGTCTTCGGCGATGTGCGGGGTCTGAAAGTTTTCACGATTGTCAAAAATGCTCGGGTAATAACCGCTGTGATAATATTCATCGGCCTTGACGTAAAATTCGTTGGCAAACAACGCACGGCCTTCGCCGAGGGTTATCTCAAAAATGTCTCCATCGGCGCGGCTGCCTCTCCATTCATGAAATTGTGGCTCCAACTTTGCCGCCATTGCAAAACAGGCAACCATCAGAGCAATGAGCAATAAAATGTAAAGGCGCGGAGAAATCATTTAATTCACAGCTTTGCGCCGGAAAACCAGACAGGCAGCAATTAAAAACGCCGCGATGTAGGCCAGCGCATAAAGAACGGCCATCCCGAAATAAAACCACGGCACCACCGGCCAGTCATGGACGATCAAATCGCGCACATCAAAAATCTCCAGGTGCGGGATAACGAGGTAGATGGCGTAAATGATCGATTGGGCCGGTTCCGGCTGGCCAAGGGCAATTTGATGAAGATGCCGGCCGATGGTCAGGATACCGGCAACAAAGACAAAGATAATGGTAGCGTTGGACGAAGGCGCGGCAAAAACAAGCGAGCCAAAGAGCGTCATCGCAACGACGACGCCGAGCACGACCCAATGCAATGCCGCCGCTTGAAAATAATTCAACAATGGCAGGTGATGTTCACGACTGGCGGCGAGGGCGGCAAAAAAAACGTAAAAGCAAAATAGAGTCAGGCCGCAGGCAAACCAGCAACCCAAAAATTTTCCAATGATCAATTGCGCACGGGTGATCGGTTTGGCCAGCAGCGGCAACAGCGTGCGTTGTTCCCGTTCCGCCGGAATTTGGCGCGCGGTCGTGGTGATGGCAATGACGAGTGAGGCCAGCCAAATAAGCAACAGACAAATCTCTTTCAGATAACGGACAATTTTATCGTCGTTGAAAACATTGACCGACGCCATCACGAGACAGATCAAAATGGTGATGATGAAGAGGACGTAGAAGTCCTTGCGCCGGTAAAGTTCTTTGATGACGACCCCGGATAAAGCGAAAATCGTTTTCATGCTATTTGTTCCTGATAGCCGACGATGTTGAGGAATGCCTTTTCGAGGTTGGCGTAGCCTTCCATGATTTGCTGGACGCGCCCCACGTTTTTCAATTCTCCTTGATGAATAATGGCCACCCGGTCGCAAACCGTTTCAACCTCGCCAAGTTCATGTGACGAAAAGAAAACCGTTTTGCCTTCGTTTTTCAGGCGCTGGATGATTTCCCGGACTTTCATTCGTCCCAATGGATCCAACCCGCTGGTCGGCTCATCAAGAATCAAAAGGTCGGGGTTATTGATCAAAGCCTGCGCCAGGCCAACCCGTTGTTGCATGCCTTTGGAATAGGATTTGATCGGCCGTTTGCGGGCGTGTTCCAATTCAACCAGTTTAAGCAATTGGTCTATTCTTTTCCCGGTTTCCGCGCGGGGAATTTTAAAAATTTTTGCGTAAAACCGCAGGATTTCTTCCGCCGTGAGAAATTTGTAGTAATACGTCAATTCAGGCAAATAACCGATGCGCTGTCGGGCGATGGGCTCGCGAACGTCGATACCAAAGAGATACGCGGTGCCGCTGGTCGGCGGGACGAATCCCAGCAGGACGTTCATCGTTGTCGTTTTGCCGGCGCCATTGGGTCCGAGGAATCCAAATACTTCGCCCGTGTTGACTTCAAGGTCCAGACCGTGCAGGGCAATTTTTTTTTGCTGGCGAAGTTCGCGGTTTTTGAATTCAACGCGGAGCTTTTCGGTTTTCAGAATAACGCTCATGCTGTTGCGGTTAGACCATCTTTTCGTAAAAAAATTCAATTGCAAAGTCAATCGGCAAAATAAAAAAGGCCGAAGCGAAACACTTCGGCCTTGATTATGAATAACAGATATTACGGCAGGATGTGCGCCGGAGTCACTGTGCTGCCCAACGAACAAGCCGGATTATCTCCCACGGCATCATCACTGTAGGAACCGCCAGCGGGGCACGGAGGAATGCTGTTGTCTTTGTTCAACTTGATGTAAGGGCTCAAGTCGTCCGGATAGGTGATGGAGTCACCGGTTTTCTTGTGTTGTTCCAACGCGAACTGTTGTGCCGCCGCGTCAATCTGGCGGAGGTTGTTGATACAGGCATTGGCTTGAGACGTCGCACGGGCTTTCACAAAGTTGGGAATCGCGATGGCCGCCAGCAAACCAATGATGGCGACAACGATCATGATTTCCACCAGGGTGAAGCCTGCCTTACGGAGGTTTTTCGTTTTTTTCATGTTCTTTTATCTGCGGTGTGAACAGCGCGACAGGCGGGTTATACGATTACAGAGTTGTTCACTGGATTGCCTGTCACAACCGCGGAATTGACATTAGCAGCCTCGATGCCAGATTCAAGGAGTTTTCCATGCCTCAAATCAAGGCAACACATGAGGAGGATTAACTGTGGTGCCCAATGAGCAGATAGCTTGTGGAATTGCGCCCACCTGAAGCAACTCGTAATTTCCGCCAGCGGGGCATTCGGGTATCTTGTTGTCGGAATTTAACTTGATGTATGAGCTGACATCATTCGGATAAGCAACGGTGTCACCAACGTGTTTTCTGTTTTCGATGGCAAATTGTTGGACGGCTGATTCTATTTGCCGAAGGTTGTTGATGCAGATCGTTGCCTGGGCTTTGGCACGTGCATGGATGAAACTGGGAATCGCAATGGCCGCCAACAGCGCAATGATGGCCACAACGATCATAATTTCTACGAGAGTAAAACCTGATTTATGGATAGGAGCTTTCATGTTGTTAGAGGTATGCAGCTACAACTTCGTTACAGAATCTAGGGTTGATGCTGCAAAAGTTACAGTTTATGGAAAAAAATTAAAGCAAAATCGCCAGGCTAAACAGCGTATATTACACGCTCAAGTCACGACTTTTTGGCTAATTTTACCTTGTTTTACTATGGGAGAATGTGCGCCGGTGTCACCTGGCTGCCCAAGGAACACGTTGGATTTGTTGTTAAATTGCCGTAGTGACCGACATAGCTGCCGCCGGCCGGACAACCCGGAATGCTGTTGTCTTTGTTCAACTTGATATACGGAGTCAAATCCGACGTATTGGGAGTAGCATTATCCAATTTCCCCTGCTCCAAAGCCCACTGGTTTTTTGCGCCATCAATTTGGCGCAAATTGTTGATGCAGGCATTCGCCTGCGAAGTGGCCCGGGCTTTCACAAAGTTGGGAATCGCAATCGCCGCCAACAGGCCGATAATGGCCACGACAATCATGATTTCCACGAGCGTGAAGCCCCTCTTGCGTGAGTTATTCGTCGTTTTCATGTTTATATTCGCTTCGGCAGCAGTGAACGACAGCAGACGGTTATTATAATAACAATGTTCACTTAATTGCCTGCTGCAACCACCAAAACATCCAAGTCGTAGCACCATAAATGCCAATAGCCAAGTCAAATCCTCCGCACAGGACATGATTCTGATTTGCCGTAAACTTTTGTTTTTAACGTTCAGGACAAAGTGTCTGTCCCGGTTTTAGCGCGCTGTATTCTTTTAAGACAGGTTTTCCGCCGGGAAAATCACTATATTTGAAAGTCAATTGTTGCCCTTTTATCCTCCTTGTTCAAAACGCGCATGTCCAGGCCATCATAAATCACCAGCGAATTCGGCGCGACACTCTCCATGATAAATACATTTCCGCCAATCGTGCTGTTCGCGCCGATGATCGTCTCGCCGCCAAGAATGGTTGCTCCCGGATAAATCGTGACCCGGTCTTCAATCGTCGGATGCCGTTTCCTGCCGCGCAAACTTTGTCCGCCGGCCGTGCTCCGCGCGCCGAGCGTCACGCCATGATACATCTTCACATGATTGCCGATGACCGCCGTTTCTCCGACGACCGTCCCGGTGCAATGATCCACAAAAAAATGCGAGCCGATCTTCGCCCCCGGATGCAAATCCATTCCCGAACGGAAATGCGCCCACTCCGTCATGATGCGCGGAATCAGCGCCACATTTTTCAGATACAATTCATGCGCCAGCCGTTGCACCGAAATGACTTCGATGAACGGATACGACACAATGATCTCATCCTTGCTCGCCGCCGCCGGATCGCCGTTGAAGGCCGCTTCCACGTCCGTCTGTAAAATTTCCCGGATGGCCGGCAATTTCCCAAGGAATTCCGCCGTCAACGCGTGCGCCGCTTTGGTGATTTCTTTTTTTGGCAAATCGTCCGGCGGACTGTATTCGAAACTTTTACGGATCTCATCTTCCAGCCGCCCGAAAATGGAATCCAACAATGCCGCTGTTTCCACCTTTATTTCCGACGAATGGACCGGTTTCTCATCAAAAAATCCCGGAAACAACAATCGCAACAAATCGCATGTGATCGCCGTTATCGCCCTTTTGGACGGCAAATTTTTTCCGTCCAAATGGTTGATGCCGCCGGCGCGCGCATACGACGACACCAATTCGTTTGTCAAATGGGAAACCGTTTCCACGAAGACGATTTACCACAAAGAAGCAATTGCACAAAGCGGAATTCGCAGACGACCCGGGCTGCCGGCGGAAAATCTTTCAAATGGAAATGCGGAAATCAATTCATCACCGCCGCGTTGCGCTGATCCAATTGTCGCTCCAGGTAAATATCTTCCGGAGCCTCGAGCCATGCGGTATACCAAAGGTTTCCCAGCATTTGGCCGGCCTTTACCAATTGCCCGTCCAAAAACGGACGTCCCTGCATTCCTTTCACGCCGTCACCGGTCAGTTCGCCGTTTTTCTCCATTTCATAAAGAGGTTCCACAAATTTGTTCTGCTCAACCAGGTAGGCGACAACAAAATGAAAAAAACTTTCCGGATCGTCCGCATTTGGAATTTTTGTCGCGGGACGGATTTTTCCGACAAGCGCCTTCATCTTTATGCCGCCGGTTTTTTTGAAATAACCGCCGTCAATCCATCCATGAAACGTCGGCTTCGTCGTATAACCTTTCGGGTTCTCTCCCACCCACCCATTGAAATGCTTCGTCGTATGCAGCGGCTGCGAACCGTCGCCGACGTAATGTCCCATCACGCCCATGACGTAAACGATGTCCGCCTGCGCATCGGCGATTTCCTCCGGCGTGCCACCGTGCGTCCGCAGTGCTTTGAAAACGGCAAAATCGGATTTCAATTTTTCATAATTCTCCGTGATCGCCCACGGCAAAAATCCATCCAACTCTCGCGCATGGTCCGTGTCTTTCATCGGATTGATCGGTGGGAATTTTTCCGGATGTGCCGCGCGTGCTTTGGCGATTTCGGCCATGAAATCATAGCGCATGATCGGCAATGTCTCGGGTGTCAGGCCATATAATTTCAAATCTTCGAAATCAATATAATGGTCCGGCCCATTCAAATTTTTCAACGGCGCATCGCCCACGTTGCGCCAGCGGTCCGGTTCGCCCGCCAGAAATTCGATCCTTCCTTTGATAACGGGCGTCAGCTCCATCCCAAAATCCTTCGGCAATGAAGCCAGCGCCAATTCATTGATCGCGTGATGACCCTCGTAATCCCATGCGCTCACATTCAAAGCGAGCGCAGCAAACGCGAGTGTGATTGCGAAGATTTTTCGTTTCATATTTCTGAATTTAACAAAATGCCGGCCGCCGCCGACAAAATTAGTGACGGCAGACATCCAATTCTGGTTAAATTTTTTCGTGAAAATCATTTGCGACGAAAAATGCGCCGGTTATTCGAGCGCTGGACATCCCGAACGTCCCGCCCGGATCACCAAAACATTCGAGCGGCTGGAAAATCAAAATGATTTGGCAATCGAATGGCTCGCGCCGACGCAGGTGTCCGACGCACAAATCCTTCGCGCTCATGCGCCCGAAATGCTCGCGCGGTTGCAAATCCCAAAAGATTTCGACCCCGATACGCCATTTCACGAAGGCATTTTGGATTATGCCCGCGCCTCCGCCGCCGCGGCGCTCGACGCGATGAAATCGGCGCGCGCCGGTGAAATTGTTTTTTCACTCATGCGTCCGCCCGGTCATCATGCCACGCACAATCTGTCCATGGGCTTTTGTTATTTGAATAACATCGCCATCGCCGCGCTCGAAGCGCTGGCAACCGGCACCAAGCGCATCGCCGTTTTCGATTTCGACGTCCATCACGGTAACGGCACCGAAGATATTTTGCTCAATCGCAATGGCGCCGCATTTTTTTCCGTCCATCAGTCCCCGCAATATCCCCACACCGGAGAAGAAGATGCCGGCAGCAATTGTTTCAATTATACCGTTGAACCCTCCGCGCCTCGGGAAACCTATCGCGCCACCCTCGCGCGGGCGCTGGATGATTTGAAAAAATTTTCGCCGGATTTGATCGGCGTTTCGGCCGGTTTTGACGCCTACGAGCGCGACCCGCTTGTTTCCGGTTCGCTCACGGCTGAAGATTTCCGCTGGCTTGGCGCGGAATTGCGCGCGATGGACGTTCCATTTTTTAGCCTGCTTGAAGGCGGTTACAGCCGCGATTTGCCGGATTTGATTTTGGCTTATCTCAAAGGAATCAACGACCGATAATTGCCGCAGAAAAAACTTTTGCTTTTCTTTCCTTTCACGAAAATGATTTTGTGAACGTCGCATTTATCATCGGCTTCGTCATCGTTTATTTTCTGCAATCCACGGCGCTGCTGGCGTTTTTGTGGATCATGATAAAAATCCAGAAGTTCGATTACGCGTGGCTGCCGCTCATCGGCTCGGCCTTTCTCGCCGGCGGATTGGATCTGATTCCCATCGTGGGCCATTTCATCGCCGTGCCGGTGCTTTATATTTGCATCTGGAAAATCACCCGCAGCACGATTTTTCCCGACGCCACGTTCACCGTGGTTTTGTCTTATGCGCTGATGCGTTGTCTGGGCTGGATTTTATTGACCGTCGGCATGAGCAATTTTCACGCGACGGCGATGTTCCACAACGACGACGAAACGAATGAAGTCATGATGGTGACTGCGCCGGCGACCAATCCGCCGCCGGAAATTTCCAAAGCTGCGAATAAAATTGCCGAAAAAATTTCCATCAAAGGCATCAGCCGGGGAGCCGGCAGCACGATGGCGACAATTCAATACGGTTCGAGAGATTACATCCTTTCGCTCAACGAAGCCGTCTCCATTTCCACGGAAGAAGGATTGGTCACTGTGAAGCTTGTGGAAGCAGGCGACGACTCCGTCACGCTCACCGTGCGCGGTGAAAAAGTGAAATACTCGTTGAAATAGCTATTTCACCGCGGCCCAGACGCGATGCACGTCATCGTGATCGTCCAGCGATTGCAAAAACTCTCCCACTTCGGCGCGTTGCGCGTCGGTCAATTCAGGAAATTGCTTTGGCAAAAATCCGATTTCGCTCGTGATCACCGTCCATCCGTTTCCGGAAAGCCATTTTGCGACGGCGGCAACGGCCGCGCGGTCGCAAATGAATTTCGCGCCCGCGGCATTTTCCGGAATGTCGTCATTTTGCTCGCCGGTCAAAATTTCCACTTCGTTCGCGCCGGCTTCAATCGCCGCCGCCTCGCGGTCAATGCTCGCGTCCGGATGAAATGCTTCGACGATTCCGACGTGGTCGAATAAAAATTTATTGCTGCCCGTCGTGCCGAGCTGGCCTTTTTTGAAAAGCACGCGGACTTCCGGCGCGGTGCGATTCACATTGTCCGTGTAAACTTCCACGATGACCGGCACGTTGTGCGGCGCTTTGCCTTCGAACACCACATGCTCCATGATCAATTTTTCATCGCCGGTGCCCGCGCCCTTTTTAATGGCGCGTTCGATGACATCTTTGTTGACGCTTTCTTTTTTCGCCTTTTCGATCGCGGTGAAAAGCCGCGCGTTCATTGCGGGATCCGCGCCACCCATCTTGGCAGCAACGGAAATTTCACGAACGAGTTTGCCCGTCGTCCGGCCCTTTTTCAGACCGGCGACGAGTCGCTTTGCATGAAGCCATTGGCGTCCCATAGAAAATTCAATTTAAGAAAAACGCAGGTGCAAACCAAACACTTTTAGCCTGGCGTCACGTTATTTCCACGCGCCTTCGGTGACGAGTTCAGCCACATTGCGCGCCAGGTCTTCGGCAGCAACCGGCATTGCCTGCCGTTCACCGTCCTGCAAATCCACGCCGACATTCACAAGCGTGCTGCCGGAAATGTTTTTCGAGAACAAGAGCTTCCCGCTCCCGCGCTCGCGCACGACAACATGCGCGATGATGCTGACCCGGTAATTCTGCGGCGTGGCAACGTCCGTATTCAAATAGCTCAACGGCTGGCGGGCGTAATTGATGATGATGCCGCTCACGACGACATCGCCCGGCTCGCCGGTCACCAGCCGATACGTCCCATCCGCCTGCAAACGTTCGCGCAACGCCTGCGTCACCGCATCGCCAAGACGCGGCTGGAGGGTTTGATTGTTGAATGGCTGAACTTCAATCGTTTTATCGCCGGCAATTTGGCCATTGACCGGACCCGGACGATAACCAGCACAACCGGCGAGGACCGCCACGAGGATGGCGAAAAGAAAATTGAAGAGGACGAGCCTCGTCGTTGCGTTTCCGGTTTTCAATTTTCTGTTTTCGCTTTGCATTAGTTGGATGCCGTCGGCTCAGTTCTGATTTTCGGCTTCAACGTTTCGATCCGTTGGCGGGCGATGGCGGCATACGACGAATTGGGATCGAGCTGCAGCACTTCGTTGTAATAAATAACCGCGCCCATCCATTTGTGGCCTTTCTCGTAAAATTTCGCGATTTCGAAATTGCCGCGCACTTGTTCTTCTTTCAGCGCAAGGATGGCCTTTTGGGCAGCCGCAACACGTTTATCGTCCGGAAAAATAGTGATGAAATCGGTGTAAGCGGCGATGGCTTTTCCGGCGGTGCTTTGATCGTATTCGGCCTTTTCGGCTTCGCGTTCGTAGGACAAACCCTGGTGATACATCGCGTCGGCGGCGATGTCCGGCTGGTCATGATAACGATCGGCAGCCAATTCGTAAGCTTTCACCGCTTCCTCGTAATTTTTTTGTTTGTCGCGCGTGGCGCCTACGTGCAATTGCGCGTGAGGCGCGACATCGCTGTAAGGCCCGTTGTTCACGATCTTGGCGAACATGTTGGCCGTGTCATCCAGTGACATCGGGAACGGAATGTAGCCAAATCCGATCCGCGTCCATTCGCCGGCGAGAAAACGATTGGAAATCTCATATTGTTTGCGCAGCGCGGTGTTGTATTCCTTGCTCGTCGGATATTTCTGGATCAGCGCCTGATAAGAATTGAAAGCCATTTCATCGCGGCCTTCGGCTTCGAGACATTCGGCGAGAAGAAATTGCGCCGCCGGCGCGTAATCCGATTGCGGCCAGACGCGCAAAATCCGATGCGCTGCGTGCGATGCCGTGGCGTAATCCTTTTGTTTGAAGGCATCCTGCGCGACCTGCAATTGATCGCTGGCCCGCTGGCGAACCCATTTCAAATTTCCGCCCGCCGGTTCGTAATACCAGCCTTCGCCGGGCACATGAATCAATGGCGCAGGCGAACGGAACGGCAACAACGCCGCGAACACGAAAATCAAAACCGGCAAAATCAGCCTGCGATTCATGCGCGAACGGTAGCGACCGCAAAACGGCAAGTCAATCAAATGAGCTAACCGCGATAAAGCACCAGCACGCCGTAATCCACCAGGATTTTCTGCGTCACGACGTCGAAGTAATTGTAGCTGATGGTGTAAATGTCCTTGATGTTTTCCTCGCCCACATCGTTCAGGAAACTTGTGACCACTTCATCAAATTTGTCATGGCCCGATTCAATGCATGCCGCCCGGCGGATCGTGTGGGTGCGGAGCTGCTTTTTGCCGTCCACGGATTTTTTTACGCCGAGCGCGGGATTTGGTTTGGCGATGAGGATTTCGCTGGGCTTGTCGCGCACCGGCACTTTGAGATGCCTTTCAATCTTGGCCGCCGCAGACGCGTGAATGGCGCTGGGCGCAAGAATCGGCGCATGTGCTTCAGACCCGGACGCGGATTTTTTGGATTCAGCGGGGATTTCGATGGTTTCGTGGCAGGTCGGACAGTCAATTTCCTGCCCAACGCCGGAACTGTCCACGGACAATTCCTGGCCACAATGCGGACAATCAAAAATGATTTCCATAAGCAAATGTCTGTTGCGCCGACACTAACTCCGATTCGAAAATTGAACCAGCAAAAAATTATTCCCACTCAATCGTTCCCGGCGGTTTGCTCGTGATGTCGAAGACGCAGCGGTTCACGCCTTTGACTTCGTTGATGATGCGGCTCGCAAGTTTTTCGAGCAGGTCGTAGGGCAATTTCACCCAATCGGCCGTCATGCCGTCCTGCGATTCCACGGCGCGGATCGCGATCGTGTAATCGTAAGTCCGCTCATCGCCCATCACGCCGACGCTGCGCACGGGCAGCAAAACGGCAAAGCTCTGCCAGATTTTGTAATACAGACCGCTGGATTTCATTTCCTCGACGACAATCGCGTCCGCGTTCCGCAAAATCTCACAACGCTGTGGTGATACTTCGCCAAGAATCCGCACGGCCAGTCCTGGACCGGGAAACGGCTGGCGCAAAACAATTTCGCGCGGCAAGCCGAGTTCCAATCCGAGTTCGCGCACTTCGTCTTTGAATAAACATTTCAATGGTTCAACGAGCGCAAATTTCATCTTCTTCGGCAGGCCGCCGACGTTGTGATGCGATTTGATGAGCGCGGCAGGATTGCCGGCAATTGGAACCGATTCAATCACGTCGGGATAAAGCGTGCCCTGGGCTAAAAATTTAAATTGCCGATTGCCGATTGCCGATCGCCGATGGCGTTTCAATTCGGAAACAGCGTCGTTAAAAACTTCGATAAATTCTTTCCCGATAATTTTTCGTTTCCGTTCCGGGTCGGTGACGCCGCGCAATTTCGATAAAAACCGTTTGGAAGCGTCCACGTATTTCAATTTGATTTTGAAATGTTTTCCGAAAACGTCTTGGACGACTTGCGCTTCGCGCGCGCGGAGCAAACCGTTGTTGACGAAAATGCACGTGAGTTGATCGCCAATGGCTTTGTGCAGCAACGCAGCGGCCACGCTGGAATCCACGCCGCCGCTCAAACCAAGAATGACTTTTTCATTTCCAACTTGCGCGCGGATTTCGTCCACGGCCTGCTCGATGTAGCCGCGCATGGTCCAGTTTTTCCCGCAGCCGCAAATGTTGTGGACGAAATTGGCCACGATTTCCCGGCCGCGCGGCGTGTGCGCGACTTCAGGATGGAATTGCAGGCCGAAAAATTTGCGCGGGCGGTTTTCAATCGCCGCATATTCTGAATTTTCGGTGACGGCCACGGATTTAAAATCTTTCGGCAATTTGGTGAGTTTATCGCCGTGCGAATTCCAGACCTGCAAACTTTCCGGCAAATTGGCGAACAGCGGACAATAGCTGTCAACCACGCGCAACGTGCCTTTGCCATATTCGCGCTTCAAACCTTTCTCGACTTTGCCGCCGAGAAAATGCGCGAGCAATTGGACGCCGTAGCAGATTCCCAGAACCGGAATGCCGAGCTTGAAAATATTTTTGTCCGGCATCGGCGCGTCCTTGGCATAGACGCTCGAGGGGCCGCCGGATAAAATGAGTCCGCTCGGTTTCAATTTTTCGATTTCTTTCGCGGGCGTGTCGTAGCTCAGGATTTGCGAATAGACATTGCATTCGCGGACGCGCCGGGCGATGACTTGCGTGTATTGCGAGCCGAAATCGAGAATGATGATTTGTTCCTGCATTCGGAAAAGTTTCACCGGCGCGAATTTTTTTTGCGAGCGAAAAATGCAGGCGCTGATTTGCCTTGCCGGTGGGTGGCATTAGGTTAAAACAGTCGCATGAACACCTCACGAAACGCCAGGCGCGCGTTCACGTTGATCGAATTGATGATCACGCTGGCGTTGATCGTGGTGATGTCCGTCATGCTCTATGGATTCGGTTCCAAAAGCCATCAACGCACGCAAAAACAGCTTTGCGCCGATAATTTGCAGAAGGTTTTTCTCGCGCTGCAGATTTATGCGAACGATTTCCGCGGCAATTTTCCGGTGAATACAAATGCGCAGACTTCCGACGAAGTTCTCGACGTGCTGATGCCCAAATACACGGTGGACAATTCCATTTTCATCTGCCCGGGCGGACGCGATTCCAAATTGCCGCTCAATGCACGGATTGACGGACGTAAGATCAGCTACGCCTATTATATGGGCCAGCGCGCCGATTCGCCCACGAATCTGCTGATGTCCGACCGGCAAATCAACACGTTGCCCAAAAATGCCGGCGACCAGGTTTTTTCTTTGAATGGAAAATCGCCGGGAAATAATCACCATAAATACGGCGGCAACATTTTGTTTTGCGATGGCAGCGTGCAGGCGACCAAACCCATCGCGGAATTTTCTCTGGCATTTTCCACGAATATTGTTTTATTGAACCCGAAACCCTGACGGCATGAAAATCCAATGCGCATGCGGCGCCAAATACGTCCTCGACATCCAGCCGGGCGCGCAAGCGGTGCAATTCATCTGCCCTGCTTGCGGACGTGATTATTCGGGTTATCTCAATGAAATGCTGCGCAGCCAGCAGGCGCAAGCCACAGCTCCTGCAGCTCAACCTCAACCGCCGCGAACGGAAAATATTTCCATTCCGCCGGCCAAACCGAAAATCGGAATTTCGCAGGCCGCGGCGCCCGCCGCGCCGCAAAATCTGGTTCCACCTGTGCCGATGGAATCGCGTTTGAAAATCGGCCGTTCACAAGCGCCGACAGCGGCGGCCACCGAAACGGAACAACCCGCAGGCACGCCTTGTCCCAAACATCCGCGCCAAATGGCAACGGCGGAATGTTTTATGTGCAAGAAACCGATTTGCCCGGAATGTATGAAAATGTTCGGCTACTTTTGCTCCGTTTTTTGCAAAAGCAAAGCCGAAGCCCAAAAATTGAATGCGCCGGTCTATGAAGGGCAAATGTTCGCCGTGGAAAAAAAATTCTGGCGCAAAGTCGGTTTGATTTCCGGCGCGATTGGCGCGGCGATTTTGGCCTTCGTCGGCGTCTGGTTCTGGTATGCGTGGTTTGGGTCGGTTCCACATCCGTATTTCTCGGTCAAATTCGATCAGCGTTCCTATTCCGGCGCGGCGTTATTGGCAGGCGACAATCAAATTGTTTTTCTTCACGGCGGAACGCTGGCACGTTATGACATGAAGGCCAAAAAAGAAATTTGGTCGGATGAATTGGTCACCAAACAAATGGTGGACGATGAAGTCAATCGTGAGGAAAAGGCGCGTGAAGATGAATATCGCAAATACGGCGAATCTGAACCGCCTGCGCAGGCGACCGATGTGCGGCGCATGTTGGAGAGCGGATTTTCATTGCACGGTTCAGGCAAAAATATCTGGCTCGCTGAATCCGGCAAATTGATCCACTACGATTTCAATTCCGGAAAACCGTTGCAGGAAATTCCGCTGACCGATTCGTTTGGCGAATTCATCGAACATCCGGATGAATTTCTTGTGTTCAAACACACCGACGTTGGCGCGCAATTTGTCACGCATATCAACATCGCCACCGGCGAAACGCACACGGAAGAATTTCATGAATTGGGCGGCGTCAATATCGCGCAAAACAATTCGTCGCCCGGCGCAAAAACGTCCGGCGGCGGATTGCCTATTTCACCCAATGGCACGCCGCAGCCGATGGATCCGCAAAAGGTCGCCGCCGAAGCGCAAAATCTCACGCCGGCCGCGCGGGCCGCGTTGCCCGCGCTCATTGCCAACGCGCAGCATAACCAGGCCATCAATCAGGAATTGCGTTCCGAAGACGCGTCGAACAGCAAAGTTCCCGCGCCGGCACAAAAACAACGTTCGCTCGAAACGTTTCAATTGATTCCCAGCCCGAACGGTTACGTTCAATTTGCCACGCGCATGGTCAAAAGGAATTTGATCGAACGCGAAGCGATGAAAGCACCGCCAAAAACATCCACGCTCAACGGCAATGTGAACATGGCCAACGAAATGCAGGCCGTCAACGAACAGCTCAATGACATCCAACGCACCGGTGGCGGCGATAAAGTCGTGGAAGACCAAAGCACGTATCGGGTCACGATCCGGCGGCCGGACGCGGCTGATTTGGATTGGACGGGCGAAGTCACCGGCGAACCGCATTTGCATCCGCTCAAAACCGTGAATGTTTTGACCGCGGGCAAAACGGTGATGGTTTTCGACAAATCCAATAAATTGCTTTGGAAAACGGAATTGACCTATGAGATTCCGAACAGCGGCGACGACAATGAATTTTTCAGATCGAAAACGTCATACGGCGAAGGCCCGTGCGCCGAGCACGGCGATACGCTCTACGTTTTTGACAAAGCCGTTTTGACTGCTTTCGATTTGAACTCGGGCAACGCGCGCTGGCGTTTGCCGTCGGTGGGCATTGTCGGATTGCTTTTTGACGATGAAGGAAAAGTTTACGTCAACACGACGAGCGCGAGTCCGGATGACATCAAATACGCCAAGCAGATTGATGTGACGAAAAAGACCGATGCGATTTTATTAAAAATTGATCCGGCGACGGGAAAAATCATTTGGGGCTGCAATCCCGGCGGTTTCGTTTCCTATTTGTCCGGCAAATATATTTATACCTATTCCGCTTACGACCGCAGCGACGATGGAGGCGGCGTGGATACGGGAATTCATCTGCCGTCCTATCTGCGCATCGCGCGCATCAACCCCAAAAACGGCAAAACGATGTGGACGGAAGAACAGGAAAGCGCGCCGATAGATGTGCAATTCGACGCGAATACGATTGTGCTGATCTTCAAAAAAGAAGTGCAGGTGCTGCGATATTTGACTTTCTGATCATTGCTTGGCAATGGATGCCGAACCTTTGACGGCGGCGCAGCTGATTTTGTAACCGACCGTCGCTTCGGGAATTTTTCCGACGCCATGTTCCGTGACCAATTCATTCAAAATCCCTGGCACAATGGAAAAGCCAATTGAATTTTTCGTGCCCACGGCTGTCAATGTTGTTAATTTGCCAAAATGAAATTGTCGCTTTTGGCCGTTGCGCTCGGCGCCGTCGTGGCGGTGCCGCAGGTTTACGGCATCGCCAATCCAAAAAAATTCACCGCGCTCGCGCAGAAATTCCCGCGCCATCTGCCGTCGGGAATTTTCCTGATGCTGCTCGGCACCGCGTGGTTCGTGCGGAACGTGCAGGTCGAACCCATCGCCGATTTCTCCACCTTCAAGCCATACATGCTCATGGCATTCGCGGCCATCGGCATTCTCTCATGCATCTTTGTGCAGGATTTTCTGGCCGTGCGCGGCCTGGCGGTCATCCTGCTGTTGCTGGCTAAATTGATGGTCGATACCGGCCGGCCGCATCTCGGCGAAACCCATTGGGTTTTGGTCATCCAATTTTGGGCTTACCTTTTTGTCGTGGCCGGAATCATTTTTACCATTGCGCCGTGGAAATTGCGCGACGCCATCAATTGGGCGACCGCCAACGAAACCCGCGTGAAAATTTCCAGCGCATTTCGGCTCGCTTTCGCGCTGTTCATCATCGCCCTCGGTTTGACCGCGTTTCGCGCCATGTAAAATGAAAATTGCGGACATCAGACGCGATTACGCCCACGGCGATTTGCAGCGCGCGGCATTGGATGCAAATCCGCTCGCGCTATTTGAACGATGGTTCGCCGAAGCCGCCGCGCAAACGTCGCCATCCTATTTTCGGCGGATTGGAATCTCGCTGTTCAAATTGTGGCACGCCATTCTCGGTCACGCACCGGCGGACGTGAATGCAATGGTTCTGGCCACGGTGGATAAAAATGGAATTCCCTCCTCGCGCACGGTCTTGCTCAAAGGCGTTGATTCGCGCGGATTTGTTTTTTTCACCAATTACGACAGTCGCAAAGGCCGCGAGCTTTCGGAAAATCCGAACGCATCGCTGACATTTTATTGGCCGGAACTGGAACGACAGGTTTGCGTGGCCGGAACGGTCGAAAAAATTTCGCGCGCCGAATCGGAAAGTTATTTCAAATCGCGTCCCCGCGGCAGCCAGCTTTCCGCGTGGGCATCCAACCAAAGCGCCGCGGTCGCCGATCGCGCGGCGCTGGAAGCGCGCTGGCATGAAATCGAACGGAAATTCCCGGCGGAAATACCATTGCCGCCAAACTGGGGCGGATTTGTCCTGAAACCGCAACGGATGGAATTCTGGCAGGGCCGTCCGAACCGTCTGCACGACCGGTTTCAATTTACTTTTCAGATCGATGGTTCGTGGAAACTGGAGCGATTAGCGCCATAACTGGAACAATTGCGGTAAAAAAGGGCATTTTTCTGAAAAGCAGACTTTAGATGACGTGAAAAAGCCGTATTTTTCAGGGCAATTCTTTAATTGACATTAGTTGCAGTTGTGCTAATACTTGCGGCGTTAGTTCAAAGAACAAACGTGATGGTGTCAAAAGACAGATGTCCGTAACCTTTCCAAAACGACATTCAGCGATCCTGCCGGTGCAGTCCTCCCACTTGTTTTTTTGAGCGTCCATATTATGAGTCAGGCAAGATTATTCGTTGGCAATCTCTCGTATCAAACGGGAGAAAACGACCTACAAGACTATTTCGCGCAAGCCGGCGCGGTCACTTCAGTCAACCTGATGATGGACAAAATCACCGGCAAATCGCGCGGTTTCGCGTTCGTGGAATTTTCCACGCCCGAAGAAGCGCAAAAAGCCATCGATCAATTCCATAACAAAGATTTTCAGGGCCGCGCCATTACCGTGAATGTCGCCCGTCCCCGCGAAGAACGTCCTCCGCGCCGCGAATTCCGTGGCGGCGGCGAACGCCGTGATTTCCGTGGCGGCGGTGAACGTCGCGAATCGCGCTACTAATCCAACTCCTTTTTTTAAAAGCCGGACGACAGAATCATCGTCGTCCGGTTTTTGTTTTGAGAAATGGGTTTGACACTCTTTGGCGGCGGTTTATCTTTTTGAAAATAATTTTATGGCCGATGCTCCTCAAAACCCGTTGCCGCCCACGCCGCCTCCGAGCGAGCAGATGCGCAAATCCACCGGCAAAGTTCAGCCGAAGAAAGAAACCGTCCGGATCAATTTGCCGCCCAAGCCGACGGCCGCGCCGACCATCAAATTGCCGACGCTTCCGCCCGGCGGACCGACCGGAGCTTCCGGATCTGCGCCGCGTCCCGCGCCCGCTGCTGCTCCGACCGCCGCGCCGCGTTCCGCCGCCGCGCCCGTCGCGCCCGCGCCACAACGCGGGGCCGCACCCGTCGCGCCGGGAGCACCCCTTGCCCCTCGCCCGGCTGCGCCCGCGCAAGTCGTTGCCGTCCCAACCGTCAGCACAGTGGACAAAATCCTTGCTATCGCCGCGATGGTCATGGCTTTGGCCGCTGTTGGCACAACGATCTGGATGATGATGATGCTCAACAACGCCGTGGCATCGTAATTTGATTCAATTCCCGTTTTTGATTTTATGGCTTCGCCTTTGATTGTTTCTTTGACGCAGGACAACTTTTCCCAAGATGTCCTGCAATCGCCAACGCCCGTCCTCGTGGATTTCTGGGCCGAATGGTGCGGGCCGTGCAAAATGATTGCGCCATTGCTCGATGAACTGGCCGACGAATACAACGGCAAGGTCAAAATCGGCAAAGTAAACGTGGATGAACAACAAGCGCTCGCCGCTCAATACGGCATCCGCGCGATTCCCACGCTGTTGCTGTTCAAGGGCGGCCAGATTGCCGAACAAATGGTCGGCGCCAAAAGCAAACGCGATTTGAAAGCCAGCTTCGACCGCGCGATTTGATCCGCAAATTCAGTTTCAAAGTCCAAAGTCTGAGTGCGAATGCATTTTAGACTTTGGACTTTTAATTTCGGGCTTTAGACTGCGCGCATGATTGTCACGCCCGGCCAACTTTTTCGCCGAGCAGATTTTTATCATCAATTGGGACAGCTCGTCACCGCAGGCGTTCCAATCACCAATGCGTTGCAACAGATTTCGCATCGGCCGCCAGGATTTTCATATCGCAAGCCGTTGCAACAAACGCTCGTCGAATTGGCTCAAGGCAAACCGTTTTCGCAAAGTTTACGCGATGCTGACTGGTTACCGGATTTTGATTTGACCCTGATTGATGCCGGCGAACGCAGTGGCCGTCTCGACGCGTGTTTCCGCACGCTCGCGAACTATTACACCGAGCGCGGCAACATCGCGCGACAAATCGTCTCACAAATGCTTTACCCGGCATTTCTCATTCATTTCGCAGCGCTTGTCTTTTATATTGTTCTTCCATGGGCCAGATCTCAATTTAACGCCAGCATCCTGATGCTCTTTGCTGTTGTTGCGGTCAAAATTCTTCTGCCAATTTATTTGGTAATCGCTTTTATCATTGTCGCGAGCCAAAGCAAACGCGGCGAAGGCTGGCGCTCCTTTCTGGAACGTATTTTGCATCCTGTTCCGGTGCTTGGAACTGCCCGCCGCTCATTGGCGTTGTCGCGATTGTCCATGGCGCTGGAAGCGCTCATCAGTGCCGGCGTAAGCGTTACCGAAGCCTGGAAATTTGCCGCAGCAGCCAGCAATTCGCCAGCGCTCAAACGAGTCGTCACAACCTGGAAACCACAGTTGGAATCCGGTTTGACCCCTGCGGAGCTGGTCAATGCGTCACGTTATTTTCCAACTATTTTTGCCAATCTCTATCAAACGGGCGAAGTGACCGGCAAACTGGACGAAACGTTACAACGAATGCATGTCTATTTTCAGGAAGACAGCTCGCACAAAATTAAATTGGTCGTGCGAGCGGTTTGCATGGCCGTTTATTTGGCAGCCGTTCTGCTGATTGCGATGAAAATCATCGGGTTTTACACCGGTTATTTCCATCAGGTTTCAAATGTCATCAACGGATTTTAATTCCGTTGCTGTTTTCCATTTCAAAGCTAATTTCTTCGCGTGACTCTATCCGAAATCCTGTCGAATGAAGAATTGCGCCGGCGCGAATTCCCCGCCTGTCGCGATAAAATTTTTCTCGCGCACGCCGGTGTTTGCCCGTTGCCCAAACGTGTCGCTGACGCCATCGCCGATTGCGCCGCACAATCCACGCTCGGTGACCAAGAAGCGTTTATGCTTTCAAAATTGGACGAAGCGCGAAAGCTCGCCGCGCAAATCATCCAATGCACGCCGGAAGAAATCGCACTCGTCGGGCCGACCTCGCTGGCCTTGAGTTTCGTCGCCGCCGGATTGCGCCTTCGCCGTGGCGATAACATCCTCATTTACCACGACGATTATCCCTCGAACGTTTATCCGTGGATGGCGCTTGCCGAACGCGGCGTCGAAGTGCGCCTGCTCAACATCCGTAATCTGGGAATCCTCCGCGCGCGCGATGTCATCGGCCAGGTGGACGAAAACACCAAACTCGTCGCGCTCGCGTCGTGTCATTTCATCAGCGGCTTTCGCATCGAACACGATGCGATTGGAAAATTTTTGCACGAACGCAACATTTTATTTTGTCTTGATGCGATTCAAACTGTTGGCGCCTTCCCAACAACCGTTGAGCACGTGGATTTTCTGGCCGCAGACGCGCACAAATGGCTGCTCGGGCCGTGCGCCGCGGGAATTTTTTATGTCCGGCGGGATTTGCAGGAAAAATTAAATCCACGCGTTTACGGATGGCACAACGTCCGCAATCCAAATTTTGTCGCGCAGGAAAGCATTGAATTCAAGCGCGACGCGCGAAAATTTGAAGCGGGAACCGCCAATCTGCTCGGCACGGTCGGCCTGGTGGCGGCGATGGAATTGATCCTGGAAATCGGCGTCGAAAATATCGCGGCCGAATTGTTGCGCAAACGCGCGTGGTTCATTCCGGAATTACAGCAGCGTGGTTACACCGTTTTGAATGCGGATGCCAAACCGGAAAACGCCGGCGGAATGATTTCTTTTTTTTCCAAAGAAAAAGATTTGGCGCCGATCCACAAGAAATTGACCGATGCCGGCATCACCACCTCGCTGCGTGTTGATCGTAAAGGGCAGAATTACATCCGTGTGGCGCCGCATTTTTACAACACGGATGCGGAACTGCGACGCTCACTGGAAATTTTATCCGCCTGATCGGCAAATTCCGAAATCACGCGGCTTTCTTTTGCGGCAATCCGACCGTCACTGTCGTGAGTTGTCCTGGAATGGATGAAAACCGGATTTCTCCGCCGTGAGCCATGACGATCCACTGCGCGATACTTAAACCCAGACCGCAGCCGTCGATGGATTTGTTGTGGCTTGTGTCACCGCGGAAAAACCGCTCAAAGACGCGCGCTTGAAATTCGGGCGCGACGCCAACGCCGGTATTTTCAATTTTCAACTCTGCGATTTGACCGTTGCCGCGCAATGAAACGTTCACGGTTCCGCCGGGCTGATTGTATTTGATGGCATTGTCCGTCAGGTTCAGCAGGAATTGTCGAAGACGATGCCGGTCGCCCGAAATGGTCGTTTCCTCACATGCGGTTAAATGGACCCGAATATTTTGCGGTTGAGCCAGGATCTTTGCATCGGCAAAACTTTCACGGACCAATTCGTCCATCCGCACCGGCTCAAAATTCAGTTTGATTTGCCCGGCATCGGCGCGGGTGAGCAACGTCAGGCCGTCCACAATTTTGGCCAGGCGCTCAATCTCATCGATCTCGCTCAACAACCGCTCTTTTTGATTCGCGGTTAAATTTTCCTCGTGCAATGCAGTTTCCAATTCGCCGCGCAAAACGGTGAGCGGGGTTTTCAGCTCGTGGGAGGCGTGCAGCGTGAATTCACGGACGCGCTGGAATGAACCGTCCAGCCGGGCAGTCATGGCGTTGAACACGTCGGTAAGCCGATCCAATTCGTCGCCGTTATGCGTGCGGGGAATCTGGTCTTGCAAGTTCCGCTCATGAATTTTTTCCACCGCCTCGGTCAATTTTGTGACCGGCGCCAGCGCGCGCCGTGTGATCCACCAGCCGCCGAGCAGGCCAAGCAAAATCGCCGGCAGACCGACATCCAGGACCATTTCGCTGGCTTCATCCAGCGCATGTTCCCACAAATGGCTGCGATGATCGTGGCGCATTTGTTCGGCCAGTTCCTGATAGGTGCCCGCGCCGATGATGACCAGCGAGACGATCAAAATTGCCGCATACCAGATTGTCAGGCGCGTGCGGATTTTCATTCTTTCAAAACGTAGCCGACGCCGCGGACGGTGTGCAGCAATTTGAGTTCAAAGCCTTCGTCAATTTTTTCGCGCAACCGCTTGACGTAAACATCCACGAGATTGGTGCCCGGATCGAAATCATAGTCCCAAACCTTTTCGATGATGCTCATGCGTCCACAGATGCGTCCGGCCGAGCGCATCAGAAATTCCAACAGGCGAAATTCCCGGGCCGTGAGGTCGAAAAATTTTTCGCCGCGTTGCGCGCGATGCGAAATCGTATCCAGCGTCAGATCCGCGACGCGCAACATCGTGGACCGGTTTTCGTTCCCCCGCCGGCTCAAGGCGCGAACCCGGGCGACCAATTCCGCGATGACGAATGGCTTGGGTAGATAATCATCCGCTCCGGCGTTCAAGCCTTCCACGCGTTCGTTCACGGCGCCGCGCGCCGACAGCAACAGCACCGGCGTGCCATTTTGCCGTTCGCGCAATTGTCGCAGCACGCTCAAGCCATCGCGTTCCGGCAGCATGATGTCGAGCACAATGCCGTCGAACGGCACGGCGGCGGCGGCCGCCAGCGCGTCGTTGCCGCGATGGCAGACATCAACGGCAAAGCCGTCGGCCTGGAGTGCCTTGCGAATAAACGAGGCCGTCTTTTTTTCGTCTTCGACAACGAGCACGCGCATACGGGGAGATTAAAACAGGAAAAGCCGCCATCAAATGAAATTTGCCGGCGGCGACGAAAGCGGACAAGGCTTCAATCGTGATCGTTTTCGGGCTTTTCGGATTCAACATTGACGACCTCGCCGGTCATCCCGTCCACGTTCACCTCGGTGATGTTCGTCGAATCCGGCGTCGTAAATTCGAATGACCAAATCAGCCGGCCGGGTTCTTTTTCGATTTCACTGTCTTTGAGCGAGCCGTTGGGAACTTTTGTCAGCGCGGTTTTTTCCGCATCATCCTTGCTGACTTTGGCTTCAGCCATAAGTTTGGCCTCTTTGTGATAATGTCGTTCGCTATGTTCACCTTTTTTCGATTCGCAACCCGCCAGCAAGCCGGCGGCTAATCCCAGACAAACCATCGCTTTTATTTTCATAATTATTTTTCGAAGGCATTTTGCCAACGGCATCAGTTCAACAAACCAATGTGAAATGATGCTGAACCGAAAATGAATTTTTTGTCATTTTCGAAATTTTTCTGGAGTAAACGCGTCTATCCTTGAACTCTATTTTATATTATGAAAACAAATCTGCTTCTCCTGTTCGCTTTGGTTTTCAGCCTGGGTTCCACCGCCGTCTCCTGGGCTGCGGGTCCGTATCATTTTCTCAAGGAAATTCCCATCGGCGGCGACGGCGGTTGGGATTATTTGAGCGTGGATCCGGCAGCGCACCGGCTTTACGTTTCCCACGCGACGAAAGTTGTGGTGATTGATTTGAACAATGACAAAATCGTCGGCGAAATCACCGACACCCCTGGCGTTCACGGTGTGGCCGTCGCACCGGAACTCGGACTTGGAGTCGCGAGCATTGGCCGCGAAAGCAAGGCCGGCATCGTTGATTTAAAAACCCTGAAGATGCTCGCCAAACTCGACACGGCGGAAGGCCCGGACGGCTACGCCTACAATCCGGTGAAAAAGGAAGTGTATTTATTCTGCGGCCGCGCGCAGACGGCAACGGTCCTTGATCTGAAGAAGCAAAAAGTGGTCGCCACCATTCCGCTGGGCGGCCGGCCGGAATTCGGGCAGGCCGACCCAAAAGCCAACTGGATTTACGACAATTTGGAAAATAAAAGCGAAGTGGCCGTCATTGACGGTAAATCGCACACGGTGGTGACCAATTGGCCAATCGCACCGGGCGAAGAACCGTCTGGCATGGCGATTGATTTGAAAAATCACAAATTATTCCTCGGCTGCGGCGGAAGCAAAACCATGGAAATGATGGATGACCGGACGGGAAAAATCCTGGCCAGCGTGCCCATTGGCGAAGGCGTGGACGCCAACGCATTTGATCCGGAAACCCAATTGGCTTTCGCCTCGTGCGGTCGAAGCGGGACGACCACGATTGCCAAAGAAAATGGCGATCAATTGACCGTCGTCCAAACGCTGCAAACCGAGCCCGGCGCGCGAACGATGGCTTTGGACCCGAAGACGCACAACATTTATCTGGCCACGGCCAAAATGGAAGCACCCGCGCCCGGCGAACGCCGCGGCCGAATTGTTCCCGGCACATTCAAGATTTTGGTTTATGGCATGGACAAGTAATCCGGGAATCATCATTTTGTGAAATTCTTACCAGCCGTTCTCGCCATCGCGCTGCTTGCCGGATGCGCGACCTATCATCCGCGTCCAATTTCCCCGGAACAGACAGCGAACGATTTTCAGGCGCGTTCGCTGGCGAACACAAATCTCGTGGCGCTTTTAAAAACGAACGGCTTCAGCGGCTCATGGAATTTGCAATCGCTGACGCTCGCGGCCTTTTATTTTCAACCGGCGTTGGCCGAAGCGCGCGCACAATTCGCATCAACCGAAGCCGCTGAAATCACCGCCGGCGAGCGGCCCAATCCAACCGTTGGATTCACGCCCACTTATGATTTAACAACACCGCCGCCGTGGATTTTTACGGTGACCTGGGATATTCCGATTGAAACGATGGGCAAGCGCGGCAAGCGCGTCGCGCAGGCAAAACATCTCTCCGAAGCGGCCCAATGGGATTTTGTTTCCGCCGCCTGGCAGACGCGCAGCCGGGTCCGGAACGCGTTGCTGACACTTTATGCAGCGCGGCAAAATGCGGGGTTCCTGGCGTCAGAAGAAACGGCGCAACGCAAAGTGGTGCGATTGCTCGAAGGACAATTTTCCGCCGGCAGCATTTCCAGTTTTGAAGTGACGCAGGCGCGCGTAATTTTGGAAAACACCCAGTTGGCGCAGCAGGACGCCATTGGCCAAATAAAACAGGCGCGCATTCAATTGGCCGGCGCGATCGGTGTGCCGTTAAAAGCGCTTGATGAAATAAAACTTTCCTTTGCCGATTTCAAAAATTTCCCCACCAACCTGACGGCGCCGGAAATCCGACGGGAAGCCGTGTTAAGCCGCGCCGATGTTCGCAGCGCATTATCCGGTTACGCGGCGAGCCAATCGGCGCTGCAACTGGAAATCGCCAAACAATATCCCGACATTCATATCGGTCCCGGCTATGAATTGGACCAAACGGACAACAAATGGTCGCTCGGCGTTTCCGTGGATTTGCCGATCCTCAATCACAATCAGGGTGGCGTGGCGGAAGCCAAGGCCAATCGCGCCAAAGCGGCCGCGCATTTTCTGACCGTGCAGGCGAATGCAATTTCCGAAATTGATTCGGCGATTGCCGGTTACGAGGCGGCATTGAAAAAATCGGCAACGGCAAAAAAATTATCGGTTGATTTGCAAAAGCAATTGAACTCCGTCCGCGCCCAGGCGCAGGCCGG